>NZ_JCANTY010000002.1:1015665-1020144 GCF_059568735.1 Dyadobacter ginsengisoli DSM 21015
CTGTTGTAGCTCCACACCCCTTGTCCTGGGACACTCACGGTCCCGTCCGGGTTCAAAGTGCCGCCTGCCGGGGCAATCAGTGTTATCGAGGTATTCGCAGTTGTGGCTTGGCTGCCGTCGGAAAGATCGTCATTGTTCAAAAGGTTCACGACCGCGTCGGCGCCGGGTGTGTTGCCGGCGTCTGAATCATCGGTGGCAACCGGAGGCGTTGGAGCATTATAATCCACGGTAACATTTGCATTGTCGGTCAAACCGGTCGCCGTCTCAGTCAATGTGTAAGAGATCGGGGTCGGATCGCCGGTAAAGCCTGCATCCGGGTTAAAAGTCAGATCGCCGGTCGCTGGGTTGTAAGTCCATCCCCCTTGCCCCGGAACAATCACAGTCCCGTCCGGGTTCAAAGTGCCGCCTGCCGGGGCGATCAGGGCTACCGAGGTATTGGCCGGTGTAGCCTGGCTGCCGTCGGAAAGATCGTCATTAGCCAAAAGGTTCACGACTGCGTCGGCGCCAGGCGTGTTGCCTGCGTCTGAATCATCTGCTGCAACAGGAGGAAGCTGGCTGATCCCGAAGTTGAAACCCATCAGATTATTGTTGTTGGCATCGGCTACGGTCACCGTCTGCAACAGATTAGGCGAATTGTCGGTTTCCGACACTGCAAACCAGGTCGGTGGTAACCCAGGTGCAAGCGGAGCAGCCCCCACCGTGCCAGCAGTCGTGCTGAGGCGTACCGAAAAATTGTCAGAGGTGTAAATGTTATCGGTAAAGGAATAGCTTCCATCTGCGGCGACGGGCACAGAGGCGAATACGGTCCCGGCTGGACCCACCAGTATTGCATGCAGCTGCCCGGTAGCAGACCCCGGACCTCCGATTGCCGCGCCATTAACCCCTCCCGTTGGGCCATCGATATCCTTAAATACGTTACCGGAAATACTGGTGGGGCAACTTTTAAAACTCACAGATCTTACGCTATAGTCGTCCCCGGCGGTGTTACTGGCGGGAGAGTTTGACTGGAACTGCAGGCTAAAAGTACCGGTGTTAGGAATAGTTGACGGTAGTGTAAAGGTGACGAATATAAATGCACCATTAGCTGGAATGGTCGCCGCAGAAGAAGTAGCCCCGGCAGCCGTCGTAATAGTGGCATTGGTAGTAGGCCCTAATGCCGTCCGAAAAGTGGCATAGGTAACCCCGCCATAGATGATCCTAAAATCGGAAGCTTCTGAACCCGCCGTGGTACCTACACCATTGATCCCGTCGCCGGGCCTTATCTGGATGGTTACCACAGCCCCGTTACCATCCAGATTAGCGTTTGCTATCGGACGGCTCATTGTTTGAGTTGCCACCTCAGCAACAAAGGCACCAGAAGCGGACGTGGCAAGAATTGAACCCGCTCCTGAGCCCGTCCAACCCAACCCCCCATTGCTTCCAGTCGAAGGAGTGATGCTGGTTATCGCCACATTCCCATCCGCTGCTGCCCCGTTAAAATCGTAAAAATTAGTGGTTGGCGTTATTTTTTCTAGCTGCAACGCAGGAGCACACTGTGCGAAAGAGCCCGACGTTTTCATTATTGCCCAAACCAAACTAAGAATGGATATAAAAGTGTTAAGTTTCATTTTTGCTAGTATTTAAGTTCGACTTAGAAATCGTGTCATTTGTAAAATGCCCCGGTGCCAGGGCCTCCGTGTTGGTGTAGCTTCGGAAAGTATTTTGAAAAAACACCGTATTCGTACCCTCTACGCAAGCTTAGTCTGCTCACGCAACATAGGACCTAGCAACAAGGTCAATCATATTTAAAATGAAGGTATTCCAACTCAAAAACGATTCTGCACGGCTCTCAGCCGGAGAGCAGTAACGTGCTCTACCTGTGTGCCACAAAATTGCTGATTGTATTGCTGTTGAAATCTTCGAACCTAAGAGTGAGCTCAGGGCCTGAGGTTCCCTTGTTGAAGGCATTACCTCTGCCGTCGCGATCAGCAGCCAATGCCAAAATTCATACGCTAACCCGCCGAACTTTCATTGATCGGTACGACCTGGATCGTCAAGGGTAATCCAAAATTTCCTGTTAAGTGAAATAGGCTGGTAAATCAACCCACTATTTTCTATTGCACTTAACCGGCAGTGAAGGCAGTCAATCCTCGAAAATCACATTCATCAAGTTTTCATTATTGGTATTGAAAAATTAAGCGATCAGTAAAACTGTGCAGGGACAGTTAATCTCTGCAACCGAAGCACACTACAAAATAAGCGCATTGGTAACGGAACTGACGCTTAAAATTTTTCGCGTTATATCTTAATTTCAAAAGATATATTATACAACTAGTTGTATTTAATGTAGCTTATATTTGCAACAATACACTTCATAATATAGAATAACATCGATACTATCTGTCCAATCGGAAAGTGTCGTCACCGGAGGCTAACTAATAACACAAAAGGTATAGTATGCCGGCGCACTCGAAAGTCCAGGCGCCCTTCCATCTAAACGGCAAAAGGGGCTGCCCGAAAAACCCAGACAGCCCCTTGCCAGCGTTATGAGAAACTTTACTTAATACGGATGAATTTCTGTATCCGGATAGTCCCGTCAGCGTAGCGGATCCGCAACATGTGAATGCCATTGTCCAAACCTCTCACATCTACCATACCCGATGCCACCGGTCCCGAGCTGTAAACCTGCAAACCTGCCAGGTTGTAGATCGTAACCGATTTGACCAGTTTCCAGTCGCTCACTCGGATATACAGCTTGTCGGTCACCGGATTCGGATAAATACTGCCCGCTGAAAGGTCCCCGAAACGTACTGAACGCATTATGCTATACGAGAAGCTGCCATCGGTGTCGACCATTTTGAGCCGGTAGTACAACTGTGAGCCATAGCCGGCAGCCGCACGGTCGCTGTACGCATAGGTACCCGCTGCCTGGTTGTTGGAGGCTACCTCACCGATTTTGCCAAAATGCTTGCCATCCAGCGACCTTTCTACCTCATAGCGGTCGAAATTTTCCTGGTCGGTAGCCTTCCAGCCGAGCTCCACGTCGGCTTCCGAAGCCTTCGCCTCAAAGCTCACCAGGTGCACTGGTAACGCCTGCTGATAGGTAAACTGGTAATCCTCTATTTCCCCGTTGGCCACGTCGGAACTGAAACCTGTCGCCTGATCGGGCGCTGTCGGGCTCGCTACTAGCCTCACATTCACTACCGATCCATTCTGGAAGCTCACAGGTACTGTTACCGATACTGTCTGGCTAGCCGGTGATGCAGTGGTGATCGTACCCGAATAAAAGTCATCGAATGTCCCGTCAGGCGCTGTTGTCGGGGTACCCCAATCCACCCACATGCCGTAATGTACGGTAGCCGGCTGATTGGAATTCGCTGTAATCGTCCAGGTTACCGTACCGGGAGCCATGATCCCATTCACCGTTAAGCCATCCTCATCGGCGACGCCGCTCAAATCATCTCCTTTAGCCACATCGGCAGGATTGGCCGGGTTGGTAAAGCCATCAGTTTCCGCGTCGATCACGGTTCCAAGCCATACCGCGCCCGCATCATCGGGGACATGGTTGTTGTCCGCATCGGTGAAGCTTGCTTTTACTTTCGGGTAATTGACCGTAGCACCACTGTAAGGCAAATCACCATAGTCGGCCAGTATTACCTGGTCATAATCCACGGTCACATTTGCATTGTCAGTCAAGCCAGTCGACGTTTCAGTCAATGTGTAGGAAATCGGGGTCGGGTCGCCGGTAAAGCCTGCATCCGGGTTGAAAGTCAGATCGCCGGTCGCCGGGTTATAAGTCCATACCCCTTGACCTGGGACAGTTACGGTGCCATCCGGGTTCAAAGTGCCACCCGCCGGGGCAATCAATGCTACCGAGGTATTGGCTGGGGTAGCCGGGCTACCATCGGAAAGATCATCGTTAGCCAAAAGGTTCACGACTGCGTCTCCACCAGGCGTGTTGCCAGCGTCTGAATCGTCTGCTGCAACCGGAGGTGCCTGATCATAATCCACCGTCACATTTGCAGTGTCGGTCAGGCCAGTCGCCGTCTCAGTCAGTGTGTAGGAGATCGGTGTCGGGTCGCCGGTAAAGCCCGCATCCGGGTTGAAAGTCAGATCGCCGGTCGCTGGGTTATAACTCCATACTCCTTGGCCGGGGACTGTTACGGTCCCGTCCGGGTTCAAAGTGCCGCCTGCCGGGGCGATCAGGGCTACCGAGGTATTGGCCGGTGTAGCCGGGCTGCCGTCGGAAAGATCATCGTTCGCTAAAAGGTTCACCACTGCATCGCTGCCAGGCGTGTTGCCAGCGTCTGAATCGTCTGCTGCAACCGGAGGTGCCTGGTCATAATCCACCGTCACATTTGCAGTGTCGGTCAAGCCAGTGGCTGTTTCAGTCAATGTGTAAGATATCGGGGTCGGGTCGCCGGTAAAGCCTGCATCCGGGTTGAAAGTCAGATCACCGGTGGTGCTGTTGTAGCTCCACACCCCTTGTCCTGGGACACT
>NZ_JCANTY010000002.1:1021029-1160604 GCF_059568735.1 Dyadobacter ginsengisoli DSM 21015
TTCAAAGTGCTGCCTGCCGGGGCGATCAGGGCTACCGATGTATTGGCTGGGGTGGCCTGGCTGCCATCGGAAAGATCATCGTTAGCCAAAAGGTTTACCACTGCATCGCTGCCAGGCGTGTTGCCGGCGTCTGAATCGTCGGTGGCAACCGGAGGAAGCTGGCTGATCCCGAAGTTGAAACCTACCAGATTATTATTGTTGGCATCGGCTACGGTCACCGTCTGCAACAGATTAGGCGAATTGTCGGTTTCCGACACTGCAAACCAGGTCGGTGGTAACCCAGGTGCAGGCGGAGCGGCCCCCACCGTGCCAGCGGTAGTGCTGAGGCGTACCGAAAAATTGTCGGAGGTGTAAATGTTATCGGTAAAGGAATAGCTTCCATCTGCCTGCACCGGCACAGAGGCGAATACGGTCCCGGCAGGGCCCACCAGTATAGCATGCAGCTGTCCGGTAGCAGACCCCGAACCTCCGATTGCCGCGCCATTCACCCCTCCCGTTGGGCCATCGATATCGTTAAATACGTTACCGGAAATGCTGGTCGGACAGCTTTTAAAACTCACAGATCTTACGCTATAGTCATCCCCGCCATCCCCGCCGGGAGAGTTTACTTGATACTGCACGCTAAAAGTACCGGTATTAGGAATACTCGCCGGCAGAGTAATGGTGACGGTTGTAAATACACCATTAGCAGGAATGGTCGCGTGTGAAGAGGTAGCCCCCGCAGCGGTCGCAACAGTAGCATTAGTCGTTTGCCCTACCACTGTCAGGAAAGTAGCATAGGTAACCCCGCCGTAAATAATTCTGAAAGAAGCTGGCTGTGAATTCGCAGTGGTACCTACACCATTGATCCCGTCACTAGGCCGAATACTAATGGTTACTACAGCCCCATTGCCATCCAGGTTAGCGTCTGCTACCGGACGGCTTAACGTCTGGGTTACCACTTCGTTATTGAACTGGGTAGAAGTCGATGTGGCAAAAACTGAACCCGTTCCTGAACCCGTCCAGCCCAACCCTCCATCAGTTCCCGTAGCAGGAGTAATACTGGATACCGGAAAATTCCCATTGGGCGATGCCCCGTTAAAATCGTAAAAATTAGTGGTTGGCGTTATTTTTTCCAGCTGCAACGCAGGTACACACTGTGCAAAAGAACCTGACGTCCTCAATACTGCCAAAAACAACCCAAGAATAGCTGTAAAGGTGCTAAATTTCATTTTTCATCATCATTAAGTGTGACATAAGATTTTGTTAATAGCCTATTGCCCGATACCCGGGCGCACTTCAGAGACGTTGCTTCTATGTATTTTTGAAAAGCAACCGTAAGAATTAGGAAGGGTGTAAGGTTTTCCACCGGGTTGAATGTAAACTCTGCCGCCGCGATCGGCGGTCAGGGCAAAAATTCGAGCGTTACCCCGCAGACATTCATGGATCGGTATATTCCTCGTAGTCAAAAACAACCAGGATTCGGGTGCCTGGAAAAATGCTGGCAAGATCCGCCAACTACCTCGATTACACCTGACTGGCAGCAAAAACGGTCAGCCATTAGGCAATTACAATCGTCAAGCTTTCTTCATTTTGTTGGAAAATTAAGGGGTTAGGAAAAATCTACATAAACGGTCGTTACGGCAAAGAAGCACGCCACAAAGGAAGCTCATAAAAAAAGCAACCGTCGTTTAAGATTTTTCATTCTATGCCTTAATTTTTGACATCATGCGATAGAATTAATTACTGCCTCCAAACACGTGTTTCGCATTTGTTCGGACTATTTCTACTAACGATACCATATAAACGCAGACTGTTAGAGATTACCGCCACATGAAGGCCCCCTCTAACTTTGAAACAGACTTCTCTTCACGGCTCCGCGGATTCTGCCAAAAGGTCATCCGTCATTTTGTGCATTTGCATGCAGTGGTGACGAAGCATAGCTATGCTCATATCGGAGCCTTCGAGCAGAGTGAGCAGTATTTCATATTCAGCAATGATCTTTTGATGGACGCTTACGATTTCTCCTAATATCAGAATGATGTTGCCTTCCCAATCAATGGTGATGGCTGCCGTGCCGTCGGGACGTATGATGCCAGTCATACAGCATTTGAGCGCATCATAAAGATTTGCGATCTCTTTCTTCAGTACAGAGCAAATCATATAGTCCCGGCTTAGCAACTGTCGCAAGGGAAAAGGAATTTCCTGACGCATGGCTGTGCTCAGCAGTTGTCGCTGCGTTTTATAAAGTCGCCAGACATTCAGTACATGCTTTACAATCTCTTCCACATTCTCCATAATAGATCAACCTTTCGGGATTGGAATTGCATTATTTCGGCCTTCTCAGCAGCTAATTTCCCGCCGAAGGAACGAGCTGTCTTAGTACGGCGATACTGGGGACATTCAGTTTCCTGAGTATCCGCTCCTTAATGTCGGTGATCGTACTGGGGTTTCGCTTGACGGTCCGGGCTATATTCTCATAGCTTTTTCCCTGTATAAGCATTTGGGCTACCTCTTTTTCGACCGCCGACAGTGATGCGATCAACGTCGTTACTACTGCTTGCCTCCCTGGCCCGATATTGGCTGACAATTGGGTAATCACATGGGTTTCGACGTATTTGTTGCCTTTTTGCACGGTCCTGAGGCATTCAAGCAGGTCTTCTAATCTCGCATCTTTGGACAGAAAGCCTTTTACCCCTTTCTTGAGATAGTTTCTCACCATGTGTAGAGGCTGTTCACTATAAACCACCAGTCGGCTTGCCGGAAATAACTCTTCAAGTGACCCAATTTCAACCCAATGGCGCCGTTCCGATGAGCGGTCCCGGATCAACAGCAGGATAACGTCCGGCGAGTACCCTGGTTGCTGTTTTTTCAATTCCAAAATATCTGTCGCCACCACGGATTCAATCGGGTCTGGTTGCCCCTTGAGCACCAACTGCAACGAATCTGTTAAAAGCCAAAAGTCGTCGATAATCAATAATTTCATCACTTGCCCTGGTTTTTTGTTTCATAAACACTTCGGAGAGATTCCGGAAAGACTTCAAACCGGCGGCAAAGGTCTGACAATACCAGTCTACGAGCCTATCCCAACGGGTTGTCGAAACTTCCCCGGCTGCGCCTGTACATACCCATTCAGCACAGGCGTAGCTTGCTTACAAAAAAATGGGAGCGGATCAGAATAACATACTTAAATTATTCAGTTTTATATAAAATTTATTCTATAAACATGATGTTGACTTTTAGGTTTTACTTATTCCTGTTCCCCACCGGGTCCGCACCCTACCGGTACAAGTCCTTTCATTAATCTCTACCAACATTTGCTGTTGTAACTCATAACCCTTTTTCAGCCAGCATGGCAATGGCCCTGCGACTCAAAAAAGCATCTCATCTATTTTTGCAACAAGTTCCCTTCGACCGCCCACTGAAACGATCGCCCGGAGTAGTTATGCATTCACTTTCCGCTTCAACTCCATTTAGTTATTCCACGGGCACCAAATGTCTTCGGCCCCATTAGCACTGGCCAATTGGAGGTAGAATTACTACCCAAACAAGTGTGAATTTTTACATTCAGGTAAGCAAAAATATTAACCCGGTCGAGCCGCGTGGCATTGATACTTTTGACCAGCCGTTTAACCAACCTGCCCCCTTTACATCAACCTTCGGACTACGGTCTCCCAAACAGAATAAAATCGAGACCATTCCGAATGCCGGAGGTTCGCAGCACTTCCGATCACTGATGAAACGCGACCGGCGGCGTTCCCGGCTAACTCAATGCAAATCAAAAGACCAAATAAACCCATCTTTATGAAACAAACATCTACAATCCAAGCTGGTAGCCATGCAGCCGTTCCTCAGGGATACATCTCCGGCACGCTAAATCCGTCAAGAACAAAAGGGTCTCTGAAAAGTCTGCTCTCTGTTTTTCTGATGGCCATGATGGTAACACGCGCCTTCTCCGCAGTTCCTATTGTTCCAAACAAATCAAGGACAATCACCGACATCGGTACCGCCGCAGCCAATACCGGCAGCGTGAATAACCTGCTGAGCGGAGTGACCGATCCCGACGGCGGCACCAGCTTCAGTATAACCAGCTTTACCGTTAATGGTGTTGCCACCGCTGTTCCGGGCAGTTATGTGATACCTAACCCCAACCCCTCTTTCCCCGGTACCAACATCGGCTCCATCACGATCAACGCCAATGGTACCTATACGTTTGCACCTGCCCAACTGGCGGCATCACCGGGAACAATGCACTACAACAGCAATTACGGCCCCGTTCCTCCCATTACGTTTACGGTTTCGGACGCTCAGAATGAGACTGCAACCGGAAATTTGCTCATCACAGTCAATCCATTCAACGAAGGCCCTGCCAACATTATCCCTTCTTACGCCACAACTGAAGATACCCCACTGACCTTAAATACATTACAGACAAATGGAATACCCAAGTTGTCGGAGATAGACGATGCCGCGGAAATCAATGGGGTGATAACCGTTTCGCTTTTTATTTCCCAGGATGACCTCTCCTTCGCAGGTTCAATGGGCAGCATATCGGCCACCGCCGGCCACGGGCTGACCGTCACCGTCAGAAACGACAATAACGGCCTGACGGACGGCAAAGCAGATACGGTCGGCGTCACCCTCACAGGCCCCATCAACGAGGTGAATGCCTATCTCGCCGATCCGACAGGTAACGGCATCATCTGGACTCCCCCAAGCGACTACAATACTTCCACCGGATGCATACCGCCTTACCGGCTCACCATGCTGTCCAACGATCATGGAAACACAAGCAACGGAGCGCCCGGCACCCCAAGAACAGACCGGACAACCAGAATAATCAGCATTCCATCCCGGGTCGACATTACCAACGACGCATTGGTCACAACATACAATACGGCAAAATCTTTCAATGTACTCACAGGAACTGACGGGGCGACACCGGATAATTTCGAAAACCCTGACAGGTATGTGAGCCGCATCAATGGCACCGAAATAACCGACGGCCAAACGGTCGCGCTGCCCAGCGGTAACAGTATTACGATTAACCAGAACGGCGAGGTGGTCTTTACGCCAGCCGCGGGTTACAGCGGAATGGACAGTTTTCAGTACAGCGTGCGATCGGGTCCCTGCGAAGAAACCGCCACGGTCACGATCGATGTCGGACCTATGCCGGTTAAACTCATTACCTTCCGGGCGGAGGCTGAGCAATCCGCTGTGCTGCTTTACTGGTCTACCTCGGAGGAAATAAACAGCGCCTTTTTTGAAGTACAACGGTGCAGCGACGCCGTGACATGGAAAGCGGTAATCCGTATCAATGCTGCCGGCGACAGTAAAGCGATCATAAACTACTTTTATCAGGACGTTTTACCACACCCCGGAACCAACTATTATCGACTGAAAATGGTGGATGTCGATAGCAGCTTCACTTACAGCAGTATAAAACCTGTGCGTACTTTTCAAAAACAAGCCATACAACCCGCGTATCCCAATCCTGCCAATGCTTTCTTAAAAGTACCGGGTATTTCTTCTGGGACCTTACGGCTGCAGAATATGAACGGGACGGCGTTCGAAGTCAGTGTCATCCAAGAATGGGCCAATATAGAAACCCTCCCTGCCGGGATTTATGTGGTGAGCATACCGATGACCGACAAAACGTTTGCTCCACAACGGCTGGTCATTGCCCGATAGTTCAGCGCGGTTAAAATCGACCTGAGGTAAAGGGGTTTGCATGTGCTGGTATGGGCAAACTTCGCAACAGGGCGTGTTAACCCAAAACCAGTTGAATCACCGTGTTCTTTTCACCGGGGACCTGTACGATGATTTCGATTCCAAGCAGCACGCACAGGTCTTTGACGATAACCAATCCAACTCCCTTTTGCCCGGGATTTTGAGAGGCATGCATCCAGTCTTCGTAGGACCTGTAATTTTTATTCAGCCAGCTTAGCTGGTCCTGCGGGATGCCGCCTCCATCGTCCTCGATAGTGATCTGTGTTCGCCCTCCATCCATGCCGGCAGTTATCCTGATTTGGGACTGACTAACTTTTAACGCATTGTCGATCAGGTTATGAATAATAATAGAAAGCAAGTTCGGATCAGTATATACGGTAAGGGCCGGATCGATCACCTTTTCAATTCTTACTTCCCGATGTGCTGCAATTCCGGAAAACAATTCCGTCACCGAACGTACCAGTTCATCGACATGAACCCCATGCATATCCCGGCGCTCCGCAGGCGATTTGCTTTGCAGTTTAATGTAATTCAGAATGTTTTTGGTAAGGGTGTTCAGCCGCTGGGAAGTGTCCAGCGTCTCATCGCTCATTCGCACGATCAATGGGTCAACCCCGGTTTGTTTGTGTACAAATGCATTGAATTGTCTTAGTGAGAAACCGATGTAATGCAATGGCGTCTGAATATCGTGATTGACAGCCGCGATGATCTGACTGATCACCCGGTAATGTCGTATCAGGCTCGCTTCCCGTTCTTTTCTGACGAGATGTGCCGATCTCCACCTGACAGACATCAGGAACAGGCCAGCACCAGCCATCACCACCAGTGCCCGAAACCACCACGTTTCATACCAGGCACGCGGGATATGCAGATGTACGGTTTTATAGGTATAGTCATTTGTACCAAAACCCGCTACATTCCTTATTTTTAGTGTATAATCGCCGTGGGGAATTCTGGGGACTGTAATGATGTAATCCTGGTTAACGGGTAGCCAATTTACGGTCCTGCCTTCCCCGGCCAGTGAATAATACATCCGGATATTTTTCTGATTACCCAGATATGGCGTGGTGACCGATAACCGCAGCTGCTCGAAATCACGCGATATTTCAAGCGTGTCTTTCACCTCCAATTCTTTGGTATCCTCCTGAACAGCGCTGACAAATATATTATGGACGGGAAGCGCTGCGCTGATAGCCTCGGGTTTATACCAAACCAGACCGTCCATGGAAGGCAGCGACACTGTTCCGTCCGGCAAGGTAAGCGCGCATGGTTGGCAGCCACCATTAAATTCATTCGTTTCAAAGCCATCTCGCTTGTCATAATACAGGTAGTACACCTGCTCGCTCTTACCGGAAGCATAATCCAATAGCTGTTTTTTTGCCACCTGGAAAAGCCCGCGATTGGTGCTTATCCAAAAAAAGCCCTTTTTATCCTCCACAATACAATGCGCCGTAGCCAGGATGCGGTCATGATCCAGCGGAAATTTAACTACTTTGTCTTTCTTCAACAGATAAATGCCGTTTCCATAGGTAGTTATCCAGCTACCGTCACGGGTTGTGTAAAAGCTTCTGACACCTATGTTCTCAAAGGGCTTGACGGCCTGAGAAGTTCCCGTGTGCATATTGAGCCTGAAAAGACGGTCCTCCGTCCCTACAAGCATCGTTTCGGGATCTTCCCTACCCATGATCCATATCCCGCTGACCCCTAATCTAAACATCCGTCGCGGTATATAGCTCGCCCCGGATCTGACGATCGTATATATTGCATCGGAGTCACATCCAACCCAGAGCTTGCCCTCAGGGTCGAGAAAAAAGGATTTCGCCTTCTCAGGCATTCTTACGTGCTCAAGTACCCTTCTCCCCGTTTGATCCAACTTGTACAGATCAAACCCGATCCCCATCCATAAGGTCTTGTCCTGATTTTGAACCAGGGCAAATTTGTACCCAAATTTCTCCATAAACGGTGATACCCTGCTAGCAGAAATGTGAGTCTCCCCTGCAACAGATGAAAAAAGATAACCCTGTGACGTAAGTACAGACCGGCCAGGGCCAGCTACCTGCGCATAGTATACGTTGTCGGCGTTATCCTCATTTAGCCTTTGTGTATGAAAATCATTCTTTTTAAAAACCAGCAATCCCTTTGTGGTGCTTCCCAAAAAAAGGACCCCGCTGTTCTCATCGAAGAGTGCAGTGATGATACGAAGGTCATCGAGGTCAAAATCCTTCAAGAGCAGGCTGGTCGTCAAATGGCCCGATGGCGAGGGCTTCAGACTATAAAAGCATTTGTTCAGGTAAAGAAACGCCTGGCGTGAAACGTTATTCCAAAACAATTCAGGAATACCCTTTTTGGGAAACTGGCTGTTCGTCAGAATGTCTCCCTCTATAATAACATCCCGTTTTTTTTCACCTACTGTCGTGAATTTCCCGCTGGCATCTACCGCATAGGGCAGTGAGCCGATCAGGAAAAATTGCCGGAACGGCCCCTCAGACGTAAAAGACCGTTTGCCGCGTTGATAGCAGGTAATACCCTTTTTATGCCAGAGATAATAAGTGCCGTTATCCGATGGGGTAAAGTAATGTTCCCTGGAAGGATCTACCGGGTACTGGGCGGGAAGGCTGGCCAGAATGCTGTTATACCTGAATTCATTTCCCGCAAAGGGGTTATATTTTTTGTATTTGCTATAAAAATTGGTGTCTACACGAACCAGTCCGTTTCCAAGAATGCCGATACATTCGTTTTTCTCCGACAAAGCATAAAACTGGTAATGGCTGTTCCCCTGATCTTGCCCGACAGCCGGTACGAATCCGCGGATGCGGTTGTTCGTGATAGGAATTACCGACTTTTCAAAGGTCAGAAAACGGTGTCCGTCGAAACGGACCAGCCCGGCTTCGGTTGTCAGCCATATGAAGCCATTGCCGTCTTGCGCAATCGCTTTGACACTGTTCTGGGGAAGCCCATTTTCGTCGGTGAAGTGTTGCAGCCAGTACCCGGCTGGCTGCTGTTGACCCATTACCGGTAAAAGCGACAGCCAAACCATGCAGAGCAATACCATAGAGGGGAGCAAGTCCGCCTTCTTTCTGTCGCATGAAAAATACCTTGGGAGTTTACTGGCCACGGGAAGGCAGACTATTGGTTCACTTGAAAATACTTTGTCAGCTCGATCACATTGTTGATCCCAAGCTTTTCGAAGATTTTGGATTTATAAATACTGACCGATGAGGCTGAAAGGCTAAGCTGTTCCCCAATTGCTTTGGTGGATTGCCCTCTCATCAAAAGCTGGGCTACATCGAGCTCCCTTCCCGAAAGTTTCTCAGCAGCCGTATCCTGGCTCTCTTTTGAAAATAACAGCTGCCGAAATGTCTGTTGCATCACCTGTGGGCTTGCATAGGTGCCTCCACTCAGCACTTGATCCACCGCCTTCGTAAAATCGTCGTTGAACGCCGTTTTTGAAATATAACCATTTGCACCCGCTTTCAGGAAAGGCAGCGCATACACCTGCTCGTCGTAGCTTGAACAAACCAGGATTGGGATCCCGGGCTGTCTTAGCCTGGCCGAATGGATCATCGTAACCTTGTCGCCACCGGGAAGGTTAATATCCATGATCAACAGATCGAACCTGCGTTTTTCAAGCATGGCAATGGTTTTGGTAAAATCGCCTGCGCCGGTAATTTCCACCTGGGGTATATGCTCCATCAGCAAAAACTGAATGCCCGCCAGTACCAGCGGATGGTCTTCTGCAATGATGATCTGAATGCTCATGCTAAAAAGATAAAAAACGAACGCCTGGAAATTGTGCGGGACAATATATATAAAATCATTATAGCAATACTTCTACGGAGCATTTAATTCATTTAATTAAACATATAATTTTTTAAATGCCAAAATTCAAACATTCGCAATGTCGGCCCTGCTTATACGCAATACATTTGTTCTACAAATGATCCTGAATACTACGTAATGCTAACATATTTGAAAGGATTTGTTGTGCACAATTAGTCATTCCAGGCTAGCCATGTGTTGCCCGCAAGTTCAGAAAGGCATTCTTTGAAAGAAAAACATACTGCGATCCAAAGACACCTGGCATAGCAGCTTATTCGCAATAAAAAATATAACCCTCCGGCATAACCCTATTTACATGTGTCAAAGCGCAATAGAGTCCTATTGACATGGTTTAATCTCCAATCGTTTTCGGCTAATAAAAAATCTACCACATGAGAATGAAACTTTACCACAACTTTATCGCTATTCTGGCGGTGCTTAGCATTCAGAATGCAACCGCCCAGACCGGATTCTTCTTGCCGGCGGACGCAAATGCACGGACCAGTCAGTCTGTTCCAAAAAAAATCTCCAGGCTTTCTTTTTACCGCTTAAAAACGAACGACCTGCGAAGCTATTTGTTCAGCGCTCCTTTGGAATTTAAAAATAAGCAGGCCCTTGGTTTAGCGCTTGAAATTCCGCTGCCCAACGGCTCTTCCGAGACTTTTTCCGTGTTTGAATCACCCATTCTAGCGCCTGAAATCGCCGCCAAACACCCCGAAATAAAGACGTATGCGGGGCAAGGAACGACACACAAAGAATATTCGGTCCGCATTAATCTCACTGCCACAGGATTTAATGCGATTATCCTGGGGGTTGAAAATGACGCCGTCTATTTCGAAAAAATAAACACCGATACCTCGGATCATATTTACAGAAGCTACTTTTCCCGGGATGCGGTCAGTCCGAAAAGTGACTCCCTGAAAACACCGGGCAACCGCTGTGGTACGCTCGACGGCGAAAGCCACAGGAGCCCGCTAAAACCAGGCGGAAAAAACGAAAGGAGTAACGCAACAGCAGCAACTGGCGCCACTTTGAGAACATTCCGGCTTGCAATGGCAGCTGACGCGGAATTTACGGCCCAAAAAGGCGGAACAGCCGCACTCGCCTTCGCTGCGCTGACCAACTATGTCAATAACATGAATGCCGTATACAGGAAAGAGCTGAGCGTATCTTTTGTGCTGGTCAGTGACGAAACGATCGTTTATACCGATCCGCTGACAGACCCTTATACCAACAACGACCAGGGAGTGATGCTCGACGAAAATCAGGCAAATCTCGATAACGTGATTACAGCCGGTTACGACGTCGGTCACGTACTGGGATATCTGGGAGGTTCTGGTGGCGGAGTGGCCGTAAGGGGCTCGGTCTGCGATCCGGGCACCAAAGGACAGGGTGTTTCTGGCGTGGGGGATGGCTCTTATGCCGATGTGTTTGATCAGCAGCTGATCCAGCACGAAGTTGGGCACCAGTTCGATATGAGCCATAGCTATAACAGCAATGTCCCGGTGTGTACCACCCGGGCTCACGATACCTCAGTTGAACCGGGATCAGGGACGACCATTATGAGCTATGGGTACACCTGCAGCAACAGTACCCCGGGAGATGGCCTGGTAGGCAATGACGACTATGAAGCACCTTACGCGCCGATCCTGAATTTTCACACGGTCAACTATGATCAGGCCAATGCTTTCATTGAAACACTCTCCTGCTACACCGCCACGGCCACCAATAATGCAATCCCGGTTATCAACACCATGCCGTCAAGCTGGACGATCCCGAAGTCGACCCCTTTCGCGCTTAGCGGTTCAGCTACAGACGCCGATGCGGCGGATGTGTTGAGCTATTCCTGGGAAGGAACAAACATCAGCAACGAACCCGACAAAGCAGCACTCACCGCCGCAACGATTTCCGACCCTTCACGGCCGCCTTTTTTCAGGTCTTACGCGCCGGTTTCCAACAGCGGCACACGGTATTATCCCAGATTAGCGTCGATCCTCGATGGTTCGAACTATGCCATAGGCGACAAATTGCCGTCTGTGGGTGTCGCCACTACGCACAAACTTACCGTCCGGGACAACAATAGCGGCGTGAGCGCCGCCGAAGTAACCGTCAACATCGATGGCGGCTCCGGGCCGTTTTTGATCACAAATGATACGCCGGGCAGTTTGCTTGGACCCATTGGAAACTACCCTCTTGGTGGGGCGATGACTGTCACCTGGAGTGTCAATGGCACAGCGGGTGCACCGGTTAATTGCACATTGGTTGATATTTTCCTGTCAACTGATGGCGGACTGACCTTTCCTACAACCCTGGCGACCGCAACCGCCAACATCCTGGGAACGGCGGCGGTCATTTTACCGCTGATAGACACTGACAAGGCACGGATTAAAATCGCGTCCAGCACCAGCACCGCTCTGGGTAACACGCCAAACATCTTTTTTGATATCTCCAACGTCGATTTCACTATCGGCACCCCGATGCCGGTGACCCTGATATCCTTTAATGCAAGTCTGAATGCCGAAAATTCCGTACAGCTTAACTGGGAGACTTCCGAAGAAACGAACAATGCCGGATTTGATATTGAAATGAGCCTGGATGCCCGGAAATTCGTCAAAGTAGGTTTTGTGGATGGCAATGGCAATTCGAAATCGGCCCACCAGTACCGGTATTCTGTTTCCGACCTTCCGGGCGGGACCTACTATTTCCGTTTGAAACAACTGGATTATGATGGTGAATACGAATACTCGCAGACTCGTGCGGTCGAGCTCAAAAGTGCCAAGGATATCCTGGCAGTCTATCCTAACCCGACCAGCGGAAAATTGAAATTTCACCCATTGCTGCATCAGGGTCAGGCATTCGACATCCGGATCATCGATCAAACCGGGCGAATCGTAGTATCGCTTCCCCCGAGCGATAAATACGGCAAAGGTTATGAACTGAATACCGAAAGGCTGCCTTCCGGGCTATACAATGTCATTTTAAGAGGCGCAAACTTTACCGAGAATCTAAGATTTGTCAAACAATGACCCGAATGCCGGTTTTCAGAACCAATATCACCCACGAAGGGGAGCCTAAACTCTCCCCTTCGTGGGTTAAGAATTTGGTCCCTTGCCAACCATTGCATTTGAGGCTATTAATATAGCAGGCATTTCACATCGTGATGTACCCACCCTAAGACCAGGCTCGTGGACAAAGATAGCTTTCCGGACTTCCTTTATCGCCCAGACGAAATTTTAAGGTTCATTCAGGTAAATGAACTTTTTACCTGTTTAATGACCAATGGTCGCGTTGTCCACTTTTGCCCGAAAGATGTAGAGTCGTTTAAGCGCTGGCTCTCGGAAAATGGGATCGAGGGCGATCCGCAATCACCCAAAGGTCTTTAACCAAAACTTCAAGGAGCGAAACTACCCGGACAAATGCCTGCCAAGCCAGCAAATGAATAAGGGATTCCGGTACCTTTTCGCCGCTCTGTTTAAAATAATCTCAATCCGAGGCCAGTTATTTAAATGGGTTGTAACCGGATGATGCCAGAAAGGTTTTCGCATTGTCGTCCGCCGGATGCAGGTCAGTCATACATATGAGATAACGCCTCATTTTTCTCTTCTGCTTTATCCGTAATAATCAAATTGAAAATCCCATACGCCCGCTGACTCCGGAAAAAAACTATCGCCCGACGGCACGGCTTTTTTGCCGGATCACACGAAGCTACCCAGCGGCTGCCCTGATTTATTCCTTCTTTGCTATCCGCAGAAAACACGATGTCAATTCCTACAGTTGGCAAAAAACTTGCTAAACATCTCCACAATCAACCATAAAAACATCAGCGAGCTGTATCCGCAAAACTTTAACAAAGTCCCGCAGTCAACAAATAAATTGGCAGGCCGGATACCTTGTCCCGGAATCCGGATATTGAACATTGTTTGAGAAGCACGTCACCTGCTGGCACGTATAGGCTTATGGAGTCGAACAACTATCACAAGCAGTCCGGCAAGAATGAAAGGAATGCTCAGTATTTGCCCCATGTTCAGCATCATACTGTTCTCGAAGTCTTCCTGATTTTCTTTAAAAAACTCATCTAAGAAGCGGAGTAAGAAAAGAACCGCCACCATTAGGCCGGATAGTGTTCCGCTTTCCCATTGATTGTGTTTGCTACGCCAAAGGTAGAAGACAAACGCAAAGAGCAATCCGCAATAAATAGCTTCATATAGCTGAGCCGGGTGCCTTGGAACGTCATCGACGTCCGCGAATACAAATGCCCAGGGAATATTGGAGGGCACCCCGATCATTTCGGAATTCATCAGATTCCCCAGACGAATGAAAGCGCCGCATAAGGGAACAACCACGGCAATCCGGTCTAAAAGCCACAGAAAGTCTATCTTTTTCCGCCTGGAAAAAATAAATGCCGCAGCTATCAGCCCCAATCCGCCCCCATGGCTTGCCAGTCCTGCGAAGCCTGTAAAATGAAATGACGGCGTTAACGATACAGGCAGCAGTTCGATTGGATGCTGCCAATAGTGCAGTGGTTCATAAAACAGAACATGTCCCAGCCGCGCACCGATCAAAGTGCCGACGATCAAAAAGATGGTAAGTTCATCTATTTGATCCTGATCACGCTTTTCGACTTTGAAAATATAGCGAGCAATGGAAATACTCAGAAAGATGCCCAGTACCCAAAAAACACCATACCACCGCGGTACATCTAGTCCGGGGAACACTTCCGGCCGGACATCCCAGATAATGTAATGGAGCATCAGCAGGTTTGACAAAAGGTAAATAAAAACAGGAATATCGAGCTGTTGTAAAGTAACCGCCGGATTTTCGCCCGCTTGCCAAAATCCTGGTGTATCGCGAATAAAATATCGTCCTCGGAGATTTTTTGATTATCAAAATACTCTTTCTGCTGCTCCCAGGCACTTTTTAGCTCACGGGTGTTCATTGAAACAACGGTTTTTCAGTTTATGTTTTAGCCGATTTAACCTTGTGCTCACATTGGTTGTAGTCAGGTCGAGTATTACGGCAATTTCCTTATTTGCATATCCTTCCACCAAAAGCATCACAATGGCCTTGTCGCAATCGTCGAGTTTGCTGACAAGCCAGGAGAATTCCTGTAAATCATCCACAGCTACATCATCACCGGAAGATATTTGATCAGCATGCGCCTGGGATATTGGCTCCTTTGCACCAGTGTAATGTTCCTTTTTACTCTTGGCTAAAATGGTGTTCAGGGCCACTTTGTAAATCCAGGTACTGATTTTTGACGCCCCACGAAATGTCGGGAAAGAACGCCAAAGCTGTAAAATAACGTCTTGCTTCGCATCCTTAAAATCATCGGATTTTGGGAAATAAGTGCTGCAAATGCTGCTAATGATCCCGGAATGTTGCTGTATGATCGTAATGAATTCCTTTTCAAAAGACATAAGTAATGAAGCTTAAGGTCATTTATCACATTAGTATGCAAACGCACGGGATTTGTCACAGTCTTATTCTTTTTATTTCATTGGATTTTTGTCAGACTTGAAAATGTCTACACTAATCAAATACGTTCGCCCGTTTGGTCTCCCGTTTTCGTGGTACTATTTTCACCTATCGGCGAACTCGAAATACTACATTCCATGCACACGGGTGTTGACCGTACAACTCTCCCGATCGGCATCGCTATCGCCCATTTCTGATTAAAAAAAGATCATATCCGAAGTCCAGCTGATTATACACGTTCAAACCGAACTTCTTATACCACGGAATGTTCTTCAAAGTTGATGTTTCCAGATAGATCGGTCTGTTCATCCGTTCAGACTCAACGAGCAGTTCGGCCATCAGCTTCTGCCCCACCCCGCTGTTGCGGCTCTCCGGGTGTACACCGATGAACCATAAGTACAGGAACGTTGAGGCCGGATAGTTTTTAGAAATTTCCTTCTCGCGGTTGATGGCCTTCGTAATGTTTCCGAAGCCAATTGAGGTAAAAATCAGTTTCACTTCCAGCCACAGTGATCTGAGAGTAATTTTCTTCTTCTCCGGAAAGGACACGAGCGCGCAACCTTTGTTGTCGTCGGAAACATACACTTTACCGAAGAGCTGACAAGTCTCGAAAGAATAATCCATCAATGCCCGGATCCGATTGATTCTCTTCGCATCGGAAGGGATGAGATAATTTACACTTTGATTGTCTTGAAATGACCTCGTAAGAATGTCGACAACCAGGCCTTTGTCCCTTGCTGTGGCTTCTCTCATAGTTTATGGAAGTGGTGGAATAAAATTCTAATCGCTAAGAGTGAAGCAGGCTAACTTAGTAAAAAAGTGATGAAGAGCAGATTGAAAGAGATAAAATTTTCCGGCAAACTCCCTCGCTGCCGGCTGAAAGTCCCGACCCGCAGCCCAAACTGCCGCTTTTCAGTCCTTTAATTGACGCAATCACACCCTCGAAGGAGGGGAAATGTTGCCGAGATTTGCATTGTAACCAAACCAGAAACCAGACATGAGCAAGCACATTCTCTCCTGCCTTTTTCTCGCGGCGACGGTAATGGCCGTATCCTGCCGTTCGGAACAAAAAGACGGACAAAACACTTCAAAGACCGACACCGCCGCCAGCCCGAATGCGAAGGCTGTTCCCGCCGAAACAGGCTATGTGGATGTAAACGGATTGAAAATGTATTATGAAGTATACGGCAGCGGCAAGCCTCTGGTGCTCCTGCATGGGTCGTTTATGAACATTCCCATGAACTGGGCGCATATTATTCCCCTGCTCGCACCCGGCCGCAAGGTGATTGTAGCCGAAATGCAGGGTCACGGCCGCACCCGCGATATTTCACGTGACCTGAGCTACGAAGGCATGGCCGACGATGTTTCCGGTTTGCTCAAACACCTCAAAGTCGACAGCGCCGACATTCTCGGGTACAGTATGGGCGGAGGCGTGGCATATCAGCTGGCGGTGCGCCATCCCGGGCAGGTACGCAGGCTGGTGATACTCTCCGGCGCGTATGCCCACGACGGTTGGTGGCCCGATACCGAAGCCAGTTTTGCCACCATGACTGTGGATATGTTCAAGGGTAGTCCGATCGAGAAGCAATACGACAGCCTCGGAAATGACCCGGCGCGTTTCGGCGATTACATCAAGAAGGTGATCAGCATAGATTTGAAGCCTTATGACTGGTCCAAAGATGTCAAAAAGATCAAAGCACCGATGTTCCTCGTCATAGGTGATGCCGATGGCGTGCGGTACGAGCATGCCCTGGAACTGTTCCGGGCGAAGGGTGGCGGCAAAATGGGCGATGTGCACGGGCTCCCCAAGTCGCGACTGGCCATTCTACCCGGCACGACACATATCGGCATGATCCAGCGCACGGGTTGGCTGATCCCGATGGTCACCGATTTTCTCGATTCCGACCTCAGCAGCACACCACCGACATTCTAAATCGCCCCGACCGTTTCCGTCTCTGGAAATGGTCGGAGTTTTTTATACATGATGACTTTGCCCGCCTTGACGCTATTGCCATTGGATGTAATCCGAATATTATACAATTCAGGCAACAGCTGGTGCTGTTAAGGATTAGTTCAGAAATGTTATTGCTTTTTCAGCATTTTCACGCTGTTTTTTTACGCTTTCGCCCAGAAACCTCCTTCGTCCGAAAAAATAAGACAGGACTAAAAGCCCTGCCTATCCTTTGACCTAACTAATTACTAAGCGTATGATTAACTCGAATTTTGCCGCCTATTGCCATCGTTCTGTTTGAGTTCGGGGCTGTTGCGGTCTATTTCTCTTTTGGGAGCCGCCCAAAAACCATCTTGTGCGCGGATATTGCCGGAAAGGCGCAATATCCCGTCATGCCGGACCACCATTGCATTTCCCCCCAGATCGTTAGTGAGCTTTTTGCGAATGGTCTTTCATCTATGAACCTGCACCATGGAAAGCTACCCGTTGAAAGCGTGAAATCGTGTGCCTGCTGATTCGATCGGTTCAAGTGGCATGTATGAAGCGATGTCAATATGATATCAGCCATGCACTTGTCAAACTCCGGGGTTTAATGAAATGAGTGCTGATCAACAATAAACCCATACTGGGGGACCATAGCATTATCTTAGGCATTTGATATGCAGAAAGGCATACCGAGCTCGGGTACTATTTTAAATAGAAATTACATTATCACAGATTATGTACAAATTTATAACTGATTAATCCATTAAATTAATGGTTGATTGATATTTTACAGTACTACATTTGCACAAATAGTCTCAGCAGATATATGTTACTTCCATTCTCTCCGAAGAGCTTCCCGAAGGTGCTTTAACGCCTTCGACATGTGCACTTCGACCGTTTTCGGAGAGATGCTCAGCTCCGTGGCTATCTGATGATATTTTTTGTTTTCAAACCTGCTTAACTGAAATGCCTTTCGGCATTGCCTTGGAAGCTGATCTATCACCTGGTCGACTTTTCGTAGCAACGCGAGATAATGAAACTCTTCATCCGGCTGCTGGTGAGACTTAATAGTGGAATATTCGTCAATCACGTCAAAGCTGCGCATACCGGGCGCCTCGCTACGCAAATAGGTATAGCACTCATTACGCACCGAGCGAAACAGGTAACTGCTGTACGACGATGTTATATTCCGGTAAGCTTTCGTGCGGCACAACTGAAAAAACACCTCTCCGACAAGGTCCTCCGCGACCTGCCGGCACCCCACAAATCTGATTGCATGGCTACACAACGGATTGTAGTAGGTCTTAAACAGCATGGTCAGGCCCTTTTCAGGATTAAGCTCGAAGATTGCTTTCGTAAAGCGGACGGATTCGCTTTGACCAACAATAGCTGCGTCTTCGTGTATAGTTGACACAAATAAGTTCAGAGATTCTCCATGAGGTACAGATACCGTTTCTTGCATGAGGCTACATATTAAGCGATAATTCCTTTCACCAGGTTACCAGCAACATCCGTCAGCCTGTATCGGCGTCCCTGATGCCTGAAAACCAGCTTTTCATGGTCGAGGCCCAGCTGATTGAGGATCGTAGCCTGCAAATCATGGACATGTACCGGATCTTTCACAATATTATATCCGAAATCGTCGGTTTCTCCATAAACCAGTCCGGGCTTGATCCCTCCGCCCGCCATCCAGATCGTGAAGGCCCTGGGATGATGATCCCTGCCATAATTATCCCTGGTGAAGGCCCCCTGGCAGAAGTTGGTACGACCAAATTCACCTCCCCAAATGACCAGGGTCTCATCCAACAGTCCCCTTTGCTTCAGATCGGTGATCAACGCGGCCGAAGCCTGGTCAACATCCTGGCATTGCCCGCGAATTTCCTTAGGCAGACCGGCATGCCCGTCCCAGCCCTGATGATACAGTTGGACAAACCGAACCCCTTGCTCCGAAAGCTTTCTGGCTAAAAGGCAATTGGCCGCATAGGTGCCAGGCACAAGGCATTCAGGGCCGTACATTTTCACAATCGACTCCGGCTCCTTGCTCATATCTGTGATCTCAGGCACGGCAGTTTGCATTCTGTAAGCCATTTCATACTGCTGAATTTTAGCAGTAACCTCGGGGTCGCCAAACTCATCATAAGTCCCCTGGTTGAGCGCTGCCAGCTTATCGAGCATCTTCCGGCGTTCGGGCCGGTCCATTCCCTCCGGGTCTCCCAGATACAGAACCGGGCTTTCCCCGCTGCTGAACTGTACACCCTGATGGACCGAATCCAAAAACCCATTAGTCCATAACTTTGAATACACCCCCTGTCCGTTTCCCTTTCCCCGGGACAGCAACACACAGAAACTGGGCAGGTTCTGGTTTTCACTACCCAACCCATAGCTTAACCAGGAGCCCATACTGGGCCTGTTGCCAACCTGCGCGCCGGTCTGAAAGAACGTCAGCGCCGGGTCATGGTTGATCGCATCGGTATTCATCGACTTGATGATACAAATGTCGTCTGCGATACGGGCGGTGTGAGGCAACAACTCGCTTATCCAGGCACCTGAACTTCCATGTCGCGCAAATCTAAACACCGACCCTGCCAGCGGAAACCTGGTCTGGTTGGAGGTCATGCCCGTGAGTCGTTGTCCACCTCTGACCGATTCCGGCAAATCCTTCCCATACATTTCGTTCAGTAGCGGCTTATGGTCAAAGAGCTCAAACTGAGACGGAGCTCCATTCTGAAAAAGGTAAATAACACGCTTGGCCTTCGGGGCAAAATGAGGCAGGCCGGAGACAATGTCGTTCACGTTAGTTCCTCCGCCCGACTTGAAAATATCAGGAACCAGCAGCGACCCCAGGGCTGCACTTCCAAGGCCCAAACTGAGTTTCGACAGAAAGTGCCGTCTATTGGTATTCATTCGGAAATCAAACACCGGCTTCTCCATATTTCTCCGCAAGTTAGTTTTGCAGTCGTGCAGACGACCGCGATCAGCTTTTTGTGATCGTTTCTTCCATATTATAAATGGTGTTGATCACCCGCATCAACGCCGCAGCGCGGCCCGGATCTACGCGCTCTTCATGCGCGCGATCTCCGACATTCAACACCGTCTGAGCTTTCCGCTTATTTTTCGAAAACGTGATCAATTCTTCGTTGTAGTAATCAACAAGCAGCCGGACCTCTCCTGAATCGGGATTTCGGCAGACGATCCGTTGAAATAACTCCGTGACCTGCTTGTCAATCGAACCTGACCGCGAGCTCATCCGCTCTGCAAGCACCCTTGAAGCTTCAAGCACCATCGGGTCATTGAGCATAACCAGCGCCTGAAGCGGAGTGTTCGTCTTTTGCCGCTTGACCTCGCAATGATCCCTGTTACTGGCATCGAAAATAATCATTGCCGGCGGCGGAAGTGTCAATTTGATAAATGTATACAAGCCCCTGCGATACAGCAAACCGTCCTGGTCTTGTATATACCTCGCAAGGCTGCCTCTGTTGGCGGTGGTCGCTTCCCAGATCCCCTTGGGTTGATAGGGTTTAACGCTCGGTCCACCGATTTCCGGGTTCAACATTCCGCTGGTGGATAGGACAATATCCCTGATCAACTCGGCGGGTACGCGGGAGCGCACACCTCTCGACAGGTAAATATTTTCCGGATCTTTCTCCAATTTCTCCGGGGTTAGTTTGGAGGATTGTCTGTATGTAGCCGACATCACAATCTGTTTAACCAGTCTTTTGATATTCCAGCCATGGTTCATGAAATCGACTGCAAGCCAATCCAGGAGTTCCGGATGGCTTGGCAAATCCCCCTGCATTCCGAAATCGCCGGTGCTTTTCACCAGCCCCCGTCCAAAAATTTCCTGCCACACCTGGTTGACAAACACCCGTGCGGTAAGCGGGTTTTCTTTGCTCACTGTCCAGCCGGCCAACCCCAGCCGATTTCTTGGATATTTGGTTGTGTCAAATTTCATCACAGCAGGAAGCGCGCTTGCAGTTACCACCTTGCCGGGAGCATCATACACCCCCCGATTCAAAACATGGGTAGCCTGCGGGGTTTCATTTTCTCCCATCACCGATACCACAATTTGGCTGGTGTCTCTGCTGTTGATAAAAGTAAGCAGGCTCTTGACCTCCGAGTTGGAAATGGTCAGAACAGGTGCCTTGGCCGGGCCGCTCCCCGCGCTGCCGTCAAAACCCTTTTCCTTTGAAGTGTTGAAAAAACCGAATAATCTGTAATAGTCCTCCTGGGAAACCGGGTCATACTTATGATCGTGGCACTGGGCGCATTCGACAGTAAGGCCCAGCAAACCCGAACTGAATGTCTTCGTCTTATCGAGGTGGTATTCAACGCGGTACTCCTCGGGGATCACACCATCCTCTTCGGTTATTTTATGATTCCTTAAAAATGCCGTTGCAAGGATCTGCTCTTTACCCGTATTGGGAAGCAGATCTCCCGCAAGCTGCCAGACCAGGAACTTGTCGTAAGGCATATTCCTGTTGAAAGCGTGAATAACCCAATCCCGCCAGGCCCATTGAGTCCGGACGTCGTCGTTTTGATAGCCATATGAGTCCGCAAAGCGGGCTACATCGAGCCAATGTATCGCCATTCTCTCTCCATAGGCCTTTTGTGAGATCAGCTCATCGACGACTCTCTCATAAGCATTTTCAGAATTATCCCCCATGAAGCTCCTTTGTAATTCCAGGGAGGGAGCCAGCCCCGTAAGGTCAATCGACAGTCGTTTAAGTAGCTGCTCCTTACTCGCTTCGTCGTTGGGAGCCAGCCCAAGCTGCTCCATTTTGGAAAGTGTAAAACGGTCAATCTCGTTTCTACTCCAGTCCGCGCAGCGCACAGCTGGCAAAGCAGTTTGCCTGGGGGCAGTAAAGGCCCAATGCGGCTCATACTTAGCACCTTGGGAGATCCATTTTTTCAACAGGGCGATTTCATTTTCGTTCAACAGGCCAAGGTGAGACTCCGGTGTGGGCATCTGGTAACCGGGATCTGGCGAGGTAATCCGCTTATATACCTCTGATGCCTGTGGGTTACCGGGAACGATAGCGAAGCCTTTTCCGTCCCTTAGTCTGGAATATGCACTTTCTGCGAGATCCATCCTGAGTCCCGCCTCCCGCTTTTTAGCATCGGGACCGTGGCAGGCAAAGCATTTGTCGGAAAGTATTGGCCGGACCTGAAAGCTATACGATATCCGTTCGCTATCGGACTCTTTGCCCGCAGAAAACCGTTTGGAAAGAGCAATTGAAACCCCAATTACACTGAAACTAATAAGTAAAAGCCACAAATACCTTCGCATATTCCTGGGTGTAAATTCTTTAAAATCAGCCAGCGCCCAATGTTATTTATGGTAAATCCGGCAAGTCAGCAATTATACACATGAAAGAATACAAAACTATTGCAGTATAATCTCATTTAATAGTTATTCGTTGCCTAGTTGTAATACTATGTTTGCATATGGTTTCAGCAACCAAGCCTGCATTTCCAAACGTCCAAATATAGGCAATTTATTCATTATCAATTATTTGAAACGAACACAGTCTCTCTCCTCGCACCTTTCCAAATCATGGCCCGGTAGTCTTTGGGAGAAATTTGGGTAACTTTTTTGAAAGAACGATTGAAATAGCAAATGCTCATATACCCGCATTCATAGGCAATCTGAGCGACTGGCAACTTCGTCTCTGCAAGCAGTTTTCGTGCGTAGCTGATGCGCGTCTCATTGATAAAGTCTGAAAAAGTCCTGTTTGTCAGAGTTTTAAAAAACCGACAAAAAGCATGCAGTTGCAATCCCGAGATCGACGCTGCCTTCTGCAATGTAACTTCGTCCTTAAAATTCTCCTGGATATAGTTCATAAGTCGGCGGACCCGA
This sequence comes from Dyadobacter ginsengisoli DSM 21015, assembly GCF_059568735.1. Taxonomy (NCBI): domain Bacteria; kingdom Pseudomonadati; phylum Bacteroidota; class Cytophagia; order Cytophagales; family Spirosomataceae; genus Dyadobacter; species Dyadobacter ginsengisoli. Next base: position 1,043,826 of record NZ_JCANTY010000002.1, read on the forward strand.
CCAGGCGGCTCGTTGGAATAGGGTGCAAATATATCCGGCGAATTCAACCAGAGAAGGTCATTGCTATCCAATAATTGATCCATTATCTTAATGAATGATTCCAACAATTTGAAACTCTGCTGGGAAGGCATTTGCTCCAATATCTCGGTCATCAGCACCTTTTTCGCGCCGCAGATCTTGATTCCACGTTCCGAGTGTTTGAAAAAATCACGCATTCCTTCTACATCGATAAGCCCGCTCAACTTTTCTGTGATAAGGTCCGGATCAATGTACAGCGCCACGGACACAGATTCCCTGCCACTTCCCGAAGTATCGCTGCACCATACGTGCGGAACATTAGAACCTATAAAAATGAGGTCACCTTCCTGGTAGGATTCTATGGATTGGCTGACGATCCGCGTGCCAGAACCGGACAGAACGTAAACGAGCTGGCATTGCTCGTGAAAATGAAATTCCCGCGAAAAAAAGGGCGCAGCAGTTCTTTTCACAAGGAATGGCATTCTTGACTGCGCAAAATCCGGCAATAGCGTATAAACCGCCTTCATATCAGGTAAATAGGAATACTTTGGCCGTAAGATTTTCAGTACAAACGGCCGATCTATCCTCTTTTATACCATTATTAAACGAATAAATAAAATTTGATCCACAAAAATACAAATTGTTTATTTATATTAAACAAAAGTTTATATATTTTCAGCCAATTGGGTGGTCATCTTGTATCGCGCATAACCCACACCACCTAACGCTTACATATAAACGTATAAAACATTAAATCAACTTGTCCCGGGCGCTTCTGGCGAAATTAGCCCCTATGGAAATGCCGGCATGTCCTTTGAGCTTCTGATTACCTCCTTTCCATTCAGTTTTTCAACTAATGTTGAAACAGCTTGATCAGATTTCAAACCATCCACATCGGAGTATGACTTATTTATATGAAGTTGCTCCTGACTGGAAACAACAGACAAGTACGCGGGTTTCTCTGCGTCCAATTCCACTGAGAGCCGAAAGTCTCCTATTGAGAATACATGATTGTCTTTCATTTCAACCAGCGGAGTTTCAACACCCGCATCGCTCATTTGGAGAATGGCCAGGAATCGCGCTTTGTTCGTTGGACGTTTAGTGGTATAGCTGATGTGAAACTGGTTAGACAAATTTTTATATTTCTTTTTAATATCGACCGGCGGTGAATAGAACTGGTCGGTCAGACTTGGATCAAGTTCGGACGACCCCGTCACAAAACCGTAAACACTGTTTTTGGGCGTTGTCAATTTTAAGCCGCCGTTATGCAGGAGTTCCGGCTTTTCTACACTATGAAGCAAAAAACTCCAGCTCGAAGGAGCCTCGGACTCAAGCACATCATAAATGATTACAACATCGGGCTTCACATGAACAACGTGCCGCTCAAACAAAGTCAATTTTGCGTCGCCAAATCCGGATTCCGGTGTGGCGGGTATGCCATTTTCTTTCAATAAGTTTAAAAACTGAGTGTCTACGACTGGCCTGTATGCCATGGTTGCATCGCCCGACACATAGGATATGTTCTTCCCGCTGATAAAACGTTTGATCCAGCCATATCCCTCATGCCCGAATGCCTGCCCAATACCGTTGACCAGAATGCCATTATGAGCACGTGTATGACGATAGGATGTCAGACTGTGCGGATCAGCAAAGGTGGTGTAGTAGCCCGACGAATAGAACAAGGGATCGCCCCTGCGGGAGAGATTGAAGCAGTTTTGATTGGCATGCATGTGTCCTTTCGCTCCAAACGGCGATGCTCTGAAATACAGCGCCGTGTTACGATCGCTGTGAAGCGGATCTGTGTGAAATGACGCGATTCCGACCCCCTTGAAAAGCCTGTCATTCGGAAGATTCAAAGGCTCCGCCAACCGGTCGGCGTCAATTTTGAAATCATTGATAGTCTGATACCACGGCTCCACCAGTGACAGCTCCTTTTGATACCAATCTTCCGCCTCTCCCATGGCCTTCCTGGCTTTCATCAGAGCCGCTAGCCTATACAAAGCCTTGTCATCTTTATTTTCATTGCCAACAACCAGCATCATGGAATGTCCTACATTCCCATTGCCTACACGGTCGTGCATGTCGCCGAATCCGGAAATACGCCCATCCACGGGGGCAAAATATAAAAAGTAGTCGGCCAGGTTTCTGTACCAGCTCATTTTAAATACATCGCAGCCTCCCACTTTTTTCATCAGCAACGCCATGTCCACAATGGCCGACTTATTAACCCCGAAGTATCCTATGCCTTCGGCCCATCCTCCCTCCTCTGTGGCAAGGTTCGGAAAGCGGGCCAGGAACAGTTCGTAGGTATACTCCAACATTCTTTTACTCACATCCAGATCATTGACAGTGGCGAGTGAGGCGACGAAATTGCCGGAAATCTCCATCTGCCAAAAATGATTCTCGACGTGCCGGGTCTCAATTTCTCCCTCCCATTTACTCAGGCCGGCATTCAGCTGCCTACCGATTACGGCAAGCACGCTTTCCTTTACCGGCTGTTTGAGCTCGTCGAAGAGTGCGTCATAGGCCATCGCCAACGAGGTTAATACCTGAGATCCAAGCAGGTCGTTGGTTGGCCATCCGAGTAATACGTCTATTCGATCCATCAGTGCAGCCAACATGGCTTTGTCTCCACTGATGACGTAGGCTTCCAGCAATCTGTTGAACTTCGCTACTTCTTTGCCTGTAATAATCGATAAGGCCTTGTCCTTCGCGGGGTCCTTGTCTGTCACGGGCCCTTTGTAAACAGGAGACCTGAGCGCATCCATCCCGCTTTGCAGAATCACACTGTACAAGGGATGCCCCGGCGCTTTTTTTCTGATACTGCCGATGTCTTTACCCTGATTCATCACACGGGGGTGATGTTTGCTCACATTCATAAGAAACGCTTCAAATGAAGGGGTTTCAAACGTCGGGGTGTCTTCCTTTACCAAAAATGAAAACGGTCCCCGGGAGGCGACTTTTTGATCCCTATCAATAATATCATATTTCCAGAACCATTTACCCGAGCTTACAGGAGCGTGCAAATTGTAAAAGCAATACCGTTTCTTTTCGCTGATCATTGTCGTAGCATCCGCAAACAGGGAATCCCTGCTCACATACACCTGATAAAGCACTTCTGCACCCCGCCAGTGCTTCTCCGACGGCCATAACAGCGATGTCGGGTTCGTCGTTACGATCTGATTGTTACTGGGTGTGGCTGTCAGGCGCCATTCCTCATAGATGGTATCGGGCAGCTTGCGCATGGGCGCCTGCCCTCGCAGCACGCCGGGGATAGCCAGCACCACAAACACAGAACAGATCGATAAAACAGATCTCTTCATCAATCGGCATTCCGATAAAAATAGAGCATTGCAGTTCATTACTTTTCCAGAGTCTAATTATGCCGAAAATCCCAATCCCGAGCGAAATGCAGGATGAAAATTAGTCCAAAAAACACTGTTGATTGTTACCAATGCCACCGCAAACTTAAAATGTAGCCTGGGCCTTGCATTAATGAAACATCTCATCTGCGCGACCACTATGCCCTTGCGCTATCTTGCCGGTGCCGTGTGCTGTCGAAGTTTATTTTCAACCATCCAAATTACTATGAGACTATTCACTACAAACATATCTTACTTGCTGACAGTATTGTTTATCTGCTCTCTCTGCGGGCCATTAAAAGGGAACGAACGACCCACCGATCCTGAAAAGCCCAATTTTTTGTGGGTAACATTTGAGGATGCAAGTCCTTACGGATTTAGCTGTTACGGAAATAAAACATTTCTAACCCCAACAGTAGACAGTCTGTCCAAAAAAGGAACGCTGTTTACGAATGCCTATTCAACAGCTCCACACTGCTCCCCCTCACGTTCGACGCTCATTACCGGATCCTTTGCCACTACTTACGGAATGGATATTCACCGGGAAAAATACGAGACTCCCGGCAACATTTTCTACCCAACTGTACTACGGGCTAACGGCTACTATTGCACAAACAACAAAAAGACGGACTACAATACATTGACAGATGACCAGCCACTGTGGAACGAAAGCGGTGCCAACGCCAGCTACAATAGCGATAAGCGAGGGAAAAATCAGCCGTTTTTCGCCGTTTTCAATGCTACCGCAAGCCACATGAGCAGGGTCAGAACAGTCACCACGGAGGGGCGTGGCAGGTACAGGGGCATGGGGATCTCGCCGGATAAATTGATTTTACCCAAATATGTCCCCGACCTTCCGGAGGTCAGGTCAGACTATGCCGTTCATCTGGAATCGTATATCGAAATAGACGAATGGCTTAAAACGATCCTGGAAGATCTGAGACAACGGCATCTTGACGAAAATACGATCATATTTTTCTTCAGTGATCACGGGGGCTGTCTGCCGCGCGGCAAAGGATATCCCTATGAATCAGGACTCAAAGTGCCGCTGATCGTTTACATGCCCCCCAAATGGCAGAAGAAGTTTCATGTGAAGGAGGGCAGTATCAATAACAACCTGGTAGGATTTGAAGATTTTGCACCCACTGTGTTTGAACTCGCCGGCATCAAAATTCCCGATTTCATGCAGGGAAGGCCGTTCCTAGGTAGTCGTTCAACTGAGAAAAAGGCATATCAGTTTTGTTTCAGATCCAATCAGGAGAACTACCATTACGACCCTTGCCGGACTGCATCCGACGGCCGATACAAATACATCAGGAATTACCACCCCTACAAGCCATTCGCGCTTCGCAACCTGTACCAGTCAGGAATGCCGTCAAACATTGCCTGGGACGAATACGTCCTCTCCGGCAAATGCACCAATCCGGATTGGCTGCGGCAGTTCCAGGCTAAAGAACCAGAAATGTTGTTTGACCTGCAAAATGACCCGGACGAGCTGCATAACCTGGCCGGCAATGCCGAGCACGCTACCAAGTTGCGGGAGTTACGCGGCGCCGTTGCTGCACATATCAGAGAATCGCAGGATCTGGGCTTTTTCTACCGGGATATTCGGAAGGAAAAACCGGGCGGGTTATATCAATGGGTCCGAAATAACCGATTTCCGTTATCAGAAATGTATACGGCAGCAGAAAAAGCCAGTATGCCAGCGTTAAGGGACACTTCCTATTTCACTTCTTTGCTAAAAAGCAACCATCCTGAACTACGCTACTGGGGAGCGGTTGGTTATGTAACGTTAGCTTCGAAGAATGATCTTAAAACCATACCCGAAGCGCTCCGGCAGGCTATGGCAGACCATTCAGCGCCCGTTGCCATCACTGCGGCGGAAGGGATATTTCGCGTCAGCAAGGATGATCAGGCCCTTGCATTCCTGTTCAACAAGTTTAGCGAAAACGACAATTTTGCCTATTCCGCGCTGGAAAACCTCACTTTGCTTCCTGAATATAAACCTCAACTGCTGGCTTACACCCACAAATTGGAAAAATTATTGGCTGGAACCGGACAAAATGGGCATGACAGAATGAGTGTGCATTTGAAAATACGTTCGTTGCTGGTCAATTTGGGTGTTCTGCCTGTCCGGCAGTTATTTCCGGACAGTGATATACAGGAGGGCAAAAAAGTCAATGCAAAAGATTGGAAGGCCCAGTACCCTAGAGTGCACTAGTCCAGATAGTTGTACACCGAATCCAACTTAAAAATCCGTACCGCTTCTTTACTCGGGCGCGGCGTTTTGTCGATCTCACTGAAGTAATCGGCGGTATCCCAGATTTTAACGTCGCCTCCGATCGCCCGCGGGTCTTGTGTTCTTACCAGGTAGCCCTGCATTTTCCCGGCCAGTTTTTGCTTGATCGCTCCATATGTGCGATCGGAGGCGACATTATGCATTTGATAAGGGTCCTTTCTTAAATCAAAAAGCTCTTCCGCCGGACGCCTTCCCATTCCCAACTCAAAAAAAGGCTTTATTTGAGGGTTGCTTTTATTCGCGATCATGTAAAATTTAGTTGGCCCGGGATAGTTGAGCATATACGGGTCGATATCTCCAAAAAGGGGCGGATCGCCGGCCGGCCATCTGCCGGGTTCATAATTGCGGATATAAAGAAAATCCTTCGTCCGAATGGCTCTTCCGGGATAGCCCAGACCATGTTTTCTTACAAAAGCATGACGCTCGCGGCCAAGCACGACATAATCACGCTGAAAGGCATTACCCGACTCTTTTCCGACGATGGACAGCAAGCTCTTACCCGTCATATCAGCAGGCACCTCCACTTTTCCCAATTCCAAAAAAGTCGGAGCCAGGTCACTCAAAGAAACCAGCTGATCGGCCACCACATTTTGCCTGAATTTGCCGGGCCAGGAAATGATCAGTGGGACGTGTGTGCCGAAATCATACAAATTCGCTAAACCCCGGGGCATTTGCCAGCCGTTATCGCTGCACACCACGATAACGGTATTCGCTATTTCACCACTCCTCTTCAACTCATCCAAAGCGCTTCCGAGCTGACGGTCAAAATCTTCAACGGCCGCATAATAGTCTGCAATGTCTTTTCTTACATCCGCGTGATCCGGCAAATAGCCTGGCACTGTTACTTTACCGGGATTAATGCCCGCCTTTTGCCCCGACCCAACCACATAGGGCCGGTGCGGTTCATGGCTGCTGATCCAATAGCACCAGGGTTGGTCTTTTTCCTTCTGGTCTAAAAACTCGCCGAAAGTACTGTAAGGATTTCCGGCAGGGTTTCTTTTCCGGCCATTAGCCTGGAAACTACCCGGTCCCCAGCCCTTCCCCTGAAAGCCAACCTGATACCCGGATGCCTCCAACAGATCCGGATAGACTTTATATTGTGTAGGCATGATGCCCCACAGGTTACCGGCTTCTCTTAGCCTCCATGTGTCCTGCCCCGCCAGCATGGCAGCCCTTGATGGCGTACAGGATGGAGCGCTGCAGAACGCATTGCTGAACCTTACACCCTGCCTCGCCATCCGGTCCATATTCGGAGTCCGTACTGTACTATCCCCATAACAACCCACATGGTTCCATGACTGATTATCGGACATGATCATCAGGATGTTCGGTCTAACATTAGCAATTTTGTCTTTCCCTTTACAAGCAAGCAAAAGGGAGAAACCGGCACAAATCAAAGCAAATTGTATGCTGATTTTCATTGAGAAAAGATCTGGAGTGTTGGAAACAGATTGAGCGGAAGAGCGTCCGTTTTGAGTAGCGAACCTACCCTTTGGACAAAACTAATTCCGGACATTGTCACCTGCATCGATTCATGTTACAAATAATGCCCGTTGTCGTCACATAACCGTGCATTACCCGGCTTCGGAAGAGGCCTTTTGATACATGAATAAATGTCTGTTGAAACATTCTGCCCAACCACCGTTAAATACTGATGTGTGTTTGACATAAATTATCGTCTTTTAGGCTGCGAAAACCTGAATCCGCACATGGCGAAAACTTGGAAACATATGGCTCGGCTGCAGGCTGTCATCGTTCTGGCAATTTGCTCTGTTACGGCAGGTGCTCAGATTCCGACGGCTGGCATCTCTTTCGATAAATTGTCTGTCAAACACGGGCTTTCACAGGTCAGTGTGCTATCCATTTTCCGCGACAGCCACGGCTATTTGTGGTTTGGGACCAGAGACGGCCTGAACCGGTATGACGGCTTGGCCTTCAAAGTGTTTCGATCCAACGGGAAGGCAAATTCGATAAGCAATAATTTCATCCGTTCTATGGATGAAGACGCTAATGGCCTGTTGTGGATCGGTACGGAAGGGGGATTGAACTCCTTTGATCAATCGACGGGCATCTTTAAAACATACTCAAGTGATCTGAATAACCCTGATGCGATTTCAAATAACCGGGTTCTTTCTGTACTATGTGCATCGAACGGCGACATTTGGGTTGGGACGGAGAACGGCCTCAATCTTAAGAAGCGAAATTCCAATCGGTTCATTAAATTTTTCCTTGACAACAATGGGGCGCAAGTTCTGAGCGACAATCATATCTATTCGCTTTTTGAAGACAAAGCTCATAACATCTGGATAGGCACCCGCTTCGGCGGACTGTATCGGTACGAGCCCGCTATCAATCGGTTTACGGGTTACGGGCACGATCCGGCCGACACCAGTACCATTTCAAGTAGTTTCATCACCTCCATCGCCGAGGACCGCACGGGTGCTATCTGGGTGGGAACATCCAATGGCCTGAATGTGATCAGTCTCAACGGATCAATACGGCATGTTAAACACCAGCCAAACGATCAAAACAGTCTGTCAAACGATTTCATACGGTCTCTTGCCTTCGATCATTCCGGTAACCTCTGGATTGCGACTTACAAGGGTTTGAACTACCTGGATATCAGCAGGAGAAAATTTCAGGTTTACGAAAAGGAGAACTGGAATTCCAGGAGCCTGAGCGATAACTCGATCCGGTCACTTTTGTATGATAAAAATGGTTTTCTGTGGATTGGCACTTATTTTGGCGGGATTAACATTGTCAACCCCGCCTCGTCATCGTTCCTGCTTGTTGGCGCCAGTCCCTCCAATGACAACAGCCTGAGCAACTATGCGATAGGGAGCATGGCGGAAGACAAAAGCGGAAATGTGTGGATTGGATCCGAAGGAGGCGGCCTTTTTTATTATGACAAAAAAAGTCAGAAGGTTGAAACAATCAGTTCTTTTAACGGTAAAACCCTCAATTTATATACCATCAAATCCTTGTTAGTCGATTCAAAAGGCAATCTTTGGGTGGGCACTTATTTAAACGGCCTTTTTTTACTCGATCATCATTCACGAAAACTGACAAGGTTTACGAGTACCGAGGGGCCCGGTGCTATTCGCGATAATACAGTGCTGGCGCTCCGGGAAGATCAGTGGGGAAACGTCTGGATTGGGACAGATGCGGGCCTTAATAAATATGATCCCAAAACCAGACTTTTGAGCGATGTCAACCTGAACAACGATCCCACGCACGAGGAACCCAGTATTGCCTGTTTGTTTGAGGATACCATGAACAACTTGTGGATTGGAACAAAAACTCACGGGCTGATCAGATACTCAAACGGAACCATAATCAGTTATACCCACATTCCCAATCACAAGGCCAGTTTAAGCAGTAATGCGGTTTACAGTATCAGGGAAGATCTGAACAAGAATCTATGGATCGGCACTTACGGAGGCGGACTCAACCTGATGAACCGGGAAAAAGGCACTTTCAAGAAACTCTCGCAAAAAGACGGCTTGCTGAATGAAATCGTATATGGCATTCAGGAGGATCACCGAAACAACCTCTGGATCACAACCCCGGCCGGCATTTCAAGATATGATCAGGTATCCGGCACATTCAGGAATTATACGCCGGGCAACAGTATTCCGATCGATGAATTGAATGAAAACTCGTTGCTCAGGCATTCAAGCGGACTCATCTTCATCGGCGGTTTGAAAGGATTGCTGATGTTTCACCCCCAAAAGATTACTGAAAACCGGATTGAGCCTAAACTGGTTTTTCACAACCTGAAAGTGTTCAGCAAATCAATTCTGCCCGGTGACGAGACCCAACTTCTGAAGGCTTCTCTGGACAAAACCACAAGCATCGAACTCTCGCATGATCAGAATGTTTTTACAATTGAGTACGGCGCCTTCAGTTACCCCAATACCGGCACTAACCGCTATGCGTATATACTCGAGGGTTTCGATCGTGAATGGAACTTTACCGGTCCTGTCACTTCCGCCACATACACCAATCTGGATGCCGGGTCCTATATTTTCAAAGTCCGCGTCGCAAACGGCAACGGGTTGTGGAGTGGTAACATAAAAACGCTGAAGATCAACAAGCTTCCTCCCCCGTGGAAGACCACCTGGGCTTACCTCGCCTATGCCTGCCTGGGTGTCTTGCTTTTTTGGGTAGTGCGAAAATATCTGATGGTCAATCTCCAACTGGAGAACAAACTGGAACTGGAAAAACTGGAAAAAAAGCAGATAGAGAAGCTTACCCAGATGAAGCTGGATTTCTTCACCAACATATCACATGACTTCCGGACTCCATTGACCTTAATTCATTCTCCGCTGGACGACATGATCCGAAAGACCCGTGACGCCGAACTGCAGAAAGGGCTCATCTCCATCAAACGCAATTCGGGTTTCATGCTTCGCCTGATCAATCAGCTGATGTATTTCCGGAAGATCGAGAATGAAAACACGCCCCTGAATGTGATTAAATGTGCCATCACACCGTTCGTCAGGGACATTATGGGTTCTTTCCAGGACCTTGCCGTATCGAGGCGTATCCATTTCAGTATACACAGCGAGATTACTGAACAAAAGCTGTTGATAGACAAAGAGAAAATTGAGAAAGTTCTCTACAATATCCTTTCAAATGCATTCAAATACACGCCCGATGGAGGGGAAATTTCGGTCACCGTTCAGCTCGCATCGGTAGCGCACGAGCATAGCCAGTCATTGCAATATGTTGAGGTAAGTATCAAGAACTCAGGGATGGGAATAGCCGAGACCGATTTAAAAAATATATTCAACCGTTTTTACCAGACCGACAATCAAAACCATAACCATTACAGCACCGGGATAGGATTATCGATCGCCAAAGATCTTGTTGAATTGCACCAGGGTTACCTGAAAGCAAAAAGCGAGTATGGTCATTACGCCGAGTTTTTGATTGGCATTCCCGTAGATGGCAGTTATTCCAGGGATGACAGGGCGGGAATCGTTCCAAGGGCTACCGGCGAAGTGAATAAAAAGTGGTCCGGCCGGAATGAAGCGCTTCCCTCCGGCAACTACTCACTGTTAATCGTCGAGGACAACCTTGAATTAAGAAGCTTTTTAGAGGATAAATTTAAAGGAGATTTTAGCGTCGTCACGGCGGGCAACGGAGAAGAGGCATTGATCTCGATTGCGAACGCACTTCCTTCCATCATCATTTCAGATATTCTTATGCCAAGAATGTCGGGCCTTGAACTGGCAAAAATTGTCAAATCCGATAAGCGAACGTGCCACATTCCTGTTTTACTGCTCACTGAAAAGGGTACGGCCACGACAGAAATTGACAGCTATCGTGTTGGAGCAGATGATTTCATTTCGAAACCTTTCAACCTGGACCTGCTGCGACATAAGATCAGCAACCTGATCTCTTCCAAAGAAAAGCTCAGGGAACATTCCCGAAAAGAGGTCTTACTAAAAGACAATCAGGTGAATTCCGGCTCTTCGGATCACCGTTTTCTGCAAAGGTTTTCCGACTATCTTCGACTGAACATAGCAGATCCGGAACTATCCATCAGCAAGGCAGGACACGATCTTGGTTTAAGCCGCGTGCATTTATACAGAAAAGTCAAAGCTGTTTCAGGAAAAAGCCCTATTGAATTTATCCGTGATTTCCGACTATCGGTCGCAGCAAAACTCCTGGAACAAAACAACCTCAACGTCAATGAAATATGCGACGAAGTGGGTTTTCAGGATCTGGGCTATTTCCGGAAATGCTTCAAGCAAAAGTATGGGGTAACGCCGAAAGACTATGCATCCAAGGCAGACAAAGCCCGCCATTAACTACCTGCCAGTCAGGACACGCTATTTGGAGCATTCCGCTACGTTTTATGAAACATCTCTTCTACTTATCCGGGTAGCTCTCCGGTATTTTTGAGAAGATTTACAGTTCAATCAGCCCTGCGAAAATCAAGCACTTTGTATTCATTTTGGAAAGTCTAAAATGATGTGCCTAGACGTCATGCGTGCGCTGGTCTGACAGGACAGCTTCGTCACTTAGGTATAACAAAATCATCAGGCAACAACTTCGCTTGCCGGCCACGGCTCGCACCCATGCCTCATGCAAGGCTGCCGTTTGGTGACGTATCCGCTGTATGCACACGACCCGTGAAACGATTCAGTTACGAATGAAACCAAACCCCCAAACATATGTTCCAACGCTACATTCCCCACTCGTCAAGTCAACACAGGAGCCTTGTCAGAGGCTGTATCCTGTTTTGCTGTCTGCTCTTAAGCGCGCCATCCAATTTGTCATTTGCCGGAGGATTTTCAGGAAAAAAACCCGGGAACAAGGCATTATCGATGCCTGAAAACCCGGTTGTTGAAAATCAGTTAAAGGGCGTAGTGAAAGACGATCAGGGCCAGGTACTTCCGGGAGCCAGCATTCTTGAGAAAGGAACTACCAATGGCACACTGACAGATGCGAACGGTAATTTCACCATCATAATCGCTGATGTAAAGGCCGTGCTCGTGGTGTCCTATATCGGATATGAAACCGCGGAGATCTCTGCCACGTCAGGTTCGGAACTTACGGTTCAATTAAAGAAGAACACCACTACGTTAAAAGATGTGGTTGTTATCGGATATGGATCTGCTTCGAAGAAGAATCTGGTGTCGTCCGTGGCAACGATAGGTTCCGAGCAATTGAAGCATCAGCCAGTCGCGCGACTGGACCAGGCATTGCAAGGAAGGGCGGCTGGGGTGCAAATCACTTCTAATAATGGTGCCCCAGGAGCTCCTGCTACGATCAGAATCCGGGGATCCAGCTCGATTAATGGAAATAACAACCCGCTTTTTGTAATAGATGGCTTTATCGCTGGAGAAGGATTTAATTTGAATAGCCTTAATATGAATGATGTGGAGTCCATTCAAGTCCTGAAAGACGCCACCGCATTATCCATATACGGTACCCGCGGAGCGGCAGGTGTCGTCATCGTAACGACGAAAAGCGGTAAATCCGAAGGATTGCATATTGGCCTGAATTACTACTCTACGGTACAAACGCTGGTTAATAACGTCAAACCGCTTCGTGGCCAGGATTACCTCGACTATAAAAATGAAGAATCTCAGTTTGTACCGGGGCCAAACGGGTTCGGCGCAACAGACCCTGGCAGGCCGGTTCCGTTTCCTGCCGGCGGCAATTATCCGAATACGGACTGGATCGACGCCATTTCTAGAACGGGATCAATAAGCAACGCTGACCTTTCGCTTGATGGTAAAGCTGACAAGGTTAAATACTATGTGTCTTTCAACAGATTCAGTCAACAGGGTGTGATTGACAATTCCGGTCTGCAGAGATACCTGATGAGGTCTAATCTGGATTTTAAAATATCGGAAAAGATCAGAACGAGTCTGCGGATGAACCTATCGAATGTCCGTACCGAAAACAACAAGGTCGACTTTTACTCCGCGCTTTTTCGCGCTCTGCCGATCCGGGCGATCTACAATCCCGACGGATCATACAATGGTATCAATCCCGAAAGCTCACGGACAGAACGAAACCCGGTGGCTGACGTCCATTTGCGCCAGGATTACAGTCGGGAAACCAAACTTATGGGAAACTTCAACCTGGAATATGAGCCTTTAACAGATCTGACAGTGAGGTCATCCTTTGGTATTGATTTAACCTATAACCGGAGTAATCAATATCTCCCCGGTCAGTTGCCCGAAAGAGTCGTATCCAACCTGGGTGGCCAGGCCAATGTCGCCCAAGACCAGTACAACAACCTCCTGAACGAAAACACGATCACATACAGGCGTCAGTTCGGCGATCATTCCCTCACGGTTTTAGGTGGTGCGACCTGGCAAAAATATGTAGTTGAAACCACTTCCATGAGCGCAGGAGGCTTTATAAATGACGCCGTAGGTTTCAACAATATTTCATTTGGCTCTGACCCCGCAACCTTCCAAATCAATTCAAATTTCGTCCAACGGACATTCGCGTCGCTTTTGTCACGCATAGATTATGCTTATAAAAGTAAATACCTTCTTACGCTTGTAGGCCGCCGGGACGGTTCCTCCGTTTTCGAAAAAGGGAACAAGCATGCCTTCTTTCCGTCCGTTGGCGCAGCCTGGAATATTGACCAGGAACCTGTCATACAAAATTCAAGTGTGATTTCGAGCATGAAACTCCGGTCCAGCTACGGGCTTGTGGGCGAACAGGGTGTGAGGCCTTACAATTCCATTACGACCTTTGGCCGAACCAACACCTATTTTAATGAAAAGCTTCAAAATGGCGTCGTCATCGGCGATCTTCCCAGCAGTAACCTGACATGGGAAACAACGAGACAGCTCGACATCGGTCTGGAACTGGGGCTGTTCAATCGGCGGGTGACAATAGAAGCAGACTATTATCAAAAGAGAACAAAAAATCTTTTGCTGGAGAGAAAAGTACCGGGCACCGTCGGCAGCACCCGATTGCAGAATATCGGCTCGTTACAAAACAAGGGTCTGGAACTTTCCATCAACACCGTCAATATCAGGAAGCCCGATTTCTCCTGGGAGAGCACATTGACTGTATCTGGAAACCGGAACAAAGTATCGGACCTGGGAGGCGTGGACTTTATTGATCTCCGAACGCCGCCATCCGACCTGACAAGCAGCGGTGTTTCCGGAGCAGGGATCCGGCTTATTCCGGGTGAAGTTTCTCCGTCATTTGTTGGGGTTACCTATTTGGGAACCTACAAATCGGCTCAGGAAATCGAGGCTGACGGGATGAAAGGCAAAGCATTTCTGGGCGGCCCTCGTTACAAGGACGTAGATGGCAACGGTGTTATCGACAATTCCGACAAAGTAACCATTGGCAATCCACAACCGGATTTCTATGGCGGATTCAGGAACCTGCTGAAGTACAAAGGACTAAGCCTCGACTTCTTTTTTCAGTTTTCCGTTGGCAACGAGATTTTCAACGCCGCAAACTCCTCCGCAATTTTTGGACGAGGGGATGAAAACCTCTCGACAAAAGTGAAAAACAGATGGATCGAAGGGGTGAATGAATCATCTGATATTCCAAGGGCGGGTACCTCATCGAATATCTGGAATCCGGTAAGCAATTTATGGATAGAGGATGGCTCCTTCTTAAGGCTACGATCCCTCACATTATCGTACCAGGTACCAACGGCAACGAAGGGAGCCAGTCGAATATTTAAACGTATAAATGTATACGTGACTGGTACAAATTTATGGCTGCTCAGCAAATTTTCATTAGGTGACCCGGAGGTGAACAACTACGGAGGCAATTCCCTGGAACAGGGTGTTTCATCCGGTCAGTATCCTTATACGCGTTCATTTACCGCAGGCATTTCAGTGGACCTTTAACCTAATACCCGTGATGAGAACTAACATTATTTCAAAAATACTTCTTTGTCTGTCGCTGCTGTTACCGGCCAGCTCCTGCCGCGATTTTTTAGATGAGAACTCAAAAAGCCAACTAACGCCGGATACTTTCTTTAGAAGTGATGCGGAAGCCCAACTCGCTGTAAACGGTATATACCAGATACTTCACACAAAATCTCTTTACAACGACGTTGGATTGGACAAATTCTACCTGCACGGAGCCGATGAAGTGGCCGCCAATCGTGCCGAAGACGGCGATGTGCACAACTACACGTTCAATGAAGCATCTCAATTTATTCTGGATACTTACAACGACTTGTATGTTCTGGCGCGCAACTGTGCACTCTTTCTAGAATCCATCGAAAAAAGTAAGGGTATCAGCGACCATTACAGAAAGCAGGCCGTGGGTGAAATCCTTTTCCTGAGAGCCCTTACCTATTTTCATCTCACTAATATCTGGGGCGATGTTCCCTATTTCAGGACGTTACCCGATATTGATCAGCTTGCTACGATCACCAGGACCGATAAAAGCATTATCCGGCGGGAAATGAAGGCTGATTTGGAAAAAGCATTTGATCTGCTACCCGGTTCCTATTCGGGAGACAATCTCGGGCGGGCAACCAAATGGGCGGCAGCGACCTTAAAAGCCAAGTACCATATGATGGCAGGTGAATGGGAAGGTATGAGAGACGAGTCTGTCAAGGTAATTAACAGCGGCGAGTTTACTTTGCTCGAAGACTATGCGGCGGTATTCAACCAAAAAGACCCGTTAAAACAGTACAACAGAGAGATCATATTTGCCATAGACTTTACCGGCAAAAACAGGGTTATCAACATTCTGTCATCTTTCAGAGTGAACAATTACAATCCGAGGGTCGGGCGGGACGAGCCTTTTGATATGACTCGCTTGCAGGAATTTCAGGCGGCATTGGCAGCCAGGAATGAAAACATGACTGGGTACGGCAAGGCGATCCCGCTACCGGAACTGGCCGATAAGTCTACCTGGGAAGAGGGGGATCTCAGATATGAAAAAAGCATTGTGACGAGTTATCTGGGTTTCAGATTACGCTGGCCATACTTCTCGAAAATGTGGAATCTGGATCAGGCAAACTCATCCCGGGATAACTCTACCAACAACAATGTGGTTTTTCGCCTTGCCGATCTGTACCTGATGGCTGCAGAGGCTGAAAATGAGCTAAACGGGCCGGCGAACGCTTACCAATACGTGAACAAAGTGAGAGAAAGGGCATTCGAGGTCGACAAGCCGTGGACCGGTCTGACACAAGTCGAATTCAGACGTAAAATAAGAGCCGAGCGAAAATTCGAACTCGCCGGCGAAGGCGGAAGGAAAATGGACCTTGTGAGGTGGGGAATACTGGTCGAAACGGTGAAGAAGACGATACACAGGTCTTTTAATAACCCTCAGGACAACATCGTCGACCGGCATATACTGTATCCTATTCCTCAGCAGGAAATATTGCTTAATCCCAGGCTGCTTGACACGGATCCCACCAATAACGGTTATCGGACGCATTGAGCCAGGGGCCTTCCCGGTGCGCCGCAATCGGGAAGGCCAATATTCGAACTTAACCGCGACTTCAATACGGTGTTATAAAATCCGCTGCAACTGAATAAACGTCAGACGAAGCTGTGCCTTGCCACCGCTACGGCACAAAAGGGAAAGCTAATCTGCACGTAGTCTTTCTATGGGATTCGCTGTGGCAGCGCGATAAACTTTAGAACCAATGATGAAGCAGCAACAGAGCAGAACACTCAGAAATGTTCCAATATATGGCTCCGGCCCCGCATCAGGATGATATTTGAAAATAAATTGAAAAATGAACTTGCTGGTAAACAGGTAACCGAAAATAGACCCAATTACGAATGCAACCAACAGGATACGCACGAACCGTTGATTGACCGAGGCTATTATCTGCAGCACCGAGGCGCCCAAAACTTTACGCATGCCAATTTCCTTACTGCGTTTGTCTATGTTCAATGAAATTTGCGCAAACAAACCCGACGCCGAAAGAAGCAGGGTGACAATCGCGAGAAAAAATGCAATTGATTTAAAACCTTGCGTCATGCGGAGTTCTTTTTCGATCAGATCTGATTGGAGGAAGCCCCGATATGGCAGGTCGGGAGCCACTTTATGCCACGCTGCCTGCAGGTAAGTAGCGACCAGGGGTAATTTGTCTTTATTGGCTCGCACGACCATATACTTATACTCGTCTGGTTTTGCCATGCGTAGTATGCATGGTGGAACCAGGTCATGTAAGCCATATTCTTTGTAGTCACTTACAACCCCCACAATCGTATATCTGACACTGTCCAGGGTAACTTGCTGACCCAGAGGCTGGTTCAGCCCGGATCGTTGTACAAAAGTCTGATTGACCAGTATCGATGCATCCACATCGGCTTGACCGTCATGAAACTGACGTCCCTGAAGCAAAGTTATCCCCATGGTATGAAGGTAATCATGGCCCCCGACCTGTGCCACCTGGGCTTGCAGTTCGCCGCTCTCCGTTTTTGCGGTTAACGTGAATGTTCCTTCGCCGATCTGCTGCGTGGTTCCCGCAACACTTTCAATTTCAGGATGGGTTTGAACCGCCTGGCTTAAAACGCTGAACTGCTGCGGGCTGTTGATCGCTACAACCGCAACTTCGTTGATCGCATAACCAAAATCCGCTTTCTGCTGAAATGCCGCATTTTGGGTCATGACAATGCCAACTACCAAGGCAAAACAAGAGAGGCTAAATTGTGCAAGGAGCAGGAAGCGTGTAAAGCGGTTTGAGGAGCCAAGGGATGTTTTCCCTTTAAGAATACGAACCGGCTGGAATGAACTGACATATACGGCCGGGTATAAACCCGAACAGATAGCGCTGACAACCGGAACGAGTACCAGAAACAGCCAAAAACCATAATCCTTTGTGAAGTCTGGTGAGAGATCAACACCGGTAAATTCAATCATCGTTGGCATTAGCAGATCAACAAACAACAAAGCCAACGCTGACGCTAAAAGGCACAGTATGACATTTTCAGTTAGGAATTGCCAGATTAGTTCGCTTCGCAGGCCTCCGATCACTTTCCGGACACCTATCTCTTTTAATCGGGCACTGGCAAATGCAATGGAGACATTGGTGAAATTAAAGCAAGTGATTATTAAAATAAATATCGACATAATAGCCGGGACAATAACAAGAACGCCGCGGGGATTGGCAGTCAGCTGACTGCCATACACGTACCCTGGCATATCGATATCGGAGCTGATTGCCAACTCTGAAAAAGGCTGGAGTGAAAAGCCTTCTATTCGCCAGTCGGCGCGACTACTATTATGGGCCGCCACGTAGGACTTAAGATTTGAAATTATGAAACGAGCCGCATGCTCATTTTTCAACTGCACAAAGGTAGTAACGAGCGTCGGGTCGGCCGGGTCGTCAGGAGACGTCCTGCTATTTGTAAACCCGTTCCCGAACGATGTTAAGATGGCAAATTGAATGCTTGAGTTTGCAGGAATTTTCCCGGTCACGGCAGCAACCGTGTAGGTTTTTTGATTGCCGTCAGGCCCGACTATCGTCAGGGACTGGCCCACCGGCATTTGGTTTGCGAAATATTTCTCTGCAAGAGTTTCACTAATAATGACCTGATTGGCTTTGTCAAACGCGGACAGGTTTCCAAATTTCAAGGGGAGTAAAAAAAAATCAAACAGATGTTTGTCGCCATAGTGTATACGCTCGTCGAAAGTGCTCTCTTTATACTTTACAACGACAGCAGCACTGCTGAGCCGTGCGATGCGGTCCGCCCCGGCTAGGTCTTTTTGCATTGCCTCGGCCAACGGTAACGGTACGACGCCCCAAGTCTGCTTTGTTCCTTCTACCAGTCGCTCACTGTTTAACCGGTAAATCCCATCCGTACGGGAATGATTCAAATCGAACTTAGCCCTATAATTGTAGTTAAGGTAAGCCAGAATGCAGCAGGCAATGGCAAAACCCAATCCTACGACATTGAGAACCACGTAAATCTTATTACGCCAAAGGACACGGAAGGCGATCTTAAAGTAATTGGAGAGCATAAAGGATTAATTCAAATGATAGTACAGTCAACCCAACTTTGAGACTTGAGCGCATCAATGAGGCGTTCAGTCGGGAATCACAATTATTGTACCACTTACAATAATACTGTCATGGATGAATTTGAAGGACATTTCCAGCAATCATTTGTGCGTATATGGACACTTGTGTTCGGTTTAAGTTCAAGATAACCCGCTCATTTTGCCGATCACCCGCCACGCATTTTAGTAGTCTGTATGTTTTTGCAACTTTTTGATCACAAAGCTGTCCAACCAGTAGCAATGGATCAGAAAGAACAGCAAAAGCCGACGGACCGCATACTGGTGGAAAGGGTACTCAGTGGCAACACGAGGGCCTTCGGTATGATCATCAGACATACCGAAGGCTTGGTCGCGCAGATTGTTTTCAAAATGATTTCCGATCGGGAAGAGCGCCGTGACATTGCGCAGGATATTTATTTAAAGGTTTTCCAAAAACTGGGCGGCTTCCGTTTTCAAGCCAAACTCTCGACCTGGATTGCCCGGATCGCATACAATACCTGCATCAACCATTTGGAAAAGCAACGCTCCCAGCCCTTCCACCGGGTCGATAATCTGTCGACAGACCACGAAACGGAGCATTCCGGACTGGAATACACCGACGGCAATGATATAGAAGAAATGATTCATACCACAGAATTCAAGCTGCTGCTGCAATCGGAGCTTGAAAAGCTGCCGCCCCTGTACAAATTACTGGTTACGCTTTTTCACCACGAGGAACTGAGCTATTCGGAGATCGCGCAAATCGTGGAACTGCCGGAAGGGACGGTCAAAAGTTATCTTTTCCGGGCGAGAAAAACATTAAAGGAGCGACTACAAACGATTTATAATAAAGGTTTATGAAAAAGGAAGGTCATTTATCAGATGCTGAGATCCAGCAATATGTATCCGGAGAGGCATTCGCGAATAAGGATGTCTCCTCGCATATTGCGCAATGCGCGCATTGCTCGGGCAGCGTCGAACTGTACCGCGAGATGGCGGTTTTGATAGCGAAAACCGCTAAACCCACATTTGATTTTGAACTGGCACCGGCTGTGCTGGCGAGGCTTCCAGCGCCCAAAAACCGCCGTGTGCCAGTCCTGGCATTCGTTATGGGCGTTGCGATATCCGGCATACTGGCCTGTGCCTTCATTTTTTATTATCTGAATGTGAAACTGCCGCATGGGGTAGAAAAGTACGGTGGTACGGCCGCCTATTGCTTTCTGGCGATTTGCGGTCTGCTGTTTACTTTCTTAACCGCCAATCTCTCTTGGGTACACCTCCGTAAAATTCACAAGCTGAATGCCCTGGCAACATTGCAACAAAACCTTCATGGAGCGGTCTAATCCGGAAACGTGCTAATGCTATGAAAAAGATTTTATCGATACTGCTCATCACTTTACTCCCCGCGCAGGGCAAGGCCCAGGCTGCCGGGAATACTTACATCGACCGTGACCAGGTTGCATTGGCGGTCACCATACTGTTGGTTGCATTCGTACTCATTTTTTTACTGGAACTCATCAAACGATATCTGGATCACCGGCTTAAAGAAAAAGTCCTTGAATCGGGCGCAAGCGAACAGCTTGCAGCGCTTTTACTACAGCGGGACGGACAGGACCTTCTGCGGGCCTGCATAAAATGGCTTGCGGTTTTTCTGGGGCTGGCCTGCGGCTTCGCCATCATCGCCATAGGAGGTCTTTCGGTTTCGGCCGGGCTGGCTGTCATCGCTTTCTGCCTGTCCGGCAGCTTTCTGAGTTACTATATTTTTCTAAAAAGGCCTGTTCGCTAACACTTAACAAAATTCAACGCATGATGCTATACGCAAAAACGCCCATTCAATGGGTACGGGTTCTTATTGCCTTCTCTTTCCTGCTTTCGCTTTTCACCGACACATTCGGCCAGGTAACTCCGGAACCCGGTTATCGCCGTTTGCTACAAACCGCTCAGCTGCGGGAAGATTTTCAGATTTTGCGATCGGTTTTGAGCGAAAACCATCCCGACCTTTATCGTTACCGACCGCAGCAGGCCCTGGTGCGACTGCTCGATAGTTGTCAGGCAGGCATTGATCGCCCCATGGACCTGATTGCATTCGGCAATTTGGTGCGGTTTGCCGTAAGCGCCCTTGAATGCGGCCACACAAGCGGCAGTCTGCCAGGTGAGATCATGGAACAATATGCCGCTTCAGAGGCGATGTTCCCGCTCAAACTGTGGTTTGCCGAGGGCCGTGCCTTTGTGCTGTGCAGCAAAGAAGCTGATGCGCCTGCCGGATCGGAAGTATTGTCTATCGACGGTAACCCTATTGGGCAGATCCGCCGGAAGCTGTTTGATTACCTGCCTTCCGACGGGAAAATCCAGACCAAGAAAAACGCCACATTGAACAATGACGCTTTCCTTTTCCTATACAATTTTATTTATGGTGAGAAAAAACAGTTCAAAATCAGATTGGTTATGCCTGAGGGCCACGTCCGGGATGTAACATTGCCGGCAGCCCGTTTTGAAAGCACCCCATGCCCGGTCTATAAAACCGGAAACAACTCAAAGCCGCTGGAATTCATCCTCCGTGACAGCACGCGTGCATTACTGACGATCCGTACATTCAGCAAAGACAGAATTTCAGGTGCCGGTCAGGATTTTCCAGCCTTCCTGCAAGCCGCGTTTGCTCAGCTGGCGCAGCAAAAAATTCAGCAATTGTTGATTGATTTGCGGGGAAATGGAGGCGGTGACGATGTTTACGGCTCGCTGCTCTATTCCTACCTGACCAGCCAGCCATACCGCTATTTCTCAGCCCTCCAATCGAAATCGAAACCGGTTATGACCGCTGACGACCATCCGGGCCTGGCAGTTCAGCAACCGGCAAACATTACGTTCACAGGGAAGGTGTATGTGCTCATTGACGGGCGGACATTCTCCACCGCGGCAGACTTTTGTGCCATTACCAGAAGCAATGACAGAGGCATTTTCATGGGAGAAGAAACCGGCGGAGGGTATGAGGGCAACAATTCGGGAGGAACTGTCAGAACGAAGCTCCCGCATTCCGGGATCCAGCTATCGGTACCCACCACCAGGTATTCCAATGCGGTAAAGCCGGGCCCTGAACCAGGAAGGGGCATCATCCCCGACTATGCCCTTACTCCTTCTATTTCGGATATTCTGGAAGGAAAGGATATAATACTGCAAAAAGCCTTGGAAATGAGCCTTCGCGATTGATAATAACCCATCTGCTATTGTTCAGTCGCCTCCCTCCTAATCGCCTTAACAGAAGTTCCTTTTCTGATTTTGGGAATAAGAAAACCCGAAAACAGAAACAAGACGGTAAAAACTGAAATATTGATCAGGGATTCAAGATAATGTGTCAGCCGGAGTCGGGGTTCGACATAATGAACGAAAGCCCACAGCCCTACGACGTCCAACAGAAGAAACGACAGAAAAAACATCCTGAACATATCTAGCCAGCTAGCCGTGTATGATTGTCCGCATATCCACCTTCCTGTATAAAAGCTGCTTAAAAATAGAACATAGCCAAAGACGGCGCCTGACCGGCTAATGATGGACTGGCCCATTAAAAGCAACAAAGTCACCAAACAAAAGAGGATATGCGCTATAATACCTTTTAACATAATTCTCGGATTTCAGGTACTCAATATATCGAAAACCGCATTGAAAAATCAAACCCAGCGCTCAGATATTTCCCCGAGATCGTATTTAAGACTGACCTTTCTATGCATTCCTAATATTATCCTTTTAGCCATTACACAGATATAACAAAGTTTCCTTCACAACACGCCAAATTGCGCATTAAAATAAATCTGTCGCTTACTTTTACGCTAGTCAACCAGCATAGTAAAACCTCAATGTATTATTTCAAGCGTTTTTGGTGGAAAATTCTAACCATCGCCATATTATTCTATGTACTGATCGCCGGTTTGGTTAACCCGGTTCCCCGCCTGCCGATCCTGAATGAGACGATACGGAATGCCTTCTATCACCCGCCTTTGTGGATTGCAATGATGACATTGCTGCTGTTATCTGCCATTTTCTCCATTCGTTACCTGAGTAAAGGAAAAATAAGGGATGATTTGTGGGCGATTGAATTTGCTAATACAGCCATTCTGTTTGGGATACTGGGTTGCATTACCGGTTCGGTCTGGGCTTATTTTGCCTGGGGGGATTTCTGGCCAAACGACCCCAAAACCAATGGCGTAGCAGTGGGAATGTTACTTTATCTGGCTTATTTCATTCTCCGCGGGTCATTTGAGGATGAATTAAGGCGTGCTCGGATTTCTTCGGTTTACAACATTTTCGCTTTTGCCATGTTCATTCCTTTGATCATGATTCTTCCACGCCTTACCGACTCGCTGCATCCCGGAAATGGCGGCAACCCTGGTTTCAATCAGTATGATCAGGACAAAAGCATTACGGTGATTATCAGACCCGCATTCATCGGATTCACTTTATTAGGGCTGTGGATTACCCAGCTTCGGTTTCGTATGAGGCGAATTGAAAAAACATTTGAAGAGCAAGAGTCCGGTCAAAAAGTAAACAATACCTCAGTTACCCCATGAAAGCACTTTTACACAACGCATTTAGACTATTTTTTCTGCTTTGTTTAGCATTTCCCCTGGCTACTCATGCCCAGTCACAGGGTCCTGTCTCTGATCTGCTTCGGCAAGACGGAAAGTTATGGGTGGTAATCACGGTCATTGCCGTCGTCTTCACCGGGTTAATCTTATACATAAGCCGGTTGAACCAGCGGACCGATCGTATGCAAAACCGCACGAAATCCGGCCAACGGCAGAATTTTTAACAGCCACTACCCAATTCGCTTATATAGGGCGTCTTTGTAGTAATCACCAACCGGAATGTCTGTTTTTCCGATGTAAATGCGGTTGCGTTCTATATTGTCGATCTTTCCGAGGGCTACAATAAAGGACCGATGAACACGGATAAAACGTTCCACCGGTAGCTTTTCCATTAAAACACTCAAAGGCTGGTGCGTAGGAACCTCCTGATTCTGCAAGTGGATCAACGTGTACTCCTTCTTTCCCTCTATAAAAAGAATCGCGGCAAAGTCGAGCCGGACCGTTTTTGATCCGGATTTGATAAACAGGTAATCCGCGGCCTGAACGTTTTGATCTGGTTCAGGATTGGGGGCCGGCGGTGGGTTTACGAGCGATTGAATTTTCTGCACTGAGGCCAGAAACCTTGGGAAAGGGATCGGTTTGAGCAGATAATCGACCACATCCAATTCAAACGCATCCACGGCAAACTGGGGGTATGCGGTCGTGAGAATGATATGGGGAGGGTTTTTGAGCGTTTTGAGCAGTTGAAGGCCATTGAGTCCGGGCATTTCAATATCCAAAAACAGGACATCCACGGTATTGCGGGAGAGATAATCCAATGCATCCAGAGGTGTTGTACACAGCTGCTCTAAATGCAAAAAGGGCACTTTCTCGATATAAGCCTCTATTACCTCGAGGGCCAATCGCTCATCATCGACCACCAGGCACCTGATCTTCATATTTGTTCTGTACATAGGTTATGCAAAGTATCGCTGTATATACCTCGTTATTAAATCCACAAGTAAGCCGGTAATGGTCCGGATATAGAAAGGCCAATCTCTTTTGCAGGTTTACCATTCCGATGCCACCGCTTGTTTGCGGTGTGGCTGCATCAACACCATTTTCCGTGCGTAGTATCAGCTTGGTTTCGGTTACCGTCAGGATGATGCGAACGAACCCTGCGCCGTGCTTAAAGATGTTTTCAATGAGCGGTAATAAAAGCAACGGCTCTAATAATACGTCGCTGGTTTTCCCATTGACCTCAAAATGCAGCGGAAAATCAAGGGGCAGCCTGAGCCGTTGCAGTTCCAGGAAGTTTTCAATCATTTCCACCTCTTTTGAAAGGTTCACACGGCCGTCGTTGGCTTCGTAAAGCACATACCGCATGAGCTGTGACAGCTGCATGATCCCCGCCGATGTTTCGGAGGCCTGCCTGATTGCCAGCGCGTACAACGCGTTAAGTGTGTTGAACAGAAAATGGGGATTGAGCTGCGACCGGAGGAAAGCCAGTTCCGTTTTTAATTGTGCATTTTCAAGATCCCTGGCCTTTTGCTGGAACTGGAACCAATCTACTGTAAACCGGACGATGCATGCAAACAGGACAAACAAAAGCAGCTCGAAAAACCGCAACGTAAACTGCTCCGGATATGAGAGCGGTAAAGGGTTTGCATCAGGCCCGAGGTAATAGTTCCGCAGCAAATGGTAGCAAGGTATGAATACCGACACGAGTGCAGCGGCCATTGCGACATTCAAAAAAATGAATTTCAAGGGGCGTTTCCGGGCAAGTACCGATGGAATGCAATACCAATAATTAAAATAGAAAGTAATTGACTGGGCAAAAATGTAAATTCCCGGATGCCCGGCAACGAAGTTGACACCCTGATAATTATTGACGTAGACAATTAAGGCCAGATAAAGAAACCAGCCAACGCAGTGTATGAGTGCCGGGGTGAATCGGGGGAGTCTCGCGGGATAGTTCTTCTGCATAGCCGGGAAGATACCAAATTTAAGTAAATAGCTTTTGCCTTGTCCGCCAGACTGCACGATCGAGGACTTGGAAAGCCCGTTTCAGACCGTAAATACTGACAGCCTGCTCCCAAGAGTCTTCCACGGTAACACACAAGGTTTCTCGGCAAACCGGTTTGCCGACGAGATCGTCGTAAGTTGATTTGAAACAAATCAGACAATATGGCTTTCGACATCATTCAAACTATTGATCTTTCCCATTCATATTGCCGACGACTTGTCCTGGATCGGGTAAGTCTTGCCGTGCCTCCGAGGTGCATTTTTGGCTTTCTCGGACCAAACGGCTCCGGCAAAACGACAACCATCCGTCTGCTGCTTGGGCTTATCCGCGCTCCGGCGCAAACGGTGAAGTTGTTCGGTCAGGATATTGGTACACACCGTTTGCCGATACTTGCAAGGATTGGCGCATTGATCGAATCACCCACGCTCTATCCGCATCTTTCAGGTCGTGATAATTTACAGATCAGCCGCATTGCCCGTGGCCTGGCGCCAGCCAGCGTGGAAATGGCATTGTCAGCAGTGGACCTTCAAGCTGACGCCGCACGATCTGTACGCACTTATTCTTTGGGTATGCGCCAAAGGTTGGGTATTGCATTGGCACTGCTTGGCGATCCCGAACTATTGATATTAGACGAACCTACTAATGGACTCGACCCCGAAGGTGCCTATCAGGTCCGTATGCTGCTGACGAAACTTTGTAATGTTCATGGCAAAACCATTTTCGTATCGAGCCATTTGTTGAACGAAATGGAGAAAATGATCACGCATGTAGCCATTCTGGATAAGGGAAGGCTGCTTTTTCAGGGACAAATTGGCACTTTAAAAGAAACCATTGCTCCCATAGGCGACAACGAAAATACATCCCGGATAACCTCAACAGCAAGTTTGGAGGATATCTTTCTGAATTTAACCCATAGATAAAAACATGCGCCGTCTGACTTACCTAAAGAGAAGCCTCATCATGGAGCACATCAAAATCAAAAGCACTTTGGTACCCTGGCTGGCGTTTTTTGCGCCCGCGTTTGTGGTCGTGGTCGCCTTCGTGGCAAGTTACACCGGTGGGGATAAAGTTTACAGGTCTGGTGTAGATCCCTGGATCGATTTTACAGGTCATATCCTGGTCGGCTGGTCGTTATTTGTCTACCCCATCTATGTTTCATTGCAATCAGCACTTTATGCCGGAATAGAACACCAGAACAAGGCATGGGCTTACCAATGCAGTCTGCCAGTACCAAAATGGTCCATTTATGTTAGCAAGTTAATCACCCTTAGTTTGTTAATTGCGATCAGCCATATCGTTCTTCTCGGACTGTCGCAAGCCGGGGGACTGCTGTTAGCAGCCATGAAACCGCAGTACGGGTTCCAGCATTTTTCGATGCATCGCGTCCTCGTGGTCGGAAGTGCCTTGTTATTTTTTTCCGGTTTGGGAATGGCTGCTATTCAGTTGCTGATCAGTATCCGCTTTGAAAATTTCCTAATTCCCGCTTCGCTGGGGCTATTTGCCACCATGGTCGGTGCCGTATCCAGGGGATTCTCCATCAGTAATGGATCACCGTACCTATGGCCTACCAACCTTCTGAATGGCACATTGGAAATGCACGATTGGCAATATATCTACCTGCTGGCAGCCGTTGGCGCATACGCAGTCATAGGTTGCGCAGGCGTTGGGTTGTTTGGGCAAAAGCCGGTCCGCTGAGCGGCACGGCAGCCATCCTTCCAATCAACTCTTTTACAGCATCCTCAGAACGGGAAGCGACCGAGTTCGACGGGTCTGCCAGCTGCTGTTGCAGGGCGACGATTTAGGCGATTATCCGTAAGCGAACCTCAAATAATATAGTTTTTTGTAGCTTGCGAAGTCTCCGGCACCTTCCGGAATCTGATTCCCGCGGCCGGTTACCGGAGACATCGTTGCTTCTTTTTCCACTTATTTCCGCCCATTTAAAAACAGACAAATGGAACCTACTGATCTCTTAAAGCAGATTGACTTCATCAAGGAAGTGGATAAGCTTAAGTACATTCTTCGTAAAACAAAGCTAATAAACAGCGATCGAAACGAGAATGATGCGGAGCATAGCTGGCACCTATCCCTGATGGCCCTCGTTTTGGCCGGGCATGCCAACTTTCCGATTGATTTGCTGAGAGTTATTAAGATGCTGCTGATCCATGATATAGTCGAGATAGATGCCGGTGACACCTTTATTTATGATACCCACAAAAACCACAGCAATACAGAAGAAGAAAGAAGGGCTGCCAACCGAATATTCGGATTATTACCCGATCATCAAGCCGCTGAGCTGATAGCCATATGGGAAGAGTTTGAAGAGGGGCAAACAAATGAAGCAAAGTTCGCCAGAGCGATGGACCGCCTTGAACCTCTTCTCCAGAATACGTCTAACAATGGCGGTACCTGGAATGAGTTCGGTGTAAACTATGAAAAGGTGTATACCAAAAAGCAAGTTATTCAGCAGGGCTCCGATTCAATCTGGCGGTACGCGGAGCAGTTGATCAATGACAGCGTTGAAAAAGGCATTTTAAAAAAGTAGCGGCAGCACGCTTTATCGAAGACTATCCAGGTACTGCCTGACCTCGTCAAAGATGTGCTTGTTGCCTTTGTTAGGGACATTACATTCGAGCAATTTAGTCAGAAGATCGATAGGTTTGAGGGTCAGAGTTTCTAATTCATGCACCAAAGCCAGATTGAGCCGTTCCGAGCTCAGATGCCTGTTACCGTCCATGATTGGATAAACCTTGTTAGCTATTTGTTGGGACAATTTCATACTATTTAATTTTCGTTCATTCCCGGAATTTCCTTAAGGGCAAGCACATTATCGACGCCCAGTTTTGCAAAAATCGCAGCTTTAAACGTGCTGATTGTGGATAAATGCAGGCCTGTTTTTTCAGCAATGGAAGAGGTTGTCATTCCCTGTACCAGGTAATCAGCCACTTCTTTTTGCCTTCTCGTAAGCAGGTCCCATCTTTTTTGGGGGGTATGACTTGCTATCAGGTATTCAAATATAAATGCCATGTGCTCAACGCTCAGATATCGCTTCCCACTCATTACCGCAGTAATGCAACCCAGCATCTCCGACATGTCCGCGTATTTGGACAGGTAGCCATTAACCCCCTTCTTAAAATAATCAATGATGACCTCCGGTTGCATTTCCGGACCATACACGATCACCCGGGAACCGGAATATTTCTGTCGGATTTCCGAGATAGACGGGTATCCCTCTTCCTCAAAGTCCGCATGGAGAACATAGATGACCAGATCAGGCTCCGGCCGCCCGGCGTCCTGCCCATAGTCACTCATATCCTTTGACTCTACAATCTCCGCTTTCTTAAAATTTTCCCTCAGAAGAATGGCTAACCCCATACGCATTACCGGATGGGTATCAAAGATTGCAAACGTCGGACGGCCAGGGGCCAGGTGGATATTCATAAATAAAGGTAGCTGCAATTAGCATAGCAATCACCTTTTCACCGGGCTTATTAAAAGGGTTTGTAAGTTTAGAACTGCGTTGATAAATTCCTCCAATTTGTTCGAGAAAATTCTACAATAAATATTGATTTTCAGCGTTTTACAACAAACGGCCCACGCCAGAGCAGATTTAGCATCCCTGTATCTTCCAAAGTCTTTTTATCACACGGACTTAAACAGGAAGGCCATGAATACAGAGAAAAAAATCAAATTTGTTGCTATCAACAAAACCCTTTTCTTCCCCACACTAAAAAAAAGGGTTGAGCAATATTTCACGGAAAATCACAAATCCAGACATGCAAACCGTCCGATGGTTCTGAAAACCATCATTTTGTTGGCTTCCTATGTGCTGCCATTTCTGGCAATACTGCTGATCACCCCTCCTTTCTGGATTAGTATGCTCCTGTGGCTTGTGATGGGCGCCGCTATTTCAGGGATTGGAATGAGCGTGATGCATGACGCCAATCACGGCGCTTTTTCAAAAAATCCCTTGGTGAATAAATGGCTGGGCTTTACGATTTGTCTTGCGGGCGCGGGCGTATCCAACTGGAAATGGCAGCATAATGTCCTGCACCATACCTACACCAACGTCGCCAACCTGGACGAGGACATTAAAGATCGCGGCGTTATCAAGCTGTCGCCGCATGAAAGCGTACAGCCCCTTCACCGCTTTCAGTGGCTGTACGCCTTCTTTTTTTATGGAATTCTAACGCTCTACTGGGTTCTGCTAAAAGATTTCATCCAGTACGCTCATTTTATAAATTCCGGGCTGAACACCCAGACAAAACGCGAAAACCTGCAAATGCTTGCCGGGATGATCATGATGAAGCTGGTTTATTTCGGCATATTCTTCGCACTGCCCACGCTCGTGTTTCATATTCCGTTTGGTTTCATCCTCACCGGTTTTTTGCTGATGCATTTTTCCGCGGGTCTGGTCCTGACGGTGATTTTCCAACTAGCCCATTCCGTGGAAGGTACCCAGTACCCGCTCCCCAATGCAGACGGCATTATCCAGAAAGACTGGGCTGTGCATCAAATGGAGACCACGGTCAATTTTTCGCCACGGAACAAATGGCTAAGCTGGTATATCGGCGGCTTGAACTTCCAGATCGAACACCATCTTTTTCCTAAAATATGCCATATCCACTATCCGGGAATCGCACCCATTGTCAAAAAAACAGCTGCGGAGTTCGGATTGAATTATATGGAACACCGGACCTTTGGGATGGCATTAAGATCGCATATAGCTGCACTGAAAAAATTCGGAATACCCCGTTTTAATGAAGGAATTGTTTAACTTCAATGCCCTCTCATTATTCTCGTCCTTCCAGTATCTGCTCTTAAGATGGAATGCTTGCAGGGCGGCGGTCATTTTTCTACTTCCCTACCTTCGCTAACAGATTGGTATGACATTGATAAGCATAATCCATAAAATCCGTATACGACTACGACAGACCACATTCCATCAGCAACGGTGCCCGTTTGTACGAAAATACAGTTTCACCGCCTCGATCCTTTGAAAGCTTCCCATTCAAAATAAAATAAGTTAACCAGGGGTACAGCTTCTGCCTTTTAATTCAACCCATATGAGCGAGCATCATCACATAATTTCGATTGGTGCCTCCGCGGGCGGTATCGAGGAAATAGCTTCTTTTTTTGATCAGCCACCCCTTGCCGGCGTGTCCTATATCATCATCCAGCATTTATCTCCCGATTTCCCTACGAGAATGGCAGAACTGCTGGCCAAACACCTGCATCTGGTAATCCGGGAGGCAGAAAATGGAATGCTGGTTGAAACGGACCACGTTTACATTATCCCGAACGATATGTATATGACCATTCAAAAAGGAAGGTTATATATCATTGGTAAAGGAAGCGGTCATCATCCGCATCTTACGATCAACAGGTTTTTCAATTCCCTTGCTGCAGATCAGGGAGAAAAAGCGATAGGCGTCATTCTTTCGGGCATGGGTAATGATGGGACCGACGGCATCGTTGCTATTCGGAATACAGGCGGAATGACCATTGCGCGCAATCCCGAAACAACTCAGTTTGGCAGCATGCCCTCCAACGCCATCGCTACCGGCATGATCGATTTCGTAACGGAGCCTGAGTTGATGCCCGCAATAATCGAGGATTACGTGGTTCAAAACCGCAATACCCTTTTCGACCAGAACGAAAAAATGACCATGCAGATCATCCTGGACCTTATCCGTGACAACACTGCATTTGATTTCTCAGGCTACAAACAGGGTACTTTGTCACGCAGGACCCGAAAAAGAGCTGTAAATCAAAACTTTTCCTCGCTGGCCGACTACTTGTCTTTCCTCAAAGTGACACCTCAGGAAATGAGTGCGCTTGCCAGGGAGTTTCTCATCAGCGTTACCGCGTTCTTTCGCGATGAGGATGCCTTTGATTATTTGGGAACAAGCGTTATCCCGGGTATAATCGAAAAAATTGCTGAGGATGGAGAACTGAAAATATGGGTGGCTGGCTGCGCGACCGGGGAAGAGGCCTACTCAATAGCCATGCTTTTGTCCGAGCAATTGAGTGATATTCCCAAACACATCACAGTAAAGATATTCGCAACCGATATCGACAGCGCCGCATTGCTACATGCTGGTAAGGGGGTATACAGTGCCGAAACGCTCAGACACGTCCCATACGATCGGGTTAAAAAGTTTTTTACCAGGCAGGGCGAGCATTACAAAATCAAGCCTGAGATTCGCAAAATGGTCATTTTTGCCCAACACGATCTGGTTAAAAACCCGCCTTACTGCAACATGGACCTGATCAGCTGCAGGAACCTGCTGATCTACCTGGCGCCGGCCTTGCAAAAGAAGGTATTTGGCCTGTTGCTTTTCGGCTTGAAAGTAGATGGATACATCCTGCTGGGATCGAGCGAAAACCCATTACCGACCATAAAGAACCTTCATACACTCAATAAAAAATGGAAGATTTACCAAAAACTAACCGACATGCGATTGGTAAACTTTGAGACTTTCACATTACCCGAATTTGCAGATACAAAAAGAGCAGGCTCCAAAAAAATCTGGGACGGATATATAAAACCCGGAAACGGCCCGCTACCGGAAGCAATAAACGTTGCGCTGGCCAATGAAGTCGACGGTCTGATCGTCTGCATAAATGCCGATAATCAAGTCGTCAAATCTTACGGCGACACCTCAGGATTTCTGCTGCAAAAAAATTTCAATTCCAATCTGACAGACCTGTTACCCAAACCTCTCCTGTCCGCATTCAATACTTTAAAGATCGCAGCACTTCAAAGTAAGAACAGAGAAGGGGTCAGAGGTATCAGAATCCAGATAGGCGATCCAGTGACGATCGTGAATTTGTCGCTGACCCCATTGCTTGCATTTAAAGATGATCAGGGGATGTTCCTGGTAGTTTTTAGCAGGGACAATGACATCAAGGCGGGAACACAGGATCGTGTTTTTGATGAGCGGTTATACCATGACCAGTATACGAGCAATATCGAAAAGGAATTGAGCGACTTGAAAGTCACGCTGGCTGCGACCTATGAACAATTGGATGCTTCGCTGGAGAACCTGCAGTCCTTCAACGAGGAGCTGCTTTCTGCCAACGAAGAAATGCAGAGCACCAACGAAGAGATGCAGTCGGTAAACGAGGAACTCGACCTGATCAACAAAGAGTTGGTCGAGAGCAATGATGATCTGAACAACTTTTTCAGAAGCAGCATCCATGGACAGCTGTTCATCAGTAATGAGCTGCAATTGATGAAATTTTCGGCCGGGGTCCCCGATCACCTCGGGCTGTCGGAAGGCGACATCGGCAAGCCGATCCTTCACATCCCCAGCCTTACGCAGTTGGAGACGATCGTTAAGGACTGCTCGCAGGTGATAGGCCTGGGCGGTGTTGTTTCCAGGGAAATCCAGATGCACGACGGTAAGTGGAGCCAAGTCGTGACCATGCCCTATTTACGGCAGAACGATCTGGCGAGAAAGGGGGCAATCATCGTCTTCAACGATATTTCCGAGCTCAAAGAGATACAGATCGAGCTGGACATCAAAAACAAAAAATTGATCGAGGTAAATGAGGAACTCGACAATTTTGTCCATCTCGCCTCCCATGACCTGATAGCACCGCTCACGCAGATCGAGGGAAGTATCGCGGTGATGAATGAAATTGGTGTGACCGACACTCATCTCAGTGAGTTTTTAGGCATCATCAATACCTCGGTGAAGAAATTCCGTGCGCTGGTGCAGGATATCGGTACCATTGCAAAGGTTGAACATGACCTGAGATCCAGAGAAAAGATCGATATAAATGAAGTTGTACAAAACGTCTTATGGAGTCTTGAAGACAAAATCCATCAAACCGACGCCAAAATAACGGTGGATCTGGAAGAGAAATCCATATTCTTTTCCAAGAAGAATCTGCGGAGCATTTTATTCAACCTGGTATCCAACAGCCTGAAGTACAATAACAGTGGACATCCTACTGTCCAAATCAGCACAAAAAGGATCGACCCTCACGTCATTCTCTCCGTACAGGATAACGGAATCGGAATCCCGGAACAAGAACTCGATCAGATCTTTAAATTGTATGGCAGATTAAGGCGCGACATCGAAGGAGACGGCATCGGTCTTTACCTTACCAAACGGATCATCGACGCATCGGGAAGCAACCTGGTCGTGGAGAGCATTCCCGATAAAGGGAGCAAGTTCAGTATTTACTTCGATGGGAGTGACTAGTAAGGCAGCAACTATTTCAGGATACATCGAACTGCAAAACCCATATCCTGGCTTTCGGAACTCATGCCCGCGTAGCCGAATCGTTTTGCGACCGACGATTCGCCAAAATATAGCGCTCGGGAATTCCACCTATATGCGCTTGGTGTGGATGTCCACCATTTACTCTTCCCCTCGTTCTCTTTGAAAGCCCCGTAGTTCAGTACGATGCCTGTCGGTAAGTAGCAAAGTCCATATTCATCGGTCCCGGCGCCAGTCGAATCAGAAGCCCAGGCAACCTTGCTTTTCATTCTGACACCGGCAAGATCACCCCCCCCCAGGAAGCGTATTAGTTGATCATAGTCCGACTCGGCCGGAATCCGCCAACCGACGGGAGACAGGCCTCTGGGGTCATTCACTGTGAACCAATTATAAAGCTTCCCGATCTGCGCATTTCCAGAGTCAAAATTGGCATAACACCAAACCGGCTTTTTTTCAATCATGCTCAGATTTTTCCACTCCGAGATCGACCTTGCCTGCTGAATACTGTCACCATTCCTGAAAATAACCACAGCCAGGTCCTTTTGCATCCACACTTGCTTGCCAATATTAATGCCCGGGATGGGCTCTTTCTGCCTCGTTTGTGAATTGTTCTTGCTGATACCTTCGCCAAAACCAAACAATGCGATTGTTAAGGCCAGTGTGCCTGCCACCAGAATGGGCGACCTCGCTATCGCATAGTCGTAGTAATCCTTCACTTTCATAGCTCGGTTGAGTTTTCTCTGTCAAAAAAAGCATACTCCTTTCCTGGTCCATCCGGGATCCGGTAACAACAGCGTTTAGTGATAATTCGGCTGGGTATGATGATTTTGTGTCGTTGAAATGTAATTTTTCTTTAAAGCCCGGCTTTTATACGTCTGCCGTGACTGGATAATGCGCTACGATCAACTCGTTGTAAACGATCTCGACCCCGGGCGCTTTCCAGGCTTGCCTCGCAGCTTCATCTTTTTCGTACCACGAGCCCACTGTACCTGTCAGGATTACTTTATTTTTGACGACCCTTACGTGAATGTCTTCTTCTCTGATAGACCAGTTACGGGCCAAGGCGCTTTCTATGGCTGTTTTCTCGACTTCAACCTGGGGTGCAGATTTAATTACGATGTTGTTGGATAGCCCAGTTACTCCTGCCAACTGCCGGATTAACCTTTCAGCTGCCTCTCTCTGATAATTCCATTGCAGTTCACCTTCCAGGGTTATCCAGCCGTTTTCAACCTTAACGGTAACCCTGTCGGAAGGTATTTCCTGGGTCCATTGGTAGGCATTCAATATTTCATTGGCGAGATCACCGTCATCGCGGCTAAGCAAATCACTGAATGTCTTGATGGTGATCTCTTCAACCACCACTTTTACGCCCTTCACCCGCTTGGCAGCCTCTTCTGCTTCCGATTTTTTGGCATAGCTGTCCACAGTGCCTGAAAGGGTGATCACGCCATCTTTCGCGGTAACGCCTATTTCGGCTGCCTGCAACAACGGCTCCCATTTGATCGAGTCCTGGACATCCTTTTGCAGATCTTCATTGGTCTTCATGGGTATTGGATTAAAGGTGTTAATATTTACAAAGCCTAAATTCAAAGCAGGCCAGCGAATGCGTCTTTTGAGTCGTGTGTCCCCGTAACCAGTGCATCCTGAATGCCTAACAGCCTCTTCACTTTTCCCAATATCCGTCTTGTTCGATAAGACGCCATTTTGGGTGCAAACATGGTTCCTGCCGCGACAAACAGCGACGCCACTATTACCCATCCAAACACCGCTTTTCCAGTTTTCATAGTTGATTTTATTTGAACAATCACCTTAACAATCGAATGGTGATGCGTGATGAGAGAATTTCATTCTTCTGATTACTGCATGGCATGAACAGCATAGACTCCGATAGATCGGGCATTAATAGCGATCCTCTGCTTCTTGGTCCTGAGGTTGAAAATTCCGTTTACTGCCATGAATTTTTACCGGAAGACCTGCCACAATTTTGTCGACCTGGCCCTTGAAATCGATCACCCGGCTTTTGAGCTCATCCATTGTATCTTCTGCACAGTCCCCCTTTTTTCCAAAAACCCTTCTCCATATACGAGATCTCTTTTCCGGTGCAAGCAACGCTCCCAGGACGAGTCCCAAGGAAGCGGCCACTACCCAAACGAATAATACATTTCCCTTTTTCATAGTTTGCTTTAATTAAAAATCGGTATCAGCTCACGACCTCTTTCAAGAAGGCGCGTCAAAATGAAACTTCGCGCGCATCTGACGTCCTACAATTGCTTTTTACTAAGTGCGGTCGCTTTGGTAAGTCAGGTAATTAATTACTGTGCTGATTCCAAAAATATCCATGATGCACTTTTGCGCGGACGTTCTTTCCTTTTTCAGCAGGACCTCTCCTTCCAGGAAAACCTGCCGATCCACCACCCTGACGCTGATTTTATCACAATTGATAAACGCGTTGGCTTCCAGGGCGCTTATCACACTCGCTTTCAATTGTTCATCGATTTCCAGTTTTCCGGCATCGGAATCTGGTTCCGTCGCGGTTGGAATTTCTATGGCTTTTTTCATGATTAAGACCAAAAAAATGGACGTCGCCCGATATCGGGTCTGCCTATCAAATTATTCATACCCACTTTTTATAATCGTCGAAATCATTTTGAATGGTTCTCTGGCGCAAAACGAGTTCCGCTGATGGGCCGGAATGATAATTCCCTGACCTAATGCGAGTTTGTGTTTTTTACCGCCGATCATAATTTCAGCTGAGCCGTCAATGATCTGAATGTACGTATCAAAGGCCGAAGATTTCTCAGCGACTTCTTCCCCGGCATCAAAAGACGAAGCAGTGATATTACCGGTAGTTTTTTTAATGAT
Organism: Dyadobacter ginsengisoli DSM 21015; assembly: GCF_059568735.1. Classification (NCBI taxonomy): domain Bacteria; kingdom Pseudomonadati; phylum Bacteroidota; class Cytophagia; order Cytophagales; family Spirosomataceae; genus Dyadobacter; species Dyadobacter ginsengisoli. The sequence continues at coordinate 1,080,641 of NZ_JCANTY010000002.1, forward strand.
CGTCTTACTTAATATCGCGTTAGGTACATACTCGATGATCTCCACAATTATGTGGGCCTTCTCTTTTTCCACCTCCTCGATGTCCTTGTTCATGTCCTTTAAGTTTTCCTGATTTCATCGGTGACCCACTTATGCTTTTGCATGTCCACACCCCGGGGGAAAAAAGCGCACTATTCTTTGACAATCGGGATTACCCAAAATAAGCTGCCCTGAATAACGCTGTTTTTGAAATCAGGACTGATTTCTTGGGACGAGAAGTCGCCCACTTTTGAAAGACCGGCTACATAGCGTAACCCGATTCCGAGCCCGATATTAGACTGATAGCCAAAACCGGCGCCCAGGGAAATGTCCAGATTTTTCGCAAAATGATCTATGGTCTGGTCGGGAACACTTTCCGATAACCGGAAACCCGCCTGTGGTCCTGCTTCGAGGTAAAAACCGCTTCGCGTCTTGAATTTCAGCATAACCGGCACGGTGAGGTAACTAATCTTAAAGTCAGTTTTACTCCCGCCGCTCTCTACTTTGGCTCCTATGGTGGAAAAAAGCACCTCAGGCTGAATAGAAAACACATTTCCAAATCCAAAATTCAGCAAGCCGCCTAAATGGTATCCCACTTTGGCATCTGTCTCGATGTTACCACCGCGGTAGTTACTGAGATTCACACCAGCTTTCGGCCCGAAACCGAAAGTCTGTGCAAGTGATGCACTGCTCACTGCGCACAGTATGAGTATTATTGATAACTTTTTCATTGTTGTAGCCCCGAAAGGCTTTGTTTGTTGAAATCAACTTATACAAAGGTCGGCATGCACCGTTCCGCATTTGTTACACAATGTGCTCCAAAAGTTACATTGTTCACTGGTATCGGATGAGTGGCTGTCAGGTGTATTAAGGGAGTCATCAGCAGGCAGTCCTGCAACCGGGCACCAACGGAAGTTGATCCGGCAAAAAGGGTTTTCGCGGCATCCGTCTTCAAATATTTTCCAAATTACTGTCCCGCTTCTGCCTGAGTTTCTTGTAAAACGTTGGAGAAAGACCAGTTACCTTTTTAAACTGATTAGATAAATGCGCAACGCTGCTGTAGTGCATCTTGTAGGAGATTTCTGTCAGATTCATATCTTCATACAGCAGCAGTTCTTTTACCTTTTCGATCTTGTGGTGAATGATAAAATGCTGGATGTTGATGCCCTTCACCTCGGAAAAAACGTTGGAAAGATATGTGTAGTCGTATCCCAGTTTTTCTGCGATGTAATCAGAATAATTGGTTTTGGGTAATTCGTCCTGATAATGGATCATCTCGACAATGACATTTTTGATTTTTTCAATCAAAATGCTCCTTTTGTCATCCAGTAGCTCCAGGCCTGATTTTAGGAGGTTCTTTTTGAGCGCTTCATGCTGCTCTGCTGTGATATCTTCGAGGATCTCTACACTACCCAAGTCCACAACTACGTAGTGCAAGCCGAGTCTCTTAAGTTCGTCCTCCACCATCATTTTGCACCGCAGGCTGACCATGTATTTGATATATAGTCTCATGGGGAATGCGCGCACTCTGGCATGGAACGCCAAGTGCCCTTAGATACAATATAGCTGATTTCTAGAAACTTACCACAGACAATATATAATTTATTGAAATTGACTGTTCTTATTGAAGGTGAGAAAAAAACAGGTCCCGGAGCCCTGGCGAGACTCTACGTCCACCTTCACGTTATTGGACTGAAGAATCTTCAAGGTCGAGGCTAATCCGATACCCATCCCACCGGGTTTGCCGGAGAAGCCTCGCTTGAACAGATTTTTCATGTCCATATCACTGATTCCGCAACCATTGTCTTCAATGCAGATCAGGTGCGTAGAATCGGTCGACTTGGTGATCAGCTTCAACTCGCCTTTCCGTGGATCCATAGCTTCGATAGCGTTGACAACAATGTTTGTCAGGGCGATTTTAATTTTTTGTGCGTTGAGGATCATCACGCAATCTTTGGAGTCATATTCTTTGGTTACCTTGACCCTTTTAAGCGCAATGCGGTCGGTGGCCAGTAGGATAACTTCATCCAGTATGTTGTGTAAGGAGTAATCGTCACCAGAGTGGTCATTTATTTTTTGGTGATTGACCAGGTCCTTCAAGATCTTTCCAATCCGGTCGGAACTTCTTTTGACAATGTCAACGTACACCTTAAGTTCGTCATCCTCAATTTCCTGAGAAAGCACCTGGATCGATAAGTTAATATTGGTCAGCGGATTACGGAGTTCGTGGATCAGCGTGAGAGCAAAGTCAGGAATTCCATCGCCGTCGGGCAAAGTTTTGAGATTATTCATGACAGAGGGCTTGGTATCAACATATCAAAGTTCACCTATTTCCGGCGCAAGATTTTACATCCGTTAATGTTATAGTTGCATATATCACACATTCCCGCGAAAACAGCGTCAGGACGGGCAAAGTCGCAGGTATTCATAATTTTTCACCGACTTCCAGGCTTTCCTGTTCAGTTACAGCGAAACTATTTGATGTTGGGCAGGTGTGCGTATAGTGCCGGGTAATCGGCTTACCTGAATGCTACTGTTTGATCATTTTCATTGATACTACATTGCCATTTTTGTCGGTGACTCTTACAAAATACAAGCCTGTCGGAATTTGCTTTAAATCAATACTTGCGGAGGTACCCGTTTGAAATCTCAATCGCTGGTCATGTACCACTTTTCCGGTGTTGTCATTCAATTGAATTCGTTCAGTCTGGCTCAGATCGTCTACGCCTAATGTTATCCAGTCCTTAGCAGGATTGGGATACAAACTCATTTGAGACAGGGCGATAACCTTAATACTTTGAATGCGGCTATATGAAAAAGTCTCGTCGCGGTCAATCATCTTCAGACGATAGAAGTGTGTTCCGTTTCCAATCATTGCCTCCGTATAAAAATAGGACGTTAACACATTGCTTTCACCACTTGCCGCAGTAGACGAACGTTTCACCCATGCCTTTCCGTTCAAACTGTGCTCGATTTCGAAACGGTCGCTGTTGCTCTCCTCTGAGGTAGTCCATTTTAATAAGGCGGTCTGCCCCTCTCCTTTTCCGACGGTAAAACTAATCAAGGTTACCGGCAAAGCGGATTCGAGGCTTACAATTTCATTATTGTGCAAGCTGATTGCCCCGGCTGTGGTTAATGCCCTGCCTACAATAGCAGAACCTTCCAACAACTCTATTGCACCACCTCCAAGAACAGTACCGCGAAAAACAGAACCTGCCCCTAAATCGAATCTTCCCGTAATCTGCCAGTACACATGATCAAAAGTGGCCGAGTTGATTAGTGTCACCATGGATAATGCACTGGCGGACAAAGCTCCGTCAATCTTGAAAATGAATACTGAATTGGGATTGTTCTGACCGTCCAAGATCAGCGTGCCATTTAATGTAGAAGCTGCCCCCAAGCAGTAAACGTCCGGTGTCAGAACCTGCCCATTACCTAATGTAGTCCCCAAAACGGAACATTCATCCAACGCGCTTACTGCGTTGTATGCAATGCCCAGATCTATGCCCGCCTGAGCAGAAACGCCGTCGGCAACATGCGTCTCACCCATGACAATACCCGGCGGAAAACCGCCAAATGCCCCCGCATTGGTGCCAATGTCGCCGACCAAAACAGTTGTTCCATCGTTATTAAATGCCCCTACGGTAGTGAATGCGGCAAAATCAGCCGCTGTTCCTAAATCAGGCGCTTGTCCAAAGCAAATAGCTGGCAGTAATAACCAGGTAGCGAACATCGAGGTTTTTTTAATTATGTTAATCATAGAAATAGTTTTAAATGAATTGACCATCAAAATTGAACTATTTCTACTATCTTCATTTATACATATCGAATAATATGTTATACAAATCACACTTAATATCCATATTGTCTAAAGAGCAATTGAATTAGGTTTGATTAACAACAACCAATATATACGCATTAGCAGTGCTCAATTGCGGTATTGTCACTGATGTACAATAAATCCGACAGGATCGCAGCGGATTTGATATTTTCGAATTCCTTCGTCCTTGAATGAAGACTTATTTACCTTTCACTTGCTTAACAGGCCGACCAATCCGCTCATAAAAGATATCCCGGTACTTGTCGGATATGGGCAAAAGTATCTGATCAATTTTGATCCGGTCGCGCTCAATGGATTCTATTTTATCCAAAGCAACCAGGTAAGATTTGTGAACCCGGCAAAATCGGTGATGGGATAACCGTTGTTCCAGTTCGCCAAAAGTTTCCAATGTCAGTATCTTTTCTGATTTAAGATGAATGCGCCGGTAATCACGCAGTCCCTCAATAAAAATGATCTCATCTAAATTTACCTTTTGAAGACGGTATTCTATTTTTACAAACAGAAATGAGCTTTGCAGTTCGACTTGGTTCTTTGCCACAGTCTGCTGAACCCGGGTAACGGCTTGTAAAAACCGTTCAAAGGTATACGGCTTTAACAGGTAGTCATCCACCTGCAAATCGAACGCCCTGAGCGCATATTGATCAAAAGCCGTCGTCAGGATCACGGCGGGCCGGGTTGGTAATGCTTCCAGGAATTGTAAGCCGGTAATACCGTCCATCTCGATATCCAGAAATATAAGATCAACCGGTTCGCGCCGGATGATCGGGATTGCGTCCAGGGCATTATCAACCGCTTCGATAAGTGTCATGAAGGGCAAGCGCCCGACAAATTCTTTTAGTCGTAACATGGCCAGCGGTTCATCTTCAATAAGCAGGCAACGCATGGTTTTTCAGCGATAGGGTTAAGTCAACCGAATAAGTTGTATCCGTAGCCTTCAAAACCAATGTATGGCGGCCTGGGTACAGTAAAGCTAATCGTTTGCGGAGAAGTTCCTGCCCGAGGCCACCCTGGTTTTTTGCTCCGGATTTAGCCTGATCGACTAAATTGACACACTGAAAATGAATGTGTTTAGCGCTGATATTGATATGAATACGGATGGCATCGGTGACTTTTTTGTTACCGGCAAACTTGAATGCATTTTCAAGATAAGGCATGAACAGCATGGGAGTAATTTGTAACCCATCTGCATCGCCCTCAATCTCCAATGAAACATATTGTTCATTGGATGCCCTGATTTTCTGTAACTCGATGTATTTTTCAATTGAGGCCAGCTCCTGTGATAAGGCGATCTGGTCGGTCTGTGTTTCATACAAGCTGAACCGCAGCAGATCAGAAAGTTTGTTTAAATAGGTGGAAGCCCTGGCGGCATCATGTCCGATCAAAACGTCGATGTTATGAAGCGTATTGAACAAAAAATGCGGGTTCAGTTGTGCTTTCAGCAAAGCAAGTTCCGTCTGCAATGCCTGGTTTTCAATCTGTTCTTTCCTGCGGATGTCGGTGTACCAGGTGATGGATCCGCGCAAAAGTGTGCCGGTCATTCCATTGACAAGCGCCAGCAATATAAAACCCGTTAACAAAATTAGCTGGTCCGAGCCCCGGAAGAGAATCCAGTGCCATTGATGCAGCGTGATGTAAATGATGACAGTAGTAACGATTGATACCAACAGGGTCGAAATCACGGCTATTCCGATGCTTACGAACAGACCGGCCCCCATAAAGGTATTCACGCTGCGGCTCGTCAGGTAGCGCGGAACGAGCCACAAATAAAATGCATAAAAACTACCGACCCCGGTCAGCAAGCTGAACAACAGAATGGCCGACCAATCTTCCGGGTTGGGGAGGCCAATCTCGTCGGTGGCTTGTGAGATAACGAACAAGAAACTGATCAGGAATATGTACAACAGCCAATAGCCAATGTGTAATGCAATGAGCGTTATCTTTTTCATCGGACGCTGGCTAAGAAGTACTGTGCAATTGTCTCGGCCTCCCGCAAGTTAATACTGACTCCGCTCATGTTGGCTGTAATCGCCACGACCATTTTTTCGTCGGGGTAAATAAGTAGAAAAGTCCTTCCACCGTCAATGGAACCTCCGTGGTGAATGATCAACCTTTTTTGACTATCAGTGCCGATTCGCCAGCCTATTCCATAATAAGTGTTAGTCCCGTCTGACAGATGCTGGGGTTTTAGTAACAGGGCCACTGTTTCCGGACGGAGTACCTCATGATTAAGCAGTCCGGAGCCTAATCTGACCAGATCTGCCGGGGTCGATAACAGCCCCCCTCCTGCCCATTTGTAACTGTTGTCCACCATCGCTGCGTTGACCAGCCCCGTTTTACTGTGTTCGTAGAACCGTACCCGCCCGCTGACCAGGCTATCCGAATAGTCGGCTCCGGTGCCTGTCATACCCAGCGGATCAAAGACTGCTTTTTTCATAAAGGTCAGATAGTCGGTATGGCTGACCCCCTCAATGACCGCGCTTAGTAACGAGTAGCCGTAGGTCGAGTAGCCATATGCGGAACCAGGTGTAAAAAGCAGGCTATCATCCTTGAAAATGGCTAATCCTGCTTGCACGCTGGGATAGCGAACCGGATAGGCAATGGGATCGTCTGCACGATAATGGCGAATCCCAGCCGTGTGGGTGGCTAACTGGCGGCTGGTAACCGGTCTCTTTTTGATGGGAAATGTGGGTACATATTGCTGGATAGGCGCATCCAAATCCAATTTATTGTCTTCCACCAACCGGCCAATCGCAACGGAGGTTAGGGATTTGGAAACCGAGCCCAACCGGAATTTGGAGTAAATGGTAACAGGTTGCCGGTTTTCCAGGTCGGCATAACCAAAGCCTTCTGCCCAAAGTACTTGCCTGTCTGTCGCTACACAGATAGAAATTCCCGGAATATCCTGCTTTACCCGTAATGAATCGACATAATGCCGCACCAGGTCAATCGCCTTTTGATAGGCTTTGTCTTGAATGGATTTTGTTTGATTTTTTACTTGTGCGCAGGTCGGAAACAGCGCCAACAGCCCAAATAAGAATAGGAGAATTTTCATGATAAAAAGTGTTTGGTCAGCGATCAGGCCAAAGATTGCCCAATACATACCCAACCCCAAACACATTCTGCCACCAGTTCAATTTTGCCTGCGAATCCGGCAAAAGGCATTACCCGCTGACAACCGCTATGATTCGACAGCATATTCGTTTTATAATCGGCCCGACAGGTAATACTATCCACGAACGAAAACCTGACGGGCCCTCAAAGGCTTTCAGAGCAAATAGGTAAACGCATTTCCACCTGAGTAACCACAAGGCTGCCTGCCTTACATCAGACCGGGTAAATTAAGCGTATCATGCATAGCCCTCTGGCGCTGCAAAAGTCTGTTTTTTAAATCTTTGAGAATATACTTACTCGACGGATCACCGGCAATGTCGTGCATTTCCTCGGGATCCTTTTCGAGATCGAAGAGCAACACCCGGGAGGTTTTGGGATAAACGATCAGCTTGTGGCGGGCAGTCCGGATCATGCGTTGACGATCCATATAGCATCCGTAAATATCGGGGTATGCACTTCTCCTCGACCTGTCCTTCACCATGGGAATCAAGCTGTTAAAGAAAACATGCGACGGCTTGGTTATGCCGACCAGTTCGTAGGTGGTCGCCATGACGTCCTGAAGGTATACATGCTGTCCGCGCTTCTCGCCCCGGGGGATGTCTGGCCCGGTTATCACAAGCGGCGGCCGGATGCTGTGGTCGAACATGCTCTGTTTGCCCAGCAAACCATGATGGCCGGCTGACAGGCCGTGATCTGCTGTAAAAAAAATGTAGGTATTCTCACTCTTTCCACTTTTCCTGAGCGCATCCAGGATCCGCCCTATCTGCTCGTCCATATAGGAAATGCTCGCATAGTACTCCTGGATATTCTTTTTGATCGCATACTCGGTTCTTGGGAACGGGGCCAGTTGTTCGTCGCGCAGATCTTTCCCACACCCCATTTCGTCCTTGAACGGATATTCAGGCATAAAGCTTTCCGGCACGATGATCTCATCGACCGGGTACCGGTCGACCCAGCGTTTAGGTGCCTGCCGGGGGTCGTGTGGCGCATTAAAAGCCAAATACATGAAAAACGGATTGTCGCTTTTCGAAGCCTCTCCCAGATAGCCGATCGCGTCGTCTGCCACCACTTCACTCCAATGTTTGCCTCCCTTCCAGAAACCACCATACTCTTCCTTCCAGGGCTGCCAGAGGGTATCGACCCGAGACTGCGGACGATTATAGCCCTGGGGTGTCTGACCCGGCATTCCGGGACGGATGTGCTTTGCGTGATCGAACAGTTTGGAGGCGTCGGTTGCGATATGCCATTTGCCGGTCATGTAGGTCTCATAGCCTGCACCTTTTAATTGCTGCGGCCAAAAACCCTGCCGTGCAATCAGCGGTGTATAGTCCTTTTCCTGGTTCCTGACATCCCATACCGACATCCCGGTCAGCAGCATGGCCCGGCTGGCAACACACACGGCTCCGTGCCATGCGCCCATATTGAATGCGTGCGTAAAAACCGTCCCGCTACGGACCAATCCGTCGAGATTGGGTGTGATGACCTGGCTGTTGCCTAATGCATTCAGGGTATTATACCGCTGGTCATCGGTGAAAATGATGATGATATTCGGCTTACCGGGGGTCTTGCCAGTATTATCCATCCGGTGACGACCGGCCGTGGAAAACAGGATTACAGTGAGCAGGAGAATCAGAAAACCGGATCGTTTCATAGTATTTGGCAGACTTACCAGCCCGGATTTTGTTGAAGGTTAGCATTTAAACTAAGTTCGTCGAGCGGCAGTGGAAGATAATAGTTTTTTGTCTCTTCGAAAGCTCTTCCGCCAGGCAGTGATTTCCCGTAAGGCAGGATATAGCCCTGGTCGTTCAGGTAAATGCTGGTTCCTGGTATGGCTTTGGGGTATTGTTTCTGAACGAATTTCATACCCAATACCGGTTCATTGAGCAGCCTTCCGGCTTTCCACCTCAATAAGTCGTCGAAGCGTAATCCCTCGATGGCCAGTTCCACTCTGCGTTCCCTGCGAATTTCGTCGAGCAGAACCGGAATTCCAGGAAAGTCCGAACGCAGGTCCTTTACCAGTGCGGAAATCACCATCGCAGGCATTCCGGCCCGTTTGCGAAGTACGTTGATCGTCTTATCGATCACCGGCTGCGTAGCTTGCCCGAGTTCCGCATTGGCCTCGGCATTGATCAGCAAGACCTCTCCATAGCGAAATGTAGGAGCATCGAGTACTCCGTTCTGGATCCTGACGAACTCAGTCTGGTCGGCTACCCAATATTTCGTGAGCTGATAGCCTGTTGGAACCACGCCTACCCCCGCAAAGCCTGAGCCCGGAATCGCCGGCAGCTTGAAGCCCGTTTGAATCCCCGTTCCCGGTACAACAATGGTTTGCACCAACCGGGGATCCCTGTTTTTCATTTCCACCTGAATGCTGTCATCGCCCAGGTATAACGGACTTTGCGAAATCGGCTTGCCGTCCGTGCACAGGTAGGATTCCACCAGGGCCTTGGACGCACCCGTGTTAAAGTTGTTGAGCTGAACATTCCATGACGTAGCGGTACCAAGGAGCCCGGTCTCGTAAGACTTGTAAAGGATCATCTCCTTATTCGAACTAAGGTCCAGAGAGTTGAACAAAGCCGCATAATCTGCCAACGGATTGCCCGTGTCGTGTACCTGGTAATGCCCCTCGGCTATCAGCTGATCGCTTGCTGCCACCGCTTCGCGCAGAAATTTTTCGCTGCCGTCGATACCGTGGTATTTGCGGAACGTCCCTTCAAAGAGACACATTCGTGCTTTTAATGCCAGTGCAACGTCTTTGTTGATCCGCCCCGCCTCTGCTGTTGCCTTTGCGGGCAGGTTAGCGATGGCGGTGTTGATCGTCGCGAGCACCGAATCCATCACAATTAAGCGGCTGTCGCGCGCCGCGTACAGCTCTGGCGAACTGGTCGTCAGATCTTTCGAAAGCCAGGGAACATCTCCGAAAGCCCTGACCTTATCGAAATAGTCCTGCGCCTTGAAAAAACGGATCTCCCCGGCATACTTATCTTTAATATCCTGGTTAACCGGTGTTTGATCATACCGTGCCAGGAAATAATTACAGGTTCTGATCGTCGTCCAGGTCCAGCCTCCGCCCGTTGTCGGGACAATGTTCTTACCCGCCGCGAGAAGGTTAAAATCAACCGGCACCATATTGTCGCTCTGGTTATCGCCAGTTACGATCGGACTGAGGTTAGTGGAGACCGAATGCCCTGCGAACGTACTGTAAAGATTATTGGCATACTGTTTCAGCTCACCTTCGTTATGCCAAAAACTGCTTTCGTTCAGGGAATCAGTTGGAACCCGATCGAGAAAATCGTCGGAACATGAGAATAGCGAAAGGGTAACTGACAGCATAGCGAATATTTTCGGAAAGTTTTTCATGCTGGGTCGATTTAAAATGTAAGCTGAATTCCAAATGAAACGACACGCTGCAGTGGATAGAACATCCCGACATCTCCCGAATCTTTCGTAGAATCCTTGTTATCGGCTACCCCGGTAACTTCGGGGTCGAAATTGCCTTTCAGGCGGGTGAACTCCCAAAGGTTCTGACCAGTGGCATAAATCCTTACCTGAGTCAGTCGTAACTTCTCCAGGACTTTTGCCGGCAGCGAATAGCCGAGCGATATGTTTTTCAGCCTGACATACGCCGAACTCTGCAGGTACCGCGTTTGGGGCAGAATATTGTAAGACGAATTAGCCTTATATATTGGATAGTAACCACCCTTGTTCTCCGAAGACCAGGCGTCGTGGTAGACTTCGCCGGTACCGACGGCAGCAGAATTATTGATAGCACCCCAGAAATAACTTCCCCTCGGGACAAAATCGCGTTTACCAACTCCTTGCAGAAGCAGATTAAAGTCAAACTCCCGCCAGGTCACATTTCCGGTAACACCAAACTGATATTTAGGCGTGATGTTGCCAATTACCCGCTGATCACCCGGGTTTGCCAGCGTGTTGTCGCCGCGGGTGATCTTGTTATCGCCGTTCAAATCCTTGTACTGAATATCACCGCCTCCCCATTTCCCTGAATTCCCCAGCTGGTTCTGATCCGGTGCAGAAGTGGCCTCAGCCGAATTTCCGAATATCCCTGTCGTCTCAAAACCCCAGATCTCACCTATATTTTGTCCCTTATAATAATTGGTTATGAGCTTGTTCGGGTTGTTATCGAACTTAGCAATGATCGCCTTGTAACTGGACAGCATGATACCGACATCATAGCGAAGATGCTCTCCGGCCTGCTCCGTCCATTTGGCACTGAATTCGAAACCTGTAGTCCTGAGTTCGGCTGCATTACGTTCGGGTACGGATGTCCCCAACACCGCCGGCAATCGATCCCCCTCCACCAGCATTCCCGATGTAACGCGGCGGTACCAGTCGAATCCGAGGCTGAGCTTTCCCCAAACATTCGCATCCGCTCCGAAGTCGAGCGTCGATACTTTCTCCCAGGTCAGATCGGGACTTACCAGGCCCGGTGCCGAAATGCCCACCGGTAAAGCCCCGCTCAATACATATTGCACCTGCGGTACCACTCCAAACAACGCTACGTAAGGAAAATTGTTCGATACCAGCTGATTCCCCAAACTACCGTAGGATGCCCTCAACTTTAACTCAGGCAGTACCCGCGCCAGCGGTTTCATGAAATTCTCCTGTGAGATCCGCCAGCCGACCGACACTGAAGGGAAATACCCGAAGCGTCTGCCCGAAGGAAAGCGCGAGGTACCATCGTACCGGCTATTGAATTCGAGCAGGTATTTGCCCATATAGTCATAGTTAAGCCTCCCGAATATGCCCCTTATCGCCCATGAGGTCTGTTTATCGGTTGCTGTGATTGTACCCGTAGTCAGATTCAGGACGGGCACTTGTCCACTGATCAGGTCCTGCCGCCTGACGCTGGATCCGGTCAGATCGAACCACTCCTGGTTGTAGCCTACCAGAGCCGAAATGGCGTGCTTTCCGGAAAATACCTTGCTGTAATCGGCATACAGATTGGCTGCGAAATAATCGGAAGATGTAAAATCCCGCTGAACGAACGACGGTGACGTTCCTGATATTTGTGGTATCCAGGTGTCGCGGATGTAAGGGAATGCCACCTGGGTTTCTTTCAGGTTTTGCCTTGTCGACGTGTAGGAGAAGTTACCACTGACTTTCAGCCCGTTCATTACCTTGACCGCGGCGTCCACACTATAAATACCTGTCGTGCCATTGGTGATCTTGCGGGAACCGCTATTGAGAAAGTTCACAAAATTTTCAGTGGCTATCCCCTCCCCTACGGGCGAATCTGCCGGTGTTTTGATCGGAAAAAGAATCTGCGGCTCTCCCCTCGTCATTTGCTCCCACCAGTCTGTCCCTTTGTTGGGATATTTATGCGGTTCGTCGTATCCGGTAGAAATGTAATTGACTTTGGCACCCAGACGCAACCATTCCGTCAACTCGGTATTGACGTTCGTTGTAAAGTTGTAGCGCTTGAAAATATCGGTTGAGGTTTTGAATAATCCTTCCTGCCGCAGAAATCCGCCCGAGAAATAGTAGGAAGTTTTGGCGTTCCCGCCGTTGACATTGACTGTGTGGTTTTGTCCCGGCGCCCATGGTTGCAGCATATTGTCCAGGACGTTGGGACTTCCGTTCCAAAAAATTTTGCCGTTGGGAAGCATATGGTAGCTCGGATTTTTGACGGGATCGGCCACGTAGTCCCGTACCCATTGTATCTGCTCATCCGAATATTTCCGGGTCCCATTGGAATTGAACTGGGCAATATTCTGCGATTCCAGGTATTCCGTTGTTGAAAGGAGATCGGGTAGATACGTCGGCTTGTTGAACTGCACACTCCCCGAATAGCTGATCTGCGGTTTTTTGTCCTTTGTACCTTTCTTTGTCGTCACCAATATCACGCCGAACGCACCCCGCGCACCATAGATCGCAGCCGAGGCCGCATCCTTAAGAACCGTAATGCTTTCGATATCGGCGGGATTGAGCAGGTTCATATCCATCTGAATGCCATCGACAAGCACCAATGCGCCTCCCCCGCTCAAAGAGGTATTCCCGCGGATATTGAATGAGGGGTTTGCGTTTGGATTCCCGTCCGGATTGGTTACATTCAAATTGGGAATAAGTCCCTGTAACGCCTGACCCGCCTTAGTCACCGGTCGGCTTGTCAGCGCCGCGCCGCTTATCTGTGAAATGGCTCCGGTCACCGTTTCCCTGCTTTTGGTACCATAACCTACCACCACAACCTCTTCCAGCTCCTTGTTATCTGCTACCAGCACTACATTCAGCTTGGTTTCAGTTCCGACGGGCAATTCCTGCCGCTGGTAACCAACGTAGGAAAACACCAGCACTTTCTCATCCTCCAGAAGGTCCTGAAAGGCAAACTTTCCGTCGGTATCGGTTATTGTGCCCTTCTGCGTCCCCTTAATCAAAACGGTCACGCCTGGCAGCGGCTCTTGCTTGTCGTCGGTAACAATTCCTGAAACACTGCGCATCAGCAGTTTTTCTGCTCTCTTCTCCTCGTTAATTGCAGGTAAGGTGTTGGATGCTTCTTCTTTCAGGGGTTCCGAGGCGCTTTTCTGCTCTGGCGTTTTTTCCCTGGGAATGAGCAGGAATGTGCCCGCTTTTTGTTCAACATACCGGAGGCCCAACGATGGGAGGATCCGTTCCAGATTTGCTTCCAGTTTGTCGCTCAACCGGATCACCGAAGAGGTAACATACTGATTGTTAATAAACTGATCTGCATACAAAATATCTACCTTGTAGTAGTCCTTGAATCGCTGCAATACATCCGCAAGCTTTGTGCGCGCTGGTTGAGTCTGCTGCTGGTAGGAAAACTTCATCGCCAATGGTTGTGCCCGAGCCATGCCACAACATAATATACTCATTAGAAGCCATGTAAAGAATTTCATGGAGAAAGGGTTTAATTGGTTCAGAAAGATTAAAAACTCAACGCTCGGCTGGTTCGGGCAGGAAAGTTACCCGGTTCCCTTTCAGAGAATAACCGATGCCAAGAATCTGCGAAACAGAGCGAACAAAATCCTGCGCGTCGGTCGCCTTGAAGGAACCGGAAACCGTCAGCAATTCCAGCTCCGGCTGACTGAAGTCGACAGTCAAATCGTAATTTGTTGCAAGTATCTGGCCTATTTCGGCAAGAGAGGTGCGGTCGAAAACAAAACGTGACTCCTGCCAGGTGGAATATTCCCTCCTTTCGTTGAAACGGTTTTTGCGAAGGGTGCCATGGTCTACAACAACCCGGTCGCCCGGCTTCATCACCAGTACTTCTTCACGACGCCGCAGGCTTACCTTACCTTTTGAGAGCAGCACCTGGGTTTTGCCCGGTCGGCTATATACGGAAAATTCCGTCCCGAGCACGGTCACATTCACGTCATCGCCAGTCCTCACAATAAAACGCTGGTCGTCCGGCTGGTGCGTCACTACAAATGCAGCTTCTCCTTTTAGCGACACCTGCCGCGAACTTTTGCCGAAGCCCCACCGGGGCAAACTCAACTCGGAACTGGCGTTCAGCCTTACCTGGCTGCCATCGGACAATGTCCATGACCTTACTTCCCCCGGTCCGGTAGCCAGACGGGTATAGCGTATCTGATCATGAAATATCACTCCCAGGAGCAGAAACGCAGCGCATGCAGCCACATACGGAAGCCAATAACGACTCGGGGGTGTCGTGATTTCCGTCGTCGCCGCAGTTTCCTGCATTTGCCCTCGCAAAAGCGCGATACCCCGTTCAACATCCACCTTTTGATGTACCTGCGCCATCTCCCACTCCATCAAATGATAGTAAAATTGCTCCTCGTTCTCCGGCTTGCGTGCCCATTCGTCGATCAGTTGTCGTTGCCGGGCCGAAACCTGTCCCTCAAAATGGGCATACAGCACTTCTTTTGAAATATCCTGATTTTCCATAGCTTTAATCAGTTGTGTGATAGCGCGGTTTAAGAGGCGAAAATTGCCAGTATTACAGAAATAAACCATTTATTACGCAGCAGTGACCGTATCGTCTGCTGGGCCCGATAAATCTGCACCTCAACCGTCCGCGTAGAGATTCCGAGCCCGGATGCGATCTCTTTCTGAGACTTTCCCTCGAAATGAAACTGCATATAGATGTTTCTGCGACCGATCGGCAGGTCGCCGATCACCCTGTCCAGATCCTGGAACAGCTCTTCGTATTGGGTAATATGGTCTGGTTGAAGCCCTTCGGCCGCCGACAAATCGAAATCTTCGCTCATCGGTATGCTTCTGGTAGCCTCCCGTTTCAGATAGTTGTAGCCGTAGTTTCTGACCGTCCTGAACAGGTAAGCCCGATAAGAAGTGGTGACTCTTTCGAAAATTCGATCGGAATAGAACCGGCAAAAGATATCGCAAACGAGGTCCTCTGCGATCTCCCGCGATCCCACGAACCGCATTGCATGCTTGCAAAGTACCGCATAGTACTGATTGAACAGCAGTTCCGTGCCAAGCTGATGGTTCTCGAGAAGCGTAGTCCGGATAAAAAATTCATTATCCCAGGCACCATCCGCTGCCGCCGGAGCATGTTGATCCTGTTCGCTGCCGGATCCGGGTTCGTTTAGACTATCGGAATTGTGAATGTGCGGATCTGTTCCCATATCAAAGCTTGACACTGAATGCTGCGGGTAAATTTCCGGCAACTTTATCTAGGACAAGTTTCCGTGTCTCTACTACTTACAGTCTTGAAAAATTTTGACAAACTTCTTCACGAAACAAAGAACTCATCTCCCGCCAGAAGTTAGTTTCCAGATCCTATGCCGGTCAAACATATGCCGTTAGTTTAACCCATTAACTGTTATCACGGCATATCCCAGCGCAAATGCATGCCGAATGCACGACATTTTATCGCTGCGACGGAAAAAAGGATAGCGCAGATCTAAATGTTTCATGCAATCCGTGCAACTGTGTGAATTGTGTAACGATCATTGGTTTTTGGTGCAATACTTACGATCGGGACGAACCACTCACTGGTTGTACTGCAGCTCCTGATCGTGTACAGCCCCAACCAGGTTTCATTCATTCTTTTAAAAGTACTATGCGTAAAATCATTATTAAGTGCTTCTGTCTCATCCTCTTTGGAATTACCTCGTCTGTCGCGCAGGATAATCTGTTTTCTCCATCGGCCATGCGGGAAGATTTTCAGTTCGTACGCCGCCAATTGTTTCATGCGCATGCCAATCCTTTTTCTCAATTTACCAGGGAGCGCTACCAGATCTATCTCGATTCTTTGGAAGCCCGGTTAACGGTACCATTATCAGCCGCCGCATTCGGGCAAACGGCCGCTCTGGCCCTGTTGCCGCTGGGAGACGAACATGCAGCCCTTTCTCCTGACCGGACTGCTACCGGCCAGAAAGCTGCGAGCTGGGCAGACAGCGTAGCGACCAACATCAGTTATCGGCGGTTGGGCGATACGGGATATATCTTAGCCCGATCATTCGCAACAAGGGGCAGCCGTGACTTACCCACATACGAGCGCTGCATCGACAGCATTTTCGCACTGATAAGGCAGGATGGCATAACCCGCCTGGCGATTGATGTAAGTAAAAATGACGGTGGGGCATCGGTCGTCGGCAATATGCTGATTAATCACATCTACAGTAAACCTTACCGGACTTATTCCATGAACTGGAAGCGCAGCGACGAATACCTTGCCAAGCTGACTTCGTGGGGATTCAGCGACGAAGCCTATCAAAAAGCCGGCCCGGGAGAAATACTGCGTTTTCCGTCCGGTACGGTTACACCCAAAAAATCGCCCACACCATTCAAGGGAAAGGTTATTGTGATTATTGGTCCGGATACATTTTCCAGCGCGATGATGTTTGCTACACTGGTGCAAGACAATAAGATAGCCCCTTTGGCCGGCGAATCGCCCACCAAAGGCCACCCGACGCATTTTGGCGAAATGTATTCGGTCGTTCTTCCAAATACGGGATTGGAGCTTCGCTTCGGAGTTAAGGAATGGGTCCGGCCGGCCGGGCGCAGTGCAGTGAATAAGCTGGTGCCGGACATCAAGTGTAAACTCCCGGCTGACGGAGATTTTACAGGACTTATCAAACAGCTCCCCTGGTAGTATCCGGTCGGATGCACGACCCTGATACAATTTCACCCGCGTACATTTTTTGAGTTATCAATGCAACAATGTTGCATTGATAACTCAATTGTGTTTTATTTGCAACAACATTGCATAAATGAGAATCTTTCCTTCATGCCCGTGGCAAAGGAGGGCAATAACAATCCAAAACGATGCATTTCAGTTTTATCAAAACTATTGCCTGTCAAGAATGGCATTCCATTTTTCGAAGCAAAACTCCCCTGGCGCTTTTTGCGGTGTTGCTGGTCGTATCGTTACTGGCTGTTTTTACGGGTTGGCAATACGTTCACCATTTCAATAGCCAGCAGCAGGCCGCTCATCAACAGGTCCATGACCAGTGGATGAGCCAGCCCAACCGGCACCCGCACCGTGTGGCGCATTACGGCTACCTGGTGTTCAGAGAAAAATCTCCGCTCAGCTTTTTCGATTTCGGGCTCGACAGCTATGTCGGCAATTCCGTTTTCCTGGAAGCACACCGGCAAAATACCGTAAACATGAGCGAGGCGAGCTTCTCCAACGGCATGCTGCGCTTCGGTGAGCTGAGTATGGCGATGGTGATGCAGCTGCTCGTGCCGCTCTTCATTATTTTCATAGGTTTTCAAACTGTCGCGGGGTTGAAACAGAATGGCGTACTGAAAATTCTGCTATGCCAAAGGGCATCCTACCTGGATGTGCTGCTGGGTAAAACAGCTGGCCTGACGGCAGTGACGTGGGCTCTGTTCCTGCCCATTTTACTCTTCAGCCTGGGCTTGGGCACAGTTGTTATTTCCGGTGGTATCAATACCGACGCAATGTTACGTATATCAATGATCGTAAGCCTTTATGCGCTCTATTTTTGGGTAGTTACGATGATGGTGGTGGCCGTTTCGGCAATGAGCCAATCGGGTAAAAATGCCTTGATGCTGCTCGTACTGAGTTGGATGCTGTTTTTTATTGTAATACCCAAAAGCGCCCAGACGCTCGGAAACACCTTGTACAAGGCGCCCGATAAGATTGCATTTGAACAGGCGATCCTGGCCGACGTGAGCAAGGAGGGTGACAGCCATAATCCGGACGATCCTCATTTTGCCAGTCTGAAAGCAGCCACGCTGAAAAAATACGGCGTGGATTCAATCTCCCAATTGCCCGTCAATTATGGCGCATTGGTGATGCAGGAGGGTGAAAACATTACTTCGGGTATTTTTAACCTGCATTTCGACAGACTCATCGATACCTACAAATCACAGAATGCGGTATCCTCCTTCCTCAGTTTCGCAGATCCTTACCTTTCCATACGCAATCTCTCCATGAACCTGTCCGGCACCGACTTCGATACGTTTACCGAATTTCAGAAACAGACCGAAAAATACCGCTTCGAAAAGACCAGAACCCTCAACGAAATCCATTTGACGCAGATCAAATTCAAAGACGATAACAAACAGAAAATAAACGCCGAAAACTGGCAACGGCAGCCCGATTTCATTTTTCGACCGGTACCTGTTTCCCGTAACCTGGCAGCAGGTGCATACAGTTTGGCAGCCCTTGTCGTGTGGGTGGCCGGCGGGTTGGCCGCATTGGTCTATGTTTCCTCCAAACGTCAATTCCAGCTATGAAGATGCCTAAAAAAGTAATGATCCTCGAAGCCAAAAACTTCCTGCTGGGCAAGACCGTACTCGTTGCTGCCATCGCATTGCTGCTTTTCGGGTGTTACGGATTTTACCACGGAAGTCGGGTAATAGGTCATCAGCAGCAGACGATCGCTTCGGTACCGACAGTCCAGCGGCAGCATTTGAAAGAAATCGTCGAACACGGCACCGGTAAACCTGTCGGCACGACGGCCTACTATCCCTTCTTCTATACTACCCACCCTGCCTCACCCTGGGCGAGCTTTTCCATCGGCCAGCGCGACGTCACTCCTTTCAGCCTCAAAGTGAAAATGCTCGCCATTGAAGGGCAATTGTACGATTCCGAACTGACCAATCCGCTGACTTTGCTGGTCGGAAACCTGGATGCCTCTTTCGTCTTTATATTCCTTTTCCCGCTGCTGATCATTGCATTTACCTACAACGCCCTTTCGGAAGAGCAGGAAAATGGCGTCTGGGAAATCCTGCGTACCACTACCCAAAGCATCCGTGCTGCGATCGCCGGAAAGTTGCTGATCCGTCTCGGCATCATCCTCGCCACAACAATCCTGCTTTTTTCGCTAGCCATTGCATGGCTCGGCTTGCCGCTCTCCCTCCCCACTTTTCAGCTGCTGGCCATTGTGTTGCTCTATGTGCTCTTTTGGTATGCGCTTTCGGTACTCGTGGTGGCTTTAGGCAAAAGTTCTGCCTTCAATGCGACCACGCTTGTTTGCGCCTGGATTTTCCTCTGCATTCTCTTTCCGGGCGTGGCCAATATCGCGGTCAATCGAATGATACCCGTGCCGGAGGCGGCCGAAACGGCGATCCGCCAGCGCGAGGGCTACCATGCCAAATGGGACGAGCCTAAACAACCGACCATGCAAAAGTTTTACGCCGTGTACCCGCAATACCGCAAATACCCCATTCCCGACGATCGGTATTCGCCGGGCTGGTATTATGCCATGCAGTTTTCGGGGGACCTGGAATCGGTCTATTCTTCGGAAAAACTTTTTGAAAAACTGTATCTGCGGCAGATGTCCTCTGAACACATTGCGGGCTTCAATCCGGTGGTCGCGGCGCAGCTCTCGCTCAACAAAATAGCCAATACCGACCTCACGAGCCATATCCGCTATCTGCAATCGGTGAAGGCGCACCATCGGCAGATCCGCGAATATTTCTATCCGTTCATTTTTGAAAGTACCCCCACCGAAAGCATCGACTGGGCCGGATACCCTGCTTACCAGCCCCATGCCTATACCAGCGAGGCCATTAGCGGCGGCGCGATTGCCATATCGGTGTGGACTGTGCTTTCACTCGCGGCTTCGCTAGTGCTTTTCAAGAGAAATTTTATTCAGATCAAAGACTTACAAAATGCTTGAAGCGAAAAACCTCACTAAAAAATACGGGAACCACACCGCGCTCAATAACCTAAGCCTGAGCATTGGCGAAGGCGAAATTTTTGCATTGCTGGGCCAAAACGGAGCAGGTAAAACCACGACGATCAACCTCTTCCTTGGCTTCATCGAACCGACCAGTGGAGAAGCGCGGATCAACGGCGTTTCGGCAGCCGATAATCCGCAGGGAATCAAGCAATACCTAGCCTACATTCCCGAAACGGTCATGCTGTATCCCAATCTGACGGGGATCGAGAACCTTGAATACTTCTCGGCGCTAGCCGGTTTTGACTATTTAAAAAGTGACCTGCGCGACCTGCTTTCGACCGCCGGACTACAACCGCAGGCTTTTGACCAGAAACTGGCGGGCTATTCGAAGGGAATGCGGCAAAAAGTCGGCATTGCCATCGCCATGGCCAAAAAAGCCAAAGTACTGCTGCTCGACGAGCCTACCAGCGGCCTCGACCCGAAAGCTTCCAACGAGTTTTCCGGGATCATCAAAACGCTCGCGGCCCACGGAACTGCTATTCTGATGGCGACCCACGACATTTTCAGGGCAAAAGAAGTGGCCACCCGCATCGGGATCATGAAAGAAGGGACGTTGCAGTCGGTGATCGACGCGGCCACCATCTCCGCCAACGAGCTCGAAGCCCTCTACCTCAAAACAGTTTGAAATATCTCATCGTCACCGCAGCCCCATTTTTATGAACCGGACTTTTACCTTATTGTTTTTAATTACTGCGTTGTCCGCAAACGCGCAGCGCATCACGGGCTCGGTTTCGGACGCGGCCACAGGCTCGAAGATCGCCGGGGCGGCCGTTTCGCTCACCGGCACCGGCAACGGAACAGTTACCGATTCGGCGGGGCAATTTTCACTGGAAGGCCGGGGTACGATCCAGGTCAGTTTTCTGGGCTACAAAACGGCTAAATTGAAAGCCTCACCCGATCAGATGCAGATTGAATTACAGCCGGAGGCTAATCAGCTTCAAAGCGTGGAAGTGACCGGCCGTGCGGCGAAAGATTACAACAGCGATTATTCTTTTTCCGCCATGCGGATCTCGGCATTGAACAAGGACATTCCGCAATCCATCACGTCCATTACCAAGGAATTGATGGCCGACCGGCAGGCGTTTCAACTCGCCGACGCGGTGAAGATCGCCAGCGGCGTGATCCCATCCAGTTACTACAATCAGTACACGATCCGCGGCATCAGCCAGAATGAGGAAGGGCAGATCGTGAACGGAATGCGGACGCGCCAGTACTATTTCCTGCAACCACTGACAGCCAACATCGAGCGCGTGGAAGTGATCAAAGGACCGGCGAGCGCTACGTTTTCGTCGGTAGATCCCGGCGGGAGTATTAACCTGGTGACCAAAAAGCCATTGACGAACCAGCGTAAGGAGGCGAGCCTGAGCGCGGGCAGTTTCAGCACCTTTCGCGGCACGCTGGATTTCACAGGTCCGCTGAATGAATCCAAAACCTTGCTTTACCGGATCAACGGAGCTTATCAGCAGGCGCGTTCGTTCCGGGATATGGTCGGCAGCAAAGCCGTGCTGATTTCCCCGTCGCTCAGTTACATCCCCAACGACAAAACGGCGCTCAACGCGGAGCTGGTTTATAGCAACATGAACGGCACGCTCGACCGGGGTCAGCCCATTTTCGGCGCGACAGCAGGAAAAACAGCACTCAACAGTACGCCGATCAGCCTGAATCTGGGTGCGCCCAACGATTTCTTCAATTCCAAAGAAATGATCATCATGGGCAGTCTGGCCCAAAAGCTCACATCGCAGATCAGCTTCAATGCGGCTTATATGAAACAATCATGGACCGAGGATTTGCAGGAACACCGCACCACCAATACATTCGCTCCGGACATCGACAATCAGCCGGTCACCAGCCTGGCAGCCATGCAATTCGTGCAGCGTCAGCAGTACTGGAATATCGATAACCTGAACGCCTATTTCAATTTCAGTTTCAATACCGGTAAACTCACCCACAAGCTCCTCGCGGGTTACGACCTGAGCAGCTGGCGCAAGCTCAAAGGAGGAGGGCAAAATGCGGCCAGGGGTTTTCTACTGAAAGACGGAACCGTGGCGGCCTCGTTTGTGCCGTCCAATGCCGCGGGTTACCAGACAATCAACGTCAATGGCCGAACACTCCCTAAACCGAACGTAAACCATTTCGACCTCCAAAACCCGGTGTACACGATCCGGAACGTCGAAGATTACAACTTAAATGTACGCACTGCCCTCCCCTCCGCACGGACAACCACCCATGCCATCTACGTTCAGGAGCAAATGCAGATTAGCAAACTAACAGTTTTACTTAGCCTTCGGCACGAGTGGTTTGAGGACATTACTCACTACAAAGCCCCCAACACACTCACGGTCCACAAAACTGCAGTGCTTCCAAGGCTTGGGCTGACTTACGCCATTTCCAAGGCATTGAATGTATATGGCACATATCTGGAAGGTTTTCAGCCTCAATCCAACACCGTGACACTCATGCCGCAGACCGGCACATTGCCTGCGGAAAGCCAGTTCGACCCGCTGCGAAGCAATCTGAAAGAGGTCGGACTGAAAGCTGATCTGCCAGGTAATCGTGTGAGGATTAACCTTGCATTGTATGAAATTATACAGAAAAACATCCTGATGAATGCCAACGACCCGGCAAACCCCGACCTGCTCGTGACCCGCGGTGCCGAGCGCAGCCGGGGCATAGAATGGGACCTAGCCGGCTACATTACTCCCGAATGGCAGATAAATGCCTCGTACAGTTTTATCGACGCGGTGATCACCCGCGACCGGGACGAGAGCCTGATCGGCGCCAGAAAACAGAATACACCCCGGCACAGCGCCAATCTGTGGACCCGGTATAATTTCGCAGGCATCTCGGCATTGAAAGGACTGGGAATCGGGCTTGGCGTGCAGCATCAGGGCACGAAGATACCCTGGTTCACCCGCACATTCACCGTCCCCGCATTCACGATTTTCGATGCCGCTCTGTACTATACGCCAGCCAGAAGCAATGTCCAGCTGGCACTCAATGCCGGGAATTTACTGAACAAAACCTACTGGCTGGGCGCACAGAACTACCTTCGCCTGTTTCCGGGAGCACCCCGGAATGCGACACTCACGCTTACGTTCCGCTTCTGATTTACAACCTGTCCTGCTCCTCGATACGCCGCGTCTGCCCCGGTTGCCACTGTCCTCCGAAATGGTATTTCACGGAAAGGGTGAAGCGCCGCGTGTCGGGAAGGTCGTCGTAATGGTAATCGGTGTAATCTGTGAGTGAAAAACCACGATACCTGTTGGTACGCAGAAAATCGCTGAACGCAAAGCGCAGTTCGATTTTTTGGTCGAACAATGACTTTTTCAGCCCGAAATCCGTGAAGAAAATACTTTGTTTCTGATAAATGCCCCACAGTTCGCTGGAATTCCATGTCGCGGAAAGCTCCGCATGGAAACCTGCGGCGAGTTTCAAACGCTGACTGAGCATCGCATTGGCCGCCCATCTGCCGATGAGCATGTCGCGTTCCAAAGAAGGGATTGGATAGCGGGTATGGTTCACGCCAGCGGTGAGCTGTAAATCCCAGAATGCGGCCAGACGCGGTGGGGCGGACAACGTCAGGTCGAACCGTCGCATATTACCGAGATTGGCGCTCTGGCTGATCACCGCCTGGGAGTTTTCTTCGATCACCAATCTCCGCGAAAGATACCCGCGCCTTTTAGAGTGACTTGCTGTAAGTACATAGCGCTCCTTAAATGTATACCCCGCCGAGTAGGCCCAGGCCATTTCAGGGCGGAGGTAGGGATTTCCTGCATAGTAAAAATACTGATCATAGTACCACCGCACCGGGTTCAGCGACGAGTAGGCAGGCCGACTGATCCTCCGGCTGACGGAAATATCGACCTTGTGATCCGCGTGGATCAGCTGCTCTAAGGACAGCGACGGAAAAAGTTGCGTGTACCGCCATTTTGTATTGATATCCGCCTCCCTCGTCAAACCCTTCGCATAAGTAGATTCGAGCCGCAGCCCAGCCTCCCAGCGCGTGTTGCGCCATTTGCCTGCCAGCGAAGTGTAACCCGCGGCGATCTGCTCGCGATACCGGAAACGGTTGGACATGGAAGCGGCCTCCACAAATGCACCGTTCACCAATGAATCGAACTGGTAATTGGCCTCATTACTGATGTCGGCATATTTGAATCCTGCCTTGAACATAGCCCCGGAGAATGGAAGATCCAGGTCCGCCTTCACCGACCGGATCGTGACTGAGCCGGGCTGGTGCACACGGAGCAGTTCGCCAGGCCCGCTCGTTTCGCCTCCCGGGCTCAGATAGCGGGTCGTGAGTATGCCGTCTGAGAAATTGCGGTAGGAAATATAATGCGCGTCGGCCGATAGTTTCTTTCCCGTGCTGTCGATCGCAAACACATAGCCGAGGTTGGCCGCATCATAATGGTAAGGTTCTTCCAGGTAATTCGTACTTTCGGTAATGCCCGTTAAAGCACCCTGCGCGTCATACTTGCGCACGCGCGACAGCGCATTGTCTTTCACATAGTCATCGATGTACCCATTGTAGCTGAGCGTAAGCTGGTGCGCGCGGGCTAATTGCCAGTCTAAATTTGCTTTGAAAGTGTAAAAATTGATCTTCGTGGGCGTCTCCAGCTTCCGGTCGAGGATAACTTTCCGTTCGCGCTGCACAATCGTGTTGCCGTTGCGGCTTTCCATAAACCGGTGCGGGGTGTTGTAGTCAAATGAAGCAAAAGCATTAAGCTTGCCGCCGCGGTAACTCCCCGCCACGTTTTGGTTGTTCATCCAGAACTTCCCTTTTGAAACCGCTGTGCGAATATCCAGCGAATACCCGGCAACGAGGTTTTTCTTTGTGACAAAATGGATAATTCCCGCGTTGCCCGCAGCGTCATATTCGGCACCAGGAGTCGTCAAAAGCTCGATTTTACTGATACTTTCGCCGCTCATCCCCCGCAGCAGCTGCACGAGTTGCTGTTCCGACAGATAGGTCATTTTTCCGTCGATCATCACATTGATTCCCGCAGCACCTTTGAGCATAATCTGGTCATTCTGCCCTATACTCACACCAGGTAATTTCCGAAGCAAATCCAAAGCCGACGATCCTGAGCTGAGCGGGCTGGCCGCCACATGAAAGACCAGTTTCCCATTATCTATTTCAATGGCCTCTTTGCGAGATATGATCGTCACAGCTTGCAATTCCGCAGCCGATCCCCGCATCACGATGTTGCGGCGGATATTGGGGGAACTGCCGGCATCAATCACAACGGTATCGCTGTTTTCCGTCCGGAAACCGACCATTGACGCATTTAGAATATAAATACCTTCTCCGACGGCTTCGAATGTAAACCCGCCTTCACCATTGCTGACCGTCGTTTGAAAGAGCTTCGCCTGCCCGGAAACAACCAGCGACACGTGTGTCCCGATCAACGGCTGCCCATCAGGGTCGCTCACGTGGCCATACACCGTATACTGGCCATAGGCGGCCTTCCCCCAACAAAGCATTGCGCAAAACCAAAATGGTACGATGGCTCTCAGCGTAATAATCCTGTGCATATGTCGGGCCGGGGTTATAGATTGGGGAATGGATCAGTGAAGCGGGCACCACTTTCCATGAGCCGTATCTCCCGTGCCGTGCACAGACACGCCGCCAGTTCTCTAATGATCTGCGGCTGATCCAGGTCCTGACCGATCAGTACAAGCTCGTTGATCCGGTCCCCAAACTCTCCCCAACGCGCCTCGATGGCCTCCCGGTTATCGATATACGCCTGGTGACGCTGCCGCTGTTCGGGCGGCATGCTTGCCCACCAAACGCCCGCCGACTCAGCCCGCACCGAGCCGCCCGCCTGGCTCCAGTTCAATGCCTGACTGGCACGCGACGCGAGCCAGCACAACCCTTTGCTCCGGATGATGCCCGCCGGCCAGTTGTGCTGGATGTAGTCCCAGAAACGTTCCGGGTGAAAAGGCCGTGCGTCGCGAAATACAAACGAACTGATCCCGTACTCCTCCGTTTCGGGCATGTGCCCGCCATTCCCGGCTTTCTCCAATTCGCGGATCCAACCCGCAGCCTGCTCGGCTTGCCCGTAATCGAACAACCCGGTATTGATGACTTCATGGATATCAATTTTTGAAAAGCTGCTTTCAATGATCCGGGATCCCGGGTTCAGGGCTTTGATGATCGCGTGCAGCTCTTTCAGTCTATGGGGCGGGACGAGATCTGTTTTGTTGAGGATAATAACGTCGGCAAATTCGATCTGATCGGTCAGCAGGTTAACGATCGTGCGGTGATCCTGGTCGTCATTCAGTTTCCGACTGTAGATGGTGTCCATGGAACCGAAATCTCTGGCAAAGTTGAATGCGTCCACCACGGTCACCATACAGTCGATGGTCGCCCAGCGTGACAGGTCGATACCGCTTTGCTCGTCAACGAAATGGAACGTTTGCGCAATCGGAACAGGCTCTGAAATACCCGTACTCTCGATCAACAGGTAGTCGAAACGGTTCTCTTTTGCCAGTTTCTCCACCTCGATCATCAGATCTTCGCGCAACGTGCAGCATATACAGCCGTTGGACATTTCGACGAGCCGTTCCTCGGTGCGGCTGAGCTTCTGTTCTCCTTCCACGAGCCTGGCATCAACATTGATCTCACTCATATCGTTGACGATCACGGCTACCTTCATGCCTTGCCGGTTATGAAGAATGTGGTTCAACAAGGTGGTTTTTCCGGCGCCCAAAAATCCACTGAGCACGGTCACGGGCATTTTGTCTTGATTCATATGTAAGCTTTTATAATTTGCAACAATGTTGCAAATTATAAAAGCAAATCTTAAAATGCAACAATGTTGCACATACTATGCCTTTCGGGGTACCTGAATGCATGGAAACCCACAATCAGAACACCCGCTTTTAGTTTTAAAAAGACGCTCTTGATCCTACCATAGTTATTAAAAGAGACAGTTAAAACTTTGGAGCGATTGATGGTTAATTAAAGTAAATCCTGCAACTTTAATTTTCTTTCAAATCACCCGTCGTTTTTATCAGAAGCGTGAGATTTTTAACCTTATTTTTCGTGCTTATATACACTTCGGCGTTTTCGCAGGAGAGAAAATATTCGGTTAGTATCAGTTATGGCAAATACTCGGCGCCGGAAATTCCAAAGACATACCTGCCCGCAGATTCAAACAGAAGCATTTCGAAGGACTATGTTTCAATGTACTTTCAGTATCAAGTCGCAAAAAAACTATCTTTAATGACTTCTTTCCTTTCTGGAAAATTCGATTATTACGACGATACGAGATCCAACGCCTGGGATGAAATAACAAAGTATAAGACAGAGACCACTAACGCAAGAGGATACGACTCACATGCTTTTTTTACACTCAATTACAATATCATTGACATAAATAATAAATTTAAAACAACGGCAGGTACTGGCTTGGGCATAAGGATCAGAAGACTTAAGTATCCATATAGAGAGCCTTGTAGTAGCGGTTGCGGAGTTTTCATTGGTGAATCATCTTCAATGCGTATATCAGTACCATTATATCTAAAATCGTATATCGTCATAAAAGACAGACTTGGTGTCGGAGTAAGCATTGGAGGCTTCCTCGATGACGAGCTTAAATTGTACGGTTTACACGCCGGACCGGAGATTCGCTTACAGCTTTAAATCAAAGGTTTTTAAAGCCGCATTTCGCAGTTTATAATAGACCACGAAATAAGTTCCAGCCGAGGCTTTTCTGGCCAGCCTCTACTTTTGTTAAATGCCTTTCAGTCCTGAATACCTAATGCTTTCATTACTTCCGATTTGTATTGACGGCCGATGGGCAGCTCCTTACCTCCTACTTCGATCATCGAACTGTTGAAAGACCTGATCTTGTCGGTTGCGATAATGAAGGCTCGGTGAATGCGCAGGAACCGGCGGTCGGGCAATTTTTCTTCCAGATAACTGATCCGCTGGTAGCTGACAATCTCGCCGGAAGCAGTTTTTACCTTGACGTAATCTTTAAGGCTTTCGATGTAAAGGATTTCACGCAGGAACACCTTGACCATTTTTTTGTCCGATTTAAGATAAATAAAATGATCGGCGACGCTTTCCTGCCCGGCGGGAACCAGCAATGCCGGCAGGGTACCGGCCGACGCGCCGGCAGAATAGTACTTATTGATCGCCACCAGGAACCGGTCAAATGGAATAGGTTTCAGGAGATAATCCAGGACATTGAGCTCGAAGCCTTCCAGCGCATATTCCCGGAAGGCCGTCGTGAAAATGACCTTCGGCCTGTTAGGCAGGGTTTTCAGGAAATCTATGCCGCTGAGCTTCGGCATTTGAATGTCCAGGAACAGCAGATCCACCTTGTTCTTTTGCAGAAAAAGCAGTGCCTCAACGGCATTGCTGCACGTGCCGGCGAGCGTCAGCGTTTCCAGTTGGCCAATGTAATCTTGCAGGACCGATATCGCCAGGGGCTCATCGTCTACGACCAGGCACGTGATTTTGCTTGCTGTCATGGCTTTGTTATAGTCTTATTTTAAGGTCGACGCTGAAATATTCCGCTTCCTTTGCCAGCACGAGCTTGTGGCTATCGGGATACAGCAGGGCCAGCCGGCGTTTCACATTTCCCAGGCCAATACCTCCCGAAATAGCATTCGCGCTCTCCCGGTTTTCTGCGCCGGTATGACTGTTTTCCACTTTCACACCGAGCCAGCCATCTTTAACTTTCAGATCGATCGTCACCCAAACATGGTCCGTCTCGTCGCTTACGCCATGTTTGAAAGCATTTTCGACGAAGGGAATCAGCAGCAGCGGCGCTATCGTTTTGCCCTTGGTTTCCCCGGACGCAGTGACCGAAACATCCAGCCTGTCCCCGTACCGGAGTTTTTCGAGCGCAATATAATTTTGAATGTGCCCGATTTCCTTTTCGAGTGAAATGATTTCCGTCTGCGACTCGTAGAGCATGTAACTCATCAGTTCCGAGAGTTTCAGCACCACCTGAGGCGCGGCGGGGGCCGATTGCAGCGTGAGTGCATAGAGGTTATTAAGCGTATTGAAAAGAAAATGCGGATGCACCTGGGCTTTCAGCAGGTTCAGCTCGGCAGCCAGCTTCTCACTGAGCGTTTCCTGGTAAACGCGCTCCTGATCGACCCAATGCCCAATGGCTTTGATCAACAGCGTAAACAGTAACACCGGCGCCAGGAACCAGAGCATGCCCTTGAAAAGCAGGTACCAAACAAATATCGGTTCATAGTAGGTTGTGTCCGGGAAAAAATTGGGCTCGATAATCCGCTCGATCAGGACCCTGTTCATGAGGGAAGCAATGAACAACAGCAGCACTGCCGACGCCGCGTAGGCTACATATTTTTGGGATACAAAAAACCGCGGGAACAACACGTACACATTCACGTACGTGACCAGCATGGCTGCGGGCATTCCCTGCAGCTCGATCCAGAAGTAACTCAAAAGCCCGTCTTCTCCCTCCGCGTGCACACCGGTATACACAAACAGGTACCCCAGCCAGAAAAGGACATGGGTAAGCAACCGGTTGTTTGCGATGTAAAAGCGTTGGTTCATTCTAACGTGAAAGTAAAGGTGCTATGAATCCGCCGTTAAAGTTAACATTTGAAACCTTCGGTTATTTACTATTCGACAGACGCCTGTTTTAGGCTCGGTTTCTACATTTTTTCACCCCGTATTCAGCAACGGCGCTGATTTCTGCTTTATAAAGGCCCAGAACTGTACTTCGGCTAAATCCTGGAAAGCGATGGTTTCAATCATGTTCATTTGCGCTGAACTAAATCAGAATGTTTATGCCGATCCTGACTTTCTTTAAACGACATTCCCGTTTTACTCCCGGCGCATTGCACGCACTGATCATCAAGCCTGCCTCCGGCCTGTTCTACCGCGTCAGCCCGATCGCATGCGTGGTTTTCATGTCGGCTTTTGCCCTTTACGGCCAGCAATTACCGTCCACACCGCCAGCGGATTCCACGGCAGCAGGCCGAGGCGGGTCCCTTGAGCGGGACACCATTTCTCTGCGTGAAATACGGATCACCGCCGAAAGATCCGATGTCGATATCAAACTCGACAGGAGGGTTTACCGCGTCGGCAAGGACATCCTGTCGCAAAGCGGCGCGGTGGGTGATGTGCTCAACGGCATTCCGTCTGTATCAGCCGATGCTGGTGGAACTGTCAGGCTCAGGGGCAACAGTAATGTGACCTTGCTGGTCGACGGGCGCCGGTCGGGGCTTCCACCAGCCACCATCCTCTCGCAAATCCCGGCCGGCAGTATCGAAAGGATCGAGGTAATGACTAGCCCTTCCGCGCGGTATGACGCTGCCGGCTCCGCGGGGATCATCAACATTATCCTGAAAAAAAACAGTAAGGAGAAATTCAATGGTCAGGTGCGACTGGCGGCCGGATATCCCGATGATTATAATCTCAATGCCAATTTGAACTTCAAAGCCAGCAAGTTCACCCTCTTCGCTACTTTGGGCGGCCGATACTCCGATTATGTCGGGTTTTACAGCACGAAACAAACCGCAACGGGCATTCATGCCATCTCGCTGGAAAAAGTGCATCACGAAAACCGGCACGACGATGGCCGGCTGATTTATCTGGGAGGCGATTATCTGATCAATTCGAAGAATACACTCACTCTGGCATTCTTTAAAAATGCGACTAAAGACGTAGACCGCACCACCCTCGACTATACTTTTGGCAAAACCGTCGTTGACAGCAGCATTACCCGCCTCGGCGCCTCGCGCGAATCCCGCAGCTACAACCAGGTTGAAGCGGGTTTTGCCAGGACTTTTGAAAGGGAAGGCAAGAAGTTCACAATCGACCTGCAATACGATTTTTGGGACAGCGATAAAACCTGGGACCTATCAACGCGTAAAACCTTTCCCGGCGAAACTGCACGGATGCCGGTCAGAACGGTTTCGCTCGGTGATAGCAGGGATCTTGCCATACAAACCGATTTTGTGTACCCATTTTCAGACAAATCCGCTTTTGAAACGGGCTTGAAAGTAGAAACCAGGTCGGTGATGAGCAATTATAAGGCGGAAGAATATTCGGATGGCAGCTGGGATATTCTGGACCAAATCGACAACCAGCTCGACTACCGCGAAAAAATTGGCGCGGGTTACGCACAATACCGAAGTCGACCGGGCAAACTCACTTACCAACTGGGCCTTCGCTACGAACATACGCGGGTTGACATTCATGACAGGAAGGGTGATTTCAGTAACCGGAGGCATTATGGACGCCTGTTCCCGACGCTGAATGTCAGCTATACCTTAAACGAAAAAACGACGGTCCAGGCGAACTACGCCCGGCGGATCAGCCGGCCCGCCTTATGGTATCTTTACCCGTTCAATGAAGTAACGGACTTCAATGCCCAGTTTGTCGGAAATCCTGGTCTCAATCCCTCCTACACGCACGCGGCCGAGCTGGCTTTAACGAAGCATTGGGGTAAGCTCGCATTCACGCTGACGCTCTATGCGCATTTCGCTACCGGACCATTTCAGCAATATACCTACCAGAATGAACGGGAAGTGATGGTAACCATGCCTTTTAACCTGGATGGTGAAACACGTTATGGTACCGAGCTTTCAGCAGCTTACAACCCGCTGGAATGGTTGTCGGTAAATGGCCAGTATACCTGCTACGCATTCCGTCAATATGGTTTTCACAGGGAAAATGATTTCAATTTTTCAAACCATTCCTGGAACGGCCGGTTGAATATGCGTGTAAAATTACCCTGGAAACTGACATTTCAGATCCGAATGGACGCCCAGGGGCCTGATAACAATGCCCAAAGCCGTACAAGACCCTACTATTATCTGGCGTCGGGTTTCAGTAAAAGTCTTTTCAGAGATCAGGGCACGCTGACCCTCGACGGAACCAACATTCTGAATACCAACAAACTCAGAACGCTAACCAAGGGCGCTAGTTATTTTATCGACCGCACCAGCAACTTCAACGCGGCTCGGTTCAGGCTGGGGTTTGCCTACCGGTTCCGCAGAACGCAAACTCAGACGTTCCGGAACCGGAAGGATGCTAACAGGGATTAAAAATACATGACCGCCGTATCCCGTCATCAGGAAGCAGGCAGAATTGAAAATAGGAGCTGCTGTACAGCAGCGAAAACTGAACATTCCAGACAGTTAACCCGACCTATTTCAGAGCTGATGCCCATCAAACTTCAATTCAACCCCCGAATAATGAAGTTCATCAGAAAAACCGGAAAATCCCTCTCAAATCTCCGGCTAATATTCTACTTTTCTGCTCTGATTCACTCCGTTCACGATAATGCGTTACATAAAAGGGGATAATGTAAAGCTCTTTCTTATTTTTTTCTTCTCCACGCTGCTCTATGCACTGTGTCAAATGCTTTTGAGCAACATTGTAATGGAAGATGATTTATGGAGAAATTTTCATATCCAATTGTCAGCCCATTATATAGTGATCTTTACGATGTGTGCGGCAGATTACAAACTCTTGGTATTTCTCAACAAGCATTTACCTTATTCCAAAAATATTTTATACCGCATCATCGCCGACCTGACGGGGCTGATCATGATATGCCTGTCATTATTATGGATTTTCGATTTTATAATATACGATGTGTTACACATTCCGAAAGAAGGGCTGCCCTCATTCGACACTAAATTTGCCTTAGGAATGCTTACCAATGCCCCTATCCTCCTGGTTTTCGAGCTAATATACTATTTTCAATCCGAACAAAAAGCCATCGCCGATTCCGAAAAAGCGAAACGCGAAGTATTACTATTCCAGCACGAAACATTAAAAGCTCAGATAAATCCGCATTTCCTGTTCAATTCGCTAAATGTGCTTTCCTCTTTGATATACATTAATCCGAACAACGCCAATAAGTTCACCAAAGCTCTCTCAAAGACCTACCGATATGTGCTTTCCCTTAACCGGCAATCCGAAATTTCTGTCGCGGAAGAGCTGAATGCGCTTGATTCGTATATTTTCCTGATGAAGATGCGGTTTGAAAATTCTTTTACTATTACGATAACCAAAATAGTTGATTGCGATAAAAAGTATATTATTCCTCTCACCCTGCAATTACTTTTGGAGAATGCGTTCAAACACAATATAGCGACCGAAGAATCGCCTTTGGATATTAACATCACGATCGGCAGCGAATATATTACGGTGGAGAACAATATTCAGCCATCGAATGATACCGACAAAGGTGGAATTGGGTTAAAATACCTGACGAAGCAATATAAACTCTATGCACGTGAAATCGTCGTTGCGCACACCGGCGGCCAATTTATTGTAAAAGTCCCTTATATTCAGCCATGAAGTATCTGATAGTTGAAGACGAGCGGTTTGCATACGAAGAACTGAAACGAATGATGACAGAATTACGGCCCGGTTATTCGTTGGAGAAGCGAACCAAAACAGTCATCGATACCATCGCCTTTCTGAAAACATCAGACGTGGATTTAATCCTTATGGATATTCGACTTGCCGACGGCAACTGCTTCGAGATATTCAACCATGTAGAGGTTACTACGCCGGTTATATTCACCACTGCTTATGACGAGCACGCGATCAAGGCATTCAAGTTCAACAGTATCGATTACCTGTTAAAACCCTTTGATGAAAAGGAATTGGAGTTGGCACTGAGCAAATTCGAGAACATTTTCCATAGCCATTCCCCTAAAACCGACCCTAAGAATTTTGAGCAGCTATTAGCTGTCAGGACCAAAAACCGTTTCCTGATATCGAAAGGAGAAAATTACCATTACATCGAAACAGCGGATATTGCTCATTTTTACAGCGAAGAAGGTGTGGTATTCCTGCACACATTTCACGACAAAAGGCATATTGTTAATTACACATTAGATCAGATTGAACAGCAACTCGACAACCGTCTGTTTTTTCGTGTATCGCGTAATTGCATCGGCAATGTAAAAGCCATCGAAAACGTTTCCAAATATTTCAATAGCCGCTTGCAGCTTTCCTTTTCACCCTCATGCCCGCACGAAGTCCTGGTAAGCCGGGTACGCGTTCCTGACTTCCTGAAATGGATGGACGGCGTTCTGGATTAAGCCAGCGTCAGGCGATTTTTCGCACATTCTCTCATCTCCATTTTGTATTGGCTACGGAAAAATTCCATTCCGTTCATTCTGCATTTCACCTTGCAGATTCTGAACTCCATGGGTTATGACTTTCCATGTTGCATGATTCAGCTCACTTTTGCTGAGAAATAAAACAAATGTATAAGCCAATATAAATTTAAATTCATGAAGTCAATCTCATTATTCACAGTAGCTCTGGGATCCATCATATGTCTGGAAGGAAAAGCACAACAAGTATCTTTCAAGACGGAATTCATTGGAAATTCAGGCTATTGGTTTCTGCCAAACGGTGATAAACCAAGAGAAAAAATTGGTGATAGTAAAGGCTCTTCCATTGTTTACCAAGGGGCGGTCAATATACCGCTATCTACAAAAATGAATGAAAATAATCGTCCGACTGCCTGGGGCGTTGGTCTTAGTGGAGCATACGCCGCGCTAAACAACCAAAATTTCACGGATGATATGGTCTCAGAAATTATGAATCTGCAATTAGGAATTTATCACTTGCGGCCGTTGAATGACAAATGGTCGATGAAGGCCAGCGTAGGTGTGGGCGTATTTACTCCCTCCACGAATTTCTCCAAAATCAGGTTCAAAAATGTGCTCGGGAGCGCGGGTGTTGTTTTTATTCGCCACCTGAAACCCAATCTGGCTATTGGCGGTGGCTTGGCAGTAAACAGCTCCTTAGGTTATCCCATGCTGTTTCCTGCCGTGTACCTAAACTGGAAACACCAAGGTAAATTAAACGTCAATGCGGAATTGATCGATGGTTTGGATGTTTCGGCCAGTTATAAATTCAACGATTTTTTAAAACTATCGTTGGCTTTCGAAATGAACGGGCAAATGGCTTTGTTGGAAAAAGAAGACAAAGACGTAATATTTTCACATCAATATATAGTTACAGGGCTTCGTCCCGAAGTAAAGTTTGGTAAAACCGGATTATCTATGTCTGCCATGGTAGGGTTAAATCTATACCGTCCTGCCTCTTACAGCGATAGAACTTTAAAAGGAATGTTCGCTTCAAATAATGACTACTATTTCTCTGTCTCCCCATATGCGTCAGTAGGCTTAAAAATGGGGTTCTAATTTATGAGAGTCAAACATACCTTTCAAATCATTACGTACAAAAGTGTCTATTATGTAGCCTATATTTTGAGCCTGACACCGATGGCATTTCTTTATACAATGGCTTCATTTGCGTTTTTCCTTGCCTATTACATTCCCGGATACAGGAAAGCAGTCGTAATTCAAAACATGGCACGTTCTTTTCCTGATAAGCAATATGGCGAAATCCGGTGTATCGTAAAGAAGTTCTATGCCTGCTTTACCGCCTATTTTGCCGAAATCATAAAAAGTATATCCGCTCCCCCAGAAATATTGGATAAGCGGATAACATTTGAGAATCTGGCGCTTATAGACAGCCATGCAAACGCCGGACGAAATGTCATTGCCTGTCTGGGACATTGCGGGAACTGGGAGATGCTGAATTTGATGCCTTACAAGCTTGGCCACGATGTGTATGCCGTTTACAAACCCTTGCGATCACGAGTGCTGAACGAATTGATGATCAAACTACGGTCGCGGTTTGGGATGAAGCTGCTACCCGACCAATCGGTCATACGCCATATTCTGACTCGAAAATCAGCTCCTTCGGTCTATCTGTTCCTGGCCGATCAATGTCCTCAGACCAGGGAAAATAAATACAAATTCGATTTGCTGAATCAGCAAACTTATGTCTTTTCAGGTATGGAAAAGCTGGCGCGCGTAACCCGATCGGCGGTCGTCTACCTGCATATTACGCAGCTGTCGAAAGGAAATTATAAAGTAACGTGCATCCCCCTGTGCACGCAGGCGGAACACACAACTGAAGGCGAGATAACCCGGCATTATGTCGACTTGCTGACGGAAAACATCAAAGCCGATCCATATGGCTGGCTATGGACACACAAACGGTGGAAAAGGTAAGATAATGACACAAATACCATGAAAGATATGAATAAAGATCATAATCCTGCCATTCACCAGAATGAGACTTTTCATAATATTACGGGTTCTGAGTTCCATAACAGACAGTTTTTCAGTTGTATCTTCAAAGATTGTCAATTCGGGCAATGTGATCTTAGCAGCAGTGATTTTATTGATTGTCATTTCATCGGCTGTAATTTCCATCTTGTTAATATAAGTCGCTCCGGTTTTCGAAATGCAGCATTTATTGCCTGTAAAATAGTCAGTGTGGACTTTTCCGAATGCAATAAGTCACTATTTTCTTTTGAATTTTCAAATAGCGTGCTGGACTATTCCAGCTTCCACGGGACAACGCTTGCCACAATAAAATTTAAGGATTGTTCTTTAAGAAATGTCGATTTCAGCGGTGCGGATCTTAGCGCGTCATTATTTCAAAATTGCGACCTTGCGGAAGCAAAATTTGAAAATTCCATTTTAGAGAAGACCGATTTCAGATCGGCATATAATTTCAATATTGATCCCAATCATAACCGAATCAAAAACGCCATATTTCTGGACAATAATCTCCTGGGTTTGTTACACAGGTTCGAAATAGACGTCCGCGAATCCAGGTCTTACTGTGAAGTAATCCTGGATTCACTGATGCTAACATAGTCTGGCATGGGATAGTCTGCGGGATTCTCTCGTAGTTATTCCTCATGCAGCTGAGGCGGTTATTTTACGGAGCCGCTGCTTTGTTTGGGATAAACGGGCGCTCTTCGCTCGACCTTTCGGAGCAAGTTTTCCTTCGGTTTGCCCTTCTTTTTGCGCCGCCCCCACCAGATCAGAAAGCCGGTAACGGGCAGACTTGCCAAAAAGAGTGCCCCGAAAGTGGCTAATATCTTGGTAGGTAAACCAAAAATGCTGCCCACGTGAATGGCATAGTTGGAATTCCGCCATTTGGCGCCCAGCGTCTTCTCGTCCTGATGCCTTTGATGAAACAACTCACCCGTATTCGGATGATAAGCATATTGGTCCGACTCGTCCCAGCCGGTATCGCCTTCAAATGCCAGAAAGGCACCTATTTCCGCGCGGCCGCTCTCCGGAACGGGCAAATACAGGTTCACCGTTTTCCAGTCGGCACGTTTGGTAGTCACATCCGCAAGCACTTTGTCGATCGGCCGGTCGGGGAGCGGAAACTGTACCACAGGGCTTTCATGTGTCGGGAAAACTTCGGCGGGGTCGTTACCAAGCAGACGATAAATGCCATTGGTCCACCAGTCGAATGTCCAGACGAGGCCGGTAATCGCGAAAAGCAGAATCAGCAGGTGTGCATAAAACCCGCCTACATTATGTAAATCGTAATTAACCCGGCGCCAACGCGCGTCCCATTTGATCGTAAAGCGCTGATTCCGAGCGGCTTTATTTTTCGGCCACCACAATACAATTCCCGTAATCGAAAGGACGATCACAAAAACAGTGGCGAATCCCACGACATAATGCCCTAGGTCATACCGCAGCAGCATGTTCTGATGCAAACGCCGCGTCAGGTCGATCGGGTTTTTAAGCATGTTGATCACGCCTTGCACTTTGCCCGTATAAGGATCGACGTAAATCTGGTCCCAATGCAAATAATCGTCCCAGTGTGTCCAGCCCGTCGATTGCCTGTTGTCTTTATAAGTGGTAAAAATGTAGGCCCGGTTCGGGTCGTTAGCAATATCGATCCACGACAATTTTTTCCCGGGCACTGCTTTCCGCGCTATCTCTGTCAGTTGGGAAAGCGGCAGACGGGCCTTGCTTTCAGGTTCTACAAATACGTAGTCGTGGTAATACCAGTCGGTCAGCTCGGTATCCCAGACGAAGATGGCGGCGGCTGTCATGCTGACCACCACCACCATTCCTGCCACCATCCCCAGCCAGAGGTGAATGGTAGCGATAAGATTTTTGAAATTCAATTTCAAACGAGTGCAGGTTATAGTACATGCCGGAATCGCCAGCAAAGAAACGAATAAAAATATTATTTAATCTAATTACAAATAACAAATTGAACAATACATTTGCACCATCCAAAAACAGTCAAGCAAAATCACCCCATGCAGCGATTTCCATCCATTGTTTTCCTCCTTATGAGCATCCAAGCCATGGCTCAAACGGGAACTATCCGCGGTAATGTGACAACCTCCGACGGCAAACCCGCCGAATTCGTTCACATCGTTCTCGAAAAATCCAACCGCGGTGCGGTAGTAAGTGAAGCCGGCGCTTACATGATCAACAGAGTGCCTGCCGGTACCTATACACTCGTAGCCAGTTTTGCAGGATTGGTCACCCAAAAGAAGCAGGTAAGCGTCTCTGCGCTCGAAGTGAGCACGGTCGATTTCACCCTCGCCGAAGACAACCGGCAATTACAGGAGGTGATTGTACGGTCGTCAGCCAACCGCGTTACCGACAAATCGTCCGATATGGTGGCCCGCATGCCCATTACCAACCTCCAAAACCCTCAGGCATTCAACATTGTGGGCAAAGAGCTGATCAGGCAGCAGAACATCGTCGCGATTACCGACGCATTTAAAAATGCGCCCGGCGTAGTGGCCGCATTATATCCCAGCGGCGGGATCGGGGCATTGTCGCGCGGGTTTTCTACGGGAATCGATGCGCGCAACGGCTTGCAAACCACCTCGGGAAGGGGCAGTGCCGACATTGCCAATATCGAAAGGATCGAATTTATCAAAGGGCCCTCGGGAACATTGTTTGGTGCAGGAAGTTCCTCCTTCGGCGGCGTGGTGAACCTGGTGACCAAAAAACCATTTGAAACTTTCAAAGGCACCGTCGACCTTTCTGCCGGCAGCTTCGGCCTGGGCCGGATGAGCGCCGACGTGAACGTGCCCCTGAAGAGCGACAACAGCTTGTTAATGAGAGTCAACACAGCCGTTCAAAGGCAGGACAGCTATAATGAAAGAGGCTTTTACAACAGTATGCTCTTTGCTCCAAGCATTTTGTATAAGCCAACCGACCGCCTCTCGGTACTTGTGGATGCGGAGGTTTACAGCGTCAACTCCGTACGCCCGACTTACGTGCGCATCGCCGAGAATGCCGGGATCCGCTCTTATGCAGACATCCCGTTGGATTACAAGAAATCATTACTGGATAACGACCTGGACGCCAAAACGAACACGATCAAGTTTTTTGGGGAAGCTAAGTACCAGATGAATGGCGGCTGGACTTCATCCACCAATTTTTCTTATGTAAATGAGTTTACCGAGCGGAGCTATCAGGATTACCCCATCTGGATCTCGCCTCATGAGGTTACCCTCGACGTTTCACG
The DNA here is from genome assembly GCF_059568735.1 of Dyadobacter ginsengisoli DSM 21015. Classification (NCBI taxonomy): domain Bacteria; kingdom Pseudomonadati; phylum Bacteroidota; class Cytophagia; order Cytophagales; family Spirosomataceae; genus Dyadobacter; species Dyadobacter ginsengisoli. The sequence goes on from NZ_JCANTY010000002.1 coordinate 1,120,089, forward strand.
GTATGGCCCGGTGAGTAATACCTATACAAATCTGCAACAGAATTTTAATACCAGTTTTAATACCGGTGTACTGAAACACACTTTCCTCACCGGCTTAAACTTCAACCAGTTCCTGGGCCGGGGTGAAAGCGGCGGCACCGGCGTGATCCGGACGCTCGATATCCGGAACAACAACCCGAAGGTGGACAGGATACTGGTCGACAGTGCGCTAGTTCCCGGCACAATGCTGAATTGGGGACGCTCGAATTCCATCACTTATGGCGCTTATGTGTCGGACGTGATCAGTTTCAACGACCGCCTCTTCGCCATGCTGAGCTTGCGGTACGAATACATCGACGATCAATCAGCCGGTCCCTGGTCGTCGCCGTACACCCAAAGCTCTTTTTCGCCCAAGCTCGGGTTGGTTTACCAGGTAGTGAAAGACAAAGTGTCGCTGTTCGCGAACTATATGAACGGCTATCAAAACTACCCGCCGATTGTACAACCCAACGGCTCGACATTGCAGGTGAAGCCGATTTACGCTACACAGTATGAGGGTGGTATTAAAGCTGAACTATCGGATAAGAAAGTGAACACCACATTGAGTTACTACTATATCAACATCGACAACGCAATCCGCTACGGAAGCAATTCGTTCGCATTTCAGGACGGAAAACAGGTGAGCAAGGGCATCGAGTGGGATTTTACCGCTAATCCTGCCCCGGGCCTGACCATGATCCTCGGCTATGGCTACAACGATAACCGCATCCTCGGTGCCGAAAACCTGGACCGGAACATTTCCAACAACTCGCCCCAGCACGTGGCCAACTACTGGGTCAATTACCAGTTCCAGGCAGGCGCGCTTCGGAATTTCGGTCTGGGTGCTGGCGGCAATTATGTCTCGGACGCCTATTTCGACGATACCAATTTGTTCTTGCTGCCCTCTTACCACGTTGTCAATGCGAGTGCTTTTTATGAAAACCAGAAATTCCGGATCGGGTTCAAGCTCAACAACATAGGTAATCAGAAGAGCTGGGGATTCTGGGGTGCCCCCAACCCAACTCGAAATTTTGTAACTACTGTCACATTCAAATTTTAACAGTCACCACAACTACCTATATTTAACCGGGTTTGAAGGTACAATCCGCATGAAAAACGGCGGATTGTACCTTCAAGCTGGCCACATTCGTACGAACCCGCCTCCCAGACTTTCATACACGAAGCAATGACGAGGTTTTAGGTGCTTTTATGTAGCAGAAGCAGTCACGGGAAATGGGAAGCTGATCATGACCGATTCCGACAACAATTTCACCTTGATCTACTGCATTGTCGGAAGCCTGTCGAGAGTTTATGATGTATCCCGCCAAGTTACTTAGAGTCTGTTGAACACTCTTCCTGAAAAGTCGCCTAAGGTGTATATGCCCAGATATCCTTCTGATAATGGCTCAATCCATTGTACCCGACCGACCCGATGGTAAAGCTCGTGTAGCCAGCGGCAGGCCCAATGAAGTTTTGCACCTGCTTCCAACTGTTGCTCTGAGAGTTATATTCGAATTGCAGATTAACCAACTCTCCCGCAATACTATTATAGAACGGCACTGTGAGGTATACCCTGTCATTCACCCCGAACATAAAATTTAGAGTCCCACTTGGCAAGTGTTCCGTAAACAGGGTGCCGATCGCACAGGTCCACAAATCTCGACCGGATAATCCTCTCAAAAGTCGATCCGATCACGCGCAGATTGTTTTCTTCCCGCGCCTCTTTTTCCAGATTATATCGATGTTCTATTTCCGAGACGATCTGCCAGAAGCCCTGATCGAAATAGAGCTTCTTCGGCGCTTCGTATTCCGGTAAAATCTCCGGGTCCCCATCGGGCATCATACCTCTCAACTTTTTGGGCCCTCCGTTCACTCATAATCAGATTATTAGCTGTCGAATACAAAAACCGGACATTGGTCCCGTCTTCCTTCAAAGCATACTCACCCGATTCCCGAGCCTTCCCGACCAGCACCTGGATCGCCATGCAGGCAATATCCTCGGCCTCGAAAGGCCGGTCCAGAACATCGCTTCCATGACGCTCAACATGTCGTTTAATCCTCTCCTTGTGTTCGGCAAACAATTTGCCTTCTGCGGGCCGTCTTTCCGCTCTGATTTCATTTAATATATGCCCGTCACGTGATCTTTCAAAAATGGCCATAGATCTGACTTTGAAGATTGGTTTACTGTTATTACCTATTTATCCATTTTCTGACAGGGAAGCACTTTTTTCTTCAAAATAATCTTCGATCGCTCTTCTTCCGGGTTCGTTTCATGCAATTGCTAACGAATGATCCCTCGCCGATCTGCCGATCTATGCCCATGACGTGCTGCTTATGCCCCTATCAGGATAGCTATGGGTTGACTGCCAACATATCATTGACGAATGAAACGATCCGGCCTTCGACCGGATTGGAAAAAATGCGCTGACCACCCGGGTTCAAAAAATTTGCCGACATTATTTTTGAATACTTGTAGCTTTCATCGGAATCGACCATTTCGAGCCGGTGAAGATTTGCGCCGTAGACAGGGTTTTCGTGCAGGTATGAATTTTAAGGATGTTACTAATGCCGGATGAGCTTGCGGAAATCGAAGTCAGCTATGGCTGGTGCTTTTATGGGCAAATGACAAACACCAGCCCAAGCTATAACAAATGCTGGCAGGCCGGTCTTATCAGGTAAGCGATGTACGGTTTGAAATTTAGATCTTCAAAACCCGTTTTCGGTCAGCCAACTTTTGAACATTCTAAACCAATTGTCTTTGCTGTTCGAATCCGTGAGGGCAAAGCCATGCCCGCCCGATTGCAGTATATGCATTTCGGCCTTTACGTTGTTGTACCGCAAGGCATTGAAAAAAGAGAGCGTGTTGTTGACAGGGATCACGTCATCATCTGCGGCGTGTACCAGAAAGGCGGGTGGCGTAGTAGTGGTAACATGCTTGTCGGTACTGTACAGGTTCAGTAATTCCGCGGAAGGCTTTTTGCCGATCAGGTTTTCACGGGTCCGGGGAATGGCCGGGTCGTAAATGATCACAGGATACAGCAACGCCATAAAGTCCGGGCGAAGGCTTATCTTTTCTTTGTTGTCGATCACGACCCTATTTTGCTGCGTTCCCTCCATCGACACCAGGTGACCGCCAGCCGAAAGCCCCATCATACCTACCTTACCAGGGTTAATGCCCCATTCAGCCGCTCTCTTGCGTACCAGCCGGATGGCCGCCTGTGCGTCCTGCAAGGGCCCTATGGACTTATCAACCATGATCGTATCGTTGGGCAAACGGTATTTTACAATAAAAGCGGCAATACCCGCTTCGCTTAGTGCCTTCGCTATTTCTTCGCCTGCCGCCAATGCCAGGAGGCGATAACCTCCTCCCGGAAAGATAAGTATCGCAGTACCAGTAGCGGTTTCTTTCCTGGGCAAGAAAGGGATGAGTGCCGGTTGCGTTATCCGTGTTACACGCCCGTCGGCATCTGTTTGCTCCTTGTAATCTGTCGGGGCATTGCGGGCATTGGGCACCTGGCTTTCGTAGAGCGGAATCGATGCCTGTTGGGCAGCAGCATGCTGTGAACAAATAATGAATATCAGTACCGGGATAAAGCTTCCGGATTTCATCAGCGTGGTTATCATACAACAGGTGATTTAGATGCGCAAAAGTACAGAGGCCTGCACAACGGCACTGTGCAGAAATGCTCAAATTACCTATCTGCCCTGAATCGCGTTGGCTGCACGCCGTAGACCGACCTGAATGCCCTGCTAAAAGCACCGGCATTTTCAAAGCCGCATGTCCAGGCAATGTCCTGCACCGGCTCGTCCGTATCTCGCAACAAGTCAGCTGCTTGCTTTAATCGGATACCGACAAGGTACTGGTAAGGTGTAGTGTCGAAAGCAGATTTGAACTGCCTGACCAGTTGCGGGACCGACAGACCGGCCTGGGCACCGATCTTGCTTAGATCAACATGCTCACCAGGAGAAGAATGCAAGATATCCCTGGCAATGCATAAGCGTTTGTAGATTTCCTTTCTGGTCCCGGCTTTAACTGCTTTGACCTGCCCGGCGATCTTTAGGTCCACCCGGTGTATAGTTATCAGATGGCGTAACAGGAAGACAAGATATTCATCGGTCATCGCCTCATGATATCCCTTGGTTTCCAGCAAGTGTACAAGGCCGGAAAATTGCCGGTCCATATCCGGTGTTATCGGACGAAGGGTCTGAAAAAATTCAGGCATGCTATCATCACCTGCGGCAAGCTGGTCCAGTAAAAACTCCTCGCTGTGCAGTGCATCAAATAGCACCGACGAGGCAAACTCTTTTTTGAAGAAGACGGACAAGCACTGTACTTTCTCCTTACTGCTAATGCGGCAAGCGTAACGTTGATCATTATTCAAGATCAGGAATTGCCCCGGACGCACTGCCAATTCCCGGCCACCGACGCCGTAAATTTCCTCGCCGCTCAATACTGTTTTAATGGAAAGACAGCCTACATGGTCGTCACAATGACTTTCTTTGCTCTCGGCATTAAAGACAATGTTGTGCTTTCTGAACTGATCAAAATGCTGCGCTTCATTAAAGCCAGGTTGGGAATGATCCGGTAAACGGGTGAAATACATGGTGATTTATACTAGAAATCTTAACCGGCCGCGACTACCCAATAATAAACCCGTTAAAATTTTGGCACTCGCGGGAATATGTTGTTGAATATCTATCGGCTTCCTCATAAACGAAGATAATTATTTGATGATCAGCAAAAGAATAGTTGTAGGCCAACTTCTGGTTTTTAGGTGATGCGTTCGGCCCATGCAAGCAATGCGAAGCGCAGGGCGACATTAAGATAAATAGAGGATGTAATTCACCGAAAAAGCCGCCAGATGAAAATTCGGGCGGCTTTTTCGTTCTTCTGTCGCTTACGGGAGAGCTGGCACACTGGGATAAATCCGTCCCGTAAGCACCCTATTAATTGGGTAAATCTTTTCTTTATTTGTGTGGATTGTTCCAGTCGCCGTTTTTTGTAAAACACTAAACCTTTGGCAACAAGAAATGTCTTTGTGAAATCACGGATACCACCGGATAAATACTTTCTGCCTCTGTCAGATTCACCTCCGACGGGGACACATCCAGAAAGTCGGACTTCTTCCCGCTGATTTCCACGCGACCGTCCGAAAAAAGCGTGACCATCGCCCAAAGGGGCTCTTTATACCGGAGCATTGACGACAGGTGAGTGTAATTTTTAGCCAGTTCCTCACCGTAGGGCGTGGTATTTCTTTTCTCCCCGGCCCAGTAATACGACATGCTATTAATCTGGACGTATTGTATTCCGTTTATCTCATTTTGATAATCCAGATGGTGATGCCCGCTAAACACGATCCTTATCTTTAAATAACCAGCCTGCACATTTGCCTTCTCGAAGATACGCCTGATCGCCAGGGCCTGCTCTATGCCTGCCACATCGTTATCCAATCCTTGATGGCAAAAAACAACCACTGGCAGTTTTGTACCAGCCAGATCCTGGACCAGCCACTGCCTTTGGGCGGCACCAATGTATCTGGGATAGCCTTTTGAAGTTCCGATCGGATTCTTTTCATTGCCATTCAAAACAACAAAGTGATACCCGTTTGCATCAAACGAATAGTAAGCGCCTTTTGCATTCCAAAAATCAATGACTTGCGTATGATTAAAACCTCCATCAGTTTCGTGATTGCCGATCACATGGTATTTGGGGCCTGAAAATTTGTTCCAGACATCTAACAAAGGCCGGTTGACGGCCTTGGGCATGCAAAAATCTCCAAGCTGAATAATAAAATCCGCTTTTTGCTGGTTCATCGCGGCTACAAAGGCTGTCAACCGCTCCGCTCCGTCAGGGATCAGATCATGGTGTAAATCTGTGCAAATGCCAAAGCGAATGATTTCTTTCGGCTTAACAAGAGATTCCGCCCCTGTAAGACAAACAGGTGATAACGCAGCCGTGCGAAGGAATAATCGACGTCTCATAACTATGCAATTTTAAAGTTGTGTTCATAATACCGGTTCCGTCTCATCAAGTTTCAGGATCGCATAGCCGGGCGCCGCCTCCTCCAAATAGTATGGCCCGCAGAATGCCCATTGCCCTTCCCTACCACGGTCCGAATACACTTCCGGCTATGTCGGCCATTGAGTCCCGGCTGTCAGGAAAATTGACAGTAAAACAAATTTAAAACAAAGAATGTTTATATTTACTAAACAATTGTTAATTAAAATTAAAATATTGGCAACTCGTCCATACAAATCCTTGGTAATGCGAATAAACTCCAAAATCAGGCGGCTTTCCGCCGCAATTATCTATATCGGCCAAATCGCGCTCACAGGCTCGCCGGCCATTGCACAATCTGCCAGCACGATCGAACTGAATCCCTCCGACACGGAAGCCCAGATCGTGCGAAAGGCAGCCCACGTAGTGCCTACCTCAAACCAGTATGCGGCGTTGAAAAACGAGTTTATTGCTTTCGTGCACTTCGGCCCAAATACCTTCACGCAAATGGAATGGGGAAATGGCATGGAAGATCCCCGAATTTTTGCCCTCAAATCCCTGGATACCGATCAATGGTGCCATTCCATGAAAGCCGCGGGGATGAAAATGGTTATCCTGACGGTTAAACATCATGATGGCTTTGTGTTATGGCAGAGCAGGTACACTACGCATGGCATAATGTCGAGCCCGTTTCAGAATGGCAAAGGCGATATTCTGAAAGAGCTGACAGCCTCATGCCGGAAGTCGGGATTAAAACTTGGCATCTACTTATCGCCAGCGGATCTTTTTCAGATCGAGAACCCGGCCGGTCTATATGGAAATCTGAGTAAGCCAACCCAAAGAGCCATTCCGAGGCCCGTTGCCGGGCGACCATTTATCAATAAAGCCAAATTTGAATTCGTAGTAGACGATTACAATGAGTACTTTCTCAATCAGCTCTTCGAAGTACTGACCGAGTATGGCCCTATCGACGAGGTTTGGTTTGATGGCGCTCACCCCAAAACAAAGGGAAACCAGCAGTACGATTACCTGGCATGGAAAAAACTGATCAGGACGCTCGCCCCCAAAGCGGTCATTTTCGGGCGGGAAGACGTCCGATGGTGTGGAAATGAAGCGGGAAAAACACGCGATACGGAATGGAATGTGATCCCATATGAGGACGATCCACGGAAAATGACGAGGTTCGGCGATCTCACGCAGCCGTCACTGGGAAACCGTCAGGATTTACGAAAAGGGCGATTTCTGCATTACCAGCAAGCTGAAACCAATACCTCTATCCGGGAAGGCTGGTTTTATCGCGACGATGTGTACCAGAAAGTCAGAAGCGCCGATGATGTATTCGACATTTACGAGCGTTCGGTTGGGGGCAATTCTACTTTCCTGCTGAATATTCCGCCCGACAGGGACGGTAAATTCCCGCTACAAGATGTGGATGTGTTGCTTGAAACGGGCAAACGGATCAGCAAGACTTACGGGACCAATCTTTTTGACCATGCAACAGGTCCGCAACAGGTGCTGGATCAGAAGGATAATACTTATCTTTTACTTGCTTCCAACACCGGTGAATTCACCATCACGCTGCCCAAACCGGAAAAAATAAACCGGATCGTGTTACAGGAAGCCATTGCTACCCATGGGGAGCGGGTCGAGGCCCACACGATAGACGCCTGGGTTGGCAATGCATGGAAGCCGGTGGCCAAAGCCACAAACATCGGCTACAAGCGTATCCTGCGTTTTGCCGATGTTACTTCGAACCGGTTCCGGGTCCGTATTACCGGCTCTCGCCTCAACCCGGCCATAGCCCACGTATCGGCCCATTATTACGAACCGCATCCGCCGCGCCTGCAAATAACACGTGACGGAGATGGACTGGTCCATATCCAGCCTTTTGAGAATTTCGGATGGAAGCCTCACGGCCAGAATGCCTCCAAAAATACCAATCAAGACCTCAAAATTTTCTATACAACCGACGGCTCTCAACCCGGTTTGCATTCGAAAATATATGAAAGGCCATTTTCAGCCGAGTCTGTCGATGTAAAAGCGGTGGCCATCAGCAGGGAAAAGGTTGGCAGTGTTACAGACAGGCGGTTGGGTCTTTTTCAAAAAACATGGAGTGCGGCCCAGTCCGATAGTCAAACGGACAAGCATGAAAATAAATTCGCATTCGACTCAAATCCGGACACTTACTGGCAGTCGGACAGCACCGAACGCAACCATTTCCTAATCATCGATCTCGGCAAAACCAGTAACCTTTCCGGATTTATATACACCCCGCAAACACATGAGCCCAAAGGGATGCTCGCCGCTGGCACGATCCAGGTTAGCGACGATGGAAAGAACTGGAAGGATTCCCGGGCTTTTCAGTTCGGTAACCTGGTGAACGACCCTACCAGCCGGCAACATCTGTTTACAGGTCCGTTAAAAGGACGATTTGTTAAGATTGAATCTACGCGAATTGAAGGTACCGGTAAGTCGCTTGCCATTGCGGAAATCGAGTTTTTCGATGAGTAGGATAAGAAGTATCAAAAAGGGGCTCTCTTATTTCAGGAAAATTCCGATCGGATCGACCCAAAAAATACCGACCGCGGTGTTCTTTCCCTTTAACTGAATGTTTGCCAAAAAATTCACAGCAAACAGGCCATCACTGATCTGACTGGCCAGCGCGGCGGAAATCAGAAACGACTGACCATATTCGTTGCAAAGGCCTTGCAATCTCGAAGCGGTGTTCAGGGTGTCGCCATGATAAGCCAGGTCTCTTTTAGTTTCGCCTACTTCCACCACGGTAACCATTCCGACATGCGCGCCAGCCTTAAAAACGGGTTGAAGTCCATATCGTTTCCGGTAATGATCAGATTTCTCCTTGAAGCGTGCAATACAATCAAAGAAGAAGCGAACACAATCCAGGTGGCTGGAAGGATCATTGCCGTCCCATGTTACCACCACCTCGTCCCTACATATTGATAGATCTGGCCTTTGTGCCTGGAGGCAGTGGCATTGATGTCCAGAAAGCATTCGCGGATCAGTGCACTATATTGAAAATGACCCAATTGCTCTGCGATCGTCGTTGACGATTGCAGGTCCATAAACAGAAAAACCCGGTATTCTTCTTTGGGTACCTGATATTTACCCATTAACAACGGCAGCATCGTCCCGCGGGAAAATTGTTTACCCGCCAGCTCTATGAAACTGACCATGATGGACATCATAAAATTATAAAGCAGGATCAACGCGAAGATATATCGCCACGAGCCCTCATTATCCACCGCAGGTGCGGGATCAATGATCATATAGCGAATATGCGAAACGAAAAAATATCTGAACGCTCCCAGTATTGCGATTGTCGTCAAAAAATACAGCGATACCCTTACAACAGCATTGACGGCCAATGACTGTCGTTTAAAAAAATCATTATCACAACGGCGTTCAACGACAGTGAATGTAATTCCCTGAAAAATACCCAATACCGTCGCGCTGAAAATGTTGGCAGGAATACTGATAGCCAGATTAAGGTTCTGGGATTTTAAAAGCAGCATCACAATGGCAGACAGCAAGATATAGGCAATGATCCAGTAGAAAACATGGAACCAACTAAACTGGGAAAAGATCTTCTTCATGGAATGCAGGCCAATATGCCGGTGAAGCGGGTAGGCTTGAAATATAGACATTATCGGCGGTAACCAAAAACCCGCGTTTCTGGTAAACGCCGACGCACGGCCAGCCCGCTGCCCCCACAACAAGTCGCCGGAATTTCACCCCGCCCATGGCTACATTCCGCCGCCGTTTTGCCTGCCTGGGCGTTTTTCTATAACCTCCAAACAGCCGGTATCGACAACTTTGCTTCTGTGGGACAAACTCCCCGCGTATACACCTGACCGCCAGAGAGAGCTGGCGCTTCCCTTATTGCACATTAAACAATTTATATCATGAGAACAAAGCCGATCTTTAGCACACTTCTTACGGCGGTGGCCATGCTATCACTGGGGACACTGGGGTCATCCTGCGAAGAAAATAACATCGATGAATCCGGTTCGGCCAATTTGAAGGTAGTCAATGCAGCCCCCGATGCCACTGCCCAAAGTTTTTACCTTGTCGATAACGCGATAGTCAGCGGTGGCCTTGATTTTACAGATGCCTCGGATTTTATTTCCACGGTTTCAGGTATGCGGCTGTCGGCCCGGTTCCGGAACGAAGGCAGCTCGGCCCATACAGCCGAAGGGGAACTATACATGGTCAGAGGCAGGCATTACACCGTGTTTCTAAGGGGCGACGGCAACGATGTCCGTATCAAACAATATGAAGACGAATTGTCCTACCCGCCGGCAGGTGTGGCCCGTGTCAAATTCCTGCACTTTGCCAGCGGCGCCCCCGGCGATCTGATCATTAAGGACGCCGCGGGGAACAAGCTGGTCAATACCTTGACCAGGGATGTGGAGAGCAAGTACATCAATGTCACGGCTGGAACATTGTCGCTGGAACTAGAAGGGCTGGCATTGAAAAAGACCGTGACCAATGTGACAGTCCCTGCGTTAAAAGGTGGAAAAATTTACACTATTTACCTGACCGGCACCTCCGCGTCAAACATCGCCGCGCACATCGTCGAATATTGAGGATACCATTGTACTTAGCTCTGGAATCATATATCCCCGCTTTTGCGGCGGGATATATGATTTTTGGCCATCTTCCGACAACCTGTTTTGACCCATCGACTTAATTGGTCCTTCCCAATGAACGACAAATACTTTTTTGCCAGCCTCATTCTTTTTGCCGGTGTTTTACACATCCTTCCAGGCCGGACTATGCCCCATTACAGCAGGGCTAACCCGGTAAAAATGATTAAGTTTACTTTTATGAATACGCATGTACCCACCAAAAGCTTGTTTCGCCTCAACCTGCTGCTGGCACTGGTGATCAGCGGGACCGTGTACCTGTTCCTCTCGCATGACACGCGGGAGGAACACCCGCTACTGTATACCATTATGACGGCCGTGGTAGTGAGCGTGATCGGCTTTGCCAATACAGAGATCATGGTCGGGCTGCTGAAATACTATCCATTCAATTCGATCAGATTTAAGCTGTACCGGTATGCTTCTACCTATGCGGCAGGACTGGGCGCTTATCTGCTCATATGGCCTGTTTTTGCCTATCTTTCCCACAAAATCTGGTCTTTTACCGATCTGCCCCTGCTTGGTGCATTTGTACTGGGCAGCGCGTTGGTGAATTCGCTCATCATCATTCTTCAGGATTTTATCCTGCTGCAAACACAGAAAGTGCGGGCCGACCTGGAATTATCGCAATTGAGAACCGCACATGCCGAAGCTGCCAACCTGCTTTTGAAGCAGCAGATCCACCCTCATTTCCTGTTTAATGCGCTCAATACCCTGAAAGCGCTTTATAAAAAAGACCCACGCTCCGGGGACGCCTACATCGTTCACCTGGCCAATTTCCTGAGGGCTTCCGTGTTTAGTCACACTTCCAAAGTAGCTACGCTCGGTCAGGAAATGGCGTTATTAAAAGACTATCTGCAAATGCAGCAGATGAGGTTTGGGGAAGCGCTGCATTTTACCAGCACCGTGCCTGAGCAGGCCCATGCGCAATTCTACCTGCCCTCCTTCTCCCTTCAGCCGCTGCTGGAAAATGCCATCAAGCACAACGAGCTAACCCGTCAGGCCCCGCTGAGCGTAACTTTGTCGCTTTGCGGCGACCGGATTGTGATATCCAATAATCTGCAGAGAAAACATCATAAGTCCGAATCGACAAACCATGGATTGGCCAACCTCAAAGAGCGTTACCAGCTATTGTCGGGCGACCAGGTGGTTGTGAGCGAGGACCAGAACTTGTTTTCTGTAAGTATAAAACTACTGCCCGATGAATATAGTGATCATAGAGGATGAAGAATTGCTTGCCGAAGACCTGGAAGCCGGTATCAGGCAGTTGCTCGGTAGTCTTGTAAGCATTGTTCAAATCCACTCCGTTAAAGAAGGGCTCGCATATTTCAGCCAGGCTGCCCCGGCTGATTTGATTTTCAGCGACATTCAGCTGGGGGACGGGCTTAGCTTCGAAATTTTGTTGACTGCCCCAAAAGCGTCCCCCGTTATTTTTTGCACTGCTTATGATGAATATGCGCTGGAGGCTTTCAAAGCCAACGGGATCGATTACATCTTAAAGCCTTTTACGCTGGAGACCCTCGAAAGGGCATTGCAGAAATACAGTCAGTTAAAAGAAGCGTTCTCGATCAGCCATCATCAGCAGTTTGGAGCGCTGATGGAAATGCTCGCGGGAGGTAGCAAGCAAAGGGCGGCATCGGTGATCGTATATCATCAGGACAAGATCATCCCCATCAAATTCGAGGATATTGCATTGTTCTATCTGGAAGGCGAGACAACACGGCTAGTTACATTTTCCGGTAAGACCTATTATCCCAACAAGGCACTCGACGAGCTGGAGAAAATGTCGCCAGGCTTTTTTTTCAGGGCCAACCGCCAGTACCTGATATCGAGGGACGTGGTGATCGACGCATCCAATTTCTTTTCCAGAAAACTTTCTTTGAATATTTCCGTCCCGCTTAAAGAGAAGATCATTATCAGCAAAGCGAAAGCGCCCATGTTTTTGGAATGGCTATCCAAAGGCTGAATCGGTCCCCTCGGATCAGCTATCTGCCTTTATGCCAGGCGGACGTTTTGTTTTGTTCCATATTGAAATGATCCCTGATATTGTTGGGCTTTCTGCATTTGGGGTAATGCATGAATGAAGGTGAAATACCTTGGGTCGCCTACGGAAACGAATAATACCCGACTGGATGTTTCAGCCGGATATTCTGGTCCTGATTTAGGATGAGGGGCCTCGACGACGGCCAAACGTATCTAGAAAATATAGAAGATGCTTGCCTGGGCGACAGAATTGGTAAAGTCACTTTTTACCGATGGGGATTGAAAGGCACCCACTTTGGAAAATCCGTACACATATCTGGCGCCGATGCCAAAACCGCGCCTGGATTGGAAACCCAGTCCACCGACCGCGCCAAAATCGAGCTTTTCAGCGAAATCTCCGCCGGTTAGTCCCCTGACATCCTCTTTGACCTTAAAACTGGACTGCGCTCCAACCTCTGCATAGAATCCGGACCGAGTACGGTACTTGAGCAGGATAGGAACGCTCATGTAAGAGAGCTTGACATCCTGCTTTCCTAAAAAATCGCCTTTGAGCTTTGCTCCCTGCTGCGAAAACAGGAACTCCTCCTGAACGGAAAGTTTGTCATTGATTTTAAAGCCCACGATCAGGCCGGCATGAAAGCCTGGCAGGCCTTCGGTTGCAAAACCGGCATTCTCAAAGTCGCTGTAATTCCCACCCGCTTTGACACCAAACTGGAGGCGGTCCAGGATACTTTTCAACGGCCCCTGCGCAAAGCTGTTCGCAGAAGTAAAGAGCAGACTCAGGAAAATTAACTTTTTCATGTTCAGATTTGATTTACAGTTTGAGATACCAAGCTCGTCGCTTGAATGATTGTAGACCAAAACTCGCATGAAGGCTGCGCTCAGAGGCAAAAAATGAAGGGGAAGCGGGCAAAATCAAGGCGGAAGCGGAACAAGGAAGGAATTCGCCGATTTCAAAACCGCTTCTTTATTGAACCCTCGCTGGCCGCCACGTACTGGTCTGTGAACACCAACCTTCCCGATGCATTCAAACCGATGGAGCGAAAATGGAATAATTACTTCCTCGGCGAACGGGGCTACATTTAATTTCCCCATGTACAATTGTTCGCCGAAATAGAAAACTCCTGACAGAAAAAGAACCAAAGAACGCTGATGCACAGACAAGCGGGAAACAGGAACAGTAAGCTAGTGCAAATCAATAATTAACAATCGTCTGATCGGAGAGGTAGACAGACTTGCGAATAAACACAAAATTCGGGTATTGACAGCGGCGGCGGCCGCTATTATTGACAATTGCAGCAGGGAAGTGCCAGCGGCGCATGCCGATTTTTCACTTCCTGCTCAACGGGATTGATGTGTTGGAATTGATCGCTTTGAACAGGCCATATCCAGGCCAGATCCGGGCCTGACAATCGCCCGGAATTTCTGGCTGACAAATTCAGGCAGTGGTGTGAGAAACAAAGACATTGCGATCCATTAGATTCAGCTGGTTAAACCGATCGGATATTTTAGCGGCTAACCTTTACAGATATCATCTGTCAGTCGTGTGATTTTCAACAACCAATTGCAAAGACTTTCAGAAGAAAATAGCGCTGAATATATAAAATACTTAAATTTGAATATACTACATTCTTAAATATATAAATATGAGAGTATTAGCGTATATTCTTATGATGATCGCTACTGCCAGCATTTGCTCAGCGCAGAACAGTCATAAATTGCCTGGAAATCTCGATCTGGAAGGTGTCATTACCGTACATATTAAGTCTGTCCTTCAGTCGGGGAATATTCTCGTGAAGTTGGGTACTTACCATAGCTTTCCAAAAAATGATGTCAGTATGGTTCAGGACACTTTAACCCATGTTGATAATGAAGTTTTTTTGACAGGTCCTTGCCGAAACCTGGGACTGTCTTTCCTGCATATAGCCGACTCAACTTATAAGATTGCGGGTGGGCCCGGAGATACAGTTAATGTGTCGATTTTAGCCGATATAAGTAAAGCGGCCGGACAATCTGTTCTGTCCTTTGAAGGAAAAAATAAAGAAGTTCAACAGTACTACCAATTGAAAACAAGGCTTTTAAATGATCCCGTTCAGGAATGTATGAATGTGGGGATGAGCGCGGCAGACCTCGGCCCCTTTCAGCATAAGATGGATGAAAGCTATGCAGCTCAATGCGAGATTTGGAAAGAGTTTCAAAAGGGCCGGAAGCTTCCAGATTGGTTCATTACTTATGAAACAAACGCTTTGGACTATACCGACGCCTGGCTCAGGGTATATATGGTGTGGTATCAAACCATCTACCAAAAGAAAAAGCAGGTAATCCCGACAACCTATTATGCTTTCAAAAACAGGATCAAGGTAAAGAATGAAACCAGTATGTATCACTACGACTACCTTCGTTTTCTTCGCGAGCAACTTTTCTGGCAGATGCGCCAATCCAATAGCTCATTGGGTTTGAAGAATCTGGCAGATTACGCAAAAGAAGAATTGGGTGAAAACATGGGTTCTTTTTTCGAGATCTGGGAGCTGAGCGGTGCTGTCGATAATCCGAACCGGGTCGAAACAGAATTTGGCAAGCACTTTCCAGCAAATCATCAATACCTGGTTGACTATGTACGACACCGTGCGAACACAAATATTAAACTGCTCAAAGCTGGAGACAAGGCGCCTAATTTCGCTTTGGTTGATTCAAATGATTCTTTGGTAACACTTAACCAATACAGGGGACAGGTAGTCTATCTCAGTTTCTGGTTCACGACGTGCGGACCTTGTATCAAAGAAATCCCTTATGAAAATAAGCTTGTAGAGCAGTTCAAGGATAAGCCGGTCAAGATAATCAGTATATGTACCGGCACACCAGGGGCGGCAGATGATCAGCAAATTGCAAAATGGAGGGCTATTTCCGAAAGATTCGGCCTAAAGACAATCGACTTATTCGCCAACCGCTCCTGGACGAATACGCTGGCTAAAAATTATATGGTAAGCGTGTATCCTCATTATGTCTTGATCGGTGCCGACGGAAATATTATCGAGAATTTTACGGGTCGACCAAGCCAAGGCGTTGCCTCCAAGATAGAAAAGGCGCTGGCCGAAATCAAAAGGTGAAGGCGACGATAGCGATCACATAATCTGCGACCGAAATAGTACGGAAAAACGACTTGTGAATATCAGGCGAACTGAATAGCTGCTGAAACATACTTAGTCCGGTTGCCAACTATTGCTTATCTTCAAGAACGTTTTGAAAACAGAATGCTAGTCGACCCAATGCGTCTTCTCTTAGGTCCAGTCCAAGATGATCTGTCAAGAATTTACACCTGCCTCGCAATTACGCTGCTTCGTGCAGTGCTATCAACTGCGGCATTTTGTAGTCCCAGACGGCACCACTTTACCCTACAAGCCTTACGCCCCCCGACCGGAGCAGACCCTGGCTTTTTTCCCTCGCGGCAATGAGCAGGTCGAGTATCTTACGAACGGGCAGATTGTACCACGCCCTCGCTCTGTGATCATAGGACAATATACAGAGCGGACTAACCGCCACCTGATTGGTTCCGAATTTTGTGTGTTACTCGTCAATTTTCACCCTGGCGTCCTTTATCGAATGCTTGGTATACCACTGACAGAACTAACAAACACTTTTATCGATGCGGAAGCTGTTTTGCCAAAACGAATGGTTCGGGTTAATGAAAGGTTGGCAAATGCCGGATCACCCCAGGAAATGATTGGTATTGTTGAAAGTCTCTTGCTCAGCCTCGCAAGCAACATTAAAAAGGATCAGCACGCGGTCGATTTAATGACCCATCAATTAATATTGAAACCTGAAAACACTTCTGTGATTGCGATGGCGGAATCAAGCTGTTTCAGTGCGAGGCAGTTCGAGCGCCTGTTTAAGCAACGGATGGGGATTAGCCCTAAGCTTTTCGCCAGAATAGCCCGCATGACGAAAGCATTTGCTCTCAAATACAATCGTCCTGATCTTGACTGGCTCAGCATCGCCTTGCTGTGCAACTATCACGACTACCAGCATCTTGCCAAAGATTTTAAAGATCTGGCCGGTGTAACTCCGGCTGAATATTACACAGAAGAAAAAGGCGCTCCGGAGCGCGGCTTCGGTTTGCAAGACTCCTCAATAACCAGCAACATTGTCGCGTTTTTACCACCTGCAATTATTTAAAGTGCCTGATTTTTACATCAAAAACAGGCAATATGAAAACAATACTCTCTGGAATACTGGTAATTGCTCTCGGCCATTACGACGTTCAGGCTCAGCCATGTGATAAGGGTAAGCTCGACCCCCGGGTTTCCACCGCGCTTAAAACAGTGCTGCGCGACCTGCCGGCGTCTCCGAATATGTCCGTCGAACAGATCCGGGATGTAAGAGTTCCGGTCCTGCCCTTTGCTGCCGGTGACCGGCAAACGATGAAAATAACCGCTGACAGCATAGCTATCCAAATCTACAATCCGTCCCACGCCAACGGCTTACCCATCATCATATATTACCATCCAGGCGGATTTGTAACCCCGCTTTTGCCTTTTATGCAATATGAATGCTGGCGGCAGGCGAAAGCCTTTGCTGCAATCGTGGTAGCGGTAGATTACCGGATCGCGCCGGAGCATCCCTACCCTGCGGCAGTTGATGATGCTTACCATGCTTTTCATTGGATAAGCACGCATGGACAAACATTTGGTGGCGACACTTCGCGAATCATCGTTGAAGGTCTGAGCGCGGGGGGAAATCTGGCTGCGGTCGTTTGCCAGAAAGCGAAGCTGGACGGTATCCAGAACCGTATCAAGTTACAGGTGCTGAATTGCCCGTCTACCGATAATGCGCGCAACAACAGCCGATATGCATCCTATCAGCGATTTGCATCCGGGTACTTCCTCAATAAAGCATTCTGCGAATACACCATGCAGGCCTACGCACCGCAAGTAAGTCTTGACAACCCGGAAGTCGGGCCTATCAACCGTCAGGATCTCCGCAATTTGCCGCCCGCTCTGGTGCTCACCGCGGAGTTTGACCCACTTCGGGACGAAGGTCAGCAATATGCCCAACGACTGCAAAATGCCAATGTGCAAGTTTGGGCTCACTGCTTTTCAGGACAAATTCATTGCCTGCTCGGTCTGCCACCCGATTCTGATGAGCAAAAGCTCGCAGATAAATTGCTGCTGACAACCATGCGAACGGTATTGAGCAGGTAAATACCCCTGTGCAAAACTTCAACTTATTGCCGGATAATTCGGCTGGTGGTGTGAAGTAGTGATTATGAGTACACAAAAATCACCGAATAAAATTATCGAACACATTTACGCGCCTAACGCAGCTAGCCATCGTGCAGCTGGTGTACAAGCAGGCGAGACTTCTTGCCTGGGACAACTAAATTGAACGTATCGGTGTCATAGTTGCAAAAAACGACTTATGCTATGAGGGTTTACTTTTTATCGCTGTTCTTTTTCACATCCCTGATAAGTCATGCACAATGGAAAACTAGTGTGGGTATTAACATTCCACCTATCATAGCAAAGTCCGCTGAGATCAATTCTGAATTCAGTCGTCATCCAGGATATTCACTGAACTTCAATCTCGGCTACACTTTTAAGACAGGCCATAGCGGTTTAATAGATTATAAAGTAAATGACAGGATTAGCGAGCGAAGGACTTCCGGTGCTTTCTTCAAAGCCGGGGCCAGGGTTTATCCAACTTCGATTTCGGGGAAGCAGAAAAGAAACCATTTTTTCTTAGGGGCATTTCTTATACTATCACAGTACAGGCAAACAGCGTTATTCGAAAAATTAGAGGTTTCGGACACCTACATACCCGTTTCGTCCAGGGGCACGGCCCTATTTCCTGCTGCCACAATTGGTTTTCAACATCACTTAACCCGATTTCTTATACTGGACTGGGGTCTTCAAAAATCGTTTGTTCTTCGGGAGAATAACTATCTGGGGAGTAGGCGGCGAAATTACCAACCTGGTGCAGGCTCGCCCCAATCAGATCCATTTGTTGGATATTTTCAAGGGATTATCGCCTTTAAGTACCAACTAACAAAATGACGCTGATATTTAAAACAGCCGCGACCGAGTTTATTCGCATAGTATAATATAGAGGCCATCTATCAGGTCTTATGATTAACCCAGCCTGGCAAGTAAGTCATCTCTGAAAGTAGCAGATAACGGGAGGACGCGATCGGCGAGGGTGATCTGATGTCTTTCAATCTTGTCGATTTTGGATATAGATATGACGTAAGATTTGTGGATCTGCATGAATGCTTCGCGAGGTAGCTTTTCTAAAATCTCTGCAAGTTTCATTCGGGTCAATACCCTCCGGTCGGATGTGTGGAAAGTAAGGTAATTCCTATCGGCTTCAATGTAAAGCAACGAGTCGAGATCAATGCGTGCCCAGTCGTAACCGGTTTTGACAAAAATGTAATCGACTGGCTTCAAGCCAATTACAACGTTCGAGAATTTTGCAGTAACCCGATCAGTGGTTTGCAAGAAACGGCCAAGGCCAATAGGTTTCAGTAAATAATCCGTCGCGGCGAGATCGAATCCCTCTACGGCATATTGCGCGTGGGCGGTGGTAAAAACAATATGCACAGACGGAGCAAGCATCCGGGCCATTTCCAAGCCAGACAAATCAGGCATCTGGATGTCAAGAAATATCAGGTCGACCGGATTATTTTTAACAAAAGCAAGTGCTTCCATTCCGCTGGAAAAAGTACCCAGAACATTCAAAATAGGTACTTTACTGGCATGTGACAGCAAAACGCTTAGGCCGATAGGCTCATCGTCTACGAAAATACAGCGAATATGTGCCAGATCTTTTTTCACAACAACTGTTCGATTTGCTTGTACAAAGCCTGCCGGTCGGATGGTCGTTTTGCATGGATTGTCGCAATTTTGCCCGACTTGTCCACTAATATATAAGACGGAAATATAAGGTTGCCTTGTTGGACATATATCTTGCGCAAATCTTCTACCAGCGCCTTACCTGCCAGAATGTGATCTCCCGTCAAGTGATAGAATGCAATCATCTCGCGCCAGCTCTTCTCCGGATTTTGCCGGTGCTCGACGGCGATGTATGCAAAATCGACGGACTTGTCCTTAAAACGATCTTTTAAGGCCTGATTGAAGGGAAACTCTTGTCTGCACGGACCGCACCAGGTTCCCCATATGTCGATGAAAACCACACGTCCCCTATGACTGGTGATAACTGAATCAAGGGTGGGAATAGTACGCGAATCCGGTATAAAACGAATACCCTCCAATTCAGATTCTGTTTTGCCCAAGCTTGCCAGGAAGGGTTTCATTTTTTTCTGCACACCGGTCATATATGGACTTTCGGGAAAGCGATTAACGAAATCCTGATATGCTTCCTGCTGATATTCAAGGTCGCCCTGATCGATGCCATTGATTAGAAAAGAAGCTAGTGCGTATTCCTGCGCACGGCCCGTAAACCCGTATTGCAAGGCATTGTGTTCCCAGTATCGTTCTCCTTTTTGGCGCACCTGCTGATTTACCTCTGCAAAAGACTTCTTAAAAACCGCTTCCGCAATCCGGGCAAACTCGTCTTTACTGGAAGCAAGATGCTGGAGATAACGCGGGTAATAACTGACCATGGTTTGGTAATGATAACTGTCCAGCGCGCCAGCATTGGAAAGCACCACAGCTTCATGCGCGGTTTTCAGGGCTTGCCGCCATTCATTTTGCCCATAGCGGGATTTGTTATCCGACGCCCATACACCATTTTTCCAGACCAGGTCCCACAGTTTACTTACCGCGAAATACTGAATATCAGCCGCTGTCATGCGGACAAACGGTGCCGCTAAGTTACTGCTGCTCAATTGTAATAATGCAGATTGCTGCGCTTGGTTTAGATCAGTAAGAATCTGTTCTGGCGCGCTCAGCGTATCGTTCCAAGTCTGCTTGCCAAGGCTGTAAGTTGTTAGACCTAATTTCTGCCGAAACTGGTTTTCCTTGCTTAAACTACCTGCGAAGCTTATTGTTTTCAGCGAATCGTCTGTTTCAATCACAAGTGTTTTACCTGGTTCGGCATACAGCTGCAGACGCTGCCCGGCATATGTCAAAAAAATGATCTGCGGTTTCTCTACCGGGAGGTGAATCGAGAATTTCCCTTCATGATCCGGCATCACTTCCACAGAATTAGCTGTGTGCTGCCAGCAATCGAAGGGCACATTGAAGACCAATGCTTTTGCTGATTGATTGGATGAAATTTTTCCAGACACTGCCATTTGGGCATGGGCAGTGGTGAACGCTGCGAATGCGGCGCATAAAAAGAGTAGTTTCATGTGAATGCTCGGTTAATGTAGACGAATATGCAGCCGGACATGATACTGCCCAGCTACTTCACCGAAAGTCAGCGAGTGTCTGTCGGGATAAATGAGTTGAAGACGTTTTTGAGTATTTTGAATACCGGTGCCCAATCCCTCCTGGCCAGGTCTGGGAGGAAATAAACTGTTTTGAATTGACAGGTCGAGCGTATCCTCGCAAACAGTCAATTCCAATTTAATAAAACTGTCCTGGTCGATCCTGATTCCATATTTAAATGCATTTTCTATAAATGGGACCAAAAGGAACGGTGCAACGTGGACAGGAAGTCCATCGTAGACAAGGTCGGTTTCCACCCGGATTGTATCGCGCTCAGGTAATCGCAATTGCTGCAAATGAAGGTAATCTTCCAGGAAGCTCATTTCCTGCGCAACCGGTGTGAAATCCTGCTGCGCTTCTGTGACGGTATAGCGCATAATATTAGAGAGCTGTTCAATGCATAGGGCTGTTTTGTCCGCATTTTCAGTAAGTGCGGTTCCGTATAGTGTATTTAAGGTGTTAAAGAAAAAGTGCGGGTTAATTTGCGCCCTCAGGGTGGTGAGTTCAGCCTGGACTTGCTGCATGTGTCGGTCGGCTTTGTTTATGCGCTGATGCATAAAATCCCTGAGCAACGTATAACAAAAACTGTAAGCGGCAAAAGCTAACGAAGGTCCCCAGACAGAGGTGAGCGCTCCTCCGGATTTCCACTGATTGCAGGCTGTAAGCAGGAGCATAAAACCGACGGAAAAAAGGCCGGTAACCACGATGAAGTAGGGAAATGGCTTTTTCTTAAAAATATAATGGTAATTGTATTCGACGATGAATGTACCCGCCAAAATCACCAGCCAAACAGCCTGATAATAGTTGTGATTGACAAATCGCTGCCATTGTGTAACCGCGGAACCATCAATATTGGTAACGTAGACGCCGCCGGCGTTAACTTCATACCAGTAGACAAGCGCGTCGTTGCCCTCGATTGCCGCCCAGATAAGAAGCGCGTGCAGAAGCCATTGTTGCCAGATTGCGAGACGTGGAAATTGCATGAGTTGACAGATGATCGTATCCAAAACAAGCATGATTCCTATTACCCCGCAACAAAAAGTGCTAAGTGACGAATAGTTTGGGTCGAAATGCCGGACTTCGTTAAAAACATTCTCCCTTTTGCCGCCGACCGTAACAAGGTTTCACAGGTATACAAGGTTACCACGCCGGCCATCCTTTCAATCATATTAACCAAATTTTGAAAGACGAAGGCATCAGTAGGGCTTCTCTGATACCAACTTTTGATCATGCTGTGCGTGAAATGGATGAATATCCAGGCCTTTGACATATGACGCACGCACAGCACAAATTAGCACGCCATTCCGCCATCGAATGACCGCTGCGTGTCTCGGGCCGAGCATGGTCGTCATTATCGGGGTTTCTAAAATATATCTCATCTGTAAAAACACGTCCTTGTGTTTGATATGTCGTACCCTTCGCCACAGGGCCGGGTAATGATCCGAGCAGAAATGCGGATGCTGCGACCGGCGCCACAATCAGGCGTCATGTTTGAACCAGACCTCAAGATACTGCTCCCGGGCAGCGCCTGAACTGCGCGTTTACATAAGGGTAACGCGGCAAAATCATGAGATCATTCTCCTTCGCGTATCCGACCAGTCGGTCGAGCAATAGTTTCGCAAAACCCCTGCCTTCAAATTCCGGATATACCTCGGTATGATAAACCGTTAACTTACCATGTCTGACGGATACTGCCATCTCTCCTACTTTTGTGTCGCCGGAGAACAAGAGGATCTCGCCAAAACCATTTTCCTTTAAAATCACTTTCGTATTTTCCATTACCATCACTTCCTGTTATCTGAAACATTTTCCTAATGCTTAATGCGCCCGATGGGCATTTTGTGACCTGATCGATCAATTCTTGTGTCGTCGCGTTCTCAGGCCTGATCCAGGGGCGCGCTCCCGGATTATATACCCCAGGCAGCGTTTTTACACATACACCGGAATGGATGCATAATTTTGGCTGCCATATAATAGTAACCTCTCCGTTCGAATAATTCAGTGATCCTGTCATGGTTCTCTTTCAAGTGCGAGCATCGGTTACCGCTCGTCACACAAGCTTCCCCTTTGCATCTTCACATTGTTTAATGTTGAAAATGCAAAGTTCCGGGGCCTGACAGATCGAAAAGATGATATATGTCTAGAAAAGAAATAGATATTTGTCTACTTCTTGAAAAGCAGGGTTGCTCGTAATCTTATTTTCTCAGCAGCTGGCGTTTGACGCGACTGAGCGTGTCCTTTGTGACTCCAAGATATGAAGCGATGATGTGCTGCGGAAAACGCTCCATCAGATCGGGATAGCATTCAACAAAATCGGCATAACGTTTTTCGGCGGTGGAACTGATAGAAGATGCGATTCGTCTCTGATTGGCTATGTTATTTCTGTTGTCCATTTCTCTGGTCATGTTAAGGCATCTAAGCAATACTGATTGATGAATGTATTTTGCCATGCCCATTCGACTCAAGTTACATTGAATAAATCGGCTCGATAGCCATTTTCCGAAGCAACCGTCGAATCCGTTTGACATTGTAGTTCATCCCCCTTTCTGCCAGCTCATCCACTTTGTATTGCGTGTCACATGAAAATCGCCACCTACAATAAAGCACCTGCTTTTTTCCACTCATTCCTAAGCTTGGCAGGAAAGTCACTTTTGCTTTTTCTCCCAGACATTTCGGTCGAGCGCGTAAACCGCACAGAAGTCTTCGCCGAATGTGCGGTTCTCGACAAAAGAAAAACCTAGCATTTCGTAGAACTTCCTTGCTCTGACATTGGAAGCCAGCGGATCGATGATAATGGCGGTTACCTCGGACGAAGCAAAACAGCGGTCGATTGCCAGCCGCATCATTTCGGTACCATAACCTTTTCCGAGGTCATCGGCTTCACCAATCCAAATGTCTATCGCGCGGAGATCTGCAGGCACTTCGCCCCAATAGTGGCTGTCTTCCAGCAACGGATCGATGATTTGCACAAAACCGATCGGTCGACCGTCCAATTCGGCGATCAGTTGTTCCCGCCATTCAGGCGACCGCAACAGTTCTGTCTCCCATCCCCAATCGTCGTTCGGATCGGACGCGACAGTATGAGGCTGCTCGTCCCAATGCATTAATAGAGCTAAGTCATCGATGGTGGCTGCGCGGAATTTGATCATAATGGTTTCAATTTGCACAAAAACTAACGCAATAGTATTCTTATTTTGCGTGAAAGCGCTATTTGTCATGTTGAAACTTTCGTCCGATCCGCCCGCCTGCGGATCGGGTGCTGCTGTGCGCTAGGAGGCCAAACGGCAAAACTCTACATGGTCGGCGGAAGTCCATCTGCGGCTAGCGAAAAGATGTTTAAAATCGAACAGAAAACGTCCGGTTGTGAACACCAAATCTCTTTTGTCAGAATTTTAATTATTTATATATCAACTATTTAATCATAAAAATCTCCTTGGCAAGCTATTTTATCAGCAAATATGGAAATTATAGGACTGATGAACAGAAATTATCTTGGAGAGTTTGAAGAGCTTATTCTTTTGGCAGTTGCCGTATTGGACGGACAAGCCTATGGGGTTGCCCTTCTACACGAACTTACGGAGAAAACAGGACGGCAAGTGAGGCTCAATCAGGTACATTCTGCCTTGCAGCGTCTGGAAGAAAAGGGCATGGTCAGGTCTGCTTTCGGCGAACCTACCTCCGAACGGGGCGGCAAAAGGAAAAAGCTTTTTACGGTCACTGCGCTGGGGCAGCGTACACTGCATGAAATCCAGGAAATACGCGCCGGTTTTTGGAACAGGCTCCCCAATTTCCCCAAACTCTCAATGACCGGACACTGATATGGAAACGCCTCCCCGCCTGGCAAAGCGCCTTTTAAAATGGTTTGTAGCGCCGCATCTGTTAGAAATAATCGAAGGCGACCTGGAAGAAGAATTTTCTTTTCAGCTTAAATTGGTCGGGCCCCGCAAAGCCATGCTTTGGTACTGGCGCGAGGTACTTGGCTTTTTCAGTCCAAGGTATATCAAACGGCAGCCCGGCCCCTACGCCCATCACCCGCTATTCAGTCAATCTATGTTAAGCAACTATTTCAAAGTAGCTGTTCGTCAGCTGCGTAAAAACAAGTCGCTTTCCTTCATCAACATTCTCGGGCTTTCGCTGGGCATGGCATTCGCGCTGCTCATTGGCATGTGGGTACGGTTTGAAATTAGCTTTGATGCATTCAACCAGCATGCAGACCGGACTGCACTGGTGATGAAAAACACGCTGATGAATCACGAGAAAAACACTTCCGCTAGTGTCATGATGCCGGTTTACGATGAGCTCAGGGACAATTACCCGGAAATTGCGCATATATCTCGGCTTGATTGGGGTAGTGTTCACAGCCTCGTGAGCGGTAACCGTAAGTTTAAAAAACAGGGATACTATGTCGATCCCGACTTCCTTAAAATTTTCACTTACCCGGTCATCAAAGGAAATCCGGAAACTGCGCTCAGCGATCCAAACAGCATTGTACTCACCCAATCACTTTCAAAAGCCATTTTCGGCAACACAGATCCGGTTGGAAAAGTGATCCGCATTGACAATAAGTTCGATATCCAGGTTACCGCAGTCGTTCAGGACGTACCTGCCAACTCTTCTTTGCAGTTCGAATTTCTGGCTCCGTTTGAGTTCAATGTAGCCAACATGCCCGACGTCCGTGAATCGAAAACCCGCTGGAACAACAGTTTCATTGGCGTGGTGCTGCAAGTGAAAGAAGGCGTAAACCTGGGCGGACTTTCTAAAAAGATCGGCCCTATGACGATGAACAAAGATCCATATGTCCAAACGCAAATGCTATCACTTTACCCTATGACACGGTGGCATTTGTACGACGATTTTCAGGAATGGGTCAATACCGGTGGGCACGTCATTTATGTAAGGCTCTTTGGCATCATTGGTATATTTGTGTTGCTCATCGCCTGTATCAATTTTATGAACCTCAGCACGGCCAGGTTCGAAAAGCGGGCCAAAGAAGTCGGGATCCGTAAAGCCGTAGGATCCCTGAGAAGCCAGCTTGTTGCTCAATTTTTTACCGAGTCGCTGCTGACGACGTTTCTGGCCTTCACGCTATCCTTTTTCATCATCTGGCTTCTTCTGCCGTATTTGGGAGAATTGGGTTTTAAAAATATCAGGCTCGATTTGAGTGACCTGTCGCTGTGGGGAGCGCTCACGGGCATTTGCCTGCTTACGGGTCTGCTGGCGGGTAGCTATCCCGCGGGTTACCTTTCTTCTTTTGCCCCGGTTAAAGTCCTGAAGGGAAAATTGCAGCAAGGCACCGCGCCTGTCAATCTACGTAAGGTACTTGTGGTTTCCCAATTCTGCATTTCCATTGCGCTGATCATCGCCTCGGTGGTCGTTTATCAACAGGTTCACTTTGCCAAAAACCGTGCGATCGGCTATAATCCCGAAAATCTCATCATGCTGGATGCAAGCGGCGACCTGATTAAAAATTACGATGCGCTCAAATATGATCTGCTGAAAACAGGGCACATCGAAGCCGTGGCCAAAGCGTCGAGCTCCATGACCCGGGTCAACAATGATTTTACGCATTTTAGCTGGGAAGGTAAGGACCCGGGCAGCAATGTGAGCCTGAATGTGGTGATGACCGACTGGGATTACGAAAAAGCAACCAGACTCGAATTCATCGCTGGCCGGTCTTTCGACAGGCGCTATGGTACGGACAGTTCCGCAGTTATTCTCAACGAAGCTGCATTGAAGCTGATCAACTACAAAGATCCGATAGGCAAAACCATGAAGCTGGGCGACCAGGTGCTGACCATTGTCGGGGTGACCAAAAACGTGTTAATGCAAAATCCGTTCGGCACGGTGAAGCCAGGCGTGATATTGTTTAATAGCAACAATGTGAATGCCTTCCTGATCCGGTTGAAAGATCAGCAAAACCTGTCAAAAGCATTGGCGAAAATCCAGCCGATTGTTGATAAGTACAATCCATCCGTTCCGTTTGAATATCATTTTGCAGATCAGGAATTTGAACAAAAATTCACCTCGGCCAATCAAATGTCCAGACTTGCCGGAATCTTTGCTTCTCTGAGCATTTTTATCTCGTGCCTTGGGCTGTTTGGTTTGGCGATGTTTATGGCGGAGCGCCGTACCAAAGAAATCACGATCCGTAAAGTGCTGGGAGCGACAGTGGCGAACTTGTGGCTGCTACTTTCCGGCGAATTCATTTGGCTGGTCGGAATAGCCTGTGTCCTTGCGGCACCCGTCACGCTTTGGGCCATGAATCAGTGGCTTCAAACTTACGAGTACCGCATTGCAATCCAATGGTGGCTACTTCCCGCGACATTCGTCACTGCATTGGCCATCGCTTTTGCAACGGTAAGCTTTCAGGCCATCAAGGCCGCATATATCAACCCGTCCCAATCATTACGCTCGGAATGATCGCCTAAGCGATGGCTGGTGCGGCTTGGCGTGGCCAAATGCTCAATACCTCAGCGGCTCGTTCCGCCAGTTTTGCGGGCCGGATCAGGTTCACAAAGATTTGAATACGCTTTACGGGCTGATCGTCGGCATTCAGGCTGATGGTCGCATGAAGCACAGCGAGATTGAATTGCTTCGCGCGTGGATCGGCTCGGTTTTCAGCTTGCAGGCGAAGGAAGGAACTGGCCCAGCTTGTTGAAATGTACGGAGGTATTGCCGCCGCCTCTGTGACCGCCTGTCAATGTATCCCCAATCTTCAACCGTTTCGATGCTTAGTTCCTTTAAAAATTTCACAAGTACATTCAGCTTCATTCCCTTCAAACCGAACCGCCAGTGCTTTTCGGGCACAATGCGTGTGAGCTCAACAATCCTCATTGTTATGACCGCACGGTTGCGGCTCAGCTTCCGAGCAAAAAATGCCGCTCAGGAAGCCCGAAACGACATTTCTCTTACACCAAATCTACCCATTATGATTCGGGTCAAATTCCACAATCCATTCAATTCCATATTTGTCTCTAAACATTCCGGCGTAAGTGCCCCATGGACTCTCGTCCATCGGCCCTTCAATATTTCCACCTGCTGATAGTCCGTCAAACAATTGGTCTGCTTCTTCACGACTTTCTGCGCTAATTGCTATTTTCGACCTGTTTTCATTTTCGTTTACCCGTCCCATAAATTCCGGAACATCATTAGCTATTAACACATTGTATTTTCCCAAAGGCAAAGCGATGGTCATTATTTTATTTGCTTCGCTTTCCGACACTGGAAATTCATCGCTTGCCAGGTCTTTGAAACGGATGATCTTGGTGAATTCTCCGCCAAAAACTGATTTGTAAAAAGTGAATGCTTCTTCTGCATTACCATTGAAGTTGATCCAGGGATTGATTGCTCTCATAATTTTACGTTTAGATCTATTTTTCTGCTAATTCTGTGATGCACTTCCATTAGGAAGGGGAACGACAATTCCCTTCTTACAATTTGCGCCCGGTGTTAGCGCCTGGATAACGATAGCTGGCGTGGCGTCAATCCAGCTCGCGGGCTGGCCTTGCTACCAGGCTGAGTTCAATTTAGTCAAAGGCTCAGAACAGCCACTCCTACCCTGCACCGCAACCTTGCGAAACTGTATTTGGAGTGATGCACAATCCAGCGTTGATTCTTGCGATTCGTCCCTTTTGCTTTTGCTGGATCTGAAAAATTGGTGTGGAAAGCCAACCAAGAAAAGCCCGTAAATCATTGATTTATGGGCTTTTTGAAATTTTTAAAACTTGCTTGAGTGGAGATGCAGGGGCGCGAGCCCAGCTTATCAAAAAGTCAAGGTCTATAAATCGCTTCTTACAACCCTTTTCTATCCACACCGCTAAGAACCACCCTATGAAAATGTCACTCAATTCTCCTCGCAAACTGCTTAAAATAGCTTTCCCCGACCGGGATTACGTGTTTTCCTATGTAAATGCGCTGCCTTTCGATTGATTCGATTTTGTCCATGGCGACGATATAGGATTTATGAACCCGCATAAACCGCTGCATAGGCAGGATCTCTCCCATTTTTTTCATCGTTTGTAAGCTCAAAATTCGTTCTGTCCGGACATAAATGGAAACATAGTCCTTTAAAGCTTCAATGAACAGAATGCCTGCGAGGTCAATCCTGATAATCTTGTGTTCCGTTTTAACAAATATAAATTCGGCTGCGCTTGGGCGGACAGACAAATCTGTTTCGTTATCCGGCGATAAAGGGTGCATTCGCAACTGAATGCCATCAGCAATAGGTCGTAAACGTTCGTGCGCTTTTTGAACAGCCGATAAAAACCGGTCAAATGAGATTGGTTTGAGCAAATAATCGATCACGTCATATTCATACCCATCCATGGCATATTCCTGATAGGCCGTTGTGAATATTGCTTTACATTTTCCGTTCACCACGCGAAGAAATTGCAATCCGGTCAAATCCGGCATTTGAATGTCTACAAAAGCCAGATCAATTTTATCTTGCTGGATCAAAACCAGTGCTTCCATCGCATGATTGCATACTGCGATCAGATCAAGTGATGGCACCTTGCGGACATAGTCTGCAAGAATGTCCGTTGCGAGTGGCTCGTCGTCGAGCACAAGGCACCTTATGGCCATAAATTAAAGGATCAATTTAAGTTCACAACAATAATGGTCTGGCCCATCGGTTACCAGAAGGCTATGCTGGTCGGGGTAGAGCAGGTTCAAACGGCGTTGCATATTGGCCATGCCAATCCCTCCTGCCTCATCTTTGCTTCGGTCAGTCTTCTTGTTTTCAACGTTAAACTGGACATTGTTTCCACTGACATGCACACGAATGGTCAATGGACGCTCATGGCTTTGGATATTGCCATGCTTGAAAGCGTTTTCAACCAGGTTGATCAGTAGCATTGGTGCGATCTGTTGTCCATTCACGTGCCCCAGCGTTTCGAATTTTACGAAAGTTTGCCCAAAGTACCTGAGTTTTTGCAAGTCAACATAGCTTTCCAAGTATTTCAACTCTCTCGATAAATCCACTTTTTCAGCGTTGCCCTCGTATAGCATATAGCGCATTATTTCGGCAAGTTTTAGCACGGCCGCTGGTGCGCCATCTGACTTTTGATACACCAATGAATAGATATTATTTAGCGTATTGAAGAAAAAATGCGGGTTGATCTGTGATTTCAGGAAATTAAGCTCGGTGATCAGCTTTTCTTCACGGAGCGTGGCTTTTGCCTTTTCATTCGTAAAAAAATCTTCCACGGCTTTGAACACAAAACTGATCAGTACCGGCATGAGACAGCCAAAAAGGTTATCGATGAAATAATGGCTGAATGGCGTATCTTCTAAATAATTCCGTAGACCAAGCCAATGTAGAAACCAGACTTCCTCAACTACATATCGCAGAAATGGGTGAGTTACGTAAACCAAAAAGACACCCAGAGCTCCTAATGCGTATTGCTTATGCTCAAACGTCCGGTCAAGGATCCATAAGCAGGTATATGTAATTAACAGCGTACGGACATAATGTGAGATCGCCAGGGGAAATGTTAACGTCTCCCAAAACGACATTACGCCGGAGTATTTAGAAAAGTCATTAAGCTGGGTCATCGCAAAATAAACCAACCAAAAAAGCGCATGAAATAGTAGTTTCTGGCGTCGGGACATCGTAATTGCCCTGGGGCTATCAAATGAGAAATGATATGAAGAAAATCACTTAAACCCTGTTTTCCCAAAGGTAGAATGCCTCGGCCAATTTAAAAACTTCCGTTTATCGCCCATACATCTGCGACAGTCAAGTTACTTGTTTCCAATAAACTAATCTGGTGTGCCGCCTATCAGTACAGGGCGTTTGTCGTCAAAATGGGCGGGTTTGTCGATC
The DNA here is from genome assembly GCF_059568735.1 of Dyadobacter ginsengisoli DSM 21015. Taxonomy (NCBI): domain Bacteria; kingdom Pseudomonadati; phylum Bacteroidota; class Cytophagia; order Cytophagales; family Spirosomataceae; genus Dyadobacter; species Dyadobacter ginsengisoli. The sequence continues at coordinate 1,150,962 of NZ_JCANTY010000002.1, forward strand.
CTTCAAGAAGTTTTAGCTCATGAAACCTGAGATTAGCGGCCTAACTTTTTTAAATCATAAAAGCCATGAAAATAATATTAGTTCAATTGTTCGTTTCGCTCACGTTGCTGAGCCAAACTTTTGCTCAAAATAGTCTTGCTAAAACCGAGGTGCTACTTGTTGGTGTATTCCATTTCAACAACCCCGGACTGGATGTCGCCAAGTTCAAAATCGATGATATGCTTGGTAAGAAACGGCAGCAGGAAATCCTTGAGGTTCGGAATGCGCTGGTTGAATTTGGCCCCGATGCCATTTTTACGGAAGTCAATTTGGATGGTACAAAGTGGCTGGACAGCTCTTATTCGGCTTTTAGAAAAGATCAAAGCCTGCTTAAAACAGAGAAGAATGAGCTGTATCAACTCGCCTTTGCGGTAGGTCATCAGCTTAGTTTGCCCAGGTTATATGCGAGTGATGCCTATGCAGACTTCCCTTTTGATTCTATGATGACAGCCATTAAGGCAGCCGGCCAAACGCAACTGGGAAAAGAGGTGGGTGATATGATTCAGACTATGGAGCAAGAAATGAACAACAGGATTGCTACACAAACCGTAAAAGATGTTTTGCTCTGGTTGAACAATCCGGAAATGCGACGCAAAGATCTGGGCTGGTACATTAATGCACCTACCCTGGCCGGAACCCTTCATACCGACATCGGGGCAACGTTAACCGGGAACTGGCTGACGCGGAACCTTAAAATTTACAGCAACATTATAAAGCAGCTAAAAGGGAGTGAAAAACGGATTGTGATCATTTACGGCGCAAGCCACTGCGCTCCAATTGAATATTACTTCTCAATGAATGACCGCTTTAAGTTGGTACCGCTAAACTCTGTGTTGAAATAGCCCGTTAGACACGAAAAATGGGTTCAAATGCAAGCGGGATTAAATACTATTAGGTAAGCCTACGTTATCCCATAATGCCGTCAAACAAAATACCGCTTTCCTAATGAAAAACGGTATCTTAGTGGAGATGCAGGGAGTCGAACCATCTCACCAATTCACTGGATATCAATTAATTATGCAGCTCCTAAATTTTGGGTATCCGAATTTGCTTCCAACTATATTCATGCAAAATCGACGACATAAATTTAGTCAAATCGAATATATTACACAAGCCATGTTGAGGATCGAACAGTTGGCACCGAAAGAATCGAGTCCACGTAAGCCGACATCCAGGATATTCGCTGAATTTTAATATCGTCAGTAACCAAGGCCCAGACAAATATATCTTAAGCACTGAGCTATGGATTTTGAAGATTCAACATTTACCGTTGGCCCAAATATTCTAGTACCATGTAATTCGTAGCCTGCGCAGTATCAGAAGCCACTTACAAATAATCAAAGATCAATGAAATATTGATTAAGATAATAATGCCTCACAATACGATCTTTGAGTTTTGACTATCCGGCCCTGATTTTCCGATGTCCAAAGTAACAAACTATCAATCATCGCAATACCAGTACAGAATTTCTAATCACCCTGGTAAACCCATTGTCAAATTCGACCATAAGCTCGTAAGGATAAGTACCGGGCTCAATCTTCTTGCCGTTGTGAATCCCGTTCCACCGGGCATAACCGCTCTCAACGCTTTGGTTGGCGCTAAACGCGATCACACTTCCCCATCGGTTGAAGAGCCTGAAATGTCGGATTTTCAATGCCCCGCCGGAGAATTTCATGTCCATCACCTCATTTTTCCCATCGGAATCCGGGGAAAATGCAGTGGGAATGTAAATGGCTTCGAGACAGTCTTTTTCGATGATAATGGAACGCGCTACGTCGCAACCCGCTGTATCTCTTATATAAACCGTTTGAATGAGCGGTGTTAGCCCTGTAAAAACGGTATCCGACACATAGTTTACCCCGTCGATCGAATAGCTTAGTGGGCCGCTTCCGGTGGCATGGATCGCAACAGCGCCGTCGTCGCCCTTGCAGCTGGTGTTCTTCTCTATGATTTCAAGAAATTGCGGCGCCGGTGACCTTCCGACAACGATGTTCCTACTATCGATACACCCTCTCTTATCTTTCACAAAAACCTGATAATCACCGGGAGGCACGAGCGGGAAGTTGGGCGATGGCCCGTAATTCTGCCCATCGAGCGAATATTGCAACACGCCGCTGCCGGTAGCAGCCAATGTAACATTGCCTACTTCGCCGCCGCACCGTGCATGCTGAACATCTACAGCCTGCATCACAACCTCTTCCTTCTTTTCAGGAATTTTGATGTCCATGACGATCTCGCATCCTACGGAGTCCCTGGCGCGTAGCATGTATTCGCCGCGAGGGAGGTCGGGGAAAAAAACCATCTCCTGAAACGGCCCGTCGTCGAGCGCGTAGGTGATCGACCCATAACCGCCCATCGCCGTCGCGCTGAAATCCTTGTCCTCAAATTCACAGGGATTCAGGATCACTGCCATTACGAATGAAGGTTTCCATAACTTTTCGACCACTATGTCGCGCGTCACCACACACCCTTGCCCCGATTTGACGAAAAGTCGGTAGGTTTTGGCATAAAGTCCTGAAAACACAGGCGAAGATTGGAAGTCATCTCCATCGAGGCTATAAACAAGCAGCCCCTCGCCTTTGGCAGTGACCGAAATGACACCATTGTCTTTTTCACAATTGGCCTTCGTCACGGTGATATTCGTAATGGAGGGCTCGCTGGCCCCATCAGTTTTATCACGCAAAAGATTCGCTCCACGCGCCTGACAGGCTGCAATCAAAGCGAAAACAATAAAAGTTGCCTGTTGAAGAGATTTATTCATAAACCGCCCTGCTAAACCGGCATTCTGTTTTTTCGGAGAAAACATAAATAATCCACTAATATAGATCGGTTACGTTCTAAAATGGTCTTCCTCCGAATTTAATTAGACATTTCCTACTCATTTTCCCGCCGCGGGCGCACCGGTTCCATCAAGGCGTAATATGGAATTGATGGAGACTTTAGTGGATAATGATTTATCGAGTCTATAGGAACTAGCGTTCCGTCTTTTTCAGAAAAGGCAATGACCTTAACTTCCTCAAATACTGTTTTATCCTCATTGCTAAATACAAAACGGACCATATCTGGATCCCCGTCCTCAAAATTGCATGAGCTTGCAAATAATACTGCCGAAACAAGCAAAACCTTACTGATCATACCATTACATTTATAAGCACTTGATTATGAAACTATTAATTACATGCAAATACCATTTTCTAGCTGCAGCTCTTTTCGAGTCTAATCCTGCACTGTCCTAAATTCGGGAAAGTCTATGAATAACGGCATTATGTTTCGGGAAAAATAACTTAAGAGGAGCATCGTAAATTTGGCAGGCGGAGTGCTTTGTAGCTAAGACTATTGTAAGCATTGAATCCCGAATTCTTGGGAAAGTTTGGTTCTTCTGGTTTTTTATGTTTCAAATTGGGGTTCGACCCCGTATAGGAGAATATACTTTATCAAACCGGAGGGCTTCGCACTTTGCCTTTTGATTCATACCTAAATCTATGTTTACGATGAAACAGGCAAAAGGTATCAAAAGTCAAAGGTAAAGTCAGTTTCGATGACGGTTGTAAATCCGAATGCGGCCGGCGTCGATATTGGTGATACGATTCACGCGGTAGCCGTACCTGGTGATAGAGCGCAAACACCAGTCCGAACGTTTGGGACGATGAGTTGTGATTTGGATGAAATTGCCGATTGGTTACAGGAATGTCGTATTGACACGGTGGCTATGGAATCCACCGGCGTCTATTGGAAGCCACTTTTTGGTCTTTTAATACGTCGAGGCATTGAAGTTTTTCTGGTCAACGCTAATCACGTACGCAATGTTACTGGTAGGAAGACCGATATAGGCGACGCTGCCTGGATTCAACAGCTGCATAGCTGCGGGTTATTGAGAAGCAGCTACCTTCCCTCAGAAAATCAGGAGTCGCTGCGGACCTTAGTGCGCTTGCGACAGACGCTGGTACAAGATAGTAGCCGGTGCGTGCTTCGCATGGAAAAAGCCATGGAGCTGATGAATCTCAAACTGCACACGGTTGTTTCCGACATCACAGGTCTTACCGGTAGGTCGATCGTTGAAGCTATTATTGCTGGTGAGAGAGAGGCTAAAAATTTCCTTCCACTGGTTCACAGTCGTATAAAAGCGAAGCCGGAAGTCATAGAAAAGTCGCTGCAGGGACAATGGAGAGACGACCAGTATATGCACTTGAGCAGAGCTATCGATGCTACTGTTTCTTTCTGGCGGAGATCGATAAACTCGACCAAAAGATTGAAGCAGAGCTTGAAAGATATGCTGCCTGCAAAAATGACGGCGAGATTCCTCTGGCTGAAATAGAAGCAAATAAAAAGAGGAATAAAAATGCACCTGCTATGAATGTCAGCAACTTTATGAAGGCCATTTTGGGAACTGATGTTTTGAAAATTTATGGTCTAAGTCAACAGAGTGCGTTATCCATTTTGGCAGAGACGGGTAGTGATATGAGCAAATGGCTCAATGAAAAGCACTTTGTCTCTTGGCTGAATCTATGCCCAAACAACAAGATATCGGGAGGGAAACTACTAAGTAGCAAAGTGCGAAAGAAGTCCAATTCGGCGGGGCAAGCGTTTCGAATGGCTGCAAATAGCGTTCAACGGAGTGATCATTGGTTAGGTGACTACTTCCAGAGAATGAAATCGAAGGGTGGAAACAAGTACGCGATTGTGGCTACGGCGAATAAAATAGCGACCATTTACTATAAAATGGTCAGAAATAAAGTAGAATTTATCCCTGTTGACCAAACTAAATATCAAGCTAAGAGAACTGCGAATAAAATCGCTTACATGGAACGAAAATTGGCAGACCTCAAAGGTAAGATGATGGATCTTACCAACAACCGACGAACTTTGGTTATATAGGAGCTTACAGTGTGAGACTCACGACAGGGCACGAAAATCTCCCAACATTTATCCAAACTGATTACAACTACCTGGACAGCGTTCGGATGTCCCCAGGGAGTATCGCCTTCGGAAAAGAATGCTCCCGGGATGTCTGGGCTAACACCGGTCACTTCGTAATATTTGCTATTCGAAGCGATGGGTCTTTGATTTGATGGTGCAATAGAAATTCGCTATTGACTTACCCAACATGCTGGATTGGATTCCCAGACTATTTGTCCCCGCCAGTGTAACTTTCGGTGGCGATTTCATGGTTAACACAAATTAACATGACAAAGCGAATACACATCAGGCTGAGTACTTATAAATCGAAATACTTCTCCAGGAACCGCCAACCGACAAAATTGCCGACGTCATTTAAATGGGTACCATCTGACACAAGGCTTGTTCCCTCTTTTCCAGTTTTACCAGCGATAGGATCATTGCCACCTGCACTTGCATAGCCAAAACGCTCTTTGAATATCGTTGAGATCCCCGCCGACGACGCTGCCCTCAAAACGCAATAATTAAAGAACTCGTAAAAGGTATTAACCGAGGCAATGGGCAAGGATTTCAGTGTATTATGCAGATAATCATAATAATCAAATAATGTATAACCATTCAATCCGACAGAACTGGAAGTTCTTCGCAGCAAAACCCTGTCCGTCGGATCTACCGGTTGTTGCCATCTGTTGACGAACAACATGTAGGCAAAAATCTCAGGAGTATACGATTTGGCACGAAGCCCATTGATAAAAGTGCCAAACCTTCCCGCAAAAGTAACCGGCGTATCGGTCTCAGCGTCCCCCCAGCCTGGCTTTTCATTTCATTAATTGTATTGCAAGCGTACAGGATCAGGTCAGGTTTCCAGTCGTCTACCGACCATTGTTCAAAATATCTCAAGGTAGCAATATCATGTGATCCCCTGGCGCTGTTGATAAAATTGATCATATTATCATTCCCTGAATACTGAATTCCCCAATAACATAGTCGGCCGCCGTCCTGGCTGCGGATCGAGATCTGCCAGCTCGTCTCCACCTCGGTTCTTCGCATTTTGAGCCTCTTCTGAAAGATAGTTTTCCTAAATCCTGTGGCGCTACCAAATGTACCTGCCAGTATTTGATCCGTTTCTTGGCAGAAAAGCCATAACCGTTGGCTTCAACCCACGTCCCGGATACGTCATCGAAGACGGTTACTTTGTCATTACCCAATGCAATGGTTATCTGCAAATTAGCCGACGATAAATAATCCGTCCGGTAAACAAAATAACATCTGCGGTAAGAACTTCGGAACTAGAAACTAACCTGAGGGTTAGCCCCGGTAATGATCCTTGTAATTCCATTATAGTTCGCCACAGGAGTTGGTAATTGCCAATCCCATGCTGCGTCGTTATTTCTAGTAACAGCCATACCTCTCGACTCTATAAAAACAGGATTGTTGCTCTGGTTCTGCTCTCCGTTTGCATCAAATCTTCTATACTGCTGCCCTTTCCACCGCAATTTCTCCTCAATGTATGAGGGGAGATTCAATTCGGTGCACATTGGTGGGCGGTAAGGTTGATCTGCTCTTTCGCTGGCGTAATCCATATCTGTCAACATCGAGTAAAACAACATTTACATCCTTCGTTCGCTTACGCCAATTGGAAGCGAAAACCGGAATCTTGGGCTCCAATGGAGAATTCATCTCGCTTCTCCTCTGGACGAATCCCTCATTCTCTAGGGCCGCAAAGTCTACTGCCATACTCAAACAATGTTCAAAGTGGAAAATATGTTAGTTGACCGGACAATAATCCACCACAACCGTCAGTTTAGGCATTTTTTCGCTATTGAGCGCATCGCGTGACGAAAACATAAATGATTTTTGCGTCACTTCCTTTTGCAACCTGATCATAAACCCATGTCTTTCCGAGACCGGCCGGTTAAGCATATCCTGTACCATGTCCGTGACTTTGACCTGCACATAATTATCCCACTGAGATGTGCTTGGAGGAATAGCAACCGTATAATTCGTTGAAACGGAAGGTTGATTCGACCAAGTAACTGAATATTCATCCCATGGCTGCGTAATTCGTTGTATGTAGAGGGAATTGGCCTGCTGATCCACGATCGGACCATTTCGCACATTCCCGGGGCCCTGGCTCGCCTCACTTTCGAGAACTCCTTCCAGGAAAAGATCTGCATACAACACCCTGGCGCCTTGCGGAATACTTCGCAACTCTGAAAAGTCAAACAAACTTCTGATAACCGTCGTGCGCCCCCGCGAGTCAAACCATGCTTTCGCGATGAGCTCACGATCCAAACCATAATTCAAATTCGGGTTAAAAGAAATAATAGAAGCATCCTTATCTCCTCTTAATGGATAGACGTAAGCCATGGAACATAGCTCACAAGTACCTGGTGTAACGACAAGTAAATTACTTCTCTCATTGCAACTTGAATTGCATTTTGCATAGTAACTGCCAGGCTCATCTGTTGATACCTCTGCACCATTCTTAAAAAATGCACCATTTCTAAACCATTGTACATCATTGGAATTAGCGCACCCGGATGTAACTTTCAAAGTCACGCTTTTAGACCCTTTGCAAGCAGCTGGCCCATCCAACATCTCAACTACCGGTGTAGTGCAATTGTTGATGATAGTGAAACCTATCTTCCTGGTACCCTTTTGATAAGAATCAGCCCAGATAGTCACCTCCAATTCATGGGTACCGACCATTGGAGTGATCCCATTATCCCTTCCAAAAATACCGTATGGCCCTTGGTCTGTGATCTGATCGGGGCCCCAACCATGATTGTTCCCGTCAGAGGTCGTCAGTCGTGCTTTCATCTTATTGAAATACCCTGCCTCAGTTGGAACAGACGTTTGCCCATTCGTGGATATAAACCAGTTAACCTGTTCGTTTTGAAAATCCGAAAGCGAAATTTGGTCACCATGTTGCAAATCCCTGATCCAAGTTTTCACCCCGGTGGCACTGTTCCTGCGCCAGATAGAAAATGTAGGTGTAACAGGTGTCTGGTCCAGGCATCCATTCACAACGATCGTATTAGATGCTGAGCTAAGACATGAAGCAGCGGCAGACCTAGCGGTATAACTTCCGGCTTTATTTGTCATCATCGTACCGCCATTCGCAACGGGTACTGGCTGATCATTGAGATACCAGTTGACGCCCGATGTGAAGCCTGAGGCTATTAAAGTTACTACCTGGTTAGGTTGCTCACAGGCGTTTTCCCCAGCTATTTTATAGATTGTAGGCTTGATACATGTTACGCCGCAAGGCAACGTCAGACCGACAAAGTTAGTATTACCCGGGTGTCCCGCAGGTGCCAGGTACTCTGCATGCCACTGCGTGTTTTCATTGCCATCCAATGCATTGGTCCAATCCTGATTAGGCAGGTTCGGTTCCGAACCAAAACCGGCACCCTTCAAGATGAATTCACCATTGTAGAAACGGATCTCGCGCAGGTCACCTACTCCATCGTTTGCTCTGGCCACATAACGGATGTGATCAAATTTATGCGGATTCGAAATCGTTGCCACGTTCCAGTCGTTTATCGCCGCTCCGTTGAATGTATGGATGGTCTCCCAGCTCGCACCGTCATTCGAGCCCTGGATCATTGCTCCGTTAAGGCGCTCCTGATTTGCTGCACGCCACAGAAGCTTAACAGACGTTACAATGCAGCGATTATCACCGGCTGGTGCACAGTTGGCGTCCTGCTGCAAAACGATCGCATTCGAGAACCCACTGCTGCAAATGCCATTCGACGACATGGCCTTGTAAGATCCAGCAGCGCTCACCGTCAAAATTGTATCTTTCACATTCGGAAGCAAAACACCATCCCGGTACCAGCTGATCGTTCCAGTATAGCCAGAGGCTACAAGCGTTGCCGATTTACTTCCCGGGCAAACCAGATTACCGTCCGTCATCTTGTACAGCGTCGGCGTAATGCACGTCGTTGCACAAGACAGGCTTATCCCTACAAAATTGCTATTACCAGGGTGTCCGCGAGGCGGAACATATTCGGCATGCCATTGCGTGTTCTCTTCTCCGTCCAGCGCATTCTGCCACTCCAAACCCTTTATATTTGGTTCTGAACCAAAGCCCTTACCCGACAGCACGTATTCGTTGTTAGAACCATCCTTATAGCAAAAACGAATTTCTCGAAGATCTCCTACACCATTCGGGTTCGATGCGTTGTAACGAATATGCGGGTACTTGTTAGGGTTATTGAAAGTTGCCTGCATCCAACCCTGAGTCGCACTTCCCGTGAAAGTGTAAAGCGTTTCCCAAGTCAGCCCATTACTCGAGCCCTGGATCGTTGCACCATTCAATCTACCCTCATCTGCATTCCGCCACATCAGTTTCACCATATTCGCTGTACACTGGTTGCCAGCAGGAGGAACGCAACCCGAAGATTGCTTTAAAACTATGGAATTTGAAAAACCACTGTATGAGCTGACCGACTTCGATCGTACTGTGTAGGTCCCCGCAATTTTGGCCAGATACGTCGTATCGCTGGCGCCGGTGGTCAACTTCACACCATCACGGTACCATTCCAAGCCTCCACTGAAACCCGAAGCTGTCAATAATACCGATTCCCCACCGGGGCAGACATCCCCATTGGTACTCTTATACAGAACCGGCGTGATCAAGGTGGTAGCACAAGGCAAGCTGATCCCGACAAAATTGCTGCTACCTGGATGCCCGGACGG
>NZ_JCANTY010000003.1:0-1083407 GCF_059568735.1 Dyadobacter ginsengisoli DSM 21015
TTTGTTGACAGAAATACTATTTTATTGCTGCCCGCCGTACATATTGAACGCCGCCATATGTTTCTGGAATATGGCTTCATATTTCTTGGCAGCAGCCTCTTGCTTGGCTTCGCGGCATTCCTGAACGATCACTTGCATGGTGTACAGATAAACGCTCGTATCGCGGCGTCTGGTAGTACCATTATCCTTCGCCCAGCTCAATACCTCGTCAGCACGGGTCGCCATGGTCTCGGCAATTTCCAATGCTTTTTTGGTTTCCCCCAGGTCAAACAACGGCCCGATAAAATTAGCCGAGAACTGGTCGTAGGGGATGCTCTTATCCGGCATGGTACTCAGCGAACGCTCAATGGCCTTCTTAGCCTCGTCCTTTCGACCATCCGCAATCAGCTGGCCTGTCAGACGCAGGAATGCGATGCGCGCTGTTGCAACCGGTGAACCCAGGTAGGTATTGTCGTAATAGGTATTCGGATTGTCCAGGTCGCGCCAAAACATTTTGGTCATCATGTTGTTGTACATCACATCCACGTTCACATAGCCATCACTTGCTCCCGGCACTTTAACAGGCAACAAACGGTAGGCATAGCCTTCCAGTTGCATGTATTCTTTGAGATTCAGATAGCTGGAACCTCCGAGTGTCGACGAAAAGTAAATGGGGCGTTGCCAGTCATTAGTTGCGATAATATCCAGCATGATCAGATCCGATTTATACAAATCACCTTTTCCAATCGTCCAGCTGATCGAATCGCTCACAAACGGAATCAGATCGCTTTTGATGATATTCATTTTTTTCACCGCTTCCGCATTTACAGGCAGGAACAGTACCGACGATGGCAGGATGGACGTCATATCGCCGCTCGTCAACGGAACCTGGATCGCCTTGTTTTCCTGCTTCACCAGGCCAAGATACTCTTTGAGGTTGATCCCCGCTTTTACACTCGGAATTTCGTAGAATGGAACAATGTCGTTCTTTCCGAATGCATAATTATTCTTATCCAATGAAATGGGCAAAGCCTCCGATTTGTAGGTAGGGCGCTTCATCTGATCGATATACCAGTCGGTACCCAGGAGGCTGAGGTTACACACACGCACATCTGTACGGAAGCCCTCTACTTCCTGAACGTACCACAATGGGAAGGTATCGTTATCACCACCTGTGAAAAGGATCGCATTCGGCGCACAGGAATTGAGTAGGTTTTTCGCAAAATCAACCGAATGATAGCGATGGTCCCTGTTATGGTTATCCCATCCTTTGGCTCCCATCATAACCGGTACGACCAATCCCAATGCAGTTGCCACACCGGCTCGGGCCGTTCCGCTTTTCACGAATTTGCTGATGGCATCCGCGATCGCAATGACACCATAACCGATCCAGATACAGAAAATATAGAACGAACCCACATAAATATAATCCCGCTCACGAGGCTCCGTCGGTGGTGAGTTGAGATAAACAACAAGCGCCACACCGGTGAGGACAAACAGGAAACCCAGAACGAGCAGGTCCCGCTTCTGGCGGAAATACATCATGACCAGACCAAACAACCCGAGCAGGAACGGCAGCATGAAATAGTTGTCATGTGCCTTGTTGTTAGCAATCGGCTCCGGATATTTTTTAGAAATATCCCAGGGAAGCATGTTACCAGCCCCCTCCTCATCGCTTTCCCGACCCACAAAGTTCCAAAGGAAATAGCGCCAGTACATATGTCCGATCTGGTAGGAGAACATAAACGACAGGTTATGTCCCATTGTCGGCCTCTGACTTTCGGCAAGACCAGTCAACTGCTGGTACAACTGGGGGTGTCCCGATTGCGTGCTGTACATACGAGGCAACAGCATATTGGCACCTGGTTCATACTCATACTCCGGACGGTAATCGTAAATCACATACTTTCCGTCCTGCTTACGATACATCGGCGCTCCGCGCTTCTGGCTTACCGGGCGGGATACAAACGACGGGCCGTACAGCAATGGCCGACTGCCATATTGCTCACGTTTGAGGTAAGAAACAAAGCTCAATACGTCATTCGGGTTGTTTTCATTGATCGGCGGGTTGTATTCTGCGCGAACCAATACCATCAGGTAACTCGCATATCCGATCAAAACAAATGCCAGCGAAAGCAGTCCGGTGTTCAGCAACACGTTTCCTTTCTTTTGCGAATACCGGATACCCCATATCAACGCACCGATGAAGAGAACGATGAAGAAAATCACGCCGGATTTATAAGGCAATCCCAAAGTGTTCACAAAAAATATCTCAAACTTACCTGCAATGCTCGGCAGCCCCGGGATGATGCCCGAGTTGATAATTCCAAGCACTACCAAACCTCCTATGAATGCGATAATCCCTCCAAAAACATTGATTTTCTGGTATTTCTTAAAATAATAAACCAGTGCAAGTGCCGGGATAGTCACCAGGTTCAGCAAGTGGACACCGATCGAAAGCCCAACCAGGTAGGCTATCAGGATAAGCCAGCGGTTTTCAGCAGCCGGATCCTGGATGCGCTCCCATTTGAAAACCGCCCAGATGACAATCGCCGTAAAGAAAGACGACATCCCGTAAACTTCCGCTTCCACTGCTGAAAACCAGAATGAATCAGACCAGGTGTAAGCAAGAGCACCTACCAGGCCAGCACCCATCAACAGGATGTTATCAGCCGAAGTAAGTTCTTCATCGCTCTTGGCGATCAGCTTGCGGACCAGCAAAGTGATAGTCCAGAACAGAAAAAGAATGGTAAATGCGCTGCTCAGCACGGATACCATGTTGATCCAGTAAGCTACGCTGGAAAGATCACCAAATGAAAAAAGAGAAAAAAGCCTGCCGATCAAAAGGAAAAACGGCGCACCTGGCGGGTGAGGCACCTGTAACTTGAACGCACAGGCGATAAATTCGCCGCAATCCCAGAAACTGGCGGTGCGCTCGACTGTCAGGGCATATGTGATGAATGCAATAGCAAAAACAATCCAACCCGTAAGGTTGTTAATACGGTTGAAACGGGTCATCTGAAAGACGGTAAATTTGAAAAAGTTATATGCACAATGGGCAAAGATGGCGGCTCTTTTTGAGCAGTTCTATCAATGATCGGCCAAAATTAGCAAAATTACCACAAGGGCAAGGGTTTTCGAATCTTAAAAAACGTTAAAGTCGGCCCGCCGGCTGTTGGTGGTCAGATATCCATAGCCGATAGCTGGCAGTCGAAGTCACTTATAAAATATCCATTTGGCCAACTCCTTGTAGGACACCTTTTTGCCGTACATAAGAATACCTACACGATAGATCCTGGCCGCGATCCAGGTAGTACCGATAAAGCCGAGCACCAGCAACACCATCGACAATGCTATTTCCCAGGCCGGCACCCCGAATGGAACGCGGACCATCATAATAATGGGTGAAGTGAAGGGGATAATCGATGTCCAGAATGCAAGCGTACCGTCCGGATCACGCAACACGAACTGCGCAAAAACAAACGAGAAAATAATGGGCAGGGTAATAGGGAGCATAAACTGCTGGGTGTCCGCGTCATTGTCCACCGCCGCTCCCACCGCACCGAACAATGCACTATACAAAAGATATCCTCCAAGGTAGTAGAACAAAAAGCAACCCACGATGAGCGGAATATTCAGGCTCGACACCGCACCCAATACTTCGGCCACGGGGTTATCTACGTTTCCGCCTGGCATGCCCTGGTTCGGCATCTGCACCTTATTCATTTCCTGCGCCATCTTTGCCGGATCTTTGGCCATTTTGCTCCCCAATACTGCCGAAGTAGCACTGGTCAGCGCGGTAGTCAGCAAAATCCAGAGCACAAATTGTGTGAGACCTACCAATGCCACGCCGATAATTTTTCCCAGCATTAATTGAAAAGGCTTCACCGATGAAATGATCACCTCTACAATCCGGCTGGTTTTTTCTTCTGTAATGCCCCGCATAACCTGCGTTCCATAGATGAAAACCGACATGTAGATCAGGAATGCGCAAATACCGCCAATGACCGTAGCTGCACCCGAACTGCTCGTTTTTTCACCTTCCTCACTCAGACTGATCGTCTCTGAATTGATATTCACCCGCGAATCTTCGAGGATCTTATGGGTAATTCCCGCTTGTTCCAGCTTGATATCCTCGATCTGTTTCTCGATAACCTTTTCGATCTCCGATTTCAGGTCCATACTCACATTTTTATCTGAATAGATGCGCACGCCCTTGGGGTGGTCGATCACATTAGCAGGAATATAGACCAATGCGTTAGCATCGCTCTTCTTGAAACTGACTTTTGCCGAGTCCAGACTGGTATCGATATAGCTGAATTTCAGTGCTTCGGAATCCTTGAATTCCTTTTTGAATAAACCACTCTCATCGAGTACTTGCACCGCCTTGGTGTCCACCGAACCCAATGCCACCCAAATCACAGTTGCATAGAATCCCACAAATAAAAGAGGGCCCAGCACTGTCATAATCAGAAATGATTTTTTCTTAACTCTGACTAGGTATTCCCTTTGGATAACCAGAAATATATTTCGCATAAGATTTTGATTAATAAGAGGAAACGGGAATAGCGCGCGTCACGCTTCCGGCACTTCATTCACTGCCTTCATAAAAATATCACTCATACTCGGGATGTTCTCCCCGAATGCCCGGACCTCAACCTTCGATAACAAATTGAGTAATAACGCATTGGAAGTAGCATCACCGTCCAGATGAATACTGGACCGGAAATAACCGTCTTCCAGCTCTTTTTGATCCAGTACCTGGTAAATACTGTCGAGCTCGTCGAGATAACCTTTATATTCTACAAAATAGGTGTGTGTCTTGAACTGCTCCTTGATCTGCCGTTTCGGGCCATCGAGTACCTTTCTGGATTTGTGTATCAGGGCAATATGATCGCAGAGTTCCTCCACCGTTTCCATTCGGTGGGTCGAGAATATAATAGTACAGCCTTTTTGTTTCAGTTCAAGGATTTCGTCGCGGATGAGATTCGCATTGATAGGATCAAAACCGGAGAATGGTTCATCGAGGATGATCAGGTCGGGCTCGTGCAGCACCGTGGAAACGAACTGGACCTTCTGCTGCATCCCCTTCGAGAGGTCAGCTATGGTTTTATCCCACCAGGTTTTGATATCAAATTTAATAAACCAGGTTTTGAGTCTTTCCATGGCCTCCTGTTTCGAAAGGCCTTTGAGCTGCGCCAGATACAGCAGTTGCTCCCCCACTTTCATTTTTTTATACAACCCCCGCTCTTCCGGCAGGTAACCGATCCGCGAAATGTGGTTTGGGTTGAGGGGCACCCCATCGAAGAATATCTCACCGCTATCCGGCCCTGTGATCTGGTTGATAATGCGGATCAAAGAAGTTTTGCCGGCTCCATTCGGCCCCAGCAAACCAAAAATACAGCCTTTGGGAATAGAAATACTTACGTTGTCCAAAGCAATATGATTGGAATATTCCTTCGTTACGTTCCTTACCTCAATGATGTTCATACAATTCAAAACGGTATATACGCGTCAAATATGCGAAGTATTTGTCAAGGCGATTGTCACCACAGGTACAAAAGTCTCTTTTGACTGACAAAAGGCAAAAATAAAAAGCGGACGGATAACCCGCCCGCTTTGGTCGAAAGACGCGATTAATATTTAAGCGTATTTTTCTCTGATCTGGAACAGCACCCAGAAACCCACAAGTCCGCCGATAACGAAACCGAAAATACTGAGCTGAATGAGGTTACTCACGAGCCCGATCAGCAGGGCGTAGTACAACAGGTTCCAACCAGCCCTTTTCCGTGCTTTGAGGGGAGAAAATGCCAGGAGATACATGACGAGCGTTACAATACCCAATGCGATACCCACGTAGAAGTTAAAACCTATCCCAACCGAAGCTGCGCCCATTCCGAACACCGCCCCTCCGACGCCAAAGGCAGTCAGCAAACCGAGGATGCCGAGGACCGACAGCACGAGGATAAAGTAAGGGCCGTACTGCACCAGGAATTCCTTCACGCTGTCGGAGAAGGGAGGGAATTTTTGGAGGAAGATCGGTTCCAGTTCTTTTTCAAGAGGTAGTTTAGATTCCATAAAACGGGGATTTATTTGAGCTGAATTTCAATTAATTAATTTCTAAAACTAAAACAAAATTCAGGAACCCGGCCCCCACAACCTAGTAACCGTTCCAACTGTTTATTTAGCGGCCTCCGGTGCGTTTTCCTCCAACATCCGCTGGCTAATCCTCCGGATAAGGTACGAATACAAATCCGGAAAATTCGCCTATCAATGCAAACAGACAGCAATATTCGTCCGCATTCTTATAGTTTTCAGTGAAAAGCAGCACCGACTCTTCTCCGATCAGCTTCCGGTCCACAAATTCCTGCAGATACGACGCCTTATACACGTAAAGGTTTGTCAGCTCATGGGAATCAATCAGCAGCGCACCCAGGTCCATACTGTTGTTAGTGACGGCAAAAATAGGGTACTCCGAAAACCCGCGCTTGCGGATCTGATAGGAAGCTTCTTTGAGCTGGTCGGCTACCTTAATAAAATCCTGTGATATATTGCCCATCAGTTTCTGATTCAGATCCGGCGAATTTGCATCGTCCATCAGGGCATTTTCATTGCTATTATTGATCATATTTTTACTTCGGATGTGGCCTTTTATTTACTTCGGCTGTCGGCTACTGGCAGTCGGCTTTGCGTTTGATGTTGATAACCCTGACATAAAATCGATGGCCGACAGCCGATTGCTACTACATTCTCGCCGCCAGCAACAATGTCAGGTCTTTATAACGCATATTGAAACTTCTTGCGATATGCGAATTGGTGAGCGTGCCTTTATGGCAATACACTCCTTTCATAAACCACCGATTGGCATAAATCATTTCCTCGATACCTCCAATTGTGCCGGTTTGTAACAAAAAAGGCAGAAAAACATTGCTGAGCGCAGTGCTCGCCGTATGCGCCACCCGTGAAGGAATGTTGGGGACACAGTAATGGATGACATCATTGTACTTGAATATCGGGTTTTTGTGGGTCGTCATCCGGGATGTTTCAAAAGATCCGCCCTGATCGATGCTTACATCGATGATCACCGATCCGGGTTTCATCTGAGAAACCATGTCACGTGTCACGACCATGGGGCTAAGTCCGTTCTCTGCACGCATCGTGCCGATCACCACGTCGGCCCGCCCAATGGCTTCTGCAAGTGTTTCGGAATCGATGATCGACGTGTATAAATTTTGACCAATGGAATATTTAAGTCTCTGCAGGCGGTAAATGTGCTTATCAAAAACCTTCACATCTGCTCCCACGCTCAGCGCAGCGCGTGTGGCGTATTCAGCAACTGTACCCGCGCCCAGGATCACGATCTTGGTAGGCGGGACACCCGTGATGCCTCCCAGGATAATGCCGCGACCGCCATTGGGCGTGGAAAGGTATTCAGCGGCAATGAGCAGCACCGTACTCCCGGCGATCTCACCCATTGCCCGGATGATCGGCTTTCCCCCTACTTTATCTTCAATCAGCTCATAACCGATGCCGGTGATTTTCATCTCGTTGAGCTTTTCAAAATAACTTTTTTCCAGCGCAGGCAGGTTCAATGCCGAAATCAGCGTCGTTCCGGCCTTCACAAAACCAAACTCTTCTTCTACCAGCGGCTCCACTTTCAGTATGACATTGGCCTGGTAAACCTCCTTAGGGCTGTGAACGATTTTAGCACCCGCTTCGCTGTACTCATGATCCGACAGGTTCGCCCCTTTGCCAGCATCCTTTTCCACCCATACTTCATGACCGTTCCTGACCAGTATCGCTACCGCATCCGGCGTAAGCGCTATCCGGCTCTCCTGCAGTGAAACTTCCCTGGGCAAACCAATATGCAATGAATTCTGGTCCTTCCTGACAGCCATCAGTGATTCCTGCGGATACAGCACCGACTGTTTGGCAAGCTCTTCAAAACCGGTAATCTGAGGTTGTGCCATTGAATAGCAAAATGAAAGTGAAACTGTTACTGACTAATTAAGACCTCTTATACCTTGGTGACTTCCAATATTCTCATGCCACTTTCATCCGCGACGAGATGCAACTGCATATAATGCGGTGGCCAGAGGTTCTCAATCTTCCCGGGCCATTCTACAAAACAGAAATCCCCTGAATCGAGATATTCCTCGACACCCATGTCGAGCGCTTCCGTTTCGTCCTTAATTCGGTAAAAATCAAAATGATAGATAGTTTTTCCACCTGCGTCATACTCGTTAACCAGGGAAAAAGTGGGGCTTTGAACGTGAGTCGTAACCCCTAGATGCTTGCACAATGCCGTAATCAGCGTTGTCTTTCCGGCGCCCATTGCCCCTTCAAACAGCCATACGGGGGTGTCCGCACCAAGCCTTAGGAGTGCCTCGGAAACACTTCCAAGCTCGTCGAGTTCTTTAAAATGAATGGTGGTGGGCTGTGCAATCATGTTACAAAAATACACAATTTGGAAAACCCGTGACAATTTTATGCCCCAGACACCCCCTTCCGACAGAAATAAAAAGCCGGGATCTACTGTCGCATCTCCCGGCTTTGTTCATGATCAGGCTTGTGGGCCGTCAGACCTTCCACTCTTTACGCATGGATCTCCCCAGCAGCTTATCTGCCTCTTTGTCTCCCACAAATAATTCTTTAACAGGATCCCACCGGAGCGAACGTTGCAACCGGTACGCAATGTTTCCAACATTACAAACCGAAGCCGTGCGATGCCCTGTTTCCACGTCACAAATCGGCGGCTTCCTGGTTTTAATGGCATTCAGGAAATCCTTATAGTGGTTATCACTAACATATACATCCGAACTTCCGTCGGCAAACGCCTTGTCCTTTAATGTCTCCGGAGTTGTTTTTAGCTCGCCCCTCGCCACAAAAACTTCTCCTTCCGAACCTACGAAGTGGCAATGTTGCTTGCCTTCCATAGGCCTGTGGATCAACTCCACGCCGTTGGCATATTTATAAACAAGCCCCTTACCAGGTTCTGAATAGACGAGCTCGACCGGCCCGCTGGCGTCCATATTCAGGCCCCATTGCGCTATGTCGAACATATGTGCGCCCCAATCGGTCATCCCGCCACCGCCAAACTCGGCATAATCCCTCCATTTGGGCCAGAAAGTTGCATCCATTGCAGGAGCTAGCTCATTGTTATAAGGCCTTTCGGTCGTGTTAGGCCCCATCCAGAAATCCCAGTTCAAGCCATCCGGCTTCACCTCGCTTTGCAGATCCCATTCTTTCGGCGGCCCGCCCACGTTCACATATACTTGTTTAACCGTACCGATCGCACCGCTTCTGACCAGCTGGACTGCTTTGGTAAACTCCTTCGCAGAGCGCTGCATGCTTCCCGTCTGAAACACCCGGTTGTGCTTCCTCGCCGCATTCACCATCGCCCTTCCTTCCCGGACTGTCAGCGATAGCGGCTTCTCACAATAAATGTCCTTCCCGGCTTCAGCAGCACGAACTGCCATCGCAGCATGCCAGTGATCAGGCGCCGCGATCACTACCGCATCGATGTCTTTTCTCGAAAGCAAATCCCGGAAATCATTGATACCGACGGCAGCCTTATATTCACCCTGTTCCAGCTTCTCAGCATACCATTTATTGGTCGCGTTCACAAACATATCCAACTTGACGCCATAAACATCCGACGCGGCCACAATGCGCGTCTCACGCGTATCCAGGAAGCGGTTACGCAATCCGCCGCTCTGTCGGCCGCAACCAATGAAACCCATTGTAACCATGTCACTCGGAGCCGTATGGCCTCTCCCCAGGACATGTCTGGGCACGATCATGAATGATGACACTACCGCTCCTGCTTTAAGGAAATCACGGCGGCTCAAACGCTCAGTAGTCATATTTTTTCGAGAAATTATCCTGATTGAATTTAAATTAAAGCCCGAAGCCAGTGATTCTACTGGATATTGGAGTCTTATATTGCAATCGCATTTAACTTCCTAAACCACAGCCTTTATGATCAAAACAGTACTGACACTTGTCATAGCCGCCTCCCTGTCGGTCAGCGCACAAGTCACTCAGCGTAACATTCTTTCCAAAAAGTACAGTCAGAGCACGTTGCGAGAGGCCCTTGTCAACCGGGAGAGCTGGAAACCGTATCCCCAAACGCCCGAAGAATGGCGGAGTAAAACCGATCCTGCCCACCTCAGCGCTATCATCAAAGCCGGGGAGGAAGCGCTGGAAAAACCCATCGCTCCCATTTCAGCGAGCCTGCTGCTCGAATACGTACGGAGCGGTGACCGGGAGAAACACGGTACGGCATCTTATGGCCGGCGCAACCAGTTAATGAACCTGGTGTTAGCCGAGTCGGTTGAAGGCAAAGGCCGGTTCGCAGAAGCCATTATGAATTCAGTGTGGGCCATTTGTGAAGAAACTTACTGGGGCGTGCCGGCTCATCTCGGTGTTCAGAAAGCGAAAAATGGCCTTCCCGACGCGGAAGATCCCACTGTCGACCTATTTGGGGCGGAAACCGCAGCGGTACTCGCGTTAACGGATTACCTGGTGGGGGAAAAACTGGACAAACTTTCGCCGCTGATCCGCCCGCGAATGTATTTTGAAACCAATAAAAAAATCTTCGAGCCGCTCAAACAGAGCAATCGTTACGGCTGGCTAAGTAAAACTAATCCGGTTAATAACTGGAATCCCTGGATCGTATCCAATCTCCTCATCGCCGATCTCCTGCTCGAAAGAGACAACGTAAAGCGAATCGATCACGCATTTGAGTACATGGTATTTCTGGATTCGTATTTCAACAGCCTCGGCGAGGATGGTGGCTGCGATGAAGGACCCAGCTATTGGTTTGCTGCCGGCGCAAGTGCCTACGATGCACTGGCTATTCTGGAAAGTGCCACAAACGGCAAAATCAATGTGTATGACGATCCATTGATCAAAAAAATGGCCGCATACGTCTACAAGGTACATATTGCCAATGACTATTTCGTCAATTTCGCCGACGCCGACCCGAAGCTCAGGCCCGATGGTGCCATGCTTTATCGCTTCGGCAAAGCAGTTGGCGATCCGGAGCTCGTTGCATTTGGCGAGTGGGCATTCGGGAAATTCGGCCCGGTGGTGGGCGGTAACGGTTATCAAAGGCCCCGAAAGATCTGGAACCTCCTGACCATCCGTGAAATAGACCACGTCCAACCCGAAACTTTCAAGCCGGTCTCTTATGCATGGCTGTCCGATATCGAAGTGCTCACCGGACGTTCCGGGAACGGGCTTTATCTGGCCACGCACGCCGGCCACAATGCCGAAAGCCACAACCACAACGATGTAGGCGATCTCATCGTGTATGCCGACGGCGAGCCGGTAATTGTCGATGCGGGCAGAGGAAACTATACCGCCCGGACATTTTCCTCCAAGCGGTATGAGTTGTGGTTTACGCAGTCGAAATACCATAACCTACCTATTGTCAATGGCTTCGGACAACCCGCAGGAAAGAATTTCAATGCTCGGAATGTTAAAAGCACCACCAACGATAAGGAGGTTTCGCTCGCAATGAACATTGCTCCGGCCTTCGCCCCGGAAGCCGGCGTCGAATCATGGGATCGCCTGGTGAAGCTCGACAAAGTCAAAAACAATATCGAACTGGCTGATAGCTACCTGCTCAAACAGAAACCGGATACGATCCAACAAATCTTCATGACCGTTTGTGATGTCAGCACGGACATCCCGGGAAAAATCACTTTCACAACAGCCGGTAAAAAAAAGGTCTTGCTCACTTATGATCCTAAGATCTGGACTGTCACAATCGAATTACCATCCACCGAAGGAATGGAATACAGCAGTTTCAAAACCAAATGGGACGGTCATCCCGTTCGCAGGATCATTCTCACCAGCAAGAAATTGCAGGCAAAAGGGAAACATAATTTTATCATCTCAAAATCTTAATGCAGTCCATGAACTTATCCAGAAGAGATTTCCTCATTAACAGCACGCTGGCAGCGGGCATCATTCCTGCTTTACAGAAAGAAACGCTCGGCAGCCCCGTCGCTGGCGCGGCGGAAAACCTGAAAGTCAACATATTCTCAAAGCATCTTCAGTTCCTCAATTACCAGGACATGGCGGAAGTGGCCAAGGAACTCGGATTTGATGGTATCGACCTGACAGTACGTCCCAAAGGTCATGTGCTCCCGGAAAAAGTGGAAACAGACCTGCCGCTGGCCGTGGAAGCGATGAAAAAAGTAGGGATCAATCCGCTGATGTTCTGCACGGCGGTGGAAGATGCCTCCAACCCGGTCGACAAAAAATTACTCGAAACCGCGGCGAAACTGGGGTTCAAGTACTATCGCATGAATTGGTACCGCTACAATGAGCAGCGCGCCATCCCTGAACAACTCAATGAATTCGGTGGAAAAATGGCCGGACTGGGCCAGCTGAATGATAAATTGGGCATTCATGGCTGCTATCAGAACCATTCAGGCAGAATGGTTGGCGCATCGATGTTCGAAATATGGCAGATACTGCAAAAAGCCAATCCCAGAACAATGGGTGCCCAATACGATATCCGCCACGCCACTGTCGAAGGAGGACTCTCGTGGCAAACCGGCCTCAACCTCATCCGTCCCCATATCAAGACGATTGTCATCAAGGATTTCATGTGGGCTCAGAACAATGGGAAATGGGGAGTCAAAAGCGTGCCGCTTGGGGAAGGAATGGTTGATTTCAAAACCTATTTCAAACTGCTGAAAGAGCATAAGGTAGATGTCCCCATTTGCCTGCACCTCGAATATCCGCTCGGAGGGGCTGATCAGGGCGCCTTCCAGATTACCGTCGACAAAAAGGTAGTCTTCGATGCCATGAAACGGGACCTGCAAAAACTGAAAGAGCTATGGGCAGAAGCCTGAACCATTTTCTCACTTGTGTTCCATGAAACCTGCCCCAATCCTCCTTTCCGCCTCCATCGCCATGCTGAGCAGCTTCATAATCGGCACAAATCCGGGGAATGCAGACTGGCCGGAATACAATGGTGACGGCTCCAGAAGCCATTATTCGCCGCTGAAACAGATCACCGCGGCTAATGTAAGTCAGCTCAAAGTGGCGTGGACTTATGCTTCCGGCGGGGCCGATACGTTACGGAACCGGACGCAGATGCAATGCAACCCGATCATAATCGAAGGTGTGCTCTATGGCGTTTCGGCGGGCACGCAAGCTTTTGCCATCGATGCTGGAAGCGGTCGTGAGCTATGGAAAACGGATATTGCCGATAACGGAGGCACAACAAGCCGGGGCGTTACCTACTGGTCCGACGATCGGGATAAGCGCATTTTCTTCGGTGCCGGGAAATGGATCTATGCATTGGATGCTGGTACCGGAAAACCGGTGCAGGCCTTTGGCGAAGACGGAAGGATCAACCTAAAAAATGGTATCGAGCGGCCAGGTTCAGATGACTACGTTACACCCAATACTCCCAATACGGTTTACAAGAACCTGCTGATCACCGGAGCACGTGTCAACGAATCGGAAACTGCATTGCTCGGAGATATCCGTGCATTTGATGTGCATTCCGGGAAATTGGTCTGGACGTTCCACACGATCCCGGCCAAGGGAGAATATGGAGCAGAAACCTGGCCGGGCGATGCCCGGCAAAATTTCGGGGGAGCCAATGCGTGGGCCGGGATGGCCATTGACCGTGAACGTGGGATCGTGTACATTCCCACAGGTTCGGCGGCCTATGATTTCTATGGCGGGAATCGGCCCGGCAACAATCTTTTTGCCAATTGCCTGATAGCGCTCGATGCAGCCACGGGAAAGCGTCTGTGGCATTATCAGCTCGTTCACCATGATATCTGGGACCGCGATCCGCCCTGCCCGCCTAACCTCGTTACGGTCTTGCAAAAGGGCAAACGGATCGACGCCGTGGTTCAGGTAACCAAGCAAGGTTATGTTTTCGTTTTCGACCGGGTTACAGGAAAACCATTGTTTCCCATCAAGGAAACTGCATTTAATTTTCCAGCCATTGATGGGGAAAAAGTAAGTACGACCCAGCCTATTCCAACACTACCGGTACCTTTCACGAGGCAGCAGTTTACGGCGAATGATTTCAGCTCATTCGTCGCAGATCGTGATTCTCTCACCCGTGTTCTCGCGAACGCGCGTACCGGCAGCGCGTACATACCCATTACGGCTCGTATGACGGTCTTCTATCCCGGAACGGACGGCGGAGCTCAGTGGGGAGGAGCCGCAGCAGATCCGGGCGGTATTATGTATGTTCCCGCCAAAGAAATCCCTGTTTATACCTCCCTGGTAAAAAAACAGGTACCTCAAAATACAAAAGGCGTCACCGGCGCACAGCTCTATCAGATCAACTGTGCGGCTTGCCACGGAGCAGACAAAATGGGGAACCACGACGGCTCCTATCCTTCCCTCGCCAATCTCGAAAAACGACTCACTACGACTCAGATTCAAACAATTCTGCAAAATGGACGGGGAATGATGCCTTCTTTTACCCATATCTCCGAGACGGAAAGAAAATCGATTGTTTCTTATCTGACCAATAAGGAAACCGGAGAGAGTATTTCGGTAGATAACCGTAGTAGTCAGGTGCCCTACCAGCACACGGGATACAATCGCTGGTATGACCGCAATGGATACCCCGTGAGTCAGCCACCCTGGGGTACCCTGACTGCCATTGACCTGAATACCGGGAAACGAAAATGGCAGGTGCCACTGGGTGAGTACAAAGAACTGACAGCAAAAGGCATCCGGCCGACCGGCACCGACAACTACGGAGGGCCTCTGGTCACCGCAGGTGGCGTGATATTCATTGCAGCGAGCCGTGATGAGCAGTTCCGGGCGCTGGATAAGGAAACAGGTAAGATTCTTTGGACTGCCGCATTGCCCGCGGCCGGGTATGCATCGGCGAGTACCTATTCGGTGAATGGCAAGCAATATGTCGTCATAGCCTGTGGCGGCGGTAAATTGAATACGAAGTCAGGAGATCAATTTGTGGCTTTTGCACTGCCGTGACAACCAGTCAGTTCCAGAGGATCGGAACCAGCTTATCTCTTTGCCCCACTCAGGTCTTTTGATCCTCAGTCCAACAACCTTTTTTCCTTAATAGATTTTCAACCCTATCCATCAGCTCAGCATTCTCCAGACCGACAATTTTCCTAATAATCTCTATTTTCTTTTCGTCCGTTGTCATGGCAAAAGCATTTCGTATTAGTCAAACATACTGTTATGACGGCAAAACGCCAATAATCAATCCTTAAACCAGTGATGGAAACCTTGCTGATTTTTCAACTAGGGTTACCTTTGCTTCAAAGCAAAATTTAAAACTATGCCTTCAAAAATTCTCAATGTCGGTTTAATCGGTTTCGGTTTATCGGGACGCTATTTTCATTCGCCATTCCTGAGCACTAACCCTGGATTTAAGATCAAAACGGTGGTCGAAAGGACCAAAAACGAGGCACAGGAGTTTGACCAGTCCATTGGCAATGCACGGTCGGTAGACGAATTGCTGGCCGATGAGGCAATCGACCTGGTTTTCGTATGTACCCCCAATGATACCCACTTCCAATATGCGATGGACGCTCTGGAAAACGGCAAACACGTCGTTATCGAAAAACCCTTTTCCGCTACCGCAGAAGAAGCCAGGCAACTGACCGAACTGGCAAAGAAAAAAGGGCTCGTGCTGACTGCTTATCAAAACCGCCGCTGGGATTCCGACTTCCTGACCATTCAAAAGCTTTTGGCAGAAGGCAAGCTCGGCGATGTGATCGAATATGAATGCCGGTACGACCGCTTCCGCGAAGCCACCAAAGGTTCTTGGAAAGAAAGAAGCGTTCCGGTCGGCGGCAATGTCTATAACCTCGGCCCGCACCTGATAGACCAGGCTCTGGTGCTGTTTGGCGAACCCGAAACTGTTACTGCCGATATCCGCATTGTAAGGCCCAACAGCGAAATCGATGATTATTTTGACATTCGCCTGGGCTATGCCGACAAACTGGTGATCGTCAAATCCAGTCTGATGGTTTACGAAAACCACCTGCGCTATGTCCTGCACGGTACGAAAGGTTCATTCATCAAAGGTGGACTCGATCCGCAGGAGGAAACTTTGCGCAAAAACATTCTCCCTTCCGAAAAACCATGGGGTGTGGAGCCGGAAGATCGCTGGGGAAAACTTTACAGCGAAGCATTTACCGGCATTATCAAAAGCGAGGCGGGCGATTATATGCCATTTTATCAGAACGTTTACGACGCGATCGTGGATGGCGCCGAGCTGGCTGTCAAACCCGAAGAAGTGTTGCGCACTTGTCGCGTTATCGATCTGGCGTTCAAGAGCAGTGAAGAGAAAAAGGTGCTGACTTACTGAATTAGCCCCTGTAAAAGCAAAGGCAGCCCGGAATCCCGGACTGCCTTTTTAATATCAAATCAATCAGGTTGTTATTTGATAACTGCTGTCACCTGACGTTTTGTTTCTGTGGAGATCACAAACGGCTTGGTAGAAATCTCGCTGCCATTGTTGATCACGAAGCTGTAATTTCCATCAGCCAGGTTCGACAGGTCGAAAATTTTCGAATAGTTTTCCGACTTAGGGATGGAGGTGCTGTAAACGATCGTTCCAGTGTAATCTTTGATCACCAAAGAAGATCTTTCTTTCACAGTTTCCAGAGAAAGTTTAAATTTCAGTTCGCCGGTCGAAACAAGCTCGATAGATGCATTGTTTTCTTTTGCCTTGTCAGCAGCGATTGTAAGATTTGCAGCAGATACTCCCACCAAAACTGCGATTGTCAAAATTGCCTTTTTCATTTTATTTGAATGTTTAATGTCTAATTCAATGTTTTCAATTGTACTTTTCTGGCATTTACTCATTCTCGCCTTCAAGTTTCCTCAAACCAGCTTTTCAGTTACGATCTCTGCTGTTTTGTTGATTCAAAGTTACCTAACATTGTCATTAAAAGTCAATAACCCCATTTCTGAACCGCAAAAGTTCTTTTTCTTGTGACGCATTAATATTGAAATAATTATATGTTTCTAGAAAAAGTACAGCAAGTCGTTTGAAATCTGCCAGTTAAATTAGAAAAGTACAATTAACAATTATTGCACTTTTCTAATAATTTTAACTAACATTACCTGCCTCCTGTTTTGCTACGAAGGCATTCATTAACACGAAGGCTCCTGATTTAGCGTGTCTTCGTGTAGGCTGTAACAAAAAATCGTTTCATGCTTAAAGTATTTTCAGAGCCTGCACGTCTGCCATTTCGTAACCGATTCCATTCTCCTTGTCTCAAAAAAAGCCAAATATCATTCAAACTGTCGCTTCCTATGGCAAGCAGTTACTTGGCTTTATCCGTCAACGGGTCAATTCCGACGAGGACGCGGAGGATATTCTGCAGGACGTCTGGTACCAGCTCAGCACCGTGCCCGAGATCGAGGCGATCGAACAGATGAGCAGCTGGCTTTACCGTGTGGCCCGTAACCGCATTATCGACAAGTATCGCAAACAGAAACCGGACTCACTCGAAGACTATGGTTATGAAGACGAAGACGGGGAGTTCCATTTCAAAGATATCCTGCTTGCCGACGACCGTACGCCTGAAACAGCTTACCTGAAAGAGCTGTTCTGGGAACAGCTTACGCTCGCATTGGAAGAACTACCCGAGAACCAGAGACAGGTTTTTATCTGGAACGAGCTGGAAGACCAAACCTTCCAGGAAATCGCCGACCGGACCGGAGAGAATATCAAAACTTTAATATCCCGCAAACGCTATGCCGTCCGCCACCTGCGCGGGCGACTGGAAAGCGTGTATCAGGAGTTTGTAAATTACTAAATTTGCCCGATCATGATGAACCCGCGAAACAGACCTCACAGACACAAGATAGCACTGCCTGTCTTTGTGATGATTGCCGCCCTATTGCTCGGCGCGGTTGTGCAATGGCTTTGGAATGCGATCCTGCCCGCTGTGGCAAACGTCAACCCGATCAGCTACTGGCAAGCAGTAGGTTTATTTGTTTTATGCAAGATCCTGTTCGGCAATTTCAGGAGGCCGGGACGTCCCGATCCCCGCGAAAAATGGCGTCGGTTCAGAAATAAATTTGGGCACGAGGATTTCGAACGTATCGCGGCGTGGAAAAGCAAATGGATGAAAATGACCGACGAAGAACGCACCCGCTTCCGGCAGGAAATGTGGAACAGACGTCGGAAACCTCCAGAAAACATGTAACACACCTCAAACCCGGTCCGAAAGCCGGGTTTTATTTTTGTTAGCATTTAAAGTAATTCCTGTCCTTCCGCGTCAGCATAGGTGTGCACGCATTCAGCTGTGCGATCATTCATCAAAACCGGATAAAACGACCATGTTCATTTCAATTTTCAAAATCGCAGCCGCCGGGGTTCTGGGGTTAATGCTTCTCCTCGCCATCCCCTTTCTGATATTTAAAGCATTTCTCTTCTTCCTGTTCCTGGGGCTCTTTTTCAGACTGATACGGGGGAGACGAACATACCGGAGATGGAGACATCATCATCCCTATTTTCCGGATTATCAAAACCGATACGATGGCTTTCACGAGCGCGAGGGCCTGTATGAGCGGTTTGAATATCATCCCAAACAAGTTTAACCACATTCATTAACTAAAAACCAATCAACATCATGTGTAATAACAGATTCGGACGTCGTGGCTTCGGAATGCGCCACGAGCATTATGCAAATCATTTCGGAGCTCAGCGCGATTTCAGGGTGCCGGTCAATATCGTCAAAAATGACGCCAGTTATGAAATGCTGGTATTTGCACCCGACCGCAGCAAAGATGACTTCAAGGTCAATGTAAGAGGCCACGAACTGACCATTTCTTACGAACTCAAAAACGATCAGGGCGAAAATCGCAATTGGATCCGGCATGAATTCAGCAAAACCTCATTCGAAAGGACGTTCATGATCGATGACAGCGTCGATACTGAAAACATCCGTGCTGAATACACCAACGGCATTCTGCAACTCACGCTTCCGATCATCCCCGGTTCCGAAAAACCGGCGCAGGAAATTGCGATAAGCTAGAAACTGCTGCACCTGCTGGTAACAAAGAAAGCCCCCACGTAACTGCGGGGGCTTTTCTGATTACAAACGCTTAACAAATACTGGTTTTAACTAACCAAAATCATTTATTTCTAATGTCGATAATCGCACGAGATGGACTACTCATGCTGTTACTAATCTATTTTATTAGTTCAAGCCACCCCTTATCGGTTCTTTTACCTCCACACCTATTGTACATTACTGTTGAATAATAATATTGACCAGCGGAATTACTTGATGCAGAACTATTAGGCCATAATATTAGACCTCCATTTAATAATGCCGGACTTACAGCACTAATTACCTTAGGGCCGTATACAATGGCACCCCACCGATTAAAAATGGTAACTTCAACTGACGACGCTTGCAGTGATCCAGTACCATGTGCCAAATCAAATAACTTAAAATCATCGTTGCTGCCGTCCCCATTGGGTGTAAAAACATTTGGGAACCAATATGAAAATGCTGAACAACCTGTTGATCCTGTACCACCAATCGGGTCACCTGTCGGATTATAACAATAAACTGCAGCGCTCCAATGGTCACTATTGGTAGCATTTGTCTGAGTTTCTACGGTTAATGTAAAACTTGAACTGGCAGATGTCTTGTAAAAATAGAGTGTACCGGTCGTCGCCGCATTAATAGACGCCCCCCAGGGACCGGTATAACTGGCTTGCCCCAGCCACCCACTAACATTTCCATAAATATCAGATGAAGCCGCGACAGTTGTGCCCGTTTCGTCTTTCACCGTAAATCTATTAGGAACGTCATCGACCGTGACCGTCAAACCAACAAGTCTTCCAACCGGCTCTGCGCTAACATCGATCGTATAACCGGTGTAAACGTGAAAATTGTTTGGAGTTGCCCAAAAGCCATCCATGTAAGCACCACACGCATAATTGCTGGCAATTTTTAAGGAGTTTTTAGTTCGATTACTTGACTGTGTTAATACAGTTTCAGGAGAATCAACATTTTTGTCACAAGCAATAATAAAAACTGTCTGGAGTAGAATAAGGAGAAAACGGCTTAAATTTTTCATGTTAGTTAGATTTATGCTTAATAAAAACGACCAACTTCAATTTAAACAAATATTTATTGGTTAAGTAATATAATTATTTACCGGTAAAACTATTATTGCCTTCGCAAAGGATAATGGCATGCTCAACAATTAGTTTATGCTGTGGATTCTAATGGGCATTAATAACCCGTATATTTCTACTTCCCTTTGAACCAAGTATAGTAACGCTTTCAACATAGGAAGGCAAAAACAATGCATGGCTCGATTGCGAGAGAAACGATGAACCGTAACCTGGTTCCTCTTTCCTCGTTTTTCCGTTTTTAAAATGCAGCAATACAGATGTTTCACCGACGCCGAGCCCCACTTTTTGCGTCGGCTTCGAGGCACGGTGAAAGCGCAGCAGTTCCCGGTTCTGGGAAGTTACCGAGAGCCATTTACCGTCGGATGAAGCCAGACGTACCAGGCTCTTCATATTGCCATTGACCATGTACCCGCTTTCCGAGATCCTGAGCGGACGGAAACTGCCCTTGCCGTCGCCTGTCAGGACAAGTCCGTACATGGCGTCATACCGCCCGACCGAAACTTCCGAACCATAATCATTTCCCGAAAGCATTAGATCCAGGTTGCCGTCCTGATTGAAATCGTCGGCTATCATTCCAAAAACAGGGGCAAACTGCGCCTGCACCGGCAGCTCCCGGATTGCAAACTTGCCGCCGCCCTGATTCTCGATATAGCTGCTTTTCATCCACGTGGCCGACAAATGCAATGCGTCTTTCAGCTCCTCCGGTTTCAATATTTCCCCCAACCCCGATTCCGCAAACTTCCCGTATTCCTGAAAGCGCTGACGCACCTGGATCACCTGCTTACCCATGTCGTCGCGTGTGTTGTAGGGAAACTCTTTGTAAGTATCGTCCTGCGCCCTGTAAAAGACCGTCGGGATGGCGTCGAAATAGCCATCGTTGTTAAAATCTTTCGCGTACACGCTCACGGGGCGGCTTTCGGAAGCTCTGCTAAGGGTATTCATTCCAAGGTTTCCGCCGATATAGTCCATATCGCCATCGTTATCGAAGTCGCCCGCGGCAAGGCTCCCCCACCACCCTTTTTGGGCTTCCAGTCCGGAGACAACCTTTTTTAGTTTCCCTTTCTCGTTTTTCAGGAAAGTCAGCGGCATCCATTCTCCGGCGAGCAAAAGGTCTGTCCAGCCATCATTGTCATAGTCGGTCCAAAGCGCATCACATACCAGCCCGATTCCGGCAAGCTCGGGCGCCACAAGTGCCGTGACATTTGAAAAACGTACCGTAACGCCATTGGAATCGTTGCGTAAAATATAGCTGGAAACCGGTTTCGGATATTTTCCTGCCTCCACCCTGCCACCGACAAACAAATCCAGATCACCGTCACGGTCGAAATCGACGGCTTTTACACAGGAGCCGTTTACCAGAAATGCTGGCAACGCGGCAGTATCACGTGCGAAATGCCCCTTTCCGTCGTTGAGATATAGGGCATTCTTCAATGCGTCGGATCCTTCCTGCAACTCATAACTGCCGCTGACGATGTAAAGATCCAGATCCAGGTCGCGGTCGGCATCGAAGAGCAGCACACCCATGTCCTCCGAAGTCTTTTCGAATCCTTCGGCCCCGGGCAGCAGGTCTGCAACGGTGAATTTGCCGTCCGGCCGTTGAAGCAGAAACCGCCCTTTATGCAGATATGCACCACCCACAAATACGTCCTCTAATCCGTCGCCATTCACATCCCCGGCCGCAAGTGCCGGCCCGAATTGCGACATCTTGTGCGGCAGCAATTTCTGTACATTAAAATCAATGATATCCATTTCCTCGTGGCGATAAGGCACATTCAAATCGCTCGTAATGTCGGTAAACAGCTTCTCTTCCGGTGACGGAACAATTACCGGCTGAACCACCGCTTCCTTCTCCTTAACCACAAGCATCTGGTTGGCTTTGATATTTTTCAGAACCTGGCTCTTGCCACCGGGCCATGTGACTTTTACCTGTTGAATGTTCTGCTCCCGCCCCAAACCAAAATGGACAAATGGCTCCACGGTCGAAAGGTAGCCCCGATAAGGAGAATTTTCGGCGACCTGTTTCTTCCCGTCGGAATAAGTGATTTCCGCGATGGCACCGATACCGGCCCGGTTATAACGCTCCCCATTAAACGCAATGCGAAGATAATTGCTTTCGGCCGGCTTGATCTGGATACTGTTGTTGCGGTAGACAGCGGCTGAGTCATTGATATTATTGACGATGTAGTCGAGGTCGCCATCATTATCCAGATCGGCATACGCAGCCCCGTTGGAAAACCCCGGTGTTTCGATCCCCCACGAATCGGAAACATCTTCAAAAGTCAGATCTCCCTTGTTTCTGAATGCGAAGTTCCTGACCCTCACGCTCGGAATGTAGTCCAGCATCATCATTGGAGCCATAATGCTCGAAACTTCATTCCGGTAGGCTATAAAATCGAGATCGGTAATGTCTCTCGGAAAACCGTTCGTAATGATGATATCACGCAATCCGTCGTTGTCGAAGTCGGTCACCATCGGCGTCCAGCTCCAGTCGGTTTCGGCCACTCCGCTAAGCAGTCCGATTTCACTGAATACCGGGGTGTTGGCTTTCCCATTAATTCCTCCCTGGTTCAATTGCAAGGTATTGCGGGCTACCTGGTATTGATAGCCAAACAGTTCGTTGTTCTGATAAGTGACATAGCTGTTCGCCGGTGTCATCATTTTTTTTCGTCGGTTGGTAGCAGGCATCATATCCACTGCCACTACGTCCACGAGTCCGTCATTATTGATATCTGCCACGTCATTGCCCATCGCGGAATGAGAAGTGTGTTTAAAATAATCCGGCGCCTTGTCCGTAAAGGTGCCATTCCCATTGTTGATGTACAGCAGGTCATTGGTCAGATAGTCATTAGTAATGTACACGTCCTTCCAGCCGTCCTGATTCACATCCGTGACGTTGATCCCGAGGCTGTACCCTTCGATCAGAATGCCCGCCTCCCTGGACACATTTGTAAAAACGGGATGATTGAGCTTTGCGTCCCAATCGTTCCGGTAAAGCCTGTCGGTCCTGCGCGACGATCCGTCGACAATTTTTTTATGGTATTTATTCGGAAAGTTATTGTCATCCATTTCATTGACGATCAGGAACAGGTCGAGGTCGCCATCGTTATCGTAATCAAAAAATGCCGCATTGGTGGTGTGTGTAGTGTCTGCGATACCATATGCTTTCGCCATTTCCTTGAAAACCGGCACTTTGTTCGCGTCCAGCCCCTGGTTGACATACAACAGATTTTCGCGCTCCTGCGGTACCTTGCGTACTGACGCGCATACATATATGTCGAGCAGATTATCATTATTAATATCCACCAGTGCGACTCCGGTCGACCATTTGTTGCTCGGCGCGACGCCCGCTTTTTCCGTAACATCTTCAAACTTGAAATCCCCCTTGTTCAGATACAGCTTATTGGAGGTCGTATTGCCTGTAAAGTAGACATCAGGAAGGCTATCGTTGTTAAAATCGCCCAATGCAACTCCTCCTCCGTTGTACACATATTCGAATGCCAGAATATTCATCGTATCATTTTCCGCAATCCGATTAGCAAACCGGATGCCTGTTTCATCCACAGGCAATTCCGTAAAAATTTTAAGCTCTTTCTTGCAGGATACCAGCAGCAATACCGCCGCAAAAGCCGGAATGAGGTGCTTAGCGAACATTAGTCAGGTGCAATAAAATGATAGAAACGGGATATTTCGAAATTAAGAAAAGGAGATGGTAAATACATACCATCTCCTCCGATTTAGTTAGATTAAAAAATCAGAAACCAGGGTTCTGTTTGAGCACATCAGCGCCCTGAAGATCTATTTGTCCTTGTGGAATCGGCAAGAGCTCGTATTTGGCCGTAAACTTCGCTGTACCCAGCGCACCTGTCAATCTGGCAGCCTCATAGGTCAGATAAGCGTTGAGTTCTTTGTCTGCTACTCCCCAGCGAACCAGATCAAAAAACCGATGCCCTTCCAGGTTCAATTCGAGCTTTCTCTCGAAACGCACAGCAGCCCGCGCTACCTCCTTATCCGTCCAGGCTGTTTTATAAGTACTGATCACGTATTTGGCTGCGGGGGCACCGTTCTTCATGACAAAGCCATCCGGATTAGCCGCCCTCGTACGGACCATATTCACATATTCACGCGCTTTTTCCAGTGTTCCTGCTTCCACTTCCGCTTCGGCAGCCATCAACAGCACGTCGGCGAAACGGATCACCGCATAGTTGATGGCAGTATAACCAGGGGTCCAGGAGCTGTTGTCCTGTAATGAGCCCACGTCGGTTTTGTAGTATGCAAATTTCTTGGGGCTGTACGGGCCGCCATTCGCCTGGTTACGAATCCAGTCGGCACCCGGGTGATCGATCCAATCCAGGAACGGGATGCCCCGACGACCCACCGAATGATCCAGACGTGGGTCCAGATTACCAGCATCCGGCGTGAACTTGTCCTTGGAAAGCAAGCCCATATCGGTCACAACAGCATTAGCAGCCGTATTGTAGGAGCCGTCCAGCAACGGCAGGCCATTCGAATTGGTCCGGTGTGAATTAACCATTTCAAAGCTAGGCTGAAAAAATCCACAGCAGTTGCCAGGTCCATTCGCGCCGGTATTATACGGCCAGTTCAAATCGAATTCAGGGTTGGCATTATTCACACTACCCGTATTCGCAGCCGCCTGTACTGCAAACACCGACTCCTGGTTGTTATCATTGGATGCCCGGAATACATCTGCATATTTGGGTACCAATCCGTACTTCTTACCATTGGTTGTTTGCCCATTGGCAATGATCAGATCAAAAAGCCCCTTTGCTTCTGCAAATTTCTTTTGAAACAAATAGGTTTTTGCCAGATAAGTCGCGGCAGCCCATTTATTGGCCCTACCTACAGCATCCTGGGTAACGGGCAGGTTGTCATAGGCAAATTTGAAATCCGCCTCAATCTTAGGCCAGAGATCAGCGTCGTTCTTCACTTTCTCTATACCCGAGCCGTAATCCACCGTTTCATCGACATAGGGCGTATTGCCGAATGCCCTTTTCAGTTCGAAATAATAGTGCCCTCTCAGAAACCGCGACTCGGCCGTGATGCGTGTCTTGGTAGCATCTGTAACATCCGGATCCGCTTTGGCTACCAGCCGCAATACGGCATTGGCCCGGGCGACGCCTTCGTAGTTACCATTCCATTTATCGAGAATCACACCCTGTGTACTCTGGTATTCGTAACGCTGGATCGGGTTGATGTCGCTGAAATCACCGGGATCGGTACCTTTATTGGCATCGCCACCGCGAATACTGCCCCACACCCAGTTACTTGGACTGGCCATCCGGCCTCCGGCACCTTTGCCGTTGATCTGCCCGTATACCGAGATCAACGCTCCTTCCAGTCCTTTGGTAGAGGTCAGCAGCTCTTCACTCACTGCACCCGTCGCCGGCTTTTCCAGAAAGCTCTCTTTACAGGAGAAGAATAATGTCATTAGTACGGTGATGACCGCCATACTATTGGAGAATATCTTTTTCATCAGTCAGAATATTTATGATTCAGTAATGTAGAAATGTCCTGTCAAACCACCGGTCAGAAACCCAGGTTGAGACCGAAGACCCAGCTTCTGGTTACAGGATAGTTACCTACATCAATCCCAAATTGCGTATCTGCGTTACCGCCTACACCCGGATCGAGTCCCTGGTATTTCGAAATAGTGAAAATGTTGTTGGCCGAAGCATAGATCCTCAGTTTTTGCATTTTCAACTTCGACAGCAGCGTTTTGGGCAGGTTATAACCCAGAGAGATATTCTGCATTCTTACATAGTTGCCGTTTTCTACATAAAATGAGTTAGCCTGGGTATTCGTGCTAAAGTTGGAAGCACTTTCAAAGATCGGGATGGTGGCACCGGTGTTGGAAGGTGACCAGGAGTCTTTCACCCTTTCGCTGATGGCTGCACCCGCAAACGATGGATAAAAATCTGTAAACCATTTCGATGCATTGAAAATCTTGTTACCCACGGAGGTATACATGTAGGTTTCCACCTCGAAGTTCAGGTAGGTCAGTTTCAAGTTCAGGCCGCCGGTGAATTTAGGAACCGGACTTCCCAGATATTTACGGTCATCTGCATTGATCAGGTTATCGCCATTGACGTCTTCATACCGGAAGCGGCCAATACCTTTGCCATCCTGCGCAGGTGCACGGTCAACTTCTTCCTGGGTCTGGAAGAGGCCGGTTACATTGTAGCCATAGAATGCGGAAAGCGAATATCCCAGTTGATTGCGGATCGGCTGAAGGCCCCGGTAACCAGGGTTGATGCCCGACAGGTACTTGTCGCCGCCCAAGTCGCCGATTTCGTTTCTCAGCACACTACCAGTTACATTTAGCTCGTAGCCCAGTTTGTCGCCCGCCTTCCCTTTTGTGATGATCTGAAAGTCGATACCCTTATTGGTAATGGTACCTGCATTCACATAAGGAGGTGTTGCACCGGGGCCTACCACAGCGGGTACTCCTTTCTGGAACAACAGGTCTTTGGAGTCTTTCTGCCACAGATCAAGGATCACGTCCAGTTTACCGTTGAATAAGGTCGCGTCGAAACCGATGTTTTTCGTAACACTGGTTTCCCACTTCGCCTCCGCATTGCCCAGTTTGCTACGATAGTACCCTTCCGCTGCGCTTGTGTTGGAACCCGTAATGTCATAAGCCGACGATCCGATTCCCGCGGAATAGAGGCTGTATTGATTGTCCGGACGGACGGCATTGGAGTTCCCCATCGTTCCGTAGCCCCCTCTGATTTTCAGGTCGCTCAGGAAAGTCAGATTTTTCATGAAACTTTCAGAAGTGACACGCCAGGCCACCGAGACCGCCGGGAAAACCCCATAACGGTTGGCCGCACCAAAGCGCGACGAACCATCGCGGCGCAATACACCGGAGATAATGTATTTATCATTGAAAATGTAATTCAACCGGCCGAAGAGCGAGTAAAACGTCACCCCGTTGTTCAGCTGGCTATTTACCACTTTCGATGACACATTGGACATGTTCACGTAGTTGATATCATTCGAGAACGGGTTGAGACCGGATGCCTGTAGATCCCTGCTTTTACCGGTGTTCAAAGCTTCCTGCCCCACCAGGACGTCGACATTATGTAAACCGAAAGTCTTGCGGTATTGTGCGGTATTGGTAAAGCTCCACGCAAAGCGGTAACCCGAACCTTCGCCATATCCAACGGCCGAGTTGTTCTCGGAGTTTTCATACTGACGGCGTGAATAATTCCAGTAGGTGTAGTTGTTGTACTGCCCACCGACACTCGACCGTAATGTCAGGTTTTCAATCGGATCATATTCCAGATAGAAGTTACCAAAGCCATTGGCATTAAAGGCATTGTTGTTTTTCATCCCGTCGCGGGTTGCCACCGGATTCCTGGGGTTATTGAACCCTTTGGCCGCGGTTCCCGCATATCCGCCAAACACATCATAAACCGGAATGATCGATGGCATCCGGAACGCGCTCAGAATATCGTTTTCATCATTGGCAACCCCCTGCCCGTTATTGGCGCCCCCGATACCGAGCACCTGCCGGTAAGTTCCTTGTATATTTTCTCCGAACCGGAGATTTTTGAGGATATTGAATTCGGTATTGACACGGAATGAGTAACGTTTGAAGCTGTTATTCAAAAGGATACCCTGCTGATCCTGTAAACCCAACCCGACAAAGTAACGGCCATTTTCACCACCGCCTGAAAATCCAAGTGAATGCCTGGTCACAGGTGCAACCCGGGTGATCGCGTCATACCAGTCCGTACCTTCTTTATTGGCCTTCATGACCTGATAAACCGTTCCAGCGGTAGGATCGACATTGTACTTCTTTCTTTCCGCCTCCAGGTCGACCGTGCCGGTAACGCCATAGGATCCGCCTACCATCAGATAATCCGGAATGACAGGACTCGCGCCCGTTCCAAATTGCGGATGAGTCCATGTCTTATCGCCCACTTTCCAGCCTGAATTGCGGAATGCATTCCATGTCCAGTCAGCAAAATCCGTGGGGTTCATCATTTTCTGACCGCTTCCGGGTGTTGTAAAACCGACCAGGCCGTCATAGGTAACACTCAGTTTCCTGTTCCGCGTACCTTTTTTCGTGGTATAAACAACCACACCCGCTGCGGCACGGGCTCCATAGATGGATGCCGCGGCTGCATCTTTCAGGACTGTGGTCTGGTCGATATCATCCGGGTTGAGAAAGTCCGTAGACCCCACCGGTACCCCATCCACGATATACAATGGCTCGTTGGCCTCGAAAGACCCGAATCCGCGAACACGGATCTGGCTATTGGTACCGGGCTGCCCGTTGGTAATTACAGTAACTCCGGCAACACGTCCTTGTAACTGTTGCTCCACATTACCCGAAGGAACTGCCGTCAGATCCTTGGATTTTACCAGGGCTACCGAACCGGACGTTTCGCGACGCTTATCGGTAGTATAACCGGTCACGACCACCTCTTCCAGCGCCGCCACGTCGTCCTCCATTTTCACTTCGATCACGGTCTTGTTACCGACGATGATCTCCTGGGTTTTGTAACCCACGAAGCTCACCACGAGAACATCTCTGTCTGATCTTGCATTGACAGCAAACCTACCCTCCGCATCGGTATTTGCACCGATCTGTGTGCCTTTGACGAGAATGGTTGCTCCCGGAATTCCTGTGCCTGCGGGGTCTATGACCACACCTGTTACCCTTCGCTCTTGCGCCATCGAAACTTGGATCGTTAAAAAGAGGAGGAGAGAAACAAGCAAAATCCGCCGGGGATTTTTGTAGATTCTTTTCATAATTTTTAGCTAGGTTAATAATTCATTAGGCATATCAAATTTATCATTATTTAAGCAAATAATTATCTTAATAATTTACTCATTTTTATTTTTTGACAGAATAGTACCATAAATAGCTAAAATAATGTTACCAAAAGTCTCAAATAGTGACAACAATCACTTTTTGAATCGCGCTTTCTCAATCCACAATACTATACGATATTATGATTGGCGGCATTCCGCTGTCAGGAATGTCCCTGCGGGGAAAGAATCAAGTCATTTAGGCTACTTTGGAATCCGTTTAAGAGTATACGGTCGCAGCAAAGGAAAAGAGCTTATCAGGAAATATTGCACCAGTAGAGGAGGCGTCGGGACGCAACGCATAACCTTATACGCGACATTGATGCAGGCAGGTGGCCGAATATCATGGTGTTCTTCATCCAGGGTATGCAGGGTTCCGGATGTGAGTAAATGGCGGGCCCTGTTCTTTAAGCCCTGCCTGGGTTTTCGGTAGATTTCAATTTTAAAACAGATCTGGAATCCCTAGTTATCCTTTATTCCAGAAACAAACCGCTAAACTACTCGACCCGAGATCATTCATCGCGTTTCCAGTCTGCCGGCAAAAGGGATGAAAAGCGGTCATTACCGAGGTCTCCGGCAATTTCAAAACCCATTGGCATCACTACCCAACCTTGTGGCGTGATGACCATATAACCTTGCGGGAGCGTGATCTGTGTGTAAGCATAGGGCATATCCGAATACGGTGATCGGCCGCCTTTCTTCGTGTTGAACACTTCCAGCTGCGTCAGCGACACAACCAACCGCTCGTTGGGCAGTTCGCCCGGCCTTACAAGCCGCATTCCGCGAATAGCCTCAATACGGTTATGCAGGTGATTCGAAATGGTGTTGTAGCCATTCACGGTCCGTACGGATTTGAACATCCTCATTGAATCCGGGATGACCTGGTATATCTTAAAACCCTGCTCCTGCACGCTATCAGCTACAATGCTGGCCAACAGGTGTTTCAACGACCCTTGATAGGCTGTTTTCTGGTTAGCCCGCCACTGCTTGCGCTGTGTTTCGTCTTTCGGTTCCAGCAGTTCGAAACGGGTGCTCCCTCCGTAGTAAACTTTTCCGTTGAAATAGTCGAAATCATCAAGGTCCTGGTGAATGCGGTAGCCCAATGCATAATTTTCTATGATCAGTGGTTTGATGGTCTGAGCTCCCAAATGCCCGTCGTCATCTTCGGAAATTCTCAATACTTCGGGGTTTGTGATTTTACACAACTTGCTAAACTTGCTTTTACCCAATAGCTCGCGCGTGATGATTTTCAGGTGCTTCTCCCTCTTTTTGTTCTTTCTGGCGTACACAGTCACGCCTTTGAGCTCCTGGCCTTCCCGCAGCTTGAATACTACGGTTTTATTGCCCGGCTGTTCAAACCGAAGCGTTTGTTTGACAGTTTCATAGCCGAGGAAGGATACCACCAGTTCGAGATTTCCAACGGCCAGGTTAGGCAGCCTGTAATTACCATTTTCATCGGAATTGGTACCGATAGTCGAATTATTGATAAAGACATTGGCAAATGGCAATGGCTTGCCAGTCTTTTCATCCGTAACCTTACCCGTAAGCGTAACCGACCCACCCTGTGCGTAGATTTCCGTGCAGGCCATGAGTGCAAAAACCAGAAAAAGCAGGCAACGATTGAAGGATGTGCTGCAAAAATTCAAAATCGGGCGTTTCAAGAGTTTCAAAGCTTTAATCCTCAAAGATAAATGAGGAGTTTGTAAACTTTTGAACTGATACCTCAATTGTTGGATTAATGTTGCACATCCTTCCTTCCTCTCACGGCTTTGTTTTTAATGTAACATTTCGCTGCGAGGAAGCCAGTCCGTTATCCGCGATCACCTCCGCGAAAATCACGGTGGTCACATTCTTTCCTTTTGGCGCGGTAATGGGCACCTTCACTACATAATTGCGGAGTTCAGGATCATATTTCTGAGCACCGGCGGCCAGGGTCGCGATGAGCGTCTGTGTGCCGGAGCTGGTCGGCGAAGAGTAGATTTTGAACTCTTTCACCGGAATCTCGGACGTGTACTCCACATTGACGTTCACCGCACTCAGCGAGTCGACGGTAATGCCGGGCTGCAAAACGCCCGCGGCATTGTAAACCTTCGTATCCCCGAGCCACACCACGGCGATCTGCGCGACCTTGCCGTTACTGACCAGCAGGTCATCGAACAGATCGGGTTCTTCGTAACACCCTGTCAGGAGTACCATGGACGCGACAAAGGCAAACATATATTTCAAAATGCGTTTCATATTATTTCAGTTTTATCAATGGAAAACTATTTGCTCATCAGCCACATGATCGTTCCAGGATCTTTCTGATTCGCCAGCACGGCCTTTGAATTCCTCGTCTGTTCCGAGTCGGGATATTTCATGCGTTGAATGCGTTTCCCCTGCAAATCGGGATTGACATTCGCTGGCACGGGGAAGTCCAGATAGTCGTATTTGCGGATGTCTGTCCAGATGTCACCGATCAGCAGCATCGACTTGAATTTTTCGGTGATGATATGCTTCATGGTGAGCTTGGACGCACCGACGTTGATCTTGTTGTCTTTCAGAAAAGTGTCAATATCGCCTTCGGCCACACCCACTTTTTTCATATTGGCCGATATCATTTGCTGGTAGGCCGCATAGCCTTCGGCGGTGGTGCCGGCAGTGCCTCCATTCAGAATAAATCTTGCCTCGGCTTCGATCGCTTTCAACTCGGAATAGGTCATCATGACCAGCGGTGAATTCACGTTCGAGTGCCAGGCTTTGGCATTCAGATCCACCGTAGAGCCGCTCCCTGTTCCAGGGGTAACCCCGGCGTAAACCGTCTGACTTCCTTTCAACCCGATCACTTTCGACAGGCGGGGATCGATCACCCCCTGCGTAGTCCCGTTCATCAGGTCTACGATTGTATTGGTAAAAGTGACCGAAAGATTGCCCGTCGTATTCGGAATTGCCACACGGCTGTGCCAGGGGCTCAGGTTTTTGGAATTGTACTGGAGCTGAAAATCATCCTCATTGCCCTTCATCCCATTCGGAATGGATGTCAATGCAGCCTCTGCGGCCTGTTGTGGTTTCTTCACCGACGCATGCATATTGTACCGGGCCCTTAACGAATGCGCCAACCGCGTCCATTTGCCCAGATCACCATTGTATACCAGATCATCGGTGGCCGGCTTTTGCCCGGTATTGCCGCCAAGTTCAGTGACGGCTTCGTCGAGCAGACGCAGAATGGTCGCATAGACCTGCTCCTGGGTATCATACGCGGGCGAGAAGTTTTTCTGATCCGCCTGCGTGTAAGGTACATTCTCCCAATTGACGGTCGCGATACCAAGATTATAGGCCATCAGCACCTTGGCCACACCTACATAAGCCGGGGCACCCTCTTCCTGTCCTTTCTTAATGATCGTATTGAGTTGCGGAAATGCATAGAGGTACAAATTCGACCATCCAAGCGTATTGTCAGTCTCCGCATAGGTATCAATACCATTCGATCCCAATGCACTGCCCAGCTGCTGGGCGTACTGACAGGCTACGTAGGCTTGCTGATAACTTGCCTCCGCCGTATAGAATTCGGCTGTTGACAACAATTCCTGCATGGTGGCGTCGCCTTTCAATGTTTCGTCGGTGTTGACATCGAGAAATTTCTCGCAGGACGTCGTCAGCAACGCTGCGATGCAAAGTGAGGTCAATCTGAATATTTGTCTGATATTTTTCATAGTTTCTAAAAATTAGCATTGATACCCAGTTGAAAACTCCGCGTTGCCGGATT
The DNA here is from genome assembly GCF_059568735.1 of Dyadobacter ginsengisoli DSM 21015. Taxonomy (NCBI): domain Bacteria; kingdom Pseudomonadati; phylum Bacteroidota; class Cytophagia; order Cytophagales; family Spirosomataceae; genus Dyadobacter; species Dyadobacter ginsengisoli. Next base: position 32,706 of record NZ_JCANTY010000003.1, read on the forward strand.
GTTCCGGCCTACAAAACCAATGAGGTTGGTACCGGAGCCGAATGTGAGCGCTTCCGGGTCGTAGCCCCTGAATCGTGTGTTCAGGAACAGGTTGGTACCGGTGAAACTAAACCGAACGCCATTCTTGAATACCGTTTTAGCCAATGCAGCTTTGGGAATAGCATAAGAAAGAGTTACCGTCCGCAATCTGAACCAGGAGCCATCCTGTATATTGAACTCCGCCGAATTACCCATATAGCGCGCCGTAGACGGATTGTAGAATGCATCGTCCAACACAACCGCCTTCTTATTGGGAACATAGGTGACGCTGCCATCCGCTGATTTTTGTTCTACAACTCCTTTGAAAACGACCTGTTCGTATCGCCGGCCGGTAATTTCGATGGAACCTGAACGGAACGCATTACGCTCGCCCAGATCTACCACGTCGCCTCCCTTCCTCCATTCCAGCAGAAAAGACAGGCCCAGGCCCCGGTAATTGAATGAATTGGTCAATCCGGCCGTCCAATCCGGCAATGCATTGCCATAGGGGGTAGTGACGAGGCTGGTCAGCGGAAAGCCGTTGGACTGAATCAGCATTTGACCATCCGGAGCACGCAAATAATCGAGGCCCCACAGCTCCCCTACTTTACTGCCTTCCCGCACTTTCAACACCCCGCGGCTACCATTATCGAAATAGGCTATTTCTTCGAGCTCATCTGGCATTTCCACTACTTTGCCCGACATTTTGGTAAAATTCAAAGAGAGGTCCCAGCTGAAACGCGACGTATGCACCGGCTTGAACGAAGCCAGCAACTCCACGCCCTTGTTCCGTATCAAACCGATGTTGGTATAATAAAAAGAATAACCCGAGACATTCGACACCGGGGCACGCACGATCTGGTCTTTGCTATCCATCGTAAAATACGTCGCATCGAGCATGAGGCGATTCCTGAAAAAGCGTAACTCGGTACCCAATTCGATAGATGTGGTCCGTTCCGGCTTCAGATTATCAGCAGCTGTCGTTGACCGCCGGACGTACCCCGGCACTGTATTGCCAAACGGAAAATTGTCCGTCAGTTCATAATACACGCCGATCACGTACGGGTCGGTGCCTTTACCCACCTGTGCCCACGACGCGCGAAGCTTACCATATGACAGGATGTTGTTCTTAGGTAAGCTTTCGGTAAAAATATACCCTGCGCTGAACGACGGATAGAAAAACGAGTTGTTGGCCTTGGGCAAGGTTGAAACAATATCGTTCCGGCCCGTCGCATTCAGGTATAGCATTTCCTTGTAACTGAGCTTGGCATCTGCAAAGAAACTTACAATGCGGTACTCTAATGGCGAATAGAAACGCTTCTGCTGGTTGCGGTAGCTGCTGATTTCGTCATCGAACGGGGCTTTCCAACCTTCTCCTCGTTCATAGTAACTATCAGGCCGTTTGCTCCCTACCACCGAATTTCCGACCATCAGCGAACCGCTCCAATTCTCGTTGAACTGTTTGGAAGCGGTCAGGTACAGGTTGGAATTGATTTCGCGATAATTGATATTTTCTTTGATCAAAAACCCTTTCACCGCCGTTCCAACATCGAATGTACTGTCCACCTGCCGTTTCCGGCGTTCATTGAATGCGTCCATTGTGATCTGATACTTGGCGGTTAGCCAATCGGTTATATGATAATTCAATGTCACGTCCGCGATGAAACGGTTCACCGCATCGATCCTGGGACTTTTTTCAACCAGGTAGCGCGGGTTATCGGTGAAACCCGGCAGCAGGTTTTTATAGGAGCCGTCGGGGTTCAGGTAATCATTGACATCATACGTATTCGGCCAGTATGACAAAGCGCTAAAAACCGATTTATCGCCGGCAGGAGGGCGCTTTCCGCCCGAATGGATGTAATTGAAGGAGCCGGACAGCGAAACTCGTTTCGTCAAATTGTAAGTACCGGCAATTTTACCGGAGGTCCGTTCGAAATTGGTGGTTGGGACAATGCCTTGCTGATAGTTATGACCGGCGGAAAAGTAGATGTTTCCTTTTTCGCTTCCCTTTGTGAGCGTGATGCTGTTGTTGGTTCGGAAGCCCGTTTGGTAAAAACCCCGGAAATTGTCATAGATGCGGTCGGTTGTGTTGCCGATAACAGACGGCCCAAAGGACTGATACGGCGTCCGCTGGCGTACTTCGGTAGGTGAAATAAATTCACCAAACCGGCCCTGAATAAAACGTTCCTGGATATCAGGCGATTTCCCAAGCACGTCCACCCCTCCCGACAATGACACCGACACGTTCAGTTTACCAGATTTGCCTCGTTTTGTAGTGATGATGATGGCCCCGTTGGAGGCGCGTAAGCCATACAAGGCTGTTGCAGCAGGGCCTTTCAGTACCGAAATACTTTCGATATCATCCGGATTAATGTCCGCCGCACGATTGGTGTTCGCAAATTGTTCCGAGGCTCCCGGCGACGCGGAACCGGCACTCGGCAATGGATTGCCAGCTGTGGTGGAATTACTGATGATAATACCGTCCACGACAAAAAGGGGCTGATTATCCGCGCTCCCGCTGAGCGAAGTGACACCTCGCAGAATGATGTTGACACCCGCACCGGGAGCGCCGCCGGAGCCCGTGATGACTGCTCCGGCCACTTTTCCCTGCAATGCGCCCACCATATTGGGATTACCGGATTCCCTGATCTCGTCCGCTTTAATTGACTGGACGGAATAACCGATAGCGCGCTTTTCCTGCGTTTGCCCCAACGCGGTTACCACCACCTCGTCAAGCATTGCTACGTCGGCTTCCATTTGCACATTCAGCATGCTCTCGCCTCCGCGGGTTATCTCCTGCTTTTTAAAACCGATGAAGCTGAAAACGAGCACCGTACCCGGCGTAACATAAATTGAATACTTTCCATTCGCATCGGTCAAAGTTCCATGGGATGTACCCTTGGCGCTCACACTTACGCCAGGAATTTCAATTCCGTCCTTGTCCGTGACTTTACCGGCCACCGACCCATCTTGCGCCTGGGCGACATTCCAGCAGAATACTGCCAACAGGCACAGCAACATCAAGTTGTTGTGAAGTAGTTTTTTCATCATAAATAGTTAGGCATTGTTTATACATACCATGTAATTTACAATTCCTTCTTCAAAAAGTATCAGTAAATACCCCATTAAGACAACAAAAGGTAACATGCAGATTAGCTACCGGTCAATTACAAGCCTGTTACAGTCCCGCTATTAATCCAATCACAAATAAAAAAATCAATACTACTAGAAAAATAGTTTGTTAACTATAAAAATAGTTTATATGTTTGGATCATGGAACTTGACAAGCTCACCAACAAGGAAGAAGAAGTAATGCGCGTGCTTTGGGACATGCAGAGTGCCTTTATCAAAGACATGCTGCCCCATTTCGCCGAACCCAAACTGCATTACAATACCGTTTCGACCGTTATCCGCAACCTGGAAGAAAAGGGGTATGTATCGCACCGGCAATTCGGAAACACTTATGAATATTTCCCGAGCGTCAGCAAAGAAGATTATCAGAACCACTTCGTGCTGAACAAGGTCGTTGGAGGATACTTCAATGATTCGTACAAGGATCTGGTCGCTTATTTTGCCCGACAGGAAAAGGTAACGCCCGACGATCTGCGGGAGATTATCAGAATGATTGAAGAAGGAGAATAATCAATCGACGTTCAACCCCATTAACCCGCCAACTTATGCTGTTCCCTTACCTACTAAAAGTAAGCCTGGTATTGGCGACACTGACGCTAGCCTACCGCTGGCTGATCCAGTTCGAAACATTTTCAAAACTTAACCGGGTGCTCCTCTGGTTTAATGTAACCGTAGCATGGCTGCTGCCGTTTACTCCTTTGCCCGACTGGGGGCCTGTCGAAGTACAACGGCAGTTTCATCAGACGCTGCCGGAGATCAGAACGAATATTCCGATATCTGCTCCGGTCTCATTAATTCCAGCACGTTCCGTGGCTTCCGCACCGCTTGCCACTGGTAAGGACCCCGCTCTCGCAAACTGGCTTCTGATAGGCTACCTGGCCGGATTGCTTATTGTAGCAGTGCGATTCTTAACTCAGCTAACCAACTTAGGCAGTATTATTGTCGGGTCTGATCGTCGGCGGAGATCTGACGGTGTTGTGCTGGTCAGCAATCCTGAAACTGTATCGCCTTTCTCATTTTTCCGGTGGATCGTTTACAATCCCAGCCGGTATTCCGCCGGAGAGCTCGGTCATATTCTCGCGCATGAGGCCGAACACGTAAAGCAGCATCACAGCATCGACTTATTGATTAGCGAAATACAGCGGATCCTATTGTGGTTCAACCCATTCGCATGGTACCACCGCCGGCTGGTACAGGCCAATCTCGAATACCTTGCCGATAAAGCCGTTCTGAATTCGGGATTTGAGAAAAAAAGGTACCAGTACGACCTCCTTAATGCAGTGATGAGAACCCGTGAACTGCCGCTCACCAGTTCATTTGCCCAATCCCTGCTTAAAAAACGCATCAAAATGATGAACCGGAAACCTTCGCATTATTGGGTTTGGGGAAAATATCTGGCTGTACTTGCATTGATCTATATTTCCTCAGCATTCGTAGCGCCATTTAGGGAACGACTTGTGGCGATGGCTCCGCCGGAAATGAGGCCGTTTGTAAAGCCGCTGGTTAATGAAGTCATAATGCCTGAGGTAAGGACCATGGAAATACCCGATGAGGCTGAACAGAAAGCGGCCGGATCCGAAGTAAAGCCGGATCCGAAAGCCAATCTGTTACTTTCGGATACTACCCAAATCAATCAGGAACAGGAAAAGAGAGTGAAAGGTGTGCTTATCCGTAATGATACATTGTACTGGGCTATTACCCCAATGATGAATTGGGACGATATTAATGTGGTCCGGGAAGTTGTCCACAAATTTGGGGCGGAACTCGCGGTCAATAAGTTGCAATATGATCCTTTGCAAAAATTCATCACTTCGGTTTCTGTCATGACCCGAAGTAGTGGTAATGGTTCTTCCGGCTCCGGTTCCCGCGCCGGAGACGATGATTTCAGTCCAACAAAAGGCTATTCAGGTTATATACTTCAAAAAGGACTCGGGATGGGGCAGCTTCCGCCGGCACCGCTTGCCAATGAGCTAAATGAAGATTACGAGAAGGCCACGATGATCAAGAAGAAAAATGAAGTCGCCTACTTTGAATATAAACTTGTACATCAACTCAAAGGACCATGCGCTACGTCCGGCTACCCTCAACGAATGCTTTCAGATAAGCTTTTTGAGCTACAGGGAATTGGCAAATCATTGCAGAATACACTAAAAGTCGCTTACAAGTTGGACAATTCTGAATTCTATCTCAATACCCAACCAGCAACCCGCAACGAGCTGAACGAGATACCCATAGACCAGGTCGAAAAGGTGAACGTGATTGAGGAAAAGGGTGGTAAGAAATATTATATTATTTACACCAAATAAAGAAGGCGGCTCATTGGAGCCGCCTTCGCCTTGTATCTCACCTTGAAGTTCTATTTCAGATTCAGCTCCTCCCCGATCGCCTTCACTTTCTCTTTCAAAGAAGCATAAACGCTGTCGAAATCCTCATTCCTTTCCAGCGCGGCACGCACACCGACATAGAACTTGATCTTCGGCTCGGTACCGGATGGGCGGCAGGTGAATTTCGTACCGTCTTCGGTAAAGAACTGCAAAACATTCGATGATTCGATACCCATTTCACCGGACGGAATAGCCGTCGTAGTACCGGTCTTGAAATCGGTGGTCGTCAATGCTTTATAGTCATCCATTCTCACTACTGCTGATCCCGCGATGGTCTTGGGAGGGTTGGCGCGAAAACCGGCCATCATCTGCTGGATTTCGTCCGCGCCCGATTTCCCTTTTTTCGTCAGGGAGATCAGTCCTTCATAATAAAATCCAAACTGCTTGTAGATCTCCATCAGCATATCGAACAGGCTCAGGCCTTTGTCCTTCGCATAGGCAGTCAGCTCGGCGATCATGGCGCAGGAGGCAATTGCATCTTTGTCGCGAACTGCGTCGCCAATCAGATAGCCGTAACTTTCCTCACCACCTCCGATAAACTGCTCCAGACCTTCTTTCTCGCGGATTACCTGCGCGATGTATTTGAAACCTGTCAGCGTGTTGTAGCACTTCACACCATACGCAGCTGCCATTTTATCGATCAGGTCGGTCGTCACGATGGTTTTGCAAACGAACTGGGTACCCGTCAGCTTGCCTGCGTCCTTCCACGCATTCAGGAGATAGTAAATGAGCACGCTGGCCGTCTGGTTACCATTCAGCAGCTGGATTTCGCCGTGGTGGTTTTTAACTGCAATCCCTACGCGGTCGGAGTCGGGATCGGTACCCATTACCAGGTCAGCGTCGATTTCCTTCGCCTTGTCAACGGCCTTGGACATCGCTTCGCTTTCTTCCGGGTTTGGATACACCACCGTCGGGAACTGTCCATTACCTTTCGGCTCGGCCTGCTCCTCAATCACTGTTACCGCTTCGAAACCCATTTTGGCCAGCAACTGCGGCACCAATGTCACACCGGTTCCGTGCAGAGGTGTGTAAACGATTTTCAGACCTTTCTGGCGCTCCAAAGCCCCTTTCGAGATAGAAAGCGACAGGATATGGTCAATGTATTTTTTGTCCACATCAGCACCGATTTTAGTAATCTTCGAGCTGTCGCCGTCAAATTTCACCTCATCGATCGACTGGATCGCATTTACCTCATTGATAATGTTGGTGTCGTGCGGGGCCACTACCTGCGAACCGTCCGTCCAATAGGCCTTGTAGCCATTGTATTCTTTTGGGTTGTGCGATGCTGTCACCACTACCCCGCTTTTACAGCCCAGCAAACGGATCGCAAATGAAAGTTCCGGGGTCGGACGCAGTGCCTCGAAAAGGTATACAGAAATGCCATTGGCAGAGAAAATATCCGCTATGATTTTCGCAAATTCATCCGATTTAATGCGGCTGTCATAAGCAACCGCCACGCTCTTCTCCTCGTTTGGGAACGCCTGGTTAAGGTAGTTCGCCAATCCCTGGGTAGCAGTTCCCACCGTGTAGCGGTTCATGCGATTCGAGCCAATACCAATAAGGCCTCTGAGCCCTCCCGTACCAAATTCCAGGTCTTTATAAAATGCATCCGTCAGTTCCGTATCGTTTCCTTCATCGATCAGTTGTTGAATGGATTGCTTTGTATCGATATCATAATCACCGTTGAGCCAGCTGCTCACTTTGGTCATCACATTCGGTTCCAATTTTGCAGTCATAATCAAGTTAAGTAGAATTAATTAAGAAAATAAAATGTAAAACGAATCCCTTTCTGACATTACGTCCGAAATCAGAAGCGCACATCAAAAAGGGACTAATGATTATCTGAAATACTCCGTTAGCGTCATCAATGTAAATATAAAAAGGAATTATTTGCTTATTTCCACCTCTTCCTTCTCCACCGCCGCAAAAGACTCCTTCGCTGTTTTATGGATCAATTCGGCGACCAGCCCCGTCCAGCCTGTCTGATGGCTGGCGCCGCAACCACGGCCATTATCTCCATGGAAATACTCATAGAAGAGCACATGATCGTTGAAATTCGGGTCTTTCTGCATTTTCTCGTCATGCCCGTACACCGCACGTTTGCCTTCGGTATCTTTTTTAAAGATATCGATCAGCCGGCAGGCTATCGCCAGCGCCGCATCCTTGATCGTGGTCAGGTTGCCGGAATTTGTCGGATACTCGATCATAAAATCCTCCCCGTAATAGGTATGGAATTTCATCAAAGAATCAAAAATGAGGTAGTTCAGCGGGAACCAGATCGGACCGCGCCAGTTTGAATTACCCCCCATAATATCGGTCAATGCTTCGGCTGGTGTATAGTCTACCTGCAGAACTTCTCCGTTGATATAGAATTTGTAAGGATTCTCTTCATGGTATTTAGACAATGCGCGCACACCGTAGTCGGACAAGAATTCGCTTTCGTCCAGCATCCGCTTCATGATCATTTTCATCCGGTGCCCACGTAGGATCGAGAGCAATCTGTTTTCGCCCTTACCCGACTCGAACCAGCGTGAAATCAGGCGTGCCAGGTCCGGGCGGTTGGCCAAAACCCATTCCACGCGACGTTTGAATACCGGCAGCTTGTCCAGGTTCTGCGGGTCCAGGATCTCGACAGCAAATAATGGAATGAGCCCGACTATGGACCGTACCTTCAGGAGAATGCTTTGCCCGTTGGGAATGTGGATGACATCGTAATAGAACTGGTCTTCTTCATCCCAAAGGCTGATCGACGAGTTTTTTCCGCCAATCGACTCCATCGCACCGGCAATGTGGAGGAAGTGTTCGAAGAATTTGGAGGCCATATCCTGGTAAACCGAATGCACTAGTGCAATTTCTACCGAGATACGAAGCATATTCAACGTGTACATCGCCATCCAGCCGGTAGCATCGGCCTGCTGCAACTTGCCTCCAAATGGCATAGGTGTCGACCGGTCGAATACTCCGATATTATCCAACCCGAGAAAGCCGCCGCTGAAAATGTTGTTTCCTGTATCGTCTTTCTGGTTGACCCACCATGTAAAATTCAGGAGCAGCTTGTGGAATATTTTTTCCAGAAATTCAATATCCCCTACGCCATTATTCTGCTCGCGATCGATCTCATAAACCTTCCAGGTAGCCCAGCCGTGTACCGGCGGGTTTACGTCCGAGAAATTCCATTCATATGCGGGTATCTGCCCGTTGGGATGCATGTAGTATTCGCGCAGAAGGATTTCGAGCTGCCTTTTTGCAAAATCAGCATCTACCCTTGCCAGCGGCACGCAGTGGAATGCAAGGTCCCAGGCAGCAAACCAGGGATATTCCCATTTGTCGGGCATCGAAATGATATTGGCCGCGTAGAGATGCTTCCATCCTGAATTACGGCCCCATTTACGGCCCTGATTGGGACCCGGCTGCGCAGGATCGCCTTTCAGCCATTCGTATACATTATAATAGTAAAATTGCTTACTCCAGAGCATTCCGGCGTAGGCCTGGCGCTGAATCGATCGGAGGTCTGAATCCGCAACGTCGCGCTGCAAGTCATCATAAAACTCATCGGCTTCCCGGATCCTTTTGGAAAACAAGTCTTCAAAACCACCAAAAGGTTCTGAAATGGAATGGTTTACAAAACGAAGCCGGAACGTCGCGCTTTCTCCACCTTTAATCGTTTTGGTAAACCTGGCGGCTGCTTTCGTCCCGATATTATTGGGGTTAACACTATTCGATTTCTGACCACTGACAATATAGTCGTTGATACCGTCTTTCGGGTACGCCGTGTTATTGGCAGTACCGTAAAGTTTTTTGAAGTTGGTCTCATTCTCGCAGAACAGCAATTCATCCGCTCCATCCAGATACAGGTTATACTTCCCGTGCTTTCGGTGTGTCACCTCGATGAGCCGGTTCGAAATACCGTTCATGATCGGCTTATAGTTGAAGGCCTCGTATCCCCATGACCAAGTATTCCGGAACATGATCGTCGGCAGCACCGTAATGGGCGCATCTTCTGTCCCCCGGTTGAATACCGTCACTTTCATCAGGATGTCCTCCTCGTCGGCCTTGGCGTGCTCGATGAAAATATCGAAATATTCATCGTTATCGAACACACCTGTGTCCATGATTTCGTACTCGGGGTCCTGCTTGCCACGCCGTCCGTTTTCCTGCCGCAGATTTTCATAGGGAAACAACTGCTGAGGGTACTTGTAGAGCATTTTGGTGTAAGAATGCGTGGGTGTGCTATCCAGATAATAGTACATTTCCTTCACATCCTCTCCGTGATTCGATTCCCTGTTGGTAAGACCGAAAATCCTTTCCTTCAGTATTTTGTCCTTATGGTTCCAGAACCCGAAGGAAAGACATATATGCTGCTTGTTGTCAGAAAAACCACCGATACCGTCTTCTCCCCAGCGGTACGCCTTAGAGAGCGCCATTTCGTGGGTAATGTAATTCCAGGCGTCCCCATTCCCGCTGTAATCCTCCCGAACGGTTCCCCATTGCCGCTCCGACAGATAAGGCCCCCACTTCTTCCATCCCTTGTTTTCTTTCTGAAGACTCAATCTAACTTTTTCAGCTCCGTGTGCCATTAATCTGTCAATTTTTCGAAAGGAATGAATTTCAATATTTACCCAATTTAGAAAACCGGTTTTCAAAAACACGAGAAACCGGCAGAAAATTGAAAAAATTTAACAATCGGAAACATTTTGTAACCACTTCACCAACAAATACATAAGCCCCTCATTATGAGACTTTGCAAGTAACTATAAAACGGCTATTGCAGGGTATTCAGATCAGAAAGAACCTCGATTTCATAGGATACATCACCGGCGAAAAACGACGTGATGGCGGCGGCCCTGTCCGAAGTTTCTGTCAATAAAGGATGTCTCCGGGTATCCAGCAACGCTTCCACATCCGACACGTACTCCTTGAACATGAGCGGATTGGAAAGTTTGTAATACCGGTCTTCCGCAACCTTCAATACCGGTACCGGGGTCACTTCTCCTTCGGCATTCAACTTCCCGTAACGAAGCCGGGCCGCTACGTACTCTTCATCCGTTGCGTTGAAAACAATCAGCTCCGTAGGTTTCGCAGATGCATTATTAGCAATGATTCGTTCGTCCAGTGCCGCGAGCAATGTGCGCAAGCGCCAGGTTTGCTTGCCTGTACGTATGCGTTCGCGCAACGACTGACGGATCAGGTAGGTGAGTGCCTGAGTCACATTAAGCCCGATTTCCGCCATTTGCTTAAAAATGAAGGAGGTAGGCGACATTCCCGGAATCGTGTTGGGGTCATGAAGCAGAATTGTCCCGTTCTCGGTCAGAAAGCCATCGATCCGTACGCATGCATTGATGCCCAGTTGCTGGAACACACTGGCGATCATTTGCTGGATCTCCTGGTTCTTTTCCAGTGTGGTGTCCACCGGAATCCGTTTCCGGCTGGCTCCCGGCTTATATTTAGCATTGAAGTCGAATACCTTGACCATCTTGATGACCTCGCTCGGTGGCAATGCCAGCGGTGAGCCATCGTCGAACTGAATGCAACCACAGGAAAACTCCTGCCCATTCACAAATTCTTCGATCAGCACCTGGTCTTCCGCGTTGGAACTGCTGAGCAAAGCGTGGGTATTCCCTTCCGAGAAGTATATTTCCAGTTCAGTGATCAGCGCAGATGGATGGTAAATCGCCCTCCCTTCAAAAACAACCGGAAATCCGATGCCTTCATCCAGATTGGCAATTTTTTGGCCCCAGGCAAGCTTTTCCGCCTGGTCGAATGCAGCCCAGGTATCGGCATCGAGCTCGACCTGGAAAAAGCATTGATTGACTGCCGAAACGAATTCGTCCAGCGAGTCGTCCTTCACAATCGCAACACCAATAGAAGATCCCTGATGCGGCGCCTTGATCACCAACGGAAGGCCTAAATGCTTTTTCAACACCTGAAAAAGCAACGGATATTCTTTCGGGACCCATTGACTGTATCTGAGCGTCCAGCTCTTTTTCTCCTGGCCATTGACCAGCGCGATCATCTCATTCTGCAGTATTTTGTCGATTCCGACTGCTGAACCCATCAGGCCCGGGCCGCTGTACGGTATTTTGTACCATTCCAACAATCCCTGTATCGCTCCGTCTTCGCAATCGGGGCCATGCATTGCAAGGAACGCAAAGTCAAAATGAGCGCTGAATTCCGACGGGGCAAGCAAAATACCGGTTTCGGCAGGAACGCCGGCAGCGGCAAGTTCGGGGAAGGACTCTATATAGGTTTTAAAACCGTCTTTCTGAATGTCGGGAGCGGGATAAAACTCCCGGATTTCGGATGAGTACATCAGCTCCTTATGTAGCAGGATAAAGCGCCCGAAGCTATCGACAAAAACCGGTACCGGCTCAAAAAGTGACTTATCGAGGTATTCAAATGCCGTTTTACCACCCGCAAATGAAATCTCCCTTTCCCGGGAAGGGCCTCCAAAAAAAATTCCGATACGCATACTTTATTATCCTGATTAATGCATTCCAATGATGTCCGCAATATAAGGGACTAATCGGGAGGAATCAATTTATGCCTGTTCACCGCACCGATTAAAACGCAAAAAGCAGTTCCCGATTACAGGAACTGCCCACATTTGGATACACAGTATTATTTTCGCTATTACGCCAATTCTGGCACGTTTACCGAAACAACTTTATTGATATGGGGAACGGCCTTGCGGATCGATTCTTCCAACCCGGCACGGAAAGTCATGGCGCTCATTGGGCAGCTCTGGCATGAACCCTGCAATTCCAGTTTCACGATCAGGTCATCCGTCAGCTCTACCAGTTTCACGTCGCCGCCGTCTGCGTGCAGATAAGGACGCACCGTTTCGAGCGCCTGCTCGATTAATTCTATGGTTTTTTCTTTTGAATCCATTGTTAAAAAGTCTGTCTGCTAAGATGCAAGATTATATCCAAAAAATCAAATCATTCACTCACTTCGTATTAAACCTGGATTTCCACAGGCTGTGTTTTAGCCCGGGAGGCATTGCGTATCGCCACTTGTTGCGCCAAGGCTTCTGCCGCAGCCATAAATGCTTCATTCACAATCTCATTGTTATCCATTACCGCTGGTTTCCCCTCATCCCCTGCCTCACGTATGCTTTGTACGAGGGGAATCTGTCCAATCAATGGCACTTCAAATTTATCTGCCAGCGCCTGGCCGCCACCTTTCCCGAAAATAGGGTACCGGTGATCCGGCAGCTCTTCGGGTGTAAACCAAGACATATTTTCGATCACACCCAGAATGGGTACATTGATCTGGGGCTGTTTGAACATCGAAATTCCCTTGATCGCGTCCGCCAGCGCCACTTTCTGAGGTGTTGTCACCACTACGGCACCTGTAACGGGTACAGTTTGTACCAAAGTCAAATGTATATCACCTGTTCCGGGAGGCAGGTCGATCAGCAGGTAATCGAGCTCACCCCAATCTGTATCACCAAAAAACTGCCGCAATGCCTGGCTGGCCATGGGCCCTCTCCATACTACAGCACTGTCTGGTGGTGTCAGAAATCCGATGGAAATCATTTTGATACCATATTGACGGATCGGATTGATGTAGTTCTTGCCGTCTTTAGGTGTGATAGTAGGCTGCATATTCTCCGCACCGAACATCACCGGGATCGAGGGGCCTGAAATGTCAGCATCGATAATCCCTACTTTTGCGCCCGAACGATGCAGCGCCATCGCCAGATTGGCCGTGACTGTCGACTTCCCTACTCCTCCTTTGCCTGACGAAATTGCGATGACGTTTTTGACCTCTGGGATCAGCGGACCGGCATGCCTCGTGGTCGTAACATTGGCCGTCAACTTGATGATCACTTCCACCTCCGGACTTAGGTGCTCGTGGATCGCATTCTCACAATTTTTACGGATCAGTTCTTTAAGAGGGCATGCGGGGGTTGTCAGTACTACGGTAAAACGAACCTGATTGACACCGATTTCAATATCCTGAATCATACCGAGCGTCACCAGATCCTTTTTCAGGTCCGGTTCCTCCACAGTACTTAATGCCTGTAATACTTTTTCTTTATTGATTGTAAATTCTCCCATTATCTGGTATGGTACTTTGACTAATACTATTCAACACGAAATGTGTCCAATCAGTTTGTCACATTCCTGGAAATTCTCCGATTCTTTTTTCCACTTCCTCCATTTCCGCCGAAACGTCGAGGCTTCGGGAGAATGTGTTCAGCCTGCTCCACAGCGATTTCAGCATTTTCAAATGCCCGGGTGTGAAGCCGTGCTGCGGGCGATGCGCCAGGCTATCGCGCACTGAATCCCATTCTTTCATAAACTTCTGCGCTTCCGGCTGGATGAATGCCTGCCCGAAAGCATTGAAAATGTACGCTTCGGCCACACCGCTCGGATGGATCATATCTTCCTTGTAAAACCGGTAATCGCGCAACTCGTCGATCATAATTTCATACGAAGGAAAGTAGCCCACATGTTTGTATTTTTCCGATAACCTGTGGCATACCAGGCATAATGTGGATTTGCTCACCTGGTTCAGCGGTAATGTATCTCGCGTATGACGTACGGGACTGACAGTAAGCATGATCCGCAGTTTCCGGTTATATGGGATCAGTTTCTGGATCAACTGTTCGAATGGGATGAGGATCTGATCGAAATGCAGCAGTTCCTTCAAGAACCTGTCGCCTGGCAGCTTATGGCAGTTACCAATAATCTGATTGGTCTTCCGGTGGCGATAGGCAAAAGCGGTACCAAGCGTGATCACCAGAAGGTCGGCTTCTTTCAGGAAGCTGCCAACTGAGTCGGCCTTATCGGCCAGCATCCCCGCCAGAACACTTTGTTCCTTAGCCCAAAGGGAAGAATGATAGTCGTGATGTAGCCAGATATGATCTGAATTTTGCAGGAACAACGCCGGATTGGGTTGCTTCCTGTCCATTGCCTGATCTATGGTCTTGCAGATCGTGAGCGGGTTAAATATGGTTCCGAACGGGTTATTGAGCACATCGAATTTATAATTCTCAAGCTGGCCTCCCAGTACATCAGCGAAACAGGAACCGATGGTCAGTATTTTGGAATGATGATCTATTTTCCAATCCGAGGCATCCAACTCAACCTCCGTCCTCAACTTAATCTCCTTCATTACATAAAACGATGTGCGGGACTGCAAAATTAAGCATGAAATGGTCAGGATTTTACTAAATGCTGGGTTTCATGAATTTATAATTCAGGGTTATGGGAAATTTTGATATGTTTGGGAAGATCCGGCGAGACTCCGGGTGCTCTTTCGTCCAGAACAATCAGTGTGAATTAAGAAATTGAACGAAGCCAATGCTGCGCTCAGAAGGATCGATTTAAACTGTTTCGAAAATAAGATTGAACAGAAGCGTAATGATGAAAGAAAATTGTCATCCACTTGGCCAACTGCTGGCCATTGTAGCGGCGGGGGTATTGATCTCCACGTCAGGCTGTGCTCAACTTTCGGAAAAACCGAAGCCAATGACTTCAACCTCCGAATTCGCCACTACTCCATCCTGGCAGGACGAATTCAACTACACCGGCAAACCCGATGCCTCCAAATGGAGTTACGACCTCGGAGATCACGGATGGGGAAACAATGAACTGGAAAACTACACCGACAAAATCGAAAACGCCAAGGTCGAGCATGGAAATCTGGTGATTACAGCGATTAAAGAGCCCTCGGGAAAACAACAGTATAGCTCCGCACGCCTGGTTTCGAAAGGCAAAGGCGATTTTCTTTATGGTAAGTTCGAGATTCGGGCGAAGCTGCCCAAAGGCCGCGGCACCTGGCCGGCGATCTGGATGCTGGCCAGTGGTAATGACTATGGCAACAAAGGCTGGCCGGATAACGGTGAGATCGATATCATGGAACATGTGGGATTCGACCAGGACCGTCTGCACGGCAATATCCACACCAAGGCGTTCAATCATGCCATCAAAACCAACAAAGGCAACAATATCGTTGTGAATGGCCTCTCAGATGGCTTCCATATCTATTCATGCGAATGGACGCCCGCAACGGTTTCGATCCTCGTAGACGGCAATCCCTATTTTACATTCAAAAAAGAGCCGGGTTATCAATGGGCGGAATGGCCTTTCGACAAACCTTTTCATATGATTTTGAATGTGGCGGTAGGCGGCAATTGGGGCGGGCAAAAAGGCGTGGATGACAGCATTTTCCCTCAAAAAATGGAGGTCGATTACGTGCGTGTCTACCCCCTCGTCACAAAAAAGTAGCTTTGAAAATCCGGCCCGCGGAAGTAACTTGCACCATGGATCATTTCGTTGTTTCGGCCAGGAAGTATCGTCCCGTCACCTTTGATTCGGTGGTAGGGCAGTCACACATCACTACCACTTTAAAGAATGCGATTCGCACCAATCACCTCGCCCAGGCCTTTTTATTTTGTGGCCCCCGTGGCGTAGGAAAAACGACTTGTGCACGTATTCTGGCCAAAACAATCAACTGTCAGGACCTGGGCGACGACGTTGAGGCCTGTGGGGAATGCGAGTCCTGCGTGAGCTTTCAGAACAATGCGTCCTTCAATATCCACGAGCTCGATGCAGCTTCCAACAACTCGGTCGAAGACATCCGGAATCTGATCGATCAGGTCCGCTATCCTCCCCAGACCGGGAAGTACAAGATCTACATCATCGACGAGGTACACATGCTTTCGCAAGCAGCTTTCAATGCATTTCTGAAGACGCTGGAAGAGCCGCCATCCTATGCGATCTTTATCCTTGCTACCACTGAAAAGCACAAAATTCTGCCCACGATCCTGTCGCGTTGCCAGATTTTCGACTTTAACCGCATTCAGGCCAAGGACATCGCCTATCACCTGGCTGACATTGCACAGAAAGAGGGAATCGATGCTGAAAAAGACGCACTTGAACTCATCGGGCAAAAGGCAGATGGCGGACTACGCGATGCATTGTCGATGTTTGATCTGAATGTGACTTTTTCCACCAATAATCACCTCACCTATGAGGCTGTACTGGAAAATCTCCATATTCTCGACTACGATTACTATTTCAAAATCACCGATGCCCTGACAGCAGGCAGCATTGCCCGGTCACTGGTGTTGTTTGATGAAATTCTGAGAAAGGGTTTTGACGGTCACTTGTTCGTAGTTGGCCTGCTGGAACATTTCAGGAACCTGCTTGTTTGTAAAGATCCGGCGACGGTAACGCTCCTGCAGGTATCGGAGTCGGCAGAGCGGAAATACCTTGAACAGTCATTAATGGCCGATTTGAGCTTTCTATTATCGGCACTCAGCATTACGGGGCAATGTGACATCAATTACAAATCTGCCAAAAACCAGCGACTACATGTAGAGCTCTGCCTCATGAAACTCGCCAATTTGCCCCAGGTTCTTCAACTTCATTCACTTGCCGCCGTTGATGAAACGGCAAAAAAAAAAGTTGACCCCCAACCTGAGCAACCCGTAGCTGCACCTGTCTCTGCCTCGCCGGAAGCTGCTGCCGTCAATGGCAGTCCCTCAAATGGGGTAACCTATGTGGCTCCCCAGCCTCAACCTGTTCAGCAAGCAGCCGCTCCTTCACGTCTGAAGAGTACTATTTCGCTGACGCCCCCGGTGATGTCCTCACCTGCTCCGGCGACGAAAGAAATGCCCAACCAACCGGTGACTGACTATGCAGCCCCCGCCGGCAACGGAAAAAAAGAGCAACTAACCTTGAGTAATCTTCAAAGATTATGGTATGAATTTTCGGAAAGACGCCAGCAAGGAGGAAATTCGACGACCGAACAGATTACATTGAACCGGGAATTCCAGCTGAACGGAACCACAATCGAAATTGCCCTCGATAATGACCATCAGTTCGACGCCGTCATGAATGTACGGTACGACCTGCTCGGCTTCCTGAAAAGCCGTCTCGATGCTCCGAAACTGGATATCAACCCCCGGGTAGCTCCTCAGGAGGTGAACCGATTGCCTTATACACCGGCAGAAAAATTCAATTACATGGCGGAGAAAAATCCCTATCTGCTTGAGTTGAAACAGGCTCTGGGACTGGATGTAGATTTCTAAAAGGCTTTATCTGGCCAGCCGGAAAATCCGGTGCAGCTCCAAAACCTGTGGTATCAATGCAGAAGAGTCGTCATTGTTGACTACATAATCGGCAATGTCAAGGCGAGAAGCGTCTGAAACCTGCCGCGCAATGATCGCCCGTATCTCCTGCTCAGTCCTTTGATCTCTCTGCAGAATACGTTTAACCCTGATCTCAGCCGGCGCTTGCACCACTACAACATAGTCCACCACATTGGCCTGACCTGCGCGCCCCATGATTGCCGCTTCTTTTACCACATAAGGCAACCCGGAGTGCTGTTTCACCCATTCCTGAGTATCCCTGAGAACCACAGGATGGATAATCGCATTCAAGTCTTTTAACAAAGCCTCATTTTTGAAAACCTTTGACGAAACAAAAACAGTATTGTAACGTCCCTCCGGCTCGTAAGCGTCCGGCCCAAGCAATGCAACTACCCGCTCGCGAATTTCGCTGTTATGATTGGTGAGCCATTTAGCCCGGCTGTCGGCGTAGTAAACAGGAATATCCAGGCATTCGAACAACCTGCATACCATGCTTTTACCGGAACCTATGCCACCGGTAACTCCTATCAGACGCGGTAAATCCATGATGCTTCGAAAAAATGGGATAAGCTTTACTCCTTAGGTGCCGCATTCAGGTACTGCGCTACCTCAAAACTTACATAAACGTCCCGATGGCTTACCTCCACCAGCGGCGATACCGGCAATGGAATGGGCAGGCTTTCATCATAGTTGTTCTGTATTTTGGGAGTGAGTACCGGCACCCGGATGGTATCGGGATACGTTTTGATCAGTGAAACAGGGCCATCCACTGATATAAGAGACGGCGACACATTGATAAAACTGGATATTACATAGCCTTCCCGCATGTCAATGCCGGTGCTATCTACCCTGATGGGAATAATTTTCCTGATTTTAGGCTCGAAGTTGAGTTCGAAAGTATCGGACACTACATAGTTGACATGCAAATTGGGGAACATGTCCGTGATCTGGTCCGTCAATGTAGTCGAATTGATAAAGCTGGCGACAGTCGGGTTCTGCACCCGATACACCACCGGGTTGGCATTGAAATTCAGCCAGGACTTTTGCAGCAACGTCCAGCCATCGCCCGTCACATTTACCGAAATGCGTTTTGGCAAAGGCTGCATAGGGACATAAGCGGAATTATCATACTCAATGGAGAGTGGGTAATTCAGTTTCAGGGAATAGTTGTCCTTATTCAGCACATTCATTAACCAAAAAAAGGACGCTGCAAGCAAGCATCCTATGAATGTTTTAATCCTGTTCGGGTTGGGTGGGACTTGGCTCACGACAAATAAAAAAATGCATGCACTACAACGAATGCATGCTATCCATGATTAGTTACCCTGCAATGGTGCGGGAAATAGCTGATTTATCAACAGTCAACTTCACACCTTTGTCAAGTTCCAATGTAACAGTAGCTTCTTCAACGGTGTAGATTCTTGCGTGGATTCCTCCAATCGTAACAACCTGATCACCTTTTTTAAGATTTGTAAGCAATTCCTTCTGTTCCTTCTGCTTTTTCTGCTGCGGACGAATCATAAAGAAGTAAAAAACACCGATAATACCGACCCACATGATCACCTGATAAATCATGGCTTGTGAACCGCCGGCTGCTGCTTGTGCTAAAAGAGAAAAATTCATTTGGATTGATGGGTTGTATAAATGTTTTAAAGAAGTGCGGCCCGCTGCGAGAGATTACTTTTCGCCCTCCGGCTTCGGCGCTGCATTTACGATACCTTTTAGCCTGAGCTCCGAATAGGCAGGTTCGGTGTTAGCATAAACAGTCACTGTCTTCACCTGGGGCCCCGCTTTGTGCTTACTGTCGAAACGGACTTTAATGCTCGACGTCTGCTTCGGCGCAATCGGGTCTTTCGGCCATTCAGGTGTTGTACACCCGCAGGATGAGCTGATATTGTTAAGAATCAGCGGATATTCGCCGTCATTACGAAATTTGAAGTCATGCTCCACGATCGCTCCTTCCTCAATGGTACCGAAATCAAATGAGGCGCTGTCGATCAAAGCAAAAACAGGCATTTTCGATTCTGCCTGTTTTTGCTCACCTTTCTTTTCGACTTTCGAACAGTTGGAAAAAGCCAGCGCTGTTCCCAACAGGACAAATAGCGATATTCGTTTCATAAAAGGATCAGCTGGTCTGGCCTTTGATCTGAGCCATCAGACGATCCACGTCTTCAAGCAACTTCTCCGCTTTTTCGCGGGCATCATTCACTACGCGCTCGCCCTCGGTGCGGGCCAGACTATCGGGCTGGTCTTTCTTATCAACCAGATCCTGTATTACCTCCTGAAGCTTCTCCCGATACTTTGACAGTCTGTATGTGAGTTGCGTCCTAAGTACCTCTCCTTTGTTGGGTGCGTAAAGGATTCCCAATGCGGCACCTGTGGCACAGCCGGTCACGAATGCTATTAAAGTATTACTGGTTTTACTCATGATTTCCTATCGTTTTTAGCTGTCTATCCGGACGCTGTTCGTTTATCAAACATGGTACCAAAAAATTGTTCCATGCCTTGCGGCACAATTTCGGCAGCTTTTATTTATTATCAATCAATCCGCGACCGCTTTTTCTGATTATGCCCTCCTGCGCCAGTTTGACTGAAAGCACATCGAGGACACCGTTCACAAACTTACCACTTTTTGGCGTACTGTACCTTTTGGCAATCTCGATAAACTCATTGATGGTTACTTTCACCGGAATTCCCGGGAAATGGATCAGTTCCGCCAATGCCGTTTTCAGAATGATGAGATCAACCAATGCAATCCTTTCGAGCTCCCAGTTTTTCAGCTGGTCTTCCAGATAGATATCGTACTGATCGCTTTCAGCCACGACAATCTTGCACAATTCCTCCACAAATGCACGATCTTCCTCCCAGTCCTTGGTGAGCGGCGCCAGTTGGAAGGTGTGGCTGTGATCTGCCGATTTTAATGTTTTGATAGAAAGGCTCCTGATCAATTCGCTATGATCCACCCAGTAGAGATCGCGCTGTTCGAGATATCCCAGTGATACTTCATGTTTCAGGATAATCTGCCTGAGCACATATTGCACAATGGCCTGGTCCTCTTCCGGCGTATGGGTAACTTCTTTACAATACTTCTCATATTCTTCATCCTTCCGCAACCCTTCCCTGTAGATCTTCCGGATCAGGTTGATTTCACCGCTCCAGTTAATTCCGCTCCGGATGATTTCCTCTTCCAGTGCCTTGTCTTCGACCAAAACCTTGATCACCCTGTTTGTGTCCAGCCCGGAATCCTTTGGAAATGGGGCTTCGGGGTCGTCATACCTTCTCTCCCTATCGATTTTAGCCTGATGGGAAAGCTCGATCAGCATCGAAAGCACGCGTATGAAATCGGCATAAATGGTCTCCGTCTCATTCAAAACCCGGCGAATCACCTTCTCTCCGTCGCTGATCGTCTGCCGGTTGTAGGCTTCATAAGCACTCCGGGCCACTTTCAGTACCTGCTCAGGCAACTCTTCATCGTCGTTTGGCTTTCCGTTTTTGATGAGCTCGTCGAGCGTCATATTGGCCAGTTTTTTCATTCCTGCCAGTTTCGGCCGGTTCTGAAACTCCATAGAGTTAAGATCCGGAGCAAAAGCCTCTTCAATATGGTCGAGAGCCAGCAAACGGTTTGCATCAGCTGTCAGTTGCCGGGCATAAAGCGCCTGGACCGCTTTGGTCCTGAGTAATCTTCTATTCAGCATAAGCCGGAACACTAATTGGATAAAAGGTACAGTAAATCAAAGAACGTGTCTGCATGTATTGCAAGGCCATTCAGTTGTACCCCGCATTGAATGTTTAAATTGACCGCAAAATTAGACTATTTTGTTCACAATCGGAAAATTGAGATGCAGCGTTTTAATTTTGCAACGTTTTGGTAAAATAGGATGTTGCCTGTAAAGCGTCTTGCGGCGCAGATCTAAAATCTGAACTGGTGAAAGCATTAAAATTCCTCAACAAGTATTTGTGGAAATACAAATGGTATCTCATTCTCGGTACCATTTTTACAATTATCTCCAACCTTTTTGGCATTATTCCTGCCCAGCTCGTACGCTATGCGCTCGACCTGGTGATTGAAACGCTGAACGTCTACTACCTTTTTAATGGCGTCTCACTGCAAACCGAAATGTATGACATCTTCGCGTTCAGCATTCTGCTTTATGGGTTTCTGATCCTGCTGATGGCATTCCTGAAAGGCATTTTCCTTTTTCTGGTCCGGCAGACGATCATCGTGATGTCGAGGCACATTGAATTCGAGCTTAAAAACGATATTTATCAACACTATCAAACGCTTCCGGCTGCCTTTTTCCGCAGGCATAGCACCGGCGACCTAATGGCCCGCATTTCGGAAGATGTCAGCAACGTACGCATTTACCTCGGTCCGGCGCTGATGTACGGGATTAACCTCATCGTGCTGTTTTTCCTGGTCATCTCTTACATGGTGTCCGTCAGCCCCAAACTGACTTTCTACGTCCTGTTACCACTGCCCGTTCTGTCTGTCAGCGTATATGTGGTCAATAGCATGATCATGAAGCGGTCGCAGGAAATCCAGAAACAGCTTTCGGCACTTTCCACTTACGTGCAGGAGGCATTTTCAGGGATCAGGGTAATCAAATCCTTCGTTCAGGAAAACCATTCTTTTACTAATTTTGAAAAGGAAGCCGAAGTTTTTAAAACCAAATCCCTCGGCCTCACCAAGGTCGATTCTTTTTTCTATCCTGTGATCCTCCTGCTGATCGGGCTGAGTAATATCCTGATCATTTACATAGGCGGTCAGGAAATCATCAACGGGCAACTTACCCCCGGTAACATTACCGAATTCATCCTGTATGTCAACATGCTGACATGGCCTGTGATGGCTTTGGGCTGGACCACCAGCCAAATCCAGCGGGCCGCCTCATCCCAGCTCCGGATCAATGAGTTTTTGGATGAAAAAACAACCTTGGTTTCTGAAAAAGACGTAACCCGCACATTAGACGGCAAAATCACATTCCGTCATGTCGGTTTCGTATACCCCGATTCAGGTATCCAGGCCTTGCATGACTTTGACCTCACCGTCGAAGCTGGTGAAACCGTCGCGATCCTGGGGACTACCGGTTCGGGTAAGAGTACGCTCGCACATTTGCTCTGCCGGCTTTACGACCCTACCGGCGGACAGATCCTGATCGACGATATACCCATGAAGGACTATGATGTGAGGGAGTACCGCCGCCAAATCGGTTACGTTCCTCAGGATGTCTTCCTCTTTTCGGATACAATCCAGAACAATGTGCGTTTCGGAACGTTGGATATGCCATTTGAACGGATCGAACAGGCTGTGAAAGATGCAGATCTGTATTACAACATCCAGGATTTCCCGCAGGGCTACGAGACCGTTCTCGGAGAACGGGGTATTACCCTTTCCGGCGGCCAGAAACAGCGCCTATCCATCGCCAGGGCTATCGCCCGCGACCCAAAAATCCTTGTGCTGGACGACTGCCTCTCCGCCGTCGACACCAATACCGAGAACATCATCCTGAACAACATGAAAAGGATTATGGAAAACCGCACTTCCGTGATCATTTCACATCGGGTATCATCGGCAAAACTGGCCGACAAGATCGTCGTTCTCGACGAAGGTAAAATCGTGGAGCAAGGCACTCATACCGAGCTCATGGCAAGCAACGGGGCTTACAAAGAATTGTACGAAAAGCAATTGCTCGCGGAAGAGGTTTAGGCAGGCAAATCCGTACTATCCTTTTGCAAGCTTTTTCACCTCCTGTCTGAGATCCCGCATTTCCTGATAAATGCTGTGCAAGCTAACCTGTTGCTGATCGGCCTCTAAGTCGAAACTCAGCTTACTGTTCACCTGCCAAATTTCCCGGATTTCGCTTCGATCGATCCGGATCGGTGCATATTCCGGATTGAGGGATATCAGATTGGCAAAATTGCCTGGCTGTTCTCTCCGTACTTTCTTAACCAGCACGCTGTCGACGGTAACCACAACATATATATTCTTCTCATTCAGGCCATCCCAGTCATCTATCGCTCTTCCAACGATCCACTCGCCCGACTGTAATGCGGGTGTCATACTGTCACCGTCGACCTGAAACCCACGAAAACTGGCATTCCGGTATTCGGGCAATGGGATTGTGAATGCGGGTAAACTTTCAAACCATTGCGCATCACCGATATTGTTAGGGTAACCAGCGGCGGCTTTGACACTTACCATCACAATATTCTCCTGACCGGTGTTATCCACTGTCACCACTTTCGGGTTCAGGTAAATTTTATCCGCATGCAGGTATTTCTGCGAACTATCCCCAAACAGCCAGAGCGGGTTGATATGATATTTTCTCAGCAGTTCCTTCACGACCTGCCCGGGTATGCGTGTACGCCCGCGCTCAATATCCGCCGTGGTGGCACTGATCCCCAGTTCTTCCGCGAATGCGGACTGGGTCATATTTAGCTCCTCCCGGATCTGTTTAAAACGCCTGAATTCTTCCTCGATCACCATAAGCAAGTGGGTTATACCAATCCATTTGTGTTTCATTGGAACACTTCCAAACATACAAAAATATTTTGGAATATTTCCTTTCACATCATGGATCATATCCATATATTTGGAATAAATCCAAAAATTAGTAAAAACTCCAAGACCGTGGACCGTGCGATATTACATTTTGACCTGGATACATTTTTCGTATCCGTAGAACGCAAGACCGATCCCCGCCTCGAGAACAAGCCCATTCTCGTGGGCGGGACCGGTGATCGGGGCGTCGTGGCCGCGTGCAGCTACGAAACCAGACAGTTCGGAATCCACTCCGGTATGCCGATGAAAATGGCCCGCATGCTCTGCCCCGAAGCCACGGTGATCCGCGGAGACGGCGGTACCTACGCAAAGCATTCAAAGGAAGTAAGTGAGATCATCAGCCAGAGTGTACCTGTTTTTGAAAAAGCGAGTATCGATGAGTTTTACGCAGATCTGTCAGGAATGGACAAGTACTTTAACTGCTACAAAATGGCCACAGAGCTGCGCGAACGCATTATTAAAGAGACCGGCCTCCCGATTTCGTTGGGGCTGGCTACAAATAAACTAGTTTCCAAGGTCGCTACGGGCGAAGCTAAGCCCAATAATCACAAGAAAATCGATGCCGGGCAGGAAAAGCCGTTTCTGGCACCAATGAAGGTGCAGAAGATCCCGATGGTCGGTGAAAAGACGGGACAGACCCTGAATAACCTCGGTATCAGATATGTCCGTACCATCCAGGAAATGCCGATGGAGGTAATGGGGCAGATTTTCGGAAAAAACGGGATTGCGTTGTGGAACAGGGCTAACGGCCGGGACGACTCCCCTATTATTCCCTTTCACGAACGTAAGTCCATTTCCAGCGAGCGCACATTCGGGCGGGATACGGGCGATGTATTCAAAATGAAAGAGATGATCAGAGCAATGGCTGAAACGCTGGCTTTCCAGCTCCGGACCGGCAATAAGCTCACATCCTGCATTTCGGTCAAAATACGGTATTCGGATTTCAACACCTTTTCCAGGCAGCTCAAAATACCGTACACATCAGCCGACCATGTGCTCATTCCACAGATCGAACGGCTTTTCGTGCAACTCTATAACCGGCGAATGATGGTGCGGCTGGTAGGTGTCAGTTTCAGCGACCTTGTGACAGGTAACTACCAGATCAACCTGTTCGATGATACAGTAGAAAGGCTTAATCTTTATCAGGCGATGGATCACATTAAAACCAAATATGCCTACAACAAAGATGGCGATCAGATCCTTACCTGGGCCAGTACCATGGAGGTATCTGAGATCGGAAGTATGGGCAATCCTTTCAATGGCGATCCACCCATTATTCCGGCGCACCGGAATGCCTAACCGGTTGTGCAATCGAAGGGAATTTATCTTTTACAATCAATATGCTACTCAACTGCCACTCTTACTTCAGCCTGCGTTTCGGAACGATTTCCGAGGATCATCTGCTTGGGTTATGCAAGGAAAACGGTTACGATTGCGTCGCGTTGACTGACATCAACAACACCTCCGGTTGTTTGAATTTCATCCGGATGGCCCCGCGGTTCGATATCAAACCGGTAGTCGGCATTGATTTTCGGAATGGTGTTACACAGCAGTTTATCGGATTGGCCAAAAACAATGCAGGTTTCCAGGAGCTTAACGCATATTTGTCGGCACAGATGAATGCGGGTAACGCTTTTCCCGACCAGGCACCGGAAATGGAGCATGTTGTGTTTGTTTATCCGTTCGAAAAAGTGAACCGGGAAAAACGTGAGCGGTTTAACACCAATGAATACATCGGTATCTCGACCCAGGATCTCGATAAACTGCATTACTCGCGGCTACACCAGCTAAGCGATCGGCTGGTGATCCAACAACCCCTGACATTCCGGAACAAAAAAGATTTCAACGCACACAGGTTATTACGCGCTATCGATGAGAACACGCTATTGAGCAAGCTCTCCCCCTCAGAAACGGCCCGGGAGCATGAGCAGATCATGCCTGCCAAAGTGCTGGAATATCATTTCACCCAAAAGGATTTCCGTACCATTCTGTACAATACCCGCAAGCTGATGGATGAATGCCAGATCCAATTCGGCTTTGGCGAAGACCGGCAACACCAGAATCTGAAAATTTTTGGCAAGAACGAAGAAGATGATTTTCGAAAGCTTACGTCGATGAGCTATCAGGCGCTCGGATACCGGTATGGCGACCAGATCACCGATGAAATTTTCGACCGAATTGCCAAGGAGCTGGAAATGATCCGGCAACAGAATTTTGTCCCTTTTTTTCTCGTCAATCATGACATTGTGAGCTATGCGCGCCGTAAAGGATATTTTTATGTCGGCCGGGGCAGCGGTGCCAACAGCATCATCGCCTATTTGCTCAACATTACCAATGTCGACCCGATCGAACTGGACCTTTACTTCGAGCGGTTCATCAACCTACATCGCAAAAACCCGCCAGATTTCGATATCGATTTTTCCTGGCGCGACCGTGAAGATGTAACCAGCTATATTTTTGAGACTTACGGCAAAAATGGCCAGGCAGCATTGCTGGCTACATACAGCACGTTCCAGCACAGTGCCGCCGTACGCGAGCTTGGAAAGGTATTTGGTTTGCCTGCCTTCGAAATCGATGCATTGAGCAATGGGAAGTACGATCCGCGAAAGCTTGACCAGCTATCCGGCCTCGTCGTCAAATATGCCGATTACCTGCAATCCAATAACCAGCCTAATCACCTGAGCATCCATGCCGGCGGCATTCTGATATCGGAACGCCCGATGCATTATTTCACGGCAACAAACATTCCTCCCAAAGGCTTCCCGACGACCCAGTTTGATATGGTTATTGCGGAAGATGTCGGTTTGAATAAGTACGACATCCTCGGCCAGCGCGGGCTCGCGAAGATCAAGGAAACCCTGGAAATTATTCGTTATAACCGCCCCGACGCGCCTGCATTTGATATCGATGATGTAAAGAAGTTCAAAACCGATCCCAAAATCAACGATCTGATCCGGCAGGCTCAATGCATTGGCTGTTTCTATGTAGAGTCGCCGGCGATGCGGATGCTTCTGAAAAAACTGGAAGTAAACAATTATTTGGGCCTGGTCGCTGCCAGCTCGATCATCCGTCCCGGCGTTGCCAAAAGTGGTATGATGCGTGAGTACATTCTGAGGCATCGCAACCCCGAAAAACGCAATGAGGCGCATCCGCGCCTGCTGGAACTGATGGAAGAAACCTACGGAATTATGGTCTATCAGGAAGACGTGATCAAAGTAGCGCATTATTTTGCAGGGCTCACGCTCGGGGAAGCGGATGTGATTAGACGCGGTATGAGCGGAAAATTCCGGGGGCGTGAAGAGTTTGAGAGAGTCAGGAGCAAGTATTTCAAAAACTGCCGGAACAGGGGTTACGATGACGCAATGACCATGGAAATATGGAATCAGATCGCCAGTTTCGCGGGATTCGCATTTGCCAAAGGACATTCCGCCTCCTACGCCGTAGAAAGCTACCAGACGCTTTTTCTGAAAGCTTACTTTCCGCTGGAGTTCATGGTAGCCGTTCTCAACAACGGCGGCGGCTTTTACGCGCCCGAACTGTACGTACATGAAGCGCGAATGCTCGGCGCAAAGGTTTATGCGCCATGTGTGAATCACAGTCTGGCCCAAACCACCATAGAAGGGAGCGATATCTACCTCGGAATGCAGTTTTTAAACGATCTCGAAGAAAGGACCATTGAAAGGATCCTGACCGCCCGGAAGCAGGACGGCCCCTTTACGTCCCTGCATGATTTTCTCGACCGGGTCGTCATTTCCATTGAGCAGCTTACGATCCTGATCCGGATAGATGCGTTTCGTTACACAGGAGTCGACAAGAAGACCCTCCTCTGGAAAGCGCATTTCAGGCTTAGCACCACGCCGGTAAAGGTTCCTCAGAAACAGCTGTTCCATACCGAGATCAAAGATTTCGAGCTGCCGGTTTTCCACTCCTCTATCCTGGACGATGCCTACGATCAGATCGAGTTGCTGGGTTTTCCACTCTGCAGTCCGTTCAACCTGCTGAAAAATCCGCTTCCTAAAAGTGTGATGTCACGTGATTTGGATAAATACGTCAATCAGGAAGTGACACAATATGGCTACCTGGTGGCGTTAAAAACAACCCGGACCACACGGGGAGAATCGATGCAATTCGGCACATTCCTGGATTATGAAGGGCAGTTTATCGATACTGTACATTTCCCCAATGCGGGCACCCAGATCAATGCGACCGTGAAGGGCGTATATAAAATCCGGGGTACGGTCACGGAAGAATTTGGGTTTCTCACGGTAGAAGTGACGGAGGTCACGCGGATGGAATCGGCGGCACGATGACTGATACAGACCTGTTATACGGAAAAACTTGCGAAATAATCGGTTATGAAAAGCCCATCCGGATAATTCTCCGGTTACATTTCCGTTCTTTGTCTGCTTTCGATGGTAAAACATAAATCGATCCGTTTCGGAGATTTTACAACAATCCGCCGCTGACCATGATGAAAATACATCATCTTCTTTTCCTGCTGCTAACCATTACCTACTTTTCGTGTTCCGAAAATTCCGGCTCCATTACCGGAAGCTGGGTTATCGAAATGCCCGGTCAGCCCCAGCACAAACAGGGATTTACATTGAAGGAAGACGGCCGTGCCATAGCTATCAACATGGGATACATGAACTTTGAAACGTGGGAAAAGCAGGGAGACAAACTGATCCTATCCGGAAAGAAAGAACAATCGGGGGAAATGACGGACTTTAAAGACACCCTTAAAATCGTTTCAGTAGCAGATAGCGCACTAACGGTTGAAAAAGACGGCGTTCAGATCCATTACTCCAAAGCCCTCGATCCCGACAAACTGGTCAATGACTTCGAGATTTACGAATGCTTCGTCCATCAAATGAAAAAGGATTCTGCATTTATGCATATTAATGTAGCAGACAGCACAGTAACCGGTGAACTGGTATACGTCTTTTTCCAGAAAGATAAGAATCAGGGACGTATCGATGGCGTTATTCGAGGTGACACTTTGCTGGCCCGCTACACCTTCGTTTCAGAAGGCAGCGAATCTGTTCGCGAGGTAGCATTTTTGAAAAAAGGCACAGGTTGGATCGAAGGTTTCGGTGAGGTGAAAGACAGCGCGGGCATTATGTTATTCAAGGATCGATCCCGGCTTAAATTCGGCAAAGGTCTCTTCTTCAAAGGTATAAAATGCCCGCCGGCCATTCAGTAAAAACGGAATTGCTACTGCCATACTGTTGTCACTTCCATGCTTTTCATTGCACATTTATCGAATCATAAATCATGTGAGCAATGGAAAAACTGGATCTGACCAAAGCGTTTAAAACCTACTATTCAGCCGCCTCCCAACCGGAAGTGCTTACGTTAGCACCGGCACGCTACCTTTCAATTACGGGCAAAGGTGACCCCTCAGGCGATGAATTTCAACAAAAAATCCAGACCCTTTACCCGGTCGCTTACCAACTGAAATTTGACTCAAAAGCGCGGGGAATGGATTTCGTAGTGGCAAAACTCGAGGGTCTGTGGTGGTACGACGAAGCGAAGTACCGCGACATCCCCATCGTAGACGCACCTTCGAAAATTCCACGGCGAGAATGGGAGTACCAGTTGCTGATCAGGATACCCGACCTGATTACCCCCGCCGAAGTGTCCTCAGCCATCGAATCGGCCTTTGCGAAAAAGCAGGCGGATACGATCCGCGAGGTGATGTTATTCGAAATGGAAGAAGGAAAGGTGGTGCAAATGCTGCACAAAGGCCCCTTTGACCAGGAAGTAGAAACACTCGCGGTCATGCAGACATTCATGGCCGATCGTAAGCTTCAGCGGAATGGCCTGCATCACGAAATATATCTGTCTGATTTCCGGAAGACATCGCCCGAAAAGCTTAAAACTATACTCAGAGAGCCTGTTAAATAAGGAACCGGTTACAAATTTTCATCGAAAATGGCCTACCTGCCACCTCACGCGTGTCGGGCGGCTTTTTTCCAAAACATTTATAGCCACCCCTTTGCAATCGCGATCTTTAACAATATATTTCGCCCCTCCTGAATTTTATCAAATTAAAATTAGAAAAATGAAAAAGGCGTTCATAGCATTATGCTTGGCCGGATGGGGTATTGTTTCTGTAACGACGGTGTCGGCACAGAGCCTAAGCTCCCAAAAAGTCCCTCTCGATCCCAGTGTGAAGACCGGAAAACTAAAAAACGGAATTACCTACTACATCAAAAAGAATGCGGAGCCAAAGAACCGGGCGGAGCTCAGACTTGCGGTAAAGGCGGGTTCGGTATTGGAAAATGATGCTCAGCAAGGGTTGGCTCACTTTATGGAGCATATGAATTTCAATGGAACGACCCATTTCCCTAAAAATGAGCTCGTTAATTTTCTGCAAAAAACAGGGGTACGTTTCGGCGCCGACCTCAATGCATATACCGGTTTCGACGAAACCGTGTACATGCTGCCCATCCCTACCGACTCGGCCGGATTACTTGAAAAAGGCATTCAGGTTCTGGAAGACTGGGCGCACGGAGCTTTACTCGACCCTTCCGAAATTGAGAAGGAACGAGGCGTTGTGCTGGAAGAATCGCGTATGGGACGCGGCGCTCAACAGCGGATGCGGGACAAGTTTCTGAAAGTAATCCTCAACAATTCAAGATATGCCGAACGTCTTCCGATTGGTAAGGACAGCATTCTGAAGAGCTTCAAACCGGAGACGATCAAGGCATTCTATCAGGATTGGTACAGGCCCGACCTCATGGCTGTTATTGCCGTAGGTGACTTTGACGTAGCCAAAGTGGAGGCGATGATCGCCAGCAAATTCGGATCCATGAAACCGCCTCTCAGTCCTAAAAAACGTACGCGGTATGAAATTCCGCTGGACGGAGCCACCCGGGTCGCGATTGTGACCGACCCTGAATATCCTCAGAACCTGATCCAGCTTATTTACAAACAACCTGGAAACAAGGAAAAGACATTGCAGGACGTGCGCAATAACTTTGCACAGGAGTTATACAATGCGATGATGGGGCAACGCATGCAGGAACTCACGCAAAAAGCCAATCCGCCATTCCTCTACGGAGCCAGTCAATATGGCGATTTCCTGGGCAATCTCGACTCCTACACATCGATAGCGCTTGCGAAAGATGCCGCTTCGATGAAAACCGCACTGACGGTCTTGCTGGAAGAAAATTCCCGTGTACAGAAATTCGGCTTCACCCAGCCTGAACTGGATCGCGCTAAGAAGGATTTCTTCAACAGTATTGAAGAGTATTATAAAGAAAGAGACAAAACCAAGTCAGCGAACCATGTGCAGGAATACCTGAACCATTTTCTGCACGACAAGCCATTTATGGGCGCAGAAGCCTATTTTGAATTTGTAAAAAAACACCTGGACGGCGTGACGCTGGCTGAAATCAATGCCCTGGCTAAAAAATACATTACCGACAAAAACCGGGCAGTGGTAATCATGGGACCAGAAAAAAGCAAGGACGCATTACCCACAGAAACCGAAATTCGTAGTCTTCTGAACGAGGCTGGTAAAGACGTAACGGCCTATGTGGATGATGTGGTGGATGCACCGCTCCTCGGTACAGAACCCAAAGCTGGAAAAGTGACCGCTGAACGGAAGCTCGACAAGCTGGGCGTAACCGAACTGACTTTATCTAACGGGGTCAAGGTACTTTTGAAACCCACAGATTTCAAAAACGACGAGATTCTGATCAAAGCTACGGCAAAGGGCGGGTACTCGCTGTTTCCGGGAGAACGTGAAACCGGCATTTTTACCAGCTACCTGGTTCAATCCGGAGGGGTTGGGCCGTATAACCAAACCCAACTTCAAAAATTCCTTGCAGGCAAGACCGCCAGCGCAGGCCCGTACGTGAGCGAGCTGACCGAAGGCATCGGCGGAAATACCAATCCGAAAGATCTGGAAACTACCTTGCAGCTCATCTATGCCTATTTCACCGAACCTCGTAAAGACGCCGACGTTGTAACCGGCATTTTAGCCAACCAGAAGGCCTATCTGGAAAACATGCAGAAGACACTGACTCCGGAGAAGGTCTACTCGGATTCACTCAATGCCGTATTGACCAGCCACAATCCCAAAAGAGTTCCGCTTAAACCGGAAAGTGTAGATAAGGTGAATCTCGACCGGGCATTGGAAATTTACAAGAACCGCTTTGCTGATGCCTCCGATTTCGTCTTCACAGTAGTAGGTGCCTTCAAAACTGAGGAAATTAAGCCTCTTCTGGAAAAATACCTGGGCGGGCTGCCTTCTACAGACAGGGATGACACTTACGATCATCCGAACATTTACCCGCCAAAGGGGCGAATCGAAAAGATCATTTACAAAGGACTGGAACCCAAAAGCCGGGTTACGCTCGTTTCCAGCGGGGAATATGACTATAATCCTGAGAATAATATCCAGATCGAAGCATTGCAGGAAGTATTGCAGATCAAACTGATCGAATCGTTGCGTGAGGAAGAAAGCGGGGTGTATGGCGTCGGCGTTTCCGAGGGAACCGACAAGTTTCCTACAGGTCATTATCGTTTCAGCATTGGTTTTGGCTGTGCTCCCGAGAATGTTGACAAGCTGATCAAACGGACACAGGAGGAAATCAGCAAGATCAAACAAAACGGTGCCGATCCGAAGGATATCGAGAAGTTTGTCGCTGAAACACAGCGCAAAACCGAAACTGCACTAAAAACAAACGGTTTTTGGCTCGACTACCTGGATGACAACACTTTCCTGGGAGATGATCTGAACGAAATTTTCGAGCAAGACCGCCTACTGAAATCGGTAACTGTCGCCAGTACGAAAGAGGCGGCTCAGAAGTACTTTAATGACGATAACTTCATCAAAGTGATCCTGATGCCGGAAAAGAAGTGAGATATTCCGCTGTATACTTCTAGCCACGGCTTTGGTCAAAGCCGTGAGTTCCCTACCACTCGCAATCCGGGGCTACCACCCCGGATTGCTCAGCCTCCCCGTAGTACCACTTTAGGCGGGTAAAGTCCCAACCGGGACTTTGACTCCCCGTGACCCGGCCCATCAGCCCAACCCAAGGCTGAAGCCTTAGGCATACCTCCACGCATCCATCCATATCCACCTCATCGCCTTCATCCGAAGTCTGCCCCGTCGTAGCCCAGTCTCTGAACAAAGGCCTGGAACTCGTCTCCAAAGCTCTGCTTGCCATGATGCGCCTGTTGCCGATCTATATACCTGCGAACAATCGGTAGCTTGCTTTCACTCACAGATGCGGCAAAGTACTTGTCTGCCCATTCCAGGTTTCCTTTAATTAGTTTCATCTTATTTGCCCAGAATGCACTCTCCCCTTTCAGCAACTGAATTTGCTTTGAAATACCATACTCACTTTTCAAGAGCATCAGGACATGAATATGGTCATGGTGACCATTTATCCTGTCGATCAGAATTCCTTTTGAGCGCGCATTTGCCTGGATGTGCTGGCAAACTTTACCTAAAACCGGTGGCTGCAAAATGGGTCGCCGATACTTCGTTCCCCAGACTGCGTGTATCCAGATCTTTACGTATGACATCGATATGTGAAATTGACAGGTGATCAATAACTTCTATCATCTATACGCACAGATACGAAAAAGGTAACACCTCAACCCGGAACCCGGAACCCAAGGCTTAAGCCTTGGGCTAGCCCCAGCCCCAGCCCTCGTCCTCTCCCTCACCTCGCCCCAGCCCCGCCAAGCCGCCGGATCATGAGATCCCGGGCGCCCCCCCGTCATCACCCCAGCCTCCGCAATCCCTGAATCAGAAATTCGAGCCCGTTCATCCGGATTTCCAGCATCGTCGCAAGCAATACTCCCAGTTTGCCTTTGGGGAAACCCTCGCGTTGAAACCACTCGAGATAGGACACAGGCAGGTCGGCAATAACCCAGTCCTTGTACTTGCCGAAAGGCATTTTCTGACGGATCAGTTCTTTGAGGATTTCTGAATCCGGTTGTTGTAATTCCTGCATGGTAGATTAGTTAGTAGGCGTTACCGGCCCGGAGTTTTAAAATCAGCTCCGTTTTCAGATCAAAAAGGTCTTTTTCTAATCCTACCGGATAGGTATGCGGGTTGACGAAACGTTTGATCCCTTTATAAAAGTTCGATAACTGATCCTCAACCCGTGCCCGCGTCTCGTGTACGGAAGGGCGCTTGTAGATCAGCTGCCCGTCGGCAAATATCGGCACAAGCAAGTCCTCATAATGCATTTTATCATCGAATGACCTGTTTTTCGTAAAATCATAGGGATCGACCATCGTTGACGTGCCCATCAGTGGTGTTTCCGTATCAAAAATCATATCAGACACAAAACCACGCGCATCCCTGAAACGGCGCACCTGCTGGATACCCGGCGTCGACACTTTGATCGCCTGCTCCGACAGTTTCAGTTTGTAGTCCCACTCACCCGTTTCCGAGCGGATCGCCGCCAGTTTGAAAACGCCGCCCAATGCGGGCTGATCGTAAGCCGTTACCAGTTTGGTCCCGATACCCCACACACTGATCTGCGCCCCCTGAATTTTAAGACTATCCATAATGTATTCGTCCAGGTCATTGCTCGCAACGATGCTGGTCTTTTCAAATCCGGCTTCATCGAGCAACTTCCGCGCCTCGATACTGAGATAGGCCAGGTCACCGGAATCCAAACGGATACCGCCAAGGTCGTAACCCCGTTCGCGGAGCTGCTCCCCTACTTTGATCGCATGCCGGACGCCGTTGAGCGAATCGTAAGTATCGACAAGCAATGTCACATTGTTGGGCATATGTTTGGCATATTCCTCGAATGCTTCCAGTTCGGTATCGAAAGACATTACCCAACTGTGCGCGTGGGTACCTTTCACCGGAATGTCGTAAAGCTTACCAGCCAAAACATTGGATGTCGCATCGAAGCCGCCGATGTAGGCCGCCCGGCTTGCCGTAACGCCACCATCCGGCCCCTGCGCACGCCGCAGACCGAATTCCAGCAATGCATCATCACCCGCTACCAGGCGCATACGGGCTGCTTTCGTCGCAATCAGCGACTGGAAGTTAATAAGGTTCAATAACGGTGTTTCGAGCAACTGACATTGCAGGATCGGTCCCTGAATGCGAAGCAATGGCTCATTGGGAAAAACCACTGTCCCCTCCGGAATAGCGTCGATGTTACATTTAAGTTCAAGTTTCCGGAGGTAGTCAATAAAGCCCGCGTCGAAAAGCTCCTTGCCATCATTACCCTGGATGGAAGCGATGTAGGCAAGATCTTCTTCGTTAAATCGATATTCGTTCAGGTATTCGATCACACCGCTCAATCCACATGCGATTGTGAAGCCTCCCTGGAAAGGATGCTTTCTGAAATACAGATTAAAAACCGCTTCCTGCTCCGCTTTTCCGGCTTTCCAGTAACCATAAGCCATGGTGAGCTGGTAAAGATCGGTGAGAAGGCTCATAGAGGTATCATATAGCTGGTTGATCATCGGGCAGTACATTTGGTGGCTACAAACGGCCTAATTACTAAAAAATCGGCATTATTTCCATCAGAAATGATTTTGCAGTACAAGCATTGAGTAACAGGCTGCCTATCCGCATACGACGCGATAATCAGATAAAAAACAGAAGAGCGACCGTTTCGGGCCGCTCCTCTGTTTTATGCTATGGCCAAAACCATATCAGATCGCTTCCAGGATTCTCTCGACAGCAACCTGATAACCAATTTTCTCCTTCAATTCGCTGATATGCACGCGCTCCTGCTCCATGCTATCGCGGTGACGGATCGTCACCGTATCGTCTTCCATGGTCTGGTAATCCACCGCAATACAGAACGGTGTTCCGATCAGGTCCTGACGGGTGTAACGTTTTCCGATCGCAGCGCCATCGTCATATACTGTACGGAACGATGATTTCAGCGAATTGGCCAATGCCTGCGCTTTTTCAGCCAGTCCGTCCTTTTTCACCAGTGGCAATACGGCAGCTTTAAACGGAGCCAGTGCCGGATGCAATTTCAGATAGGTCCGCTCCTTTGCGTTTTCTCCTTCACCTACCGTTTCCACCGTAAATGCATTGCAGAATGCCGCCAGGAACAGACGGTCAGCCCCAACCGATGTCTCCACCACGTAAGGAATGTAGTTGCCATAAGGCTTGCCGTTTTCGTCCAGATCAGCGTCGAAGTATTGCTGCTTTTTCTTGGATAGCTCCTGGTGATTGCGCAAATCGAAATCCGTCCGTGAATGGATACCTTCAATCTCGCGGAAGCCGAACGGGAATTCAAACTCGATATCCACTGCGGCGTTGGCGTAATGCGCCAGCTTTTCATGATCGTGGAATTTCAATTTCTCGGCGGGCAAACCTACCGCCTTATGAAACTTCATCCGTGCCTCTTTCCAGTTGGCATACCATTCCATTTCGGTACCGGGACGCACGAAGAACTGCATTTCCATTTGTTCGAACTCGCGCATACGGAATGTGAACTGGCGCGCCACGATCTCGTTCCGGAATGCCTTCCCGATTTGAGCGATCCCGAAAGGCACCTTCATACGACCGCTTTTCTGCACATTGAGGAAGTTTACAAAAATCCCCTGCGCCGTTTCAGGGCGGAGGTAGATCTGGTTGGACTCCTCTGCCACCGACCCCACCTGTGTACTGAACATCAGGTTGAATTGGCGTACCTCAGTCCAGTTGGCAGTGCCGGACACCGGGCATTTGATCCCTTCCGCGATGATCAGCTCACGCACGCCATTCAGATCTTCGGCGCTGAGCAGGCGGCCCATTTCAGCCAGCAATGCC
Organism: Dyadobacter ginsengisoli DSM 21015; assembly: GCF_059568735.1. NCBI lineage: Bacteria > Pseudomonadati > Bacteroidota > Cytophagia > Cytophagales > Spirosomataceae > Dyadobacter > Dyadobacter ginsengisoli. The sequence goes on from NZ_JCANTY010000003.1 coordinate 69,671, forward strand.
TGTGCTTTTTCAGGCTGACCATCCTTTTCATATTGTTCGGCCTTGCCTTCCAGCAACTGGTCGGCGCGGTACCGTTTTTTGGAATCTTTATTGTCGATCATCGGATCGTTGAAACCATCGATATGCCCGGACGCTTTCCAGGTCAGCGGGTGCATAAAAATCGCCGCGTCGATGCCCACGATATTGTCGTGCAGCTGCGTCATGGCCTTCCACCAGGCAGCTTTCAGGTTGTTTTTCAATTCCACACCATTCTGACCGTAGTCGTAAACGGCTTGCAATCCATCATATATCTCGGAAGAAGGAAATACGAAACCGTACTCCTTGGCATGCGCAACAATGTCTTGAAGAGAGGTAGCAGGTGCTTGGCTCATTCTGTTTGTTTAAAAATCAATATGAAAAAACGACAATTAAATCCATCAAAATCATGAATTTGGCAAAATTAGGGATTTTGACGGCAATGCATATTTTCTTTTAAGGGAAATAAAAAGCGGTACGCCCGTGCGACGCCGGACGGTTTTGTCCGATCGCGAACACTTTAAACGGAGCATATCAATCATAACAAATTGATTTTAAACAAGTAAGAAACCCTGGCATATGTTTTTCAAATAGTACATGACATAACAAACCTCAACACCCAATGCTATTCAACTACATCAAAATATCGCTTCGCAACCTGCGTAAACAAAGGCTTTTCAGTGGGTTGAATATCGTAGGGCTTGGCATCGGTATGGCAGCCGTGTGGCTGATGGTCCTTTACGTCGCCGACGAGCTCAGCTACGATCGTTTCCATTCCAAAGCGGACCGCATTTTCCGTGTCGTTCAGCATGCACAATGGGCCACGGGGAGTTTCAACCTGGCACCTACTTCCGCTCCATTCGCGGGCGCATTGCAGAATGAATATCCCGAGGTCGAAAAAACAACCCGCATCAGCATCGAAGGCGGCGGTACGATCCATCATGGGGAAAAGAAAATCGATGTGAACGATATCTATTTCACCGACGCTTCGGTCTTCGACATTTTCAACCGGCCTTTTATTTACGGGGATCCCAAAACTGCTCTGAAAGAGCCCCAAAAGATCGTTCTGACCAAAACGTTGGCGGAAAAAATCTTTGGAGATGCGGCGAAAGCGTTAGGTCAAACCATTTTTTTCTCTAATAATTTCCCCAACACCGTATCCGGCGTTATCGGGGATACCCCAGCCAATTCGCATTTGCAATTCAGTGCTTTACGCTCACTTCCGGAAGGCTTCACCGGCGGCTGGCAAAGCGGCGATCTCTACACATATGTATTGCTCAAAGAAGGAACCGACTACCGGAAACTCGAACAGAAATTCCCCGTTTTTTATGAAAAATACCTCAAAAAGGAAATGGGTGGCGCCGATTACAGAATGGAACTCCAGCCGCTCACGGCTATTCACCTGCATTCCAACCTCGAGTATGAGTTGAGCACCAACGGCAACATCAACACAGTCTATATTTTCTCTGCCATTGCATTGCTGATCCTGATCATCGCCTGTATCAATTACGTGAACCTTTACACCGCACGCTCGCTCAAACGCATCCGTGAGGTAGGTGTCCGCAAGGCCATCGGTTCGCAGCGGTTGCAGCTGATCGGACAGTTCCTGACTGAGTCTTTCATCATGACCATCCTAGCCGGAATGGTCGCATTCCTGCTCGCGCAAGCCGCACTGCCCGTCTTTAATAAGCTCGCGGAGAAATCCCTGACCATCCAATACCATAACGGCTGGACCACCGCATTGGTCTCCATTTCGTTCCTCTTGCTGATCGGCCTGGTCAGCGGGCTCTATCCTGCACTGATGCTGTCAGGCTACCGGCCGGTAACAGCTTTGAAAGGGCAACTGGGTAATGCCACAGGCGGGGCGGGTTTCCGTCAGTCGCTGGTGGTGTTTCAATTTGCAGCTACGGTTGTCATGATTGCCTGCGCAGGCATTGTATACCGGCAAATACATTATGTCAATCATAAAGATCTCGGTTTTAACAAAGACCAGGTACTCACTTTTCATGTGGATAAAAGGGAGGTGAGAAGCCAGGTACATGCTTTGAAAGAAAAACTTGAACAAAACCCGCTGGTCGAAAGCGCCGCATCGGCAAGTAACCCTATCGGCAACAACACTATCGGCTCTGCGGGCATTTTCATAGAAACGGCCCATGGCGTAATGCCTTCGACGACGCAGATTACGCAGCGTTTCATGGCAGACGCCGACTACCTCAAAACAATGGGGATCAAGCTATTGCAAGGACGCGGTTTCCGGGATGATCTGCGGGGCGATATGACCAATTCAGTGCTGGTTAATGAAGCATTGGTCAAAAAACAGGGCTGGAACAATGCGATCGGGAAAAAGATCCGCTTTTCAACAGATAATAACACGCCTGGTCCGGAGGTAACGGTGATCGGAGTAACAGGCGATTTCCATACTTATTCCCTGCAACACAAAATCGAGCCGCTGATCATCCAGCTGCCTCCGCCGTCAGAGCAGGATAATGTGTACGTGCGCATCAACCCGGCCCGAGCGAAAGAAGCACTCTCCTACATCGCACAGACTTACAAGGCCTTTGATCCCGACGCTAGCCTGGATTTCCATTTCCTGGATGAAAATTTTTCAAAACAATATCAATCGGAACAGCGGCAGGGTAGTGTGCTGCTTGCATTCGCAGTACTCGCGATCGCCATTGCCTGCCTCGGTCTTTTCGGTCTGGCCGCATTCGCTGCCGAAGCCCGTACCAAGGAAATCGGTGTAAGGAAAGTGCTGGGCGCGAGTGTGCAGAATGTCGTGCTGATGCTTTCCAAAGATTTCATCAAGCTCGTCCTGCTGGCCATTGTCATCGGCATCCCATTGGCGGTGTACGCCATGAACGAGTGGCTCAAAAACTTCGAATACCGCGAACAGCTCTCCTGGTGGGTATTTGCATTGGCCGGACTCATCGCGATCGTGATCGCATTGATCACCGTCAGCTCCCAGGCGCTGAAATCCGCTTTAACTGATCCGGTGAAGGCGATCAGGGCGGAGTAGGCCTTCGGACCGAAGAGAGAGCTAAGTGAATGATTTAATTTGCAAATAATTCCAAAAACGACGGCAATAGCTGACATCCATGCTCAAAACCTACCTTAAAATTGCCATCCGCAACTTGTGGAAGCATAAGCTGTTCTCATTCATCAACATCACCGGGCTTGGGTTAGCGATGGCATTCTGCTTTATGCAGCTGATCCAGGTGCAAAGCACTTTTGAAAAAGATTCGTTTCATCCCTATCCCGACCGCACCTACCGGATCATTACAGACGCGACGGCCAATGACGGCGAGGTGCATTCGCTGGCCTCCACCCCGTTTCCACTGGGAGAGAAATTAAGGAACGAACAGAGCGTCATCGAAAAAACCGTGCGGATCAATCGCTCTTTCGGCGGCAACCTCAGTAACGGAATCAAGACGCTACGCACGAGTGGACATTATGCGGAACCTTCCTACTTTGAAGTGTTTGGTTTCCCGCTGGAAAAAGGCAGACCTTCTACCGAGCCATGGACAGTGGTGCTGACCCACGAAATGGCTGAACGTTTTTTCGGGAATGCGGATCCGGTCGGAAAAACGCTGACGAATGCCGAAATAGGAACATTTACCATTACCGGCGTCCTGAAACCTCTGACCAAATTCCAGACACACCTGAAAACGGACATCGTCGTGTCCATGGCGACCCTGCCATTGGTCAACCCTGCTTTAAAGAACGACGATTGGCAGCACTACAATACCTATACTTTTGCCTTGCTGACCAAAGGCTCGTCCCGGGAAGCCCTCGATCAGGCGCTTGCAGGCGTGGCGGCCGATAATAAAAAGACAGTCCGGTTCCAGGACATCAAAGGGCATGCTTTTCGCACGCAGGCATTATCTGAAATTTCTCCCGATTGGGAAGGCTTGCTGGACAATCCGTACGTCGAGCCGATCTGGAAAATGGGCGTAAGCCTGCTCATTCCGCTGATCATTATTGTTCTGGCCGGTTTCAATTACATCAATCTCACGCTCACGCGATCGCTCAGCCGTGCCCGTGAGGTGGGCGTACGCAAGGTAGCGGGCGCGAAGCGTTGGCAGCTTGTCAATCAATTTCTCGTCGAAACTATCGTGGTCGCATTCCTGGCGTTGGGCATTGGCTACGTCGGCCTGGTATTCATGAAATCGTATATCCACGTCGGCTGGCTGACGTGGGAGGTGAACGATACACGGGTATTATGGGCAATCTTTATCGGATTCGCGTTGTTCACCGGTTTTTTTGCGGGGATACTCCCTGCGCGGATACTCTCTTCGTACCAACCTGTACAGATACTGAAAGGCGAAATGGCGCCGACCGGCATCGGCAAACTGGGCTTTCGAAAAACATTGACCATCATCCAGTTTGTGGTAGCATTGGTTTTCATGACCGGCACCGGCATTATGAACAGCCAGTTTGAATACATGGCCACGGATAACCAGAATTTCAACCGGAAAAATATCCTCAACATCCCGCTGGCACCCGAAAGTGATTTCAGGTTGCTGGCTAATGAAATGGCGCGCGAAGCCGGGGTCAAACGGGTAGGACTTACCTCCGCCACCTTTAATGAAGGTTCCGGAAAGGCTAAGCTAAGCCGGCTCTCCGCCAAGAATACCGGCGATCAGCAGGATACCTTCATCTACGCCACCGACGGAAATTTCATAGAAAACATGAAACTTACCTTCATTGCAGGTGACAATGTCCCGGCTTCTTCCGATACTACCGTTCATTTTGTAGTGCTGAATCAAAAAGCCGCGCAGTCGCTGGGCTGGAAAGACCCGAAGGAAGCTGTCGGTCAAACGATCATGCTCAATCAGACGCAGGTGATCGTATCAGGCATTGTGAAAAATTTCTGCATCATGCGATACGAATTGCCGGTTTCGCCTTTGATACTCGCATTTGATCCGCAGGAAATCAAGGTACTCTCGCTGGAAGTCACGGATGGAATCGATCGTGACCGGCTTACGGCAGCGCTGGGAAGCATCTGGAAGCGCTATCACCCGCACGAATCATTTGTCCATTCATGGTATGAGGATCAGCTTTACGAAGATTACAGTGAAAATGGGGATCAGAAAGTTACTGATTTGCTCGTGCTCGTAGTGTTTGCCATTGCCGCAATGGGACTGCTGGGTATGGTCACCTACTCTACGGCCAAGCGGGTAAAGGAGGTAGGCGTGCGCAAGGTAATGGGTGCCAGTGTGACACAGATCATGCGCCTGCTCTCCGCTTCATTTATTAAAATGATCCTGATCGCCGCCGCCATTGCCATCCCGATCGGTTACGCCCTCGGCTCTTTGTTCCTGAATATTTTCACCTATCATGCCCCGCTCGGCCCCGGCGTATTCCTCACTTGCATTGGCAGCCTTGTATCCATTGGCCTGCTCACGATCGGAATCCAAACCTATAAGGCTGCCGTCACCAATCCCGCCGACACGCTCAGGAATGACTAAAGTTGTTTTCACATTTTCCTTTCCCAACTTCCATCGTTAAAAAAAGTTAAACACATCAACACTGAAAATCAATCATTTAAAATGCGGCTAATTTTGAGGTATGCTGAAAAACTACTTCAAAATCGCCTGGCGACATCTGATAAAACGCCGCTTCTATTCGCTGGTAACCATTCTGGGGCTGATGGTTGGGATGACGTTCTCGTTCCTTATGATGAGCTACGTGTGGGGCGAGCTAAGGGTCAATGCGGGGCTCCGCAATGCCGGCAACCAGTATATCATCCGCAGCAAGTGGACAAACCCGGATATGGGTGTCGATATGGCAACCCTGGGGCCGCTGGGCAAAACACTAAAGACAGACTATCCCAATCTGGTGGCCGACTACTACCGCTACGACGCAATTACCGTCGCGGTTTCAAAGGGCGATAAACATTTCCGTGAAGACGTCCAGACCGGAGATTCCACGTTGCTGACGATGTATGGGCTTCCGTTGCTGCATGGCGACGCCCGCTCTGCATTGAATACACCCAATGCCGTGGTAATCACCGAGGAGAAAGCAATTAAATATTTTGGCAAAACAGACGTAATCGGCGAGTCACTGACGCTGCATAATTTCGTCGGCGGCAAACAGGAATTCCAGGTCACAGCCGTCCTAAAAACACTTTCTGACAACTCCGTCACGCATCTGCTATCCAATCAGGCGGAGATTTTCATTCCATTCAGCAGTCTGGAAGGCCGGAAAGGTTCGGAGGAGAACTGGAATTTCCCCTACATGGTCAGTTACCTCGAACTTCGGGACGGCGTATCGCCGCGCGACCTTGAAAAAGCCATTATTCGGGAAATGACCACACATGCTCCCGAGGCTATCCGGACCAACCTGCAAGTATACCTTACGCCGCTCAACAACTACTATCGTGAAGCGAACAATGGCATTGTACAAACGATGATCCTGACACTTTCGGGCATTACTTTATTCATTCTGGTAATGGCGGTCGTCAACTTTGTAAACATTTCAATTGGAAGCTCCTCGTCCAGGCTCAAAGAAATAGGAGTCAGAAAAGTGCTCGGCAGTTTGAAAACCCAGCTCATAGGACAGTTTCTGGCGGAAGCGATCCTGCTTGCCTTCTTAGCAATGCTCCTGGCCCTGGGCTTTTACGAGGTTTGTCGGCCACTTTTTGCAGACATTCTGGGTAAGCCGATCCACTCACTCCTGGCTTTAACGCCTTATTCCGCCATTGTTCCGCTGATCATCGCGTTGGTGATCGGTTCACTGGCCGGCATTTATCCTGCCTTCGTATTATCCCGCATACCGTCGGTGGATTCGATGAAAGGAAAGTTGAAATCGGTCAAAGACAATGTGCTTTTCCGCAGATTGCTGATCACCATCCAGTTCGTCATCGCATTGTTCGTATTTGCCGGCGCGGCCATCGTTTCCCGGCAGGTGAATTATTTTTTCACAAAAAACCTCGGCTACCAAAAAGAGTCAGTGGTCACCATTGCGGTCCCGCGGGACTGGACACCGGCGGGGCTTGCTAAAATGGAAGGTATCCGGGACGAGCTGGGCCGTTTAAAAGAAGTCAGTAATATCAGCCTCTCCTACGAAATTCCCAATGGCAATAATGGAGGACATTTTGGAGTATTTCGCCCGGGACAGGACTCGACCCAGGCCATTCACACGTTGTTCCTTGGCACCGACACTGACTATGCCGGCACTTATGGGATCGGGATGCTGGCCGGCCGGTTTCTTCAGGACAAGCACACAGCCTATCAACCCAACCGCATCGTACTCAACGAAGTAGCCCTTCACGCATTGGGTTATGCCAATGCACAGGCCGCGGTGGGGCAGCAGATCAGGGTGCAGACGCTACCCGGTATGTGGACCATCGCGGCTATTACGCAGAATTTCCATTTCGAATCCATGCACCAGACGATCAAACCGCTGGCGTTCGTGGATGTGCGCGGTGCTAATTCATACCGCTACCTGTCCATCAAGCTCCATCGTTCCGATCTGAACCAGGCCATGTCTGCCATAGAAACCAAATGGCGGGAACTCATGCCCGACGCCCCTTTTGAATACAGCTTTTTGGATGACACGCTGCAAAAACTTTATGAATCCGAAGTACGTCTGAAAAAGGCATCTCAGGTAGCCACTGCATTGTCCATTGTAATTGTGCTGCTGGGTATTCTGGGGTTGGTGTCCCTCAATGTCGCCCGGCGCACACGGGAAATAGGCATCCGTAAAGTGCTTGGTGCAACCGGCCTGCATGTAGTGCTGATCTTCCTGACGGAATTTCTGGCGATCATGCTCATTGCTGCGGGCATTTCGTTTCCGGCGGCTATTCTATTGGGAAAGAAGTGGTTGAGCACCTACGCTTACCGCATGGACCTGGGCTGGGATATCTTTGCCGGAATCACGCTCGTATTCGGTTTGATCATCACCACGCTGGTGTGTTTGCAGACACACAGGGCCGCGATGATGAACCCTGTGAAGAGTTTACGGAGTGAATAATATTGATTTCCTGATAAAATAAAAACGGCTAACTCAACCTGACCGAAAACAAGTCCTTCGACCTCAAATAGATCCAGGTCACGACGACAATCGTCAAAACGCCTCCCATCATCACAGACGGGACAGTGCCGAACGCCTTGGCCATGACGCCGGACTCGAAGGCACCCAGCTCGTTGGAGGAGCTGACGAATATGCCATTGACTGCCGCCACCCGACCCCGCATTTCGTCGGGCGGATAAATTTGCAGGATCGTCTGACGTACGATTACGCTGACACTATCGAAAACCCCGGTGGCAAAAAGTGCCGCACAGGACAGCATAAAACTGGTTGAGACTGCAAAAACGATCGTAAATATTCCGAAACCGGCCACGGCCACCAGCATATTGCGCCATGCATTATGCGTGGGCGGGTAGTATGCCATGGCAAACATCGTCAATAATGAGCCGATGGACGGTGCGGCGCGCAATAATCCCAACCCCTCCGGCCCTACCCGCAAAATATCCTCGGCAAACACCGGTAAGAGCGCCACAACCCCTCCAAACAGAACAGAAAATAAATCCAGCGAAATCGCATACAATACGATCCGGGTTTTGAAAACAAAGCGAAACCCTTCTTTCAGGCTTTCCAGGATCGGTGTAGAAATCTTTGGAAATTCAGGTTTTGTTTTGATCATTCCCAGTAAGATCCAGCAAACGACAAAACTGCCGATCACCACCAGCAGAGTATTCGTCAGTCCTATAAATGCGTATAAAAACCCTGCGATCGCAGGCCCGGTGATCGATCCGGCTTGCCAGAACGAGCTGCTCCATGTTGAAGAATTATGATAAATAGCCCTGGGCACCAGGAAGGGCTTTAATGAGCTGGACGCCGGGGAATAAAATCCCTTTGCAAAACCGATGAGCGCAAACACGGAATAAATGACTACCAGATGTTGGGTCTGACTCAGCGCATTGTAAATCGAGGGCTGAAAAGCCGTATACAGAATTACCGAACCCAGCAGAATTACCACCAGGCTAATGTGCATGATCGTGATCTTATTCTTCTGATCCGCCACATACCCCCCAAAAATAGAGGTAGCAATAAACGGTACTACTTCCGCCAAGCCAACCAGTCCCAGCGCCAGTGGATCGTGCGTCATTTTATACAGTTCGTATCCGACAATGACTTCCTGGATCAGGATCGTAGCTGAAAAAAGAAAGGTGTTCGATATAAAAAAGCGGAAGTCGGAATAGCGGAGTGCCGCGTACGGGTCGTTGGATGCTACTGTTTTCAATGCAGTATCTGTGGTGTTACAAAAAGCTAACATCCGGAATCGGCCATAATGTTCTGCTTTAATCAAAAATTAATGCAAAATCCTTCCGGACTACCATTAACTGCTTTAACAATCCCCCATTCAATGTTTTACATTTTGTTTACAATGTTTTACAGGCGTGATGACCGGCCCTGTAATGCGACCAATAATTTTGGGTTGTAGAGGAACTTCATTCTTAAAAAAATCAAAATTATGAAAGCCAAATTCCTGCAACTGATTCCGGCGTTATTCCTGCTGTGCACTTTACACGCATCGGTCGCTTTGCCGAAATCCGACGATTCCGTCCGTAACGTTACCTTGCTGCTGAATGGAAAAACCATCAGAACCGAACAGCTTTTGGGCGTCAGCCGTGGGATTATTTCACTTCACCAAAACACCACATCGTCCAACGACCGGCAGGTTATCCCTTTTTACGTCTATCTCAGGCGGGATGGCATGATCGTGGATGCACAGGCGTATGCGCACAATCACGCAGTTTCTCAATATGAAATAGCGGAAGTACTCAAAGCGGCCCGTGCGGGCGACGAGCTGATCATAGATCCCGCCAGTCAGAATGACAAACACGCGAGGCGATCCATTATCGTGAGAAGCAATCAGATCGTTCCGCCGTTTAATTGGTACTTTAACTGGACCGGAAAAAAGGACAATTGTTGAAATTCCGTAAATTTGAAAGAAGCATTCGGTCTGCTATGCGCAATTCAAATCTGATTCTGGCATTAATGGGTTTGTTGAGCCTCCTGATAGGCCCTGGAAGCGTTACCATGGCCAATAACGATGCCATCCGTTTCTCAGAGAATGTCAACCTCGCCCTCCGTCGGACTGCACATCGCCTGCTGATGGCCAGCGGTGATTCGCTTTCTCAGATTCCGCCGGTCCAGCAAACCGACGCCCATACGTTTTCAGTGCGGATGGAGCATATGTTCGATTACGACAAGCTTCCGGAAACCTTACAGGAGTCGCTGCAGATGCACCGCATAGATCGCACCTACAACGTCCTGGTGACCCGTTGCGGAAGTAGTGAAGTCGTATTGGGCTACCAGCTTATGGACCTGGCCCAGCCGGATGGCGTACCCTGCAAAAGCCGCACCCACGATGACGGCTGCTATACCCTGCAGATCAGGTTTACGCCAGAGACGGAGGCTCCAAAAACGGCGGGGAACAATTGGATTCTTCTCACGTTGGGCATCACCGCCGCAGGTGTCAGTTTTATTGTATGGAACAGGTCACGACATAAAAAAACGCCCGTTTCCCAAGTTACGCCCGCAATCACTCCCCGGCTTACCTTCGGCGATTCGTGGCTCGACATCACCAACCAGACACTCCACACCGGAACAACCACGCAGACGCTGACCTACCGGGAAGCCAAGCTACTGGCACTTTTCGCCAGGAACACCAACCAGGTTCTGGAACGCGATACGATCCTGAAATCAGTATGGGAGGACGAAGGGGTCACCGTAGGTCGTAGCGTCGATGTATTCGTTTCCCGCCTCCGTAAAATGCTAGTCCCCGATCCGCTTATCAAAATCACCGCTATTCACGGTGTTGGCTACAAAATGGAAGTCCATTCCTGAAAAAACATGTTCAAAATTTTTCTGAAAATTGCCGGGCGTCAGCTCTGGCAGGCAAAGCTGTACGCTTCTATCAATATCATCGGGTTGGCTACCGGTACGTGCTGCGTCCTTTTTGCAGCCCTATATATCACCGACGAACGGAGTTTTGACCATTTTCATCAAAACAATCCGAACCTCTACCGCATTACCAGCACTTACCGGGACCACGGCCAGATCGTCACTACCGGTGGCACAGGACAGGTACAGGGCCCGGCATTTCAGGCGCAAATACCCGGGATCCTGCATTACACACGGGTGATGGGCGGCGAAATCTTCGGGGACGTGCGGCATGGGCATGACGCGTTCAAACTGCAATTACTGTTTGTGGACAGCTCCTTTTTTAATGTTTTTACATTCCCCCTGCTGGATGGCGATTCCCGAACTGCGTTACAAAACATCAATTCGGTAGTGATCACCCGGAAAACTGCGCTCAAATTCTTTGGCCGCACGGACGTCACAGGCGAAATACTGGAGATGGATGCGGATCCGTCGGCAATGCGCATCGGTAAACCATTGGTGATCGCCGGGGTGGCAGAAGATCCTCCGTCGCATTCGTCCATACAGTTTGATATTCTGTTTCCCTTCGAATTTATGAAGGTTTCTTTTGACGACACCAGTTGGCTGAATGCTTACCTGGGTACATTTCTGGTGCTTCGCTCCGATACCAAACCAGGCGATGTAACACTCGGATTCAACCGCATTGCATCATCCCTTTCTCAAACCCAGCGCAAGGAAAACCCGGAAGCTTCCCCAATCACCTATGGACTACAAAACATGACCGATATCCATTTTAATCCACAGGAAATCGCCAACCAGAACGGCGAATCGGGTATTGTAAATGGAAGCCGGTCCGTTTATTCCTACATTTTTCTCGGCATTGCTGCCTTTATCCTGCTGATGGCTAGCATCAACTTTATCAACCTCACGATTGCCTCATCCATGAAGCGGGCGAAGGAAGTGGGTATCCGGAAAGCAACCGGAGGCGGGCGTACAGGAATTATTGTCCAGTTCATGGGAGAATCAGCCCTCGCTGTTACCGCAGCAATGTTGCTGGCCATCCTGCTTGCCTGCTCGCTCCTTCCGGCATTTAATCAACTGGCTCAAAAACAGATACATTATTCCCAGATTTTTACGCCCGCGCTACTAACCTGGCTGGCGGGGATTTTCCTGGCCAATATGCTCTGCGCGGCATTTTATCCTGCCTGGCTACTTTCCAGGCTCACCCCCATTGCGACATTATCTCAAAAACAGGGATTATCCTCCCGGAACCCACTCGGTAAGATATTAATGGTTGTCCAGTTTGCGGCGGCTATTCTACTGGGTATCTCGAGTCTTGTTTTTTACAGGCAAATGCATTTTATCCGTTCCAAAAGTCTGGGGTATAATCCTGACCAGGTCCTGAAAATTGATATCCAGGGCGTACGCGATGTGCAGAACATCACGGCCCGATTCAGACACGAGCTCGCCTATGACCGGGAGATCCGCGCTATTTCGCTCGCAGGGGAGTTTGGTAGCCGGGATGTAGAGGTCAATGGACGGAAGTTCCTGAGCTTCGTCCGTACTATCGATACCCACTACGCACCTATGCTGGAAATGCGATTCCGGTCCGGTCGGAATTTTTCACCGGAGTTTGGAGCCGATAGCGAGTCCGGTGTTTTGGTGAATGAGGCTTTTGTCAAAAAAGCAGGTTTAAAAAACCCAATCGGGTCCACCCTTCTCCCGGACTCCTATTTTGGCAAAGCGCCTTTTACCATCATTGGCGTAGTCGATGATTTCCATTACAACTCTTTAAAGGAGCAGATCGGCCCCATGGTGATGCCGATGAGCACGCACTATGACGGAAGTGCCCTGTGGATCAAGATCGCACAGAAGGACCAGCAACAGACCATTCAGAAACTGGAAAGAACATTCAAAAAACTGCTTCCCGATGCTGTTTTCAACTATGCATTCCTGAGCGACAGCAATGCAAGGGCCTATGCGATGGAAATGCGATGGCAGCGCATTATCACGCTGGTGACCGCGATCGCCATCGTCATATGCAGTCTGGGCTTGTTCGGACTGGCGCATCTCGCCATTGCGCAGCGCCGTCGCGAAACAGGCATCCGTATTGCGCTAGGTGCCTCGGGTCCCGAAATCGCCCTGTTGTTTTCCAGGACTTTCATTAAAATCATTTCACTCTCCATAGTCATCGCTTTGCCTGCGGGACATTATCTGATGCAAAAATGGTTGGAAAATTTTGCCTACCATGCCGGCATAGCCTGGTGGATATCCCTGGTGTCGGGTGGCGCTGCGCTGGCTATCGCGATGGTCACGGTATATATGCAGGGGCTCCGGGCTGCGGCCGCTGATCCCGTGCTCGCACTCCGTTCGGAATAGATAAGCGGGTTTCGCCAACTACCCGATCCTGACCGTCCGATAGCGTACAAAATGTGTGCGCTATCGGACGTAATCATTTGGAAACACATTCAATATGCAATGATAATCAATGCATTATGATTTTGGCAAGCCTTTTTAAACCAGGTTTGGCATACGAGATGCCGGTCAGCATTTGATTTTAAAGCGGGTTGTCCGTAATTAGACCGCAAATCTCAAACCCAATTTTTTATGATCCAGTTAGAAAAAATATCAAAGTACTATCCCGCAGGTTTTGGCAAGACATATGTTTTGCGTCACATTGATCTGAATATCAAAGAAGGTGAATTTATCTCGATCATGGGTCCGTCCGGATCAGGCAAATCCACTCTGTTACATATCCTCGGCTTATTGGAAGAACCATCGGAAGGAGAATATCTCTTTCTCGACGAGCCGGTTCAAAAATTGTCCGAGAAAAAGCGTACCGAATTACACCGTCACCACATCGGTTTTGTATTCCAGGCCTACCACCTGATCGATGAGCTGACCGTATATGAAAACATCGAAACGCCTCTGTTATACAAAGGGACCGGATCGTCTGAACGCAAAAGCCGTGTAGCGGAATTACTGGACCGCTTCAATATGGTGGCGAAAAAGGATCTTTTCCCGCACCAGCTTTCCGGCGGGCAGCAGCAGCTCGTAGGTGTAGCCCGCGCGATCGTACACAACCCGAAAGTAATTTTTGCCGATGAACCCACCGGGAACCTTCATTCGGAACAGGCGATCGAGATCATGGAATTATTTCAAAAACTCAACCAGGAAGACAAAGTCACGATCGTGCAGGTCACCCATTCAGAAACCAATGCCGGATTTGGTAACCGCATCGTACGCTTGAAGGACGGCTGGCTGGCATAACCTAACTCATTCTATTAGCCATGAAACGTTTTATTTTACTTTTTTGCCTTTTACCGCTTCTCGGGCAGGCCCAAACCAAACTCAGTCTCGCAGAATGCGTGGACCTGCTGGCAAAGAACAACCTGATCTATCAGCAAGGCACTTTACAGGCGGAAGCAGCGCAGGCACAGTTGCGACAGACAAAATCCCAGATCCTCCCGCAGATCTATATTACGGCTGACCAAAGTTTGAATCTCGGCCGGAGTATCGACCAGTACACCAATACGTATATAGATCAGCTTTACAGCTATAATTCGCTTCAGACAGGGTTCCAGATGCCGGTTTATCAGGGAGGCAAGCTGCAAAACCAAACCCGCCAGGGCACCCTGCTCAAAGAGTCAGCCATGGAAAACCGCACCGCGGTGCTGAATGCCCAAACCGTACTGCTCATGCAGGGGTATGTCAATGTGCTTGCGACAAAAGCATTGCTTGAAGCCGCAGACCAGCAGGTAGCTTCATCACAACAACAAGTGGATAAGGTGCAGAAACAGGTGAATGCAGGGACAGCGGGAAATAATCTTTTCGCCGAAATCAAAGCCCAGCTTGCCAACGACAAATACCTGCAGGTAACAGCACTCAGCAATTACCGCACCGCACGCCTCGCATTGTTCCAGCGAATCAATATCACGCCCGACGACAATGTAGAATTCGAGCCGCTACTACCCAAGGAAAATGCGGTGCCCACCGTGGCCAATTCGACTGAGTTGTACGAAAATGCCATTAAGACTTTTCCGGAAATCCGTAGCGCCGAGCTGAACCGCCAGAGCTACAAATACCTCGTTAAGTCTATTAAGGCATTGAATTATCCGTCTCTGAACCTGAATACCAATGTGCGGGCATTCTATTCCACAAACAATAACTTCGATTATTTCAAGCAACTGAATTCAACCCGTGGCGGTTATATCAACCTCGGCCTGAATATCCCGATCATGGGTCGCTGGGTAACCCGGCCGCGTGTAGAGCTGGCCAAAGTGCAGGAACGCCAGGCACAAAATACGCTGGATATCGCCAACCAGCAGCTACGGCAATCCATCGAAGCCGCCGTGCTGAACCTTACCACCCTGGCCGACAAGCACGCAGCAGCGGAAGGCCAGGTCGAATCGCTGGCAGCAGCATTCGCCGTGGTCGAAAGCAAGTTCAATGCAGGGGTAGCGAGTATATTCGAATACACCCTCTCCAAAGCAAAACTCGCCCAGGCACAGAGCATCGCTATTCAGGCAAAATATGACTACATGATGCAGCAAAGATTGCTGCAATACTATCGCCAGGGCAATTGGCAAGGAGTATTTTAGGCTTATAGCTTTAAGCAATACGCTATAAGCGATAGGCCATAGATCCCCAATACAGCATAAAGCATACAGCTTTTAGCTTACAGCATTAAAGATTGTTAGGTTAAATTTGGTATCGGTAATTCTTAGAAGCAGTCAAGCGCATTGGCTGCTTCTTTTTTGTTAAATTAACCTAAATAGTTATGCGGTTACATAAACGTATGTAAATTGCTTCTGCATATTAATTAACAATACCATGAAAAAACATTTTCTATTGTTACTGCCGGGAATGCTGTTGCTGGCAGGAAAAGCAGAAGCCCAGTTTGAGAAAGGGACGAAGCACTGGGGTACCACGATCAGTTTGGGGGGATCATTGCAAACCCAAAAGGCAGACTCAGACTATGGTACTTTTAAATTCAACAACCATAGTCTAAGTCCCGCCATTCAGTTCGGGAAGTTCACCAAGGACAATACCATGCTGGGTTTGCGTTTGAGCCCCTATTTCAATTTCAGTAAGAGAAGTCAGAAAAATACAAACTCCGATTTAGAAGCCCATGACAACTACATGAGCTTGACGCTTTCACCGTTTATCCGGCGGTACAAATCGCTGAACCCCAAATGGGCCATATTCCTGCAACCTGGACTTAACTTCACTTACATCAGGAGCACGGACAAGACCACCAATAGCGAGAAGGACCATGACGACGGCTTTGCCGCAGGTGCTTATATCCTGCCAGGCATTGTGTACCGGGTCACACCGCGCTTTGCGCTGGAAGCGGATGTAAATGTACTGTCGTTCAACCTGCTGTATTCCAACTTCCCCAGCTCTAACTCTTTCGGCAT
Organism: Dyadobacter ginsengisoli DSM 21015; assembly: GCF_059568735.1. Lineage (NCBI taxonomy): Bacteria > Pseudomonadati > Bacteroidota > Cytophagia > Cytophagales > Spirosomataceae > Dyadobacter > Dyadobacter ginsengisoli. The sequence goes on from NZ_JCANTY010000003.1 coordinate 85,999, forward strand.
CAATGCTGGCTTCACGTCCAACATCCAACAGTATTTCAGCATCAGGGCTTCATGGTATCTCACAAAATCAAACTGAATCGAAAATGAAAAAGACGTTATTTACATGGCTTCTTGTTGCATGTTCGATCACTGCAGCATTTGCACAATATGAAGGCAAACGGTTTGTATCAGCTACTGCCGGTATCAATTTTTCAACCGATAACCCCGACCGCTCTGCATCGAGCAATGGTTACGGGTATAACCTCAATGCAAGTTTCGGTAAATTCAAAACGCAGAATATGGCCCGGGGATGGAACCTGGGAACCTCGCTGGGCGGGGGTAAGTCAGCCGTTTATACGAATAGCAACAGGGAAAGAGATAGTGGCATAAAACAATTCGGAGCAAGTGCGGGCTATTTCTGGCAGTACTACAAACATTTTAGCGACAAATTCGGGGTATTTGGCGGTCCTGGTATCGACGTAACCTATTCTTACGCTAAAACATACGACACATCCAATGGCGTTACCGAACAGCGGGCTCACACGTTCACTTTACCTTTCAGCGTTTCGGCCGGGGCATATTACACCTTGAACGAACGCTGGTGGCTTACCGGTTCGCTCGGCTTCGCGGACCTCTTTTCGGTAGGGTATACCACCAGCAAAAGTGAAAATCTGGATACCGGTTTCAAAAGTGATTACAACACCTTCAATTACAAATTGTCGCCGACGATCACCCTTCCAAGCGTCTCCCTGGGCCTGCGGTACTTCTTTCGGGACTAGGGTCGGTTTTTCGGGAAGCAAAATTTTAAATTATACACATTAAAAACCCCGTGGATATGGCTTTTAAGGCCATATCCACTTTTATTTTGTAATGAAAAAACACCTTCTGATTCTCCTCATCGCCGCATTCGGCGCTTGTCATAAACCCCAAACTTCCAACCTTGCCGACCCCTGGGAGCCCGATTATCCGGTGAACCGCTCAGAGAATGCGATCCTTGAATTCGAGAAAAAGGATGCCGAGCAAATGCCTGCACCAGGCGGAATTGTATTCACTGGGAGTTCTTCATTTACCAAATGGCAGAGTGCAGCGAAGGATCTCGCACCGCTGCCGATTATCAATCGCGGGTTTGGCGGTTCGACCCTTCCCGAGGTAATTTACTATGCCGACCGCGCCGTGACCAAGTATAAGGCCAAAACGATCGTCATTTACTGCGAAAACGACATGTTTGGCAAAAAAGCTAAGTCACCTGAGCAGGTAAGGGATGCATATGTTACGTTGGTTAAGAAGATCAGGGAAAAGCAACCCGATGTGCAGCTCTACGGTGTGTCACTCAAACCGTCCCCCTCGCGCTGGGCGAAACGCGAAGATGTGATCAAGGCGAACAAACTGATCCAGGATTTCATCAGAAAGGACAAGAACCATCATTACATCGACGTGTGGCCTGTAATGCTTAAAAATGGCCGCCCCGATAGCGCTATCTTCCTGGGTGACAGCCTCCATATGAACGAGGAAGGTTACAAAAGATGGACGAAAGTATTCCGCCCCATCCTGGAAAAATCAGTGTAAAAGTATCCTGCTCCAGGTGGTTTTTGATAAAGATTTTAAAACAACAGATAAGGGTATAGGTTTTAACGTAAAGTCACTATATTGACCGAAAAAATACATTTCCGGGTAAAAAAGTGATATTCTCATAATGAAAGTAACAGCGGTTTTTGACATTGGCAGGACCAATAAGAAGTATGTACTTTTTGACGAAAAGTATAATATCGTTCACGAATTTTCAGAATCCCTTCCCGAAACAGTTGACGAAGACGGCTTTCCTACCGAAGATTGTGAGCTGTTGACCAAATGGGTACAAGATCGCTGGACAGAGCTCTTGGCCGATCCCAGATACGATATCAAAGCTGTGAATGTAGCTGGCTACGGCGCCAGCCTCGTACACCTCGATGCCTCTAATCGCCCGCTTACCCCGCTCTACTCTTACCTGAAACCATTCCCGGAAGACCTTTTAAAGCAGTTTTACAGCACTTACGGCGACCCGACCCGTATTTCCCTGCAGACCGGTTCTCCTGCTATGGGCATGCTTAACTCAGGAATGCAGTTATACTGGCTCAAATACACCAGGCCGGAGATCTACAATCAGATTGCCACGACATTACATTTACCCCAATATATTCTGTACCTGCTCACAGGCCGCAAGGTAAGCGATTATACCTCGCTGGGCTGCCATACGGCTTTGTGGAGCTTCGAAATGTGGGACTACCACGAGTGGGTGAAGCAGGAAGGTATTCATAAAAAACTAGCCCCGGTGCTGGCTTCGTCGTCGTTCATTTACCGCCATGGCGATAAGGGCATTCAGTCGGGCTTCGGGCTACACGATAGCTCCTCGGCATTGATTCCCTACCGGATGGCCGTCAAAAAGCCATTTGTACTGCTCTCGACCGGTACATGGTGCATCAATTTCAACTCATTCGCTTCCAAACCGCTTACTTCCTATCAACTGGAACGTGATTGTATGAACTACCTGACACCGGAAGGCAGCGGGGTTACGGCGTCAAGGCTGTTTATGGGGCGTGAGCACGATTATCAGGTGGCACGCATTGTGGAGTATTTCAATGTTGCGCCCGATTTTTACAAAAGCGTAGCATTTGATGAAGAAATCCTGAAAGCGGATACACCGAAATTCTATACCGCCTGTATGACCGGCAATGGTCCTTTCCCTGAACCAAACACCCAGGAATGGCAGATCAGCGCTTTCTCCTCGGCAGAAGCGGCTTATCATCATTTGATCAAAGGTTTAAGTGAGTTGCTTTTTGTCTCTCTGAACCTCGTCAATATCAATGATGTACACGCTATTTATGTAGACGGCGGCTTTGCCCGGAATGAAATATTTACCCGGATTCTGGCGCGTCAGTACCCCAACCATAAAGTGTATGCGACCGATCTCCCGTACGCCACATCACTAGGGGCCGCATTGCACGTAACCCGCCCGCAGACATTCGAGTTTTCCAGCGAAATCTATGAAATAAAACCTTGATGACTAACTGATCCGGCTCCAGTTGGTTTCCTCCTTGCGCAGATTTTCGAGATGCTGCCGTATGGGGTGATGAACCTGCTGGAGCAGATCAGGATCCGCGGTCAGTATTTCCTCTGCCGAGTTCCTCGCTGCTTTCAAAATTTCGCCGTCCTGCGCGAGGTTAGCTACCAGCAAATCAACCAGACCACTCTGCTGCGTTCCTGAGATATCCCCGGGACCTCTCAATTGCAGATCCACCTCTGCAATTTCAAAACCATCGTTGGTACGACACATGGTTTCAATCCTCAGTTTAGTGTCCTTGCTGAGTTTGTAGTCGGTCATCAGGACGCAATACGACTGTTCGGCACCCCGACCTACCCTTCCCCGCAACTGGTGTAATTGTGACAATCCGAAGCGTTCCGCGTTCTCGATCACCATCACCGATGCATTTGGAACATTCACACCTACCTCTATGACCGTCGTCGCGACCATAATCTTGGCTTCTCCCCTCACAAAACGCCCCATTTCAAAATCCTTATCCTGCGACCGCATTTTACCATGTACAATACTCAGCGGCACACCCGGAAACGAGCGCGCAACGCTTTCATAACCGTCCATCAGGTCTTTAAGATCCATTTTCTCGGACTCCTCTATCAGCGGATAAACCATGTATATCTGCCTGCCTTTGGCAATTTCCTCTTTTAAAAAGCCAAACACCGATGCCCGGTGTGCATCGTAGCGGTGTACCGTTTTAATCGGCTTACGCCCTGCCGGGAGCTCATTGATCGCTGAAATGTCCAGATCCCCGTATAGCGTCATAGCCAGCGTCCTGGGTATTGGCGTGGCGGTCATTACAAGCATATGCGGGTTAATGCGTGCGTTCTTAGCCCAAAGCTTCGCCCGTTGTGCCACGCCGAAGCGGTGCTGCTCATCGATAATGCAAAGGCCCAGGTTTTTAAATTGCACTGCATCCTCAATCAATGCGTGCGTGCCGACAATAATATGTAAAGTCCCGTTCAGCAACTCGCGGTGTATGACCTCTCGCTCCTTTTTCTTCGTAGAACCGGTAAGCTTGGCGATATTGACGCCGAGCAGGTCCGCAAACTTTTTGAGTCCCTGATAATGCTGGTCGGTCAGGATTTCGGTGGGTGCCATGAGACAGGCCTGTGCGTCGTTGTCCAGTGCAAAGAGCATGGTAATGAACGCGACGATCGTTTTGCCGGATCCTACATCGCCCTGCAGAAGCCGGTTCATTTGCCTACCGGTTTTGAGGTCTTCGTGGATCTCGTGCAATACGCGTATTTGCGCGCCCGTGAGCTTAAAAGGCAAATGCTGCTCGTAGAACTCTTTTACCAGTAATGTTTTCTCAAATACAAGGCCCGGGTACTCCGTCTTGTGCAGCAGCTTGTTCTTGATCAGCCTGAACTGGTTATAGAACAGCTCTTCGAACTTCAGACGCCGCTGGGCCTGATGAAGCGTGCGGGCATCCTGCGGCAAATGAAAATGCCAGAGGGCCTGCGCTTTGGAAACAAGCCTGTATTTCTCAACCAGGGGTGCAGGCAGCGTTTCGCGGATATGCGGGTGCGCGATTTCGAGCAGGCTGCGCACCATTTTACTCAAAGCCTTGCTATCGAGAAACTTCTTGCGCAGCTTTTCGGTGAGGGGATAAATGGGTTGCCAATAGCCTGCCGTCGCATTTTCTTGCGTGAGTACCTCTATTTCCGGATGGGTAATACTCCACTTCCCGCCGAAAAGCACGGGGTTTCCGTAAACGATATATTCCCCGCCGCGTTTCAACCATTTCTCGTACCAGGCGATGCTCTGGAACCACACGAGGTCCAAATAACCCGTGCCGTCCTGAAACTGACCTACCAACCTTTTTTTGTTACCTTCGCCGATGACCGAAAATTCCCGCAGCCGGCCTTTGATCTGCGCCGCCGGAAGCTCTTCTTTGAGGTCACTTATTTTATGAAAAATACTGCGGTCCTCATGCCGGAAAGGATAGTGCTGGATGAGATCACCGAAGGTAAAAATATTCAGTTCCTGATTCAGCAATGCGGCTTTTTGCGGCCCTACACCTTTCAGGAATTCGATTTTGGTATCGAAAAAACGGGTTCTAACGGATGGGTTTGTTTCAGAAGTCATTACTCAAATATAAACTGAAATCGTTAAAACCACCGATTTACCCGGTCAAATGTTAATCTCTGTTAACGGAGTAGCTATTCTGCTCCATTCGGATACATGCCGCTTGATTCACAACTTTGGAATGCCTTATTTCGTTGCTGTTAAAATCTATTCTTAACCACCAATCAATTACTAAATTCTACACAGTTTATGAAAACTACATTGTTATCGCTTTTCCTTTCCCTGATCGCATTCACCTGGGCATCCGCACAAAGCCCGCACGTAACCGCAGAAGGTAAAAATCTGAGCATCGAATACGGTCAGCCGTCTAAAAAAGGCCGTGTATTGTTCGGCAAGGAAGGAAGCGGGAGCCTCGAACCTTATGGCAAGCCCTGGCGGATCGGAGCCGATAAAGCCACTGAAATTACTTTCAAGAAAGACGCTACATTTGGTGGCAAAGCCGTAAAAGCGGGCACCTACACATTAGTTGCCGTTCCTAACGAGAAAGAGTGGACAATTATCCTGAACACCCAGCTGGGCCAGTGGGGTGCTTATAAATACGAAGAAAACAAAAGCAAAGACATCTTGAAAGTGACCGTTCCGAACAAGAATTACCCGACATCACAGGAAAAACTCACTTTCACAGCCAACGACGCTTCCCTTGATTTCCAATGGGACAAAGTAGGTTTCTCGGTGCCGGTGAAGTTCTGATTTAGTTAAAAAGAGCAAAAGGGAGGCCTGCTAGCCCAGCAGCGCCTCCCTTTTCCTTTCCTCCCTCCTCCCTATTTCCCTTTATAAATTCTGCCGGATCATATTTTCCAGCACCTGCAAATGCTCCGTGAATGCCTTATGCCCTTCGTCGGTGGCTTTATAGATCGTCAGTGGCTTTCTTCCCAGAAACTGTTTCTGGAACTCAACATACTTGATCTCCTCCAATGCTTTCAAATGTGACGCCAGGTTACCGTCCGTGAGTTGCAGCAATTCCTTCAATTCGTTAAAACTGAGGGAGTCGTTCACAACGAGCACGGACATGAGCCCAAGCCTGATCTTGCTTTCAAATACTTTATTAAACTTTTCTAACCACTCCATTACAGATTCCCCATTACGCGTACGTCGAGCGTCGGACGCCCCGTTATTGATTTGCTTCCAGAAAAAGCATGGCATCACGGTTACGGAGCCATACAGCCCGGTCACGTTGATTGTTGGCCTGCATGGTAAGAGCCGATGCCACGACACCTGTACCCACCGAAATCCAGAAAAAAGTCTTCAGATTATCCCGGTTCCCTGTCAGCAACGATATGACCGAGCCCGCAGAGCCTGCGATCGATATCACCAGGCCAATGCTACGCGTCCTTCTTGATTGCAAATAAAGCCCTAATCCTTCGGGCGAAATCATGAATTCATTCCGTAATGCTCGCTGCCCTGTATAAAGGACATTATTTTTAACAAAACTATTCCCATTCCGCAAATAAATAGTCTCTTTATCGTACCATTTTCTTGCCCTGCCCGCCGTACTGTCGGTCGGCAGTTGCTGTGCCTGCGCCGACAACGTACCGCAGATCAGGATCAGCCCCAGTAAACTTTTAATGCCCGGCTTGTTAGTCGCCAGCTTATCCCTTTCGTACCGGTTATACATCGTAAGCCCGTAAACGATATGCAGGAGGCCGAATCCGACAGCCCAGAATATCAGGGCGTAACCGGTCAGAAAAAGGGCAATGCAGCCTATGACGATTTCGGAGATACCCATATAAAAAACTTCGGGGTATGTAAAACGGCTTGCATTCACGAGCGCAATGCCGTAGAAAAGCAACGTAACCGGGAACACGAGCCAAATGAATCCGTAATGCAGCATGGCCAGGCAAAATATCCCGCCTGTCGCCAGGGGGATCAGCATACTGACAAGCAGCCGTTTAGAACTTCCGTTCCAAAGCGTCAGTCCCTTTTTACGCCCCTTTCTTACAGTCAGGATAATTCCTACGGCGAGCGAAATAACGAGCACGCAAATACCGTCAACCAGCAAAAAACGGATGACTTCGGTGCGGGAATGTCCGTGATAACTACCCAGTGGCATCAATATATCGGCAAGCCAGTCGGTTTTGAACCGGACATAGGCAATAGCGGCACCGATTAATGCAAAAATACCTGCGAAGACACCGCTTAACCCGCTGAGTGAAAGAAATTTCGACGACCGCTCCATCAGGTCGCGGATCTCGTTCAAGGTATGCAGAGAATCCTGTTTCGGGTTCATAAGCGTTAAAATGTATATCAGTCAGTAATTGTCAGAAATAGTCAGGGAGTGCGGCGCTGGCTCAAAATAGCAGCAGGATTTTGGGGATAAAAATAACTCCGCCTACGATAACCGCTGAAACTGCGAGCAACAACACTCCCGCCGCTGCCGTATCCTTCACCACCTTGATGACCGGATGATAATCTGCCGAAACAAGGTCTGCCAGCTTCTCGATAGCGGTATTAAACGCTTCGGCCGCCCAAACCAGCCCGATCTGAACAACGAGCAGGCACCATTCCGTGCCGGAGATCTGAAAAAACACCCCAGCGATTACGACGACTATACAGGCCATCAGGTGGATACGCGCATTGTTTTCGTAACGGAACAGGCTGTAAACCCCTGCCCCTGCATAACGGAAGCTCCGGATAGCTTTAAGAATATCGATGGGACCGTTCATGTTGTTTGAGTTCGGCAAAAATATGGAACGCAAAGTACAACAACATGAGCACGAACGAAAACGTGAGCGTGTGTTTGATCGCCAGCGGATCTCTGAGGCTATGATAAATGCCTTTCGCCAGCGCGCCAGGTTGCGTTACGATATCCCAGCTGTTCCAGCGTCCATAACGCCCGAGAAAAACACCGAAACCACTCATGATCATGGAACCTGTCACGGCGAGCCAGGCGAGCCGCTCATTCCAGCGATACGTGATAATGCGGTGAACAATGCGGATACTGTAAAGCCCTGTCAGAAAGCCAGCCAGCGAGAATGTGAAGATCATCAATGCATCATACCAGATCATACTTTCCGGCACGCCCCGCAAATGTTTCAGGTCGGTGATGATATAGGGAGCATTGGGAAAAAACAACAGCCATACCGACAAGTAAACCATCAGCAACCAGAATGGTGCGTTTTGCTTTTTTTCTCTTTCCCAAACCCATTTGATAAAAAGTAACGGGATCCAGGCCAGGAAAAGATTCCATGCCAAAAAGACAAAATGCCAGCCTTGCAACACAATCCGAACGGACAATAATGTCATGGCAGCAACGGATACAAATGCAAGGAGCGCGACTTTGAGGTTACTTTCAAAATAATCGATCAGTTTTCTCAGCATTATGTTTGATATTTAAAGTACTTTGAAATACAAAGTTATAAATACAAACCATATCCTCCAAGGCGGATTCCACATTAAAGACGGGGATTACTTTTTCTTGTTGGCGGAGAAGGCCTTCATCATTGCCCATTCCCTCCCTGCGGAATGTGCCTTGAAAGTTTCCAGACAGCCACGATCCTGCAACGTGATGTAGCACGTTTTCCCGTTACGGCCTCCAAAACAGATGTTGGAAACCTTCTTTCCGATCGTGTGAATGGTATGGATGATCTTTCCTTCGGGAGACAGCACTGCTACTTCTCCCTTTCCATGGCGGGTAATGTAGAGATTTCCATGCACATCGCAACGCATTCCATCCATACCGCCGTCTTCGAAATGATGCAGGAGCTTTTTGTTTGACAGCGTGCCATCCTCTGCCAGATCGAACACCCAAACATTCCGCTGAACGCTTTCATTGACATACAGCTTCTTTTCATCCGGGCTTACATCGATCCCGTTGGTGGTGCCCATGTTCCCCGCAGCCAGGCTCACTTTCCCTTCCGGCGTAACATGCCAGATTTGCCCGGTACTCTCTTTCCAGTTCGGGTCGGAACAGAAAATATGCCCCTTCGCCGTCACCGCCAGGTCATTAGGCTGGTTCATTTTGGGCTCGTTGGCAAACACCGAGACATCCTTGGTGATCATGTCCACTTTCAGGATATTATGCCCCGTGAAATCCGCCACGTAGAAAGTATTTTTATCGACAAACCGGATTCCATTGCCGGTACTGCCTTTGGGTAAGGTCACAAAAAAGCTGGCGTTCCCTTTTCTGCTCAATTGTGCAATGGTACCATCCCGCGCAAAATTTACTGCATATACGTTGCCATCTTCGTCAACTGCCGGCCCTTCACAATTGCTCGTGAATTCGCCTTCATTCGAAAATTTTTTGCTTCTGGTCTGCGCATATGAAAAACCGGTTGATAGCAGAAAAACTGACAGGAGGAGCGTTAGCTTTTTATTCATGAAATCAGGATATTGAGATACATTACTGGTTTTTCATCTTAATGGCGCACCCCACCGGCTTGGTAATAGTCGTTACCACCGGTTTCCCGCCGATCAGGTTCGACACCGCCTCATCCACATACAACTTACTCGCAGCAGCTGGGTCTTGCGGGCTATCATCGACCATACCCACATACCGGACGGTGAATTTCGCACCGGTTTTTTGCAGGATATAAGCCTGAGGCATCCGGCTCGCACCAAATGCTCTTGCTACCAGCTGTGTATCGTCTACCAGATATGAATAGCCGTAGCCCTTGGCAGCAGCCCGCTCTTTCATCTTTTCAAAAGTATCGTCCTGGTGTGTCCCGGGATCGCTGGGATTAATAGCCACCACAGGGAACCCCTGCCCGGCAAATTTACCGTTCAACGCGATGATGCGGTCCTCATAGGCTTTCGCAAACGGGCAATGGTTGCTCGTAAAGATCACGATCAGGCCTTTTACATTGCTAAAATCAGACAAGGACACCATGGTCCCGTCGGTGTTCTTCAAACGAAAGTTATTGACTGCATCCCCCACCTGATACCCAGCCTGCACCTGATCGGCCCGGCTATTCCCCTCGACTTCGCCCGCACCGGCAGGCCAGCTCAGGATTGTGCTCAACAAGAAGAAGGCCCACAAATAGATTTTCATTTTCGTGTTACTGATTAACATTTTATGTCAGACACAAATAGTGAGTAAAAGTAACAAACCGGATTGTTAACGATTGTTAAGTCACACCACCGGCCATTTCAACTAACGCCCACGCGGCCATATACCGTATAAAGGTAACCTTTCCGGCCACTTTAACTATTTGTGCGTGATTAATTATTGAGTTGCTGCCCGTCAATGTAATGACAACTTCACGATCTTCAACCTTTTCAGAGGGCAATTACTTTTTTCTGCATATCCCCCGGAGTGAAAAACCAGTGATTATTTAGGTTAATGCGTTGTGATTCTGCAACTCTCTAATTATCTTTGCACCTCAAATTTTGAATGTAGTTTAATATAACTTATTAACATGTACGCAATCGTAGAAATCGCAGGTCAGCAATTTAAAGTTGAAAAGGGTCGCGAAATCTTCACGCATAGGCTTGAAGGTGACGTGAACGCTGCACTTGTATTTGACAAAGTCCTTCTCGTTGACAACGGAGGCACAGTACAGGTAGGTCTTCCGACAGTAGCAGGTGCTTCTGTTAAAGCAACTGTTCTTGAACACCTTAAAGGTGAGAAAGTGATCGTCTTCAAAAAGAAGAGACGCAAAGGATACCGCGTGAAGAATGGTCACCGTCAGTATCTGACTAAAATCAGCATCGACGAGATCGTTGCCTAAGCATGAAGTTGGCGCAAGCCAAACCCAGTTCAAACAGGAAATTACAACTAATAGTATAAGATATCATGGCACATAAGAAAGGTGTAGGTAGCTCGAAAAACGGACGTGAATCGGAAAGCAAGCGTCTTGGTGTGAAATTATTCGGTGGCCAGTTGGCAAAAGCAGGAAATATCCTGGTTCGTCAGCGTGGAACCAAGCATAACCCAGGCAAAAATGTAGGTATCGGCCGTGACCATACATTGTTCGCATTGGTTGACGGTAACGTAGTGTTCCGCAAGACCCGCGAAAACAGATCTTACGTTCACATCGAACCGATCGTTGCGGAAGTTGCAGAAGCATAAGCAACGACCTGCCGGCCAAAAGGCATTAAAAAACCCGTCGGGCATAAGTCCGGCGGGTTTTTTAATGCCCTCTCCAAACCAAAAGCGCAACAGACGTGTTTGATAGTCTGGAGAGTTTGTTTCACCCACATTATTGACCCGACGACATGATGTCACGCCCGATTTTTGTATATACCGAATTGAGCCCCAATCCGAACTCGATGAAATTCGTCCTGAATTTCGAATTGGTACCGGATGGCCTTTCATTTGACTACCCTTCGCTGGAATCAGCGCTTGAAGAAGGCAAAGCCTCGCCCCTCGCTGCCGATCTTTTTCAGTTTCCACATGTGAAACGGGTCTTTATCGCCAGTAACTTCGTCACCATCACCAAAGATGATGTCGTCGCGTGGGAAGAAGTACTCCGCGATACCAAGCAGTTTATCAAGATCTATTTCGAAGAGAACCACCCGGTATTCGAGCAACAGACGATTGAAAAGAATACTCTCATCGTCGATTCCCGCGATTCAGACGCTGTTCAGAAAATCAAAGCGGCGCTCGATCAGTATGTGCGTCCGGCCGTTGAGTCTGACGGCGGCGCGATCAACTTTCATTCCTTCGATGAAGAATCGGGAGTCGTGAAGGTGTTATTGCAAGGCTCATGCAGCGGATGCCCGTCTTCCACCCTGACACTCAAAGCGGGCATTGAGAATCTGCTTACCCGGATGGTACCGGATGTGAAGGAAGTTGTTGCGGAAGGAGTTTAACCTTTTCGATATATAAAAGAAACCCTGCCGGAAATGCGGCAGGGTTTCTTTTTTTAATGTGTTTTGTTAGTTTCGGCGCATGAAGCAAACGTTGCAGGAGTTTATCGGTCGGGTCAGTGCATTACAGTCACAGGGCAATGCAATATTCCCCAAAGGCCTGTTCCCGGCGCAACGGGTCAATGAAATAATCGGTTATCGGCGTGAAGACACCACGATGTTCTTCTCCGCCATTATCGGGTTCACCTTGCAATCTATTCACCAATACTGCGATGCCGACAGCGGCGCGCTTATAAACCGCATCTGCGCCGGCATCACGGCTAACTTCCCAAAATTTCAAAATAAGGACGGGCTTAAAACCTACAATTTCTGGAAAACCAAACCCTCGGAGCATTTCCCCAACGGTCGTATTTTCAGACACTTGGAACATTTCCGGATTCCGGACGACATCGACGACACTGCCTTCGCTTACCTCACGACCACTCCTACGCGTGCAGAGCTTTTGTGGCTGAAAGAGAAACTGGCGCTTCATGCGAACGGCAGCAAACAATGGATCAGCAACACCTATCCCGAATACCAGTCGCTAAAAGCCTATTCGACCTGGTTTGGGAAAAACATGTACATTGAATTTGACGTGAGCGTGCTCAGCAATATCATGTATTGCATTCTGCATTACCAATTGCCCTGGAATGATCACGACGATGCCTCCCTGACCTACATCCGGTCCGTGATCGAAACCGGGCGATACCTCGATGCCCCATTCCGCTGCGCGCACCAATATCCGCGCACACCACTGATTATTTACCATGTAGCGAGGCTAATCGCCGCATTTGATCCACCCGTATTACAAGCCATCAGCAATAAACTGATTGAAGACACCCTGCGGTTGCTCGATGGCACCCAGCACCCCATGGACCGGGTCATTCTTTCCACTTCCTTGATAAGATTAGGCGTTAATACTACCCGCATTCCGGTGGAAGATTTCACAAATAAGGATTTTACAGGTTTTTACTTTTTTATTGCGGGTTTGCTAACAGCTTATGAAAACCCCTGGCTATACAGACTCTCCTATCACCCGCTTTTTCACATGCGCTGGATATGTGAAGCTCATTGCTGGACACTACTGGCAGAGTATGAAGCATTGTCGATAGAACAAAACAAACACACATGGCCGAGAACACCATCCCGCTTCGCGTAAAAGAGATCATCCGCGAAAGTGACGACACCAAAACATTTGTTTTTGAAATAACCGGGAATGAGCCATTTCGCTATAAAGCAGGACAATTTCTGACTTTTCTCATCCCTATGCACGGACATGAGATCCGGCGGTCCTACTCCATGAGCTCCGCGCCTGGAGTCGATCCATTTCCTTCCATTACTGTCAAGCGCGTTGCAAACGGGGAAATATCCCGTTTCTGGATCGATACTGTTCAAATCGGTGACACTTTCCGGGCTCTCGCTCCGTCGGGTCGCTTCGTGCTGGAAAATATCCCGGACGATCAGCCACGCGATATAGTCCTGATCGGTGCCGGCAGCGGTATCACGCCCTTGTTTTCCATTCTGAAACACGCATTGGCTCATGAGCCGGGCGCACAGGTTAGTCTCATATATGCCAGCCGCAATGTTAGGAATACGCTCTTCTGGGAACAAATAACGCATTGGCAGTCGCGCTTCCCCGAGCGCCTACGCGTCATTCACATCCATAGCCAGCCCTCCGACGAATGGAATGGAATCCGTGGCAGAATCAACAATACCCGGCTGGAACAGCTCGTAGGACAGTCGTTACGGTTTAAACGATCCGAAGCGCGCTTCTTTATTTGCGGACCGTTTGATCTGATGCGATCGGCTGAGATCACCTTACATTTCATGGGATTCCTGACTGCACAGATCCGGAAGGAGAATTTTGTTATCACCTCCCCCCCACCTCCGCCCCCGGATTCACACCCGCACAATATCAAACTGAATTTCCAGGCCACAACTTATAACCTGCACGTGCCGGCACACTCTACCGTTCTCGACGCCGCATTGGCCAACGGGATACAGTTGCCTTACAGCTGCAAAGGCGGGCGATGCTCGACGTGTGCCGCGATATGCAAAACCGGAGGTGTACATATGAGCGTCAATGAAGTATTGACCGACCGCGACCTGATGGAAGGCTGGATACTCACCTGCTCATCGTACGTGGACAGCGACAATGTCGTGGTGGATTTTGTACAGCAGTTATAAGCAAAAAGCGCACGAAACGATGTTCGTGCGCTTTGCAGGTTTAGGATTAGAGGAATTTCAATAAATGAATTCCTGAAAAGGTTAAAGGTTAGGAGTATTAAAGAATAAAATTTTCTTTCTTATCTTATTTACAAAATTAGTTGTCAAATTGGTTTTTCCTAGCAAAATTTAAAAAAGTGTTCGAGCACGCAACTAGAAACATATACCGGGTTCGTACACGTCAAAGATAACAGCTAGTTATTTTTGGCTAAGTAAAACTAAGGGCTTGCCGCCACAATCTCAAATTTATTATAAAAAAAATTTGAAAAATTTTGTAATGGGTAGTTGGCTTCCACTAGATCTTTACCCATTACTCATGTTCACAATTACTTGTTAGTTTTGTTGATTAATACCGAAATATACTCTTGAATATTAGTTACGTGTGAAAAAGAAAATCGTTAGAATTAAAGATATAGCCGAAAGGGCCCAGACTTCCAAGGGAACGGTCGACCGCGTTTTACATAATCGCGGAAGAGTAGCAGACGATGTCCGGGAACGAATCCTGGCCATCATCAAGGAGTTGAACTACGAGCCCAACCTCATCGCCCAATCACTCAAATCGCAGCGCGCATTTAATCTCGCCGCGCTCATCCCCGATCCTAAGCTGGACTCCTACTGGGAAGCACCGCATAACGGGCTTGAAAAGGCGGAAAAAGAACTCAGGCAGTATGGAGTACACATCACCAAATTTATTTTCAACTCGCACGAAGAGCAATCTTTCATAGCCAAAGCAAAGGAAATCAGCCGCGACCATCCCGACGGCCTGCTGATCGCTCCTATCTTCTACAAGGAAGCGCTGCCATTTTTCAAGGAATGGGCGGATTTGAACATTCCCTACGTATTGTTCAATACACAGATCGAGCACGTAGCGCCATTGTGCTATATCGGTCAGGATTCTTACCGGAGCGGGTCGCTGGCGGCCAAGATACTCTGTTTCGGGCTACACAAGCCAGGAACTGTGCTTGTGGCACATGTCAACGAAGACATTTCGAACTCTGCTCATCTGATTACCAAGGAAGAAGGCTTTCGCGACTATTTCAAAGGAGAAAATCTGGATGGGACATTTAACGTCATCAGTCAGGAAATCAATTTTCCCGAAGAAGAGGGTCCTGACACACAGCTTGATGCAATACGCCGGAAATATCCGGACCTCGGCGCAGTATACGTTACCAACTCCAAAGCATTCCAGGTGGCCGCTTACCTGGAAAAAAATGCTTTGACAGACATCAAACTGATCGGATACGACCTGATCGAACACAATCAGGAATATCTCAACAAGGGGATTATTGACTTTCTGATCAATCAGAATCCTTTGGGCCAAGGATACTGGGGAATTCATCAACTTGCCAACCATCTGATTTTCAAGAAGGAGATTCCCGCTATCAAATTCCTTCCCCTTGACATTATTACAAAGGAGAACCTGGACTACTACCTGGATCCGCAATAACATTCACTGCGCGACGATGTGGTTCCTCGGGAAACCGAGGCGGCCGGGAATAGCCGGAAGGTCAGGAAACTCGTATATTAACCATTACAATTCACGTTAATATCTGCTCCATTAACAACACCTGACCTACGGCTTACTGAATTGCTTCGCGATTTACAGATCACCAAACTGACTGTACATCTCTTTCAGCTTGGGTTCTGTTTCCTTCGCCCGAATGTCCTTGCGAAGCGCTGAAACGCCTTGAATGTCGGTGAGCAGGCCAAGCGCCTGGAACGCTCCGAAGCGCACGAAGTAGGAAGGATTATCCCGCGCCAGTCCTTCCAGGATCGGGATGCTTTTACGCTGAATATCTTGTTTCGACTTGATCAGGTATTTACCGAAAACTTGCAGAAAGTTATATTTCTCGGTTGGCTTCATCGCCTTCATTTTGGCCAAAAACCAATCGAAGCGCTCCGGCTCTGCCAGGCCCGCATAATAGTTAGCGACAGATGTTACAATAGCGTCGTTCGGAGAATTCTCGAATTGGCCAGCAATTTCTTTCGCGTCGTTGGGCTGTCCCATGAGGTATTTTTCAATGGCAACCGACACAACGAGATAGGAGCTGTCACTCAATGCTTCCCGGAATATCGAATCGCTGTTGTTATCTCCGAATGTGGCCAGTGTAATAATCGCTTCCGAACGAACCTGTGGATGCGCATCAATGCGCGCCCTGCTCTGGATTATCTTTTCGATGTCGGCAAATCCCGGACCATCATATTCGGCAAAGTTACTGATTGCCATTTGACGAAATTTCCAGAACGGGTCTTCCATTGCTTTCACCAGAATATTCTTGACTGTGCTGTCGGCAAGACCTCCTTCCAGTGACGAAAGTGCTTCATATTTATGCAAAAAACGATCCGAATTCAGATACTGGAACGCCATTTCCGGGCGATTCTTTTCATGCTCGATCACACCGAGCAACTGTGCTTCGGAATCAAAAATTACAAGATCAGGCTTTTTGGCCGCCGGAAATTCAAGAGTTTGATTTACTTTTTCCACCACAACATCATAACGGCTCTTTTTCCCTCCTACCCATACGTCCACCTTAACCGGCAAGCGATAAACCGTCGTTGCAAGGGTATCCTGCGACTGCTTGATTTTTAACAGCACTTTGCCCGTTGTAGCGGCATATTCCTGCTGTATTTTCAGGACAGGATGTCCCGGTCTGTGAAACCATTGATCAAAAAACCAGTTAAGATCCTGACCGGTAACTTTTTCAAATGCTATTCTGAGGTCATCAATTTCTGCTGTCCCCAGGGCATTCGTTTTCAGGTACATCTGAAGTGAAGCAAAAAACGCATCGTCACCCACATAGTTACGCAACATATGCAGAATGCGGCCACCCTTCGCGTACGAGTGACCATCGAACATACTTTCGCGGTCCTTATAGAAGTACCGGATCATCGGAACCTGCTTGGTTTCCGACTCGGTCAGGTATTCTTTCATTTCCTGCAGATTCCCCCAGTCAGCCTCATACCGGCCGTCGTTGTATTCGCTCCACAAATATTCCGAATAGTTGGCAAACGACTCGTTCAGCGGCAACTGTCCCCATTCCTCAGCAGTAACATAATCTCCAAACCAGTGATGTGCCAGTTCGTGGGCGATCACCGCATCTGAATTTCCGTCAATCAATGAACGCGTATCATTCTGAACGCCCTCTTCATGCACGGTTGCCGTAGTATTCTCCATGGCCCCCGCCACGAAATCTCGCACGGCAATCTGGCTATACTTTTCCCAGGGGAAGGGCACTCCGAACACATTGGAAAAGAAGCCGATCATCTCGGGAGTGCGTCCAAAAATAGCCTCAGCATCCGCAGCATACTTAGGCTCTACATAATAGCTTAGCTCCAACCCGTTGGGCATCATATCTTTCGAAACAGCGAAATCCCCCACCGCCATCATCACCAGGTAAGGTGCATGCGGCAATGATTGTCTCCAATGGTCGGTACGAACACCTTTTTTCCCCTCTTCCTGTCCGATCAGCAATCCGTTCGAGAGCGTCTTGTAGGTACTATCGAC
Source organism: Dyadobacter ginsengisoli DSM 21015 (assembly GCF_059568735.1). Taxonomy (NCBI): domain Bacteria; kingdom Pseudomonadati; phylum Bacteroidota; class Cytophagia; order Cytophagales; family Spirosomataceae; genus Dyadobacter; species Dyadobacter ginsengisoli. The sequence continues at coordinate 103,656 of NZ_JCANTY010000003.1, forward strand.
GGTTATGTAAATATCCTGGGTAAATTTCTGGTTCGGCGCATCAATGGTCGGAAACCAGCAGGAATTGCCTTCCGTCTCGCCCTGGGTCCAGATCTGCCGCGGTTTACCTTCATCGAGGCCATCTGCATTAATAAAATAAAGCCCTTTATCGGAGGCGCTGTCGTCGGCTTTACCGCGCGGCACGTCATTCGGACGGGCCACGTAGTCTATTTTCACAAACAACGTATCCTTACGCGTATATTCCTGGCCCAGCTTGATGATCAGCTTACGCTTGTCATAGGTGTATTCAAGTTTCTTTTTTGTCTTCGCCGTAATTTCCGCAGCTGAAAGATCACCATAGTTCCCGCTCGTATCCATCAACGCAATGGCTTTGATATCAAATCCCTTCGCGTCCAGTTCCAGCGTGTTCTGCGGATAAAAGTGGGGCTTGAATTTAAGAATAGCAGTAGCAGGCACCTGTTGTTTCACCCAATCGAACTGCACATCGAGCCGGGTGTAAAGAATATCGCTTTTTTTCGCGCGTTCCGGGCGATAGGGGCCTTTCGGCGTTAATGTCCCAGGATTTCTCCTGTATAATGTATCGGCTTTATCGCTGGCTACCGCCTGTGCGTTGAATGACAGAAAGAGTAAAAAACCAAAAAAAGTAAGAATCAATCGGTTCCAAAAAAATCCTTTATGATAACCGGTCATGTTTGCTGTGTGATTGATTGCCAGGAAGTAAGTCAATGTAATTCAGTTAATGTTCTTTGTTTCCGCCCCTAAAATGCTAAACCCGCAATAACGCGCCGGCATCTGCGGCCCTGCGCGCGGGTATGTAGGAAACAGCCATAGTTATCATAACGACAATAATCCCTGTGTAGAGTATGTCTTCCCATATTAATTTAACCGGATATGCATCTACCAATGAGGTGGTCATACCCATCGATACCAGACCGTAACGGATCTGCAGCCAGCATATCGCCATTCCTCCCAAGAGTCCTGCGATGGAGCCCGAGAGTGCCACGATCGCACCTTCTGCCATGAATATTTTCCGGATCAGGGATGGTGTTGCCCCCATGGCGTAAAGCATCGAAACGTCCTTCTTCTTTTCAATGGCCAACATGCTCAATGAGAAGAATATATTGATTGCAGCCACTAAAATAATGAGGGAGAGCGTGACTGCTACAAAAAGCTTTTCCATTTTTATTGCCCGTAATAAATCGGCGTTCAGCGAATCCCTGTCTTTAACTATAAACCGGGCGCCCAACTTGGCTTGCAAGGCTTCCGCCACATCGGCCTCTGCAAAGCCCGGAGCCAGGTAAATTTCAAGTGCGGAGCGGTCTCCCCGGTATTGCATCAGTTCTTCCACCTGCCTGATCGGCGCGATCACGTAGTCGTCATAACGTGTTTCGATAAAGAAAATACCGCCGGGGCGCAATGTCAGCTGATTAAAAGCATCGGGTGAGGTCAGGTTCAATGTTTTGCTTCCGGTACGCGGGTACAATAATTCCAGGGGAGTAAAAATGTCTTCCAGTGAAATCGACAGTGCATTCCTGACGCCCTCTGCTATCACCGCGAAAGGCGTACCATTTCCACCGTAAAGCCGTGTGGCCCCCTCCACCATAGCCGTGTCCAGGTTCCTTTGGTCTTCAAAAGTGCTGTCAACTCCTTTCAATCGGACGATTGTTTGCTGGTTTCCGTATCTGGCCAATGCATTGTCTTCTATCACCTGGGTTACCCGCAGTACCCCCTGCGTATTTTTCACCTCGTGAAGAAGACCTGTGGTCATTTTGAAGCGTTTTCCTTCTGAAGGGATGATACGCACGTCGGCATCGAAGGTTTTGAATATCTTGCGGTTCAATTCCTCCATCCCATTGAACACGGATAGTACCACAACCATAGCCATCGTACCTACCGCCACACCAGCCATTGCGATGCGCGCGATAACGCTGATAAAGCTTCTTTTGTTACGCGAAAAAAAGTAGCGAATGGCAATCCGATAAGAGATATCCATGACGTCCGGGATTCAGATCAATTAGCCTCTTCCTCGTCGTCAGGCTGGGCGGGGGGAATGACCAGATCAGAAAAGAGCAGATCCATTTTAGCTGCGTACTCCGCAGTGTCATCGATATAAAATTGCAGATGCGGCACGATCCTCAGCTGATGTCTGACCCTTTCAGCCAGCTTCTGCCGTATAAAACGGGTATTTTCGCGGATCGTTTCAAGTAACATCGACTTATTCCTGTCGGGAAGGAAGCTCAGGTATGCCCTGGCAATGCTTAGGTCAGGTGTCACGCGTACCGCCGTGATGGTTACAAAAGCCCCGCTAGTAAGATGTTGCGCATCCTTCTGGAAGATCTCTCCCAGGTCCTTTTGTATCTGCCTGCCTACTTTTTGTTGTCTTTTAGATTCCATGTGTCAAATCGTTATCCGGAGGGATTACTGTCTGTCTTGTTAGCCATTCCTGCTCCGCAAGTTAGGGCGACGTAAACTTACTTCTCCTAAATCACTCCCTCACTCCTAATAATAAGCACAAATATCCATACTTATTTTGTTTTTGTAGAACCTGGCATTGTAATTTCGTGAAACTTATTCCCATCAGAGACATAATCTGCCTGCTTCTTGCTTAGTTTTTTTCGCGTCAATGCACGGTATCAGACCATCAGTCTGGTCGTATTCTTCCTGTTGCTCCGTCTACCCTTTTTCCTGGGTGGGGCGCCTATGCTGATCCCTGAGCTCAGCTGGATGCTCGTGGGTGAACAAATGGGACGCGGCTTTATGCTCTACCGGGATGTTTGGGATAATGTAAGCCCGTTTTCCGGGTTGACTTACTGGCTTATAGACAGCCTTTTCGGCCGTGCGCAATGGGCCTATCAGTTTGCAGCAATGGGGGTTTCACTCGTCCAGATCCTGTACTTCAACTACGTCATCTATTCACGGGACGTCTTTCCGGAGCGAACATTCCTGCCCGGTGCGTTGTATGCCCTTTTTCTGAATATTTCATTCGACATGGGCACGTTGTCCCCCATGCTCATTGCGAACACATTCCTGCTCTTCGCATTCGGGTCAATCGTCAAAATGCTGGTAAGAAGGGAAGTGACCAACCAGGTTTTCGAGCTCGGGCTCTATATCGGTATCGCTACATTGTTCTACCTGCCGGCCTCGCTTTTTATGGCCTGGGCTTTTCTTGCATTGCTGTTTTATACCGGCTCTACATTCCGCCATCACCTGCTCGGCTTGTTCGGATCCGTTTTCCCGCTCCTGATGGTCGTGCTGTTTTTTTATCTAAACAATGGGATAGAGAGTCTCAACCGCAACCTGCTCACATCGGTTTTTCAGGTGAAGCAATATAACCTCAATGATTTTTCTTCTCTGCTGGCTTCATTGCTCCTCCCGCTGGGTTTCGGGGTAATGGGTTTCATGCGGATATTCACCACCCTCCGGTTTGTGAACTATCAGACCAGGATCCAGCAGGTAATGGCACTCTGGTTTATCGTAGCGGTATTCACCATTCCCCTGATGCAGTTCCTGGCACCGATGCAATTCGTCATATTTATCCCGCCAGCCGCGTTTTTTGCTACCCATTATTTCCAAAGCTTCAAGAAAAACAGCTGGGCGGATGAACTGCAGTTTACACTGATGGGTGCAGCCATTATCCTAATTCAATACCAGGGGCTGCGGGGGGTGCTTCCCGGGGTTGCGATGGGTAAGCTTGAAAATCTGAGGGCTAAGCCGGCCAATTTGCCTGAACAAATACGTAACAAGCGAATACTCGTGCTCGGCCAGAATTCGGGAGAATACATCAATAACTTTACCGCCACCCCCTATCTCAACTGGGAGCTGGCCAGCTACGATTTACAAAACCTCGATAATTTCGACAGTGTGATCCACGTCTACAATAATTTCAAAAAGGATCCTCCCGATTACGTGATCGACAAGGTGAATATCATGCCGAAACTATTGAACCGAGTTCCGGCATTAAAGAAGCAGTATAATCTAAGTCCCTGGAAAGGTATTTATCAGCGCATCAACTAGCACGAGATCTTGTCGACACGGGTCTGATGCCGGCCACCTTCGAACTCCGTACTCAAAAAGGCTTCCAGGCTTGCCAACGCAGTTTCCAACTCTACAAAACGTACCGGGAAACAGATTACATTGGCATCGTTGTGCTGTCGTGACAACGCTGCAAGTGGTAAATCCCAGACCAGTGCCGCTCTCACGCCCTGGTGTTTGTTTGCAGTAATGCAAACCCCCTGTCCGCTTCCGCACAACAAAACCCCTTTTTCAAACTCTTTGCTTTCCACGCCACCGGCTACGGGATGTGCAAAGTCCGCATAATCCGCTGAATCGGCGCTGTATGTTCCGAAGTCCTTTACTTCAAAGCCATTTGTCGTAAGCCAGTCTATCATCGGCTGCTTGTAGGGGAAACCCGCGTGGTCGGCACCAATAGCAATTTTTCTCATTACTTTTTTGTTAATTGTAGCCTGCCCGCCTTCTTATTGACGGCAGGTAACGTTAAAAGTTTTCTATTTTTAGTGATAATGGCTGCAAAGTTACCATTATCCGATCAACAACTCAATGAATCCTGAATTATGAGTGAAGAGGCAAAACCAACCAATGGAGAACTCGTTGATGTATCTCTCCTTAATCCTGCGGTTCCGGAAGACGAAAAGAGAATCAAGGAAGCGTTTGAAGACCGCAACTGGAATGAAATCAAAAGTGCCGACTCCTGGGTTGTTTTCAAAGTAATGGCCGAATTTGTGGAAGGTTTTGATAAACTGGCTAAAATCGGCCCCTGTGTTTCTGTTTTTGGTTCTGCACGCACACTGCCGGATAATCCTTATTATAAAACAGCGGAAGAAATCGCTGCCAAGCTTGTCCGTCACGGTTATGGTGTCATTACCGGCGGCGGACCGGGTATTATGGAGGCAGGTAACAAAGGTGCATTTGAACAAGGCGGAAAGTCGGTTGGATTGAATATCAAGCTGCCCTTTGAGCAGCATAGCAACATTTATATCGATCACGATAAAAGCATCAACTTCGACTTTTTCTTTGTGAGGAAAGTGATGTTCGTCAAATACTCCCAGGGCTTCATCGTCATGCCCGGAGGATTTGGCACATTGGATGAGCTTTTTGAAGCGATGACACTGATCCAGACCAAGAAAATTGGCCGCTTCCCGATTGTGTTGGTAGGCAGCGCTTACTGGTCCGGCTTGCTTGACTGGATCAAAGGAACGATGCTGACCGAACACAATATCAACCCTGAAGACCTGAAACTGATCAGTATCGTGGATACACCGGATCAGGCAGTTAAGGTGATCGACAATTTCTATTCCAAATACTTGCTTAAACCTAATTTCTAGGTCAGAAACACTTTCAAAAATGGGCCGTATCGTCAAAACGACAGGTATGGTCCTATTTTTTTGATTGTAATTTCATCCAATACCTTTACATTTTTCAATTCTTCCAGAGACCGGAACGGGCCATGTTGGTTACGATAATTAATCAGCACCGAAACGGTCTTCCTGTTGCGCAGATAGCTGTGCTGACCAAACTCCTCCGCGGTGGCTGTATTGATGTTAATTTTCCGCACGCCGCTCATGACTTGTGCGTGACGCCGCAATTCGGACAACGCCAGGGAGTCAAGACCGTAAACTTCCGAGAACTGATCCGCAGAATGGAACCCTCCAAGAGCGTCACGGAATTTCAGAATACGCTGCGATAATTTGCTACCGATCCCTTTGAGTCGAATGAGCTGGCTCGTGTCACATTGGTTTATGTCGAACGTCAAGGCATAACGGGCCACGGGCAAAGCACGCGTACGTGAAGAATCCGGTTTTGGACGGCTATTTTGTGCTGTTGCAACCTCCATACTCACCATCACGATATGTGGTTCCAGTCGCTTATAAAGTACCGGCGGGAAATCGTATATTTTCAGCAGATCTTCTTTCTTTCGGAATACACCACCCTTCTCCCTGAATTTTTGGATTCGCCTGGCCAGAAATGCCGGAATGCCTAATGCCCGCAATTCCTGCTCCGAACTACGATTGGGATCAAAATCGACCATCGCCGGCTCCACTCCACCAAAGTCCTTTCCTCCCTGCAAATACGTCGGTTCACGGCGCTGCTCCTTCTTTTCAAGCAGCGTCGCAATGCTATCTAGCACCCGAAACTCCACGGCCCGGGCATCCAATGGCAACTTTGGCAACACCCAGCGACGGAATAAAAAAGGAGCCCATACGATCAGCACGCAACCCACCATCATGACAAGTGCACCCCTCGCTTCTTTACGGGAGATCCCGAAAAAGTCTTGCAGGCTATTCAGTATTCTTTGATACATACGTCCGTTTTTTTACCATTTGGACGTCGATGCATTGCTTTGGTAACAGTTTTAGAAAAAAAATGAGCAAAGGGCAATCAAGCCCTCCGCTCATCCTATGGCATTTTGGTATCTCTTACTGGTTCACATAAATACTTCCGGCGCTGGCTGACAAGGTAACAGGAATCCCTCCACCATTCATTTTCCCTTGCACCCGGTCTTTCTCGGCCGATCCGTCAAAGTTTTTAAGCGGGATAGAGACTTTGTTACCTCTCAGATTGAGATCCACTCCTTTATCCAGCGGCATCGTGACACGAACACTGCCCGCTGAGGTGGAAAGGTCAACAAACTTACCCAAAGACGTCAGTTCCAGATCAATGCCTCCCGCACTCGTTTTCGCGCGGATGCTGCCTGAAACACTTGCCAACCGGATCGAACCACCGGATGTGCCGGCATCCAGTGAGCCGGCGATGCGCTCCCCTTTAATGCTACCTCCGCTGGTATGGGCAAATACATCCCCATCCATATTAGCGAGCTGGATACTTCCGCCGGATGTTTTCAGTTCAATCCTGCCTTTCAGTTCCTCTGCCTTGATGCTACCACCACTGGTGTGCAACTCTATATCCTTGGTGCAGCGGACTACATCGATGCTTCCACCCGATGTGCGCCCCCGGATTACACCATTGAGGTCGTCAATTTTAAGACTCCCCCCGCTGGTTGTAAAATTCTGATCTCCTGTGAGCGATGCAATTTTGATACTTCCGCCACTCGTTTTGAGGTTCGTAGCTACATTTCTGGGCGCAGTCACTTTGAATGCGATAGATATGTTCCTTTTCTCATTCCATTCCACACCATTTTTCCTTTTTGCTGTGGCCACTACTTTATTCCCTTCCGTGCCGATCAGGATATCGTAATCTTCCAGCCTGTCTTCTATTTCCGCCTTCGAAAGCTCCTTATTATTATTCCAGCCATTTCCTTTGACATACATTTCCACCTTAAAGCCGCCACTTTGGCCACCGGTAACGGATATGGAGCCGCCGGATGTTTCAACCTGTAATTCTTTCAGGGATGAGTTGGTGAAGTTTTTGGTAACATAAGGCTGGTCGTCGCCACTCTGAGCATAAGCTGCAATCACAGAGAAAGCGGAGAATGCTATGGTAAGTAGTTGTTTCATTTTCATGGGACTTGTCGATTTGTTTGAGCAATGATGTATAAATCCGCTGCGAGGTTGCATGTAGGCTCCGCAATCGGGGTATAATTTTTGCAATAGTTATTTATCTAAATCAAATTTAATCATGAAAACTTACCGTGTAAAAACGATTCGCCCGTCGGATGACGAACTGGTACTGAATATACTCCGCTCACTTGAAAATAAGGGTATCATCGTCTTTGAAGAAGAGCATTCCCCAGGCAGCGCAAAAAAAAGTGCACCTGCCACAGACGAGCAGGTGCAGGAGATTATTGATGAAGCGGAATTAGGCGCCTATTATTCAGAAGAAGAGGCAAGAAAGATTCTGAATCTTTAATCGGCTATTTTTTTTGAATGTCAATCACCTTGATCTCATCGTAGGTAGCTTTGGTTCCCCAGCCGCACGGAATGGTACTTTTACCGCCGGTCAGGCTGTATTTCAGGCGTACACTGGTAAAACTGTAATATCCCTCGATCTTCCCCAGCTCTTTCTCGATCTTTGATTGGGAGGCCTCACTGGGTACCAAATAAACCGTCGTATCCGGTGAGGTGATGCTGAAATGCCAGGAACAACCGTCAGACGCCAGCATATTCGCCCAGGTAGCGTCAACTTCGTGCACCTCTTCATTGATATCACTACTTTCATCATGACAACCTATCCAGGCTAGTAGACCAAACACGACGATCAGCATTTTCATGGTTCTAGGGGTTTAATATGTCGATAGACACCCGTGTTTTAGAAATAGTTGGAACAAAGCGTTACTTTTTTGGATCTTTTAAAAATCCCGCAAACCATTTCCCCGATTCCTTTACCGTACGGACCTGCGTTTTAAAGTCTACGTGCACCAGGCCAAACCGCGCGGAGTATCCATGCGCCCATTCAAAGTTATCCATCAGGGTCCAGGCAAAATACCCATTCACTTTCACGCCTTCATTCTTCGCTTTCAAAACTGCGGCCAGGTAATCCTGGAAATAGGCCGTCCGCTGCTGGTCATCCACCGTTGCATCCTGCAACTTATCTTTGAAAGCCGCGCCGCTCTCCGTAATGATGAGCTCACGGATCCCTTCGTATCTGCCGAACTGGTGGAGGATGCGATGCATACCGTCCGGACTCACCTCCCAACCCAGGCCGGTAACAGGTACATTACGCAGGCTTGCCGGGACTTCTTTCAGCCACATAACAGGAGCCAGATACGAATGCTGCACAACTACACTGAAGTAGTTCTGGAGTCCCCAGAAATCAAAATCAAATTTGAGAAGCTCCCGGTCTCCTTCCCGGTAGAACCGTTTGATATTGGACAAAAAAGGAAATGCATCCTTCGGGTATCCCAAACCCAGCGCCGGCTCCACGAACAGCCTGTTCATCAAAGCATCGGCACGCTTTGCAGCTCTCACGTCCGCTGCGCTCGTACTGTTGGGGTGAACGTAGGAACAGGATATCGCATTACCGATCCTGGCATCGGGCAGCATCCTGCGCAACACCCTACCTCCTTCGGCCTGACTTAATGCGAGGTGGTGCACTACCGGTAGAAAATTATGGATCCCCTTGTTACCCGGCGCATGCTCTCCAGTGGTGTAGCCCAGTCCAGCGACGGCCATCGGCTCATTCAACACGATCCAATGCCTCACCCTGTCCCCGAAGGCCTGCGCACACACAGCGGTGTAGTCGGCAAACCATTCCACGATGCGCCTGTTTTTCCAGCCTCCCGATTTTTCCAGTGCATGCGGAAGGTCCCAATGGTACAATGTCACCCAGGGCTCGATATCCAGCGCGATGCACCGGTCTATCAGCCGGTTGTAAAAATCGATTCCGGCTTCATTTACGGCGCCATGCCCTTCTGGCATGATCCTGGACCAGGAAATCGAAAAGCGGAACTGGCTAAAACCCAGAGTTTTAACCAGTTCGAGGTCTTCTTCATACCGGTGGTAGAAATCGCAGGCATGACGGGCATGATCCCCGTTGTGTATTTTTCCTTTTTTTCTTGTAAATACGTCCCAGACACAATCCCTTCGCCCATCTTCGTCAACCGCTCCTTCGATCTGATAGGCTGCCGTTGCCACCCCCCACTTGAAATCAACGCCAAAATCCTCGCGTAACAACCCGGACTTTTCACCTCCCGCCGCATTCACAAACTTCATATTTTGATTTTCAGCTAATGTCGTCAAGATGGTGATATTTCGTCATTGGCAACGAAGTTATAAACATATCCGCAAACAAAAGCCCTTCGTCCGTAGTTTACGAACGAAGGGCTAGTGATGTTCCGGCAATACTCCGGCCTAAGATTATCTCACCACGAGGATCTTGCGCATGAGCGGTCCGTCATTGATTTTCACAAAGTAGGTTCCTTGTACCAACTTCGTCAGGTCCACTTCGTTTGCCGAGTCAGGTACTGTGTTGATCACAAGCACGCCGCTCTGGTTGTAAAGCTTCACGTTGTTGATCTGCTGATTGCTGCTCAGTTTGATGCGATCCACAGTAGGGTTCGGATAGATCTTCATTTGCTCGTCACCATCAAAGTTCAGGTTTTTGATAGCACTGAAAGCAAAGGTTTCATCCAGATCGACCATTTTAAGGCGATAAAGGTTAACTGCCAATGGACTGGTGTGCGTATAGCTGTATGATACCAATTCCCTGCTTTCTCCTTTTGCGTCGATGCTGGTAAGGGCAGTCCATTTCTTACCGTCCTGGCTGTGCTGCACTTCGAAGTATGCAGAGTTGCTTTCGGAAGTGGTAGTCCACGTCAATTGCGCCGTTGTACCTTCTTTCTTCGCATTGAAAGCAGATAATGTCACTGGAAGCGGAGGACCTGAGAAGGTGAGACATGCATTGTCTACCAGGAGGTCATTACCTGCCGACGATGCCAGTACGCGAACGTATTTGGTCCCGGTAGGAACACTACCAGCAAGCGTATACTTCTCAAGTCCCCAGGGATTGCTGCTGAGAGACTTTGTTACATCTTTTGTAATCTGTCCCAATTCAGCCTGCGATTCGGTGAGGAATACAAGTTGGAATTTCTGACTATTTGAACTGCTGTGCGCGCCGTAAATCGTGAGGCTCACCTGCCCGCCAAAAGTCGACAGCATTTCGACATCCTGCCAGAACTTGCCAGCACCCGAGAGTTTGCCTCCGTTGGAGCCGCAGACCGCGTAAATAGCCTCTGCCGTCAGTGTCCCTGTTACGTTCCATCCGTTAATACCACTTTCAAAATTCCCGTTCTGCAAAGTATTATTAGTACATTCCTCGCAAATCGCAGGAGTAGTAATGCTCATGCAAACCACATCTATTTTGAAATAGTTGCCGCTTGAGTAAAATGAGAAACGCACTTTCGTTGCACCGGCAGGAGCTGTTGCTGATAACTGATATTGCTGAAGTTTGCTTCCGCTTACTTCGTAATTCATCGCCACCACGGCCTCATTCGCATCGATCTTGTTTCCGGCTCCGTCGTAGAAGGTCAGTTTAAATTGATGGGTCTGGCTATTGTCGTGCGTACCACCATATACGCTCAAATCCACTTTTGAACCGGCCACCAAAGCCACATCCTGCCACACCGTTCCTGCGCCCGTAATCAAGCCATTGTAATCGCCGCACATGTTGTAAGCCTGGTCAATGCTGAAGTTGGTACCGCTGCTTTTCGACCAGTTATTGGTATTGCCTTCAAAACTTCCATTTTTGATCGGGTTGCCCGCCGATGTCACACAACCGCAATCAACCGGAACAGCAGGAGGAGTAATGGTCATACAAGCTCCGTCTACTTTAAAGTAATCGCCACTTGACGTAAGCAAAAACCGCACTTTTGTCGCAGTGGCAGGAGCTTTTCCCGTCAGCTGGTACAATTGAAGCGAGCTTCCGCTACCTACCTCATAATTCATCGCCTTCACCACCTCATCACCAACTTTCGTTCCCCCAGAATTATAGAAAATCAATTTGAATTCGTGTGTGTATTGATTGTGATGTGTACCGCCGTAAACCTTCACAGAAACATCGCTTCCGCCAGTAAGCGCAACCTCCTGCCAGGCTGAACCGGAACCGTTGATCGCGGCATTATAGGTGCCGCACATATTATAACCTGTGGAGGTTGTAAAACTTGTCGAGTTGGAGACCGACCAGTTGTTCGTGTTGCCCTCGAAGCTAGCGTTCTTCAACACATTGTCCGGGCAATTACAATCGTTCGTCGCACTCGCCTGAAAGCCGAAGCCCAGGGTCAATAGCATAAGGGTAAAGAGAAACGTAAAATTTTTCATAACGTATTTGATTTGTAATTGATTAGCTGTAATCGATTGGTACCAAAAAAGTACGTCACAAAGGTAAAAATTAGATCAACTAAAAATATAACTTTTTTTATATTACAGGTGGCAAAAAAATAGATCTATGAGAAAATGTAAGTTACTTCTGTGGATGTTTATAGAAGTATTTCTATATTTAAAAATATAATAATTCTTTAAAATACAGCTATTTATAGTAGAATATGTTGAGGTAGCCGCTCAAAGTGATTGCAATAGACATTGAAATTAATAATATAACTTTTTCAATATAAAGCGCCGACTCAAAAGACAACACCGGAAGGAACCGGTTACATATCGACCGACGAGAAAACTGATCCAGATCTATCTTAATCAGGAGTTTTGTTGATTTATGAGACCCTTAACCAGGGGCGGGCCTAGGAGCAAAACTTAGTCATAATAATGACGGAAGAATTAGTAACGCTTCTACACCGAGAATTGTCGTACGGGGCGTTTTTAAGGACTAAATGCACATTTGGTACAATTAACGGTATTATAGCGAAAAGCCGGATTTTGTGGATATCACTGAATTTTCACTGAAGAATTTCGACAAAATTTTTTTTCGAAAAAATACCCCTTCTACAAGGTTTCTATCGACTGCGAATAAAATACAATGTTTTATTACTGTATAACAACAGTTTAGCTACATAGCATTCTGACTTTCAGCTGTTAAAGCCACAGCAAATTACGCGCCCTTGCTACAAAACGAGTGAAAGTATATACGAAGCCGCTACCGGGCAGAATATAAGAGCAGCCAAACAGGCCCAAAACCAAATAAAATTCGAGTTATTATTACAAGTTAAATCGAATATGGAATTGCATTTTAGGCGAATTTTGGACCAGGAAAATGTGTCGCAACGCTTGGGGCGCCTTCCGTCGGCAATTTGCCGGTACCTGGCGGAATATTCAGCTTTGGGGCCACGTCGTGTGTATACCCATAACGGATCTCCGTTCGGCTCATTCCGGCTTTGAATGTCATGCCGCCGCAAGTATCTTAGGCTATGCGGTGATCATATTTTATTCCGGCATTCATGGAGTCCATTATGTGTATTTCAAGCTCGAATTGAGGAACCGGTACAATCATGGGCCAGTGCCTCTTAGTTTTTTTCGCTAGCTTTATCACGACCGTTTCACTAGATTTATCAAGCCGGTATGTTTCGAAAATGTCTCATCGCATGGATCATCGGAGCCGCTACGCTCTCCTGTAATACAAAGCAACAAGAAGGTAGTGCAGAAACCGGGATCGACGAAATTGCCCGGGAATATGTAAAACTTGGTCTTTTGATCGGCCAGTATGACGGCGATTTTGTGGATGCCTATTACGGTCCCGACTCGCTCAAACCCGCAAAGCGTGATAGCAGCCATTTTCCCGGGGAAGCACTTCTTGAAAAAGTAGCCGGATTGAAGCAATCCCTCGAGAAATTATCGGCAAGACATGGAAATGATACTGTCTCGGGACGCGCAGAATGGCTTACAGCCCAGCTAACGGCATTCGAACGCAGGATACACGTATTTTCCAACTCATTCGTCCCCTTCGATTCGGAATCAAAGGAACTTTTCGACGCGGTAGCACCGGTTCATGACGAAAAACACTTTCAGGACCTGATTGCCCGACTCGACGGTGTTCTCCCCGGGAAAGGGCCCATCCCTGATCGGTTTCAAAAACTGGCGGGCCACTTCCTTATCCCCAAAAATCGGATAGACACCATTTTCAGGACCGCCATTGCTGAGGCCCGCAGGCGTACCCTTGCGCATTACGCGCTGCCGCCGGAAGAAACATTTCAGCTTGAATACGTCCACGACAAACCATGGTCGGGTTACAACTGGTACAAAGGCCATTACAAAAGTCTGATTCAGATCAACATCAGTCAGCCCATTTACATCGAAAGAGCCATTGACCTCGCATGCCATGAAGGTTACCCCGGACATCACGTGTACAATACTTTGCTGGAAAAGAATCTCTTCCGCGACAAAGGGTGGACCGAAATCGCATTATATCCATTATTCAGCCCCCAATCACTGATCGCCGAGGGAAGTGCCAACTACGGAATTTCCGTGGCGTTCCCCGGCACCGAACAGAAAGCATTTTGCAAGAAAATACTAATGCCCCTGGCTGGGATGGACACCACCATGGCCGATATCTATTTTGAAGCCCTGGCCATACGCTCCGCGCTCAACTATGCCCGGAACGAAGTGGCCCGCGGAATGCTTGACCATGGCATGAGCGAAACGGAAGCTGCGAGGTGGCTTACTGATTACTGCCTGTTACCCCAGAAGGGTGCAACCGATTATATCCGGTTCATCAAAAAATACAGGAGCTACGTGATCAATTACAATTATGGGCAAGACATCGTAAAACAGTACATTGAATCACGGGGAGGTACCGCGGCCGATCCTGCAACAAGATGGATGTTATTTCAAAAATTATTGAGCACCGAGAACAAAGCGAGCGATCTGTTAAAGGTTCAGGGTAAGCAGGACCGTAAATGACCGGGTGCGTAAACAGCGCGCCCGAAAGCCCGGTTTTGCTTTCAAAAAGTGGTTAAAATGACTTATATTGAACGTCTTTTAACTACCTATTTGACCAATCTTGAAAAATTTTAATTCACTCAAAAAAAAGAACAGATTTACCTTCTTTGGCACTCTTGCATGGACTTGTGCCGCTACCTGTAGCGGTATGCTCCCCCTCACCACGGCTGCCTCGGCGCAACCACCCACTCCACCGAAGACATACACCTGCTATCGCGCAGACCGCAAAATCAACATAGATGGCCGACTGAATGAACAGACGTGGAAGAAAGCGCCGTGGACCTCCTCATTTGTCGATATTGAAGGAGACAAGAAACCGCTCCCGTTGCAGGAGACCCGCGCCAAGATGCTCTGGGATGACGAATACCTTTACATTGCCGCGCAGATCGAGGAAGAGCACATTTGGGCCTATCAGGACAAAAAAGACCAGATCGTATACCTGGAAAATGATTTCGAAGTCTTTATCGACCCCGATGGCGATACGGACAACTATTACGAACTCGAAATCAATGCGATCAACAATACTTTTGACCTCTTTCTTCCAAAAACCTATCGCAAAGGCGGCCGCGCCCGGATCAAATGGGATATCGCCGGACTCAAATCGGGCGTTTCGGTGGACGGCACCATTAATGATGCCTCAGACAAGGACAAACGATGGTTTGTCGAGATTGCGATTCCCTTTAAGGCGCTCTCCACTCAAGATGTACAGCCACTCATTCCTCAACATGGCTCGGAATGGCGCATTAATTTTTCGCGGGTGAACTGGCAACATGAAGTAAACGACGAAGGCCGGTATAGCCGCAAACGGAATGCTGAAACCGGTAAGATCCTTCCAGAGTACAATTGGGTATGGTCTCCGCAAGGCATTATCAATATGCATTTTCCCGAATATTGGGGCCGGATGTATTTCAGCACGGAGAAACCCGGAAAAGCCCGAACCGCCAACACTTATTAACCTGAAACCGTCGAAAATCTATGAGAAGATTGCTCCTTTCAGCCCTGCTGGCATTGATGACAGGCCTTCTTTGTGCGCAGCCGAACGCCGTTGGGGAAACGAAAGTTGATAAAAAGCTGGTTGCCAAACTGGAAAAAGCATTGGAAGGCTTTCACGGTGACGCGGGTGTATATGTTCGTCACTTAAAAACCAACCGGGTCGCGGGAGTGAATGCCGACACGTTGTTCCCAACGGCGAGTATGATCAAAGTGCCAATCATGTGTGGGATTTTCGACAAGATCAACAAGGGCGAAGTCCGGTTTGACCAGGAACTCATTTACCGGGATTCTCTGAAATACGACAATGGCATTGTTGGATCGTTCCGGGACAGTACGAAGATTGCATTGCCTAAAGTTGTACATCTGATGATTTCACAGAGCGACAACACAGGCAGTTTGTGGTTACAAGCCATAGCCGGTGGCGGAGCAACGATTAACCAATGGCTTGCACAAAACGGCTTTTCAAATATCCGTGTCAATTCCCGGACGCCGGGACGAAAAGATGCGCAGGCCAAATATGGCTGGGGACAAACAACGCCGCGTGAAATGGCCGAACTGGTCGCCATGATACGTAATGGAAAAGCCATCGGCCCGGCAGTCAGCGAGCGAATGTACCGCTACCTGGGTATGCAGTTCTGGGACGGAGAGGCCATTTCCCAGTTACCATCCCATGTGAAGGTAGCTGCCAAAAGCGGGGCGGTGAATCAGGCGAAGTCGGAAGTGCTCGTGGTTCATGCACCGCACGGCGATTATGTTTTTTGCATTACTACCAAAAACCAGTACGACCAGACCTGGCAAAAGCAAAACGAAGGATACGTCCTGATCAGGAAGATATCGGCTATTATCTGGGACCATTTTGAACCGAAAAGCAAATGGAAGCCGGTAGATGGCGCAGACAAGTTCTGGCATTAGAACAGCCTGGCAGGCCTTGAAGCTTGCCAGGCCTTTATTTTCAATGCCCTTCACTGGACTCGAACCCAAGAATGCTCAGCCGGTAAGGTGTAGCGGATACCTTCACCTTCCTGGTTTTGGACAAATCCTTTGCATTGATTACCAGCAACTCGCCGGTTTTCGGCTGGGTAATGTAAATATAGCGTGAAGTCGCTTCCAACTGCGGTTTCTGGGTCTCATCCTTCGCCGTAGCTGGTAAAACGCTTCCGTTAACTTTCATAGAATTATCTTTCAGATCAAATACCCGCAGCTCTCCACTATGGAGTAATACGATCAGATTATTTCCTGCATAATCAACTTTCGCCTGCATAATGTCCGTATGAGCGAGTACGGGCGTCACGAGATTACCCGCTACATCGATTACGTAGACGCCTTTTGCTGCGGTGTATCCCAAAAATTTACCTGCACCTTTCGCTTCCAGGATCGAGCCGAACCAGGCATCACCGAAATCTGCCGGGTGTGCAATCAGTCGCTGGCTGCCATCGGGCTTCACGGCCAGGATACCGCTGGCCGACCCGAACAGCGAAATGCTTCCATTGGTAGCATTGCCATGGATTCCCCTGGTCTGAACGGTGGAAGCAAAAAGCGTTTTGCCGGATCCGTCGATAATCTTGACACGCTCAGGTAACGTGCCTGCCACCGACCCGTCCTTCACCGTAATCGCGTAAGTGCCATTATCGAACTTGGTCATGGCGCCGTGATGAGCCACATTCCCCGCATTGATGACAGACATCTTCTTGCCTGCCGTATGAAAGTCACGTTCCCTGGCAATACTCAAAGTACCGTCTCCGTCATTGAAGGTGATAATCTCGTCGCCTTTGCTTTTGAAATGCGTCGGCTTGTTTCCATCCCCGGTCAATGCGCCGAACTTAGGAGTTCCCTTTACATCCACATGGTCACCATGCCCCTCGAACCCGGTATCGAAGAGTTGTAAGAAATTATTGGCACCATTTACGATTGCCCCGAAACGCCCGCCCTGGGTACCGTACAATGCGGATTTGGGATATTGTGCCTCAAACTTTTCCACCGAGAACTTTACCGGATCGACCAGGGATAATTCTTTGGAAGTCTCGTCATTCACCATGACCCTGATAAACTGATACTCGGTCTCTTCCGGTAAAACAACCTCTTTTTCCTTGTCGTCATCGCAGGCGGTAAGCAGTGAACCTGCCGCAACAAACAGCAGCGCTTTGAATAAATGCTTTTTCATAAAAAATCTTTATATGCAACAATGTTGCAAATGTAGTTTTAAGTAAACCACAAATGCAACATTGTTGCATATAAAGATTAAAAAAGAATTAAAATCTTATGCAATGCGTCGCAGGGAATCTACGCCAACGCCTCACGCAGCAGGCTCCGGCTTTCCTTCTTCACAAACGTGATCGGCACAAATTCATCATTGGGGGCGCCAATGTAATATACAGTCCATTCGGGGTCGTGATGCGACAGCATTTCGCTGATGCAATCGGCCCGGTGGGCTACCGGATTCGTGCAGTCCTCCCAGTAAAACAGCTCGACGCGATAGAACAGGTTCTGCTTGATTCCGTTGATCGTTACTTCGACTTTGATCTCCTGCTTACCTTGAAGCGGAGGGATGGGGATAGCAATGTGGCTCATGGGGATTATGCGTTTATCGATTCAATTTCACACCAAACATTTAAAGCAATTTCACTACTCCGTTTTCAGGGATTTTACCGGATTGGTTAAAGCTGCCCTGATACTTTGAAAACTGACTGTCAATAATGTTATGCCGATGGTAACCAGTCCTGCGAGGCCAAAAATCCACCAGGCGACGTCGGTTTTAAAGGCAAAATTCGATAACCATTTGTTCATCGCATACCAGGCCATTGGACTGGCAATCAGAAGCGAAACGGTAACCAGTATGAGGAAATCCTTCGAAAGAAGTTTCACGATACTTCGCACCGATGCGCCCAGAACCTTTCGGATGCCTATTTCCTTGGTCCGCTGCTGCGTTGCAATCGAAACCAATCCATAAAGGCCCAGACACGATATCAGAATGGCGAGAGCGGCGAAGTATCCTGTTAGTTTGCTCAACCGCTGCTCATTGGCGTACGAATCGGCAATGCTTTGATCCAGAAATTGATAATCAAAGCCCTTTTCTGGGAAAAATTTATCCCACTCCCGTCCTATCGAGGCCAACGTTTGATCGAGCCCGTCCGGGGACAATTTCACGGACATCTGTGTAAAGAGGTTCTGATCGATGTGGAACAGCACACTTTCTATGGGATTCTGCAACGACTGGGTATGGAAATCCTTCAACACCCCAACGATCCGCCCCTGCTTTCCTTCGAGGTTAATACCTTTATTTAATGCCTCCGCCGCCGACTTCCACCCCAGCTGCTTCGCCCCTGTCTCATTGATCAAAAAGCCCGCGGCTTTATCGGTCGAATAGCTTTCGGAAAGATCTCTTCCTGCCGCCAGTTTCAGGCCGTAGGTTTTTACAAAATTAAAATCGACTCCCATCGCCCCTACAAACAGGTTCGCGGCCGCTGTTTTTCCCTCCGGAACCACATTACGCTGTACTGTTCCCGCCCCCATTCGCTGGGTGGCGAACGTAACCTCCCGTACTGAGGGATTTTGCAATAATGTTCCCCGGAAAGTCTTAAGCCTCAGATATGAACTATCGCTGGACGTCGCGAATACATTGGTGATCTTTTCATTCCTGATGTCGGCTGTAATGATATAATCCTTATGAAAACCGACAGGCTGTTCCATCAGAAACCGGAGTTGCCGGAACACGACCATCGCACCGATAATCAGCACGATGGAAGCAATGAACTGGAAACCCAGCAATGCCTGCCTGAGGCTTCCTCCCCCTGCCTTCCCACTCACAAAGCTGCCTTTCAACATCACGATTGGTTGAAAACGGGCTACAAAAAATGCAGGATAACTGCCTGATACCAGGCCCACCACAATAGCCACCGCTACGAATGCAACGAGCAGACCGGGGGTTTGAAACAGATAAGCCCAGGTGAGCTGTTTGTTCGTCAGCATGTTCAGCACTGGAAAAAGCATTGCGATGAGTATCACCGAAAAGAACAATGCAATGCCGCTGAGTAGCAACGATTCTCCCAAAAACTGTGCTACGATCTGCCCCTTTTCGCTCCCGAGCGTTTTCCGGATACCGACCTCACGCGCACGCTGCAGCGAGCGGGCGGTGGAAAGATTGATAAAGTTGATACAGGCTATCAATAATGTAAGGATACCTATGCCGCTAAATACATATACATAAGTCATGCTGCCCGTAGGTTCCGGGTTGCCTTCCACTTCGGGATTCAGGTGTATATCCCGCAATGGTTGCAGCTGATATTCGATATCCCTCGCAATCTGCGCGTCGGCATGCGTTTTCAGGAATTGGGGCATCCGGGCATTCACGCTTTGTGTACTTGCCCCTGGTCGCAGCAGCACGTAGGTGGCCGAATGCGTAATAACCCAGTTTTGAGGCAGGTTTCTGCGGACCAGTTCACTTTCGGTAGCAAACATCGTCTTATAATCTGACAACAGATCGATCCGGATATGGGAGTTGTCCGGAAATTCTTTCACGACCCCGGTTATCTTCATGGGATGTTTTCCCTCGTAAATGACCGTTTTGCCGAGCGCCTGCGCATTCCCGAAATATTTGCGCGCAATCCGGTCTGTAATGACCAGGGAGTAAGTGTGCCTCAATGCCGTTTCAGGGCTCCCTTCTAGAAATTCAAAAGAAAAAATATCCGTCAGCGTCGAATCTGCGAAGAAAAAATGATCCTCATCAAACTTAACCGGCCCCGGACTGTTGCTTCCCGGTACCTCGATGGTCGCATTGCTCCGGTAAACACGGGCCGACCGCTCAACTTCGGAAAAGTAATCCGGCAGCAAAGGCGATGCAACTGTAGGGGTAAGTCCGATGTAAATGGAGTATCCCGCAAATTTAGGCATATAATTTAGCCGGTAAATGCGATCATACTTGCTGTGGAATGTATCATAGCTCAACTCATGCCGCACAAAAACCATAATCAGAAAACAGCAGGTCAGCCCGATCGTAAGCCCCAGCACATTAATCAGCGAAAACCCCTTATGCCGTTGCAGGTTTCTCAGCGCGATTTTAAAGTAGTTTTTGATCATGGTCTGAAATTTATTCGGCCCGCAAACTTTTAACCGGATTCATCAACGCCGCTCTGATACTTTGAAAACTGATCGTGAACAGCGCTACCAGCACCGCCAGCATGCCGGCGAGCAGGAACATCCACCACTCGATATCAATGCGGTAGGCAAAGTCGTTGAGCCACGTCTTCACGGCCCACCAGGCAATGGGAGAAGCGATCAGGATCGCTACCAGCACGAGCCTGAGAAAATCCCCCGAAAGCAGGGTTACAATGCCGGCCACCGAAGCACCCATTACTTTCCTTACCCCTATTTCCTTAATCCGCCGCTCCGCCGAATACGATGCCAGCCCAAACAATCCCAGGCAGGATATAAAAATCGCCAACCCAGCCAGAATGCCCACGATTTTGCTCACCTGGGTGTCCGCGCGGTACATTTCGGCAAAATGTTCGTCGAGGAATGAATAGGTAAATGGCTCTTCGGGTAATATTTTATCCCACGCCGATTTCATCGCTGCGAGAGCCTGTTTAGTGTTTTTACCTTTAATACGTACCGACATCTCCGAGTACATCCAGTCTTTCTGGTTGAAAATGCACAGCGGCTCGATCTTATGGTGCAGCGAATTGAAATTAAAATTCTCGACCACGCCTACAATGCTCGACAACGAATCCATTCCATAAAAACCAAACCGTTTCCCGATCAGGGTTTCCATGGTGAGCGTTGGCTCCTGTTTGAGAAGCTCATCGGCCAACGCCTTATTGATAATGTACGTTTTTGCATTATCGGCAGGGCTGTCGGTAAAATCGCGTCCCACAAGCAGTTTGATTTTGTAAAGACTCAAAAAATCGGGATCGACGATGATCTGCGACGATGTAAGCTCCCTTTTCGGCCCTGCTCCCTTGAAGTGGATCGCTGTTTGATGCAGATTATTCCCCAGACGTTGCTGTGTACCGGTTACCTTTTCAATGAATGCGTTGCCCGCCATCGCCCGTTTCAAGGCATCATATTTCGTGTCCGACCTGGAATCCAATGGAATGATCACCACCTGGTCCTTGTCAAAACCGGGATCTTTATCCATCATATAGTTCAGTTGCCGCATCGCAAAACCGGTTGCGATGATCAGGAAGACGGCGCTGGTGAATTGAGCTACCACGAGCGCATTTCTAAAACGGCTTTTGCCAGTCCGGACTATGCCTTTGAGCACTTTTACCGGCTCGAACGCCGAAAGGAAAAAGGCGGGGTAAACGCCGGAAATTACGCCTATCATAACAGCAAGCCCTAATAGGCCAGGCAGTAAAGCCGGGTTTTCGGAAAACGAAAAAGCCAGCCGACGATGACTGAAATTTGCGACAGCAGGCATCGCCAGCCACACAATAGCCATAGCAAGCACCAATGCCAGCAACGCAAGCAATACAGACTCGCCGATAAATTGCCTCGCCAGTTCGACTCTCCTCGCACCGATTGACTTCCTTATCCCTACTTCCTTCGCCCGCCCAGCAGAACGCGCGGTCGATAAATTCATAAAATTCACACAAGCGATGACCAATAAAATCACCGCGATGATCGAGAAAACGTAAGTGTACCGGATGTCGAACTTCTGGTAATTGACATAATCGTGGGTGATGTCCGTCGAACTGGCGTGGATATCTGCCAACGGTTGCAGAAAAAGCTTGAAATGCTTCCAGTGCTCGTCCTTCATATGTCTTTTGAGATAGGCCGGAAACTTCTTCTCTAACGCCGCTACCTGCGTGCCGGAAGCCAGTTCGAGGTAAGTGACGAGGTAGTTGCTCCCCCAGTTTTCCATGAAGTCAGGCTTGGCAATAGTATTGAAAGAAACCAGCGCATCGAACTGCAAATGCGAATTGTCCGGTACGTTTTCCATAATACCGGTGACTTTCAGCGTCAGCGTATCATTGCCGTAAATATGTACGTTCTTTCCGACCGCATCTGCGTTACCGAAAAGACTGGATGCCGTTTTCCGGGTAAGCACCACGGAGTTCGGATCGGCCAGCACCTTGCTACGATCGCCTTCTTCAAGTTTGAAATCGAACATCTTAAAAAAGTCCGGGTCTGTCAAAAGGGACTGGCTCATTTCCACCCTTTTCCCGTTATAAAACACAGGCATTTTCCCGGTTCCATTTACACGAACATAGCTCTTGACCTCGGAGAATTCCTGCTCCAAAGTAGGCCCCATCGGATACATCGACAAGGCTACGTTCTGGGGAGCCAGCATCCCCTCGAAACTCTGCACCTCATTGAGCCGGTAAATGTTTTTGGAGTGCATCCTGTCGAAACTGCGCTCGTAAAATACAAAGAGCATGATCACGATGCAGGCGGCCATTCCCACGGCCAGCCCAACAATATTGATCGCCGAAAAAACCTTGTTTTTCCAGATATTCCGAAGCGCAACCTTGAGGTAGTTTTTGAGCATTCCGTTTGTTCAGAAAAGGGTTAAAACAACCACCGTAAGAAAAGATAACTCCCTGACAATGACTGTATCCGCTTGCAGCAATAAAGTTATGCCAAGCAAATCAATGATTTAATAATCAACCTTTTAAAGAAGAGAAATGGATGTAAGGCGTCCGAAAATGAACAATCCTGTTCACGGTTGGACAACCGTCATTACGTGGCCGGTTTGAGCATTACCATTCCTTCCGGATGCCCAGATATCCCCCGGTCCTGTCCCGGAACACATCTCCCTGATCCGCCGCCACTTTTGCGATAATACTAACCTTCTTTTGACGAGGCAGGAAGTATTGTGCACCCAATACCGAAGAGAATTGTCCTCTTGCCGGGTCGAAATCGGCTCCGGGTGTTCCGAAGTTCATGCTGTACGAAAGCCGTAACGTCATCAGGAGGGAAGAGTTGAAGCGGCCTTGTGCTCCCGCATACCACATATTCACGCGGTTGTTGGGAAAAAAACGATAGTTCCCTCCCAGCTTAACCTGATCCATGTCTTTACCCGGAATAATGAAGGGCGTACCCACGGTTTTGCCCAGGTACGACCATCCTTCATGGTATTGCGTATGGTTAAAGTAATTGTCAGCCCCCTGATATTTGCTGCCCGGGATGTAGAACTCCGATCCCGACTGGTCCTTGGTCGTCAGGAATTCCAGTGTCAGATGGGTGATGGCAAAGCCATTATTCCTGTTGCCTGACTGCAATTTCAGATTAAGGCCATAGAGTCCGTCAGGAATGTTCCTGAACAACATACTGGAAACATCCTCGAACGGATGCTGATGATAAACAAAAAGTCGGTAACCGTTCAGTTTTGTTTCGAATGCAAAATCGTAGCTACCCAGATGGTTTCCAAGCCGGTAACTGTCAAATGCGCCATATCCGTTTTTAGTAAACCAGTTTTTGGAAGTAAATGCAAGCACCACATTCGGGTAAAACTTCCAGGAAGAAGGCAATTCACCATCTACGGCCAGTTCGGGGTGGCCTTTGAGATACTCGGCGTGCCCTGCCCACATTACATTGTGGTTTAAACCAAAATAAAACTTCTTCCTGTTTTTCCCTAACCGGAAATACAAAAATTTCTGATGCAGCCGTACGCCCTGAATATAGTCGGTATTGAACCAGCCATGCGCAAAGCCTGCGTGAACCGCCAGAAAATCCCTTGTGAACTTCAAAGGCGTAAATCCGACGGTGCCGATCTGAATCTTGGGAATTGGCAGTGAGTTACCCGACATGGAATAAAAACCGGAAGACAATGTGGTATCTCCCAGCCCCATTATTTCTTTTCTTCTTCCGACATACAATTCCGTTCTTCTAAACCGGATACTTGCATGCGCTTCGGGCAAAACGAACCGGAAGCCACCGGTTTTATCATATGCTCCAACAGGACTGACCCCGGCACTCCAGTCCAACTTCCTGGATCGCCCGGCCAGACTATCATAAAAAACATAGTTTTTGCGAACGGTTGCCTGGATCACCCCGGCCGTAGCCTGGTCCGGTACGACTCCGAACTGATTGGTCCTAAGCCAGAAAGGTGTTTCTTTGTTGGACGATACATAGGCACCTGCTTCCCCATTACCTTCCAGCCCGGCCAGGAATGCCCGTCTCTGAGCGCACAGCTTTCCAGGCAGAAAAATGATCAAAACAAGGATCGTAACGGTTCTAATCAAAAGTATCACAGCTGCATAAAGGATTCCTCCGCAAGATAAAGACACAGAGGAGAATATCCTTGTATGCATGACGACCTTTAACGAAAGATTAATTAAAGGGGATTATAAGGAGGAAAGGGAGGAGGGGAAGAAAGGGAGGGGAAGAAGGGGAAAGAAGGAGCCTCTAACTAATTCCTTTTCTCCCATTCCTCCCCTTCCTCCTTCTTCCTTCCCTAAAATCATTCCGATCTAAGCGACCGGACGGGGTTGATCAATGCGGCCCGGATTGCCTGAAAACTGACAGTGAGTAATGTAATGCATAAAGCACCGATACCGGTAACAGCGAATATCCACCAGGAAAGCTCTGCCCGATAGGTGTAGTTTTTCAGCCAGCCGCTCATAAAATACCAGGCGATAGGTCCCGAAATGAAGCAGGATATAACCACCAGCAGCACAAAATCCGTAGATAACAGCCGCCAGAGATTCGCTACCGATGCCCCCAACACCTTCCGTATCCCGATTTCCTTAGTGCGTTGCTCCGCCACAAAGGAAGCCAGCCCAAAAAGTCCCAGACAGGAAATAAAAATGGCCAAAACCGTGAAAAAAGAAGCCAGTTTTCCAATTCTTACTTCATCGGCGAACTTTTTGGAAAACAACTCATCCACAAACTGATAAGTGAAAGGACTGCTCGGGTCATATTTTTTGAACACACCCGCCACTTTTTCCAGTGCCTCGCTCACGCCTGCCTGCGGTGCGAGCCGGATATTGATCATATTCGTGTTCCGGTAATTCACAACATAAAATGCTGGACTGATCTGCGTGAAAGGCGATTCACGGACCATATCCCGAACAACCCCGACGACCTTGTATTCTCTTCCGCCCCAGTTAAGAATGGTTTCCAGCGGTTTTTTCAGTCCCATCAGCTTCAACGCCGACTCATTGATGATCATACCCGTTGAGTCCGTAGCATAGGTGCGTGAAAAGTCCCTGCCCTGGACCAGCTCCCAACCGACTGTTTTGCCGTAATCGTGTGAAATATTATTGGACATGAGCAAAGGCACCGCATCCGGCGCTTTACCGGGCCAGGATAAATTAGTCACCCCGCCATACTGGACCGTCACCGACCCCGAAGATTGCGAATAGCCACTCACAGCACCCGTATTCATCAGATCGGTTTTCAATGCATTGTAATGTCCGTACAGAGCAGGAGTTGTCATATCCACTTCAATCAGTCCGTGACGACTGTATCCTACCGGACGGTTCTTGGCATGTTGGATCTGCCGGAAGACAACCATCGTACCGATAATCAGCGTCACCGATACTGTAAATTGTACCACCACCAGCACCTTTCTGGGCAACGTGGCGAATCTGCCTGCCTTAAATGTCCCTTTCAGCACTTTCAGCGGCTGGAAAGAGGACAGGTAAAGCGCGGGATAGCTGCCGGCAATCGTGGCGGTCACCAGGCTGAACAGAATACCCGTAAGCCAGAACAGCGGGTTGGTCAACGGCAATGTGATCTTTTTCTCGGCTACCTCGTTGAAAGATGGCAGCGCCAATGCGGCGAGGAAAAGCGAAAGGATAAATGCAATCATCACGACCAGTGCCGACTCGCTGAAAAACTGGTTGACCAGCTGTAACCGCTGAGAACCAATGGCTTTTCGTATGCCCACTTCCTTGGCCCGCTTTTCGGATCGCGCAGTACTCAGATTCATGAAATTGATACAGGCCAGGAGCAGCACAAATACGCCGATAATGCCAAACAGCCACACGAAGGTGATCATGCCACCCACGTTGACACCATTCTGAAAATCGGAATAGAGATGCCAGCGGTCCATCGGGTGGATGAAAAATTCGGGTTTGTAGCCCGGCGGATTTTCCCTTTTCATACGGGCATCTTTGATTTTTCCCGAAGCGGTGCCAAAGTCCGCGCCCTCGCGAAGTTGTACGAAAACCTGATAAGAATTCTCGTCCCATTGCATATCCGCGCTTTTCACAGACTTATCTGTCGCGGTGAGCAGCTCCCAGGGGGCAAAAAACTGCGCATCTCTGAAAGTACTGTTATTGGGAAGATCTTCATAAACGCCCGCTACTTTCACATCACGGCTGGTATTGATTCTAATAATGTTGTTGACCGGATTGGCATTACCGAAAAGAGACTGCGCCAGCGATTCCGAGAGCAGGATCGAATTAACTTCTTTCAGTCCCTGGGAGCTGCCGGCCACCATTCTCAACGACATCATTTGGGTAAACACCGGTTCTACGTACTGTCCCGGTTTCGAAAACATTTTGTCCCCGTTTGAAAGCACTATCTCCCGGTATGCAGATTTGCTCACTGCCGCAAAGTCTGGGTATTTCTCTTTCATTTCGGCCGCCAGTGGCAGCGGCACCACGTTGTAAGACGATTTTTCAGCTCCGAACTGTACAAACTGCCAGGCCTGCCCGATGCTGGAGTGATTACTGTGGTATCTGTCGAAGGACACCTCGTCATGGATCCAAAGCCCGATCAGCACAGCCACGGCCATTCCTACCGAAAGCCCACCAATGTTGATGGCGGAATACCCCTTGCTTTTCAGCAGGTTCCTGAATGCAATTTTAAAGTAATTCTTCAACATAATATGATCTGTTTTAAAGTCTGACTAATCTCTTCTCAAACTATCGACCGGGTTCATCAATGCTGCTTTGATACTCTGGAAACTGATCGTGAGCAGCGTCACGACAATAGCGGTAAAACCCGCCCCAACAAATATCCATGGACTGATCGCGACGTGATAATCATATTTTTGCAGCCATCCTGCCAGAAAATAATAGGCCATTGGCGAAGCGACGACGCAACTGATGAGCACCAGCAACACAAAATCCCTAGAAAGCAGTACCCATAATTGCGCTACCGACGCCCCCAGCACTTTCCGAACGCCGATTTCCTTCGTCCGGCGCTCAGCCATAAACGATGCCAGCCCAAACAACCCCAGACAACTGATTAAAATCGCAAGGGCGGCAAAAATGCCCGAAAGCTGCCCGATCTGATTTTCGCTTTGGAATTTGCGGTTAAACTCGTCGTCTACGAAACGATAGTCGAAAGGGTAAGCCGGATTGTACTTCTCCATCACCGGCTGAATAGCGGCCAGTGCCCGGTGCACGTCCGCACCCGCTTTCAGGCGCACGAGCCCCTGAAACACGAAATCCGACCGGAACAGCATGATGGCCGGTTTCACAGCCTCGAACGGATTCTGCATCATAATGTCCTTGTTTACCCCGATCACCGTCATATCCGTATCCTGAAACTTGATGTGGCTGCCTACCGGGTTCTTAAAGCCCATCAGCTTCGCCGACGCCTCGTTCAGGATCACAGCATTGCTATCCGTCGAGTAGGCTCTGGAGAAGAAGCGGCCTTCCTTCATTTTCAGTCCGGTAGCTTTGTCATAATCGGTAGCGACCATAATGGCTGAAAATGCAGGGCGGCTTTGCGGATCCTTTCCCGGCCATGAAAACCCTTCCCATTGATTGTAAACACCCGTCATCGGGCTCGAAGATTTGCTCACGGCCTCCACGTAACCGGTGGCGAGCAGGCCTTCCTTCATCGGCTCATAGTTTTTGCGGAGATCGGCTGAGAGCGTGAATGAGACGAGGTTATTGGGATTATAACCCAAAGGCCTGTTTTTGGCATGCTGTATCTGCTGAAACACGATCACCGTTCCGATGATCAATGCAATGGAAAAAGTAAACTGCGTTGCCACCAGCACCTGCCGGGGCAGATTAGCCGCCCTCCCAACCTGAACAGTACCCTTCAAAACTTTTACCGCTGCAAAACCCGACAAGTACAATGCCGGATAACTCCCCGCGAGGACCCCTGTTATGAGACAGCCCGCAAGTGCTACCGCTACCAGCCGGATGTCATCCAAACGGAACACGATGTCCTGAAAACCGACGTCCCTCAGGTAAGGCAATGCAAAACTCACGATCACGAGCGATATCAGGAATGCCAGAAATGCTGTCAGCATCGATTCGCTCAGGAATTGAAAAATCAACTGCCGCCGCTCCGATCCTACCGCCTTACGAATGCCTACTTCCCTTGCCCGCCGTTCGGACCTGGCTGTGCTCAGGTTCATGAAATTGATGCAGGCGATAAGCAACACCAGCGTTCCGATCACACCAAAAAGCCTGACATATTCGATCGTACCGCCCGCATTCACCCAATCCTTGAAATCGCTGTACAAATGCCATTTCTCCATCGGGTGCACAAACAGCGCCCCCTCCTCCTTGTCTTTGGTTTTCATTTGAACGATTGTCGCTATACGCCCCGAGAAAACGTCCGGCGAAATGCCTTCATGCAGCTCGATGATATTCTGAAGAAAGTTATTCTGCCATTGATCGAGCGCGCCGCGCACAAAATCGGAAGTAGCGATATTCAACTCATACGGCATCAGGTATTCGAATGTAATAGAGGAGTTTTTAGGCGTGTCCCGCATCACACCGGTAACCATCACGTCCATCTGGTTATCGACACGGATCACCTTTCCCATCGGGTCGGCCTGGCCAAAGAGTGATGCTGCAAGTGATTCGGTGAGGACAATGGAATAAGGGTCCTTCAAAACCCTATCTACGTGTCCCTTAAGCAAAGGAAAACTGAACATTTTCAGAAAATCCGGATCCACGAAGTGACCTTCCGCATTCAATTTTTTTTCTCCCGTCACCAGGCTATGGTTATCCCCCCAGTCCATCCGGGTAATACGCTTTACTTCCGGATAATGCGCTTTCAGTTCTGTGGCCAGGGGCAGCATAATACCCGTCTGAGTGCCTTTTACATTATTGAAATGCGTCTTCTTCATGACCCGCACAATACGCCCGCGATTTTGATGAAAAGCATCGTAGCTCAATTCTTGCCTCACCCACAAGCCGATCAGCATCGCTACCGCCATTCCCATGGCCAGTCCCAAAATGTTGATTGCCGAATAGCTCCGGTGTTTTACAAGGTTCCGTACCGCGATTTTCAGATAATTTTTTAGCATGATATTTCTTTAATTTCAGAAAAACTTCCACCCCACCAATCCTCCCCTAGTCCACTTATTCACTCTTCAACGATTTCACCGGGTTCATCATCGCCGTCCTCACCGACTGGAAGCTGACCGTGAGCAATGCGACAAGTAATGCAATGCAGGATGTTGCCAGAAATACCCACGCGCTGATCCCTACACGATAAGGATAGTTGTTGAGCCATTCACCTGCCGCGTAATAGGCCAGCGGGAACGAAATCAGGAACGATAGGCATACCAGTTTCGCAAAATCGGTCGATAGAAGTCTCACAATACCGGCCACCGACGCACCGAGCACCTTCCGGATACCGATTTCCTTCGTACGGCGTTCGGCTGCCAGTGTGGCCAGACCGAAAAGTCCGATACAGGAAATGAAAATCGTCAGTGCCGCACCAAAAACCATGATCTGCTTCCATTTCGCCTCCGATTCGTAGCTTTTGAGATTCTCCTCATCGATAAATTTATAGCCGTAAGGATTTACCGGAAACAGTTTCCTGAAGGTCTTTTCGATATGCCTCAGGCTCGCGGTTTCTGTTCCGGGGAGGATACGGATAAACGCTTTTCCATAAGAATTATCCGGTTTCATTGTAAATACCTGCGGTCTAATCGTCTCGCTCACAGAACGGAAATGGTGGTCTTTAACAACGCCGATCACCGTATATCTGTCATTCTCATTATACCAGAAATCAATAACCTGCCCGAGCGGCTCCTTCCATCCCGCCTCCTTCACAAACGCCTCATTCACCAGCACCGACTGCGTTGAGTCCGTCGGTAGGTCGGGAGAGAAATTCCTGCCTTTCATCAATGGAATTTTAAGCGTCGCCAGATAGCTGGCACCCACCGTTTCATAGTCGAAACTGATTTCGGCACCCGCATTGATTTTTGCCCCCGTCCCCCAGCGGCCGCTGTTTTTGGGAGCTACGGCCGTAATGGACGGGTTTTTCAGAAGCTCGCTGGTCAGCATCTGCGCCTCGTTACGTGTCATGTTCTGTTTGTCAACGCTGATCAAATGGCTGTCGTCATAGCCGAGCGCCCTATTGGTCAGAAAATTGAACTGCGACCGAATCACAAGCGTAACAATGATCAGGAATGAGGCCAGTGCAAATTGTACCACCACCAGCGACTTCTGGAGATAGTTTTTTCCGGAAAAATTAAACCGGTTGTAAATGGTCTGCACCGGATCGTAGCCCGACAGCACCACCGCCGGGTAAAAGCCCGCCAGCAGGCCGCTCAGCAAAAACAGCGCGATATAGCCCGCTATCAGTTTCCAATCGAACAGATAGGAAAGCGACAAAGCTTTATTGGCCAGCTGGTTGAAAGTGGGCAACGCGGCCTGCACGAGGATTAATGCAAATACAAACGCGGCAAAGCACAGCACAAACGATTCTCCGAGAAACTGTACCGCCAGCTGTGGTCTCCCGCCTCCCACCACCTTTCGAACGCCGATCTCTTTCGCTCTTTTGAGAGAGCGGGCCACGGTAAGATTCACAAAATTGATGCACGCAATAAGTAGTATAAAGAATGCAATGCCTGAAAGTATATAGGAAAACAATGGCTTACTGCCGCTCAGAAGCCCATTGTCCGCGGGCAATTGTTCATCCAGGTGAATGGCTGTAAAGGATTGCAGCGCGTAATATCGTTTTGCCTTCATATTATATTTCTTCGCTACCGACTTGATCGCATCACGTGCATCCGACTGGTAAATGTGGTTCATAGTCTTGGTCACAGCTTCAATATTCGCCCCGGGAGTGAGTTTTACAAAAGTATTCAAGGAACTGTTGAACCAGGCTTCCGACTCCATATCCCGTGGCCTGACCGGCAACGGTTGCAGGACGTCGAAGCGGATGGACGAGTTTTGCGGACACGTTGCGGCTACCCCGGTAACCACAAAAGGTTCAAATTGCGCCTGCCCGTCAAATGCATCTTTGAAAAGTATGGTTTTACCCAAAGCCT
Source organism: Dyadobacter ginsengisoli DSM 21015 (assembly GCF_059568735.1). NCBI lineage: Bacteria > Pseudomonadati > Bacteroidota > Cytophagia > Cytophagales > Spirosomataceae > Dyadobacter > Dyadobacter ginsengisoli. Next base: position 135,087 of record NZ_JCANTY010000003.1, read on the forward strand.
TCGTAGTCCCGAACTGCTTTCTGGCCATTTCCTCGGAGATCACCACCGACCGGGGCGACGCCAGCGCGGTCTTCGGGTCACCACTCAGCAATGGGAACGAGAAAATCCGGAAAAAGTCGCGGTCCGCCTGGTACACGGTCTGACTGGTTACCACTTCACCTGTTTTAATATCATTCCGATGCTCTCTGAACCGCGCAAATACCTCTATTTCCGGCGTACTGGCTGCAAATTTCGGCCCAGGCTGGTAACCGGTGATGCCGCTGTTGTACTCCAAAGCGCCACTGGGCATAATGGATTTATAGGTAACCCTGTAGATATGTGGATTATTGGCATGAAAGCCGTCATAGGTAACCTCATCCTTGGTATATAGCATAATCAACATGGCTGCAGCCAGCCCGATACTCAGGCCGGTTACGTTGATCACCGAATACACCCGGCTGTGCATCAGGTTCCGGATCGCGATTTTGAGGTAATTTCCAAACATATGTTCCCAGATTATGAATCCTACGCCTTCCTTCCTCACTCCGTTTTCAAACTCTTCACAGGATCTGCCAAAGCCGCTTTCAAGCTTTGAAAACCGACTGTCAGCAATGCGATTCCTATTGTGAATGCCCCGGTAACCGGAAAAATCCACCACTGGATACCCACTTTATAGGCAAAACCTTCCAGCCAGCGTTGTAGCCCCCACCAGGCAACCGGCGTCGCAATGAGCATCGCAATCAATATCAGGTACAGGAATTCCGCCGAAAGCATGTTGACGATGCCCGCAACCGATGCGCCGAGCACCTTCCTGACACCTATTTCCCTGGTTCGCTGCTCCGCCGAGAAAGTAGCCAGCCCAAACAACCCAAGGCATGCAATGATGATCGCTATCGAAGTGAAGTAAACAATAATACTGCCCGTACGCTGCTCCTTATCATAATTCTTCTGAAAATCCTGATCCAGAAACGAATAGCTGAACGGCAGGTCGGGATTAAGCTTTTTCCATGAGCCTTCCAGCGACGACAGCAAGCTCTGGTAATCGGTGGTGTTGACGTGGGCGATCAAATACATGTGTTTGTCGGTGATGCTTGTGGTCAAACCGTAGGGTTTGATAACCTCGTGTAAACTTCTGAAATGGAAGTTTTTCATCACACCAACAATCTGCAGGCTTTGCTTTCTGCCTCCCAATTCGAAATGGATATTTTTGCCGATGGCGGAATGTGCATCGTAGCCAAGCTCGCGGACAGCGGCCTCGTTCAGTATAATGCTACTCGAATCTCCTCCAAAATCACGCGTAAACGAACGTCCTGCCACCATTTGGAGTCCGAGCGTTTCAACATAGTCATCTTCCACTGTGGCAAAGTGAATATCGACAGCCTCCCGGATCGATTTTTCATCGGTATAAAAAAGCAGATCTTCCACATTTTCAATACCGGGGTAAACTGATCCGCTCGTGGCCGAAATGACCGATGGGTTACGCAGGATTTCCTCTTTCAATGCGGCATAATGCTGTGCAGCCCGGGTACTTTTCTGAGGAATCACAATGCGCTGGTCTTTTTCAAAGCCCAGGTTCTGGTTTTGCAGAAATGACAATTGCTGACCAATTATGATCGCACCGAGGATCAGCATGATCGAGATCGTAAATTGAAACACGACTAATCCCTTCCGTAACGCTGCGGCTGAGCCCGCGCCGGTAATTCTGCCTTTCAGCACCACCACCGGCCTGAACGACGACAGGTAAAAAGCCGGATACAGACCCGCGAGCAACCCGGTCGTAAGGGTGACTCCACCGATCCAATAGACAAAACCGGGGTTGTCCAATATACTGAGCTCTTTTCCTGTGAGATTGTTGAAATAAGGCAGTAATAACTCGATTATTCCCAACGAAAGTCCCAGCGCCATGAGGGACATTATCATCGATTCTCCCAGAAACTGATAAACCAGAGAGGTCCTTACTGCGCCCATTACCTTTCTCACACCTACTTCCTTGGCGCGTTTCTCGGAACGGGCCGTGCTCAGGTTCATGAAATTGATGCAGGCAATGACCAGCAAAAACACCGCAATAGACCCGAAAATATACAGATAGGTCATGCTGCCGTTCTGTCCCAGCTCATGCCCAATATTTGAATGCAGATAAATGTCGGGCATCGCCTGGATAAACAGCTTTTTCGAAATTCCCATGGCTTTGAGGTCTGCTCCACCGTGCCGTGCCAGGAATCCGGAGAGTTTCGCCTCAAATGCGGCCGGCGACGCGCCATCACTCAACTTGACGTACGTGTGGAAGATGTTATTCATCGCCCAGTTTTTCTGTTCCGTAACCCATCCACCCAAATCACTATTCCGCATCGATAGGAAGAGGTGCGCATTGACGTGCGATTTGTTGTTTTCCCTGAAAACGCCCGTGACGGTGTAATCAAAGTCGCCGAAATACAGTCCTACCTTTATGACTTTACCCACCGGATCTGCATCCCCGAAAAGCCTGGCAGCGACACCTTCCGACAGCACCACGGTACTGGGCTTGCTCAATGCCCCGGCAGCACGGCCGTATTTGAAATCGTAGGTAAAAATGTCGAACAATGTAGAATCGGCATAATAGCCATTCGTTTCATAGAACTGCTTCTTGCTCCCGCTGCTTTTCTCTTCAAGAAGCATTTTATCCACCCCTGAAAATTTCAGGATGCGGGTTACCGATTCCACCTCCGGAAAGTCTGTTTTCAATCCCAAAGCAACCGGCCCGGGTGTTCCCGCCCATTGATCTCCCCGGGAACTCATCGCAATCCGGTAAATGCGCCCGGCATCCCGATGATGCTTGTCAACACGGAGCTCATCCGAAATGTAAAGCACGATCAACAGGCAAGTCGCCAGGCCCAATGCGAGTCCAAATACATTGATAAAAGCATACCCCTTGTTTTTCAAGAGGTTACGGATTGCTATTTTAAGATAATTCCGAACCATTTTTTAGCTATTAATTCTCACATAAAACTCTCCCCTTTCTTCCCACTCCTCCACTCGTCCCTTTCCTCCTTTACTCCGCTTTCAAAGACTTCACCGGATCCATCAATGCAGCCCTCACGGCCTGGTAACTTACCGTCGCCAGAGTGATCAGGAGTGCCCCTGCACCCGCAAGCGCGAAAATCCACCACGGCATGTCGGTGCGGTAATCATACTTTTGCAGCCAGCCATTCAGGAAATACCACGCAAGCGGTGCGGCAATGCAGGTGGAAATCATGACCAGAAGCACAAATTCTTTCGACAACAAAGCCCATAGATTGGCGATCGACGCGCCGAGCACTTTGCGCACACCGATTTCCTTGGTGCGTTGCTCGGCCGTAAACGACGCCAGGCCGAACAAACCCAGACAGCTGATCAGGATCGCCAGAGCGGCAAATACCGAAGCAAGTGTGGCAATGCGCTCTTCGGCAGCAAATTTCAATGCGTACTGCTGGTCCGTAAATTTGTAGTCAAATGGGCTGCCAGGATTTACTTCGCGGAAAATCGCCCCTACCTTCGCCAGCGACTCTCTTAACGGTAGTCCCGGTTTTAGTTTAACATTGATAAAATTCGCCCATCCATAATTGACCATGAACAAAGTCGGATGTACCGGGCTGAACGGTGAGCCCATAACCATATCCCGGATCACCCCCACCACCTTGTGGGGCGTCTCTCCCCATTTGACCGTTTGACCGAGGATTTCCGACGGCTCCTTGAATCCCATATATTTCAATGCAGATTCATTGATTACCATCGCTGAGGAATCGGTGGAGAACTGGCGGGAGAAGTCACGGCCTCCGATGAATTGCCACCCCATCGTTTTTCCGAAATCATGGGTGACAGCAATCGTACCAAAATTATCATGCAGGTTCGGATCCTTGCCAGGCCAGCTGAAACCGCCATTGTTGGATCCCAGGAAAGTGGATGAGGACGACGATGTAGACATTTCTGTAACCGCCCCGGTTTCCAGCAGTGCTCCCCGGATCCTGTTATACTGACTGTACAGTTCGGGCGTATTGATTTCAACGGTGATCAATCCGCTTCTGTCATAGCCAACCGGCCTGTTTTTTGCGTGCTGTATTTGCTTGTAAACAATCGCCGTACCGATGATCAGGGTAACAGAAACCGTAAATTGCAACACGACCAGCACCTTCCGCGGTATACCTGCAAACCGGCCCGCGCTGAATGTCCCTTTCAGCACCTTCACCGGCTGAAACGACGACAGGTACAATGCCGGATAACTACCCGACAAAAGCCCGGTCAGAAAACAGAATACAAATCCTGCCAGCCAAAAATAACCATTACCCCAGGGAAACCCGATCCGTTTGTCCGACATCTCATTAAAAGAAGGTAATGCAAGAACCACGATCAGAATCGCGAAAACGAAAGCCAGGATCACGACCATGAAAGATTCGCTGAAAAACTGGTTGATCAACTGCGCTCTCAGCGAACCGATCGCCTTGCGGATACCCACTTCTTTAGCCCGTTTTTCCGATCGGGCAGTGCTCAGGTTCATAAAATTGATCGACGCCAGCAGCAACACAAATACGCCGATAATGGCAAAAAGCCACACATACCGGATGCGTGCATCCGGCTGCCCCCTATCGTCCCAGGTGCCGTACAAATGCCATTTAGACATCGGAAGCAGATAGTTCTGCGGTTTCAAAAACCGGGCTTCGGGTGTGTGCCGCATTTTTATATCCCTGATCCTTTCATTTACCCCTTCAAATGTAGAATTGGGGCGGAGTTGCGCCAGCAGCTGCCATGAGTTGTTGTTCCATTGCTCCTTGTCACGCGCTTCCTGAACCCAGCCCTGCGAAGCCACGTACAAATCCCAGGGGGCAATGAAAGTCAGGTCGCGGAATTCCGTGTTATAAGGCAGGTCTTCGTAAACGCCCGTCACTTTCACGTCATGCCGGTTGTCCAGTTTTATGATCTTGTCCATCGGGTTTTCATTACCGAACAATGCTTTGGCTACCGACTCGGCGATCATAATCGAATTACGCTCTTTAAGTCCGTCACGCGAGCCGCGCAGCATGCGCAGCGTAAACATATGTGGCGCTTCGGCACTCAGGTAGTTGCCATTTTTGGTGAATTTATTGTCCTTGTAAGCCAGGATATGTTCGTCATTAAAGGACGACTGGATCACATATTCGAAATCGTCCATATGATGTTCGCGCAAATACTGGCCCAGCGGATAGGAGGTATGTTGCCCTCCGTCGTAAGTTTTCCCTTCGAAAACGCCCCGCTCGACCACCTTGGCAATGCGATCGTAATTTTCATGGTAGCGATCGAATGCAAACTCGTCGTAAACCCACAAGCCTATCATGATGGCGACGGCCATACCCACAGCCAACCCACCGATGTTGATGACCGAGTAACCCTTGTTTTTTAGCAGGTTACGGAATGCGATTTTGATATAGTTTCTAAACATGACTGTAATAATGGATGGCTATCAGGTTTCGGCCTTCGGATCAGGGCCTCCGCCTTTTTTGTTTTGACGCTTATTATTTGATTTACAATAAGGCTACCAGCGGTCAAGAACCGACCACCGGCATCCTACTCGCTTCGTAACGACTTCACGGGATCCAGCAACGCCGCTTTAATGGCCTGATAACCAACAGTAGCCATTGTAATGCCGGTAATGGCGACCGTCGCGAGCACAAATATGCCCGCGTCGAGATCGATTCGGAAGGCGAAGTTGCTCAGCCAGCGATACATTCCCCACCCGATCAGCGGAAATGCAATAAGTAGTGCAATCACGAGTAATTTCAGGAAATCGGCCGACAACATGACCACCACATCCCTCACAGAAGCGCCTACCACTTTTCGGATACCGATTTCCTTCTGCCTGCGCTGAGCCGTAAAAGCAGCCAGGCCAAACAAACCCAGACACGAAATCAGGATTGCGAGACCGGCGAAATAGCGGGACAAAACTGCCACTCTGCGCTCGGCCGCATACAACGCCTTATAGTTTTCGTCCAGGAACTGGTAATCGAATACCAAACCTTTGTGGTGGTCCCGAAAAACCTTTTCGATACGGGCGATGGTCTGCTGCTCTGCGCCGCCCTGAACTTTGACCAGTACATTGGGCATGATAGGGTACATCTGAAAAAAACAGGGCTTAACGGACTCATACAGTGACTCGAAATTGAAATTCTTCACTACCCCGACGATCTGCCGCTCCGTTCCCCAGAATTTAACGGTTTTACCAACCGGATCCTTGAGACCCATCGCACGGATCGCTGCTTCATTGAAAATGATCTCGTTGCCTGCACGCTGGTTTTGGGAAAAGAAACGTCCCTCTTTCAGCGCCATTCCCATCGTTTCCATAAAATTATAGCCTACTTCCAGATTCGAGAATTCGATGTTGGTGCCTGCCGGTTTACCGGGCCATTCGAAACCTGAAATGCTGCCATGCCCGCCGGTGAGGTTATGATAGTAGCTCGATGCACTGACCACGCCCGAAACATTCCGGATTTCGCCCAGAAATGATTCTGCTGCTTTCAGTTGCAGAGAATCCATTTCCAGCGGGATTTCGAAATGGATCAGATGATCGCGGTTATATCCAAGGTTCTTGTTCTGAATAAATTCGATCTGCCGGTATACCACGATCACCGCCACGATGAAAGTGATCGAGACTGCAAACTGGAACACCACCAGCCCCCGACGAACCAGCAACTCGCCTACCGAATTCTTCAGTTTACCTTTCAGCACCGTCGCAGGGCTGAAACCAGACAGGTATAATGCCGGATAGCTGCCGGAGAGCAAACCGGTGATGCATGTGATGACGAGAATGGCCGACACCAGGGGCCAATCCGGCCGAAAATTGATTTCCTTACCCGTAATGACGTTGAACTGCGGGATTAGCAATGTGACAAAACCGATCGCCAGCAGCAAAGACAGAAACGTCAGCAGCAGCGATTCCGTCAGATGCTGAAACACCAACGAACTCCGCAGTGCGCCTACAACCTTCTTGATACCCACCTCCTTGATCCTGCCGGAAGCTTTGGCCGTCGACAGGTTCATGAAATTGATACACGCTATCACCATGATGAATAGCGCAATCATCGCAAACAGCCTCACATAGGTAATGCGCCCGCCTGCCTGCACGCCATTCTCAAACTGGCCATGGAGGTATTTGTCGGAATATCGAATGGCAAAGAGCTGGGTATCAACATCCTTGCTTTTGGTTTTCAAAAAGCGGTTGATCTTCGCATTGAAAGCGTCCGTATCCGTGCCATTCCTGAGCACGACGAATGTGCTTGGATCGCTGTTGCCCCATTTTTCCACTCCCGGCCTGCGGATCTTGAACTGCTCAAAGTTCAACAACACATCGAACTGGTTGGTCGCATTGGCGGGATTGCTTTTGAAAACTCCTCCTACCCGATAGTTTCCTGTGAATTCGGCCTGATCCCATTTAATCACCCTGCCGATTACATTTTGCCGGGTCCCGAACAATTTGACCGCCAGGTTTTCCGAGACTGCGACCGTATGAAGGTCGGTCAGCACCGATTTTGGGTCACCGTCGATAAAAGGGCAGGTAAAAACATCGAAATAATCTTTGCTGACAAACTGACCACCCGCCTTGAATGTCGTTTCCTTGAAAGAAATAACGCCTTTGCCCGAAAACCATTCAGCGGGGACCACGGTGGCCGCAAATTCGACTTCGGGAATTTCAGCTTTCAGTGCGTCGGCCAGCAGCCCGGGAGTATGTTCGATCGTTTTGACCCCGTCGTCATTGAAATGATTGGCCATGACCTGAAAAAGCTGCCGGTCCTTTACATTGTATTTGTCAACGTGGAGTTCGTCAGTCACCCACAGGTAAATGAGCAGCGTGCAAGCCAGCCCGGTCGACAGGCCAAGCAGGTTAAGAAAAGTAAACTGCCGGTCTTTGACCAGGTTCCGCCATGCTATTTTGAAGTAACTCCGGATCATAATTATCTATTTTTAAATTTTCTGAAGTCGGGATTGAAGAGGAGAGTCCTCCGTTCCCCCATTCTCCACTCTTCCATCTCCCTTTCTTCCTTCAATCCTTCAATCCTTTCTTCCTTTCCCCCTTTCTCCTTTACTCCGTTCTTAAACTCTTAACAGGGTCAGTCAAAGCAGCCTTAATACTTTGGAAACTGACCGTTAACAATGCAATGCCGGTGGCCAGAAAACCTGCCAATGCAAAAATCCACCAGCTGATTTCAATCCGGTAGGCAAAATCCTGCAACCAGCGATCCATAAAATACCACGCAACCGGACTCGCAACGATGATCGCCACGAACACCAGTTTCAGAAAATCCATCGATAGCATAGCGGTAATGCCGGTCACCGACGCTCCGAGTACTTTCCGCACCCCTATTTCCTTGGTCCGCTGTTCGATCGCAAAGATGGCAAGCCCGAAAAGCCCCAGACAGGACAGGCAAACTGACAATAGCGCAAAAGTGGTCGTGAGCCGCGTGGCCAGTTCCTCGCGCTGGTAGAACTTCGCGATCTCATCGTCGTAAAAACTGTATTCGAAAACGTTTTCCGGAAACTGTTTCTGCCAAACCTTTGCAATGCGGTCGATCGTCCCGGCATTCATACTGCTTAGTTTCACACCGCCCCAGCGGTAACGGGTATGGTCTGCAAAGACGATGGTAGGCTCGATGCCAGTGTAAAGGTCACCGTTGTTGAAGTCAGACAATACACCTACGATCGTGCCGGTTTTGCCGGCATCGCCCACCAGTAGTCGCCGGTTCAATGCATCCTCAGGCGATTTCAGTCCCAATGCTCTCACCAGTTTCCGGTTGATCAACAGTTCATTGAGCGTATCCGAATGCACCGGATTGCGGCCGGCCACAAGTTTAAGTCCATAGGTTTTCACAAAATGCTCATCCGCTGCTCTCGACCGGGCTACAAATTTTTCCCAATCGCGGTTCTCGAACTTGATCGTACCGCCTCCGCTCGTCTGAACCGAAGGCGCACTCCGGAAAAACGACAGATCTGCCACCTCAGGCAATGCCGACAGCTCGTTGCGCAATGCCGCAAGCTGGCTGGTTTCGGTTTCCGGCAAATTCACATGCAGGATCAGATGCTTATCCATTCCAAGGTCCTTGTTTTTTAAATAGTCCGATTGCAGGATGATCAGCGTCGAAACAGCTATCAGGACGAATGAAATGCTGAATTGTGTCACGACGAGCCCCTTCCGGACGGAAAAAAAGCTTCTGTTATTTTCCCGCAACAATCCTTTGATCGCTTTTACCGGATTGAAATTCGAAACAATAAATGCCGGGTAAACTCCGGCCATGACCACGACAAACAGCAAAAGCGCTGCGCAAAAAACCAGTAAGTGCGGATCTCCGAAGATGTTGACACGAACATTCACACCGATCCATAGGCTGAGCATCGGTGCAAAAAGCCGCGCAACGAGTACCGAAATCGTGCCGGCCATGATTGTCAGCAATGCTGTTTCCTGTATAAAAAGCCAAAAAACCTGCACCTGGGAAACACCCAGCACTTTTCTTACGCCCACTTCTTTGCTGCGTTTGAATGCCTGTGCAGTGGAAAGATTGATAAAATTGAAGCAAGCGATCAGCACGAGCAATATACCGACGGTTGCCAGGACAATGATCGTATTGTATTTGATCTTCCCGCCATAGGCCACGTTGAAATGCACATCAGACAAATTCTGCAAATGGTAGTGGAAAACTTTGCCATCAGGACCGTAATATTTATGGGCGAACGCGGGCATCTGCTGCTCAAATGCAGCCTTGTCGGCCGGAGAACGAAGCGTCACGAAGGTTTCCCTGCTGCCATCGATCCAGCCCCAATCCTCATAACCGTATTCCGGGATGATCTTTTTCAGAGTGGGTAACGAAACGAAGATATCCTGCCTGAAATCGGTTTGTTCCTCGTAATCGGCTACAATTCCCGCGATCACCAGGTTTTCAAGGTTGTTGGCCCGTATTACCTTTCCCATCGCATTATCGTCTCCGAAATACTTCCTTGCGTAACGCTCGGTTACCACAGCTTGATTAGGCGCAGCTAACACGGATGCATTGCCGCTGAGCCATTTATAGTCGAATATTTTAAAAAAGTCGGGATTGGTAAATACGAGGTGGTCCTTTTCGAGAAATTTTCTGGATGTACCCTCATGATCTGCACGGATAGTCAATTCTTTATGCGCCACATAAGCGGCATGTTCCACATAGCTGAACTCTTTTTTCAATGTTTCATGCAAAACAAAAGCCGAACCTCGCTCCTGCTCCACCGAGCCGTCTTCCAAATGCAGATCCACTACCACCCGATAGGTCCGGTCGGCATGGGCGTGGTAACGATCCACACTGAGATGGTATTTCACAAGCTGGAATATCACAATGGCACCAGCCATGCCGACGGCCAGTCCAACGAGATTGATCCCGGCATAGACTTTATGCTTCGACAGGCTTCGCAACGAAAATTTCAGATAACTACCGATCATATTACAGTGTGTTTATTGAATTGAATACATTGATTTTAAACTACATTACTCACTTCGTAAACTGTTTACAGGGTTAATCCACGCCGCTTTGATCGCCTGATAGCTGACTGTCGCCAGCGTAAGTACGAGCGCGCCTGCTCCCGCGAGGACGAATATCCACCAGCTGATCTCGGTTCGGTACTGGTAGTTTTGAAGCCACTCGTTCATGGAATACCACGCCAGCGGCACCGCAACCATACTCGCGACCATCACCAGTAATACAAAATCTTTAGACAGCATTCGCCACAAGCCGGCGACCGATGCACCGAGCACTTTCCGGATCCCTATTTCCTTGGTACGTTGCTCAGCGGTAAAAGAAGCCAGTCCGAAAAGGCCCAGACAGCTGATCAGGATCGCGAGTGCCGCAAAGAAGCGGGCCAGTTGCCCGATCCGCTCTTCCGCCCTGAACTTGGCATCATATTCCTGATCCGCAAACCGGTATTCAAACGGCGCGGCAGGAACCAGTTTTTTGACGACATTTTCAATAGCTGACAACGCCGCAGCCGAACTTACATTTGGATTCAGCCTGATATTGATCCAGTTGGGTGAACCAAAAAGGAAGAAAACGGTCGGCTTGACGGGTTCAAACGGAGATTCCATCACCATATCCTTCACCACACCGAGGACGGTGAAACGTTTCCGGATATTATTGGTCATCCACTGGCTTTTCCAGGAAATAACCGCTCCGAGCGGGTCGGACATTCCGAGCAACCGTGCCGCCGATTCGTTGATGACGAACCCCGATGTATCCGATGCAAATTCTCTGGAAAAATTTCGTCCGCTTACAAATTGCCAGCCGACCGCCTTGGCATATTCCGGTGAAACTGTCAATGTTGCAAACGTCTCGGTAAACCCTTCCGGCATTCCTTTCCAACTGAAACCGTCGTTGGCAGACCATACACCGGTAACCGGGCTTTGCGAGTCGGCCACTTCTTCCACCATTCCTGTATTCTTCAGTTCGGTGCGGAACAAGTCTGTTTTTCCATAAAAGTCTTCCGATTTCATTGGTATCATCAGCAAACCGTCTCGGGAATAGCCCACAGGCCGGTCTTTGGCAAACTGGATTTGCCGGTAAACGATGGTAGTACAGATGATCAATGTGACCGAAATGGTGAATTGCAGTATGACCAGAACCTGCCTCGGCGTATATGCAAAGGGGCCAAAATGGGTTCGTAAGGATGCATTGGAGCCTTTGAGTACCTTCACCGGCTGGAAGGACGTGAGGTAAATCGCCGGATAGCCCCCTGCAAGCAAAGATGTGAGCAGCACAAAACCCGCGCCGCAAAGCCAAAACCAAGCATTATCCCAGGGAATGACCATCTGCTTCGCGGCCAGGTTGTTGAACCACGACAAGGAAGAGACCACGCCTGCCAGGGCGAGCACAAAAGACATGAGTACGATCAAAAAAGATTCGGTGAAAAACTGCCCGATGAGCTGCATCCGCAATGAACCGATCGCTTTACGTAAACCTACCTCACGCGCCCGTTTCTCGGAGCGGGCGGTGCTCAGGTTCACGAAGTTGATACAAGCCAGCAGCAACACAAAAAAGCCGATCAGGCCCACCATCCATACATATTTTACCGGCCCTTCCCCAGCTGCGCCATTCTTAAAATTGGAGTATAAATGCCAGTCTCTCATCGGGTGCACCCACATTTCGGGAAGGGTCGCCGCTTCTTCCTTCATATCATCCATTTTCCGGATCACATTCTGTTCCGAAAGCCGGATACCTGCGCTCGCAGTTTTAAAATCCATATTATCCGCAAGCTCTCCGAACAACCAGATGGCATGATTGTCCCATTTCTTTTCCTTCATGTACAGGTTCTTATCCAAAAAATATTTCCAGGAACCCATGAACTGCACATCGCTGAATTTGGTGTTCTGCGGCAAGTCTTCATAAATGCCGGTCACTTTCATGTCCATGGTCGTTCCGACCGTAATGACCTTGTTCAGGGGATCGGCCTTTCCGAAAAGTGCCAGGGCAGTCGATTCCGAGAGAATAATTCCCTGCTGGTCTTCCAGCGCCGACCGGGAGCCTTTCAACATGTGAAGATTGAACATTTCGGGTGCTTCGGCGTCGATAAACTGTCCGTTGAGCGATAATTTCGTATCACCGACGGTGAGAATATATTCGCCAGCCTGGCTCGATGCTACGATTCGCTTGAAATAGCCGGCATAATTTGCTTTCAGCTCTTCGATATAGGGAACAGGCAAGGAAAATGAGGTCTTCTTTTCACTGTGTACGACCTGATTTTGAAGAATCTGACCGATCCGGCCGTAATTTTTGAAATACCGGTTAAAAGACAGTTCATCGTAAATCCACAGACCAATCAGCATGGCTACTCCCATCCCGATCGCCAACCCACCGATATTGATCGCCGAATAACCCTTATTTTTCCAAAGGTTCCGGAATGTGATTTTCAGGTAATTTCTAAGCATGACTGATAAGTTTGGGCTATCCTGAACGCATTATGCTATACGCTATATCAGGCTTTATATTTTGGACAAATGATTTTACTCGCTACGCAAACTTTTCACCGGATTGACCAACGCTGCCCTGATGCTCTGAAAACTGACGGTCAGTAAAGCTACCCCCACCGCCAATGCTCCGGCCAGCACGAACACCCACCATTCAATGTGGATCTTATAGGCAAAATCCGACAGCCACCGGTTCATTCCATACCAGGCGAGCGGCGAGGCGATCAGGATTGCGATGCCTACCAGTTTTATAAAATCTTTAGAAAGCAATGAAACAATGCTTAAAACGGACGCACCGAGTACTTTGCGGACTCCAATCTCTTTGGTGCGCTGGATCGTCGTAAAGGCAGCCAATCCAAACAGTCCCAAACAAGCGATCATCACGGCAAGGCCCGCAAAAATCCCGAACAACTTCCCTACCCGCATTTCCGACTCATACATCTTGTTGAACCTTTCGTCCAGAAAGGAGAAAGCAAAGGGATTGTCTGTCGCAGCTTTCCAGGTCTTTTCCAGCGTTTTCAGCAACCCTGGGATATCCTGCGTTTTGATGCGGACGGCCATCTGATATTGGTCCCCGCCGTAAAACATCACCAATGGCGCGATCTGTTCGTGCATCGAGCGGAAATGAAAATCCTTGGTTACACCCACCACAGTATAAAGCTTTTTGGTTTCGGGCGTACCGTCCCCAACGGTCGTCACGCGTTTGCCAATCGGGTCTTTCCACCCGAATTGCTTCGCCGCCGCCTCGTTAATGAGCACGGACGCGCTGTCTGTCCCAAACTCCTTCGAAAAATTCCGTCCCGCCTTCAGGCCGATTCCCAGCGTGGCCAGATAGTCCTCGTCGACCTGATAGGTGGTAAACCGGTACGGGGTAATGTTGTTATCTGCGCTTTCTGGCAAGAAACCATCTGTACTATTATTGGAAGCCCCTACGGGCATATAACCAGCCAGCGTTACATTGCTCACTGCCGAGAGGCCGCGAAGTTGCTGCTTGAAGGTTTTCGCCTTCTCGCCCAGCAGATGCGTATCGTGCAGGATCAGCACCTGTTCCTTGTCAAAACCTACTTTTTTGTTTTGGATGAAACGCAACTGCTGGCACACAACCATCGTCCCGATAATCATACCGATTGAAACTACAAATTGGATAGTCACCAGCGAGTTTCGCAACCAACCGCTTTTTACACCTGCCTGAATACTGCCCTTCAATACTGCAACAGGTTTGAAAGCCGAAAGAAAAAATGCCGGGTAACTGCCTGCCAGCAGGCCCACTACCAGGCAACCTACGAACGCATAAGCGACCGTCCGGACATTCAGAATGGATTGAAGATCGAATTGTTTCCCTGCCAGCCCGTTGAAACCCGGCAACAGCAGCACTACCAGTCCGAACGCCACAAAAAGGGCAAGGACCGTTAACAAGACAGATTCGGTAAGGAATTGGACTGTCAGTTGCTGACGAACCGAACCCATCACCTTCCTAACCCCAACTTCCCTGGCCCTCCCGGCCGACCCGGCTGTCGAGAGATTCATGAAGTTGATACAGGCGATGAGCAGGATGAATGCGGCAATAGCAGCAAAAATGTAAATGTATTTGACATTGCCATTGGGTTCCAGTTCATTTTCAAGATTGGATTGCAGGTGAATGTCCGTCAATGGCTGGAAGCTGAAACCAAACCGGTTTCCCTTACGCAAATACGCTCCATAAGTCATTCCAAGAAATTCCTTAATTTCCGGACCAATGTATTTCTCAACAAATTGAGGGACCTGGGCCTCAAGTTTCTCCACGGAATAACCCTTGCGCAGCAGCACATACGTATGCGCACCACTCGCAAGCCACTTTTCGCCCAATCCGATGGACTTCATCGATCCGAAAAAGTCAAAATGGAAATGTGAATTGGACGGCACATCCTCGCAAACGCCCGTCACGCGGAACAGTCCGCTGTTGCCCATCGTCAGGCTTTTGCCCACCGGATCCTGGCGGCCGAAGTATTTCAATGCAGTAGACGCGGTGATCACCACCGTCCGGGGCTCTGTGAGCACTGTTTTGGAATCGCCTTTGAGCAGTCGGATCGAAAACAGATCGAAGAAATTGGAGTCTGCAAAAATTACCCCGTCTTCCCTGAACCGCTTTTCACCATTCCTGACCAGGAAAGTCCCATTGTTCGAAAGCCTGGTATATGCCTCCACGCCCGGGTAATCGCGCATGAGCGCGGGCCCCGCGGGTGCGGAAGCTCCGGCGATATTGATTTCATTGCCACCGATCCGGCCATGCAATGTAACCCTGAACATGCGATCGGCATTGACATTGTAATGATCGTAGCTCAGTTCGTGCTGCACAAACAGCAGAATTAGCATGCAGGCAGCCAATCCGATAGCCAGGCCCAAAATGTTAATGGAAGCAAATACCTTCTTGTTCCGAAGGCTCCGCAGAGCGATTTTCAGGTAATTGGATATCATAACTGCGCCGGTTACGAGGGTTGACGGATGGATCTTCCGTTTGGACCGTCAAATTATGAACCAGCCGCCAATAATCTTCCAATTAACTGAAAATCAATTTTTTACACTATAACAAAACAAATAAGGGGTGTCCGATAGCGGACACGCCCCGTTCGTTTTGGAACGACCAGAAGCCAGTGAGTACCGTTACTCGGTGCGCAGGCTCTTCACCGGATTCATGACGGCTGCTTTGATGCTCTGGAAGCTGACTGTGATGAATGCGATGCCTGTGGACAGGATCGCGGCAATGGCGAATATCCACCAGTAAATGTCGGTCCGGTAAGCAAAGTTTTGCAACCAGCGGTCCATACCGAAATAGGCTATGGGCGACGCAATAACAAATGCAATAAGCACTAGTTTCAGAAAATCTTTGGAAAGCAGGCCGACAATACTCGAAATGGACGCTCCCATCACCTTCCTGACCCCGATTTCCTTAGTGCGCTGCATGGTGCTGTAAGAAGCGAGCCCCAGCAATCCGAGGCAGGAAATGAATATAGCCAGGATCGCAAAATTGAAGAACAGCTTTTCGAACCGCTCCTCGGTGCGGTATTGACGGTCGAAGAATTCGTCCATAAAATAGTAGCTGAACGGCCTGTCGGGCATAGCGACCTTCCATTTTTCTTCCACCGCGGCAACAGTTTCCTTCAACCTGGCACCGTCAATTTTAACAGAAACAAGCTGCGAACCACCTGGTTCTATACGCATTGTCAGCGGTTTGATCGTTTCCTGCAACGAACGGAAATGGAAGTTCTTAATCACCCCCACGATCTTGCCCTCTCTCCCCCATTGCTTGAACCGTCGGCCGATGGTTTCTTCCGGTTTGCTGTACCCGAACAGCTTCGCCGCCGCCTCATTGATCACCATAGCCTGGGTTGTATCCGTTCCGAAATCCCTCGAAAATGGCCGTCCGGCTGCCATTTTCAGCCCAAACACCGGGATATAATCAAAATCGACAAAATAGAGATCAAGGTTGGCTATCTGCAAATCACCGCTTTTGTTCTCAATTTCGGAATATGCCCCCGGATTAGAGCTCCCCGGAACGCTCGACGACGCCGCGGTTGATTTGACCCCCGCCAGACCATTCAACGATTGTTTGAACGCTTCCCGCTTCGGATCACCCTCAGTGTTCACGACCAACATCTGATCTTTACTAAAACCGAGGTCACGGTTACGCATATAATTCATCTGGATGTACACGACCATCGTAGCGATGATCAGGGCAATGGAAATGGCAAACTGGACAGTCACCAACCCTTTTCTCAACAAAATGCCTCTTACGCTTGTTGTAAAACGGCCCTTCAAAACAGTAACAGGTTCGAACGAAGACAATACCAGTGCGGGATAGATTCCTGCCAATATTCCGATAAGGATGGCAGCCAGCAACATCAGCGCGGGAAACGCCGGATTACTGAAAATACCCGTTGTGATGATTTTCCCCGCCAGATTATTAAAAAGCGGGATCAGAACGGCCGAAAGCAGGATAGAAAACACAAACGCGATCAGGCAAAGCATCACCGATTCGCTTACGAATTGCCGTGCCAGCAGCGTTCTGGCAGCACCTACTACTTTGCGAATACCCACCTCCTTGGCGCGCTCTGCCGAACGGGCGGTGGTGAGATTGACGAAGTTAATGCAGGCTATCAGCAGTATAAACACGGCTACGACCGAAAATACATATACATTGTTCATACTTCCCTTCTCAGCCACATCCCGTTCCGAACTTAAATGCACGCTCAGCAGCGGTTCAAGAAAAAGTGTGTAAAACATTTTGCTCTCACGCATGAGTTTGCCGGCGCGCCGTTCCAGGTACGCTGGTAATTTCTTTTCCAGGCTTTTGCTGTCGGTACCCGGCTTCAGAAGCAAATAGGTTGTAGCGCCGAAATTGCCCCATTGCTCATCGATGCCTCGGTTGAAGCGCTGTGTCATAGTGCTCATCGAAACGAACATATCTCCTTTAATCAGCGAGTTTTCCGGAATGTCTTTCATTACGCCCGTCACTTTCGCGGGTAATCCTTCTCCCGAAAGCAGCAATGTTTGCCCCAGGGGATCAGCATCGCCGAAATACTTTCTGGCTGCTTTCTCTGTAAAAACCAGGCTTAACGGTTCTTTCAATGCCGTTTTGGGATCGCCCTGGATCAGTTTGAAGTCAAAGACGCGAAACAGCGACGAATCGGCAAATACGGTCGCCTCCTCCTGAAATTTAATATTCCCTTTTCGGACAAGAAAACTGCCGCCGTTAAGTCGTGTATAAGCCTCCACCTCGGGAAAATCCTGTTTGATCGTCGGTCCGAACGCCCATGAAGTGATTCCTGCATTGATCGTTTCCGAGGGCGTCTTTACATCCGTCACAAGCCGGTAAATGCGGTCGGCTTTGGAGTGGAATGCATCGTAGGTGAGTTCAAAATTGACATACATGGAGATCAGCAGGCAGGCAGACATCCCCACTGTAAGGCCCATAATGTTGATCAGCGAAAACACCTTGTGTTTCCAAAGGTTTCGGAAGGCGATTTTTAAATAGTTTTTTAGCATGGCCGTCAGGTGAAATTTTGGCTTCTGGTATTGAGAATGCAGATACATTAAATGCATACCACATTGAAAATCAATTGATAATCAAATACATGAGTTTACAAATAAAGCATCATCTGTCCGAAAACGAACAGATGACGCTCTGGTATTTTGTAGTTGGACGCCACCAGCTATCTATTCGCTCCCGAGAGACTTCACCGGGTTCATCAGCGCCGCCTGCACGGTTTTAAAACAGATTGTCAATAATGTGATAGCCAGCATGAAACCGATGGTCGAAAGGCAAATCCAAAACGGAATATTGATTTTGTACGCAAAATCCTGTAGCCAACGCGACATGAGATACCAGGCAACCGGCGTTGCGATAACGCCCGCAACCAACACGAGCTTGACAAATTCTTGCGAAAGCATCCCGACTATCCCGGTAACCGATGCCCCTAAAACCTTCCGGATGCCAATTTCCTTCGTGCGGCTCTCGGCGGTGAAGGTTACCAGTCCGAAAAGTCCCATGCAAGCGATAAAAATTGCGAGCACCGTAAAGACGGAAAACATGCCTGATAATCGAGTTTCGTCTTTAAATGTTTCATGAAAAGCCTCGTCCAGGAAGTAGAACTCGAACGGCATTTCATGATCAAACGACTCAAAAATACGGCCAATGGCCTTGACATTACCTGCAATATCGCCACGGGTATCCAGTCGCACATACATGACACCGCGTGATGAGCCTGGCATGCGAAGCATATTGGTGGTGTCGCTCGCCACCGAGAGCATGACGGCCTTGGTACCATGCTGCAGGGATGAAAAATCAAAATCTTCGAGGATCCCATCCACATTGACTCCCTCCATAATTTGCTGTCCGATCGGGTCGGCCCGGATACCCAGCTCCCTGACAGCCAGCTCATTCAGCAAGGTCTGATTCTTGCGTGCTCCTGCGGTTGGCGCTGCTTTCCATTTCAAGCCCAAAGTCTTTATAAACTGCCCGTCTACAACCATCTGGGCCAGTCCTACCTGCTTCTTGGTCATTATATTCGGGACAAAAAACATGTTGTAGCCCTTAAACAGGCCTACATTCGCAAACGTAACGTTTGTCACACCGGCCTGCTGTTTCACCGCATCCCGAAAAGGCTTGTAATTAGCCGCCATGGAGGGGCCCAGCGGGATACTCAATACTTGCTCCTTATAAAGTCCCAGGTCCTTTCTTTGCATAAAAGCAAGCTGCTCCTTCACGACCAGGCTGGCCATGATCAATGCAATGGAAACCGAGAACTGAAAAACGATGAAGAACCGTCTCACGCCTACACCGCCTATATTTCCTTTGAACCTGCCTTTCAATACTTCCAAAGGTGCAAAACCTGACAAAATAAATGCCGGATAGCTCCCGGCCACCAGCGTCGTCACCAGCAACAACCCCATTAGAAATGATAGAAAGAAAGGAGAAATGACAAATGACGCATCGACTTTCAGGCCCAGAAGCTCGTAGAACGGCTGACTTAAATAGTACACCATCGCCAATCCCAGGGCAAAAGCCAGAACGCAGACCAAAACCGATTCGATGTAGAACTGCTTGCCGAGACCTGCACGGGTAGCGCCCACTACCTTCCTTACGCCTACCTCCCGTGCGCGTTGCGTTGCCCGTGCGGTGGTGAGGCTCATATAATTGAAAAGTGCGAGCATCAGCACTGCCGCTGCGGCCATGCTGAAAATCGGGATCAGTTTATTGTTCCCCGAATCGGTGAATGCGCCGCCCAGATGGATGTCATCCAGACTTTCCAGGAAGTATTGTGTCTTTCCTTCGAACAGCCCCGCCTTTGCGGATTCACCGCGGTTGATACCGCGCTCAGCCAATGCCTTAGCCCCGGCAAAATCCAGTTGCAAATACACATTGAAAATTCCTCCCCCATCCCAGTTGTTCTTTGTCATTTCGCTCAATTTGGGATAGGTAGCGTTTGATATGACAAAATCGAAATCAAAAGAAGAGTTGGATGGAGGATTCTTTGCGACGCCTGCAATCTGGATCAGGTGCTTCCCTTCGTACAAAAGAGCCTGACCTACCGGATCGGCATTTCCGAAGTACTTTCGCGCCGCACGCTCTGAAACCACCATCGTAAACGGCTTTTGCAACGCGTCGGCGGCATTGCCTTTTTCGAGCGGAAAAGTAAATACACTGAAAAACGATGGGTCTGCAAACAAAACGTTCTTTTCCAGAATCGCTTCACCCTTCCTGGCGGGATGCCCCATGACGGTATTTCTATACGAAGGCAATATCCTGACGTAATCCTTCACGTGCGGTACTCCCGCGGCAATGGATGGCGCAAAACCCGAAGCAAAGGAGTTCATTTGAAAATCGTTGTCCCCCATTTTTACTTTGGCGAGTACACGGTAAATATCCCCGTGCCGGGCGTGGAACCTGTCATAACTATGTTCATGGACCACAAACATCAATATCAACGTAGAAACGCATATCCCGGCGGCAAGTCCGAGCATGTTGATCAGGGAGTAAGTCTTGTGCCTAAGCAAATTCCGGACAGCAATTTTGAGGTAGTTCGTGAGCATAGATTTGAGGTGGCTATTGACAGACAGGTGATGCTACATCAATTTCATGCCATCAAATTAAAACATTAATCATCAATTCATTACCACGAAACGACTGTCCAAAACCGGACACCATCCATGGTCAGATCCGGAGGCCATAGTGATCTATTTTATATATTACTAAAATACAATATTGTATATTAGTAATGAACAATTCTATATAATGACAATGCGGACAGTGAGTTGAATGGTCTGTTTGAAGCCCTGGCTCATTTCGGACTGAAAGAAGGTACGCTCGTAACGTTGAGCCAGGTCGATAAATTTGAAAGGGCGGGCATGACTGTACACGTCATACCCGCCCATGAATTTCTCATTCACTGAGATCGGCAAATCTGAAAAGCCGGATACGGATGCTAGTTTCCGCCGCTCTGCACATCATCGTTGCGAATGCCCCGCTTATTCTTTTTAATACCATCTTTCAACTTGCCGAACTTGTAGTTCAGGCTGAAATTGAATGAGCGGAAGTAATTCCAGCGGTCGGTGAACTGGTCGAAGTCCGGGCCGAACGTTTCATTATGATATCTTCTGAATTTGGTGAATGGATTACTTACCGCCGCGGAGAGTGACAATTTATCTTTGATTACATCCTTATTAACACTGAAAGACGTGCTCACAATGGAGTTTGTGGTGCCTTGCAAATTCACACCTGGTCCATTTGCATTCAGGTTTGCATTCACTCTCCATTCCTTTGGCAAACGGTAACCGGTTGAAAGTGAAAGATTATACATTACCCCGCTGTTTGTGATCTCTGTCCCATTCACAATACCGGTCACCTTCCCGTGCGCAATGCGGAAATTGGTGCTGAAATTCCATTTCTTGGAGATCGGATAATTCGCGTTCAAATTACCGCTGATCAGCCTAGCGCGGCCGGTGTTGCCATAAGATGTGCGGGTAATCTGTGTTTCGGGGTTGTATACGGCAATCGGGAAAATAAGGTCTTTGAAGTGGGTGTAGCCAACGCCGAAATTGACGTTCCCTTTTTTCGCTTTATTGAAGCTCAGTTGCAGGTCGTTCACAAAAGCAGGCCGCAGGTCGGGGTTACCGGTGCGCTCATAGCTGGGATTGGAGCGGTCAACGAATGGATTAAGCTGCCAGATCCCCGGACGCTGGATACGTTTGGTGTAACCGAAGTTGATCCCTGCATTGTTTTTGAGCTTCCTGTTGACAGATACCGACGGGATGAAGTTGAAATAGTTTTGTTTCACCTTCGAATCCGTAGAAATAAAGTCGGCATCAATGACCGTCTGCTCCACGCGTGCACCGGCTTTCACGCCCCAGTTTTTGAAATTGTACTGATACGTATTATAAGCCCCAAACACGTTTTGCTGGTTCTCGTACATGTTGCTCATGCTTCCATCTACCTCGTATGAATTGGTTTCCGGATTGAATACCGTGTACTGAAAATTACTCTGGTTTTCCCGCATGATACCCTTCAGGCCAGCTTCGATATTGAGTTTTTTCACTGGATATACAAAATCCACCTGGAAAGTCTGTTCCGAAAAGCTCTGATCGTTGACCTGCCGGTAATCCGGACGGTCGTAGTTGATGCGGTTCGAAATCGTCAGATCACCATTTTGCTTGTTGTCGTAACCATAATAGCGGTAGGAGAACGTCAGCAGGCGATTTTTGTCGGCTTTAAAACCCTTCTGATAGTTGATCGCCGCGTCACGCCCATTGCCTCGGTCGCTATTGTTGTTAGTAACATTATAGCGTTCCAAGATTTTTTCGCCCGCATTGAGCAGCGACGATTGAAAGCCATTCGAGCGGTTCCTGCCGCCATTCACATTCAGTTGCGCGCTCAGCAAATTCAGCGTGTCGATCTCGTACGTGATCTCGTAACCGATATAGCCGTTTTTGTTGTTATTTCCATTCCAGCCTCGCTGGTCAAGCTCCGTAGGATCGGTTCCCGTCGTCGTACGGTTGGAGATCGTCTGGGTCGACGGGTTTTTGTACTGGTTCAAACCTGCATTCAGCGACATTCCGATCTTCCCGAGCTGGGCCGAGAGCGAGCCACCGACTCCCGGTCCGCCGGTCGGGAAGCGTTCACTGACGTTGAGGGTACCATTATACCCGTTGTCTATTTTCTTATTGGTAATGATATTGATGATCCCTGCCAGGCCTTCGGCGTCATACTTCGCAGGCGGTGTGGTAATTACCTCGATCCGCACAATGGACGAGGCAGGCATGCTGCGGAGCACATCTTTGTAGCTCCGTTCCACCATACTCGACGGTTTGCCGTTGATCAGGATCTTGAAGTCGGAATTGCCTTTCAGAAAGATATTATCCTCTGCATCGAGCGACAGGTATGGCACCTTTCGCATCATTTCCAGTACGGAGTACACCTTGCTTTCCGGATCTGCTTCCAGATCATAACTAATCCGGTCGACCTCCTGCTTCACGATGGGTTTCAGCGCAGTAACCGTTACCTCCTTTAACCCAACCACCTGCTGACTGATCGTGATTTTCCCCAGATCGATATTCCGGCGGGTGCTATCGGTGAGGTCCACCTCAATCGTCTTGTTTTTGTATCCTACTCCCACCAGCACAAGCGCATATTTCATCGGCTTCAGGTTTTGAAAGACAAATGATCCGTCTGCCTTGGAAAAATCAGCTTTTACTGCTGTGTTTTTGTCCTTCATCAGGTTAAGAGTGATAAAATCAAGAGATTTGCCGGTAGTAGAGTCGGTTACCATCCCCTTAATGCTTCCTCCCGCAGGAGCGGCTTGTGCAAACGATTCCTGACGACATACGAGACCCGAGATCAGGATGGACATTAATAATTGGAGTAATGTTTTCATAGTTAAAATTTTCATGGCTAACAGGCTTTGGCAATGGGCATAGAAACTCCGTTAGGAGATTTTAAGCTCTTTCATCATACGACTAATATATCAATTAATTATATATAACTATATCATTGATATATTAAAGCAGGCAAATATCGATTTTGATATTACAAATGTATTGGAAGGTACTTTGTCATGCAAGGTACTATGCCTGATTTTTTTTATTAATTGATGAACGGTTAAATATGTGGTTGATTGGTGGAGGATACTATCGCTCACCTGATCCGGGTCCGTTCAAATACCTTTCAATCAAAAAGTTCAGGATCAGGCTAACGCCACCGAAAAGAAACACCATGGCCAGATAAGCCACTCCCTGGCTGAAATCGTAAGTATTGTCTAACCAGTTACCGGTGAGGATACCTAATGCGATGCCCACGAACAGCATTCCGAATTTGAGTGTTGGAGAAAAAGAACTGTTCTTGTCCGTAAAAATGGAAGCATCGGCCCCTTTCTCGATGAGGGCTATACGTTCCCGGTGGCGTGTCATCAGGAACACATAGACAATTCCGAAGATACCCAGGAAAGCTGCAATTGAAATAAAGAGACCATTCATGGCTAAAACACAGTTAAATTTCGAATGTTACCCATTGGACAAAGGCTTAGCCTTTGTGGTTACAGTTTGGGGTAAAATTTTTTCAAAAAAAATAAATCGTGCCGGATGTAACCAAGCCACACCCGCCGCAGTCTCATAAGCAGGCGAGTAACCGAATGCATGAAAAACCACGACGACCGGATCCATATTGAGAACGTAAGGCAGGGTAACCTGTCCTCTTACACCTATCTGGTCGATAAGTATAAGAATATGGCATTCACGATCGCTATGAAAATCCTTTCCAACGCGCAGGATGCAGAGGATGCAGCACAGGAGAGTTTTGTGAAAGCTTATATGCAAATCGGCAGTTTTGAAGGCAAAGCCAAGTTCTCGACCTGGCTCTACACCATTGTGTACCGGACCGCGATATCCAAATTGCAGCAGCACAGGATGGTATTACAAAGCATCGATGAGGATCTTGAAGAAAATTATGCCTACGAATACAGCCCTCCGCCGCTCGAAGCCTTGCAGGCCCGCGAGCGCGAACAATTTGTGAAGGAGGCCATCAACCGGTTACCCAAAATGGAGGCGCTGATTATTACGTTGTATTACCTGAATGAAAGCCCTATCGAGGAGATCGAGCAGGTCACAGGACTCTCGAACAGCAATATCAAGGTAAAATTATTCAGAGCCAGGAAGGTGTTAGGTAAAGAATTGCAGTTTTTGTTATAATGCGGGAATTATGGAGCCGATGGAAGAAAAACAGGAAGAGCATTTCAAACAACTGATCCGGAAGGCCGGCGCCGACGAGCCGTCGGGCGCTTTTGCAGAGGCTGTTATGCAGCGCGTGCATGAGGAGGCCGTATTCCGTACGGTAATGCAACAAAATATAGTAGAAACGCCTTCCAATACATTCAGCAGTGAAATCATGGCCCGGCTCAAAGCCAGCCAGCCGGTTACCGCACCAAAACCGGTTATTGCGCGAAAAGTATGGTATGGAATCGCGGCCGCATGGGCTGTACTGATCGTTGCTTGCTTCTTCATTCCAGGTAACGACGAGCAAACTGTGTTTTGGGGAGGGCTCAACGGCCTGATGATCTCCAACGCAGTGTGGGCTCAGAAAATCTCCGCCATCCCACAAACCTACACACTTACCATTATTGGCCTGTCGGGTCTGTTGCTACTCGATTATTATGTCCGGCAGAGATGGGCGCTTATCAAAAAAACGGCCAGATCCTGAGACCTGGCCGTTCATTCATGGCTATTTTATCGATCGATTACCCTCTGCGATTGTAACGGCTGTCGAAACGATGCTGATAAGCGAACAGGCGCTGGCGTTGTGCGGGTGTCAGCACAGACAGAATTTCTTTTTGCTTTTCCTCTTCCAGTCTTTTCATCCCCTGGTAGGTATGGTATCTTTTACTGTTGCCTGTCAGGCGATCATATTTATTTTCGATCTTTTTGATCTGGTTCTCCTGCTTGCGACTCAGCTTCACGATCTCGTCCAGCTTATTGATCTTGAATTCCTCATACGCATTATCCATGCGGGAATTGTTGGTCGCGGGCACCTGGTGACCGTAGCGCTGTGCGAAGGTGTTTCCGATGGTCAAGGTAATTATTGTGGCGATGGCTAAGATGGTCTTTCTCATGGTTTCCAATGTTTAAATTGTTCGTTTATGTCTTTTAGAGGCGCTTTTCCCCCCCAAGTTTAACGCACTGAAAACACAATCTGCGAAATGTCACTACTGGTAGATGGCCGGGTCATTTTGATCGACGAAACTGATTCCAGAGGATAAAATAAGTTGTGAAAACAATTCATCCGGCCTCGCGATTGAAACGAACATCGCTAGGCCGGATGAAATCCTTTTCTATCTGCTAAAAGCGTTATTCGCTCCGGAGTGACTTAACCGGGTTCATCAAGGCTGCTTTAATAGCCTGAAAACTGACCGTCAATAAAGTAATGGCAACAGCCAGCAAAGCGGCAACCGCGAACACGATCCAACTCAGTTCGATATGGTATTCATATTTTTTCAACCAGTCATGAAGAAAATACAATGCGATCGGCGAAGCGATGACACAGGACACGATCACGAGATAGACAAACTCTTTGGACAGCATCGCCCACATTTGCGCCACGCTCGCCCCCAGGGCTTTCCGGATACCGATTTCCTTGGTACGCTGCTCGGCCGTGTAAGCCGCCAACCCGAACAGGCCGAGGCATGAGATAAACACGGCAAGCACTGCAAACACCCTCGCCAGCTTCCCTACCCTTTCTTCTGCCCGGAATTTGGTATCATATTCCTCATCAGCAAACTTGAATTCGAACGGCGAATCCGGGTCATGCTTTCTGAAAACGGCCTCCACTTTCTTCAAAGCCTGGTCTACCGGTGCGCCGGGCGTTAGCTTGATGTTAATGAGATTTGCCCATTCGTAATCCATCAGGAAAACGGTTGGCACCGCAGGTTCGTAAGGCGACTGCATCACCATGTCCTTGATTACGCCCACGACTTGCCTGGGTTTACCATTAAAGCGAATTGTTTTACCGATAATGTCTTTAATCCCGGTCAGCTTAACGGCTGATTCGTTGAGCACAAATGCGGCGGTATCGGTAGAGAATTCTCTTGAAAAGTCTCTTCCTGCAATAATCTTCCAGCCGATGGTTTTGCCGAAGTCATGCGTACAGGCGATCGTTCCAAAGAGCGGCAGCGAACCGGGCTCCATTCCCTCCCATTCAAAACCGATCTGGTTGGAGTAAATCCCTGTGGTAGGACTCGACGACTCGCTCATCTCGTACACGGAGCCTGTTTTCAGCAAATCATCGCGGAGCGGATAATATTTACCGTACAGGTTTGGGGAAATGTCGACTTGCAGCAAGCCCTGCCTATCGTAACCCACCGGACGATCTTTGGCATGCTGAATCTGCTGAAAGACAATGATCGTGCCGATGATCAGCGTAATGGAAACAGTGAACTGCATCACCACCATTACCTTCCTGGGCACCGCCGACCATTTACCCACTTTAAAAGTACCTTTCAGAACCGAGAGCGGGTTGAAGGAAGACAGGTAAAACGCAGGATAACTTCCCGCGATAAGTCCTGTAAACAAAGCAAAAACAACCAGTCCCAGCCAGAAAAGCGGATAAAAGAACGGGAAGCTGACATGTTTACCTGCGAGGTTATTGAATGCCGGCAATGAGATCAATACGATGAGAATGGCCAGTACTAACGCAAAAGCAACGACCAGGAACGATTCGCTCAGAAACTGGAATATCAGCTGGCTTTTCAGCGAGCCGATGGATTTCCGGATACCCACCTCCTTCGCCCGTTTCTCCGAGCGGGCGGTACTCAGGTTCATAAAGTTGATACAAGCCAGTAACAACACAAAAACACCAATAATGCCGAACAACCACACAAACTGAATGGCCCCACCTACATTTTTACCGTCTTTAAAATCCGAATACAAATGCCAGCGGCTCATCGGATGCAGGAGATACTGTGGTTTATCGGTTTTGGAAAATGCATGAGGCAATTCCACATCCCTTATCTTACGGGATACCGTCTCAATGTCCGCGTGATCGGCTACCTGCGCAAACCACTGAAACGAGTGGTTACCCCATTGCGTCTGGGCGTCTTTTACCCAATTCTCAGCCTGTAAATAGTCACTCCAGGGTAGGATCAGGTACAGTTCGTTGAAGTTGGAATTGAAAGGGATGTCTTCGTAAACGCCTGTCACTTTCACGTCCTTTTTGATATCCAGCTTGATGGCTTTTCCCAGCGGATCCTCACTCCCGAACAGCGATTTCGCCAGCGATTCGCATATCACGACCGAGCCGGGGTTTTTCAGTGCATTGTAATCTCCACGGACCATATGCAATGAGAGCATTTCGGGAAATGAGGGTTGTGCCCACATGCCTGTCTTATGGATCTTCTTATCGCCGTTGGCCAGCAAGTGACCAAAATTCCAGGAGGCCAGAGAAGTATGCGTGAAATCCGCCGAATATTTCGTGGCCATTTCGGTCACGGCGGGAATAGAAACGGCGGTACCGGTGCCGGTCTGCTTATTGAAAGTCTGACTGATCCACGCCTGAACGATGCGATCATGATTTTTGTGATACTTATTGTACGACAGTTCATCCCAGACCCACATCCCGATCAGCATAGTGACGGCGATGCCCACTGCTAGCCCGACGATATTGATCAGCGAATAGACTTTGTTTTTCAGAAGGTTACGAAGGGCGATAACCAGATAGTTTTTGATCATGGCTGGTTTTTATGGTGAGGTTTATGGGTGCATTTGCCAAAAGATGTAAAAATGAGGTGGTCGGTTGCATCCGCAACAAAACGATTATTCGCTTCGCAACGCCGTCACCGGGTTTGTGAGCGCGGCTTTGATGCTCTGAAAGCTGATCGTGATCAGCGCAATGATCACAGCCCCCAAACCGGCTATCGCGAAAAGCCACCAGCTTACTTGCACCTTATAATTGAAATCCTGTAACCAACCGTCCATCAGGTACCAGGCAATCGGCGAGGCGATCAGGAGAGCGATGACCACCAATTTGACAAAATCAATGGAGAAAAGGCCAAAAATGTGGAGCACCGAAGCTCCTATGGCTTTACGGATACCCATTTCCTTCGTCCGCGACTCAGCCATGAATGCCACTACGCCATACAATCCCAGGCAGCCGATAAAAATCGCGATGCAGCTGAGTATTTTGAAGAGTGAAAAGAAGTTTTCCTCTTTTTCGTAAAAGCTGTTGAGCGTTTGGTCAAAGAAAGAATATTTGAAGAGATAGTCGGGGAATTGTTCAGCCCACGCATCCTCGATCCTTTTGAGTTGTTCAGGGCCTGAGTTTTTAGCCAGTTTCACGCTCATGACCCGATAATCGCGACGAAGCGTCGTCATCACACAAGGAATGATTTCTCGATGGAGACTAAACGTATTGAAATTTCTAACGACACCCACAATCGGCAGCTTCACCTCGCTCCCCCCGATCGTCAACCGCTTACCTAAAATATCCTGAGGATTTTTAAATCCCAGCTTTTGTGCAAATGCCTCATTAACGACATATTCCCGCATCGTGTCCGATGGCATGTACATTCTTCCGGCCGCCATTTTTAGTCCGTAAGTGTTGAAATAGGCCGTATCTGCCGGGCGCATTACGATATCGAGATCCAGGAATTCAGGATCATTTTCGAATTTGAAACCGGTTTGCCAGTTACTCTTCGACATCGGTGTGAAAGTACTGAAACTGATATTATTGATCCCTGGCACATTTTTGAGCTTATCACGCAAGGTTTCGATCTTACCCGTTGCCTGATCCGGGATCAAGACGTTGACGACCTCATCCTTTTCAAACCCCACATCGAGCGTTCTGAAATATTTCATCTGGCTGTACGCGATCAGCGTACCGATCAGGATTACCTGTGATATGGAAAATTGCAACACGATCAGTCCGCGCCGGAGGTTGGATTGCGTACTTCCTGCCGTACGCATTTTTCCTTTCAATGCAAGAATGGGCTGGTAGCCAGACACTACCATCGCGGGATAGAAACCCGCCAGCAGTGTCGTGATAACAGCCAGCAGCAAACAGAAAATCAATATGCTGGGTTCCGTAAAAAATACCACTCCCGTATGGCTGATATTCAGAACATTGGAAATATAGGGCAAGATAACCTGTGCCGCCAGCAGTGCAAGTACCACGGATGTAATGGTAATAACACCTGTTTCTGAAAAATACTGGCGCAAAAGCTGACCTCTCGTACTTCCCAATACCTTTCTCACACCCACCTCGCGTGACCGACGCAACGCTTGCGCTGTTGCAAGATTGACAAAATTGACACAAGCAGTAATCAATATAAAGATGCCGACGAGCGACATTGCCCATATCATCCCCTCGCTGATCGAACGATTGGCATAGTTGCCGATCTTCGTCGCGAAGTGAATGTCTTTGAGCGGCTGTAATACATACTTCATTTTCGCTGCATCCTTCGGCTCGCGGTATTTTTTTACAAATGAGACCAACTGTCGCTCAAACTGCCCCTCGCTTATCCTTTCCGGCAGCATCAGGTAAATCTGTCCGCCACCGTAAGAGGAAACCCAGTCGTCCCAGTTTGTGAATGCACCGTAATCTTTAAGGGATGAGAACGAAAGCATGGTCGTGAAAGGCAGATTCGTTGCTACCGGCGGATCCGCGACAATCCCGGTCACTACAAAGTCTTTGTTATTATCCACACGGATTGTCCTGCCCATCGGATCTGCATTTCCAAAGTACAAGGCGGCCTGCCGAACGGTTAAAACCACTGAGCCGGGGTTTTTCAGAGCGCTTTGGGGCGATCCTTTTAACCATGTGTAGTCAAACAGCCTGAAATACTCCGGCCCGACAAATGCGATATTGTAACCTGGATCCGCAAACTTTTTCTTTTCGGAACCTTCGGTAACTGTAACCAACGTCCCGCGTAGCGCATACGTAGGTGAAACATATTCTTTTACCTCAGGGAAATCATTTTTTAATGCGTCGATAACCGGCAGGGGCATACCGGTACTGAATCCTTTTTCCCCGTCGGCAATATGATGGGTAAGCATCCGGTAAACCCGGTCAGCATTCCGGTGATGGGTATCGAAGCTGAGCTCATACCGGACCGTAAAGAAAATCAGGAGACAGCAGGCGAGTCCGAGCGTCAGGCCGGTAACGTTGATGACTGTGAAGTTCCAGTTGCGCCGCAGGTTTCTGAGAGAGGTAACGAGATAGTTTTTGATCATGGCCGGGAAAAAGAGGTTGAAATGATATCCAAATTAGTTTCTTCAAAATCGATTTAAATCACCCTCTACTCGCTCTTCAGCGACTTCACAGGATTCATCAATGCGGCTTTGATGCTTTGGAAACTGACCGTTGCAACCGCTACGATCACAGCGGCCAAACCTACACCGATAAACACCAGCGGGTTGATCTCAATGCGATAAGGGTAATTATCCAGCCATTTTTGCATAAAAAACCATGCTGCCGGCGTTGCGATCAGGATCGCAACGAGCACGAGCTTGACGAATTCACGCGACAACACAAATACGAGATTTAAAATACTGGCTCCCAAGACCTTGCGAACACCAATCTCCTTGGTGCGCTGCTCAATAACGATTAATGCCACTGCAAAAAGCCCGAGACAGGACAGAATGATCGCCACTGTCGAAGCCAGGCTGAAAACCTGAGAAAGCCTCTCTTCTTCTTCATACCAGGCATTGGTGTTTTCATCAATAAATGAGCCCTTAAATTCCGATTCCGGTGTAATTTCCTTCCACACGGTTTTCAATTTCTCCATTGATGTCGTCAGGCTTTGCGGCATAACCCGTACAAAAATGTAGCCGATACCGTCTGAATGAGACAGATACATGGTGATCGGCTTCGTCTCCCACTTGGAAGAATACAGGTTGAAATCGGGAACCACGCCGATGATCTGATGCTTAATTCCCGCCGTGTCGGTCTGGAAGAATTTGCCGACCGGATCCTTTTCACCAATGGCCTTCGCCATGCTTTCGGTGATAATGACCTTACCCATGGAATCGGTCGGATAAGCCGGATTAAATTCCCGGCCTGCCAGCAATTTGATGTTCAATGTTTTCAGATAATCGTAGCTGATATGCAGCCAATCGGTAGTCACTTCCCGGTCTTTGAATGTAAAACCTATGACGCTGCGCGAAGAGCTTCGGTCGCGGCCTAATCCCAGATTGACGCCCGTTCCGGTAATCCCTGCGATGTTGGGGTCATCGGCCAGGCGATTGCGCATCCTGCGCAGCACAGTTTGCCCATTCACCTTCCTTCCCACCGGTATACTGATTACCTGCTCTTTCTCAAAACCCAGCGGCTGCTTTCGTAAATGGTCAACCTGCTGTACTGCGATAATCGTACTGCAGATCAGCAGGCTCGATAAAGCAAACTGGGCGATGATCAGCAAATTTCTCAATACACCCGGTCTTTTGAGCGACACTTTGCCCTTTAAAACCTCCACTGCATTGAACTTCGACATCTGCAATGCCGGATAACCGCCCGCTACCAGCGTAACAAACAAGAACAAACCCACCAGCATGACCAGCTTGTCAGGTTCGAAAATGTATGCTAAGCTCAGTTTGGAATGAAATGTCGCATTGAACGCCGGCAAAAGCAATACGGCCAGCACAATGCCCGTCAGAAAGCCCAGGAAGCAAACTACACCGGCTTCACCCCAGATCTGAAAGAAAAGTTGCTGCTTCAAGGCTCCGAGCGACTTACGCACGCCTACCTCGCGTGCACGGATAAATGAGCGCGCGACATTGAGGTTGATAAAATTGATGCTGGCTATCAGCAGGATAAAAATACCGATACCCATCAACGCATACACCAGCGACGCGTCGTTGCCACCCGAAATTTCGCGATCGAAATGAATATCTTCCAGTTTCTGGAGACGTACCGAGTACAAATCACCTCTTTCGTCTGGCTTCGCGCCCTTCTTTTTAAGTTTGGAAATAGTTTCAGAGAAATACTTGGCCGTGAAAGGTTTCAGTTTCTTTTCAAATGCAAGCTTATCTACCCCCGGTTTCAATTTAAGGAACACATTGTGCGAGTAGTTATCCCAATAACCCTTTTGCTCCTGGTAGCCGCCCAGGTTTTCCGTACGCACAAAAGCATCGAATTTCAGGGATGAATTTTCAGGAAAATCGGCCAGGACCCCGGTAACGACATATTGCTTTTTATTCCCTTCTAGGCCTACGGCAATCCGCTTCCCCACCGGTTCTTCATTCCCGAAAACCGCCTTGGCCATGTGTTGCGTAATCACTATACTGCTCAAATCCTGCAAAGCGGTTTGTGCATTACCCTCAACAAACGGGAAAGTAAAAATCTTGAAAAAATCAGGCTCCGTGAACTTGATCTGTTTATCCAGGTATTTGCCTTTATACTCCACCACATCCGAACCGTTGATCACCCTTGCAATAGACTCGATCTCGGGATATTCGGCTTTCAATGCCGGAGTAATCGGCAAAGGCATCGACGCCGTACGGTTCGCTCCTTCTGGGTCATTGGCGAAAAAATAGGTCTGGAAAATCCTGTCCTTATCCGCATGAAAATTATCATAGGAGAACGCAAAGTAGGCTGTCAGGAACAGAAAGACACTCACACAGAATGCCACAGAAAGGCCCACGATATTGATGAATGCGTAACCCTTGTTTTTCCAAAGGTTACGCAACGCTATTTTGAGATAGTTTTTGAACATAACTGACGAGCGTTCTTTATTCGGTTTTCAAAGATTTCACAGGATTGGTCATGGCTGCACGGATGGCCTGTGTGCTGACAGTCAGGACCGCGATAGCGACCGCAAGAACCCCGGCACCGGCAAACATCCACCATTGGAGGCTGATTTTATATGCAAAGTCGTTCAGCCAGCGGTTCATCAGATACCAGGCCAATGGCGTTGCGATTACAATGGATATCACAACCAGTTTGAGAAAATCTCTGGATAAAAGCCTTACAATACTCACTACAGAAGCTCCCAGTACTTTCCGGACACCGATTTCCTTGATGCGCTGTTGTGCCGCAAAAGCTGCCAGACCAAATAATCCCAGACAAGAAATCATGATGGAAATAATGGTGAAGGCGTTGACCAGCCGGGATGTCCGGGCGTCAGCAGCGTAGTTGTTCTGAAAATCTTCGTCCAGGAAACTGTATGCGAAAGGTTCGTCCGGAACAAGGCTCTTCCATTTACTTTCGATAAATGGAATTACGGTAGCGGCATCCTGCCCGTTGACATGCGCGATCAGGTAGTTAAAATCCGTATTGGCATTGAGAAAGAAAGCATAAGGCTCAATTACCTTGTGCAGGTCCTGGAAGTGAAAGTCCTTCACCACGCCCACCACCTCCACCGCTCCGGGCGTGTCTTCTCCCCGGTTAAAATGGAACTGCTGCCCCACAGCTTTTTCGAGCGGGATGCCAAATTTCCGCAATGCGGCTTCATTTACCACGATTTTGAAATTGGTATCAGCCGGAAACTGTTTAGAAAACATGCGCCCCGCCACAAGTTGAAAGCCCATGGTTTCCATAAAATCCGCGGCGACCCAGTTTGTTTTGAGCAGATTATCCTCATTCACGGTTTGGCCGGGTAGGAAAACCGACATATCACTCGGATTCAGTATACCCGGGTAATAGGCCGTCCCGGAAGCCGAACTGATCCTGCTATCCTGTATCAGTTCGTTCCGGAGGGCAGTATACGCATGCCGCGACTCTACGCTTCGGAACGGGATCACAATCTGCTGGTCCTTGACAAAACCCAACGGCTGCTCCTTCATAAATCTGATCTGCCCCTGTATAACGATCGTGGCTACGACGAGACCTATTGAAATCACAAACTGGAACACCACAAGTCCCCGGCGAAGCGCAGTGGCCGAAACCGAATTGACAAACCTACCCTTGATCACATCCAGCGGATTGAACACCGAGAGGTAAAATGCCGGATAACTACCTGCCAGCAAACCCGTAATGAATGCCAGCAGCACAAATCCGGCAATAATGGTCGGCTGCATAAGATCGTTTATGTCCAGCGCCTTATCCGCAAGCCCATTAAATAGTGGCAGACAAAGTACTACCAGCACAACAGCAATCAGCAAAGCCAGGAATGTCAGTACCATGGATTCGCCCAGGAACTGGCCCACCAAGCCGCTTTTGTTGGCGCCCATTACTTTACGCAAGCCTACCTCCGCTGCACGTTTGGCTGAACGGGCCGTGGCAAGATTCATGAAATTGATACAGGCGATCAGCAATGTAAATACGGCAATACAGGCCAGGACATATAGATAAGTAGGGCTCGTAGTGGCTGTTACGATACGGTCTATCTGGCTGAACAGGTGAATATCGCGCACAGGAAGCAGGGCCAGTTTTTTGTCAAAACCGGCAATTTTCAAATCCTTGCGCGCATACTTTTCAATGAATGCGGGAAGTTTCCTGCTGAACTCGTCGGCATCAGTACCCGGGCGGAGGCGCAGGTAATGATAGAACATATTGTTATTTGTAAAGTTGAGATTGGGCTGCCGAAGGTAATCGCCGATCCAACCTGCTTTCAATGAGACGAAATAATGGGCATCTATATGTGAGCGGTGGCTTTCATCCCGGAATACACCCGTCACTTTGAAGTTTTCATTATGGCCGGTCTTCCCTCCGACTTTGATGATCCTGTTCAATGCCGATTCGCTACCGAACAGCTTTTTCGCGAGCACATCCGACAGGACAATGGAATGCAGGTCGTTCATCGCAGTCCGCTGGTCCCCTTCCAGAAACTGGTAGGTAAAGACATCAAAAAAAGTAGAATCGATATGAGTCCCCTTGGTTTCATAAAAGGACAGCGGGCCTTTTCCCGGCAGTTCAACCGTAAGCAACGCTTTGTCTTCCAGGAAGTTTTGCCAGAGGCGTGTCACCTGAACCACCTCAGGGTATTCAGCTTTGACCGCCTGTGCGTAAGGTGCCGGTGCACGGGGATTATCCATTTTCTCTCCATTCGACTGCACATTCTCGCAACGCAGCAAATAGAGGTCGTTGACATGCTCCTGATGCTTGTCGAAGGAGACTTCGCTCAGAATATAAAGGAGCAGGAGCATGCAACAGGTCATCCCGACCGAGAGGCCGAAGACGTTGATAGCAGAGAACATCTTGTTTTTCAAGATATTCCTCCACGCGATTTTCAGATAGTTTTTGATCATGGCTGGTAAAGTGGACAAAATCCGGATTGAATAATTGTACCAACCCAACACAAACTCACTCAACTAACTCATTTACAAATAATTACCACCAACAATAACGAACAAGAGTGTCCGCATTCGGACACTCTTGTTCGTTATTGGACTGAAACGACTTAGTGCAACAGTGGCTCTTGTCTGATACTACGGATTCGGATGATATTTACTGTCAAATTGACCTCGTCGATATAGTAAGTAATATGAATTTTATGGATTTCAAGGGCCGGGAATCTTCAAAAAGACCGGCTACATTAATGAACGTAAAAACGCACGGAACACAATTTCGAACTAATTCCTGAACATGGCAGTGCAGACAGACAACTATTCGCTTTTTAACGATTTTACAGGGTTCGTCAATGCAGCCCGGATGCTCTGGTAGCTGATCGTCAGCAATGCAACGGCCACCGCACCGGTACCGGCGGCAAAAAACACGAGCCAGCCCATTTGAATACGATACTCAAACCCTTCCAGCCATTTTTGCATAAAATAATACCCTACCGGCGAAGCCAGCACGATAGCCACCAGTACTAACCGGACAAAATCGATGGACAGCAATGCGACAATAGAGCCTACCGACGCACCCAATACCTTGCGGATCCCAACCTCTTTCGTCCGTCGTTCCGCTGTAAAGGTCGCAAGTCCGAACAATCCCATACAGGAAATCACTACGGCAACGATCGTGAATGTATTAAAGAGGGTTGCCGTGCGTTCTTCACTCTTGTAAAGCCTGTCATAAGTCTCATCAAGGAAGCTGTATGAAAGCGCGTAGTCGGGGACCTGTTTGTTCCATATTTTTTCAACCGCCCGGATAGCCTTCGCCTCCTGCCCTGCGGCTGCCTTAACATACAGGCTGCCTTTCCAGATTTTATCCTGAAACAGCACCAGCGGCTCTATTTTATCACGAAGACTTTTGAAATGAAAATCCTTGACCACCCCGACGATGACCCCTTTATTTCCCCTGAATTCAAACCCTTGCCCGATGACCGGTTTCGGTATGTTCAATTTCTTCACCGCAGTTTCATTCAATATCACATTGTTCAGATCAGCGATATTACCGGCTCCAAACCAGCGTCCATCCGCCATTTTGAGATTGAACATCGGAAGAAAATCACTTTCCACCGGAATCTGGTAAACGGTCGGGATGAAATCCTTCGGACGGCCCCGCCATTCGTAAGAGCCGGAAGAACTGCTCGCGATCTGCACGATATTTTGTCCGGCAATCGTAACATTCGTAATACTCGATTCCCGCTGCAACTCAGCTTTGAACGCCTCCGTATCGGCGTTCCCCCTTGCATTACCCGGAATCCGGAATGTAAAAACATGCGCCCGATCGTAGCCCAGCGCTCTCTCGCGGACAAATTTCATTTGCCGGTACACTACCAGCGTCGAAATCAGGAAGACGATCGTCACCGCAAATTGTACCACTACAAGGCCTTTCCGGAAGCTGCCAGTCGTAGAACCCAGAAGCTGATTGCCCCGCAGGATCTCAAACGGCTTGAAGGACGACAGCAGCAAGGACGGATAAATGCCTGTCAAAACAATTGCCGCCACGGTCGTTCCGGCCAATACATACCACCAGGAGCGGTCCGAGAACGACAGTTCGAACGCTTTCCCGGTCAACTCGTTGAATTGGGGCAACAGTAAAAAAACCAGGCAGACAGAAAGTACGAGTGCGAGCAGGCAGGTCAACACAGATTCGATCATGAACTGACCAAACAGGTGGGAAGAACCAGCTCCCAACAGTTTTTTGACGCCTACTTCACGCGAGCGGACACTCGCGCGGGCAGTGGTAAGATTGACATAATTAATGCAGGCCACCAGCAAAATAACTACGGCAAGTCCGAAAAAGATATACACCGTTCTGTGGTCCCCCTTACTCTGCGCCGCCCCCTGGATATCCTTGTTGAAATGCATGGCTGTCAAGGGCTCGACTTCCAATGTGGTATTGGTGGAGGGCTTTCCGTTGTCGTCTCTTTTCAGATTAGAAACAATGCGGGTCAGTTTCTTGCTCGTTTGCGCCCAGTTCGTTCCCGCACGCCCCACGAGGTAGGTTTCGTAATTGAACTGGTTCCAGTTATTGTCGTTGTCAAAATTTTTGGGATTCGCCCAATATGCGCCCATCGGGAGGATATAGTCAAACTGAAAACTGGAATTCGCCGGGTTATTCCGGTAAACACCGGCCACCACGTAGTCCAATGTATCGATCCGGATCGTCCTGCCGCTGACATCCGAGGTCCCGAAGAGCATTTCAGCCCTTGCCTGGGTCATCGCAACGTTTCGGATGCCCGAACGCAGCTGCGCCCCTGAGCCTGAAATAAATTGATAATCAAACACATCAAACCAGTTCGGATCGACGTACACCATATTTTCCGCATTCACTTTTTTCCCATTTGCCCGGATCGTGGTATTGCCCGCCGGAGCCTTTCGCGTAACCGCCTGGATTTCTGGAAGCCTTTTTGCCTGGTCGGCCAGCAGCATAGGCGTGTTCGACCAGTGCCATGTTTCCTCATTACTGATTTTCAGGTGCGTTACTACGTGTCCGGTTTGCTGCGCTTTGGCATGATAGGCATCAAAATTCAGCTCGTTTTGTACCCACAAAAGGATAAAGACGGCAGTGACCATTCCTCCTGTCAGCCCCAACACATTGAGTGCCGTGAACAGACGCGACGCCAGCAGGTTCCTGATTGCGATTTTCAGATAATTGTAAAACATGGGTTCGGGTAGTTTTGTAAAAAAAGATGATCGCTAACTTGACATTTTATTCACTCCTGAGCGATTGCACCGGGTTCAGCATCGCGGCTCTGATACTTTGATAACCTACCGTTAGGATCGCGATCGATATCGCCAGAATAGCAGCCAATGCAAAATACCACCACGAGATCGATATCCGATAAGGGAAATCCTGTAACCATATGCTAGCCCCATAGTAGGACAACGGCAGTGCTATCAAGATCGAAATCAGTACCAGCTTCACGAAATCCATTGACAACAAAGCTGTAATGCTCGCTACCGATGCGCCCAGCACTTTACGGATGCCAATTTCCTTGACCCGTGTTTCGGCATTAAATGTCGCCAGTCCAAAAAGACCGATACAGGAAACAAAAATTGACAACAGTGCCGCAAGCGTGATCATCTGCTTCCATTTTGCCTCCGATTCGTACCGCTTCAGGTTGGCTACGTCCTCGAATTTGTATTCAAAAGGCAGGTATTTGATATGTCTGCGAAAAGTCGCCTCGATGGCTTTCATTGTAGCCGGAATGTCCCTGGTGTCGAGCTTGGCAAATACGGTGCCCAGACGGTAACCGGGGTCCTGGGTTAGCAGCAAAGGTTTGATCGTATCTTTCAGAGAGGCATAGTGGTAATCCCGGATCACGCCGATCACCTTCATTTTTTTGTTCTTCCAGTCAAAGTTGATCTCCTGCCCAACCGGGTCCCGCCAGCCAGCCTCCTTCACAAATGCTTCATTCACAACCACCGACTCCTCGGGGTCAGTGGAATAGGTTTTAGAAAAGTTCCTGCCTTTTACTAAAGGTATCTGTAATGTACTGAGGAAATTGTCATCCACGCCGATGTATCCAAAGCCAATGCTCTGGTCGCCGATCTTGGCACCTGTGCTATTGTAATTACCATTAAACCCGGCCACAGAAGCAACGCCGGGAATACTTCTCAGCTCATGCTGGATTACCTCCATGATCTCCTTACCGGGCCCGCCGCGTCCCAATCCAAAGCTCACCAGATTTTCATCATTGTAGCCGAGATCCTTGCCCGTCAGATATCTGAACTGGGAGTAGATAACAATTGTACCGATCACCAGGCAAACCGACAATGCAAACTGGAAAATGACCAGGCCTTTGGTGAGGTAGTTTTTTTGCGTCAGTTTCGTCCGGTTATAGAGCGTCTGGACCGGACTGAAACCAGAGAGTACCAGCGCAGGATAAACACCCGCGACCAGTCCTGTTGCGGCAAACAATGCGATGTAGCCGGAAACCAGTCCGGTATCCAGCAGGTACGACAAGGCAAGCTGCTTATTGGCCAGTTCGTTAAATACCGGCAACACCAGCTGGGTAAGCGCGATAGCCAGTGCGAATGCAATGAACGACAGCAGGAACGACTCTCCCAGGAACTGATAAATGAGTTGTTTGCGAAGGCTGCCCACCACTTTTCTTATCCCTATTTCCTTCGCACGATTGAGTGAGCGCGCAACCGTGAGGTTCACAAAGTTGATGCACGCGATCAGCAGGATAAAAATCGCGATACCGGAGAGGATATATGAATAAATGGGGCTGCTGGCATGATCGAGCCCATTGCGCATATCACCGCTTGCAGTGTTCAAATGCATATCCAGAAAAGGGAGCAGATCAAAAAAGTACCGCTGTTTAAAATCCTTGATTTTACCGATTTCCTCGGCAGATTTGGAACGGAACACCTGGTTCATTTTCGGTACCACAGCACGATAATCGGCCTTGTCATGCAGCAGCACAAACGTGTTCATGTAAAAGCCCAGCCATTCTTTGTCCGTCCAGCCTCTCGACTCCTGAAATTTGAACGGCAGTACGGCGTCGAACTGAATGGATGAGTTTTCCGGGCAGCGCTT
The DNA here is from genome assembly GCF_059568735.1 of Dyadobacter ginsengisoli DSM 21015. Lineage (NCBI taxonomy): Bacteria > Pseudomonadati > Bacteroidota > Cytophagia > Cytophagales > Spirosomataceae > Dyadobacter > Dyadobacter ginsengisoli. The sequence goes on from NZ_JCANTY010000003.1 coordinate 175,349, forward strand.
CGCAACGCCGGATACCACGAAAGGCTCGAATTGGTCATCGATTTTCAGGTTCAGCGTCTTCCCTACCGCATTTCTGGTTCCGAAATATTTCTCTGCCAGATCCTCACTCAAAACGATGGAATGGATGTCCGACAAAACGGTTTTGGGGTCACCGGAAAGCAGCGGCATTGAAAAAACCGAGAAAAACGGTTCATCCGCGAAGAGGACATCTTCTTTCAGTACCTCATTTCCCTTTTTAACCACAAAAGAATTGCTCTGTGCCCGGATCACCTCCTTGATCTCCGGAATCTCCTGCTTAAACCCCGGGCCATGGACTGCATTCGTGCTACCCATGGTACGCGTCTCCTTCTCATCGGACATCCTGACCGTAATGCGGTAAAGCCGGTCCTTGTTCTTCTGAAAGCGGTCGAAACTCACTTCATCCTTCGTGTAGAGGACGATGAGCATACAGCAGGTTAAGCCCAGCGAGAGTCCTGCGATGTTGATCATTGAAAAAATCTTATTTCTTGTAAGATTTCGAATGGCGATTTTGAGATAGTTCTGAAACATGGCCCGTCAGTTTATTCGTTTTTTAAGCTCTCAACCGGATTGGCAAGAGCCGCTTTAATACTCTGAAATCCTACCGTCAGCAATGCAATGGCTATGGAAGTCAATCCCGCTGCCAGGAACATCCACGGCTGAACTGTAATATGATATGCAAAATTCTGAAGCCACTTATCGGTAAGGTACCAGGCGAGCGGAAACGCCAGCACCAAAGCTAATGCAGCCAGGCGTACGAAGCTGCCCGACAACATGAGGGTGATACCCGCGACAGTCGCCCCTAATACCTTCCGGACACCGATCTCCTTCGTCTTCTGCGTGGTAACAATGGCTATTAACCCGTACAGCCCCAGCATGGAAATTATCACCGCGAGTATCGTGAAATAGTTGAATATCCGCATGCGTAGCAGATCATTCGCGTAGAGTTTATCGAAAGACTCATCGAGGAACGCATAGCTGAAAGGATAACCGGGGAAATGTGCTTTCCAGAGCTTCTCTACCTCGGCCAGATTTTCGGTCCGGAGGCCTATCGTAACCGTACTGGCGGGAAAAGTATTGTAAATCATCACCACCGGCTCGATTCTATTGTGCATCGAGCGGTAATGGAAATTACGGGCAACGCCGATCACCTTACCCTTATGTCCGAACCCTTCGATCTGCTGTCCCACCGCATTTTTCCATCCTGCCATTTTCACAAAGGCTTCATTGACGATAAATGCTTCCTGTTCATCCGTTTTGAATGATCGCGAAAAGTTCCGGCCTTCACGCAGCTTAATGCCGAGCAATGGGATCATCTCTTCATCGATAAACATATAATTGCTCATCAGCTCCCGTTTCTTCTCCTTTCCGCTGATCAGGGTGCTCGCACCCGGCAGGATGCTTTCCGGATGCATGCCGCTACCGACCGATACCGCGGCGATATCCGAATGCCCTCTGAGGGCCTGTACAAACGGAGAGATACTCCTTCTTGTGAGTGTATCCTCCTGGCCGGGCAGAAATACCGTAGCCACCTGCTCCCTGTTGAAACCCGGATTACGATCGTGCAGGTATCTCATCTGACTGTAAACCACAATGGTACCGATCAGCATCACCGCTGCCAATGCAAATTGAAATACCGTAATGCCCTTACGCAGCACAAGCCCTTGCACGGATTGCGAGAACCGTCCCTTTAATGTTTTGACCGGATCGTATCCTGAAAGGATGAATGCAGGATACGATCCCGCCAAAAATGTGGATAACAACAAAACCCCGCAGATTGCCGGCGCGTGGACGAGCAGGTCAAACCCCAGGTCAATATTCAACATCGTGTTAAAAGCCGGCTCCGTCACAGCGACAATCAGTACAGCTGCGGCACAGGCAAACAGGTTGACAAGAAAAGCATCGGCGAGGAATTGGATGACAAGTTGGCTTTTACCGGCTCCAATCACCTTGCGCATCCCTACTTCCTTTGCACGATCGGCTGCTCTCGCGGTAGACAGGTTAATGTAATTCAATAATGCGATCACGAATACAAACACGGCCAGCACCGAGAAAAGATAGTTGTAGGAACGATCGCCCTTGGGCATATCGGCCAGCTTGCCCTCGCTGTAATGCACGTCCCGAAGCAGCTCCGTCTGAAAATGCAGAGACCAATCGGAGGCCTGGGCGGCCTTGAATTCCTGCCGGATATAGCGCTGGCTAACCGTGTGTAATTTTTTGTTAAAATCCGCAAGCGAAGGCGCCGAGCGAAAAAGCACGAAGGTATAATTCGGAAAATCGTCCAGCCAGACCTTTTCACCGGAAAAATCTTTGGACAGCAACGCTTGGATTTTCATATCCGAATTGCTTGGCAAGTCCTTCATGACGCCGGTTACTTCATACCGTTCCCGGTTACAGATAAAGCTCTTGCCTAGTGCCGGCCCTTTGAAGTACTTTTTTGCCAGTTCTTCGGTCAGCACTGCCGCATGGGGTTGTGCCAATGCAGTTTTGGCATTCCCTTCCAGAAAAGGATAACTGAAAATCTCAAAAACACCTGGCTCCGTATAGTAGACATTTTTTTCGGATACGGGTTGTTCCCCAAGCTTGAAAACAGCATCCACCGCCTGAAGCCTGACCGCGTTCGCAACTTCGGCAAAATCCTTTTTCAGGAGATCCGCCAGCGGAGACGGACTACTGGCAATGGCCATATCGGTTTCCGGGCCCGTCAGACGTGAAGTAATGCGTGCAATTTTGCCCGCGTTACCGTGGTAGCCGTCATAATTTTGCTCATGCGCGACATACAGGTACATCAACAGGCATGCTGCGATACCGAGAGCAAGGCCAAAGCTGTTGATGAATGTGAAAGTCTTGTATTTGAAAAAATTACGGAACGCGACTTTCAAATAGTTGAGAAACATAAGCAAACAGAGATTATTGCGGCCGAGGCAGGCCCACCGGCCATCGGCTGCCAGTGAATGTGGGCAGCCTACTCGCTTTTGAGGGATTTCACCGGGTTCATTAGTGCAGCCTTAATGGCCTGAAAGCTCACCGTAAGCAATGCGATCATCAGGGCAGCGATGCCGGCCAGGGCAAAGTACCACCATTCGATACTGATCCGGAACGCATATTTTTCAAGCCAGCCGTTCAGGAAATACCAGGCAATGGGAAAAGCAATGAGCGCGGCTACGCCGACCAGTTTCAGGAAGTCGCCCGACAACATGCCTACCAGATTGGTCACACTCGCGCCAAGCACCTTGCGCACACCGATTTCCTTAGTACGTTGCTCTGCTGTAAATGCAGCGAGTCCGAACAGCCCCAGGCAAGAGATAAAAATGGCGAGGAAAGCGAAATAATTAGATAGTTTACTCACGACGGTTTCAGCTTTGTACAGGTTGCCAAACTCCTCGTCCGCGAAATGATATTTGAATGGCACGCCCGAATTGTAAGTCCGGAATACCTTCTCGATGCTGGCAATGGCCTGCCTGGTTTTGCCTGCCTCTGTCCGTATCATCCCTACACCCCACGCTTCATTCTTAGGTTGAAGGCTGACGATCAGGGGTTCTATGGGCACATGCAGCGATCCGATATGAAAGTCTTTCATCAGGCCGATGATCTTTCCTTTTTTTCCCCACATCGTCAGTTCCTTACCCACCGGATCTTTATAGCCTATTTTCTTCGCGGCGGCCTCATTGACAAGGTAGTTGGAAGTGTCGGTGCCAAACGACGGACTGAAATCGCGGCCATTGATAAGCTTAACACCCATTGTTTTGATAAAATCAAAACCCACCGGATTTACATTGAACAGCAACTGTTTGGTAGTATCCTTGCCGGGCCAGCTCACGCCCATCGTGGAACTACCGTAGTTGAGCGGGCTTGCCTGCGAACGCGCCACGGACTTGATACCCGGCTCACTTTCGAGCGCCTGCTTGAAAGCATCAAAATTGGTCCCCATCGTATTCTCCACGTCCGGAAGATAAAGCAGGTTTTCCTGACTGAAACCAAGGTTCTTATGCTGGATATATTCAATCTGCCTGTAAATGACAATCATCGACAGGATTAGCAGGATCGACAGACCAAACTGAAATACGACCAGCCCCTGCCGGAAATAAGTTGCACTGGGTTTGAACTTCAATGCTCCCTTAAGAATGGTCACCGGGTTAAGCGACGACATAAACAATGCCGGATAACTACCGGCAACCAGTCCGGTGACAACGGTAAGGACCAGCAACAGTCCGAGAAACGAAGGATCCAGAAAATCGAGCGAAAGCCGTTTATCTGTCAGCGTATTAAAACCCGGCAGCAGTACAACCACAATAACGATGGCTACCACGAGTGAGAGTACTGTAATAAGAATGGACTCACCCATAAACTGACCGATCAGACTGCTCTTATATGCCCCAACGACTTTTCGTAGCCCCACTTCCTTGGCCCGTTTCACCGAACGGGCGGTTGCCAGGTTCATAAAGTTGATACAGGCGATAATGAGGATAAAAACCGCGACGATCGTGAACATGCGGACATATTCAATCCGGCCGCCATTCTGTTTACCGGCGTCCCATTTTGAATAGAGGTATGACTTGCCATAATTGATCAGGAAGAGCTCGACATTGCTGTCCTTGTTTTTGGTTTTGACGTAATGTTTGATTTTCGCATTCACTTTGTCGATATCGGCATTTTTCGCCAGCATGACCGCGCACCGGGGACCATTGTTACCCCATTCCTGCGCCCATTTGGCACTTTTGATCCAACGGTCATAATTCATCAGGAAATCGAATTTCATAGAAGAATACCTTGGCATCTCTTCCAGGATACCGGTTACGACTACGTCATCCTTATTGTCGATGCGGATGGCCTTGCCCATCGGGTCCTGGCCTTTGAAGTATTTGTCGGCAATTTTTTGGGAAATCACTATACCGTCCGGCCGTTTCAATGCCGTCGCCCGATCACCCGCTTTCAGTTCGAAGGAGAACATTGTCAGAAAGTCGCCCTGCACATACCGGCCCTTTTCATTATCGTACACATTTCCTGCACGGAAAACCGGAGACACTTCCCAAAGCAGCTGGCTGGCTTTCTCGATCTCGGGGATATCCTTTACTATATTCTGCGCCAGAATACCGGGTGTTGCAGGATAGGTATTGATGGCGCCGGAATAATATTGGTTTTCCATTACCGAATACAGGCGCGCATCATGCTCGTGAAACCGGTCCATTTTGATTTCGTCCTGCACCCACAACATGATCAGTAAGCTGCAAGCCATTCCCAATGCAAGACCCAGAATATTGATGGAGCTAAAGGTCTTATTTTTGAGCAGATTCCGCCAGGCGATCTTCAAGTAATTCTTAAACATAAGAAACAGGGTTATGGGTTGCCAGTTCAGTGGGCAACCAGTCTTGTGTAAGTGATTATCGAGATAAATGCCAAAGGCCGAATTGTACCAGCTACTATTCCGACTTCAGCGACTTCACCGGATTCATTAATGCCGCTTTGATACTTTGAAAGCTCACCGTCAGCAATGCAATGAGAACTGCCAGCAAACCGGCCGAAGCGATCATCCACCAGGAAACATCGATGTGATAGGCGAAATCGCTCAGCCAACGATTCATGGCAAACCATGCGACAGGACTACCGATGACGATAGCAATGATAATCAGCTTCAAAAACTCCCTGGACAGCAATGCGACAATGTTGGAAACACTCGCACCCAGTACTTTTCTGACGCCGATTTCTTTTGTGCGGCGTTCCGCGGTATATGCTGAAAGTCCGAACAGTCCAAGGCATCCGATCATGATAGAGATGGCAGCAAATGTGATGAATATCTGCCCGACACGCTGTTCACTCCGGTAAACGTTATCAAAATCTTCATCCATAAACCCATAGTTGAACGGTTGCCCGGGTGCCACTTTCTTCCACAATGCTTCCACCTGGCCTACAGTACGCCCCATATCGCCCCCATTCAGCCTAAATACGACTGTACCGCTGCTTTTATAGAGGATCAGGCTCAATGCGCCTATGTTTTTTCGCAGAGATTCATAATGGAAATTCTTAACGACTCCAATGATGGTATAAATTACCTTCTTCTGCAGTTGAGCATCTTCAAACCCGAATATCTTCTTTCCGATCGGGTCGGCATATCCCAACACTTTTGCCGCATTTTCATTGATAATTATGCCCGTCGAATCCGAAAGAAAATCCTCCCGGAAAGGGCGTCCTGTTTTCATTTCGAGTCCAAGCGTTTTGACAAAATCATAGTCAACTGCCCATTTCTGCATATTGATTCCCTTATCTTGCTGGATCTGACCGACAGGGAAGAAAGTATGATCGGTACGGGCCGACGGTGTGGGCAGAAAGCTGCTTACGGTACCGCTTTCAACATTGGGGATTTGAAGAACCTGCTCTTTGAATGCCTTGACCTGATTATCCAGCGCATAAGCATCGTGTACAATCAGCATTTGTTCTTTATTGAAGCCTAGTTTTTTGGTCTGGATGTAGTTCAATTGCTGGTAGATCACGCCTGTACCAACAATGAGCATCATAGAAATCACAAACTGGAATACGACCAGCACATTGCGAAGATAACCACTCCCCTTCCCTTCCAGCTCAATTGTATTTTTCAGGACTTTCAAAGGCTTAAATGCCGAAAGAAAGAATGCCGGGTAGCTTCCTGCAAGAATGCCGACAACGCCGCCGGTGACCAACAAAATCAACCAGAACCACAAATTGGCGATCGGGAATTCGATCTCTTTGCTTGCCAGATTGTTAAATAAGGGCAATGCGAAATAAGCTAAGAGAATGGCCAGTGCCAATGAGAAGAAGCTGAGCATGACCGATTCCGTCAGGAATTGGCTTACCAGCGCTGAACGTTCCGAACCCAGTGCCTTGCGAACACCAACTTCCTTGGCTCGGTTGGCCGAACGCGCAGTGGCGAGATTCATAAAATTGACACAGGCAATCGCCAGCAGAAATATCGCTACAACAGCGAAAATATAGACATACTGAATATTACCATTGACATTGATTTCCGCAGTCCGATCGGAACGCAGGTGAATGTCAGTAAGAGGTATTAAGGTGTACCGCAGGTAATTTCCCGACTTGCGGACTTCGTCCAGGGAAGCGCCCAGAAAGCCTCTGATCCACTTGTCAGTGTATTTCCTGAGAATTGTTTCAAAATTCTGTTCAAACTGCTGCGGGTCCACTCCTTCCCTGAACAATACATAGGTATTGTAATTGTGGCTCCCCCAGTCATTACGCCGGCTATCTTCGTAAGAACTCATAGAAAGCAACATGTTCACATCCCGCATATGCGAACGAGCGGGGATGTTCTGCATTACACCCGTTACTGTAAACGTCTGCTCACCGTCGATCAGAAGGGGTTTACCAACGGGGTCTTCGTCACCAAAGTACTTTTGCGCATCCCGCTCCGAGATCACGACCGTGTTCGGTTGATCTAAAACCTGAGTTGGGTCGCCGGACAACAGTTTGACCGAAAACAATTCAAAAAAGGTTGAGTCCGCATAAAACACGTGCTCTTCTTTGAGGTTTTCGGTGGAATTGCTCCGTCGGACAAGCTGGCTTCCATTTTCACGGATCCGCACAACCTGTTCTATCTGCGGATAGTCTTTTTTCAACGTGAATGCCAACGGGTCGGGTGCTACGGCCAAAGACATATCTGCTCCTCCGAAACGGATATCCGAATTGATGCGAAAAATGCGATCTGCATGTTCGAAAGATCTGTCGAAGCTCAGCTCATCCACTACGTATAGTGTGATCAGCAAACAACTCGCCAGTCCCAGCGACAGACCGAATATGTTCAGAAACGAGTAAAACTTATGTTTACGCAGATTCCGCCAGGCAATTTTCAGATAGTTTCGTAGCATATTAGCCTTTGATTACATTTCCATCCCTTTACCGGGAAGTCCTATCTCGCTTTCGAAAGCGTCGATGATTTTTGACCGCTCTTTCTCTGATTTTTCGATAGCATCAACGGTCTTCTCATAGATGTATTCATCTCCATTTTTCATGAAGCGGTATTTAAGGAACATTTCGCCGGTCTCCGGATTATACCTTACGTGCTTGGAATAGCCTTTCGGATCAGCTGCAACGGGCTCCTTCATAAAGCCTTTCCCCGAAGAGACCATCTCCGCATTGACCTCATTGGAGGAAAAAGCCAAGGATTCCGGCACTGTTGGAGCGGGAGGTTTCGGCAGGTCCGCTGAAACCGAAGCTTCGCAGCGTGCTTTCGGCACCGGCAAGTCCAGATTTCCGGAACTTATTGAAGTGAGTACCTGCTCGCGCAAGGCCTCACGCTCGTCTTTGTCCAGGCCCTCCACATCAAACGATTTGTTGAAATCGACTTCTTTTCCGTCGATTGTTCCGGTTACTTTGATGGTGAGTTTTTTACCATCGTCGTCGATACTTCTGCTGAGGTGCGCCCTTTTCTGGGCAATGGCCAGCGTACTCGCGCCGGCCAATAGGATGGTTAGGATTTTCTTCATGGTTAGATTTGGCATATTATTAAGACTAGCTATGGCCAGACGGCCCGACTGCACTACTAAGGGACAAGGTCCCATTCAAAATTTCGTTACAAAGCCTGCCGTGCGACAGTTGCAGCTAGTCGCCAATCACCGGAGGGTTTCTAAACATGTATTTTCTCAGTCACGATCTTACCGTCGAACAGATTGACGATGCGATGCGCAAAGCCTGCGTCGTAGGGTGAGTGCGTTACCATCAGGATGGTCGTTCCGGCACCATTCAGCTGGCTGAGCAGATTCATCACCTCTTCACCATTCTTGGAATCGAGGTTACCTGTAGGCTCATCCGCCAGGATTGTTTTGGGAGTGGCAACCACCGCGCGTGCTATGGCCGTACGTTGCTGCTGCCCCCCTGAAAGCTGCTGCGGAAAGTGATTCCGGCGGTGCATCATGTTCATGCGTGTCAATGCCGCTTCCACTTTTTCCTTTCGTTCTGCGGGAGGTGTTTTCAGGTAAAGCAATGGCAGCTCAACGTTTTCATAGACCGTCAGCTCATCGATCAGGTTAAAGCTCTGGAATACAAAGCCGATGTTGCCTTTGCGAATCTGTGCGCGCTGGCGTTCCGACATTTTGCCCACTTCCGTGCCGTAGAACTCATAGGATCCTTCGCTGGGGTTATCCAGCAGGCCCAAAATATTCAGGAGGGTGGATTTCCCACAACCGGAAGGGCCCATAATGGCTACGAATTCGCCATCTTTCACTTCCATGTCGATACCGTTCAGGGCGGTGGTTTCTACTTCCTCAGTAGAAAAGATCTTTTGCAGGTTGCTAATTTTAATCATTGCTTGAATGCTTTGGAGGAAAGGGAGTAAGGAAGAAAGGGAAAATCAATATTATTGCCCTCATTCTTGCTTCAATCCTGTTGTCTATATCAAAAGTTGAAAAATTCGAAGATTTAAAGATTTGGCAGGATGGGGTCGCCTTATCCATCCATGTTTATCAGACGCTCGAGGCATGCCGCGATTTTAATCTCAAAGATCAGATGTGCCGAGCAGCTGTGTCGGTTCCTTCTAACATTGCTGAGGGTTTCGAACGTCATTCTAACAAAGAGTTTATACGTTATTTACGAATTGCAAAAGGTTCTTCTGGTGAGCTGCGAACTCAAATTTATATCGCTCTGGGAATAGGCCTGATTTGTCAGGATGCAGGAACGGAACTCATTTCCAAAAGCCACCTGTTGTCCGCAATGATCCAAAACCTAATCAAAACGAGAGAAACAAACTTCTGAGGCTCTGTCCAATTAATTTCTCAAACGTTCCTCCCTCTTCTCCTTCCTCCCTTTCTCTCCCATTAAAATTCCAGCACTTCATTATCTCCAAAGTTCTCGTAAGAGCTGGTAATGACCTTCTCACCGGGTTTCAGACCTTCGAGTACTTCGAAATATTCAGGGTTTTTACGTCCCAGTGTAATCTTGCGTTTTGCAGCGCGCTTGCCATCTTCCCCGACGACATACACCCAGTTTCCGCCTGTTTCTGAGAAGAAACCACCCACCGGCAGCAATGTAGCCTGTGAGGGCTGACCAAGCTGCAGACGGATCGGAGCCGACTGCCCTCTTTTGATCAGTTCAGGAGCGCCTTTATCAAACTGCATATCCACTTCGAAACGACCGCTGAGTACTTCCGGATATATTTTAATGATCTTCAATCCGTAGTCCTTGCCGTTAAATTCCATAGATCCCTGGAGACCGGCGAAAATTCTCGAAATGTAATGTTCATCCACGCTCACACGCATTTTAAACCCGTTCAAATCGTCGATCTGCCCGATATTCTGCCCCTGGTTGATGTTCGATCCTACTTCCACATTCATCGAGGACAACAAGCCGGACACCGGTGCTTTTACTACCAGGTTATCCAATGTCTGGCGCCAGAGGTTTACGTTTTTCTGTGTGCTGGCCAACGTTCCTTCCAACTGCGTGATCTGCATTTTGGCATTTTCTTCCTGGTATTTCTGCGATTCTATTTCGATCTCCCGCTGTCTGACCAGCTTTTCGTAATCACGTTTCGTTTTCAGGTAATCGGCCTCCGGAATGACTTTATCCTTAAAGAGCTTCACATTCCGCTCGTGTGCATCTTTGGCCTGATCCAACTGGAAATCGAGATCGCTCAATGTCTTTTGCAGTGTAAAGCGGGCCACTTTGAGGTTCTGCCGGGTGTTTTGAAGATCGTTTACCAATCGGCTGGCTTCTGTTTCCGATTGGAGAAAGCTCAGTTTCAGATTCTGGTTTTCCAACCGGAGCAATACATCGCCCTGCTTCACCATATTACCGCCTTCGATCAGTTTCTCCGTCACATATCCACCCACGATCGCATCCAGCTGGATGGTTTTGAGTGGCTGAACCACACCGGTTACCACGATGAATTCATCAAACTTGCCTTGCTTCACAGTCGATACAGTCAGTTTGTCCTGCTCGACATTCAGCTTGCTGCGCTTGTCAGCAAAGAAAAATTGATAGACCAGGAAGGCAACCAGCAAGGTACTGCCGGCAATGATGCCGATGCGTTTGGTACTCCAGAATTTCTTGGGTTTTACTCTGTCCATTGATGATCCTCCGGAAAATCCGTTGCTAGTGCTCGTAGAGTTAGGTGTTTTAACTTCCATTATATGTCAGTGATTGAGTTCGCCTTTGTAATTGCTTTTCACTATCCAATCACTATGCCAAAGAAGACAACGCTATCTAATCATTTGAAAATCAACATATTTTACATTAACTAAAACGCTTTTGTTGTCCGTTATCGGACAAATTTGTTCGGGCGCGGACAAGCCCTTTTTTGCAGTCTTTTTCAGGTAAAATAGTGACATTTTAGCTTGTTAGGAAATAATATTTAAAATTGCATCCTTATCTTACCAAACAATTCCTTTTCCACCTTATCCGGCCGTGTTAACCCGCCTGCGCACCACAAGAAAGAACAGCCATGCTACTCTCTGAAGCCAAAATTCTGATTATCGACGACGATGTTGACGTACTCAGTGCCGCTAAACTCCTGCTGAAACGCCACGCGAAAGCGGTAGATATAGAAAAGAATCCCCAGAAACTCCCTTTTCTGGTAACGAACGGCGATTACGGCCTGATCCTGCTGGACATGAACTTCACCCGTGACGTGAACAGCGGCAGGGAAGGCTTTCATTGGCTCGACCGGATCCTGGACATTAATCCCGCCGCCAAGGTCATCATGATCACAGCCTATGGCGATATTGAAATGGCGATCCGCGCGATCAAAGCGGGCGCGATCGATTTTGTGCTCAAACCCTGGGAAAACGAAAAACTCCTCGCCACCATCAGCGTTGCCCTGGAAGGCGGGAAGGATAAAATAGTACCGGTTCACGAAGACAAATCCAAAGAAGACAATAAGAAGAACAACAAGGCAGCATCCGACGCCATCGTCGCCACGAGTGACAGCATGCGCCAGGTTTTGATGACCGCCGAACGCGTTGCGGCTACCGATGCCAACGTGCTGGTTCTTGGTGAAAACGGCACCGGAAAGACGCAACTCGCCAGGCATGTGCACCAGCATTCCAAACGCGCCGACAAGCCGTTTGTGGCGGTAGATCTCGGTGCCATCAGCGAAAGCCTTTTTGAAAGTGAGCTGTTCGGCCACGTAAAAGGCGCATTTACCGATGCGAAGGAAGACCGCGCCGGCCGGTTTGAAGAAGCCAAAGGAGGCACCATTTTCCTGGACGAAATCGGTAACCTCACTTTGTCCCTGCAGGCAAAGCTTCTCACCGTTATCCAGGAGCGCAAAGTGACGCGTGTAGGCTCAAACAAACCTATTCCACTGGACGTCCGCCTGATTTGCGCAACGAATATGAATATCGAGAAAATGGTAGCCGAAAAAACTTTCCGCCAGGATTTGCTCTATCGGATCAACACCATCGAACTGGACCTGCCGCCGTTGCGCGACCGGCCCGAGGATATCAGTGCCCTGGCAGAATATTATCTCAAACAATACGCGAAGAAATACAACCGCCCTGTTAATGATATCAGCAATGCACTGGTCAAAAAAATGCAGCAATACAACTGGCCCGGGAACATCCGGGAATTGCAGCATGCCGTAGAGCGGGCAGTGATCCTTTCCCAGGAAAAAACTTTGCAACCTGATGACCTTTTCCTCAAAAGTTCAGCCGGCCAGCCCGCCACGGCGACAGGCTTCGATTTGGAGGACATGGAAAAAAACATGATCATCAAAGCCCTCAAGAGATTCAACGGAAACATTACCGATGCAGCCCGTGAGCTGGGATTGAGCCGCGCAGCACTGTACAGACGAATGGAGAAGTACGGCCTCTAAGTCGGAGAATCCCTGTTTGTTCGGGAGGATTGGCATGTTTTTTGGGCTTTTTAGCCAAATTACATACAATCTTCCTTTTTTGCCGATGATCCGATCACTCTGCCTGTTTGCTTTCACCTGTCTCCATCACCTGCTTTTTGCTCAAACAGCCTCCATCGTACCAGTACCGCTCAAGAATGTTAAAACCACCCAGGGATTCTGGCATGACCGCGTGCAACTGGCCAGGCAGGTAACCGTTCCGCACGCCTTGCACCAATGTGAGGAATCGGGCCGGTTCGATAATTTTGCCGTGGCCGGCGGGTTAAAAAAGGGAACGTTCAAAGGTACCCGTTTCAATGATTCGGATGTTTTCAAAGTAGTGGAAGGAGCAGCATACGTACTTCAAAACAGCTACGACCCCAAACTGGATCACTATCTGGACAGTCTCATCACCCTCTTCGCCGCTGCCCAGGAGCCCGACGGCTACCTTTACACGATCCGCACCATCAACAAAGACACCACCGGCTCCTACGACTGGATCGCCGGCCCTTACCGCTACTCTTTTGAAAACGGCAGTCATGAACTATACAATGTCGGACATCTCTATGAAGCAGCTGTGGCGCATTACGAGGCAACAGGCAAAAAGTCGTTGCTGAATGTGGCCATTAAAAATGCGGATCATCTGGTGAAAACCATTGGTCCCAAACCGGGTCAAATGGTAGTGGTTCCCGGGCATGAGGAGATCGAACTGGCACTCGTGAGGCTGTACCGGGTGACTGCAAAAAAAGAGTACCTCAACCTTGCCAAGTTCTTCATCGATATGCGCGGACGTTCCGACAAGCGCACGCTGTTTCTGGACGAGCATAAGCTCGGCCCCTCCTATTTTCAGGACCAGGTGCCGTTCGTACGCCAGCGCGAAGCGATGGGTCATGCGGTACGCGCACAATACCTGTATACAGGCGTCGCGGACCTGCTCACGATCCGGCCAGATCCCAGCGACCATGCAGCCGTGCATGCGATCTGGGAAGACGCCACCTACAAAAAACAATACGTGACCGGCGGCATGGGTGCGCGCGAAGACGGAGAAGCCTTCGACAAGTCCTATGTGCTGCCTAATGAAAATGCCTATGCCGAAACCTGCGCGGCTATTGCCAACATGTTCTGGAACCATAAAATGTACCTGCTGACCGGTGAGCCCAAATATATGGACGTATTTGAACGCGTACTTTACAATGGTTTTCTGGCCGGCATGGGTGTCAAAGGCAATACGTTTTTTTATGTCAATCCCATGTCCTCCAATGGTGTGAACGACTTCGGTAAGGGCTCAGGTGCCGTGCGGCACGAATGGTTTGGAACTGCCTGCTGCCCTACCAATGTATCAAGATTCCTTCCTTCGATGCCGGGCTATATGTATGCCATTCGGGACAACTCATTGATTATTAACCTATTTGTCGATTCCAAAGCCAGCATCTCTATTCAAAACACACCGGTCGAGGTGGCACAACAAACGCAATATCCCTGGGAAGGCGATATCCGGATCCACATTGATCCCTCGAAAACCATCACATTCCCGTTACAGATCCGCATTCCCGGCTGGGCAACGGGTGAAGCGATTCCCGGAGGCTTGTATAATTACGAAGACAAACTGGCAAAGCCTGTATCAATAGCCATCAACGGAAAGAAAATTGACGCAGCGGTGGAAAAAGGCTATCTCACATTGAACCGCGCATGGAAAAAGGGGGATGTCGTGACATTGCAGCTCGATATGCCGGTTCGAAGGATTGTTTCCCATGCGAATATCAAATCCAATCAGGGGAAGTTGGCCATCGAGCGCGGACCGGTTCTGTATTGCGCAGAAGGACATGACAACGGAGGCAAGGCGCTTTCCATCAAAATATCAGGAACACAGGACTTTACACCCGAATACCGGAAAGATCTATTGGGGGGCATTCAGGCGCTGAAATCAAAAGAGGGCAGCATTACGCTTATTCCCTACTACGCCTGGGCCAACCGGGGGGCGAATGAAATGACAATCTGGTTCGACCGCCAGTGAGTGATAACGGCTTCGGAGGCTCCGAAGCCGTTATGTTATTTTTTCTGCATATTTTTTTGAAAAGACTCAATATCCTTCAACTCCCCATCCATGATCAGATTCATTTCACTCCCGTTCAGGACCTCATTTTCCGAAACGATCCTGCTTTTGAAATAAAATGTAAATGGCAGCTCCTTTCCCTGGCCGATCAGTTGCCCGGCAGCTTTAATGACTTTTCCAAGGCTAACCGACAATGGTATTTCGTAAATATCCTGACTGTGTCCCTTCACTTGAGTGATACCGGCAACCTTACCTTCCGCAAATCGCTTTTGCTTCCCCAGATCCATCGCATAAACCGGATTTTTGAATTCCAGCGAAAACTGGTTACGGTTGGTCACCTCGATCTTCACAACGATATCTGATTCTTTTAAGCCCAGTTTTTTAAAATCATAGCCGGCCATTCTGACCTGTGGCAGACGATACAGCGGCAGCCGTTTGTCGATGGTCAGCCGTAGCGAGTCTTTACCCAGAAATGATTTTTCAAAATAGAGCACTGTTTCAAACTGATAATCGGCGCTGTCACGCCCTTGGGCTGCCTCCTGATCCCCCTCTTCCCGCAGGTTACGAATCTTCACTTTGGCCGGAAGCATAAGCAGGGAGCTGTCTGCTGCCCCGATGGTCAATGGCTTTCCGTAATGGTCTTCGATAATGGTCCGTCCATTCATTCGCACGACGAAGTTCAGCTTTCTCACATGCATCCCTACGGGAAGTGGGTTGTGCACCAACGTTTTGAGCTCCATTTTGAGAGTACTGTCAGTCACGTCGCTGATGTGTGAAATACTCATGTCTACCCGGGGCTTCAGTCCCGATACGAGATCAGGATCGGCTTTTTTGAAAAAATACCAGGTCGCGAATGCAATGCCCAGCAGCAGTAAGACCACAATCGTCCATTTCAAATGTTTCCTGTTTCTCATTGGTGTCATCCGGTTATGACGGCCAACCCATAAAAAGCATTCCCACCGTTTTCCCGCCCGCGCCACACGTATATGTGTAGGAATGTCTTCATGTTGCAAAGCATTCGGCACCATTTCACGCTGTGCGGTTGTGGTACGGCTTTTGGAAGAAAGCGCGCGATCGAGTGGCTGCCGCCATTCACCTGTTCAACAACCACAACCATTTAAAATTACGATCATGAAAGCGACGAAAAGCAAAGCTACAACCAAACAAATCACCGAAACCGATAGCGAAAAGTTGAAAGAACTGTTTGTAGACGGGCTTAAAGACCTTTATTGGGCAGAAAAACAGCTGGCCAAAGCACTTACCAAAATGTCTAAGAATACCACTTCCGAAGAACTTAAAAGTGCATTCGAACAACATACCTCCGAAACCGAAGAACACGCAAACCGTTTGGAAGAAATTTTCGGTAAGATCGGAGAAAAAGCACAGGCAAAGAAATGCGCTGCAATGGAAGGGCTCATCGAAGAAGCCAACGAAATTATCGAAAGCACCGACAAAGGCACTATGGTACGCGACTGCGGACTGATTATGGCCGCGCAAAAAGTGGAACACTATGAAATTGCATCCTACGGAACATTGCGGAACATTGCCCGTACACTAGGGCATGCCGATGTGGCCGATATGCTGCAACAAACGCTGAATCAGGAAGGGGAAACGGATCATAAACTGACCGAGCTGGCAGAAGCCTATGTGAATGAGGAAGCCAGTGCAGAGTAAAAAGGCTGATTAAGCAGAGAGGCGAGCGGAAAACCGTTCGCCTCTTTTGCATTCAATCTATATACATCTACACCAGATTCAACTTCCCGTGGTCACCTCCATCCGGTGTGGTACCGGTGAGTACCGCTTTGAGCATCGAAAAGAATACCACCATTTTGGAAGAAGTACTATCCCAGTAGGCGGCTTCCTGCGTGGTAACACGAAGCACCGCCAGATTCGGGTCGTCCTTACCACCCGGAAACCAGGCTTTGGACATTGCACTCCACAATTCCTCTTTTCTGTGCTCACTCTCTACAATGGACGCCGTACCGGAAACGCTCAAGTAACTGTTATTTTTCGGGTCCGAATAAATCAACGTTACCGGACTGCCCTGGCGTACATCTTTGACGAGTTCGGTGTGGCGACTGGTAAAAAACCATACGTTTCCTTCGCCGTCGATATCAAGCGTGGTCATCGGCCGCGATTCGATCCGACCGCTATCGTACGTCGTGTACATGCAGAATCTGATGTCCTCGGCCAGCGATTTAAGCTTTTGAATGGCTCCATTATCTTCAAAATCCTTTTCCATAACGATTGTCTTTAGATCTGTTGAAATTATTTTGATTCAAAGAGCTTTAAAACAACTGTTCCAAAGGTCAAGCCTTTCAAGAGCTTAAAATTCAAGACGATAGTTCAAAATAGGCAGTAAACCGGTCTGGGTAATGAGTTTCACGCGGTCATTCTTCTTGTCATAGTAGCGGTCCAGTGCATTCAGGCGATTGGTTACATTCTGGATATCCATTGAAATCGTCGACGAAGTACGCTTTCTGTTTCGCGTAAAGCTCACACGCAGGTCGGTCCGGAAATAGTGTGGAAGCTGCTCCGAATAGCTGCGCGACCAATCACGTTCTGTTCTTCCCTTCTCCCGTGATTTTTCCAGGTCGATAGGTGTGGTACGATTTCCCCCGGCAGCAAGGAGTTTGATATTTGCAGCAAAAACGCTCGTTTTACTCTTTCCGACCCGCCATTCCTTGCCGGCAAGCAGATTTTGCACGTATTTCCCATTAAACCGGCTGTCGCGTTCGATACCATCCCGGCCCGTGTATTTCGATTGGTACAACGAGGTGGTGCTCATCAGATAAATGCCCGCCGTCAGTGACTTCTCGACTGTCAGTTCAAGCCCATAGCTGCGCCCTTTGCCGTCGCTCGTCAGTGAATCGCTCACAAAACCACTGATTTCATTCAACTGCGAGTTGTGCAGCAAGTAGGGCGTGGTCGTGTTCGGCGGACCGATCGGAATGTTATAGTGGTGCTGGTAATACGTTTCTGCCTGTACCCGCCAGCTCGCAGACGGCCGGAACTCATACCCTGCCACCAGATGGGCAGACTTGGTTAGTTTCAGATTTTTATTCAACAAATCGGTTTTATCATCCGAGACTTTCACTTGCGCGAAGTACGTCGAGATAGACTCGGTTTTACTATGCAGGCCGGCCCCCAGACTTACTGTGGAGCGCGGCGCTACCGCCCACTTCAAACCCACCCTGGGCTCAATCGAATAATGGTTATTGAGCCCCAGCAGCATCCCATGCATGCCCGCATTCAGTGTAACGGTTGGAGTTAAACGCGACTTCCATTGCGCATAAGCCTGAAACAGTTGCGTGTTGCCTTTCCGGTCCACATTGATTTCGAACGGACCGTCTTCGTTGTCCTTGTCATACAAGTCAAAATCCAGGTGATTGATGATCACTCCCAGGCGAACCGTGTTTCGTGCGTTGATCTTATAATTATATAGAGAGGAGAGCCGTAATGCCTGATTTACAAACTTTTGCTGATAGGTTGCATCGATATTTTTGTCGTAAAAATCACCGGTCTGGCTGGTCGCAGCATAAGACACGATGTTCTCCATATAAGACCGGTTGTTGATGTAACGCAGGTAGTTGACGCCCACCATACCCCGGTTGGATTTAAACTGCTCCTTAAAGTCTTCATCATCAACCTTCGACGTGCTGAGCCCGCCCATTCCCCACACGCTCACCACCACTTTGTCGTCGTAAGGGATATGTATTTTGAAAGCCCCATCCTGAAAATCGATCGAAGCATCGCCATTAAGGTTAACCCCGATTTTATTAAGAACAGAAAGGGTGGAATAGCGATAATTAGCCAGATAAGAAGCACCGCCCTTTGTACCAATGGGGCCTTCGGCTGCAAAATCGAGTCCAAGAATACCGGCCTGCATCGCATATTCTCGTTTTTCATTGTTCCCTTTTCTAAGTTTGAGATCGAAAACCCCGGATGTGGCATTGCCATATTCAGCCGGGAAAGCACCCGTGAGAAAGTCGGAATTGCCCAGGACGTTCGCACTCAACGCGCTTACTCCCCCTCCGCTGGCACCCTCCTGTGCGAAGTGGTTCGGATTAGGGATTTCCACGCCTTCCATCCTCCAGAGCATTCCTTTCGGGCTGTTACCCCTGATCACGAGTTGGTTATTCCCGTCATCGGTCGTAGCCACACCGGCGAAGGACATGGCCATCCGGGCCGGATCATTCACCGATGCGGCAAAACGCTTCGTCTGATCGACGGTAAAAGACCGCCCGCTGACGCTCACCATATCGTTCAATGGTGCTCCGTTTTCTTTCTGAGCTTTCACAACAACCTCATTCAAAGCACGGAAGGATTCTGTGAGTTTGATATTGAGCTCCACTTCCTTTCCGGAACCCACGTTGATTTCCTGTACAAAAGCGTCGTCATAACCCACGCTCGTAATCTTAAAAGAATGGCGGCCCACAGATACTTTTTCAATGCGAAAATTCCCCTCGGTATCCGTTACGCCACCCATGATGGGATTAACAGAGTTCACGATTACATTGGCTCCGATCACCGGCTGTTGCGATTCGGTATCGATGACGCGACCTTTAACGGTCTGCGTCGGCTGCTGGGCAAAAGCCAGGGCACTGATGGCCCCGGCGATCAAGGTCATGATCAAATTTTTCATAGCTGGTCGTTTGCATTTCTGACAACCCAGCTAAACGGTACCCTAAAAAATTTGCAATTATTTTTAAGCGGTCGGCTGATCGGCGGTCAGCCCATACCAGTCCCTTCTATACTTCCCAGGCTTCCAGGCGGTAGGCGCTGTCCCAGAACACGTATTCGAGCCTTGAAGCATTCATGTAAGCCTCAGTCATCTTTTTCCTTGTGGAGTCGGAAGCCGCTTCTGCAATCCGGTCACAGATGTTCAGTGCTTTTTGAACCGAATGCGCGAAATCCTCTCCGGCATAGGCGTCGATCCAGTTCTGATAAGGGTTCGGGGTGGATTGGTTGGCATATATGTGGTCCCCGATCCGTTTGTAGATCCAAAAGCAGGGCAGCAATGCGGCGACCGCCACCTCGTAGGACTCAAATGCGCTCACGGCCATCAGGTAGTTGGTATAGGCGAAACATCCCGGCGCTTTCCCGCCATCGTATTCAATCACATATTCCTTGAAATAACTCAAATGCAACGCACGCTCAACAAGAATCGCGTTCTGCGCAAATTGCAAAAAATCCAGTAACTCATGACTATTCCCTGCCTTCGTTCCTGCGACTGCCAGTGCTTTCGAGAAATCAGCCAGGTAAAGCGAATCCTGATAGATGTAAAACTTGAACTTTTCCAGTGGTAAAGTACCCTGTTTCAGTTCCTGATTGAATGGATGCTGTTGTATTTTCTCGAAAACCGGTAACGCTTCTGCCCAGAGTATATCGGTGAATTTCATGAGATAATTTGCATGGGAAGTGGTGAAAATGAATGATTGAGGGGGCCTGGTCCATGTCCGGTGCTGATATCCTTGCCTGACTCGATGGCATCGGCTATGTACTCTTTGGCGAAAATTATCGCCTCAATCAGCGAATTGCCCTTGGCTACCCAGGTAGCGATCGCTGATGAAAGCGTGCAGCCGGTACCATGAACATTCGGACTATCGATATAATCCGATTCGAGCGTCAGGATTTCCTGTCCTTTCTGGGCAAATACATCGAATAGCGATGGCCCCTTCAGGTGCCCTCCTTTCAGCAATACAGCATTGCACCCCCGGCTCACCATTTCCGTGGCGGCCGCTTTCATGGAGTCCAGCGAGTCGATGGTTTCAGAAACAAGTATTTGCCCTTCGTCCAGATTGGGCGTGATCAAATTGACCCGCGGAAACAGTTCCTGCCACAATACCGCCACCGTTTCATCCTGGATCAGTTTCGAACCGCTTGTGGAAACCATCACCGGGTCGAAAATCACAAAACCGGGCCTGAAACGATCGAGTATGCCGGCAACAACCAGGGCAGCCTCGACGGTATTGATCATCCCAATCTTGACAGCATCCACTTTAATATCTTCGAACACCGCTTCCAGCTGCTCCCGTAAAAAGGCTGGCGGTACGGGATGTATCGCCCTGACCCCCTGTGTATTTTGTGCCGTCAATGCTGTAATGGCGGAAGCACCGTAAGCGCCGAGGGCAGTGATGGTTTTCAGGTCGGCCTGTATGCCGGCACCGCCTCCGCTGTCGGATCCTGCAATGGTCAATATGGTAGGATAACGGTTCATGCTGTGAGTATTAATTTTTTACAAATGACTGAGGAGTGGTTAAGATCGTTTTCAAATCGTGTGCGGCAGCACTGGGTGAAGGCGCGCTGCAGATAGCTGACACAATGGCGACTCCTGCCGCTCCGTTTCGTATTGCCTCCCGTGCATTGCCTGCATGCACCCCCCCTATACCTACCAGTGAATGTCTGCTATGCTTCCGTACCCATTGCAGCCCCTCCATACCCCATGGCGTTTCGGTGTCCGCTTTGGTAGGTGTCGCAAACAAAGGGCTCACGGCAAGATAGGAAAGATTCCAATGTTCAGCTTCAAGGACATCCTCTTGCCGTTCTGCCGATAGGCCTATTATTTTTTCAGGGGCAAGCAAATCACGGACCATCCGGAAAGGCATGTCACTCTGCCCTACGTGAACGCCGTCCGCATCGACGGCCAGAGCAACATCCACCCGGTCGTTGATGATCAGGGGTACATGATAAGGTTCGAGTAAAGCTTTAATCCGCTTGGCGCGATCAATAAATGCACGGGTGGAAAGCACTTTTTCACGTAGCTGCACCAAGGTAACACCACCTTTGACAGCCTCCTCCACTACCCAGTAAAAATCCCGGCCCAGGCAGGCCGCTTCGTCGGTAACGAGGTAAAGCAGAAGATTTTCGCGGATTGTTGTCATAGCAGGCACGAGGATTATTGAATTTTCACTTTGGTGAGTTCAGCCAGATGCGCAGGCGATATTTCGGCCAGCGTATCGAGGAATGCAATCTGGAACGACCCGGGGAGTTTCGCGTTCCGATATGCCAGCTCACCGCAAACCCCCATCGCAGCAGCGCCCGATACGGCGGCATCGAACGGATCGTCACAAATCGCGGCAAACGCCCCGGCAATTGCAGAGGCGGTGCACCCCATGCCCGTCACCCTGGTCATCAGCGGGACGCCGTTGGACACCCAGGCCGTGCGCTCCCCGTATACAATGACATCAACCGCGCCGCTGACGCTCACCACCGAACCATACTGGCGGCTCAATGCACGGGCGGCGTCGAGACTATCGGAAGAATCGGCCGTGCTGTCCACACCTCTGGTTTGCACGTTGGCGCCTGCCAGGGCAAGAATCTCCGAAGCATTGCCACGGATGATCGTCGGCGAAGCCGTCGCAAGCAGTTCGGTCAATACGCGGTTGCGGTAGGGTGTAGCGCCGGCCCCTACCGGGTCCAGGATGATGGGTTTGCCTGAGGCGGCAGCCTTTTTCATGGCCAGTTTCATCCCTTCCACCCATTGCGGCGACAACGTCCCGATGTTCACCACCAGTGCCCCTGCAATGCCCACCATATCCTCCACCTCCTCGGCCGCATGCGCCATCACAGGCGAGGCGCCTATCGCCAGCAACGCATTCGCGGTGAAGTTCATGACTACAAAATTGGTAATATTATGAACCAGCGGTGCCGATGCGCGCAGGTTTTGAAGATTGGTTTCGAGTAGGATACCCATTATTCTAATGTTTTATTGGTCAATGATCGGAATGGACGATAGGCGGGGAACTGCACCTGCAGTATGCAGGTTTTAATTAAAAAGGAGCCCGGGGGCCAGCGCTTTTTCCTACGACAGCATCAACTGTTTCAGGTTCAAAGGGTATGCTCTCAGTCCTTTTTGGACACCCCCAAAGCCATTCTTACCTGCGAATGTAGTAGTTTTGGGTGGTTATCAAAAATCGTTTCACCCAAACCGGCGGAGACACAACACTCACCTAATAATGATCAAAGCAGCCATTTTCGACATGGACGGGTTACTGATCGATTCGGAACCTATGTGGACCGAAGCAGCCCGCTCCACCATGCAAAAAGTAAATTTTGAGATTACCGAAGCGCTTCGTATCCAAAGCACTGGCCTATCTATCAAACTATTCCTCGACCTCTGCCATAAGATCCAGCCGTGGAATACCCCTTCATTCGAAGAGCTTGAAAATGAAATACTTGAAAAAGCACACCATGATATCCTTGCCCACGCAATAGCCATGCCCGGCGCCATCGCATTGGTAAAAACATTGAGAAAACAGGGACTCAAACTGGCTGTCGCCTCGGCATCCCACATGGACCTCATCGAAGGCGTGTTAAAAAGACTGGAAATTATTGACTATTTTGACACCTGGCATTCGGGCGAGCTCGAAGAACACACCAAACCCCATCCGGCGGTTTATCTTACTACGGCTAAAAAGCTTGGCCTGTCGCCCAAAGAGTGTATTGCATTTGAAGACTCCCACGCGGGTTTGCGCGCGGCACATGCAGCCGGTATGATCACGATCTCGGTACCTGCGGCGGAAGTTTTTGAAGACAGAAAGTTTGACCTGGCACACTATAAAATACCTTCGCTTGAAAAATTCATCCTGCGTGAAATGTCGGGTGTGCCTCAGAGCGTGATTGAAAACTAACCTACACCCTTTTCGTTGACCCTGCATGATCGGACTCCGGCATTTTAGTATTATGATTATGATCAGGATATTCGTAATTGTCCTGAGCGTCATTGCCCTCGCGTGGCTCGCATCCAAGCATACCAACGAAACACTGGTGTACATTCTCGGCACTATTTTCATTTTCATCCAGGCGTCGCTGCTGTACCAGTACGTCACGAATGTCAACCGTAAACTGACCTATTTCCTCGAATCCGTCCGCTACTCCGATTTCACGATCAACTTCCGGTCAGACAACAAGATGGGCCGGACGTTCAAGGAACTGAATCAGCAGTTTAATGAGGTATTGCTGGCATTCCGGCAGGCACGGGCGGAGAAAGAGGCCAACCTGCAATATCTGAATACCATCGTACAGCACATCGGTACCGGACTGATCACTTTCGACGCCAACGGGCAGGTTAACCTCATCAACAATGCGGCATTACGGATGCTCGGCATTTACCGGTTGCATCAGTTGATCGAGCTCAAAGACAAACATCCGCGCCTGTACGAGCTCATTTCCGACCTCGACACCGGTGTCCGCGACCTATACCGCACTCCCTCCGACCAGCCCCTTGCGTTGCAGGCGGCTGCGATACAGTTGCGCGGAATGTGGGTCAAGATTGTAGTCTTACAAAATATCCAAACAGAATTACAACAGCAGGAAATTGAATCCTGGCAAAACCTCACACGCGTATTGCGGCATGAGATCATGAACTCCATGACGCCTATTGTGTCGCTGGTAGGCACCATGCGCCTGATTGTGAATGAAGATATTGAACGATCCACGACCGACCAGGAGGCCGTCAACGACCTGAAGGAAGCTCTATCCACCCTCGAAAAGCGCAGCAAAGGCATGATGCAGTTCGTGAATGCCTACCGCGACTTCACCACTCTACCCAAGCCGGTTTTCGCAACACTCAGTGTGGCCGAAACGTTGCAGGAGGTGTTGCAGCTTCTGCAAACGGATCTTACCCAATCCGGTGTACTGTGGAAATTGACTGTAAAACCGGAAACGCTGACAATCAAAGCCGATGCCAGCCAGATTCAGCAGGTGCTGATTAACCTCATCAAGAATGCGTCTGAGGCATTCTCCACCCAAACCGACCGACTCATTACGCTCTCCGCGTACCATGTCGACGGTACAACCCTGATCGAAGTCGCGGATAACGGGGATGGGATCGAACCGGAAGCCCTTGAAAATATTTTCATCCCATTCTACACCACGAAAAAGACCGGCTCCGGGATCGGATTGAGCCTTTCCCGGCAGATATTGCAGCAACACAATGGCCAGTTAGACGTGGAATCCCAGGTAGGGAAAGGGACCGTTTTTACACTGATTTTCTAGGCATTCAATCACCCCTCTCTGATGAGACGTATGTATTGAAACACATCGTTTCAAGGTGTTACAACGATTTGCAGGAAACCTTTGTCTTGCCTGAAACCTAAATTGAAACCCTATGAAAAAGTACCTGTTTGTGCTGACGGCCATGATGGCATGGGCCTGCAAAAGTACAGGTGTCGACAAGAAAGAGGAAGGTCTCAGGTATAAAGAATCCGTTACACTGAATGACGTGCCCAAAGCGACGCTGACATTCTTCGAGATCGAGGACAGCCGGTGTCCGGAGGGAGTGGTTTGTGTCTGGGGAGGAAGGGCGATGGTCGATCTGCTATTTTCAGGTGTCTCCACAGAGGGTGGCATCAAGGAACACGCTAAAATGTGTCTCGGTGACTGTGGGAACGGCACAGACGGCTCCGATACCCTGGTGAAGAAATTTGCCGGAGAAAACTACCGGATCATTCTCTCAGCGGTAAATCCCTATCCGCACATCGATTCGGCGAGAACGAAAGAAAACTATTCGATACTTCTGAAAATCGAGAAACAGTAAGCCCCGGGAAGTTGATCAACTTCCCTATTTTTTTGCCAGCTTACTCTGTTTGTAGCCGTAGCTGAAATAGATTACCAACCCGATCGCCAGCCATATCACGAAAATCAACCAGTTGGAAGCCCCCAGCTCGGTCATCAGGTACAGATTGGTGAGGATTCCGGCCACGGGAAGCGCAGAAAAATTATGCTGAAAACTCAATATTGAAAACGTGCACCAGGTGATCCAGAAAATAATGGTCAGAAGCTTATGCTCCATGATTTCGGTAAAGCTCAGGGTCCGCCATTCTCCGATCACCTCCTGCCCGTAAACAAACAACCCTGCCACCGCCACCACGAACAGCGCGCCTACTAGGTACTTTCCATTGATATAAGGGACCTTGAATTTCGAACGTGCGGAAATGCCCTTGTGATCCAGGTAAAGTACCCCTCCGCAAACGAGGATGAATGCAAAGAAGGTCCCGACGCTCGTCAGGTCCACGAAGAAATCCATTTTGAAAAACAAAGCCGGGATTCCGACTACAAAACCGGTCACGATTGTGGCGAAAGAAGGTGTCTGGTATTTGGGGTGGATTTTGGAAAAACGCTTCCACAGCAGCCCGTCACGGCTCATGGTCATCCAGATCCTCGGCTGGCCCAGCTGATACACGAGCAATGCGCTGGTAATGGCGATCACGGAACTGACCGAAATGACTCCCGCCATAAAGTCCAGGCCATTTTTCTGAAATACGAAAGCCAGCGGATCACTCACTTTAAGTTCGGTATAATTGACCATCCCGGTCAGCACCAACGTGATCAGCACGTAAAGAACGGTACAAATAATAAGACAATAAATCATTGCCCTGGGCATGTCCCGTTGCGGGTTACGGCATTCCTCCGCCGTTGTTGAAATAGAATCGAATCCAATAAATGCAAAAAACACGGAGGCAACCCCACTTAGCACGCCCTTCACACCATTAGGGGCAAAAGGGGACCAATTTTCGGGTTTCACGTAAAATGCGCCCGCCAGAATCACCAATAATACAACCCCGATCTTCAAGACAACCATAATGTTACTTGCCGTTCTGGATTCCCGTATCCCGATATAGACGAGCGCCGTGATCAATAATGTTACCAATCCGGCCGGAAGGTTGAGCAGTATATGAAAATCGCCGATTGTGGGAGCATTCTCATACGCCCCGGCTGCGAAACGCTCATATTCAGATAATGCAGACGCACCCGAAGTCTGCATTTTCAAGAATGCTTCGCGGGCCGACTGCCCGTTCATTGTAAGCCAGCCTGGCATGCTGATGCCAAAGCCGTTTAGCATACTCACAAAATACTGGGACCAAGAAATGGCTACCACCATATTGGAAACAGCGTATTCGAGAATCAAAGCCCAGCCAATGATCCAGGCAAACAGTTCTCCGAAGGCCACGTATGCATACGTGTATGCACTGCCGGACACTGGCACAGTACTCGCAAATTGCGCATAAGACAATGCCGTAAAAACGCAGGCAACGGCAGTAAAGACAAATAACAGGGAAACAGCCGGCCCGCCGTTATAGCTCGCGATACCAATAGTGCTGAAAATGCCCGCCCCAATGATCGCGGCTATTCCTAATGACACAAGATCCCGAACGCCAAGAATTTTGGCAAGCCCTCCCTCGCTTCCCGAATGGGCATCTTTCAGAATTTGATCAACCGTTTTTTTACGGAATAAGGGAGAGCTTTGTTTCATGCAGGTGCCGATTTGCCTAGTTTCTGTTTGTAATAAGTTGGGCTAAAAATAAACGATATTCTAAGATTGTCCCCTCCCTGTTTGAAAATTTGTTTCTTTAATCCCAAAAAATCAATATAAAATTCTTCCGATCCGAAATCAAACAGGTAAAGATTGCGTTATCGATTTAATTCCCCCGTCTCATCTATTCTCAATGTGTCCATGAAATTATTCGTTACGCTCTTCATCAGCATATTGGCGCCAATCCAACTCATTACGGCCCAAAGCATTAAAGCCTACACCACGGCGCAGGCGCATTCGCATAACGACTACGAAAGAAAGCGTGCATTCGCCGATGCCTACGAACAGCAATTCGGTTCGGTTGAAGCCGATATCTTTCTGGTCAACGATACGCTTTTTGTGGCACATAACCTGAAAGACATTCGCTCAGATCGCACATTTGCCAGTCTCTACCTGAAACCGATCCTGGAACAGACTGAAAAAAACAGCGGCCATATCTACGCACAGGAAGACGTTGTGCTGCAACTATTGATCGACCTCAAAACCGCCGGTCATGAAACACTCGCCGCATTGATTAAAGAGCTGGAACCGCATCAGAAAATACTGGCGCCGGCTGGCACGGTCAGGATCGTCGTCAGCGGAAATGTACCCGATGCGACGGCTTTTGAGCAATATCCTAAATTCATCTATTTTGATGGCCGTCCTGAAAACACCTATACTGCCGCTCAGATGGCGCACATAGGCCTCATCAGCCAGGCTTTTCAAAAGTACTCGAAATGGAATGGCGAAGGACCGCTACCCGAAAAGGATAAAAAGGCGATTCAGAAAATGATCGGCCAGGTGCATGACCTCGGCAAAAAAGTGAGGATCTGGGCTACACCGGACAATATCAATACCTGGAAAACCATGATGGCTTTGGGCGTCGACTACCTCAACACCGACAAGGTCCGGGAGCTCGGCGACTATCTTCGTACTGCCCCCAGATAATTTCTCCGAAGAAACTACGGCTGGTTCTATTTTTTCAATGGTATTAAATGGCTTTGGAAGAGTTATAGACTATATTGTACTGATTTCAATAGGTCCAAACCGTCTTTCATGTCTGCTGAACAAACTGCTGCTCTCAAAAAAGTACTTAAACCAATCCATCTCTGGGCCATTGCCGTGGGGCTCGTCATTTCCGGTGAATATTTCGGCTGGAACTACGGCTGGGGTGTTTCGGGCACCATCGGGTTTCTGATAGCAACATTGGTGGTGACCATTATGTATGTGACATTCATCTTCAGTTTCACCGAACTGACCACCTCTATCCCGCAGGCAGGCGGGCCGTTTTCCTATGCTTATCGTGCATTCGGTTGGTGGGGAGGGCTCATTGCAGGCTATGCCACGCTAATCGAATTCCTGGTGACGCCGCCCGCTATTGCATTCGCCCTGGGCAGTTACAGCCACTTTCTTTACCCTTCACTTGAAGTACTCCATGTGGCGTTTGCTTGTTATGCGATCTTCATAGTGATCAATCTCCTCGGGATCAAGGAATCGGCTATGTTTTCGCTGGTTGTAACCGTGCTGGCGGTGGTGGAGCTACTGATTTATATCGGCATTGTGGCGCCGCATTTCTCGTATGAAACGTTTATCGCCGAACCGATGCCATTCGGCTGGGGCGGTGTTTTTGCTGCGTTGCCGTTTGCCATCTGGTTTTACCTGGCGATAGAAGGCGTAGCAATGGTGGCGGAAGAGGTCGAAGATCCCAAAAGAACGATTTCACGCGGATATATATACGGCATCCTTACATTGGTGGTTTTGGCGCTGGCGGTCATGATATTCACCGGCGGCATCGCGCCCTGGCAGCAATTGGCCAATATCGACTACCCTCTTCCGGCTGCTTTAGGCATCGTCCTGGGCCGCGACAGCGGACTTACCCAGCTATTTGCCAGCCTGGGCCTTTTCGGACTCATCGCCTCCTTCCATGGTACGGTGATCGGCTATTCCCGTCAAATTTTCGCTCTGGCAAGGGAGGGATACCTGCCTTCTTTTTTGGGGAATGTCAATGCGCGTTTTCAGACGCCGCATTGGGCGCTAGTAGCCGGGGGGATCGCGGGGTGCGTCGCACTTCTGCTGGGTACCACCGATCAGGTCATTATCCTCGCGGCGTTGGGTGCAGTTGTGATGTACATCATCAGTATGGTCGCGCTGTTTGCGTTGCGTTCCAAGGAACCTGCGCTCGAGCGTCCGTTCACGGTACCTGCCTATCCTTACTTTCCCGCGATCGCGCTGGTACTCTCGGCGCTGTGCCTGGTTGCGATCGTTTACTATAATCAGATACTCAGTCTCTGGTTCTTCGGCGGTCTTGCAGTGATTGCGGCCCTCTTCGCTATTACCGGCCGTCATAAGAATTTGTGACAGGTCATTTCAAAAAAACAATGTCAGGGCCAGCCGGGCGTAAAAGGGAGTTCCCGGGGTAAAATGAATTTCCTCTGCCGGCTCTTTTTCGTTTTGCAACCGGCTTTCGGTAGCAAACTGGGTCTCCTTCCAGCGTTTATTAAAAAGGTTCTGGACCGAAAGCCCGACGTTGTAGCGGCTTTTGGAATAATTCAGCTGCAAATCGGTCACGAAATAGCCTTTGGCAACGATAGAATTGTCCTCATTGGCCGGACGGTTGGCCATATAACGGTAGCGCAGCGATCCATTCAATCCGTTCGGCATTTGCAATGACAACCCTCCGGTGGATGTAAAAACCGGTGCCAGCGGGAGACGGTCCGTCCCTTCTATTTCACCGATTGCGCGTGGTTTAGCGGTACTGAAGTCCGCATCAGCATAAAGCGTTCTGATTAGCTGATAGCGGATAGACAGGTCGAGCCCCTGGCGTCGCGATTTCCCGCTCGGCTCAATCACACCCGCATCTCCTACGTATACAAACTCCTGCTGCAGCCAAAGATACCAGGCGGCAACATTGATGAGCATTTTGGGAAAGGGCTTGAAAATAATTCCCAAATCGGAGCCATAGGCGCCCGGCAGGATCTGTTTGCCTCCCTGCGGTACCACCACCCGGGTATCGTTGGAATGAAACCCTTTGCCCGAATTCAGATAAAGCTGTACACGCGGGTTAAAAGTATAGTAAAGGTTGAGTTTGGGAGAAACTATCGCATCAGCAGCGTGCCGTTTCCTTACCGGTTGGAGCAGC
The DNA here is from genome assembly GCF_059568735.1 of Dyadobacter ginsengisoli DSM 21015. NCBI lineage: Bacteria > Pseudomonadati > Bacteroidota > Cytophagia > Cytophagales > Spirosomataceae > Dyadobacter > Dyadobacter ginsengisoli. The sequence goes on from NZ_JCANTY010000003.1 coordinate 205,662, forward strand.
AGGTCTTGATATTGGTCTCTGAAATAGTCCAGCCGAACCCCGGCATTGATCGAGAACCTGTCATCGATCTGTACTACCTCGTCGGCATACACAGCGGCATTCAGCTCATTGATATCCCCAAGCTGGTAAGGATCAAGCGTTTCCGTACGATTCTTAGTGTGGGAAAGCTCGGTCCTGTGCGTTACATCCTGACGGTATTGCACACCCAACGTCGTTACCCAATTGGTTTTCCCAAAAAACTTCTCCTTTGAAATACTCCCGTTGTAGCCAAAAAGGTTGCGTCGCTCCTTCTGACGAATCTGATCACCGTTCAGGGAGTCTTCCAGAAAAAAGGTAAAATTGGAATAGAGCTCGAAATTGTAGTTGCTATAAAAAACCTGATTCTTGATTACATAGTTGGCCGGGGTAACCGTCACAAACTGCACATTGAAATTGGTCCGGCTCGTCTCACCTCCCTCTGTCGGGTCGACGGATCCGTAAAAACCGATCAGGCCCGAATCGATAGCCCTGTCGGGAATCTGTCCGGAGTGGTTCCATTTACTCCAGAACGTCGAGGCGGTTAGGGTCAGATTGGTATTGGGTGCGATGTGACCATGGTATTTCCCTACCAGGTTCAGGCGGTTAAAATCCTGCGGGTTATCGAAATAGGAATTAGTAAAAGAGTATTCCGACGCGATGTAGGCGGACTGGTTCCGGTTTCTCCCCTTCTGCCCCAGCAAGTCGATACCTGCCACGGCACGATAGGTGTCAAACTGTCCCGCTTCTATCTTTACGAAAGACTTATCGAGCGCATCCCGGGTACGGAAATCAGCCCAGCCGGCAGTTGCAAAATTACCTTTATCAGTTGTGTAAGGTCCCTTTTTAAAATCAACGGCCTTTACCAGTTCCGGGATCACGAAATGCAGATCGGCGTAACCCTGCCCGTGCGCATGCGAGACCATATTGACAGGCATTCCGTCGACTGTCAGACGGATGTCCGTTCCATGGTCGAGATCGAAGCCACGCAAAAAAATCTGCTCGGCCTTGCCACCCCCCGCATGTTGCCCGATAAACAGGCCCGGCACCATCCTCAGGATTTCCTGAGAGTTGGTAATAGGCCTCAGCCGGATATCCAGACTATTAATCAGCTGCTGATCATGCGCACGCCTCGACGAAACCGTCACTTCACCCAGTTCCACATCCGCATTCACGAGCAGGGTCTTAAGAAATGACGTTTCGTCATCCTGGACAGTCACTTCCAGGACCTGTGATTTGAAACTGACATGCGAAAGTTCCACTTTGTATCGGGCTGCCACCAGATCCTTGAACCGGTATTGCCCCAACTCATTAGTCGTCGTCGTTTTACCCGACCCGGACAACTGCACGGTTACGTCTTTCAGCGGCAACTGTGTTGCCTGATCGTAAACCACACCTGTTATACCGCCCAAATGGGCGTAGGCGGTAAAGCTTGTAACAAAAAGGCAAAACATCAGTATAAATCTTTTCATAGCTGATAATGGCTAATATAAACCAGGGATTTATTTCGTGCTGTCAGAGTACAAATCTAGGATTTGTTTTCTTTGCCTGCACCAGTAACCGGTTACCCTGTACCTTATTTCCCATCGCCATTTCAATGGAGCCGGCTACCTGCAGTAATTGAGGATCCTTATTGTCTGTTCTTAAAGCCGCCTGAACATGCTGTTGTGCTTTTATATTGTTCCCATCCCGGAAGTAGGCGTGAGCCAATGCATGATTGACATCGATATTTCCAGGTCTTTTAGCATATTCCTTTAAACCGTAGACAATGGCAGAATCCAGTTGACCTGTCTTCGTGTATAGTTTACAAAGTTCCAGGTCAACCGTATGGCCTGAACGTGCATCTTCACCCAACATTTTGACTACTTCGCGGTACTTGCCAGCGGCCTTTTCCTTTTTCCCCTGCAATGCATATATATCTGCCATCTCTTCATGAAAGGAAAATTCGGGCATAATCTCCGCTGCCTTTTCCAGTTCCGCCAACGCCTGGTCATATTGTTTGTTCGCTTTATGGACCTGCGCGAGCCCACGTAACGCGAATGCATAGCTGGGACGCATTGCCAGGATTTCACGGTATTGGACTTCGGCCTGTTTCACCTGGCCCGTTGTTTCGTACAAGTGCCCCAGTGTGCTCTTTGCCCAGCATTGCGGTTCCGAACCTGGCAAACCTGCTTCCACTGCCAGTTTCATTGCCTCGATTGCGCCGGGATAATTACCATAGATTTCCCTCAGGTAAGAGACCCTGGAATAGGCTTCCAGCGAAGGCTTCAATGCCTGCATTTTGTCAGACATCGCCACCGCCTCGCTATAATTACCCAACTCGACATTAGCGTCGACCAGTACCCCATACACGTAAGCATTATCCGGGTTGATTTGCTGTGCCTGCTGCGCAAGCTGGCGGGCATCCCCAAACCGGTGCTGCGACATTTTCACCGATGCTTTGAATGTCGTCGCCTCAAAATTCTTTGGTTCGATAACCAGCACATCGTCGAGTATTTTCAGCACAGCCGGGTAATAATAGGGATGCTCGCCGGTTATGCGCGCCTCCGAGAGGTAAATTACGGCCAGTTGAAGACGCGGTTTTACATCGCCCGGTTTTTCACGGATTTTCGTAGTCAATTCTTCTACTTTTTCGCGGGTCTTTGGCCATTCGGTAGCCGAAGCGAGCGCTCCTTGTCTTTCAAACAAAGCGGGAATTTCGACGCTTATAGACGGCTTTTCAACGGAGGATCGGCTGCCCTTTTGCTCACCACAGGCAAAAAGCGTAATCAACAGTATAAAAAGGAAAATTGCAGGGGTAGTTTTCATGGAAATGTCCGGATAAAATTGCGGAAGGAATGAGAGAAACTGTTCAAATCCCGAGGGCTAAGCGGGTACTCCTAACCCTCAGGATTTTGAAACAAAATGGGTTATTTACGCAGGATCTTAACTGTGTGCCGATCATCGGCGGTCATTACCCTCAGATAGTAAATACCTGGCTGACCGCTCAGCTTCACGACACGTTTTTCATTGGAAACAGCTTTTGTTATGGTCTGCTTTCCGATCACTTGTCCTCTGCTATTGGCCAGGTCCAACGTTACCGCCTTGCCCGCAGCACCTTTGATGACGATCGTTACTTCATCTCCGTTGCTTGGATTACCCATGACCACGGCACTTAACGGAACCGGCTGTTCTCCGGCTTCAGGCGCTCCCATACGCGAGTTCTTTCTGCCGCAGTGGGCGCGGAAGTCAAACTCCATTCTAACCTCCGAAGACGGATCACCAACATACCTCGCTTTCAACAGCAGTACACCACTGCTATTGTCATCCCTGAAGAGTTCAGATTCCACCATCCGGATGACAGTAGTTCCCCATACACCATTCACAACACCGGCTGCCGAATACTCGACCGTCAGACCGGGATTGCCACCGGTATGGCCAAACATAAAGCCACCGCTGAGACAATCGAAATTACGGATTGTAACAGCCAGGGGCTCCATACCACCCGGTTTCGGGCCTTCATAGCCGGGCCCGCGGAAGCCTGGCCAAGGATTCTGCAGGTAGGGGAATTGCTGTTTCAATATGGTGTCATTTTTCGTAACCCCTGCGTTAAACGTCAGGACATTCAGCAGGTTAGGCGTTACCGGACTGGCAGAGGTTCCCGGAACAAAATCGTCATACCATAAGCCAATGGCAGCCAATACGACGCCTCCGACAGCCTGCAACTCAATGGTGGCAACATCGTCCTCCAGCCGACGACCATTGGGAAAGCCGTCCATGTTGGGGATCCATTGCAGGTCTTTGGTAGCATTGTAGGCCGGATCCGTCAAACCAAGTGCAGCGGCCTGTACCAACCCCAGCGAACTGAATTTCGGATCGTCGCGCGGCGTAGCGGGAACTGCCATATTCAAACGGAGCCAGTCTCCAAGTGTAGGTAAAAAGTTATGAATAAATGGCTTACCAACCGCCAGTGGATTACCGTCCTTACCGGTCGCCAGCTGGTAAGGCGGCAGATTGGGCACACCGGTGTAAAAAATCGGCAAGATATCCACTGCGCGCGGGCTCGTTGCGTCGGGAAGCAGCACACTTCCGAAGGCCGCCTCGGATAGCGCCGTGCCATCCAGCGCCGCATTGCCTTTCAAACCGTAAAGTCCCATTTTTCCATTCCTGAAATCAAACGATCCCAGCGATTTGCTTTGGATACGCAAGGCAGCCAGGCCGGGAACGGCACCACCGAATTGTGAATCATCCATATAAAGCCCCAGTTCAGGGTTGGTGAAGTATTTGGCGAACTGCAGGTCGTTGGCTGGTGAAGTCGCATTCCATTTGTCTTTCATACCAATTGGGATCACGGCCTCATTGGTCAGCGGCATCCCCAGCCGCGATACCTGCACCCATTCGCCATCGTAGCCCACATCACCCCCATTGTATAACGTAGTGATCTTCTTACGGCTCGATGATGCGTAAACGCCGATCACATAATCAGGATCGAGGATGTTTGCCGCTTCGGCCACAGTTTTGTGGCCTTTTTGCAGTGTCGATACCGGCACCTCGATCACAATGGAGTGGCAGTTGAACTTGGCGACACCATCTCTGCCACCGGCCTGACGCACATTACCCAAATCGAAAATGCCTCCCAGATCCACAAAGAAGGGATCATCCACAGGCCCGCAGAATATCTTTTCCCCGCTGCTGGCTGTCATAATCGCGTTGTTGACCAGGGTGTTGTAATCCGATCCCAAACCCACCAGACTGCTCTTTATGGATCGCGGACCGATATGCGGCGGCGGCACGATACCATCGGAAACAATCGTCGTGAAGCTATTTCCGCCGTCGGTGCTCCGTTCGCAGGTGTAGGTGGTTTTGAGATTCTCTTTACCCAGCCGGATGAGAAAGAAGGTCGACGGGTCCTCATTCATCTTTTTGAAAGTGAAACGGTAAACGATATCCGCGCCGGGTGTTGCCGCATTGTTATCGACATGGATCTCATAGCGGATATTTTCGCCGAAAGAATACCAGTTAGGGCCACCCGCCGGATGTTCGAATGGTATATAGTTGGCTACCAGAACTACATTCTCCTTATTAACCGGACTTTTGAATGCATATACATCGGTATTATCCGCCAATGGGTCTGTTGAAATCAGGGGTGCCTCACGGTGTGACGAAGCCACCGACCGACCGGAACCGATGCAGATGACAGCCAGTATTCCGATCAGATATAAAAGATTTTTCATATATATTTTGCGCTTGATAAGTGTGGTCAGAAACGTGCTTTTTCGGGATAATCATAACCTCGCCAGGGGTTTGCCAGGTACGGGAATGTATCTTTCAGCTCGACGTCATTCTTTGTCGGTCCGGCATTGAAGGTCAACACACTCAGTAATTGCGGGGAAACCGGTGCCTGTGCAGTGGCGTCGTCGTAGAACAACCCAACCGCCGCGAGTACCACGCCGGAAACTGCCTGTAATTCGATGGTCGTTACGTCATCTTCCAGCCGCCGCCCATTCGGAAATCCGTCCATATTGGGTATCCATTGTAAATCAGTGGAAGCGTTGTAAGCAGGATCTGTGATACCCAGAACAGCCGCCTGCACAAGACCCAGGGAACTGAATTTGGGATCGTTTCTAGGCGTAGCCGGTACAGCCATGTTGAGCCGCAGCATATCTCCCAGCGTAGGAAGGAAATTGTGGATAAATGGTTTGCCTTTGGCCAGCGGATTGTTGTTTTTGCCTGTCGCAAGCTGATAGGGAGCCAGGTTGGGTACACCGGTGTAAAATATAGGTAACAAATCCACCGCTCTCGGACTTGCGTGATCAGGTAGCAGCAAGGTGCCGAACACTGCATCGTCCAGCGCGGTGCCGGTCAATGCCGAAGTACCTTTTAACCCATACAGACCATCTCTGCCGTTACGGAAATCAAATGCGCCCAATGAATTGGACTGGATACGCAAGGCGCTCAACGAAGGAGCTGCCGCCCCGAATTTGGAATCGTCCATATACAAAGCCAGTTCCGGATTCTTGAAGTATTGGGCGAATTGGAGATCATTGCCTCCATAAGGCGTCACCGAATTCCATTTATCCTTCATTCCCAACGGGATAACCGCCTCGTTGGTCAGCGGCATACCCAGGCGTGATACTTGCACATACTGGCCATCATAACCCACGTCCCCTCCGTTGTAAAGCGTTTTGATCATCTGCCGACTCGCCGATGCCCATACACCGATCACAAAATCGGGATCGAGAATGCTCGAAGCCTGCCTCACATTTTTACCGTCCTTTTGCAAAAGATCTACCGGGATTTTCAAGGCGATGGTGTGAACATTGAAACGGCTCAAACCGTCTTTGGGGGCATTCGTGGTGTTTCCTTCCGGCCTGAAGTTACCAGCATCGAAAGCTCCGGCCAGGTCTACGAAGAACGGATCATCAACAGGGCCGCAGAACACCTTTTCCCCGCTGGAGGCGGTGGCGATCGCCTTCTCAACGAGCGAATTGTAATCAGGAGCTTCCAGGCCGACTGTTTTGCCTTCGATGGAACGCGGGCCGATGTTGTTCGGGGGGACTACACCGTTTGCAATAATGGTCGTGAAAGTCTGACCGCCGTCGGTACTTTTCTCACATCGGTAGGTCGTCCTGAGATTTTGCTTCCCTAACCGGATGTTGAAAAAAGTCGTGGGGTCCTCATTGATGCTCGAAAACGTAAACCGGTAAGTTATATCATCTCCCGGCGTTCCTGCCCTGTTTTTGATATGAATCTCATAGTGGACGTTAGGCCCGAAATTGAAGTAATTAGGTCCGCCCTCGGGCGACTCAAAAGGAATGTAATTGGCAACAATCGTGATCGAATTGGGATCGTCCGGGCTTTTAAACGCATAGAGATCCGTATTATCGGCCAGCGGATCATTGGAAATCAGGGGCGCCTCCCGGTGACTGGAGGCAAAGCTGCCCAGCGCACAAAGTAGCAGCGACAGGCCCAGAAGTACGCTTCTGAACCTGCAAGGATCCAACATAGAAACTTGCATGAGGTAAAAGTTTAAATAAACTTGAAAAGAATTAAAAGTGATTCGGAAAAACGAACTCCGTTAAAGCGAAACTTCATCCCTGACAGGAATGGAGCTATGGTAAGGCGCGCCACTGTCCGGAAACCGACAGTCTACAAGGAATCATTGCTGGGGGTATCTGTGATGTTAACAATCATCTGCCCTCATATACGCGGTTGCAGATTGTCCGGATGTATCTGACTTAAAAAAATTCCAGCAATGTCCAAAGCGCAACATCACTTTACCAATATTTTATTAAACAATAAAAATTCAAATCGAAACAAACAGGACCCCAAATTCGTGTAAAACTATTGCTACGACCTCGCAAACATTTGTCTCAGAGCGTATTTTGCATTTATTTTAAACTCAGGTTACTTGAAACACTCCGCTGCACCTGATAAATAGGGCCGGACAAGTAGATCCCGCATTGCAATTAATTCGTATATTATCTTATTATTTGTAGCTTCGGTTCAATACAAGCCGGGGTTGCCGTCAAAGACAGATCTTTTTTACATCACATTTACTGCGGGTCAGGCTGACTACTTACATATAAGATGAACATTCTAATCGTTGAGGACGACTTCATTATTGCCAAACATCTTCAATTTTTGCTGAATGGTTTCGGCTATGAAGCCAACGATATCGCGACAGACTATACCACCGCGACAGAAATGCTGAGCAGCAAGGTGTTTCATTTAGCGGTACTGGATATCAACCTGAACGGCTATCAGACCGGTATCGATCTGGCCCATTACATCCGGGAAAACTTCCGGATCCCGTTTCTCTTTCTTTCTGCACACGAAGATATTGCGGTCGTAAATGCCGCCTTACAGGCCGCTCCGCACGCATTTCTGCAAAAGCCATTTCAGAAAATCACCGTGTATACTGCGGTAAAACTGGCTTTGAAAAACTATCGACTGGCGGCGCTGGCCGGAGAAACGACCTCAGAGGAAAAGGAAGACACAACGGTGATCAAAGATGCGCTGTTTATCAAGGAAAAGCACATGTTCACCAAAATTATGCTTTCGGACATTTTGTATATCCGGAGCGATGATAACTATCTCGAACTGCATACCACCAAGAAGAAATACACGATCCGTGAAACGCTGAAAAATATGCTTCAGCAGCTGCCGCCAAACTACTTTTTCCGGGTTCACAAGTCATTTATCATCAATCTCAATGCGATCACCGCCATTGATTACGTGCATGTAATGATCAACGACATTGAGATTCCGATCACCAATGATAACCGCAACGAGCTGCTAAGCCGCGTTAAAACTTTCTCCTGATCATCCTTTGTAACTGCGAAATAAACGTCGCTTACATATTCCCATACTTCACCCCAAAAAAGTTACACTTCACCACTTTGATTTGTAGAGGACCTCACTACGAAGTAATTTTATAATACGTAAACACCCTCTTCTATTATTACATATATATTTTACCCCGACAGAAAGCCTGGGCTTCATTAAATTTGAAGTTTTTTATGAGGTCCAGGCATCTGTTTCACTCCTTATAACGTATATATTGTCGGTTGAGCATTTTGGCATGATATTGAACATTATGCACACATTTGTTTTCAAACGCACACCATATTTTACCATACCAAACCTAAACTAAATCATTCCATTAGTTTTAATTAAATATCGTTGAGAATAATTAAACATCCCTGGGAGATTTCCCAGGGATGTTTTGTGTTTAATGCCCTCAGGGATAAATGAGATACTTTTTCCGCATGGCCTTAAACTGCCCAAGCCCGGGCTCCCAGCTTTTCCGTATTTCCTCTTCGGACACGCCTGCGATGATCTGCTTTTTCAGATTTTCGGTTCCGACCAGCTTGTCGAAGTTGCCCATTTGTTTGCTTTGGCTCATATCGAAGAACCTGGCTTTATCAGGATATGCGTTGTATAGCTCGACAAGCCATTTCAGGTTGATTTTCGCACTTTTTTGGATGTGCTGCATATCATACTTCCGTAAATCAAGGCCGTAGCATTCCGTGTCCTGATGCAAGGGAGTTTCACTCATCCCCTTGATACTGTGCGGCGTAAACGAAAAATCATACTTCCCTTTCAGCAATGGCGCGCCCAGTACGGTGAAGGGCATATAAGTTCCGCGCCCCTGGCTGACAATTGTGCCCTCAAACATGCATATATGCGGATAGAGCATGACAGACTGCTGCGTATTGAGATTGGGTGAGGGCATCACCGGTAACGTGTAGGGAGTTTCGTGCGTGTAATTGGCGACCTTTATAATTTTCAGTCTACACTGCATTTTGTTCGGAAGCCAGCCTTCCCCATTGATCATTTGGGCAAACTCGGCAACGGTGAGGCCGTGCGTAATGGGAATTTTATACATCCCGATCCCCGAATGCAGGTGATCTTCGAGAACGGGTCCGTCCACCATAAATCCATTGGGATTCGGACGGTCGAAGATCAGCATTTCCTTGTTATGCTCTGCACATGCCTCCATTACGTGTCCAAGCGTGTTGATGTACGTATAGAAGCGTGCGCCCACGTCCTGGATATCAAAGATCATCAGATCGATGGCGGCCATCTGTTCTTTGGTTGGTTTTTTCAGTTTTCCATACAACGAGATCGCCGGTATGCCGGTCTTAGGGTCAACGCTGTCGTTCACTTTGTCACCGTTGCTGGCTGTACCCCGAAAGCCATGCTCAGGTCCAAATATGGTCACTATATTGACACCCAAAGCCACTAAACTGTCAACCAACGGCTTATCTCCCAGAATGGAAGTCTGGTTGACGACAATACCGACCTTTTTACCTTTCAAATATTTCAGATACTCCGAAGTCTGATCTGCGCCTGTTATCGGGCCACCGGTATTTTGAGCATCGGCGACAGAAAGCGAATCCGCCATGGCGGGGCTTTTCTGGGAGGTGGAATTAACGCAGTTGGCGTTAAAGACGAGCGATGCCGTCAGGCTTAATGCGAGTGCTATGGTTTTCATGAGTAAGGATTAGGAAGAGCTAAAATAGGGGTTTTATACCACGAAGACACGAAGCAGGCACGAATTTCATGCTGCCAGTGTCTTCGTGGCAATAAAAATCAAAACAGCTTCATCTGCCCGGCGCGCATAAACTGTGAAGTATCCAAAGGCGGCAGCTCCCGTCCGGCCAGATATTTACGACACGAATGGTCGTGCAGTTGCCGGATATGGTCCGCAAAATTCCCCTCGCCCACCATGCGGATACCAAACCGTGAATCATTGACAGCGCCGCCGTGGCATTCCTTGATCTGGCTTAGCACTTTGGCGGCCCGATCAGGAAAATGGTGATGGATCCATTCATCGAATAAGATCGAAATCGCCCCGTTCAGCCTCACTACGGTGTAATGCGACCAGATCGCCCCATTCTCAGCAATGGCCTGAATGATCGACGGGATCTCATGGTCATTCAGGCCCGGGATGATGGGCGCTGTCATAACGCCCGTTGGGATACCGGCATCGCTGAGTGTCTTCACCACCTGTAAACGTCGTTTTCCTGTTACTGTTCTCGGTTCCAGCGCGCTTCTGAGGTCCTCATTCAGCGAGGTAATAGAGATCGCGGCGTGGACCAGGTTCAGTTTGGCCATCTTTTCCAGCACGTCGATATCACGAAGGATCAATGCATTCTTGGTCAGGATACTCACCGGATTCCGGTATCGGAGGCAGATTTCGAGCAGTTGCCGGGTAATGCGGTATTTTTTTTCGCCGGGTTGGTAGCAATCCGTATTTCCCGAAATATGGATGTGATGCGGCACCCATTTTTTGGAGTTAAAAAGCTTTTCAAGCAATTGCGGAGCATTCTTTTTAACTACGATCTTGGTTTCGAAATCAAGCCCGGCCGAAAAGCCCCAGTATTCATGGGAATTGCGGGCATAGCAATAGATACAGCCATGCTCGCAGCCGCGATAGGGGTTGATGGAGTGGAAATTGGGGAGATCCGGACTATCCGAAACACTCATGAGCGTCTTGGATTCCTCTTCGATAAACTGTGTTTTAGGGTTAATTTCAGGATCTTCCCATTGCTGCCAGTCTTCGGCTGTGTACTCGATCTCGTGCTTGAAGAACTTGTTGCGCGTGTTGATAGCGGCCCCGCGCCCGCGTGCCCTGTTGTCCATTGTTTTTCAGTTATGTTGATGAAGTAATGAAGTATGCTAACGAATGTGTGTGTGTAAATGCCACGCTGAGCCAAGACGCTAATGTCATCCTGAACGCACTGGGCGGTCAAGGATCATTGCGATAAACGTTATTGCTTGCGCTTCGACTTCGCTCAGCTTGACATCATCGGCTACGCTCAGCGTGGAACTGACAATCTATTTAATGTACCTGAAATCTTCGTCTCCTTTCAGCGAAAGCAGCACGTCGTACATCAGCTGAATCACATTCTGCACATCCTCTTTGGCTACCATTTCCACCGTAGTATGCATGTACTTCAATGGCAGGGAAATCAATGCAGAAGCAATGCCTTCTGTCGAGTAAGCGAAAGAATCCGTATCGGTTCCGGTTGAGCGGCTTACTGCCTGACGCTGGAACGGGATCTTTTTCTCTTCCGCAACACTGATCAGCAGGTCACGCACATTGTTCTGTACCGCCGGGCCATAGCAGATGACCGGTCCGCCGCCGCATTTGAGATCACCCTGCTCCTTTTTGTTGTACATCGGCGACTGGGTATCGTGTGTTACGTCGGTACAGATAGCGAGATGGGGTTTCAGGCGGCGCGAGATCATTTCGGCACCGCGCAAGCCGATCTCCTCCTGAACCGCATTTACCACGTACAGGGTAAATGGCAGCTGCACATTGTTTTCGTGCAACATACGCGCCACCTCCGCGATCATGAACCCGCCCATGCGATTGTCGAGCGCGCGGCCCAGATAGTATTTTCCATTCAGTTCATCCAGTCCATCGGCGAATGTCACAACAGTCCCGACATGTATGCCCATTTCGAGCACCTCATCTTTTTTAGACGCCCCCACGTCAATGAACAGCTCATGCACTTTGGGAACCTGATCTTTGGCAACGTCCCGAACGTGGATCGCTGGCCAGCCGAACACGCCTTTTACTACCCCTTTCGCCGTGTGCAGGTTCACCCGCATGGAAGGCGCGATAGCAGCATCCGAACCACCATTACGGCGGACATGGATATAGCCTTCCTCCGAAATGTAGTTCACAAACCACGAAATCTCATCGGAATGCGCTTCGATCACCACTTTGTAGTCCTGTCCGGGGCCAATCACACCGACAGCCGTTCCATAGACATCGATAATCGTTTCTTCAATATATGGCTTGATATAGTCGAGCCATATTTGCTGACCGGTCGATTCGAAGCCGGTCGGAGATGCATTGTTCAGGTACTTATAAAGAAACTCTGTGCTCTGATCTGACATATTTTTTATTTAATTACAACTAACAAATAAATGCTTAAAGATACTTCCACCACGCACAAAATCGACGCTTTCCGAGGTAGCCAAGGTCACTTTCGTGGGTGTAAGCTTCCTTTTCAAACGAGATATGAAGATATGCTAAATAATGTTTTCTGTATTGGGCCAATCGGATTAAATATTCTACCAGATACCATAAATAAAAGATAATCAGGCCCAGTTCAAGTTGTTGCTTCAGATGGATGCGTTCGTGATTGAGCAGATAGCGGGAAGGAGATTTGCGCCGCAGGAAAATAAATGGAAAGAATGCCATGCCTTCTACCCAAAGGAAAGAGATGTTGAGCAGAAATCCTTTGAAACGCATGCGCGGCTGTCGACTATCCTCCTTCGGCATCCAGCCTCCGGTCGGGTGGGTTCAATTTATCATAAAAAAGTTGGGTTGCAAAATGAACGATCATTTTGCAACCCAACTATATATATCCGGTGGTTCTCTACTCGCTGAAACGGCTGATATCCAGCACTTCGAACTCCATCATACCCGCAGGTACCTTGATCTCCGTAGTTTCTCCTACTTTTTTACCCAGCAATCCTTTGCCGATCGGCGAACCGACAGAGATCTTGCCCGCTTTCAGGTCCGCTTCTTCCTCGGATACCAGCGTGTAGGTAACTTCCATTCCATTTTTACGGTTTTTGATTTTCACTTTGGAAAGGACTGAAACCTGTGAAGTATCCATCGAAGACTCGTCTATTACACGTGCATTAGACATAATTTCTTCCAGTTTGGCTATTTTCATTTCGTGCATTCCCTGAGCGTCCTTAGCCGCATCATATTCTGCATTCTCACTCAAATCACCTTTATCCCGCGCTTCTGCAATTTGTCGTGCAATCTCCGTGCGGCCTTTGGTTTTCATCTCATTCAGCTCATTCCTCAGCTTATTTAGTCCTTCTTCCGTATAGTATGAAATTTTAGCCATGACCTTAATTTTGTTTATAAGTCTTTAGATTTTTGAATTCTGCATAAAAAAAAAGAACGGCTCGAAGACCGCTCTACAGGAGTAACGACACTCACGTAGAAGGCTAGAAGACCTTTTCTTTTCGGTTGATATATGACTTTGTGTTCACCATAATTTTCTGTTAAGAACGACAAAAATAACAATATTTGTGAATGGTAACACCTTTTTTATCCAAAAGCGGCATCTTCATATGTCAAAATCATTGAGAATTATTTTCATGGGAACGCCCGAATTTGCCGTCCCAAGTTTACAAAGTCTGGTTGAAAGCAATTCTAACGTTGTCGCCGTTGTAACCGTTCCGGACAAACCGTCGGGCAGGGGCCAGAAGCAGACTGCTTCACCGGTAAAGGTGTACGCCGAATCACAGGGAATTCCCGTTTTGCAGCCTGAAAAACTGAGAGATCCGGCTTTCCTGGAACAACTTAAATCGTTCCATGCCGACCTGCAGGTGGTGGTCGCATTCAGGATGTTACCTGAGGTGGTATGGAACATGCCGTCCAGAGGCACGTTCAATCTGCATAGTTCGCTCCTGCCTCAGTACCGCGGTGCGGCACCCATTAACTGGGCCGTCATCAATGGAGACACGGAAACGGGTGTGACCACATTTTTCATAGAGAAGGATATCGACACCGGCAAGATCATCTTTCAGGATAAAGAACCTATTTTTCCCGAGGACGATGCAGGTTCGCTGTACGAGCGCCTGATGCGCAAAGGGGCCGGCCTGGTTGCGAAGACGGTACGGGCGATTGAGGAAGGCAGCTATCCGCAAGAACCGCAATCAGAGCCGGAGAACATCAAAGCTGCACCCAAAATTTTCCGCGAAACCTGCGAGATCGACTGGAATCGCCCTGCAACGGAAATCCATAATTTCGTCAGAGGCCTTTCCCCCTATCCGGCAGCCTGGACGACATTGAACGGGCTTTCCTGTAAGATTTTTAAAACCAAAACCGTTGAGTTCTCCGCCGAAGCAAATCCGGGCGAATTTCGCACCGACAACAAGTCGTACCTGCATTTCCGCACCGCCGACGGATGGCTCTCTGTTCTGGAACTACAAATAGAAGGGAAAAAGCGGATGGCCACGGGCGACTTTTTACGGGGGTATAAATTGTAAACAATTCAAATTAATGCGCATTTCAATCATCGTAGCCGCCGCCGAGAACGGTGCTATCGGTAAGGATAACCAATTGCTCTGGCGATTGCCCGACGACCTCAAACGTTTCAAGCAACTGACGCTCGGCCATCCGATGATCATGGGCCGTAAGACCTTCGAATCGATCGGCAAGCCGCTGCCGGGCAGGACATCCATTGTCGTCACCCGTAATGCCGGATTTACATTCGAAGGCGTGATCGTAACCCATTCATTGGAAGAGGCGCTGGAAAAAGCCCGGGAAATAGATCGGGAAGAAATATGTATCGTAGGCGGGGGCGACATCTATCAGCAGGCCCAGGCCATTTCCAACCGGATCTACCTGACGAAAGTACACACCCAAATCGAGGCCGATACCTACTTCGAAATCCTGGAACCTTCGGACTGGACCGAGACAGAACGCATTGTCCATGAAGCCGATGAGCGGCATTCTTTCAAATTTGAGTTTATAAATTTTATTAAAAAAGGCGATAAATAAGTACTTTTGCATCTCGTAACCCATAGTGACTCAATGAAAGTAGAATGCAAGTAGAAGTTGATACCCTAACCATTGAATTAAGTACAATACAATTCGATAGCCGCCCCGTCTTCATCACAGGCAATTTCTGCAAATGGCTTCCCGACCTGGAAGAATACCGTATGACGATGGTAAGTCCGGGCAACTACCGTTACCAGTTCCCTGAGGAACTGGAACTGCCAGACCCGATCGAATATAAATATACCCGCGGCGGCTGGGACCAGGTTGAGCTGGACCGGGCGGGGAAGCCCTATGGCAACCGCTTCATTAAAGCTGGCGAAACGGTGGTAAAAGACAATGTAATCCGCTGGCAGACCGATATTTCAAAAAAAGCCGATCTCTCACCCATCGTGGAGGTGGTGTCCGAAGCGTTTGAGATTCTGCAGTTCAGTAAGACCCGGCGGATCCGCGTGCTGCTGCCCCATGATTACTACGAAAATCCGGATCAAAGTTATCCCGTGCTCTATATGACCGACGGCCAGAATCTTTTTGGTGAGGGTTCGGAATATGGCAATTGGAGAATCGATAAAAGTCTTGCAAAGCTGGCTAAGGAACACCAGGCCGGTGTAATCGTGGTAGCAGTGGATCACGGTGAAGAAGACCGAATCCAGGAATTTTCACCCTATGACAATCCTAAACTCGGCAAAGGTTATGGTGAGAAGTTTCTGCAATTCATGACCGGTCCGCTCAAAACCCATATCGACACGAAGTACCGCACCAAAACCGACCGGCTGAACACGGGTATCGGCGGCAGTTCGGTGGGCGGGCTACTGAGTATGTATGCCGCACTGATGTTCCCGCAGACTTTCGGAAAGTTTATGGTGTTTTCTCCGTCGTTATGGATCTCCCAAAAGATATTCTTCGATGTAATCCACTTTTTCGAGCCGTTTGAGGCTCGCATTTACTTATATGCGGGTGGTAAGGAAAGCGCACAAATGGTCCCCAACGTTACTAAACTGAAAGATGCGCTTGAAACGCAGAGTTTCGGTTACAGCCGCGTTAAAATCAAAGCGTCCATCGACTCCAAAGGCGAGCACGAAGAGAAGCAATGGTCCAAAGAATTCCCGGAAGCTTTCAGGTGGTTGTTTTTTGAATAGAGAAAAACGAGAATGGAGGAAGGGGAGGGCGGAGTGTTTTCTCGACACCGACACCATCCCTTTCCTCCTTCCTCCCTTTCTCCTTCTTCCACTCCTCCCTTTCTCCTTCCTTTTAAAGAATATACTGACTCAGATCCCGGTTTTTGACCAGAGCGGAAAGCTTTTCCCTGACCAGTTCGGCGGTAATGACGATATTTGATCCTGATCCGACGACATCCGGGATGTCGAACATAAAGTCATTGAGCAGCGCACTCATTACCGTCTGTAAGCGGCGCGCACCTATATTTTCTACTTCGGAGTTTACCTCGAACGCGATGCGGGCTATTTCTTTTAGTGCCCCGTCTTCAAATTCCAGCTCAACCCCTTCCGATTCCATCATCGCGCCGTATTGTTTCGTCAAGGCATTCTTGGGCGCTTTCAATATCTGATAAAAATCTCCCTCTGTCAGGCTGTTCAGCTCGACGCGGATCGGGAAACGCCCTTGTAATTCCGGGATGAGATCGGAAGGTTTGGAAACGTGGAATGCACCGGCCGCGATGAAAAGAATGTGGTCCGTCTGAATCACGCCGTGTTTCGTATTGACCGAGCTGCCTTCAACGATCGGCAGCAAATCTCGCTGCACGCCTTCACGACTGACATCCGGCCCGCTTCCACCCGAACGGCTGGACGCTACTTTGTCGATCTCATCGATAAAGATGATCCCAAGATTTTCAGCTTTTTTAATTGCTTCCAGTTTCACTTCGTCCATGTCGATCAGCTTGGAAGCCTCCTCGTCGAGAAGAAGTTTGCGGGCCTCTTCCACGGTCACTTTCCTTTTTTTACCGCGTCGTGGCATCATGTTCCCGATCATCTCCTGGATGTTCATCATCGAAACATCATCCACCGCCCCTCCGATCATGCCTACATTGGGAACCTGGTTCTGCTGTAATTCGATTTCTATTTTGCGGCTGTCCAGTTCACCGTTGCGGATCTTCTCCCGGAAACGGTCGCGTGTGCGCTGGTTCAGTTCGGCATCGCTCTGAGGCATTTCATCGGAACCGTTATCGGCAAAAGGCTTACTGCCCGCCGAGCCATGCACAGGAGGGATCAGTGCGTCGAGGATGATGTCCTCCACTGCCTGCTCCGCTTTAATTTTCACCTCCTCTTTTTTCTGTGTCCGGACCATCCCCACGGCCTGCTCCACCAGATCGCGCACCATGCTTTCCACATCGCGCCCCACGTAACCTACCTCCGTAAATTTGGAAGCTTCCACTTTAACAAACGGCGCATCCGCTATTTTGGCCAGGCGGCGGGCGATCTCCGTTTTTCCTACCCCGGTGGCACCGATCATTAGTATATTGTTGGGAATAATCTCCCGCTGCATATCTTCCGGGCTGTTCATACGCCTCCACCGGTTTCTCAATGCGATCGCCACATTACGTTTTGCGTCATTTTGTCCGATGATATACTGGTCAAGCTCGAAAACGATCTGACGGGGTGTTAGACGGTTCAGGTGTTCTGTCATTTTGATTGATATGGATTCGAAAGTCAATTTGCTGCATTGAGTACCGGTCAGGCTATCCCAATGGTTGGAAATGTACATATTTTGAAAAGGCGGGGCACCGAAAAGTACCACCTTATGCCTTAACGCCGTAAAGAACTATGCCGGTACAAAATGTCAGGATACATACCGTTAGGAAATCTTTGAGCCCTTTACTTTTTGTTTTCTGGCCTTCGATTACTTTTGTTCCTGCATTGCATTTCCCAGATTCAATATATAAAAGAATTCTCCCCAAGATGAAAAAAATCCTTTCCTGCTTTTTTACCATTATCCTCACCGCACAGATATCGATCGGGCAAGGCACTGCCAATCTGGTCGATTTTGTAAATCCGCTGATGGGGACACAATCCAAATTCAGTCTGTCGGCCGGGAACACCTATCCTGCCATTGCCTTACCCTGGGGAATGAACTTCTGGATGCCGCAAACCGGCAAAATGGGGGACGGATGGGCCTACATGTATGACGCCGAAAAAATCCGTGGTTTCAAGCAAACCCACCAGCCGAGCCCGTGGATCAACGATTATGGTCAGTTTTCAATCATGCCGGTCACCGGTAAGCTAAAAATCGACGAAGAAAGCCGCGCAAGCTGGTTTTCCCACAAAGCTGAAACCGCAAAACCGCACTACTATAAAGTTTACCTGGCGGATTACGATGTTACTACGGAAATTGCGCCTACCGAACGGGCCGCCCAATTCCGCATTACTTTTCCGAAAGAAGATAGCTCTTTCGTATTGATCGACGCATTTGACCGCGGTTCGTACATCAAAATCATACCTTCCGAGCGCAAGATCATCGGCTACTCTACCAAAAACAGTGGCGGCGTACCGGCCAATTTCAAAAACTACTTCGTTCTGGTTTTCGATAAAGCATTCACATTCTCATCGGCCATCCGTGGGAAGCAGCTGGCCAAGGACACCCTGGAACTGAGCGCCGCACACGTGGGGGCAGTAGTCGGCTTCAAAACCAAAAGAGGAGAGCAGGTGGGCATTAAAGTGGCATCGTCGTTCATCAGCGCCGAGCAGGCACAGCTGAACCTCCAGCGTGAGCTGGGCAACGATTCCTTCGATGCAACCATGAAGAAGGGAGAAGCTGCCTGGAACCAGGAGCTATCACGTATCCGGGTAGAGGGCGACAATATCGATCAGGTCAAAACATTCTACTCCTGCCTTTACCGCGTGCTCCTCTTCCCGCGTAAGTTCTACGAAATGGATAAGGCCAATAAAGTAGTGCATTACAGTCCTTACAATGGCGAGGTTCGTCCGGGATACATGTTCACTGACAATGGGTTCTGGGATACCTTCCGGGCAGTGTTCCCGTTCTTTACGCTCATGTACCCTACCCTGAATGCACATATTATGGAAGGACTGGCCAATGCATACGATGAAAGCGGCTTCCTGCCCGAATGGGCAAGCCCCGGCCACCGCGACTGTATGATCGGCTCCAACTCGGCTTCCCTGATCGCCGATTCCTACATCAAGGGAATACGCGGCTACGATATCAACAAATTGTATGAGGCTGTGATTAAAAATACCGAGCATGCAGGCCCCGTGAGTTCGGTAGGACGCTTTGGTCACGAATACTATAATGAACTGGGATATGTGCCTTATGATGTAAAAATCAATGAGAACGCAGCCAGGACGCTTGAATACGCTTACGCCGACTTTTGTATTTCCCAATTGGCCAAAGAACTTAAAAAACCACAACAGGAGATCGATCTGTATCTGAAAAGAAGCCAGAACTACCGCAATGTGTTCGACCCCGAAACTAAATGGATGCGTGGCAAGAACAAAGACGGCAAGTTCCAGACCCCATTCAATCCATTCAAATGGGGTGACGCATTCACCGAAGGTAACAGCATCCACTATACCTGGTCGGTGTTCCAGGATGTGAAAGGGTTGATCGGCCTCGTAGGCGGACGTGAAGCATTTGTTCAGAAACTCGATACAGTGTTTACGTTACCCCCGGTCTTTGATGACAGCTACTACGGCTTCCCGATCCATGAGATCCGTGAAATGCAGATCATGAACATGGGTAATTACGCTCACGGCAACCAGCCCATCCAACACATGATTTACCTGTACAATTATGCCGGGGCTCCTTCCAAAGCGCAGTATTGGACACGTCAGGTGATGAAGCGGCTTTATCAGCCAACTCCGGACGGATACTGCGGAGATGAGGACAATGGGCAAACTTCAGCGTGGTATGTATTCTCCTCGCTGGGCTTCTACCCGGTGACACCGGGAACGACCCAGTACGTAATAGGTTCGCCGCTTTTCAAAAAAGCCACACTGACCATGGAAGACGGCAAGCAGTTCACGATCCAGGCGCCAGCCAGCAGCGAGAGCAACCTGTATGTTCAGGGTGCAAACCTGAATGGAAAGACGTATGGAAAAACCTACCTCGAACATGCGGATATCCAGAAAGGCGGAACCGTACAGTTTAATATGGCCGGCAAGCCCTCCAAAACCTGGGGTGTACAGCCAGACGCGGCACCATTTTCACTGACTAAATAAGCTGGTTTCCGGTAATCAGCTTAGAGAATGCTGATTACCGGAAACTATATTGCTTTGCTTGAAGCCACAACAGAATTAAAACCAAATTGTTCTGTAGTGGCTTCTCTTTTTATGAGCGCCCAACAAATAACGGCCCGTCTAAATGCTCCCCTTTCTTTTGTTACCTTTACCGTTGATTGAATTCCACCAACAAGCCATTATTCACCTTTAATCTATGAACCCGAACATTCCTATGCTCAAAAAATATCTGCCACTGGCATTAGGTGGTATGTTGCTAACGGCTTCTGCCGGATTAATGAGCAACAGTTCCAGCGATGATAAACGCGAACAGAAAGCATTCTCCGAAGCAAACCTGAAAGTAGACACCGTCGCCACAGGCCTCACGATGCCGTGGGCTTCGGCATTGCTTCCCAATGGCGACCTGCTTGTAACAGAACGAGGTGGCAAACTGCGCCTGGTCCATGACGGCAAGCTGGACCCACAGGAAATCAGCGGGATTCCTGAAGTATTATACAAAGGCCAGGGCGGATTACTAGATATTGCGCTACATCCCGACTATAAAACCAATGGCTGGATCTATATCAGCTATTCTTCCCCGAAAAAGGATGGTGAAGCAGGTGACGATGGCGGCGCAAACACCGCATTGATGCGCGCCAAACTGAAAGACCACGCATTGACCGACATTCAGCAGCTTTTCAAGGCTATCCCGAATGTGAAAGCTAATGTTCACTTTGGCGGAAGGATTGTATTCGACAAAAAGGGATATATTTTTCTGTCATTGGGAGAACGTGGTCAAAAGGAAAACTCACAGGACCTGGGCCGTGACCAGGGCAAGGTGGTAAGGTTGCATGAAGATGGTAAGATCCCGACCGACAACCCGTTTGTGAAAACGGCCGGCGCAAGACCGGAGATCTGGACTTATGGCCATCGTAACCCTCAAGGGCTGATCATTAACCCTGCTACCGGTGTGATTTGGGAACACGAGCACGGTCCCCAGGGAGGCGATGAGCTGAATATCATCGAAAAAGGAAAAAACTATGGCTGGCCGCTCATAACATTCGGTATTGACTACGACAACAGTATTATTTCCAAAGATACCGCCCGTGCAGGCCTGGAACAGCCGGTTGTTTACTGGAAACCATCCATCGCTCCCTGCGGTATCACATTCCTGAGTAACGACAAGTACAAGGAATGGAAGGGAGATTTGCTAGTGGGGTCGCTGAAATTCATGTATTTACAGCACCTTACCGTAAAAGGGAACAAAGTAACGAAACGCGAGATTATTTTCGACAAAATTGGCCGCGTTCGTGACGTGCGCATGGCCACGGATGGCAATGTGTATGTAGTACTTGAAAACTCCGGAAAAGTAGTCCGCATCAGCCCAAAAAGCTAATGAGCGCAGTTAGTACCAACAATTCGTAGGCCACCGGCCGGTCTTAGTGTCTGACCAGCCGGTGGCCTACGAATAATTATGTCAGAATCCTGAGATTCGCATCAGTGCGTTCCGCGCTGCAATCACAAACATTTCACCGCATGAAACTGCTAATCACATTACTTTCAGTTTTCACTTTCTGCGCCGCCATCAATCCCGGCCAGGATGACGAACTTGCCAAGAGCATCGAACGTGGCAAATTGGTTTACTCCGAGAACTGCATTACCTGCCATATGGGCACAGGCGAAGGAGTTACGGCCACATTCCCCCCGTTAGCCAAGGCTGATTATCTGATGCAAACTCCGGAGAATGCCATCAAAGCAGTAAAATTCGGACTGATAGGCAAAATAAAAGTCAATGGCGTCGATTATGATAACATGATGCCTAATCCGGGGCTCGGCAATGATGAAATTGCGGATGTCCTCAATTATGTCAGAAATTCCTGGGGTAATTCGTCAGACAAAAAGATGATCACCGAAAAGATGGTCGAAGAAGTAAAAGAGAAAAAATAGCCTTCCGTCAAAGTTTTTCAAAAGCCGCATTGCTTCCCACAGTGCGGCTTTTTCGGCATCAAGTATACCAATAAGAACATACAGTATACATGCAACCCGCTGTTTACTATTATTTTAAATAAATCTAAATAAAACCTTGCCTGATAATAATCCAGGATGGATATTTGCGGGCTTGTTAACTATTTAGTCCAATTTTAAATATAATGAAGAACTTTTATATTTTCAGTCTGTTCTTGCTGGCCAGCGCGACTGCTTTTGCGCAAACCGGCAGAATATCAGGCCAGATACTGAGCTCAGATGGGCAACCCGCAGAGCAAGTTTCGGTCGGAATCAAGGGAACCTCAAGGGGGGCAATCTCCGATGATCAAGGAAAATTCACAATTGAGAAAGTTAAACCGGGCGCGCATACGTTGCTGATCAGCTTCGTAGGCCTGGCCACCCAGCAGAAAGATGTTGAAGTGGCGGCCAGTGAAACTACCAATATCTCCATTACTCTGACTGAAAGTGCCAATGAGTTGCAGGAAGTGATTGTCAAAAGCGGGACAGGCTACAAAACAGACCAGGTGTCTGCCAGCATGAAACTGCTGACACCAATTCTTGAAACGCCTCAAAATGTACAGGTTGTCACGTCTAAAGTGATGGCCGATCAGCAGGTGATCAGCATGAGCGACGGCCTGATCCGTAATGTCAGTGGTGCAGTGCGCCTCGAACATTGGGGCGATATGTATGCCAATATTACCATGCGCGGTTCGCAGATCCAGGCTTTCCGCAATGGTTTCAATGTGGTTAACTCCTTTTGGGGCCCGTTGACCGAAGATATGAGTTTTGTAGATCACATCGAGTTTGTGAAAGGACCGGCTGGTTTTATGCTTGCAAACGGAGATCCAAGCGGTTTGTACAATGTAGTGACCAAGAAACCAACCGGCCAAACCAAGGGAGAAGTGTCCTTGACCATGGGGAGCTTCGACCTGTACCGCGCAACACTCGATCTGGATGGTAAATTGAGTAAAGACAGCAAATTTCTATACCGTCTTAACATAGCAGGGCAAAATAAAGGCTCTTTCCGCCCCAATGAATTCAACAACCGTTACAGCTTTGCACCGGTAGTTTCGTATCAGCTGGATGACAAAACCAAACTGACCGCGGAATACACCATGCAATACGCGAAAATGTCGGACGTAGGTTCTTTCTATGTGTTCTCTTCCGACGGCTATGCCACATTGCCACGCGATTTCACTACTACCCCTCAGGGTCTCTCACCTTCCAAGATCAAGGATCAGAGCGTTTTTGTCAACTTACAGCACCAGATCAATGCCGACTGGAAGCTGACCGCGCAGGTAGGCTACTTTAACTATGCATTGAACGGCAGCAGCATGTGGCCCTCAGTGGTGAATCCGAACGGTACCCTGATCCGTAGCGTGGGTATCTGGGACGCAAAAAGCGAAATGACACTGGCACAAGCCTTTGTAAATGGGGATGTAAAAACCGGTATAGTGAAGCACCGCATCCTGGGTGGTATCGATGTAGGCAGCAAGAACTATTTTGCCGACTGGGCGCAATCCTTCCCTCTGGATTCGGCAGGTGCCGAATTCGACCCAAAAAATCCTAATTACGGCAAGCCGGTGATGGGTTATCCCGTATTCGACCGCACACTGAATCTCGAAGCCCGCGCTGTTGCCGGTGGCGGTACTCAGGATCAGCATTACACCGGCATTTACTTACAAGACGAACTGGGTTTTCTGGATAACCGGATCCGTCTGACGCTCGCAGGCCGTTACACTTATGTAAAACAATCGTCATTCGGTGGTGACGCTCAGGAGGCCAAACATTTCTCGCCACGCGTCGGGCTAAGCATTTCATTGACGAAAAATACTACTTTGTATGCCTTGTACGACCAGGCATTTATCCCGCAATCCGGCCGGATAACGAACGGTTCGGTGAAACCTATCACGGGTAACAATACTGAATTCGGGGTAAAACGCGACTGGGCCGACGGCCGATGGAACACGACCCTCGCATTCTACCGGATCCTGAAAAACAATGAGCTGACAGCCGATCCCAACAGCCCTCCAAATGCCGGTTTGAGCGTGGTACTGGGTCAGAAAAGAGCGCAAGGCGTCGAATTTGATCTTCGCGGGACGGTTTTCAATGGTTTGGACCTGACTGCCAACTATGCTTACACCAATTCGGAAGTATCCAAGGTGACCGAAGGCGTGACCGACATCAAAGTGGGTGACCTTATTCCGGGTTTTGCGAAACACACCGTAAATGGATGGCTGAGTTATAAAGTACAATATGGTCCTTTGAAAGGCGCCGGTATTTCCGCCGGTCTCACCTACCTCGCCGGTCGCGCGACTACAAACTGGAGTACAACCAATTCCAACCTGAATCAGCCCGACTATTTCAAACTAGACGGTGGCTTGTTTTGGGAAAAGGACAAAATCCGTATTACTGCCAACGTATTCAACGTCCTGGACAAATATCTGTATAGCGGCGGCTACTACGAATGGTTAAAATCTTACTACTGGCAGGCAGAAGCGCCAAGAAATTATCGCCTGAGCGTTGCATACAAATTCTGAAAGGCATTATTCGCATCCAGTGCAAAAAGGCTTCCTTCGGGAGGCCTTTTTTTGGATTAAACGGCGTGGGCCATCACGAGCTGGGCACCTTTGCTGAATTTCCGGGCAAGGGCGTCGTATTTTTCATGAACCGGGTCGTGCGGGTCAAACTCCTTTCCCACCGAAGTAAAAGCTTCCAATTCTGAAAAATCCTTCACGATACCTAATGCCTTCAGTCCCATCATAGCCGCTCCGACAGCTCCCGTTTCGACAGTTTCGTTAAGCCTGACCCTCTTGCCAAATACATCCGAAAGCATCTGCACCCAGATTTCGCTCCTGGCAAAGCCTCCATTGGCATAAATCGTATCGATCAGCTGCTTTTCCATGAGGATCTTCCCGATGCCGTACAGATTCAGCAGAATGCCTTCCATGACCGCCCGCGCGAAATGTGCTCGGGTATGTATGATGTCGAGGCCTGAAAAACCTCCCCGCACGGATGAGCTCCATAACGGCGCCCGCTCCCCCAGGAGATAGGGATAAAAAAGCAAGCCTTCGGCGCCCGGCTTGATTGCAGCAGCTTCCCGGAAAACAGCATCGTACTCCTCTTTTGAAAAAAAAGTATTCATCAGCCACTCGAAAATAACCGCACCATTATTGGACGGCCCGCCGATAATGTAAGTCTTTTCGTCAAGGACATAGCAGAATGTCTGCATCAGCGGATCGGAGAATGGCCTGTCAGAGCATATCCGAACGGCTGCACTGGTGCCGATGGTGACGGCCATGGAGCCTGTCTTGATGGCACCGCTGCCCAGATTCGCCAGACAGCCATCACTGGCACCCATTATAAGCGGCGTACCTTCCGGTAATTTAGCCGGGTTACTGCCCGGGAGTTTGACAATATGGTAAGGCGACACCGCTGCCGGTAGCTTTTCAGCTTTGAGCCCAAGCTTTTTCAAGGTGTAGACGTCCCATTGCAGTTCCCGGATGTTGAACATGCCCGTGGCAGACGCAATGGAATAATCGACCAGGAATTCGCCGGTTAACCGGTAAATGATATACTCCTTCACACCTACAAACTTGCGCGCGTTTCGGTAAATCTCCGGCTCGTTCTTCTTCATCCACAACAGCTTGCACACCGGTGTCATGGCATGAATAGGGGTACCATTGTTATAATAAATCTTCTTGCCGACCTGTGAGCGACGCAATCTGGTGGCAACGTCGGCACTGCGATTATCGGCCCATATGATGAGCCTGGTTAGTTCATTGCCGTCTTTATCCAGAGCCAGCACACCATGCATGGCCGCGCTGAAACTGACTCCCGTCAAATCTCCATGCCCCTTCACGAGGTTCATCACTTTTTTCAATGTCTTGCAGGCGGCCTGAAAGATCTCCTCGGGATCCTGCTCGCTCCAATCGGGCTGCGGGTGATGCATTTCATAACTCTCACTGTTTGAGGCAAGAATAACCCCGGAAACAGTATCGAAAGCAACGGATTTGACATTCGTTGTGCCGATGTCACAACCAATTATATAGGGCATTGGAAATTGTTTTAGAAGCAAAGACCGCGTTTCCCGGCTGGAAACGGAAGCTTGTTGTTACTAAAACAAATGTATGGATTTTGAGATAATCGGCAAGTCTATTGCAATCCGGGTATCCGTTTCGTCTAGCTTACCCCAACGGAGTCGTTAACCGCCTGTTTGAATAGCTCACTGATTGCTTAAAATCCCGCCATAAAATGAGGCTGCTCATCGTGCAAACAGTGAATTTAATCCTCTGACAAGTCCGGTTGTGCCGGCGAACTGCTCCGTTTAGAAAATCCAGTGGCCTCCCCTGCAAGGATACTTCGGCAAAAAAAGAATGTGAATGCGAGAAACTTAATGCTGATTGATTATTTTCGCAGCATTGAAAGCAATTAATACAATTTGAATATGTCTGGAACATCACATACCGAATCAACTTCACTGCCCAGTTTCGCTTACATTGCGGCATTTGTCATTCTTTTCATTATCCTGGCGGTGTTTGGCGACCTGTTCACATTCATCCTCGGTACTATCGGCCTCGTGGTGACTTTCGCAGCATTTTACAAAGATCACAGCCACGACGACCATCATTGACATTTTGCCCGCGCGGCATGCGTTATACTTTTACCGGACGGCCAGCTCAGGGATCGCATGAACGATTTTCCAGTCGAGTTGGCCGTTCATTTTATCAATGCTCCAGCTTTCTTCCAGCACGCAGGTATCTTCCAGGTCGCGGTACTCAGCGATAAGCCGATGATCTTTTAAGATCAGACGTACAAATCCGTTGTACCCCAGTGGATGACCTTTGATCTCCGTCCGCAAACGCCTGTCATAATAGTCAATCTTGTGTAGCTCAGTTTGATCGGGCATTTTCAGCTCCACGGGCAAACCGCCATGACCAATGCATCGCCCATAAGCCAGCGGGCCTTTGCCATTCCGGTCAAACCGGTACAACACCATGCGATGATCGTGTCCCCAAATCCAGATCACTGGCCGTTCCGCATCGCCCATCAGTTTCCTGAGCTGCTCTCCTGGCCTCAGGTACTCTTCCCGGAATGCCGATATGTAAGGATGATGGCTCAGAAACACCAGTCCACGTGTATCCTGTGGATCGCCCAGCTTAACCACGTCCCGTAGCCAGGCTACCTGCTCCTTCCGGAGATGACAATCGGGGGGAGAAAGGATTTCAAAGAAAGGCCGCCCAACGGATGTATATCCTGTGTCAATGCCAATGATCCGCCAATAATCATTTTCCAGACAAAAGAAACCCGCCTGCTGCGTTTTTCGGACCTCCCCCACCTGCGCATACATGGCCGGGAGCAAATGTTGAAAGAATGCATTCCCATTGGAATACATTTCGTGATTACCCGACAGCGCCAGGCTGCCAGACGCACCGTAATACCAGGAAGCGTAAGGCGCAGTAAAGTTTTCTTCGACTTCTTTGGGTGTACCTACAAAATATATATCGCCCATATGAATGGTATAATCGGGTGCGTGCCGGGCCACAAGGTTCGCAACCGCATCAGACTCAGCCGTGTCACTGGCCCAGTCCGAAAGCAAGGCGATGCTGATCTCATCCCGGGAAACCACAGAGGACTGCAGCGAGTACACACCACTATCGCCGTTCCGCGGATAAGCCTGGTAGGGATGCCGCGCTCCAAAACGGCTCCGCAGGTAATGCCACCCAAAGCCGATCAGGTTAGTCCTGAAAAACTCGGAGATAGCGTTAGTTACCGAGGAGGTCTGCTCCACGCGCTTCTCATACAACTCCAGTTGGGTTTTGGCGTGATTTTCAGCTTCGCTATGGCCCAGATCCAGATATTTCTGAGCACGTTCCTTGGGACTTTCGGGCATTGCAGACCTTTTTTAATGAATGTTGACCAGTAAAGAAAACAATAACACAGGTAACACCAATCAAACGACCCGTTTTCTTGATCAGCAAAGCATCCGCGTTGTAACCGCCAAAGCCTTTTACCGTTGGTTAAATATTTGACTCCCTTATTGATAATCGCATTCCTTCCCCCTACCTTTCGCGAAAATATATCAACCACCAAAACAAAAATCGAATGAAAAGAATCGCTATTATCTGCATGATGTTGGTCGCAGCGCACTACGCATCCGCACAAACCACAGTTGCCAAACAAATCGCAGACTGGGAAAGAGCAAAAGTCTTTACCAAAGAATACCTGGATGCCATGCCCGATGACGGATACGCATTGAAACCAACTCCGGAAATCCGTTCCTTCGCCCAGCAAATGGACCACCTCGCCGACGCAAACTTTGCATTCATCTCTGCCGCAACAGGCAAGAAGAGCCCAATGGAAGGTTCAGCAGAAAAAATGGCGGATCAATCCAAAGCCTCTGTAACCAAAGCCGTTATGTCTAGCTATGACTTCGTGATCTCCTCCCTGAAAGGCATGACCGACGCAGATTTCGCCAAGGATGTGAAAGTATTCGGAATGGATATGAAGGCTGGCGCTGCTTTTGAAAAAGCATTCGAGCATCAGACCCACCACCGCGGGCAAACTACCGTGTACATCCGCATGAAAGGAGCTACACCTCCTAAGGAAAAGTTATTCTAGTCCAGGAAGCAAAAAAGGGCCATCGGCCCTTTTTTGCTATTAGCTTTGTCCCGATAATTTACTTTTCAAATTGTAGAGGTTCAGCGCGAAGAAACTGTACATCTTCATAAAGAACGGCGGAATAATGAAGTCCCGGATCACCTCTTTTTTTCGCTCGGGAGAAGGGTCAGCCATCGACAGGTATTTCAGCGCATACTTTACCCTAGGCCAATAAGTGTCGCCATATTCCCTGGAAAACAACATCTTATAGTAGTAAGTGGCAATGTTCTTTGTCAGCCGGTCGTGGTATTTGTATTTCAACTCCTTATCTATATTGGAATACATCTGGATCCGGTTAAACAGGAAATCAGCACCATAATGATTATCGGCAAAACTCGCCCCGCCCCGGTTTTTACGATATACCGACATTACTTCATCGATGTAGCCGATCGGTCCGCGTGTTGCAAACATAATATTCCTCGGTATATCCCCGCTTGTTGAGAGGTTCGTCCATTCAGGA
Organism: Dyadobacter ginsengisoli DSM 21015; assembly: GCF_059568735.1. NCBI lineage: Bacteria > Pseudomonadati > Bacteroidota > Cytophagia > Cytophagales > Spirosomataceae > Dyadobacter > Dyadobacter ginsengisoli. Next base: position 234,997 of record NZ_JCANTY010000003.1, read on the forward strand.
TCGGGGTTCTTCGCGAAATCCTCGGTACGGAACATGAGACTGGAAGTGGCAATGAAACAGAGTTCATCCTCGCCGATCAGGTCATCGACCGTAAATTCCTTTTTTTTGAGATCATTAACCAGGTAAGGAGGCGCTGCGTTGTCATCAAAAATTACCCTGGCATTGTGGAAACAAGCCGAATAATGTGGATTAGCATCCATCATTTCCACCTGCTTTTGTAGCTTGTCCGGTACAAGCAGGTAATCATCTCCATCAAACTGGGCGATATACTCCCCTTTCGCCGCAGCGAAGGTTGAGAGGGCATTGAACTTACCATTCAACCCCATGTTTCTGGGGTGCAAAAGGAGCCGGATCTGATCCGGGAAACGTTGCTGGTATTCCTTTAATATCGAAACCGTGTTGTCTTTCGAGCAATCGTCACCCACCACGATCTCGAAAGGGAATGTAGTTTGCTGCATCAGGATTGAATCCAGCATTTGTGCTACAAATTTTTCGTGGTTGTAGGTGACTACACACACACTCACTTTTATCATAACCGACTATTCTAATGAACGGGCTGGCAAACCCTGCACAAATTTAGCTGAATTATCCTCATTGTCTGCATCGGGCTAGTATGCGGCTCCTGCGCCATCGGAATAACCACCAGCCTTCAAAATAAATTCTATCCAAAATGATTACGGCTGCGAATCCGTTTAAATTTGGAAGGATTTTTGAGTTAAACACCGAAATAATGCAAGAGTCAGGTACCGCTATGCTTCGCGAGTCATATCGCAAACCGCCTGTTTTCAACCCGTTCCCCGAACTTGTTGCCGCAGAGAGCACTCGTCACGGGGGAGTCAGCACAGGTCCTTATTCCTCTTTAAACCTGGGCGGAACGCAGGACTCACCGGACAATATCCGGGCCAACAACCATATTTTTTTCAATGCGCTTGGCGTACCTTTTGAAAACGTTGCCAAATCGCACCAGGTTCATGGCGTAGATATCCTGGTCGTGTCAAAAGCCGGTCGCTACGAAGCATATGACGCGCTGATTACCAACGTTAAAGGCATCCAGCTTGCTGTAACCATTGCCGATTGTACACCCATCCTGATCTACGATCCCGTGAGCGGGGCCGTGGCCGCCATTCATGCCGGCTGGCGCGGAACCGCGGGAAGGATTGTGGAGCTAACCGTTGCTGCTATGCAAGAACAATATGGCACGCAGCCCTCCGATTGCATTGGTTACGTGGGTACCTGCATCGATGAATGCTCTTTTGAAGTGGGCGAGGATGTGGCCATCCATTTCGATGACCAATATAAACGGTGGGATGGGCGGCTCGGCAAGTTTTTCGTAGATCTGAAAACCGCGAACCGTGGTCAGCTGATTCATTCCGGATTAAAACCGGAAAACGTTGCTGTATCGCCCTATTCAACGGTCATTAACAACGAAGATTATTTTTCACACCGGCTCGAAAAAGGCATCACAGGCCGGTTGCTTGCCACCATCGGACGAAAAGCTTAATCACTGACCGAAATAAAGCGGCCGGCACGGGGATGTCCCAGGCCGGCCGCTTCATTTCGGTTACATTGAATTATGCTTTGTCGGCAACCACTGTCTCGCCCTCTGCCTTTGGTGCAGCGGGTTTGGCAGCAGGTTTCGCCGGAGCGGCTTTGGGAGCAGCCTTGACAGGCGCCGGCTTAGGAGCACTCGCCTCTTTACCTACTGTCGGCTTGGAAGGTGTTGCAACCGGTGCTTTGGAAGATGCCGAAGCTACCAATGCAGCGATTTTTTCAGCTTTTTGTTTTTTCCCTTCCTTTTTGTCCTTCGATTTAGCTTTCACTTTCTTTTCCGCGTTCTTAGCCTCCTTGGCCTTTTTCTTCAGGGTTTCTTTTTCAAACTTAGCCACTTTCTTGGCCAGTTTTGCAGCTGCTCTTTCGATGGATTTTTTTATTTTCTTGGAACCGGCAGCTACTGCTTCAATTTTTCCGGTAAGCGTCTCAGCAATTTCTGTCGATAACTTCTTCGTCGCGGATTTCATAATATGATATTGAAAATTACATGAGTGATACATGGGCAACCTAACCTCCCCAAAGGAGTGCCTGAGGCCTGTATTGCCGTTCGGCAATAACCTACAAATACCCATTATTAAATCATAAATTGCAAATTTTGGATATTATATTTATGTTATTTTTTTCTTCACATAATCCCAAAGTACAATCCCTGCGGAAACAGAAACATTGAAAGAATGCTTGGTTCCAAACTGGGGAATTTCCAGACAACCGTCCGACAGCTCAATCACTTCATTGTCGACTCCTTCTACTTCATTTCCAAAGACGAATGCATAAGGAACTTCGGCAGTTGGGTCAAAATCCTGTAAAAGTACGCTCCCCTCCGCCTGTTCAACGCACCAGACCTGATATCCTTCCGACTTCAGGTTTCTTACTGCCTCAGCCGTACTCGCGCATTTTTCCCATTTGACGGATAATTCGGCGCCTAATGCACTGCGCGTGATTTCGCGGTGCGGCGGTTGCTGTGTGTATCCACACAAGATCAGTTTTTCCGCCCGGAAAGCATCGGCAGTGCGAAAAAATGATCCGATATTATTTAAGCTACGGACATTGTCGAGTATAATAACGAACGGAAACTTATCCGACTCCCTGAATTCTTCGACCGTCATACGGTCCATCTCATCTACACTTAGCTTACGCATGAAATTCTTGTTCAATGTATTTAATAAAAAAAAGGTTTCTGCACCTGGTACAGAAACCTTTTCAAAAATGGTAAGAATGATTACTTGATCTTCGTGATCAGCTCAACAATGTTCTTTACGCCCAGTTTTTCAAAAATACGGGCTTTGTAAGTACTTACTGTTGACAACTGTAAGTTCAGTTTTTCAGCAATTTTAGCAGTACCCAAACCTTCCTTCAAAAGATTCATCACGTCTGTCTCGCGGGGAGACAGGCTTACGATCGGATCCGGAAGGTACTCCTTCGGATTAATGAGACGATTGATATTCATTTGCTGCATATCTTCGCTCATGTACTTCTTATTGTTCAGGACACTCATGACGGCAGTTTTAAACTCTTCCTCCGGTGCGTCCTTGGACAGGTAACCATCGGCTCCGGCCTGGAGATACATCAGACCGTAGAGCTGTTCGTCATAGCTCGAAAACATCAATATCCTTACCCCTGGCGACTTGGTACGGATGGTCTCTACCATTTTGGTGGTATTGCCGCCGGGAATGTTGATATCCAGGATCAGGAGATCATAAGCTTTTGTCTCGAGTTCCTGAAGAATTTTGTCAAAATCGTCAACGTCCGAAATCGTGGACTCCGGGATTAGTGATTTGAGGAGGTGCTTGGTACCGATTCTTACCACTGCGTGGTCTTCGGCAATAAGTATGTGTTTCATGAATGGGTTGGGTCCAATTGATGTAAAAAATTACTGGTGTCAAAACTTAAACCAAACAATCAATTCCAGTTAATGATTGTCCTTTTTTTGAATGCCCTGATTACCAACCAGTACAACTTTGTACATTCAATGTGGACTATTTTGATGAATTAACAAAAATAGTAATCCGCATTGTATTAAACATAAAAAATATCAAATTAGTATACCAAATATTTATCAAATTCATTGTTTAGAGCGTATTTAACACACATCTCATAACTTTTGACCCGGCTCAGTACTAGTTTTACCCGCATTCCCGCCGCTTCCTGGTATAATAGCGACACGGTCGTGAAGGTATTTCCACTCGCGGATGCCCCTCTTCCTCCGACAGCTCCATGGCTTTTTTCCCGGCCCGAACATCTGGCAATTCAGACTCCAGACGTAATTTATTCATTTATTCTTACTTACAAAGATTCCGGATGCATTTTGGCCGTATTTCACTGCTGTTCAGGGCCTGATGGATGGATTTCACCACCTTGTGCCCCCTTTGGCGGTATCGTTCCACTTCAAAACTGCCGGGAATCTGACCTTGTCTTCCTCCTCCATTGCGTCCGAAATTGGATATCGGAAAAGCAAGGACAGAAACTAACTATCAAAACCGCCCCGTCCTCCTACGATCCGATTAGCCATGAACTATGCCATAACAGCTATCTCGGTGCTGGATTCTACCCCAATCATACTTATTCCAGCCATTATATTCCCATAGGGGACCTCACTTTTGAGCAGGTTATTGAGCCTTCGGAGCGGCGGCGTTTATTTAAAGGAAGAAAAATGGGGTTTAAAATTGACAAAGAAACGGGCCGGCTAAGTCCGGAACTCAGTCTTCTATTACTTAAATGCTATGCGGAGCACGATTACCGACTTTCATTACCGATAGAAAGACTCATGGTCCTGATCCATCAATTTCCAGAACAATTGGTGGTTTTCAGTAGTTGGAACACCGGCACTCCTATTGCACTACTCATCGCCATACAGGTCAACAGTGAAATACTATACACTTTTCTTTCCACGTATCTGAAGGAATATAAAATTTACAGCCCTGCATTAGCGCTTTTCCAAGCCGCACATGACCATTGCAGGCAACAATCCATGCGGATTCTGGATCTTGGCGTTTCCATGGACCATCATGGACATGAAAAGCCCTCTCTAATCCGATTTAAGGAGAACATTGGCGGAATAGCCTGCGAGAAAAATACATACGGGACAATCGGCCAACTTTTGTAACTGCAAAAAAACCAACAGGCAGATTTCCCCTTCTTCAAGAAATTACGGATCTTTCATCTCTTAATACTCTCCCTATAGTTATTACGTCTTTTATATCATGAGTTTTTATCGCGGGATCATCCTATGCCTGGCAACGTTCCTATGCTTCACCGGATACGGTCAAGTTCAGCTTGAACGCGGACTAATTGGTTGCTATCCCTTTTCCGGTAATGCAAAGGATTACAGCCCAACGGCAAACGACGGAACAGTTTCGGGTGCGCAATTAGCCAACGATCGTTTTGGCAACCCCAATTCAGCCTACGAATTCGACGGATTGAACGACGTCATCGAAATAAGCCCGAACGATTTACAAATCAACAATTTCACCTATTCCATATGGGTAAACCCCAATCAGGTTCCCGTTCGAGGCGAAGGCCTGTTTCTGTTTTCCGTCGGAAGTGATTACGGAGATCAGCATATACTGTTCGGAGATCACTACTCCAATGAACGCCATACTGGATTTTCACATGGCTCTTACCTTGGTGTGGCCAACAACATCCTGTGTTCGGGGCCGTCCGTTGAACCCATTGGCCAGTGGTACCATCTTGTCCTGGTCAAGGACGACAACGGTTACTATTTTTATGTCAATAATAAGATGGTCTGCTCCAACAGTTCAAACGGCCAAAATGCTTTTTATGGAACTAGCACTGTACGCGCAACCATTGGGGCCCGCAACAACTACGGACAAGCCTCAAACGCGCGGATCGATGACATCCATCTCTACAACCGCCCGTTAAATAAAGAAGAAATCGACGCCTTGTATAAAGGCGGCAGTATATCGTCCGATCCGGCAACCGGGCAAATCGTAGCCGATAAGAACCAAATCTGCGCAGGAGAAACCGTATTATTGAAAGTAGTATCGGACAGGTCTGGCTCGATTTTCAAATGGGCAGTTGATGAAACGGTACAACCGGAATCATCGGCGGAACTCACACTTCGGATCGAGGAAAAAGGCGCTGACTATCAAATGAAGATCAAAGTCGGGGTCGATTTCGACAGATCATGTTTCATTCAACCGGATCCATTTGAAGTAAACAAAACCCTTGATGTCAAAAACTGTGCTAACCCGCCTGAAGAAAAATCAAAACTGTTGGTCCCCGATGCATTCACTCCGAACAGGGACGGGAAAAACGATATGTGGAAAGTGTTCAATGCCGAAAGCGTCGACGCGCTGCGCATCATGATCTTCAACCGCTGGGGTGAAGTGATTTATTATTCCAAAGAATATACCCAGGCGTGGGACGGAACCTACAAAGGCAAACTGGTACCCTCCGGCAGCTATGCTTTCAAGATTTTATCCGGAGAGAAACTAATCAGAAAAGGCAGTGTCATGGTCATCTATTAGACAGGCTGGACTCAAATACCCAGACAATTCCCATCTCTGTAAAAAACGCTTGAGCAAAATTCATAGCCTACGATAGGTCCCATACCTCGGAAATCCAGACGCCGAAAACCGTGCTCCTGCATCAGATCTTTTGCATCCTGATACCAGTATCTTTCAGAGTTATCGAGGATCAGCACTCCCTCAGGTTTCAGAAAATTCTTTGCAAAGCTCACACATTTGACACGCTGCCTGCCATCCACCACAATCACATCAAATTTCTCGCCCACTTCGCCTATCGCTTGTACATATGACTTCCCCAGCGTCCTTTCCATCAATTTGACATTCTCAGGAAGCTTAGGTGCTATAATCTTAATCCATTCATGATCGTGCTCTACCGCATCAATTGAATGTACTTTCTTGCTATACCATCTGGTTGAATTTCCCGAGCCATATTCGAATACACGAAAGTCTGTGCTCAACCTGGGTTCAAGAAAAAACATAAACGAGTAGGTGTACCAGGGAATGGGATTGCCTGAACCGTCGATGGACATCCGCTGGGAGAAACTCTGAAACCAGCCATACTGCTTCAAAGCGCTATCGATGTAGAGCTGGATACTTCCGCCAAGCCCTACTGCATTTAACAGGGCCCAGCTTTGCCTTTTCAATAATTGGATCATCTTTCATACTGACAACCTCAGCGCACTTTGTCACGGCAAGGTGATAAAAGGGCGGGTTGCGGAACGTTTTTGCTTACAGCGGGCAAATATACTACATTAGCAGCCACAATGTTTTCCAGCGCGGCATCAAAACATCCGACAGCCTAATGAAGTTAAAGACGATCAAGACGATTTTAAGCCACCCACTCAATCAGCACAAAAAAATCCAGGCATTGGTAACCTTCTTCAAAAGAGGAGTAATTATTCGCTTGCACCATCACCCCATTGTGTACCCTTTCGTGGAAAATACTTCGTTGGTCGTTGAAAAAGGCATGTCAAGCGCGGAACTCCAGATCTATACCGGACTCTATGACCTGCATGAGATGCTTTTCATGATCCATTACCTGCGCCCTGGAGATACTTTTGTCGATGTTGGAGCCAATGTAGGAGTCTATACCCTGCTGGCCGCCGGAGTGGCAGGTTCTGATGCCATCGCATTCGAGCCGATCCCATCCACGTTTTCGAAACTCAAACGAAATATCGCTTATAACGAATTATTGGACCGTGTTGAGCTACTCAACATGGGGGTTGGTGACAAAGAAGAAATACTTGTTTTCTCCAACAACCTGGACGCTACTAATCATGTGATCAATGACAGCGAGGGTTACGGCGGTGCCACCACGAAAGTCCCCGTGAATTCGCTGGATCATCTGCTTACCAACAAAACAGCTAATTTTCTAAAAATAGATGTGGAAGGATTTGAGGCCAACGTTATTAACGGCGCACCCCAGATTCTCAGCAGGCCCGATTTGAAGGTAATCATCATGGAAACAAACGGCCTGTCTGATCAATACGAGTTTGGCCAAAATTATCTTCACAACAAACTGCTCGCACTAGGATTCATACCGCATAGCTATGATCCGTTCACAAGAAACCTTCAAGAACTGACAGCCACAAATCCGCAGAATACCATATATCTCAGGGATTTGGATTTTGTACGGAATCGCATTCAAAATGGCAAGAAAATCCATTTTCGTAATATGCTGATTTAACTTTTCTGCTTTGTATGCTTGATTGCGCGTGATACCCGCATGTAAATTAATTGATAAGAAATAAAGACATGCGGCATTCCCCTTTGACCTGCAATTTCATCGACTCATGCTTTCATTCTCTATAGGAACCGGCTCTTCACATTGTTGAAGATGGCCTCTATTTCTTCCGATAACCTCAGTTTCAGAACCAGTATTGCGAAAGTGGCGCATATCAATGTGGATCGAACGATCACAGCAATCATTGCAGACCACTTCGAGATCACATATTCAGGCTCCAGATAGGTTGCCAGGTACAGCACGGTCAAAATCAGAACGATCTTAAGAGACCCTACGGAGAAAGGTTGAACCTCAAACTTACGCCAGACAAAAATCAATCTGGAAAGAGAATAGACGAATGTGGTAACCATCGTAGCAATTGCCGCCCCTACGAATCCGTAAGCAGGTATCAGTAACACATTTAAAAAAAAACCAAGAATAGCCGAACCGATTATAAAATAGGTAGCAAACTTGAAAAATCTGGAATAAAGGATAATCTCGGTGTTAAGTCCGGTAGCAGTATCAAACACCTTTACCATTGCAAGGAAAAGAACCACCAATTTCCCCTCCCTGTAAGTTTCACCTTTGGGAATCAGGAAAAAAATCTCGTCTATACTGCTCCATATCAATAAAAAAAACAATCCGCCGGCAATTAGTTGGTTCAATGCTGACTTGGTATTAATCTGGCGGACATGATCATGGTCTCCACGGCTCAGCGATGTCGAAAGTAAAGGTATTGAAATCTGCGCGATCGCCTTTTTAGGAATTTCTATTACGCCTGCTATGTAAGCAGCAATAATAAATATTCCCGTTTGAACAAGCCCCCGCTCGCCCGCAAGCATCGAGCGGTCAATAAACAACATCAGATTAACCCCGATCCCTCCGAGCAATGTAAAACTGCCATAGGCTAACATACTCCGCAATAGCCCTCTGGTAAGTATTTTTGAATTGGGTTTACGCCAATACCATTTCCCGAGTTGCTTAATATATGTGACCAAAGAAATAACACCCAATCCATAGGAAGCAATCACCAGGTAAAGCATCAAATCAAAGCTTATCCAGCCAAATCCAAAAATGAGGATCAAAAGCATATTTGCCAACCTCAAAAATACCTCCCGAATAAAATTAGGAACAGCAATCCTGGAATTATTCCGGCAATACGCTTCCAATACCGACATGTACAGCCAGAAAAGCGTCAGAGGTATTACCAATATGTGGTATTTAAGCAGTAAAGGTGAATTTGTCGAGTAATACTCCCGAATCCAGTCGGAACACAAAAGGTATAAAATGGCAAAAAGGATACCTCCAACAAATGGAAGAGTCAAAAGAAACTGCAAAATTCCATTATGCCCCTGCTCATCATCTCTGAACCTACCGAAGAATTTATCTGCAATAAAAGGAGTCCCTAAATGCGCAAAAGCGGCAAAGAGCAAACTATTTTCAAAAAGAAGCCGGGTCAGAGCTAATTGTTCTACCGATAAAAATTTGGTAGACACATACATTTGATTAATAATACCTATTCCAACTCCAATATAGGAGCCTAATCCAGCCTTTAAACTTTGTCGAACTATAATTCCCACTATTGTCTACTTTACGTACTTTGTTTTAATTATTTGCACAATACGATCAGATGCATGGCCATCCCACCAGGCAGGTAAAGACGATTTTCTCTGTTTACCTTCTAAAATATCCTTTACAACAAGTAGTACAGGTTCAACATTGATGTCTCCTACCAGATAGTTCGTCCCTTCCTCCACGGTAACCGGACGTTCTGTGGTTGCTCTAAGCGTCACGCAGGGTACATTCAGGAAAGTCGTTTCTTCCTGGACTCCGCCGGAGTCTGTAATGACCAGCAGGGAATTGGCCATTAGATTAATAAATTCGAAGTATCCCTGCGGCGGGAGTAAAATCAATCCGTCGAGGTTTTCCAGGTTATCCCAGATGCCATGACGTATCAGATTTGATTTTGTTCGTGGATGAACCGGAAAAACTACTGTCTTGATCGCGCATATCGCGTGTATTAAGCCTATCAAATTCCTCAGTTCTTCAATGGAATCCACATTGGAAGGTCTGTGCATCGTGAGCACCATGTAATCCTTTCTTTTCAGACCTAATTGAGCAAATACAGCCAATTTGGACGCCTTTTCCAGATACAGCGTGAGCGAGTCAATCATTACATTACCCACGAAATGAATCTTGTTCGGTCCGATGTTCTCGCTTTGCAAATTCTTTATAGCAGATGTTTCCGATACAAAAAGTTCATCGGCAATATGATCGATCAGAATCCTGTTTACTTCCTCCGGCATGCTTTTGTCGCCGCTCCGCAACCCTGCCTCCACGTGGACCAGCCGCACAGCCTCCTTTGCGGCTACCAACGCACACGCCAAACTGGAATTCACATCACCCACGACCATCACCATATCTGGCAGTTCGCTCCGGACAACCTCTTCAAAAGCCAGCATTACCTGGGCTGTTTGAGTGGTGTGAGATCCTCCGTGGACCCCAAGGAAAAAAGCCGGCTCCGGAAGTTCCAGCTGTTCCAAAAAGATCTTATACATGGCATCGTCATGATGCTGACCTGTATGAACCAGCGTAACGGAAAATTCCGGGCACTTTACCAGAGCTCGATATAGGGCGGCCACCTTAATAAAATTAGGTCGGGCGCCCATCACACACATTATTTTCAATGATTTAGATAACAGTAGGCGCGCAAAGTTAGCACAGTTTTAACTCCAAAATCCTCTATTCAGACTTTTTACAACCTTCACGATTTTATTGTGAATTGGAAACGATTAAACCTACTTTTGCCATGAGAAATATCGGAGACCCATAACGCTGATGCGCTTCCTTGCCCCCATTGTCCTGTTTTGCTACAACCGTCCACAGCACTTGCAGCAAACGATAGAAAGCCTGCAGATGAATGCACTGGCTGTCGAAAGCGAGTTGTTCATTTACTCCGACGGCCCCAAAAACGAGCGGGATGCGCAGCTGGTGAGCGAGGTTCGTAAGTACATTTCAGGGGTAAAAGGTTTCAGGGATGTGCAGATCATAGCGGCGGAACTGAACAAGGGTCTGGCCACTTCCGTCATTGAGGGCGTAAGTTCTGTGCTCAGCAGGTATCAGAAAGTGATTGTACTGGAAGACGACATGCTTTGCACCACCGACTTCCTTTCGTTCATGAACCGTGCACTGGAGGTGTATGATCATCGTAGCGATATTTTTTCAGTCACCGGATATACGCCTCCTGTCAGCTATCCTGAGAGTTATGTTCAGGATCTTTTTCTCGCTCCCAGGGCGAGTTCCTGGGGATGGGGCACCTGGGCACATAAGTGGAAACGGGCCGATTGGGAGGTGAAAAATTTCAATTCAATGCAAAAGGATGCGTCAAAACGAGCCCGTTTTAATCTGGGCGGCGATGACCTCTGGCCCATGCTAGCCAAACAACAGAAGGGGTTCATCGATTCCTGGGCAATTCGCTGGACCTACTCGCAGTTTCAGAACAACGCATACGGACTGTACCCTATTCATTCCAAGATCAGAAACATAGGAACGGATGGCAGCGGCACCAATTTCACATTCAAATCGGGCAGCTACGGGCAAGAAATGGCAGAGGGGAAAGTCGCCATGGACCCGGACCTGCTTCCTGACGATGAAATGATCAAGGCTTTTAACCGTTATTACCGATTACCATTTCTATTAAAAATTAAAAACTGGGTCAAATACCGGATCTGATCCTGAATAAATATGTACTGGCTTCGCTATCTGCTTAAAGAACCTTACCATGCGCTAAGCTCCCCTTCCAACCGGGAGTTCATGTCGTTATTAGTGAAATATGGGAATCACGCCCGCTACAAGCTTACCGATGTGAAATTTGGTGGTTACCGGTTGAGGGTGCCGGACACGATGTCCTTTCTCTGGCAGCACAAGGAAATCTTTGCAGATGAATTTTACTATTTCAAAACGGCGCATACGCAACCCATTATCTTCGACTGTGGGGCTAACATTGGAATGAGTGTCCTGTATTTCAAAAAGCTCTACCCGGGTGCGCGGGTCCTTGCATTTGAGGCGGAACCTGAAATCGCTTCCCTGCTACGGCAGAATCTGAGCGCCAACCAGGTCAATGACGTTACAATCATCGATAAAGCTGTTTGGACGAACGACGACGGAATTTTGTTTGGAAGCGAGTCCGCAGACTCTTCATCCATTTATTCAACTACTTCCAAAAGGAAAATCGCGTCTGTCCGCCTGAAAGATTATCTCCAAAAAGAGGCACAAATCGATTTTCTGAAAATTGACATTGAAGGCGCTGAAATCGATGTCCTTGACGACTGCCGCGATTCGCTGGCGCATGTTAAGAATCTTTTTGTGGAGTTTCACTCGTATATCGGCAACCCTCAGGGGTTAGCGGATGTGGTGAAAGTTTTTGAAGAAAACGGTTTCCGTTACTTTGTTGACACCAATCAGCACCGGCTAAGGCCCTTCGTAAATCATCGCTACCGCGGTAACGATGTAATGGATCTTCAGTTGAATATCTTCGGCTGGCGCGAATAATTATGGTTACAACCTCGAATCCACCATTTCTTGCGGCAAAATTGATTTCAGATCAAATATGACGGAATCCGGGGCAACGAAATCGGGGAACTCCATACCACGGAATTCACTATGTGCAACCGCAATCACCACGGCCTCATAAGTACCCACCGGTTTTTCGAGTAACGGGATGTTATACTCATTTAATACCTGCTCGTGAGACGCCCAGGGGTCGTAGATTTCCACCTGCATTCCAAAATCGCTCAACTCGCGGTAGACGTCAACTACTCTCGTATTCCTGATATCCGGACAATTCTCCTTGAAGGTAATTCCTAGTATCAACACGCGGCTCCCTTCTATCTTGTGGCCCTTTCTGATGAGTAACTTTACCAGCTTGTTGGCCACAAAAACACCCATGGTATCATTTACCCGTCTTCCCGACAAGATGACCTGAGGATAATAACCCAATGATTCTGCCTTATAGGCAAGATAGTAAGGGTCCACACCTATGCAATGACCTCCTACCAGGCCTGGTTTATATTGTAGAAAATTCCATTTAGTTGCCGCTGCTTCCAACACTTCGGTCGTATCGATATTCATGCGGTCGAAAATCAATGCAAGCTCATTCACAAATGAAATGTTAACATCCCGCTGCGCATTTTCGATCGCTTTGGATGCTTCAGCGACCTTGATACTGGACGCGCGATGTGTACCAGCTTCGACTACCGAACTATAAAGTTCGTCAACAAACTCCGCCGCGTCAGATGTAGAGCCGGAGGTCACCTTTTTGATTTTGGTAAACGTATTTACCTTATCTCCCGGATTGATTCGTTCGGGCGAGTATCCGCAATAGAAGTCTTCGTTAAATTTCAGGCCGCTTTCCTGCTCCAGTACCGGCACACAGTCATCTTCGGTGCAGCCGGGATACACTGTCGATTCGTAGATCACCACGTCCCCTCTTTTCAAAGCTTTCCCGATCATCGCACTGGCTTTGAGCAAATGTGACAGATCAGGTTTTTTATAATGGTCGATGGGCGTGGGAACCGTCACGATAAAGACATTGCATAAGCTCATCGCCTGCTCTTCCCATGAAAAATCGAGATGAACGGCATCTCTCAGATCCTGGCGCGATATCTCCTTTGTCACGTCGTAAGCATCCCGAAGCTCCTGAACACGCCTTTTATTGATATCAAAACCTGTGACATAGTATTTCTTACTAAACGCGACGGCCAATGGCAAACCGACATAGCCTAGTCCGATTACGGCAATTCTCGAATCTGGTCCGGGTAGCATGCGAGGTACTCTTTAATGTTGGGCCATAAAACTAGGCATATTTCGCCCTACCAAAAAATTACCGATGAATGTGTGACCAACCGCCGATTTGTACGTATTGCTTGAAAGCAGTTACAAGATTCCCGTCCCAAAATTATGGAACTACTGGTCATAGAAAACAAAGTTTTCACGCTGCGCGCCTACAAAGTCATGCTGGATTTCGACCTCGCCGCTTTGTACGAGATTCAAACCAAAGCATTAAAACAGGCTGTCAGAAGAAACATGGAGCGCTTCCCCAGCGATTTTATGTTCGAACTCACCAGGGAAGAACACCTTTCTCTAAGGTCACAAATTGTGACCTTAGAGAAAGGACGTGGTCAATACAGCAAATACGCACCGTTCGCATTTACAGAACAAGGCGTCGCGATGCTTTCCAGCGTGCTCAGTAGCTACAAGGCATTACAGGTCAATATCACCATGATGCGTGCATTTGTGTCGATCCGTCAGCATTATCTCGATTCAAAGGAATTAAAAGAAAGAATCGAAAAACTGGAAGATGAAATGCAAATCAAGTTCAACGACATTCACCAGGCGTTAAGCTTTCTGCTTTCTCCTCCACAACCAGAACGGGACGCAATAGGTTTTAAGCGACTAAGTAGGTCGTCTGAATAACAATGTTATCTTGCGTAAGGATTAGGCGGGAAAATATGGACCTGAAAACCTTCCTGTTGCATGGCTTTCATGACCTGATCCGAAGGAAGTGTCTTGAAAATAACCGCACACAGAACCTGTGACGGCATAATTGACGCCCAGGTAAGAAAGTTATGAAATCCAAGCTTTCGTTTGAGTTTCCGAAAGGCGGGCGAAGAATCATCCGCTTTTTCACGACCGTAAGAGGGATGATAGTAATTATTATTGATTCCCTTAAATGCAACTGCCGGAAGCCCCATTCCATTGGCCAGTTTGTCCATCTCCCGTTCGGAAAGTTTGAACACGTAGTTCCCGACGGTCTCGAATGAATAACGATTTTTCCAATACTTCTGCAAGGCCTTCGTATCCCAACGGTCGAAGATATTCCTTAATGCGAGCAAAAAAGGCATTTTCGAAATCGGGTCGTGCGGTTCGACCAGGATAATCGCTTCACGGGCAACGCGGAGCATTTCGTAGACACCCAGATACGGCCTTGGGAAATGGTGATAAGCTTCTTTACAAAACACATAGTCGAAACTATTATCCTCAAAAGTTAGCCGCTCGACATTCTCAACCGAATATTTTTCAATAAATCCTCTCGACTTCGACAATGGCAAAAAAGTACCGGCTATGTCAGTGGCTGTCACATCGAGCCCTTTCCGAAAAAAATAGTTCGCATCGAAACCATATCCATCCCCGACCGTCAGCCACGATTTCTGTTCTCCCACAAACGGATCCGTGAGTTCGAGCATGCGCTTGTGGATCCAGTGGTTAATGGTCTGATGCTTATTGTCATACTCCCACAACTCAATGGCTCGATCCTTCGCCTCCTGGGTCGCATACTGCAATTCATACCATTCCGAATGCGCCTCGTGGCTTCGTTTTTCGCTCGACATGTTCTCGGGTTACTTATTTTGCGATAAAGATAGTTTCCCCGAATAAAAATTATTTAAAGCCTTAACTATTAATTTTACTTTGCCGGAATCTACATCCCGCAAAAACACAAGTTATCGACAACGATCAAATGGTGCTTCAACTAAGTACTTTTCATTGGGAAGGAGGCGCCGGAGTTGCCGCGGCAAGGTTGCACCAGGCACTTCTGAAGACAGGGGTCGACTCACAACTGATGGTTTCGAAAGTATCAGCTCCCGGAGAAAGCACAACTAGTGTGGCAGACAGTCCATGGAAGGAAAAAATCGCCTGGGCGAATTTTGTTTCCGAACGCTTGCAGTTCCTTCCCAACGAGCGGGATGCAACAATAAGATTTGCTTTTTCCCCAGCCTTGGCGGGCACTGACATTAGCGAACATCCTTTGGTGAAACAAGCCAGCATTATCCACTTACATTGGATCAATTTTGGTTTTCTGTCTTTGGAAGATCTTGAGAAACTGTTTGCACTCGGAAAACCTGTGATCTGGACACTTCACGACCTGTGGACCTTCACCGGTGGCTGTCACTATAACCGGGGCTGTGACAATTACCTTTCGCATTGCCGGTATTGTCCATATCTCCGAAGTCCGGGAGAGTACGACATTTCTTTCGATCAATTTGAAAAGAAGCGCTTAATCTACGAAAATACTTCACTCACGCTTGTTTCGCCAAGTGGCTGGCTCGATCATCAGGTCAAAAAGGCAACTTTGACGCGCGACATGGCTTCTCTTTCGATACCAAACTGTATCGATACGGATTTGTTCAAACCCACCAATACCGGGGAGGCGAGAATAGCATTAGGATTACCTTCTGATAAAAAACTTATCCTGTTCGCAGGTGCAAACACGCAGGACCCCCGCAAAGGCTTCAGTTACTTTCAGCAGGCGCTGGCTAAGTTGGATATCCCCGATCTGGAAGTCATGATCTTCGGAAAGGGCCGGGCCGAAAATTTTGAGCAAATGCCGGTAAACGTTCATTTCCTGGGAAAGATCACCGATCCGGCGCAAATGGTGAATGCCTACAACGCAGCAGACATGATCGTTGTCCCTTCCCTGGAAGACAACCTGCCCAATACCGTCATGGAAGCTATGTCCTGCGGCACCCCCGCCGTGGGATTTGACACAGGGGGAATCCCCGAAATGATCGATCACCTGGATAACGGCTTTGTGTCCGTTGCGAGATCGGCAGAATCGATTGCAGAGGGAGTCAGATGGGTTTTCGAACAAAACAGCAATCATTCTGTTTCCCGGAAAGCCCGCGAAAAGGCTTTGAGATCCTATTCGGAGAAAGTCGTGGCAACCCGTTATTCCCAACTATACCAAACCGTGCTGCATGGATAACCCGCCGCTCCTTACCATCATAACTGTCACATTCAATGCGGAGCAGTTTCTTGAACGCACTCTCAAAAGTGCTGAAAAAGCTTTCACTCATGTAAAAAATCCGGCGGAAGTCGAGTATCTGATCATCGACGGAGGTTCCACAGATCGTACCCTTCATATTGCCGGCCAGTACCCCCATTTCATCTCACGGGTTATCTCTGAAAAAGATAAGGGACTCTATGACGCCATGAATAAAGGGATGACGGTTTCATCCGGCGAATACCTCTGGTTTTTAAATGCCGGTGACGAAGTTTACGATATGGAGGTGCTTGGGAAACTGCTATCAGCAATATCAACCGGTGCGGATGTACTTTACAGCGATGCTATGATGGTCCGCGAAGACGGCACCGAAGTAGGATTGCGGAGCCGGTTTACACCACATAATCTACCCCGACACCTCACCTGGAAGGATTTTTCAATGGGTATGAAAGTTTGCCATCAGGCATTTATTGCCCGCAGGCAAATCGCCCCGCGCTATGACGATCAGAACCTGAGCGCCGATATCGACTGGGAGATTGCTTGCCTCAAAAAAGCTAGGCAGATCCAATTTCTCCCATTTGTTCTCTGCCGCTATCTCCTGGGCGGGGTTTCTGTCAAAAACCATCGCCGATCGTTGAAAGACCGGCTTAAAGTACTCCGAAAGCATTTCGGCTTACTTCCCACCCTTTTAAATCACCTGCTAATCTTCTGGCGAGGCTTCTGGTTTGCCCGGAAAAACGGCAAGTACTGGTAAAATTACTGCCAGCTAATCCAGGCTTTGGCATCCTTGGCACTCACCATATCGTAAGTAGTTTCGGATGTCTGCACAAGGTAAAAACCATTCGTATCGTAGAGCAAAGCCGCTGACTGAACCGCCGGCCCACTATCGGGAACAGGGCCTAATTTGGCATAATCCTTGAAAATAACCCGCCCGTCGGCAGTAAATGTCGCAGGAGCCGGCGCATGCGCGTAAATCAGATTCAGCGCATCTCCGTCGTAGAAAACAGGCCCGAATAAGTCATAACGGGAGTCAGCGCCTGGCTGGTAGATATAAAAGACATATTCGGATTCTTCGTATTTAAGGTCTTTGACTTTGAATGCATCATCAACCCCGTTTACATGGAATGCATCCCTGGTCCGCCAGTCGCCACCCGATTCGATAGGTGTTTGCCACCATCTTTTGGCCGCCGCCAGGTCAACTGACAGTGGTTTAACCGCGCTCGTGACGATTCCGCTCGCCCCGCCTCCGCTCAATCCCACCTGGACTGTATTGGCATTCCAGGTTATATTGCTGAAACCTGTGATTGTCTGCGAACCGTTCACCAGCGGCGAAATGAAAACAACGCCGGCTGTCGTAAAATAGTAGCCGGTAGTGAAAGTCTTCGGAGTACTGCCATTTAGCCAGGTCATCTTAATCGTTCTGTCTGTCTGGTTCACCGTGACTTCGTAGGTAACACCGCCAAGCGTTACTCGCTTGAAATAGGTCTGGTACTTGGCAATATTGTTGAACAAAAGTCCCTTCGCCATATCGCCATTGGTATACGCCGTCGCCTGAGCCTGGGTAGCTTTGGTCAGCACCAGGCGGCTTTGGTTTTTACGTCCAACCAGGGTAATTACGTCGGTTTTGACCGAGTCGGGAAAAATTGTGAACTCGAAATCCGATTTCAGTCCCTCACCGCGTACTCCATTATTCACTTCGTCATCCGGATCGGATAATATGTGCAAATATGAATAGGTGTCGAAGATCAGCACCGGGGTTTGAACCGCTTTCAGCCGATAGCTACTCTCTTTTGCCTTGGCGGCCGCATCGGCAGAGAAGTCAGAGAACATCGTTACCCGGTTTTTATCATTAAACTTGAAATAAAACCCGTAGCTGCCGCCGCCGCCAGGATAGATAATGGCGTTCCATCCGTAAGGCGCTTCCACGAGTTGCTTTTCATATGACGCCAATGCTGCGTTCAGACGTACATCCGCAGATTCTTCAAAAACCGTATCGTCGCTGTTCTCACAAGAAAAGAAAACAGTGGTCAGAAACAGCAGGTATAAAAAAGATCTCTTCATCTGGCATTAAAAAAGTTTATTCATCGAAGTCCTCACCTTCTTCTGGAGACTGTAAAAATCAATTTTCCAGGTGTTTTTGTAATAAGCCACAATAATAGCCTCTTTTTGTCTCAAAGACGCCTGTGCCTGGGCTTTTGTGACTCCACGCGGACTGGTGCCCTCGGGAATCGAGTTCACCAGCTTGTCAAATCCGGCGCGCCCTTCTGTAAGCATCATTGCGATCATCTCCACGAAATCCTCATCGAAGTTGAGCGAGCTATATGCGGTGATAAAACCATCTCGCCGTGCGTCGGCATCAGACCAGTTGATCCAGTTACCACCCTGGTATAACGACTTGGTAATATTTTTGTATTCGACTGGGTAAAGCTGCGTCTGATGCAGGATATGTCCGAATTCGTGGTGGATAGTATGCAAAAACCAATCTTTCACAAAAGAAGAATCGCGGGCCGCATTGTAACCTTCCATTCCTTTGATCTTGAACAAATTCACACCATACAGAATAACCTTGCGTCCGCCCTCCGCGGTTCCAAGGGTGATCGAGCCTTCCGCATTATATTCGTTACTTCCCGAAAGAATGAAGAACTTTGGGGAATACTTGTTATAAAAAACCTTTCCCGCCTCCTCGACATAAGGCATAGTCCAGGCTTTTTTGACAGTGCTGAGGAGCGGAACCACCTGGGATTCGTCAGGTGGTACAAGTGTTTTGGTGATGTTCGCAAATTCGAACTGATCCCATTTGTACTTCGCCGAAATATTATAAGGTTTAGTGAGACTGTCGAGTATCCACTGGTCCACCGGCCCCTTTACCCAATCGTCCCCGCCTAGCCCGGAGATATCGTCTACATTGCCCAGGTCATCCTCTTTACACGCCGATAGCGTTACACCGAACAGCAGTGAAGCGAAAACGTATTTCAGAACAGGTTTAAATAATATTTTCATGGTTTTAAACGCCTACCGGCTATTTTGTTCTATACCTGATATTGAGGCAGACTGTGGAATCTGAAGTATCCTGCGCGGGTCGCCGGCAGGTACCGATATGACTGCCCCGGCCTTGGTCGTATGCGTAACGGGAATACCGTAGCGCTGCATGTCAAACCAACGCATCCCTTCCTGTACAAATTCTACCCGTTTGAAAGCCAGGACGGTGTTAACAATGCCATTTCTCAAAGTACCGCCAAAATAACGGTTGATGCTGTTCGCAGTCACTACGTCCGTAGCGGAATCGTAGTTGCTTACCCTTTTGCTGACGAACACGTTGAGGTCTGCAAGGCAGGCTGCTGTATTGTTGAGAAAAGCGTTGGCCTCTATCCGGTTGAAAAGCACCTCTTCTGCCGTGAAAGCCGGTAGCATGACGTAGGGCAATCCGATTTCCGCATTCACCGACTCACGAACAAAATATTCGTTCAGTTTCGGGATCAGGTAGTTGTTATCACCCTGAGTATAGAGCGGATAATCCCAGCTTGCATTTCCTGCGATAATACCCTCGCTGGCCGAAATTTCCTGCCATTTGGCGTAGTTCATGCCGTAACGGTAAGTCGCGACATAACGTCCGTAGGTAGAAGACGTTTCGATCAGCAGCAGGTTTGCATTTTGCGACGCCCGCGAATATATATTGTACAACTCGGCAGGCGACAGACTGGAATAAGTGGTGTTCCAGGGTCTCAGATTTTCCGCAAAGTTGCCACTTGGAAAAACTTCATTGGCATATTGAACCACCTTTTTATAATCCCTTTTTACAAGGTAAAAACGACTGGCAAAGGCATTGGCCGCTGCACGATTGAAATGGTATTTTGGAACTGTGTAGGAACCGTCGCTGATCAGCGGAAGACCTTCCAGAAGATCTTTTTCGATCATCTGGTATACGTAGGCTACCGTTTTTCGTTCGTATTTCTTGATCACAATGTCTTCCGGCTCGGTTACATAAGGTATACCGGGATCCGTGTTGGGTTGTTGTGGATCAAAGAATTTGCAATAGTAATTAACGAGCATGAAATGTGCATAGGCCCTTGCCAGCAAAGCCTCCCCTTTCTGCGCCGAATATTCGTCCGGATCGGACACCTTGCTAATGATATCCAACGCTTCATTAGCCACCGACACCGCTCGGTAGCATTCAGCCCAATATTGATCGGGTGAATCCTGCTGGTCTACCGTGGCCTCCACTACTTCAAAAAGAAATGAGCCGCGGTTAGTTCTGTCATCCGTGCCGGTTCCCTTGTCGGCCACATTGTCGCTCATGCCTTCCGCAAACACCAGATAGTTACCTTGCGGATAGGCCGTCGTCAATAACTGCGAAACTTTTTTCGGCGTGTTGATTATCGCCCGGGTGCTGTCCGGCTCTTTGGAGAGGAAGTCCTCACACCCGCCCAGGATGAGAACCGGCACGATCAGCAATATCTTTTTTAAAGTCTTGATGCCCATATCTGAAAAATATATCTTCCTCTCGTTACAATGTCAATTTCAATGCAACCGTAAACTGTTTTTGAATAGGCTGCGCCACACCACCGGAGTTAAAAAATTCCGGATCTTGTCCTTTCAACTTCTTATCCGAATAAATCAGCCATGGGTTAATGGATGAAACCTGTACACTTGCAGCCTTGAACCCGTATCGCGCAATAACCGGCAGTGGTAATTTATACGACAACGATATTGATTTCAGACGTATAAAATCACCCTTGGCCACGCGTTCGGTTGAATAGTTATAAATATTGTATGGATAAGTGCCAGCCAGATATTGCAGCCATAGTTGATCACTTATCTGGGGGGTAGCAGGAAACTTCTCGTCGCCTGGAATTACCCATCTGTCGAGAAACTCCTTCGGCATTGCGTCCAGGTCACTGAAAGCACCACGGAACGATGGGTTCAGACGAATCTTGTTCCCGGCCTGGTACGTAAAAAACACATTCAGTGCCAATCCCTTATATGTGAGCGTATTATTAAAGCCGCCGGTAAACGGTGGATCCACAGGGCCCTCATATTTCAGATATTTAATGTTTTGATCCTGCAAATACACATCAGAGCTCGTTTCTCCATTCTCATTTACGAAAATGGGTACGCCGTTGACCGGGTTAAGTGCTTCGTAGTCAATCGAAAAAAGACTACGCACCGGCTTGCCCTGAATATTGGCGCCCTCCGCCTTCACAAGGTCAAATATGCCGGGACTATTATCCACATTCGTAATAAGTGTACGCGCATATCCGAATGTAATGCGTGAACGAAAATCCCAATCCCTGTTCTTGAACAACACGCCATCCACGGAAAAATCGACTCCATGCGACTGCATGTCCGCATAATTGGCAATTTTATAAATCTGTCCGCCGATACCCGAGGTTTTGATCTGGTCAATCAGGTCAAAGCTGTTGCGGATGTAGCCATCCAGCGTAAAGTTGATCCGGTTAGCGAAAAGTCCCACATCCAACCCCAGGTTTCCGCTATACAATTTCTCCCAGGTAAGTTCAGTATTTTGCAGCGATGCCAGTTCAATCGCTGACTCTTTCTCGTCAGCGTAAGGTCGACGCGTTATAATACTCTGGAGCAAAACAGCCGCATTGGTTGCAGGGCCAGTATCGGCGGAGAGACCATAGCTCAGGCGAAGGCGTCCCATACTCAGCCATTTGAAACGTTTCAGGAAATTCTCGCGGTCGAAGTTCCAGGACCCTGCAATGGTATAAGTAGGCAGCCACCGTGCAATGACAGACTTTCCGAAGCGGTTCGAACCGTCGTAACGCACATAGCCGGTAAGATTGTACTTGTCGTCGAGCGTATACCCCAGACTACCGTAGAATGCCGCGAAACGCTCATAATCCATCCGCATTCCGTAGTATTGGAAGTTAGTCTCAATTGTCTGTTTCAGGATCCGGTAATCCACAAAGGGTGTTCCTCCCTGTTCGTATTGGAAACCGTATCCTGTATTATTGGAATTCTGACGGTTGGTGAACTTGATCTCCTGTCCCACCAGCACATTGGCCTCATGCCGCTCCGCGAACTTTCTGTTATAACGCAGGTTGTTTCTGACGTTATAAAAAAGCATCTGGTCCTCATTGCGGTTGTAGAAACCACCGCTCGGCAACACCACCACAGGATAAGCATTTGGCACATCGGGATCTGTATACAAGTATTTGTTGGCCAAAGCAATTGTGGAGTTCTCCGCAGCCCGGTAAGCATTGGCCATATTGCTTTTCTCCGTGATCATATGCTCCCGTCCGGTCTGGATGTAGCGCAGTGCACCCAGGAAATCGTAGGTAAAGTGATCGGTGATCTTATAGGATACGTTCCCCTGCAATTTGATATCTGCCAGCGTCAGGCTGATCTTATTGTTTTCAAGCTCCGAAATGATATTGAATGGGGCAAAATTCCTTCTGAAAAATTCCAGATTGCCATTCTCATCATAAGGAGTCAGCGTACGGCTGGTGTTCAATGCGTAGCTGAACGGATTAATGTCAAAATCTCTGTCGTACTTACCCTCCACCGGGTTGCTTCTTCTGCTCAGTGAGCCAGGAGCCTGCTGTCTTCTTACCGACGCCAGAGTAGTCAGCCCGATGGTGAGCCGATCGGAGAGCTGGTAAGTATTGTTAAAATTCAACGTGTAACGTTTGACCTTATCCGCAATCGTCCAGCCGTTATCGTCCAGATAACTTACCGAAGCGTAAGAACTTGATTTGTCCGTGCCGAATGATACGCTCAGAGAGTGCTCATGGATGAAGTTCTGTTTGAAAAGCACGTCAAACCAGTCCGTATTTGCTTTAGCATAACCGAGTAGAAAATTCCGCTTGGCCTCGGGCGTGTTCTCCAATGGAAAATTACCTTGTGCATCCCCGGTCATGAGGTTGTACATTTTGCCATAAACACCATAGTCCGGTTTGGAAAGAACGCTCGAGGTGAGATACCCTTCCCGTTCCAGTTGCCCGAGCACCGACATTTGCTGAGCCGAATTCATAATATTGAAATTGCGATACGATGGCACCAGTTGGGTACTGAAATTACCGGAATAGGTAATTACCGGCTTCCCGCTCTTTCCTTTTTTGGTCGTGATCACAATCACTCCGTTCATCGCACGGGCGCCATACAATGCAGCTGCCGCCGCATCTTTCAAAATGTCGAATGTCTCGATGTCATTGGGGTTCAGCCCGGCCACAGCCGATCCGAGCAGTGTAGTAGGGTCCCCACTGGAAAGCTGGTCATTGGAAATGTTCACAATGTCTTCCTGTACTACCCCATCTATTACCCAAAGCGGCTTGTTAGCTCCGTTCAGCGAAGTCGCTCCACGAATCCTGATCTTAGGCGCCGCTCCGAAGGTCCCGGAAACGTTCTGGATCGAAACGCCCGCAGCACGCCCTTCGAGCATCCGGCTAACATCCGGCAGCCCGTCGATTTTGACGTCATCCGTTTTGAGTGTTACCGCCGATCCCGTAAACTTATCTTTATTAATTTGTTGAAAACCGGTCACAACCACGTCCTGCAAGCCTACGGCATCTTCCACGAGTTCGATACTCATGCTGCGGGCTGCCTTCACTTCTTTGGGCAAAAAACCGATCATGGTGATCACCAATGTGGCATTGTCATTCACACCCTGCAACACAAATTCCCCCTTCTCATTGGTGACGGTTCCTTTTTGCAGACCTTTAACCCTAACGGTAGAACCGATCAGTGGTTCGCCGGTACTGCTTTTGACCACGCCTTTGACATCGATATCGGCAGCGAATGCAAGGGAAGAAAAAGGAGGAGCAGACAGAAAAAAGACACCCAGGAGCAACACCATCAGCCGACTCAGGCCACTGATCCGATAGAAAAGATTCATATAAATAAGTATAAGTCTAACCCCAAATAACTGCCCGTCCGCCCGAAGCGGCTTTAAAAATTAATAAATTCAATAATACATATTATCGCAGTAAAAGCGAAAACATTCTACTGCAAGCGGTGACAAAATTTATCCCCTACCAATCTCACAAAAAACAAAAGAATATATCCAATACGCGCAGGATGCCGGTACTGTGGATGGGTGCGGCACAATTTCAACAAATTATCTTTCTAAAAACAGCCGGTAACCGCATTTTATTGTTTTAGAAAGCGATTTCGGCCTGTTCACGAAGCATCTTTTTTCTTTTCTGTCAAAACCGAAGTGATTCGGTTCAGTTCGTCCACTTTGAATGCGAAGTCCCCTTTTAACATCTCGCGCACCGCACGGAGCTGTTCCATGGCGGTTTCCAGATTGTCGGGAAGCGCTTCACCGAGGACTTCTTTCAGTCGTTTG
Source organism: Dyadobacter ginsengisoli DSM 21015 (assembly GCF_059568735.1). Classification (NCBI taxonomy): domain Bacteria; kingdom Pseudomonadati; phylum Bacteroidota; class Cytophagia; order Cytophagales; family Spirosomataceae; genus Dyadobacter; species Dyadobacter ginsengisoli. The sequence goes on from NZ_JCANTY010000003.1 coordinate 259,845, forward strand.
GCGAGCGTCGGCGACATCCCGTTTGTGGAAATGGCTACCTTAAGATTCCCTTTTCTGACCACTGATGAAAGATAAAAATCACAGATATCAGGTGTATCGGCCACATTGACAAGCAGGTGCCGGGCTCGGGCGGCCTCCGAAATCCGCTTGTTCTCCTCTTTATCATTGGTTGCCACAATCACCAGGTCTTTTTCCGCGAGATCATGTTCTGCAAACCTTCGCACAATTAGATTTATTCGTGAATTGATCCCGGCAAGAGTACGAATTTCCTCCCTGATTTCGGGCGCCACCAAGGTTATGCGCGCAAGCGGCGAATTATCCAGAACAGCTGTAATTTTTTCCAAACCAACATTGCCTCCGCCCACAATGAGCGTGTGCAGGTTTTCAAGTTTCAGGAATATGGGGAAGAGATTGTTCATTGACCAAATTTACATAATTAACCTATTCAAACCGCCGCAGCTAGTCGTCTTTATAACTATTCCAACATTACACTTTTTGTATCTGCTTCTTTCCCCGTACCTTTGCGCCATGATCGCGATTACCAACCTCAGCTATTTCCTGGGCGACCGTGCATTGTACGACAGCGCCTCTCTGCATATCAAGCCAAAACAAAAGATCGGACTCATCGGACTGAATGGTACCGGTAAGTCAACACTGCTGCGTATGATCAACGGAGAGTTTCAGCCTGACGGCGGACATATCTCCAAATCAGGCGACTGCACCATCGGGTTCCTCAACCAGGATTTGCTTTCCTACCAGAGCGATGATTCCATCCTTTCGGTGGCGATGCAGGCCTTTGAAAGACAGAATCTGTTGCAGGTGCAAATGGATAAGATCTTGCACGATATGGAGCACAACTACACGGATGCGCTCGTGGATAAGCTGGCGCGCGTGCAGGATGAGTTTGAGGCACTCGACGGATACACAGTTCAATCAAAGGCAGAAGCTATTCTGGAAGGTCTGGGTTTTGTGACGGATGATCTGCATCGCCCTTTGAGACTGTTTTCCGGAGGATGGCGGATGCGTGTGATGCTGGCCAAACTGCTTTTACAGAAGCCGTCCCTACTGATGCTCGATGAGCCTACCAACCACTTGGACCTACCGTCCATTCAATGGGTGGAAAAATATGTGCAGAGCTACGAAGGTGCAGTGATCGTGGTTTCTCACGACCGGCAATTCCTTGACAACACTATCGATACAACCGTGGAAGTTTCGGGCGGAAAACTGAATTACTATGCTGGAAATTATTCCTATTACCTGGAAGAAAAAGCACTCCGCAACGATATTCAGCGTGGAGCCTATGAAAACCAGCAAGCCAAAATCCGTCAGACCGAGCGTTTTATCGAACGATTCAAAGCGAAAGCGACTAAGTCACGTCAGGTGCAGAGCCGTGTGAAGGCCTTGGACAGAATGGACATCGTGGATGAGGTTCTGGATGAGAATGCAAAAGTTCATTTCCGTTTCCAGTTTACCACCCAACCAGGCAGGCATGTATTTCAGCTGGAAGACGCTTCCAAAGCTTATGGTGATAAGGTCATTCTCGAAGGCACCAACATCAGCATGGAACGTGGCGATAAGATTGCACTCATCGGGGCCAACGGACGTGGTAAATCCACAGTACTGCGTGTAGTAGCCGGAACAGAGCCCATTGAAGGCAAACGAAGGCTCGGACACAACGTATCCTTCACATTTTATGCCCAGCACCAGCTTGAATCCCTGAATATTCAGCACAACCTGATCGAAGAATTAAAATATGCTAATCCTACCAAAACGGAAACCGAGCTCAGAACAGTACTAGGGTGCTTTCTTTTCACGGGGGATGATGTTTTCAAAAAAATCAAGGTGCTTTCCGGGGGGGAAAAATCGCGGGTGGCGTTGGCGAAGGTATTACTTTCACAAGCCAACTTCCTGCTGCTCGATGAGCCTACCAACCACCTGGATATGCAATCGGTAAATATCCTGATCCAGGCGTTGCAACAATATGAAGGCAGCTATATCGTAGTATCCCACGACCGTTACTTCGTCGAGAACATCGCAAACAAGATCTGGTACATCGAAGATCATGAGATCAAGGAATATCCCGGAACTTATGAAGAATACGAAATCTGGGTGGAAGAAAGGGGGTTGCAGTCAGCGGTGAGTGACAAAGCTGTCGTCAGCAGCGCACCGCCGCAAAAGAATGCACTGCCTGCCAGCAATGCCAGTGCGGGCAAAAACAATGGTAAGGACATTTCCAACGAAAGTGCCCAAAAGCTAAAAAAGGCGAGAAAGCAGATTGAAGAGCTGGAAGACACAATTAACAACCTGGAAGTCAGGAAAACAGAAACCGAAGCCAAGCTGTCTGATCCTAAAATATACAACGATTCGGTAGCATTAGCTGAAATGAACCGGTTTTATACGGACATCAAGCAAAAGCTCGAACAAAGTACTGAAGACTGGGAAAACTTGATGCTGGAAGTGGAAGAGCTTTCAGGAAAATAGCAGTAACGTGAGAGGGAGTCGGAAAAGCTCCCTCTTTTCATTCAAGTTTATCCCAATAAACCTTCGGTCTGCCTGTAAATGTCAGCCATTTTCAGTGACAGGCCAATCTGTCCGATTTCGATGCTTCCTTCAATGTCATATGCCGTGGAGGCAAGGTACCAGACGCCATTCTCCCCTTTCCGGTAAACATCAGCACCAACTTTTTGCGAATCAACCAGAACATACTCTGTTAGCGTCCGTATGCTGCGATACAAATGGAACTTTTCACCCCGGTCATACGCAACTGTACCAGGCGAAAGCACCTCAAAAATCACAGACGGGTTTAACAATGTGTCTGTTTTTTCATCCAGGAATTCAAGTTTGCCGCAAGTAATCAATACGTCTGGATAGGTATACAAAGTGTTTTCAGGAATATGGATACGCATGTCACGGGAAAAGCTCTGACACGATTTTCCGCGTAACGCTATGTAGACCTCTCCTGATAAATTTTCCGTGATCCGGTTATGATTCCGACCGGCCCCTGCCATGGCAAATAGCTCGCCGCGATAGTACTCACTCTTGTACTCCGCTTCGCGTTCCAATTCAAGATATTCCTGTTCTGAATACATTTTGATCGCCTGAGTTGTCACAGTTCCTATCAAAAATAGTTAATAATGTTCAAATCACATTTTGTTAACTATACGTACCTTACATTAAAAAGTAACGTTACATTCTTAAAATTCCACTATGCGTTTTGTACTTCTGATAAGCCTGTTTCTGTGTTATTCAATCGCTTACGCGCAGCCCCAGGGCCTTCGTCTGGAAGACTACATTTACAACGAAAAGATCAGGACAGTACTGCTCTATCCGGCTATCGATGAACCGGATAACCCAAGACGACTTCTTACACCGGCAATCAGTCCACTGAATAATCCGGCACCCCTAGTGTTGGAATTCGATGATCTTTCCGGGCAATTTGACGGATACCGCGCGAAAATCATTCACTGCAATGCCGACTGGACCAAATCCAACCTGAATGACATCGAATTCACTTACGAATTCAATGAATATCCGATCAATACTTACGATCAGTCATTTAGCACCAAAGTGCCGTATTTTCACTACCGGTTTGAACTACCCAAATTGAAACTGCCCGGCAACTACGTGATCTACGTCTATTCCGACCGCGACCGGAAACTTATGTTCAGCCGAAGGTTTATGCATTATCAGCCGCGTGTAAACATCACTGCGCAGGCACGTTTTTCCCAGGGTATCCAACAGCAGTTTTCCGACCAGCAGATCGATTTTTCCGTTGATTACAAAGGCTACCAGCTGAATGCACCGCAATCTGATCTGAAAGTGGTGCTTCGTAAAAACTTCCGCTGGGATCAGGCAAAGTCCGGTTTCAAACCCACGAATGTGCGTCCGTTTGACCAGGTCCTTGAATACACCTTCTTCGATCTGGAAAACACTTTCCCGGGCGGCAACGAATTCAGGTATTTTGACAGCCGCTCATTAACCGGACGCGGCTATGGCATCACAGAAATAGAGCGTTCCGACGACTTCACAAAACTCTTCCTCTTCACCGACAAATCCAGGGCTAACGGCGCATATGTCCAGATAGATGATTTCAATGGCCAGTACATCGTGGATCAGCGGGAATCCGGCCGGGGAAGTGTCGAAGCGGATTACACACCTGTTGTTTTTACACTCAAGACCGAGGAAGACCCCGAAGCGGTATATTATGTCAATGGAGCATTTAATCTGTGGCAGCTCACCGACCGGAACAAAATGACTTACAATCCTGATACGCAAGCCTATGAAGTGGAAATATTGGTCAAGCAGGGAGTGATCAATTACGATTACACGGTCGTTAAAGGAAACCAAAAGCCTGATGAATCTTATTTGGAAGGGAATTATGCCACTACTGAAAACGACTACGATATATTGATCTATCATCGTCCGCCGGCTGGCCGGGCCGATCTCCTCGTCGGCTACCGCACCGTGGAATGGAACCGGCGGCGTTAAACACTTAACGTTATGAAATCATCGACCAACAGCGTTTACCTCACATCAAACATCTCTATCACCAATGATGAGGAATATATTATCGATTGCCTGGTCGATCGCGATGAAATGCCTTCCAATTTTGATATGAGCCATGTGATCAGTTTTTATATCAAAACGGACCTATACCTCGTGTTGTATTTTCCCCAGCTTGAAGATCGCGGCTTCCAGATGTACGTGATTGAAGACTTTTCACAAAACATCGACGACCTGGTATTCCTCCGCGAAATGTTTATGCAGCTGATCAATGAAGGGCACAATCCCGAGCTTTTAAAAAAGGCACATTACAGGGTGGATTCGATCCTGCACATGGCTAAGACCTTGCGGGCGGTAATCTATAAGGATGCGCCCGATTATTACGAAGATTAGCACAAAATCAAAACGAGCGGCAGGAGCCGCTCGTTTTGATTTAAAATAACCTGATCGGTCAGACATTGAAACGGAAATGCATAATATCACCGTCCGCAACAACATACTCTTTTCCTTCGACAGCCATCTTCCCTACTTCCTTCACACCAGCCTCTGTTTTATATTGCTCGTAATCGGCGATTTTGATTACCTCGGCACGAATAAATCCTTTTTCAAAATCACTATGGATCACACCCGCAGCCTGTGGTGCTTTCCATCCTTTCACGATCGTCCAGGCACGAACTTCCTTCACACCGGCGGTGAAGTAGGTAATAAGGTTCAATAACGCATAGGACGCTTTGATCAATTTGCTCAACCCCGACTCCTGCAATCCATATTCGCTCAGGAACATTTCATGCTCTTCCGGATCTTCGATCTCCGAAATCTGAGACTCGATGGCGGCACAAAGAACGATCACATCAGCACCTTCGTGTTTTACTGCCTCTCTCAGCTTCTCGGAATATTCATTTCCCGTTAGCATCGACCCTTCATCCACATTCGCCACATATAAAACAGGCTTGGCGGTCAACAACTGCAGATCACCTATCACCGACTCCTTCGTTTCGGCATCGATTTCAAGGCTCCGTGCATTCCTTCCTTCTTCGAGCGTCGTTTTGTACTTTTTCAGCCATTCCAGTTCAACTTTGGCTTTGGCATCACCTGCACGTGCACCTTTTTCCGTCTTCTGGATCTTCTTTTCGATCGATTCAAGATCTTTCAGTTGTAATTCGGCATCGATGATCTCCTTATCAAAAACAGGATCGACACGTCCCTCCACGTGGACTACATTATCGTCTGCAAAGCAACGCACCACGTGTACGATCGCATCCACCTCGCGGATGTTGGCTAAAAACTTATTTCCCAAACCAGCCCCTTGACTTGCGCCTTTTACTAACCCGGCAATGTCCACAAACTCGATAATCGTTGGGATCACCTTTTGCGGATTCACTAGTTTGGTAAGTGTATCCAAACGCTCATCCGGAACGGTCACCACCCCAACGTTGGGTTCTATAGTACAGAAAGGATAATTGGCTGCTTCGGCTTTGCCGGTAGAAATGGCATTAAAAAGGGTGGATTTCCCAACATTCGGCAATCCCACAATCCCACATTGAAGACTCATATATAAAAGGTAAGCATTGAAGGGCAACGCATCCGTAACGCTAAACGCAAAGAATGCCCGCCTGCTGAATAATAATTTTGGCAAAATTACTATTTAGCGGGTACAAAAACCAAAAGCCTTCGTAATCAATTGCGAAGGCTTCTTTTCATTATCTTAATTTCTTAATCCCACTTAAGGTCCGACTCTCCTACCACATCTACCTCGTCCCCTTTGGATTCAAATTGTGAGAAGTCAACCTCTGGCATCAACTCTGTTTTCACGTGATCTACCGCTTCCTTCAGAGCATCCACGAACTTATCAAAGTCCTCTTTGTACAAAAACATCTTATGTTTCTCATACGTAAACCCGTCTCCTTGCGGATGACGACGGCTTTCTGTGATCGTAAGATAGTAATCGTTAGATCGCGTAGAGCGAACATCGAAGAAGTAAGTCCGTTTTCCCGCCCTGACCCTTTTGGAGTAGATTTGCTCTCTGTCTTCCACTATGTTTAGTTTTAAATAGGTTTCCAAACGCTAAAATATAAAGTTTATTGCTGCTAACAAAAAAACGGGAACATATTAGCGATTTGTTGATTTCGGGTTACAACTACCCTCAACCGCTGCCTTCAAATTAACTGCAACTTTTTCTGGTTTCTTAAGTTTTTTCACTAGTTTTGAAATTCGTGGGTTTTAAAATTCTTCTGAATTACCAAAGAAAAATATGATATAAGGGACTTTTACCTTATTATGTTTCACCAAAATCCAGAGATATGACTTATCGTCGGATCCTGATTCTCACCATATTAGCGCTTACTGCGCTGCCCGAAGCATTTGCTCAAGTCAAACTAGGCAAAACGGAAACAGGAAACGCCTCCTACTATTCGGCGCGATTCCACGGCAGGAAAACCTCATTCGGGGAAGTACATAAAAGCAGTGAACTGCTGGCCGCCCACCGAAGCTATCCGCTCAATACCATGCTCGAAGTGACGAATCTGGAAAACGACGAAAAAGTGATCGTCAGAGTCAACGACCGGGGTCCATTTTCAAGGAACCGCGTGATTGACCTGAGCAAAGAAGCAGCCCGCCTGCTTGGCATTCTCGCCAAAGGAGTTGCCAATGTCTCGGTAAGAGTAGTGGGAATGGAAGGAATGGTGCTATTGTCACCCCACGAAGAAATAGACCCCAAATCGGGCAAAGTCATTTCCATGAGAAGCAAGCCTTGATGCTACTATGAGTGTCCGCCAACTGGATCTGGCGAAAGTCAGAGAATTCGGAAACCTGGAATTTCTTGCAAAACAGTTGGTCGAAGGTTTCATCACCGGTCTTCACAAATCCCCTTTTCATGGTTTTTCGGTTGAATTTGCCGAACATCAGCTTTATAATACCGGAGAATCCACCCGTAATATCGATTGGAAAGTTTTTGCCAAAACGGATCGCCTGTACGTCAAGCGGTATGAGGAAGAAACCAACCTCCGCTGTCACATTCTGCTCGATACTTCCTCTTCTATGTATTACCCGGAAGAGAATTATGGCAAAATGACATTCAGTGTAATGGCTGCCGCAAGTCTTACTTACCTGTTGCAACGTCAGAAAGATGCGGTCAGCTTGTGTACGTTCTCCGAGCAGATCGAAGTACAAACGCCTGTCAAATCGACCCCGTCGCATGTACACAAGATCATGCTTGAGCTCGAACATCAGCTGCAGACCAAACGTCCGCTATTGAGAACCTCCGTGGCAGAAGTCCTGCACCAGATCGCCGAAAAGATCCATAAGCGTTCGCTGGTAGTCATTTTCAGCGACATGTTTGATAATTTGGAAAATGCCGACAAGATATTCTCCGCATTACAGCATTTGAGGCATAACCTGCACGAAGTGCTGCTTTTCCACGTCACCGACCGCAAAACTGAGGAAAATTTCGCATTCGAAAACCGGCCCTATGAGTTTATCGACCTCGAAACCGGTGATAAAATCAAAGTACAACCCGACCAGGTTCGCGAATCCTACCAGCAGTTTGTAGGTGATTTTTACCAGAAGCTCAAACTGAAATGCGGACAGTATAAGATCGATTTCATTGAAGCGGATATTGCAAAAGGTTTCGACCCCGTACTTCTCGCCTATTTAGTTAAACACTCCAAAATGAAGTGATTTTTTCGGAGATTTGATAGCAGAACCTCTATCACGCTGCATATCACATTTTTATGAAAAAGCGCCTCAACGCTATAATATGTATTTTATCGGCAATCCTGCTGATTACGGGATGTAAGTCTGCCGAAAAATCCCTCAAGAAAGGCGACTTTGATGATTCGGTTCTCCGCGCCGCGGAAAAGCTCAAAGGAAACCCAGCCCACACTTCGTCGATCGAAACCTTAAAGCAAGCCTACCCGCTCGCTCTGGAGCAACACTTCGACGAGATCAAAAAACAGCAGTCGGCCGAAGATATTCTCAAATGGGAACCGCAACTCGAATCTTATATTCGTCTAAACAGACTTTACAAAGCTATTTCAGATTGCAACTGCTCTAAAATAGTGACGGCTCAGAACTTTGAAAATGAGGAAAAAATAGCACGGCACAATGCTGCAAGCGTCCGCTACAAGGAAGGACAAAAGCTCCTATCCGTTGGTGACCGGGAAAATGCACGGAAAGCTTATGAGTACTTTGAGAAAGTTCATGCATTAGTACCCGACTTCACCGATATCCAAAAAAAGCTGGATCTGGCTTACGAACTGGCTTCTTTCAAAGTAGTGGTGGAGCAGGTGCTGGTCACTTCGAAAACCTATCAGCTCAGCAATGCGTATTTTCAGGACCGTATCAATGAGTATCTGCAAACCAATAAACGACTTAACAAATTCGTCCGGTTTTATATGCCGGATGAAGCAGCGGAGATCAAACTGCGCCCTGACCACATTATTACGCTGCAATTCGACGATTTCGTGGTGGGACAAACGCTGCTTGAAAAAAATACTGAGACTTTCACAAGCAAAGACACTGTGAAAGTGGGCGAGAAATTTGTCGGCCGATCGAAGGTCCCGGTCTATGCAAAGGTTACGGCAAAACTGACGCTTAACCGCAAAACAGTACGTTCGGCGGGTCTGCTCGATATGCAGATCAGAGATTTCAGAACCAAACAGATCGTCAACCAGGAGAAATTCAACGGGGAATACAACTGGACCTGTGAATGGGCGCATTTCAATGGTGACGACCGGGCATTGAGCGCCTCCCAGCTCCGGCAGTGTAAAAGCCAGGAGTTGCTCCCCCCGGACCCTCAACAGCTTTTTATCGAATTCAGTAAACCGATTTACGAACGGCTTACCAGCAAATTGCAGACATTCTATGCTAGGTACTAATGCGCACCATGGACATCATTCAGAAAAAGTGACATAAAAAGCTCGTCCAGGTGCGCCACAGGGATGATCTCGATCTTCGACTTTTTCAGGTCCAGTCCTTTGCTGTTGTATTTCGAAATGTAAATCTTTTTAAATCCGAGCTTTTCAGATTCCGACACGCGGCTTTCGATACGGTTAACGGCCCGTACTTCTCCCCCAAGTCCAACTTCTGCGGCAAAGCATACCGATGGCGCTATAAATTTGTCCTCATAGGACGAGACCAACGACGCCACTACCGCCAGATCAATCGCCGGGTCTTCTACTTTCAGACCACCGGCCACATTCAGGAACACATCCTGCACGCCTAACCGGAAACCACCTCGCTTTTCAAGAACAGCCAGTAACATCTGCAAACGCTTTGCATCAAACCCCGTGCTACTGCGCTGCGGCGTACCATAAGTAGCCACGCTCACCAGCGACTGGATTTCTACCAGCAGCGGACGGTTTCCTTCCATCATCGACCCAATGGCAATACCGCTAACAGGCTCATCCCGTTGTGAGATCAGTATTTCCGACGGATTACTCACCTGACGCAAGCCGGTACCCTGCATTTCATAAATGCCCAGTTCCGAGGTACTCCCGAAACGGTTTTTCATCGTCCGCAATATCCGGTAGGTATTATGGCGGTCGCCTTCAAACTGCAAAACGGTATCCACCATATGTTCGAGTACTTTCGGCCCCGCAAGCGAACCGTCTTTGGTAATATGCCCAATCAGGAATACCGGCACACCCATCTCCTTGGCATACTTCATAAATTCTGCTGTGCATTCACGTACCTGCGACACGCTGCCCGCACCCGACTCAATGTAGGTTGACTGCATAGTCTGGATAGAATCTACTACCAGGATTTCCGGTTGAAAGTCCTCTATCTGCCTGAAAATATTCTGGGTCTGCGTATCGGTCAGAATGAAACAGTTTTCACTTTTCGCCGCCATCCTTTCAGCCCTCATTTTGATCTGTTGCTCGGATTCTTCGCCGGAAACATATAGTACCTTTTTGCTGGCAAGTGTCAATGCGATTTGCAGCATCAGCGTAGACTTTCCTATCCCGGGCTCTCCTCCGATCAAAACCAGGGAACCGGGAACGATCCCTCCTCCCAGCACGCGGTTCAGTTCCTCGTCGGCAGTGCGGATGCGCGGTTCATTTTCGTAGACAATCTCCGCAATAGCCCTGGGACGGCTTGCGAGATTTACCGATTTCCAAGAAACTGCTGTTTTCTTATCCTCCTTTTCGATAACTTCCTGAACGAAAGTATTCCACTCACCGCAAGAAGGACATCTGCCCACCCATTTTGGCGAATTATACCCACATTCCTGACAAAAATATGCGGTCCTGGCTTTGGCCATAATAGAAAAATCTAATTTATATCTTCCTGGTGACTAACGTAATTCAGACGATATTAATCCAATATTTGCATGTTTCAGCCATAAATCAAAAAAAATATACGCTGGGTATAGTTTTTTGCAATTTGACGTTATTATCCGGTTTTACTTAAAAAATTATATTATCCATGAACATCCTGACAAAAGTAGCCTGTACGTTTCTGCTATGCTTTTTTGCCCTTTCCGGTGCAGAAGCTCAGAAAAAAGGATTTGCGTTCGGTATCAAAGGTGGTGTGAATTTGTCCCGCCTTACCATGGGAGATGTTTTTACGACACGTTACGATGATCAGGGAAATCCATACCTTGGCTATGACGGCAAGGAGGTGCGGGATAATCTCAAAGAAAGCTTCAATACCAGGACCGGTGCAGTAGGCGGAGTCTGGATGCGTTTTGGTCGCACGTTATTCATCCAGCCCGAAGTGCTGGTGTCCACAAAAGGAGGTTCTTTTAAAATTATTGAGAATGGCCAGCAGCAACCGGTTGAAAAAACGGTCAATATCAAGTATAGCAATATCGATGTACCCTTGCTGATCGGTTTGAAAGGCGGGCCCATCCGCATTCTGGCAGGTCCCGTCGCCTCGTTCCGCATTGGGGACAATCAGCGTTTACGCGATGCCTTCAGATATTACACTTCCGACCTAAGCAATGCGATGTCCGAAGCGACATTCGGTTACCAACTTGGCGCCGGTCTTGACCTGGGAAATTTCAGCCTCGATGTACGTAAGGAAGGTTCATTTACAAACCTGGCGTCGTTTCAAGTCAGCGGACAGCAGGCTGAGGGCGGCGGTTCGCTAAAACAGAAGATCAGTTCCTGGCAGGTTACTCTAGGGTTGAAGTTGTTCTAAAGGAGTTAAGGGAAAGTGCTCCATGAGAAAAAGTTCATTCACTCATTGAACATGGCCTATAAACAAAACGAGCAGCCTTCGATCGTAGCGATGGCTGCTGTTTTTATGAATAACCCACTAATTTAATTCACCAAATATTTTAAGCGCTGATGCGCAGGTTGCTGTGATCCAGCAAACCTGAAACTTCTTTGATCTTTCTGCGCGAAACGACTACTTCTTTGCCGCAGGACAATCTCAGCATACGATCATCTTCCAAACGTGCTACTACGTAGTCTGCATTGACCAGGTAAGATTTGTGTACACGCAGGAAATTGGCGTTCAATTGCTCGGCCAGTGATTTCAATGTCTTGGATACCAGGTATTTTTTTCCGGTGTTTGTATAAATAAAAGTGTAGTTTCCTTCACCTTCCAGGAAGGTGATTACATCGGGAGTCAAAAAGATCGTTCTTCCCATAGACTGAACTGAGATATACGAACGGCTGTCATTGTATGATTTCTCCGACAGGTTGGGGCGAGCAAAGCTTGTAAAATTTTTCATGGTAACTACGCTAATATTGTTGTGATTTCTTGTTCCAAAATTAGCACATAACGTAAAGTTCTGAAAATGCGTAAAAGTACGCACAAGCGGATAAACATCTAATAATCAACATATTAAAGATTACCAGTCAGTAAAAAAGGCGTAACGAAACTTGGTAAAATGCGTAGTTTTACGTAGTGTCAAAAGCTGGATTTTTTCGATAAACCCCGGTCTGTAAACGTTTCAGAAGCTCTTCACCTGTTCCTGCGTCCTAACTTTCGCTATCTTTGCAACCGTTTCGGAACCCGTTTGACAAGGCTTCCGGGCAACCAGTCACCAACAATAGCAAGCTTTATGATTACCGACCGGGTAAAGGAACTAACTTCCGAAATCGAACAGGCCACAGTTACCAGCAAAGACCAGCTGGAAGCCTTCAGGTTGAAATATATCAGTAAGAAAGGAGCCGTTACCGAGCTTTTTGACAACCTCAAAAACATTCCGCAGGAAGATCGACGGGCGGTGGGACAAGAATTAAACACGCTCAAAAATCTTGCTCAGAGCCGTTTCCAGGATTTTTCCACCACACTGGAAAACACCACGGATGCCAATCCCGAAATGTTGATCGACCTCACATTGCCGGTTATACCTAATTTGCAAGGAAGCCTTCACCCCCTCACGATTGTTAGGCGCAGGATCATCGAGATTTTTGAAAGGATGGGCTTCAATGTGTCTTACGGCCCTGAAATCGAAAAGGATTGGTACAATTTCAGCGCATTGAACTTTGCAGACAACCACCCTGCCCGCGAAATGCAGGACACCTTCTTTATCTCTAAAAGTACCGGAGAGGTAAAAGACGACATACTCTTGCGTACACATACGTCCAACGTACAGGTGCGCCTCATGGAGCGCCAAAAGCCGCCGATACGTTCTATCATGCCAGGCCGCGTTTTCCGTAATGAAGCTATTTCGGCCCGTGCACATTGTGTTTTCCATCAGGTCGAAGGTTTGTATGTTGATAAAAATGTCAGCTTCAAAGACCTAAAGGATACCCTTTACCATTTTGCAAAAGAAATGTTTGGAAAAGATTCCACAATACGTCTGCGCCCTTCCTACTTTCCTTTCACGGAACCCAGCGCGGAAATCGACGTGTCATGCTTTATCTGTAAAGGAAAAGGCTGCAATGTATGCAAGCACACAGGCTGGGTGGAAATTGCTGGTTCAGGCATGGTCGACCCCAACGTATTAACCAATTGTGGTATCGACAGCGAGGAGTATACCGGCTTTGCATTTGGAATGGGGATCGAGCGCATTACGATGCTACGTTATGGAATCAACGACCTCCGGCTATTTACCGAAAACGACGTGCGTTTCCTGAGACAATTCGAGGGAGCCTGAATTTAACTTTAAAAGCAAAAAGCCCTGAAAACAACAACATTTCAGGGCTTTCTGCTTTTATAAAATTAGTCAAAACCTCGTTTCGAGATAATAAGGCAACATCCGCTTCCATGCCCACCATTCATGCGGGATATCGCTCCCCCATATATCCAGCTCGTGGGGTACGTTTTTCGATGCCAGGATAGCTGATATATGTCGTGAATAATCCGGAATTTCATAGGCGCCGGAACCGGTAACAAAATGAACATGCCTGCTATCCCGATACATAGATAAATGCCATTCAGCTTTTAGCTGAGGCAAATAGTGGACGGGTGAATTGAAATACACATTGTCGTCGTAATATCCATCGGTATAAACGCTCAGATCATAGCATCCGCTCATTGCAATAACCCCATGGATATACTCCGGATGTTTGAAGAACAGATTCGCAGCATGCAATGCACCAAAAGATGCCCCCGCAGCGATAATCTCATTGTCGGGACTGGATGTCTCCTTGATAAAAGGGATCACTTCTTTGATCACATAATCATTGAATGCCTGGTGCCGCACCGCCTTGTCGTATCCATGCATATGGGGATTAAGCCAACTTTCCGCATTGATACTATTGATACAATAAACTTTGACTTTGCCGGCGTGGATATATGGCGCAATGCTTTCAATTAAGCCCTCACGTTCATACTCCAGATAATCTGATGCTGCTGTCGGAATCAGGAGAAGTGCAAATCCGTAATGTCCGTAAACAGCGATATCCATGTGTTTGTTAAGCGCCGGACTATACCATCCGGTTATATCGCGTTGCATTGGTTGATCATTTTAGTTACTGACTATGTTTAGTTAAACAGGCAGTTCAGAATTTGGCTTATCAAAAATCATAAACCCTTATCACGAACAGCCTGCCAGTAACTGTTAATGATAAATTAATACAACACCCAGGTGTCTTTGCCTCCTCCTCCCTGTGAGGAGTTAACAACCAACGAGCCTTTACGCAATGCTACGCGTGTCAGCCCTCCTGGAATTACACTGATATCATCCCCATACAGGATGTAAGGCCGCAGATCGACGTGACGGCCTTCTGCGTGCCCATCCACCATGCAAGGTACTCTTGATAATGAAATCGTTGGTTGGGCAATATAATTCCTTGGATTGGCTCTTATTTTTTGACGGAAAATCTCGTGCTCCTCCTCCGTTGCCTTGGGGCCGATCAGCATGCCATAGCCGCCTGCCTCATTCGCCTCTTTCACAACCAGTTCTGAAATATTCTCTAGAACGTAATTAAAATCCTCCTCTTCTCCACAGATGTAAGTCTTCACGTTGGGAATAATGGCCTCCTCTCCCAAATAGTACTTGATGATCCGCGGCACATAGGCGTAAACGACCTTATCATCCGCCACACCGGTCCCCGGTGCGTTCGCCAAAGCCACACGGCCCTTCTTGTATACTTCGAATATGCCCGGTATTCCGATGAGCGAGTCAGGGTTGAAAGCTTCGGAATCCATAAATGTGTCATCGATACGGCGATAGATCACGTCGACAATCTGTAAACCGTTTGTCGTACGCATTTTGACATAACCATCCGAAACCACAAGGTCACGTGCGTCCACCAACTCGACACCCATTTGCTGTGCCAGATAGGAATGCTCGAAATAAGCCGAATTATAAATCCCCGGCGTCAAAACTGCTACCGTCGGATTGGGACGGTCCGCCAGGTGTTGTAACATCTGCAGCAGGCGCGTCGGGTAATCCGAGACAGGCCTTACACCTGTGCGTGCCAAAACATCCGGAAAGATCTGCTTGGAAAGCTCCCTGTTTTCCAGCATATAGGATACCCCTGACGGGCAACGCAGATTATCTTCGAGTACCATGAATGTGCCGTCATCGCCCTTGATCAGGTCGGTGCCCGTAATGTGGCACCAGATTCCTTTCGGTGGTTTCAGGCCTATACAGGGTTTCAGGAAGCATTTACTCGATTCGATGAGTTCACGGGGCACTACGCCGTCGTTCAATATATTCTGTTCATTGTACACGTCGTCAATGAACATGTTCAGCGCCTTGATCCGCTGTTTCAACCCCGTTTCGAGCCATTGCCATTCGGCGTTAGACAGTACCCTGGGAATGATGTCGATCGGCATGATGCGCTCTGTCCCCTCCCCTTCTGAATACACATTAAAAGTGATACCCATCGAAAGCAATGCCCGCTCAGTAGCAAGCTGCCGGTTGGTCAGGTCTTCGTGCGTCAGGTTCTCAAATTTATTCTTCAAATGCTCATAGCCAGCACGAATTTCGCCGTCCTGGGTAAACATTTCATCAAAGAAGTTTTCGACCTGATAGTTTGAAAATGAAAAATTCATACAATTCAAAATTTGAATAAGTCAATACCGATAGTTCACAGAACAATATATGGTCAATGTATGAATTAACAAAACAATTAACAACGACAGCCAACTCCTCACCACATGTTTGGAATGCAAAATTCCGATGCACTCTTCCTAAACATCTCACCCTCACCCCATAACCACGAGCAACCCCGACTGCATTTCGTTCGTAATAAAATCGTGCCGTTGCCGGATAGCGAATATTATTTATCCAATCACTAAACATTCGTTGCAAGTCAGTGCGCTTAACGTTTTATTTGCACCCTGATCCAAATAACGGCACCCCCACCGTTTTACGTTCGTTATGCAAAAAAGCTGGTTATCCATATTAGGATTGGTCTGCGGGTTAACCACCAATGGCCTATCTCAGCATTTGCCAGGAACGGCTATGAGCAATTTTGCCGGAACGAATGCACTATATCATAACCCGGCATTCGTGGCCGACAGCCGTTATAGTGTATATGTAAATTTGGTGGGCACACAGTTCTACACTGCCAACAACCACGTTAAATACGAAGCCCCATACTCCTTCCTTAGCCTGATCACGAACACCGTTCCGGAAAAGTATCATAACGAGAAAGGAATGCTGCTTTTTCCGAGGTCGTACCTGGGTGAAAAACTAAATGGCAACAGCAAATACCTCAATGCCGGTGGCGACACGCGGCTGCCTTCGATCATGTTCAACCTCTTCCGTGGCAGAGTCGGGTTAGGGGTTTCCAGCAGAGCTCGTTACATTCTTAATACGACCCAGGTAACTGAACCACTCGCCCGACTGATCAGCAAAACAACACAACTTAAGGAACTGCAGGGCCCGGTATTTGAAAATCAATCGGGGCAATTACACCTGAACGGACTGGGAGAGATAGCGATTACCCTCGGCGGTACAGTATTCGACAACGAGACGGACTATCTGAAGGTTGGGTTTACCGTCAAAAGGCTGATCGGCCTTTACAACGCACACGCCGTCATCGAAAATTCTTCATACGATATTCAACCTGACGCCAACTGGGAGAACAAGCGGCAATACATCAACGTCAACGAGATCAATGTCCGGTATGCGCTCACCCGCGATGAAGGCTTCCAGAATATCAAGCCTTCGCCTGCCTGGCTCTTTGGAGGCGCCCCGCCGGGGAGCGGCTGGGGCTTTGATTTAGGCGCAGTTTACGAATACCGACCCGACATTGCCAAAGTAACCTACCGGGAAAGGGGCGAAAGAAAGCGAGATGCATCCAAAAACAAATATCTGTACCGTATCGCAGTATCGCTGACGGACATTGGCAAGGTTCATTTCAAAAACCCGGCTTACATTCTGCAACAGGAAACTCACACGACTGATAAGGAATTCCGCTACGACACATTCCAAAAGTTGAAAGGCTCAGAGGGTATTTTCAATGCGATCAATTCCTCACTGGATGGCGGTCAGCCTATCGCCCCAAATTTCAAATCCGTATTGCCAACGGCATTTCAAGCGAGCCTGGATTACCATGTCAAGCCCAATGTGTATGTGAATGGTCTTTGGGTTCAAAATCTGATCTCTCAGGGTGCATTTGGCATGAAGACAGAATCTTATCTGAGCGTAACCCCGCGGTATGAACACAAATGGTATGAAATATCAGTCCCGGTGTCGCTCATGAACCGCTATCGCTCCCCGGCTATCGGCTTGGCGGGCCGGATCGGCCCTTTATGGATCGGAACGGATCATCTCACCGGGCTGCTGAATATCGGTAACCCCAAGTCTTTCAACCTCTATTTCGGCATTTCCGGAGGCCTGTTCCGCCGGCCGCCCGAATCACCTAACCAATGCTGGCCCCCACAGGATTCGTGGCTGCGGCGCATTTTCTCTAAACGATAAATTCCGCTTCAACGTTATCAAAGGATATGGTATGATTTTTCTGGCCATTCCTAAAAAACAAATACATGAGAGAAATTCAAAAAACGAAGGAAGAATGGCAGCAGGAGCTCACCGGGCAACAATGCTTCGTTCTGTTCGAAAAAGGCACGGAAAGGCCGTTTTCGCATCCTTATAATGACAATAAGGAAGAGGGTACCTACTCCTGCGCGGCTTGCGGAACTCCGTTGTTCGGTTCCGACGCCAAGTACGATTCGGGATCCGGCTGGCCAAGCTTCTTTCAACCCGTTAATACTACTAATGTGGAGGAGATTGTGGATAGAAGCCATGGTATGGTCCGTACCGAAGTAGTGTGCAGCACCTGCGGCGGGCACCTCGGGCACGTTTTCAACGACGGCCCAAAACCTACCGGACTCCGTTACTGCATGAACGGAGCGGCGCTGAAATTCACCAAAGCCGAATAGATTAAATTTCATAAAAGCCGGATTTAGTCATATCTATCCGGCTTTTCTTATATTTGAAACATTACGAACCAAAACGTTTGATGGAAGTTATCCGATCGTTTTTTATCAAAATCAGAATGCTATTCCGGACTGTCCGGACCTGGCTTGCCACATTCATCAACAGGACTGCCTATAAAGTAATTTCTTTTTTCACCGGAAAAGCCAAAGCCGATGATTTGTTCCATTCATACCGCACAAACAAAAAGTCGCTACGCAGCTGGTGGGAAGAAAAGATAGACGTCAATGCGGCCTATTACCGGCCGGTTATGACGATCTGGAAGACTTTCCTGTATGGTTTTGTGACCTTCGCCATTTACATTTTTTGTGTTGAGACCAACTTTTTATGGTTAATGGGAAGCATGCCGAGTGTCGAGGATCTTCAAAACCCTAAAGTTGCGCAGTCATCCGAAATATACACTGCTGACGGCATCATGATCGGCAAGTTCTACACCGAGAACAGGACACCGGTGAGTTACAAAAAGATTTCGCCAAACCTGGTCAAAGCGCTGATTGCAACCGAAGACGTTCGCTTTTACAAGCACTCGGGAATTGACTACAAAGCGATGGCCGGGGTGGCCTGGGGCATCATCGTCGGCGCATCCGACCGTGGAGGTGGTAGTACGATCACACAGCAGCTGGCTAAAAAGCTTTTCAAAACCCGGAAATCAGGGGCAAGAGGGCTACTCGGATACGTTCCGGGTGTCAGCACGTTAATTTATAAAACAAAGGAATGGCTCACGGCTATCAAGCTGGAAAGGAATTTTACCAAAGAAGAAATCCTGACCATGTATTTCAATACGGTCGACTATGGAAATAACACCTATGGGATCAACACCGCCGCCAAGTCCTATTTCAGCAAGTCTCCCGACAGCCTGAACGTGCAGGAATCGGCTGTGCTCGTAGGTCTCCAGAAAGCAACCACGACCTACAACCCGATCCGTAACATGAAGCGCTCCATGGAACGCCGCAATGTAGTAATTGACCAGATGCGCAAGTATGGCTATCTCACAGGCAAACAAGCGGATTCCATCAGTGCGCTCCCTATTGAGCTCAAAACAAAATTCGAAACACCTTACGATGGCAATGCCAACTACTTCAAAAATGCGGTGGTCGATTTTGTAAGAAAATGGGGCGAAGAGAATGGGTATGACCTCTATACCGATGGTTTGAAAATATATACCACCATCGATTCCCGCATGCAGGAAGACGCGGAAGAGGCGATGACGCAAAAAATGAAACAGCTGCAGCGCGTCTTCGAAGACCACTGGCGCAATCAGAATCCATGGGTCGATGAGCAGGGCAAGGAAATTCCCGACTTTCTCGAAAACGTCGTGAAACGCACCAGCAAATACAAGTCCCTCGCAGCCAAATTCCCTAATAATCCGGACAGCATCAGCTATTACCTGAACAAGAAAGACACGATGACCGTGTATGACTGGAAGAATAGCGGCGAGATGGAAAAATATTGGAGTTCAATGGATTCCCTGGATTACTACAAGCGCATTCTGCGCGCGGGTATGATGGCCATGAATCCGCAAACCGGCCAGATCAAGGCCTGGGTAGGTGGTCTGGATTACAATTACTTCAAGTACGATGCTGTTAAGCAAGGAAAACGACAGCCCGGATCAACGTTTAAGCCATTCGTATACACCACCGCAATTGACGACTCTACATTCAATATGTCCCCCTGCGACGAGATTGTCGACAAGCCGTTTGAGAAAACCTACGAAGAAGACGGTGAAGAGAAAATCTGGAAACCGAGAAATGCAACCGGTACCTACACCTATGCGAACATGACGCTCAGACGCGCATTGGCACAATCCATCAACTCGGTAACAGCCGAACTGACAGACCAGGTCGGCGCCGCCAATGTGGTTCGCTATGCGAAAAAAATGGGTATCACCACGCCACTGAAAGCAGTGCCTTCGATCGGACTCGGACCATTTGATGTATCACTCTACGACATGGTCGCGGCCTATGGTGTTTTTGTCAACAACGGGACCTACACCCAACCTATTCTCGTCACCAAGATTGAGGACAGTAACGGGAAGGTGATCGAAGAATTCCAGCCCGAACACCGGCAGGCGATCAGCCAAGAGTCAGCGTTCCTGATGCTTCAAATGCTGCGCGGTGGTGTGGAAGAAGCGGGAGGGACATCCGGCAGCATCCGATGGAGGTTCAATGTAACTGCTAACGGCAACGAACTGGGCGGCAAAACCGGAACGACTTCGAATAACTCCGACGGCTGGTTCATGTGCGTGACGCGGGATCTCGTGGTAGGTGCCTGGGTTGGCGGCGACGATCGTAGCATTCACTTTCGCACCACCAACCTGGGAGAAGGTGCAAAAACCGCATTACCGATCGTAGGAAGTTTTCTTGAGAAAATCTACAAGGATAAATCCATTGAACCCGGCCCATTTCCCAAGCCGAGTTTCAAAATCTCCAAAACTTACAATTGCCCGACGCAGTGGGCTCCGAGTGAAAGTGATTCGCTGGATATAGAAGGGGATAGCACACCTGTGAAGCGAAACGATGAAGATGAATTGCTGATCGGGCCTCCGCCCATTCCGCTGGACACCGGCAAAAGAAACTAAGCAACAGGCAAGTCGAAAGGCTTGCCTGTTTGGCTATCAGCTGAGGCCTATTTTATGCACTTCCTTGTATTGCATTCGGTACAGGTTGGCATAGGTTCCATCTTTTTCCAACAGCTGCTCGTGATTTCCTTCTTCAACGATGCGCCCTTTGTCCACGACGATAATCTTGTCCGCCTCCTGAATAGTCGACAGCCGGTGCGCAATTACGATGGCCGTACGACCCTGCATCAACGTCTCGATAGCATGCTGAATGAGCTCTTCGGTTTCGCTGTCAACCGACGACGTCGCCTCGTCCAGCACGATGATTTTCGGCTCATGCACCATCGCCCGTACAAAGGAAATCAGCTGCCGCTGGCCGACTGAAAGCGTTGCCCCACGCTCCATTACATTGTAGGCATAGCCTCCGGGCAGACGTTCAATAAAATCATGTACCCCCACCAGTTTTGCAGCTTCAACGATTTTCTCATGGGTAATGCTGTCATCGCCAAGCCGTATATTGTTTTCTATCGTGTCTGAAAAAAGAAACACATCCTGCAGGACGACGCCGATGTGTCTCCGTAATGCATTGAGCTCGTAATCATGGACCTCCACTCCATCTACAAAGATGTTACCTTTATTAATGTCGTAAAAACGGGTGAGCAGGTTGATAATGGATGATTTACCCGCTCCGGTAGCCCCTACAAATGCGATGGTTTCCCCTTCCTTTACCTTGAAATTGATATCTCTCAGCACATATTCCTCATCATTGTAGGCAAACCACACGTTTCTGAATTCCACATTGCCTTTGATGGATTCCGGCGCAAATGTGCCCTCATTGGAAGTATATTCATCACTGTCGAGCAGTTTCAGAATGCGGTCGGTACTCACAATACCCATTTGTAGGGTATTGAAGCGGTCGGCCAGCTGACGAATCGGCCGGAAAAACAGGTTGATGAACATTACAAATGCAGTGACGGTACCAAATGTAATTTCCGCTTCCAGAATCTGCTTGGAACCATACCAGACCACCAGACCCGTGCCTGCCGCTGCGATCACATCGGCTACCGGATAGTATATGGAGTAATAAAGGATCGAGCGAATGTTTGCATTCCGGTGAACCTTGTTAATCTCCGTGAATTTCTTGTACTCGATATCCTCGCTGCTGAAAATCTGCACGATACCCATTCCGGTAATGTGCTCTTGTACAAATGAATTGAGATTGGAAACAGCCGCCCTGACCTCATTGAAAGAATCCTTGATCTTTTCCTTAAAAATATAGGTACAAAAAAGCATGAGCGGGATCATCGACAAGCTGATCAGCGATAATTTCCAGTCGGTATAAAACATCACGGCGATGATCAGCACCAGTTGCAGAATATCCCCGGCGATAGCCGCCATGCCATCACTAAAAACATTGGAAAGCGTCTCGACGTCTGAAATAGTTCGCGTCACGAGCCTTCCAATGGGTGTATTATCAAAGAACTTCAATCTCAAACCGATGATCTTCTGATAAAGCTGCACCCTGATATCCCGTATAATATACTGCCCCAGCCAACCCGACATGTACGTATTCCAAAATTGCGCGAGCCCTTGTAAAATGATCACAATCAGCATAATGACCAACATAAAGGTCAGTTGCGAATAATTGCCGTTGGCAATGGGCGTATCGATGGTGTACTTAATCAGCAGCGGTGTCAGCGGGCCCAGCAATGCATTGACCAATATGATGGTGATCAGCAGATAAAACTGCTTCTGGTAAGGCCTAACGAATGTGTAGAGACGTCTTAGGGTAGGAAGATCAAATATCTGGCCGCTTTTAGTTTCCTGATTCACCGGGTAGTTTTTAAAATACAGTGGTTGTTCTGATTCAACAATGCAAAGTTAAAAAATGTCACAGAGGGTATAAAAAAACTCCCTGCCTGCGCATATCCTTTTCAAATCCACTACATTAGGGTTTCAAGCCTGATCCGATCAAAAATGGAGCTATTTCTGAGTCTGTGTCTTGGGATTGGTCTCAGCGCCAGCTGTGGTTTCAGGGTATTCCTCCCCATGCTGGTGGCTAATGTTGCCGCCATGAATGGCTGGATCACTCCCGGAGAGCAATTTGCCTGGCTGAGCACGTGGCCAGCTTTTTTTGGTCTGGCCACTGCCACCGTCCTTGAAATCGGGGGTTATTACATCCCATTTATCGACAACCTCCTCGACACCGTCACCACACCGGCGGCCGTAATTGCCGGTACTTTACTCACAACTTCTTTCATAGAAATCGACAGCCCATTTCTGCATTGGGGCCTCGGATTGGTACTGGGAGGCGGAACAGCCGGGCTCGTGCAGGCCGGTACGGGTGTGTTGCGGCTCCTTTCGTCCAAGGCGACAGCGGGGGTCGGGAATCCTGTGGTTTCGACCGCAGAGAATATCGCTTCGTTCAGCCTGTCAGGCCTGGCTGTTTTTTTGCCGGTCATTGCCCTGGTGCTGGTAGTTTTGCTGGCTCTATGGCTTTTAAAACGATTAATGAATTTGAAAAAGTCTTAATGCATGGTTTTCGCGTCTGATGCTATCCCAGTCCATTCCCTTCCCAAAACCCCCAGCCAGGTACCTGCTTTAAGAATTTTCAGGTTCAAAAACAGCATCGATACTTCCACGGACGGACCAGTGTCGCTGCCCATCACGCCGCTGCCAACCGATACTCCGCACCGGCATACCTATTATGAGATTCTTTTTATAGAAGAAGGCCAGGGCTTTCACGAAATCGATTTTCATTCTTACAGCATTCTGGGGTCTGGGCTGCATTTCCTCACACCGGGGCAAGTGCATTTGCTCACCTTTTCATCATCCTTCCAAGGTTACATCGTCGCATTTTCCGAGGATTTTTATACGTTTTATAACCCCGGCAACCCGCCCCTTTCGCAGCTACCTTTTTTTCAACCGGCGCGAAGGCAGCCCATCCTCACGCTTTCGGATACTGAAAAGCACTATTTCCACAATATCCTCGAAAACATGGTAGCCGATCACTTGAATACCGACTCAGATCAGACACTGATCGGCAGGTACCTGGGATTACTTTTACAGAAATGTGCTTTCCTGACCCACCAAAATACGCCGGTGGTTGAGTCAAGCTCGCATACTGTCCCGGAACTGGCCGGGCGCTTCCAGGAACTGGTGGAGAAAAACTTCAGGGAGATGCATGAGGTACAGCAATATGCCAGCCAACTATCGGTATCTCCCGATTACCTGAGCAAGATCATCCGAAAATTCCTGGGTATTTCGTGCCAGGAATACATCCTGGATAAACTGTTGCTGGAAGCGAAACGACTACTCGTTTTCACCAATCTGAGCAGTAAGGAAATCGCCTATCACATCCACATGGACGACCCGTCCTATTTCAGCCGCATCTTCAAAAAGAAAACCGGGCTCACGCCGAACGAGTACCGGGAACATGTTCGGAAAAGTACCATTTAATAGCAAATTTGTACCTTGCTATCGTTTTTCGCTGCTAATATCTTTGTATTATCCTAAAATTAAATGACTAAATAATACTATCGATATAAATTATGCAGATAAAAAACGACCTGACCACCGTATCGCTCCAACCCAAACTTGACCGGTTCTGGGCGCTTTCCGGCGAAAAAATCAGACTGATTAACAAAGAGTACGACAACTCCAAAGGCACCCCTGTTTTTACCGTCAACGGGAAATATACCCTACGTGGCTGGACTGAGTGGACACAAGGGTTTCAGTACGGCGCCGAAATACTCCAATTTGATGCCACCCGTGATAGTGCCTTCCTGGAAAGTGGCCGTCAGAACACAGTGCAGTTCATGGCCTCCCACGTCGGCCATTTCGGGGTGCATGACCACGGGTTCAACAATGTGAGTACCTATGGCAACCTGCTCCGCCTGATGAATGAGGGGGTTATACCGGAAAACGAATGGGAGCGTAACTTTTATGAAGTCGCATTGAAAGTATCCGGTGCCGTGCAGGCCCGTCGCTGGACGACCGCCAAAAACGGTCAGGGCTTCATCCATTCATTCAATGGCCCGCATTCTCTTTTCGTTGATACGATCCGTTCGGTAAGGGCACTGATGGTGTCACACCTGCTCGGTCACAGCTACATGGGAGAGAATGACCTGAAAACCAGCCTGCTTGAACGTGGAACACTGCACTCTATTGCCACTGCCAACTACTCCGTTTATTATGGCGAAGGTCGCGACAGCTACGATGAATGGGGAAGAACGGCGCACGAAAGTGTTTTCAATACCAATGACGGTAATTATCGCTGCCCCAACTCGCAGCAGGGCTTCTCCGGCTTCACGACCTGGACGCGCGGCCTCGCGTGGGCAATGGTTGGCTTTGCCGAGCAACTGGAAACATTGCGATCATTCTCTGATGAAGAGCTCGTACTGTTCGGGGGCCGCGCCGAAGTGGAACGCATTTACCTAAAAGCGGCCAAAGCAACTTGTGATTTTTACATTGCCAACACAGCAGCCGACGGCATTCCCTACTGGGACACGGGCGCTCCCCAGCTTCATAAACTTGGAGATTACACCTCCCGGATTTCGGATCCCTACAACGAATTTGAACCGATCGACAGCTCAGCTGCGGCTATCGGCGCGCAAGGTTTGCTGCGTTTGGGTAAATACCTGAACGATCAGGGCCAAACCGAGGCGGGGAACCGCTATTGGCAGGCAGGTCTTACCGCTGTAGATTCGCTGTTCGCAGAACCCTACCTTTCTACCGATCCGACACACCAGGGCTTGATCCTGCATTCGATCTACCACCGTCCGAACGGCTGGGACAATGTACCTGCCGGACAGAAGATCCCTTGCGGCGAGTCGAGCATGTGGGGAGATTACCATGCGCGGGAAGTGGCACTTTACCTGCACCGGATCAATAAAGGGTTACCTTATTATTCCTATTTGGGAGCGGTTAAATAGCGCTAATTCTCCCCACATAAAAGTCTGCATCGACTGTCACCCTGGTGCTATCCTCATTTTCACCCTGAGCGGAAGTCGAAGGACATTGTGCAGAAGCTTCTTACGCTTCGGTCAGGGTGATTATACAGTGACAGAATGCGATATCAGACATTGTAAAGCATTAAAGCAAATATTTACCAAGAACAATAACCATACTCTGAATTGGAAAATATAACACTCGACCGGTGCTGCATTCATACCATTACGACCAAGCCATGGGCGCTGGCGGAAGCGGTTGAAAATTATGCGGCTGCCGGTGTGAAAGGCATCAGCGTATGGCAGAATGCAACGGAAGGCATAGGTCCATTACGGGCCGGAGAACTCATCCGTAGTGCCGGCCTGGAAATTGTTTCGTACGTCAGGGGCGGCTTTTTTCCGCACACCAGCAGCGCAGGAAGGGCACAAGCGATCGATCATAACCGCAAGCTCCTGGAAGAGGCCGCAGCCTTGGGGGCGCCGATGATCGTCCTCGTTTGCGGGGCTTCACCGGATCAGTCGCTGGAAACGTCCCGCAACCAAATCCGCGAAGGCATCGCTGCCATCCTGCCACTGGCCGAAAAGCTGGGCGTCAGGCTCGCTATCGAGCCACTACACCCCATGTATGCTGCCGACCGCTCAGCGATCAATACGATGGGCCAGGCCAACGATATGGCTGAGCATTTCAAATCGTCATTTGTAGGCGTGGCTGTGGATGTATATCACCTGTGGTGGGACGGTGACCTGGAAAAGGAAATCGCACGCTGCGGGGCAAATGGAAACCTGCTCGCCTATCACGTATGCGACTGGAAGGTAAACACGATCGACCTGCTGAACGATCGCGGGCTAATGGGCGAAGGGTGCATTGATCTTAAAAAAATCCGCGGTTGGGTCGAGGCTACCGGTTTCGACGGTTTCTGTGAGGTTGAAATTTTCTCAAACATCCATTGGGCCAAGGATCAGCAACAATTCCTGGGAGAAATTACGGACGCTTTTTTAAAGACAGTTTAAAATAATCTACACCGGCCGGAGGGCTTGTAAATAATGTGCGCAGTGCCAGAGCTTCGCACGAAACAACTAAAAATAAACAACATGACAACGCATACAATCGGTATTATCATGAACGGCGTAACGGGCCGTATGGGTACGAATCAGCATTTGCTCCGGTCTATCAAGGCTATTATCGAGCAGGGTGGTGTGAAAATTTCATCGGATGAAGTCATTATGCCTGATCCGATCCTCGTAGGACGCAACGAGAGCAAACTTCAGGCGCTTTGCAAGCAGTCTGGCGTTCAGAAATACACGACGGACCTGGATTCCGTCATGTCCGACCCGCATTATCAGATCTATTTCGATGCACAGGTGACTGGCCGCCGTGCAGCTGCCGTCAAAAAAGCCATCAAAGCCGGCAAACACATTTACTGCGAAAAGCCTACCGGTACGACGACCGAAGAAGCTCTGGAATTGTACGAACTGGCTACCAAGGCAGGTTTGAAAAACGGAGTGGTACAGGATAAACTTTGGCTTCCTGGCCTGGTTAAACTGAAAAGGCTGATGGAGAATGGCTTCTTCGGAAAAATCCTGTCGGTAAGAGGAGAGTTCGGCTACTGGGTATTTGAAGGACACAGCATTCCGGCCCAGCGCCCATCGTGGAACTACCGCAAAGAGGACGACGGTGGTATCATCGTGGATATGCTTTGCCACTGGCGTTATGTGCTCGACAATCTGTTTGGAAAAGTAAAAGCAGTGTCATGCCTGGGCGCGACACATATTCCGGAGCGCGTGGATGAAAATGGCAACACCTACAAGTGTACCGCCGACGATGCCTGCTACGCAACCTTCGAACTGGAAGGTGATGTGATCGCACATTTCAACTCTTCCTGGACGGTACGTGTACGCCGCGACGACCTGCTGACGCTGCAGGTAGATGGTACGCACGGATCGGCCGTCGCTGGTCTTCGCGATTGTTACGTCCAGCATTACGGCAATACGCCAAAACCGGTATGGAATCCTGATATCGCCCAGCCAATCCCATTCTTTGACGGGTGGGCGAAAGTCCCTGAGCAGGAAATCTACGACAACGCATTCAAAGCCCAATGGGAGCTTTTCCTCAAACATATTGTGAAGGACACACCATTCCCGTGGGATCTGAAAGCAGGAGCCCGCGGCGTTCAGCTTGCAGAAAAAGGGCTTGAAAGCTGGGAGAAACGTCAATGGGTTGATGTGCAGGAATTATGAAAAAAACAGCACTCATCACCGGGGGGAGCCGGGGTATAGGGTTTGGCATTGCCAAAGCACTAGCAAAAGATGGCTTCAACCTCGCCATCAACGGGGTAAGGGACGAAGCCAATGCGGCCGATGCGCTGAATGAGCTCCGGAACCTGGGCGCAGAAGTCGTATATTGCCAGGGCAGCGTGGCCAATGCTGCTGACCGCGAGGCGATCATCGAAAAGGCCTATGCGGTCTTTGGGCAAATCAATGTACTGATAAACAATGCGGGCATTGCGCCGCGCGTAAGGCTGGACGTGCTCGAAACGACCGTCGAGAATTACCAGGAGGTAATGACTACCAACCTCGAAGGCCCGTTTTTCCTTACACAAGCCATTGCCAAACGCATGGCCCATGCCAAACAGAATAATCACGCATTCGAAGCGGCGATCATTTTTGTAACGTCCATTTCTGCAACAGTGACCTCCGTTAACCGCGGCGAATACTGTATCTCGAAGGCCGGACTGGCGATGACCAACCAGCTCTTCGCTGTGAGAATGGCCGAATACAATATTCCGGTTTACGAAATCCGGCCGGGGATCATTTCGACGGATATGACTTCGAAGGTTCAGGAAAAATATGATAACCTGTTCCAAAGCGGCATTGCATTGCAGCCGCGCTGGGGTACGCCCGATGACGTCGGTAAGGCTGTGGCTTCCCTCACGCGGGGTGACTTCCCCTACTCTACCGGTCAGGTGATCAACGTAGATGGTGGAATGCTGATTGACAGACTTTGAGGTAACTATTGGCCGCCGGCTTTCCGCTGTCGGCCAATAGTGTAAAGTAATGCAGTACCGACATTCAATTTGAACACGGAAACCGAAAGCTAACAGCCGACGGCCCAAAACCCTAAACCATGTCAACAACAAACAACTCTAATCCTTCGCTGCTTTCGCAGTTGCTCCAAGTGCCGGTAATAGTGGCCGCATTGGGCTATCTGGTCGATATGTACGACCTCTTTTTGTTCAGTGTTGTGCGGGTTCCGAGCCTCAAGGCTTTAAACGTACCCGAAGACCAGTTGTTGACCGAGGGGATCAGTCTGTTGAACTATCAGATGGCCGGTATGCTCATTGGTGGTGTTCTGTGGGGAGTAATTGCCGATAAAAAGGGCCGGTTGTCCGTTCTTTTCGGGTCGATTATCATGTATTCGCTGGCGAATATCGGCAACGGGTTTGTCAGTTCACTTGATCAATACGCAGTTCTTCGCTTTATTGCGGGTGTAGGATTGGCCGGGGAACTCGGAGCAGGTATTACGCTCGTTACGGAGGTCCTCCCTAAGGAAATTCGCGGCTACGGCACCACTCTTGTAGCGACACTTGGTGTGTTAGGTGCGATTCTGGCATACTTCGTGGCCGATTTGTTCGCATGGAGAATATCTTATTTTGTAGGAGGTGGAATGGGGCTTTTGCTGCTGGTATTACGGTTCAATGTTTTTGAGTCAGGAATGTTCAAGCATGTGAAAGAACATGCGGTGGACCGTGGAAATATCATGATGATCCTGACCAATGGCGCCAGATTTGGGAAATACCTGATGGCAATCCTGGTCGGCCTTCCGATCTGGTTCGTCGTCGGAATCCTGATCACTTTTTCGCCCGAATTCGGGGCAGCGAAGGGAATCGAAGGCATTAATGCAGGAAAGGCCGTTATGCTGGCATTTTCGGGGCAGGTTGGCGGTGACATCATCAGTGGGTTACTAAGCCAGTATATGAAGAGCAGGAAAAAGGTGATCAGGTTATTTATTGTCCTGTCGCTGATCATGGTCATCGGCTATCTCATGATTCCGATGCAGGATTTGTTCTCCTTCTATCTCCTTTGTACATTGCTCGGATTCTGCAATGGATACTGGACATTGTTCATCACCATTGCCGCCGAACTTTTCGGCACCAATCTGCGGGCGACCGTGGCCACCACCGTTCCAAACTTCGTTCGCGGGGCGACCATTCCGCTGGCAGCATTATTTGTGAGTTTCAAGCCCGACCTCGGGGTGATCCAGAGCGGGTTAGTGATAGGGGTAGCAACCGCCTTAGTCGCACTACTGGCGCTTTCCTTCCTCGAAGAGACATTTACAAAGGATATGGACTTTGTAGAAAAAGAATAGTTTCGGTTTTAGTTTTAGTTAAAGACGGCCCCCAACGATGGAGGGCCGTTTTTTTTAACAGTTATTAACACTTCCCGAAGCAACATTTCCCTGCTACTCGCCATCTCTTGGTTAAATTAAAGATCAGCCATGAGATACCGTTCAATTGCTTATTCTGGAAATCAACCACTTGTACCTCCGGAGATTCCATTCATGTACTTTGCATTACATAGTACCGCGCCCCAGTCTACCTTTGTCATGTTCCTTTTAAGAACAAAAAATTTATAGCCATAAAAATAAAATAGCCATGAAAACAACAGTTAAAACCTTCATCTGCGCATTTGCGCTCGCCGCCGCTTCTTTCACTGCCTACGCAGAAGACAAAGACGCCAAAAAGACTTCCAGCTTTGGCACCGGAGTTTACGCCACCAAAACAGGTAAAATCAATGTACTTGTCGACAAGGCCAACAACAATGCCAAAACGACATTGCTGCTGAAAAGCGCAGACGGAACGATCGTCTATCGCGAGACCGTCGCCAAAGACAACAAAAAGTTCGGACGTACGCTGAACCTCGAAGCCATGGAAGCGGGCAAATACACCCTCGATATCATCAGCGGTAATGAAATACAGACTAAAACATTCGAATTGTCGGAACAAAAAGTAGAACGGGTTCTGACTGTTAAATAAGGTTCAAATTTCATCAGACTACCCAAAGCGGTTTCCCAGGTTCGGGAAACCACTTTTTTATTTTTAGAGAAACAGCATTAACCGTTTGCAAAACCGAATGTGGTGGAGGAGGTTTCCAAATAAACTGCTCAAATAAGGCTAGAAAGCCTTTTTATCACCACACTTTCTATTGAGATACAACAGAAAGTCAATCCGGCTATTAAAAAGATTGCGACAGAAAACAGGAATGCAAAAATATCCCAACTGATGCTAACTAATAAATGAGCCGGCTAAACAAGGAGATCGGTTACAAAAACCACTTTTCAGGTCATTTCCAAGGCATTTCTCATTAAAACCTATAGCTATGGATACCCGTCGCGATTTTCTTCAGAAACTGACACTAGGCATTGGCGCCACGGCGCTCACAGATCTGCCTGCCGCAGCCAGCGAACGCTATGCCGCTCCTAACGCGGATAAGCAATTGCGCGTGGCGCTCATGGGACTAGGAGGCTATGCGACACGCGTTGCCGAAGCGATGAAGGACTGCAAAATGGCAACGCTCGTTGGAGCCGTTTCCGGTACTCCTTCGAAACTCGACACATGGAAACAGAAATACAACATTCCGGAAAAAAATACCTATAACTACGAGACTGTCAGCAATATCAAGGATAACCCTGACATTGACATTGTGTACATCACAACCCCGAACTCCCTGCACCACAAGCACGTCCTGCAAATAGCAGCTGCTGGCAAGCACGTGCTTTGCGAGAAGCCTGTGGCCGACAATGCAAAGCAAACCCGTGAGATGATAGCAGCATGCAAAAAGGCCGGTGTGAAATTCTTCATCGGCTACCGGATGCATTTCGAACCACACACGCGGGAGCTCATACGCATGCGGGAGGCCGGTGAGCTGGGCAAGATCATGCACGTGAACAATTACATGGGTTTCAAATCCGGAGACCCTAACCAATGGCGCCTCAAAAAAGCTCTGGCCGGAGGCGGGGCGATTATGGATGTCGGAATTTATGCATTGAATGGAGCTCGCTATGCGACCGGTGAGGAGCCAATCTGGGTTACCGCGCAGGAAACGAAGACTGACCCGGTGAAATTCAAGGAAGTAGACGAGACAGTCATGTTTCAATTGGGCTTTCCAAGCGGGATTGTTGCGAGTTGCGGTACCACCTATGCTTTCAACAATTACGAACGGTTGTATGTCATCGGAGAAAAAGGGTTCGCGGAACTAAGCCCTGCGTTTGGCTATGGCCCCATCAAAGGCCGCACACACCTGGGACCGATGAATCAGCCGGTGGTTACGCATCAAACCCTTCAAATGGATGGTATCGCCGACATTATCCTGAACAACAAACCAGACCCCAACGTAACCGGGGAGGAAGGCCTGAAAGACATGATTGTGGTCGACGCCATCTACGAATCCATCAGGAAGGGTGGGGCCAAGATTATGATTGCCGGAAAATAACATATGCATCGCCCAAACCTTCTTGTCATTTGCGGTAAAAATAAACGGCGTAGCCGCACGGCAGAATACCTGTTTAAAAACGACGATCGCTTCAATATCCGCTCGGCAGGATTGAGCCCTCAGAGCAATCGAAAAATCTCTGAGGGCGACCTCAATTGGGCAGATATCACCCTCGTGATGGAACCCGACCATAAATCCAAGATCCGGAAACTCTATGGACATATGGATCTACCACCCATTCATGTGCTCGACATTCCCGACGAGTATGAATTTATGGATGAGGAACTGATTGAAATTCTAACCACCAAAATCAACAGTCTGCTCGAAGCAAACTTCGAGGCCTGAAATATTTTTTTACGCAACTCTTGCGCAACCGATTAATTGCATATATATTTGCACCCGATCGATTGCGCAATTAATCAGAATGAAATGAGACGAGATGTTTTTCAAGCCATCGCCGATCCGACAAGGAGGGACATCATTGGCCTGATCGCTAAAAAACCGATGACGCCTAACGCTGTGGCCGAATCCTTCGGCGTGAGCCGCCAGGCCATTTCGAAGCACATCCAGATCCTGCTCGAATGCGGCTTGCTGGGCATCAGCCCGCAGGGGCGTGAACGCTATTACACGGTGCAGCCAAAAAAGCTGGCAGAGGTAGCCGATTGGATCGACCCGTTCCGCAAAATGTGGGAGAACCGGTTTGAGAAACTGGACGACATTATCAACACTTTAAAAAACGAACATCATGGCAACAAGGAATGAAACCAAAATCATTGTAGAGCAAGGCAAACAGGAACTTTTCATTATCCGCGAATTCGAGGCACCACGCGAGATCGTCTTCCGCGCATTCAGCGAGGAAGAACTACTCACACAATGGGCGGCCGGGCCGAATGATATGACCGTGCGCTACGAAAAATTCGAGCCCTTTGCCGGCGGCTCCTACCGCTACATCAATACGATTCCCGGCAATGCGATGGAGTTTGCGTTCCATGGTGTATGCCACGAGCACACAGCACCGGAACGGATCATTCAGACATTTGAATTTGAAGGATTACCTGAAAAAGGCCACGTAATACTGGAAACATCCCGTTTTGAAGATCTGCCCGGCGACCGCACGCGCCTGACTGTCCAATCTGTATTTCAGTCCGTTGCCGATCGTGACGGCATGGTGCAATCGGGAATGGAACGCGGCGTACTGGATTCTTATGCGCGGCTGGATGAACTGTTAGAAAAGGCGGCTGTATAGCGCCACTAAACTTTGAACGAATAAGGCAACTGACTGTGACCGGTTGCCTTATTCTATTTTACAACATACGGAATCCTGAACTGGCCGCACGCATTTCGAGTTATAAGGGCTAACGCCATACAGCCATGAACAACTACCCGCAAAGCGTCCGGAGAAAAGACCGGCAGGAAACCGACATTGCATTTCTTCACGAAGTTCTGACCAAATCGGTTTCCTGCTCCATTGCCATCGAAAAAGAGGGCTATCCTTTAATCCATGTCGCGTTTTTTCACTTCGATGAAGCCAACAACGACATCGTCTTCCATTTTTCCAAACACGGCTATGGAGGCGAGGAAATTACTGAAGGGAAGAAAGCAAGTGTGTCTGTTTACAAATACGGCAGGCTATACACCGCCTCCAAAGCCGTCGACTTCGGATGTGAGTATCAAAGTGTCATTATTTATGGCAAGATCCGCATCATCGAGCGCGAGGAAGAAAGAATGCAGGCAATGGGCACTTTCTTCGACCGATTTTTCGGTCGGATCCCGAAAGACAGTTACGAGGCTTTTACGTCCGCACAAAGCAAACCAATCCATGTCGCAAAAATCCGTATCGAACAGTGGTTCGGTAAAGAGCACCTGGTCCCGGCGATTGCGATTGATGCATTTCCTCCGGAGTTCCCTTCGGTAATCCAATCCGGGGAAGCTTAACCCGGCGGTGGCGTTCAACGCGTCAAAACAGTATAGCATGCAACCATTCAGACTTTAATACACTGATCCGACAAAAAAACGGGTTGGCCTTTATCATGCAAAAATCAAAAATCATTTTTCCGGTGCTGGCTGGCCTTGCCACACTGTTTTCTCCTGTTCTACTATCCGCACAAATCATGGATTCGAAATCAATCGTTGCACCCGGCGCCCAGGTCGAGAAGCTGGGAGAAGGTTACAAATTCACAGAAGGTCCAGTCGCCGACAAAGCCGGAAATGTCTTTTTCACCGATCAGCCCAACAATAAAATCATCCGGTGGGACGCCGAAACTGGCGAATTCAGCACTTTTTCGGACAAAGCCGGCCGTGCTAACGGAATGTATTTCGATAAAAAAGGGAATCTCGTGGCTTGTTCCGATGAGGACAACCAGGTATGGTCTTTCGATAAAAAAGGAAACCCTACCGTGCTTGTGAAAGACTATGAAGGCAAATTGCTCAATGGCCCCAATGATCTGTGGATCGACGCAAAAGGAGGTATCTACCTTACCGATCCATTATACAAGCGCGACTACTGGAAACGCGACCCTGCGATGCAGCAGGATGGCCAGCACGTATATTACTTCACTCCCGATAAGAAGCTCATCCGGGTCGATGAAAAATTAAAAAAACCGAATGGAATTATCGGAACGCCGGATGGTAAGAAGCTGTATGTGGCTGACATTGGCGATAATAAAACTTACATCTATGACATTCTGAAAGACGGCACACTGGGTAACCGGCAGCTTTTTGTATCAAAGGGTTCCGACGGGATGATCCTCGACGAGGAGGGTAATCTCTACATCACAGGCGACGGCGTGACGGTTTTCGATAAATCAGGGGTTCAGATTGCCCATTTTCCCATACATAAAGGCTGGACCGCTAATTTATGCTTCGGTGGAAAAAACCGGGACCTGTTATTTATTACGGCAGAAACGGCTGTCTATGGTCTGAAGATGAGAGTCAAGGGCGTTAAGTAAGCGATCTCTGAAAAAAAGAATGGCGGAATTTCCGGACACCCTGGAAGTTTCGCCATTTCTTTTTGTATGTACTGCAACGGATTTAGAGTATATATCGTCATGGTGAAGTACAATATTCCATACTAGATCACCCGTCGGCTCGTTACTGAACCTTACCACAAAATCCACCTATGCGTCTGATTTTTACGATCTTTCTGTTTTTCGCTTCGTTTGCTTCTTTTGCACAGGAAAAGATCACGATCAGCGGGTTTGTAAAGGAAAAAGGAAGTCAGGAGCAACTTCCCGGGGTGAATGTCTTCATCGAAGGCACACCGTACGGGGCAGTCACCAATACATACGGCTTTTATTCGCTCACCGTTCCGGTTGCTGATTCAGCAACCGTTTCGTTTTCTTTCGTCGGCTATGAGAAAACCGAAAAGAAGGTCTATCTGAAAAAAAATATCGAATTGAGTATTTTTCTGCCTCCCGTCACACAATTGGACGAAGTTGTGGTCTCTGCGAGGCGACAGGAGGACTATGTGAGCCGAACGGTGCAGATGAGCAAAATAGAAATACCGATTCAACAACTGAAAAAGATCCCGGCCTTTTTCGGCGAAAAAGATGTGCTTCGTGTTTTGCAATTAATGCCGGGTGTCCAGAAAGGCACCGAGGGGCAGACAGGGCTCTACGTGCGCGGGGGCGGACCTGATCAGAACCTGATCATCCTTGACGACGCCGTTGTTTACAATGCCAACCACCTTTTTGGTTTCTTCTCAATCTTCAATAGTGACGCATTAAAAAGTGTCGAACTCACCAAAGGCGGCTTCCCGGCGCGATATGGGGGACGCTTATCCTCGGTGCTGGAAATGAATATGAAGGAAGGCAGCAAGGAAAAACTACATGGTGAAGGAGGAATCGGCCTTATCTCATCCAGACTAACCTTGGAAGGTCCTATCTCTAAAGGCAAATCTTCCTTCCTCGTTTCCGGTCGCCGTACCTACATCGATATACTGGCAGCACCCGTGATTGCCCAGCAACAAAAGGGCGACGACAGCCAGGTAAAACCCGGTTACTACTTCTACGACCTCAATGCCAAGATGAATTATGACCTCGGAACGAAAGACAAGCTTTATGTAAGCGGATACTTCGGCAGGGATAAATTTCACGCCAACGAAAAAAGCAGCGACTCCGAAACCCGCGCCGGCCTGGATTGGGGCAATGCCACCGCCACCATGCGATGGAACCATGTTTTAAATCAAAAACTGTTTGTAAATACTTCCTTTATTTTCAGCAATTTCAATTTCGGCGTTTCCAGCTACTCGAAAGATCTCAATAGCGATGGAACGATGAATGACGAATTCAGCCTCGAATACGATTCCCGGATCAGGGATTTGGGCTTCAAAACCGATTTTGACTACTACCC
Source organism: Dyadobacter ginsengisoli DSM 21015 (assembly GCF_059568735.1). Classification (NCBI taxonomy): domain Bacteria; kingdom Pseudomonadati; phylum Bacteroidota; class Cytophagia; order Cytophagales; family Spirosomataceae; genus Dyadobacter; species Dyadobacter ginsengisoli. Next base: position 296,485 of record NZ_JCANTY010000003.1, read on the forward strand.
TTCCTCCAAACACGCGGTTCGTTTCGGCATGCAGGCTACTTTCCACAAATTCGTTCCGTCAGCCCTGGCCATTGAAGGTACCTTTACGGATAATCCGATCGAACGCTCCGTGCAGCCGGTGCGCACACTCGAAACCGGCGTATATGCCGAAGATACCTGGCAAGCACTCGATGCGTTGAAAATTAATGCCGGCATTCGGCTGAGCACATTTCAGACTCATTCCAAAACATACCTTCGCCCTGAGCCGCGCTTTTCCGCCGCGCTGCGACTGGCCGAAAATCTGTCATTCAAAGCGTCTTATGCGCGTATGAACCAGTACGTCCATTTGCTTTCAAACACGGGCCTCGGCTTACCGACCGACCTCTGGGTACCTACCACCGATCGTGTGAAACCGCAGCAATCCCAACAGATCGCAGCTGGCTTTGCCAAGGATATTGAAAAACCCGCTTTGACCGTGACGCTGGAAGGCTACTACAAACGAATGGACAACATCCTGAATTACAAGGAAGGCTCGTCGTTCCTGAGCATCAATGGTGAGAATGCCAATGAGCTCAGCTGGGAAGACAATGTGACTTCGGGGAAAGGCTGGTCCTACGGTGCGGAATTCCTTGTTCAGAGGAAAACAGGCAGGCTCTCGGGCTGGATCGGCTATACATTATCCTGGACTTACTGGAAATTCCCCGAACTGAATTTTGGAAATACGTTCTTTCCCCGTTATGACCGTCGGCACGACATTTCGGTGGTCGGCATTTACGAGATCAGTAAACGCATTACGTTATCGTCGACCTGGGTGTATGGCACCGGTAATGCGCTCACATTACCGGTGTCAACCTACCGTGCCGTCACGGATAACTTCATGACGCGCCTGAACCCAACCGGAAAACCCGCCATTGGCTGGTATGGCCCGACGGTCAGCGAATACGGACAAAAAAATAGCTACCGCGCCGAACCTTTTCACCGGATGGACATTGCCATTCAATTTCACAAAAACAAAAAAAGGCATGAGCGCACCTGGGAATTCGGTGTTTACAATGTCTACAACCGCCGGAACCCTTTTTTCTATGACATCGACAAAGACATCGTAATTCTGCCGGGCCCACCCAGTACACCTGTTGAGAAAAACACCCTGAAACGGTATTCGCTCTTTCCGATACTACCTTATTTCAGCTACAATTTTAAATTTTAATGTCGCAGGTCCATGAGATTTCTGAATATAGCTATATTACTCTTTACGCTGGCAGCTTGTGAGTCGCTGGTTACAAATGTCGATCCTTCGAAACTACCTCAAACTGAATCGAAGCTCGTCGTCCAGTGCTTCATCTCTCCCCAGGCAGCCCGAACAAATGTAGTGGTCACAGAATCCACTCCACTCTTTGGCGAAGTGAGTGTGCCGGGCTTTAACATTCCGAATGCGGTTGTGAAAATATCAGACGGGATCAAGGAGGTAATCGTCCCTTACGATACGGCCAGCCAGCTCTATTCTATCGATAAAACACTTTTCCCCATCGTGGCTTCCAAAACCTACTATCTGTCAGTAACGGAAGGAATCCGGTCGGTGACGGCCACCTGCACCGTGCCTGCCAAGACGGTCAATGCAAAAAGCTATGTAATAGACACTTCCTATTCAGGCAGCATCGGCCAGCAGGATACCGCTATTACCGTGAAAATGACCTGGGTCGACATTCCTTCGGATACGAACTACTATCGGGCAAGAGCTTCCATGGATTTGGAATACAGTGTACCAGAAGGAACAAACCCCGATAACTTAAAGGAAAAGCGTATAAGAACCCGTTTCAATTTCAACTGGGACGACACCATCGGTCGCAACGACTACCGTAGTGATGCAAACCTGGATGGTGCTTCATTCACTACACCAATCGGACGGACGAAGCTACCGCAAGTTATCTATTACGACTTCGGCAACGGCAACCGTTTTACCATCTACCCCAAAAGCAAGATCATTTCTGTCACCATGGAAGTGTATAATACCGACGAGCATTACTTCCGCTATCACCGGTCGCTTGAAACGCGTGGAAGCTCGGATAATCCTTTTGTAGAACCCTCTCTCATCTACACCAACATCCAGGGAGGATTGGGATGTTTTGCGGCCTACAATTCAGGACAAGTCATATATCGTCCCAAGTAATCTTGCTTACATCCCATTTCCTTTCTACATAATTTAACAGATTGAGGTCAAAGCACCTCAATCTGTGTTGCGCTATTCTGCCTGATGATCTTTAAACCGGACAGCATTTCAAGGCATGCTTTTTTCCCGTATAGTTCCAGACATCCCTATCATTTGTTCAAATCAAAAACCGATCATCCATCTTAAAACAACATACTTATGGACTTGCAAGGAACAACCCGGGACAAGACGAAGTCGTCTAATCCTTCCAACAAAAACATGAGTGAACCGGATACGCTCATCGAAACCCTGGAAGATCTGCAGGAGCAAGGTTATACGTACGACTTCAATCTGACAGCCCATGCGCTGGAAGTACACAAGGACGACGGCATTTGTCTCACGCTCTCACCCGAAGACTTTGACATCGTACAGGTATACCGGTTTGAGGGCATGACCAATCCGTCGGATATGTCGATCCTTTATGCTATTGAGTCAAAGGACGGATTAAAGGGAACGCTGGTCAGCAGCTACGGCGTCTATGCCGATGCCATGTCCAACGAAATGATCAGAAAGCTGGATACCCGCAGCTCGCTTATCGTTCACCATCCGGATGAGGACGACATGGCGCATTAGTATTTCAGCTGTCCTGCATTAGTCTGAATAGAGATGTTACTTTACCAGTGAAATGGTCGGGTAACATCTTTTTGCTGGCAACCCTTTGCCGGCAAAAAGAGAAAAAGTGTAGTTCATGACCTGGCTTTCGAACTGCGTAAACAATAAAAAGCCGGGTTTGTGCGCTGGCACGGGTATTTTATACAGAAATCTTAATTGCATTTTAAAGTACATGACCATGGAAATGATCGAACTGACCGACGAAATGATTCAATCAGCCGAGGCGCGGTCTGCCGGCCAGCCGTACCCATACTTTGTCAAAAACCTGAAAGCCATCGGCGTCGACAATTATGAAGTAAAGGTTAAAAACCATAAACGTACCTATACTTCCGTTCAGGGAGACAAGCTGATCATTCCCGGCGACCTGCCCGAGTTTGAATGTGCAGAGACATTCGAGCTGGAAGAGGTGAAAGCTGCCATCAAGCGTAACCAGGAAGGTATTACAGACTATCCCGCATTCCTGCGCGAAATCGGTGCTGCGGGCATACATACCTACGTGGCGGACCTTTCGGGCATGAAAGTTATTTACCAGGGCCCCAACTCGGAATACGAGTATGAGGAGGTGATCCCGGAAGTATAATCTATCTTACAGATTCCTGACTTTCAAAAGCATCGCTTCCAAGTGATCATCTGAAAAATCCAGATGGGTCACAAATCTCACAAGCCCTTTTCCAAATGTGACGGCCAAAATCCCCGCATCCGCAAGCCGTTTCACATAGGCCGTTTCTGAGACGTCATCAGCCAGTTTGACAATGACGATATTCGTATCCACCGGAAAAATACCGGTCACCTCGGGTCTTGTCGAAAACATCTCGCCTATTGCGCGTGCTCTTTGGTGATCTTCTCTCAGGCGGTCGACATGATGACCCAGTGCATAAATACCCGCCGCCGCCAGGAAACCCGCCTGGCGCCAGCCACCTCCCATGACCTTCCGGAACCGGCGCGCATCGCGTATTATCTCTTTTGTCCCCAGCAAGAGCGAACCTACCGGGCAGCCGAGGCCCTTCGAAAGGCAAATACTGATGCTATCGAATACTTCTCCGTACTGAGCGGTTGTTTCGCCGGTTTCCACCAATGCATTAAAGAGCCTGGCGCCGTCGAGGTGCAATGGGATGCTACGTTCGCTGCAAACATCCCGGATAGCACGGATGTCCCCAAAATCATAATAGCAGCCTCCTCCCTTGTTCATTGTGTTTTCAATCGAAACGAGCCTGGTAAGCGTCGAATGCACGTCGTTCTCAGGGCTGATCGCATCCGCTACCTGCTGTGCCGACAGCCTGCCACGATCACCATCGAGGAGTTTTACGGATGAAAATGAGTTCAGCATAATCCCCCCGCCTTCGTAGAGGTAAATGTGAGAATGCTTGTCACAGATCACATCGCTGCCCGGTTTGGTGTGAACGCGAATGGCAAGCTGGTTGGTCATGGTTCCCGACGGGCAAAAGATCGCATCCTCCATTCCAAAAAGCCTGGCTGCCTTCTCCTGCAATGCATTCACGGTAGGATCATCACCCAACACGTCGTCGCCTACTTCTGCTGCCCACATGGCTTCCTGCATCTCCCTCGTAGGCCTGGTGACGGTGTCACTCCGTAAGTCTATGGTCATTTTGATCTTTGTCAATTTAAGTGGTGGTAACGGAGCGCCAAATTAATTCTTAATGCGGATTTCCCGAACAGGCAATCATTACTTTAAACGGGTATATTGCAACCAAAATCAGGAATTATGGAATTTGAAGAATATCTGAAAACAAAAAAAATAGACTCGGAAGCGTTCAAAAAAGCGGATACGTTACGGTTTCAGGAATGGAGTACCCTTTTTGAAACGATGCACCCGGAAAGCTTTACTGCGCATAAAAAATTCCTCATCAACGATATCCGCCGGCGTTACCATCTGAAAGAAGGTGAGCGGTAGGATTTGAACACCCACATGCTTTTCACTAAAAACTTCTAAAGGCTGTATGAAAAAATTTACATTTCTTATTCTCCTCTTCGTTTCGCTGCAGACAATAGCCCAGCAAGGCCTTATCAAGGAAAGTCTGAAAATCAACAGCAAGGCCATGGGCAAGGAAATCAAGTACAACATTTATCTTCCCGCAGATTACGATAAGACCAACCGTGCCTATCCTGTCCTTTATCTGCTACATGGCTATTCAGACGATGAAACCGGCTGGACGCAATTTGGAGAAGCCCAGCACATTGCCGACAAGGCCATTGCCGATGGCGACGCCCCCGCTATGATCATCGTGATGCCCGATGCAGGCGTTACTTTCTACATTAACAGCGCCGACGGAAAGGCCAAATACGAAGACTTTTTCGTCAGCGAACTTATTCCGCACATTGAATCCACCTATCGGGCAAGAGCCAAAAAGGAATTCCGCGCCGTGGCAGGTCTTTCAATGGGTGGCTACGGTACGATGGTCATGGCTACCAAGCACCCCGATCTGTTTGCAGCCGCGGCCCCATTAAGCGGCGCATTCTGGTCGGATGAAGAGATTTCCAATATGCCGGCCGAGCGCTGGGATGGTCTGCTCGCCGGGTTGTTCGGCAAAGCGGCGCCCGGTAAAGACCGTCTTTCCGAGCATTGGTATAAAAATTCAATCCTGAAAATCATTGAAAGTACCCCGGTAGACAAATTGAAAACCGTGAAGTATTATATCGACTGCGGTGACGATGATTTCCTGATCAAAGGCAATATGAATCTGCATGCAGCGATGACCGACAAAGCCATTCCTCACGAATTCCGGGTACGCGATGGCGGGCATACATGGACCTACTGGCGTACCGCATTACCTGAGGTGTTAAAATTCGTGGGACAAAGTTTCCACCGCTAAGCGAAAAGCCCGGGAGATTCGCATCACCCGGGCTTTTCTGCATCGCTATCCTCTCATTTCTTCCATCAGCTTCATCAGAATCCCGACCGTTTTCTCCGTCTGTTCTTTACTGGGCGTTGTGTCCCAGTTCCCGACGATTCCGTTGCTGCCAATGTAAATGCCGTCTTTCCGAGCAATGAAATTTGCTCCCTGCGTGTACAATTTATAGTTGATATCGCCCTGCGGGATCAGGCAGGAAAGTTGGCCTGAAACGGGCGTCAGTTCCTCATCGTTGAAAACCGGTTTCGCTCCCAGTCCCATGCAGTTGACAACGACTTTCTCCTGCAACGCATCGATATCTTCCAATTTTTTGATTTCCTGTATCTTCACTTTACCCCCGAACATCGTAAAATCCTGCAAATGATGCCTCAGGTAAGTAGGTATGTTAAACATGATATTGGTCCGGCGCGTCACGTGATCTGCTTTAAACGGATGTTCTTTTTTAGTGAGCCGGACGCGTTCCGGTAACAGGCCTTCTATTTCAAAGTCTTCCCCGCCCGCCCCTGGAATGTACATGGGCGCCTGTTGGAACACACCATATTCCTCTGCCCAGCAAGCGATATCACTCATTCCCAGCAGGAACTGAAACCTGCGAAAGGAAAAACGGGTCGCTTCTTCCCAAATCTCTTTGAATTCGGGCTTCGCGATCTTCTTATCGCAGACCCTCGAAGCAGGTGACCAGGTACCCGTAGCCAGATTACTCGTTATATTAGGAGGCACATCCTTCGTGTAGATCGTTACTTCGCAGCCACTTTCCTGCAACAACCGGGACGTTGCGATTCCCACCGTGCCACAGCCCAGCACCGCGATTTTCTTTTCCCCCGTTGCCAGTACATTTTTGCGCGCGATGTTCCCCGTTCCCCACGAAAGCGACCACCCGCTACCGCCATGGCCGTAATTATGCACGATTGTCTTGTTTCCGAGCCGCTCCACGTCCAGTCTGGGCCCTGAGGCGCGGAATGGTCTCAGGCCGACTGTTTCCTTCACAATGCGGTCCATGGAAAGGCGCAACTTGGGAATCTGGTGGTACCCCCGACTGATATGAAAGTGCTTGTCGGGATACCTCAGTTCACTTTTGGGGGCGCAGGAAGTTGCTACTGCGCCTAGTGCAAAACTGGCCGGGATGGCTTTTTCGAAGAAATTTCTGCGGTTCATTGAGGTTGGAGTGAATGATAATGGAATGATGGAATATAGAAAGGAGTACCAACGTTTACAAATTTTCTATCGCAATACTAAAAACAACCCAAACATTCTTTCATAAAAACCAATTTAGACCAACACGTCACAACACCAGGGCCGAAGGCTATTTGTTTCGAGACAGAGAAAAAGGTACATCCGCCTCGCCTGCGCCCCATTGCAGGTTGGGTTTACTGCCCATTTGAAACACCAATGTTCCACCTCGTAAAATCTCATCGTGCGTGATATAGGTGCGCGTGAAGGATTTGCCGTTCAGCGTGGCAGATTGAATGTAACGAGCTTCATCCGAAACACCCCTGGCCACTACGGTAAACTTCTTCCCTTTCCCTGTACTGACTGACATTTCCGCAAAAACCGGACTACCCAGTACATATTGATTGGTACCCGGTACAACAGGGTAAAAACCCATCATACTGAACGCCAGCCAGGCCGACATTTGCCCGCCGTCTTCATTGCCGCTCAACCCGCCGACGCTCGTATCGTATTCATTCCGGATGATGCTCCTTACCCATTGCTGTGTTTTCCAGGGTTCTCCGGCGTAGGCATACAAATAGGCAATCTGATGGTTTGGTTCGTTGCCGTGCCAGTAATGTCCCTGCCCGAAAAGTGTATCCAGTTTGTTAACAAACCCTTTTTTACCGCCGATAAGCATTTGTAGCCCCGCAATATCCTGGGGAACAAACCACGTGTATTGAGCAGGTGATCCTTCGGTGATAAAACTGGCGCGTTTGGCAAAAGGATCGAAGTCCGCGATCCAGCGCCCGTCTGCGTAGCGCCCGCGCGCGTAACCGGTGCCCGGGTCGATCACGTTCCTGTAGTTGAGTGCCCGTGTCCGCAGCTGGCCCGCGTCGCCCTTCTTTCCAAGCCCCGTTGCGAGTATCGACAAACAAAAATCGTCATAGGCGTATTCGAGCGTGCGGGAAACCTGTTCCCGTTTGTGAAAAGCCTGCCATACGCTGTCTTCCAGGGGTACATAGCCATATTGCAGATAAGATTTCAATGCACGACGCCCCATTCCCGCTTCATAGCTTTTTGGATTGGTATTAACCTCAAATGCATTCTTACGGAGGTAAGTGTAGGCGCTCTGCAAATCAAAGTTCCTGACATTTTTGGCGTAGGCATCGGCGATCACAGACATCGCATGATCGCCGACCATCGCCGCGGTATAATGATTCCAGCAAGGAAAAATCGGCATCCAGCCACCTTGCTCCGCCTTTTTCACCAGCGACTGCATCATATCTCCGGCGCGTTTCGGTTCCAGCAACATGTCCAGGGGCATGGCCGCGCGGAATGTATCCCACATGCTGAAATCGCAATAGTAATCAAATCCCTCCGCCTTCTGGAGCGGAGTTCCGCCAGCGAAAGACGGATAATGCCCGTCCACGTCGGAGAAAAGCCGGGGCGACAATTTGGTGCGGTATAATGCGCTGTAAAAAAGAACCTTGTCCTCTTCGCTGCCTTTCACCTCGACTTTACCTAATGCATCATTCCAGACATCGTGTGACAATTTTCTGACTGCCTCAAAGCTTTTCGTCCCAAGTTCCTTTTCCATGTTCCGGCGCGCACCTTCCAGGCTGGTAAATGACGTTCCTATCCGCACTGTAATGGTTTGCTTTTCATCGCCGAAGCCCACATAGGCGCCCAGCTCTTCCCTCTTGCCTTTGCCTGTCAGTATACGGCCCATAGGGGTAATGGTATCGCCCAGCCACGTACCCGACTGCATAAATTTCTTGTCAAATTTCAATACGAAATAACCGCTGATCCCCGCTGGCTGCCCCGTTCCCTGGTAAATACGGTGAACCGGATTATAACCCACGATCTCGCCACGTTCCGGCAACACTTCCACGTATCCCTCTCCTTCATCGCTATTCGGCTCGACGAGAATAAAAGACTCATCGCCACTTTCGAATCTGAAACGCATGATTCCCGCTCTTGCGGTGGCGGTTACTTCGGCCTGAATCTGCTGTTCGGGCAACCATACTCCGTAATAATCCGGTGAACTTTGCTCCTTTTCATGCGAAAATATCGCCGATCTTTTTTCCGCGTCGCTGATCAGCTCCCCGGATAAAGGCATGACCGTCAGAGATCCGTAATCCTGCACGCAGGAGCCATTTAGCCAATGTGTTCCACGGAACCCCTGGAATCTGGTATCGTTATAGTAGTAAGGAGCAATACATTTGGTTTCCGAAGCGCGGGTTTGCGGAGTCCATTGCGTCATCCCATTGGGTATGCCCACTGCGGGGATTGTCTGGCCTTTCAGCTCGCTTCCCGCCTCGCTGTGGCTCCTGGCACTCTCTGTTGCAGAAGGTGCCGTACCTATCAGGGTTGCCACAAAATCTACCGGCTTTTTCTGCGCATCACACTGGTTGTCAATACACAACGCAGACACAAATAATAAACTCACTGACAGAAAAGGAAATCGCATAGCTAGGCTTGTTGTTAATTCAGGGCGGAAGATCGAAAAAATTATGGTATGTTAGATCGATAGAATGTTGATATTCCATTGACCAAGACGATTTAAATTCACTGCCCCCTTATGAAAATCCACACCATCGATACAGGCTTTTTCAAACTCGACGGAGGCGCGATGTTCGGTGTCGTTCCGAAAGTGCTGTGGAACAAGCACAACCCCGCCGATGAAAAAAATCTCTGCTCCTGGGCAATGCGGTGCCTGCTGATTGAAGACGGAGAAAAAGTGATCCTGGTCGATACCGGCATGGGAGACAAACAGGATGACAAATTTTTCAGCCACTACGATCTGCACGGTGAAGCGACCTTGTTATCATCAATAGAAGAAAAAGGATACGGCCCCGGGGACATTACGGATGTTTTGCTGACGCACCTGCATTTTGACCATGTCGGAGGGGCTGTTCGCTTCAATCGGGATGGCTCCATGCTGCAACCTACGTTTCCAAAAGCCACTTATTGGTCGAACAACGCGCATTGGGAGTGGGCGACACACCCAAATCCCCGCGAAAAAGCGTCTTTTTTAAGAGAAAATATACTTCCACTGCAAGAATCCGGACAGCTGAAATTCATTGAGGAAGGACAATCCCCATTCACTTCCATGACGCTGATCTCCGTCGACGGGCACACCGAGCAAATGATGCTGCCGGTTATTCATTACAAGGACCGGAAAATCATTTACTGCGCTGATCTGATCCCCTCCTCGTTCCACATTCCCATTCCCTGGGTGATGAGCTACGACATGCGTCCGTTGCAAACGATGGATGAAAAGCAGCGGGTGTTACAGCAAGCTGTCGACGAACAATACATTTTGCTGTTCGAGCACGATCCATTGTATGAAGCAGCCATCGTGGAACAGACGGAGAAGGGCGTCAGGATTAAAGAAAGAGGAAATCTGGGCAATTTTATCTGAAACCCATGAAAACCGGATTGGTCCTTTCAGGCGGAGGCGCGAGAGGAATAGCACACATAGGCGTCGCTCAGGCGCTCATTGAAGCGGGTATCCAGGCTGATATGATCAGTGCAACAAGCTCAGGTGCCTTTGTAGGCGCTTTGCTGGCTTATGGGTATCCGCCGTCGGATATTCTCAAAATCGTTCGTGAAACCAGTTTCTATCCTTATTTAAGACTTGGATTGGGTTCTAACGGCCTCTTGCATATGCGTAAAATGGAGGAGGTTTTTCGCAAATTCATTCCTGAAAACACATTCGAGTCGCTGCAAAAGCCGTTGGTCGTGACTGCCACCGACATTGTATCCGGCGAAGAAGTACATTTTCGAAACGGGGAGCTCGCATTACCAGTATTGGCATCCTGCTGCATTCCGGGCCTTTTCAGCCCTATGCTTTATCAGGGGCATCAACTGGTTGATGGGGGCGTGCTGAATAATTTGCCCGTCGAGCCGATTCTGGACGAGACCGATTATCTCATCGGCAGCCATTGTAATCCATTTAATCTCGACAAACCATTGAAACGAACTACGGAGATTGTATACCGAAGCCTGATTCTCGCGATGCACACCAAAACAAAGGCCCGGTTTGCAAAATGTCATTTATTGATCGAACCGCCTGCATTGAGCCGTTTCAGCATTTTCGATTTCAGGAAAGCCGGACAGTTATTTGAAGTGGGTTACACTTTTACAAAGAATTTACTCCACAATCGGGAAGCGCTACTTTCCTGAAATCGCCATGGCTTTATCCCCAAGCGTTTTGATCACCCACTGCCCTACCTGCTCACCCTGCTTTTGCCCATTCTCGATCGCGTCCATGAAATGAATGCCTCCGTAAAACCGGGATATTCCGGATTCATTGGCGGCCGCCATGAATGACTTGAATGACCGGGCTTTCAGGTTGAACCTTTCCTCAACCGTATCGGTATAGGCAAAGTTGTCCCCGAAATAGTGCGTGAGTATTACCGCAGCTGCAGTGGATATGACCGAATGACCGCTGAGGTATTCGGGGAAAGGTGGTGTTTGCAAAAATGGTGTCCAGGTAGGATCGATGAATTTCCGGATGGCTGTCTCCGGGCGGATCCGGTTACTCCGGTACTTCTCGTCCCAACACGCCATGAAACCATCCATCAGGCCGATGGCCACTGTTGTATTAATGAGCATGGTTTTGGCAAAATCCGTTTTACCCTGGCGGCACGCAATATCGGTAATGCCCATCCAATGCGCTCCCGGGGAGATTTTCTTCATTCCCACCAGCAAGTGCCCCTTGTTTTCCAATGCGAATGGATTGCAGTCCCAAAAAGCGGCTATTACGCGATGCTCGGGCTCTTTCTGATCATCATAATTGCGTTTCATCAATTGGAAGAACTCCGAATTTTTGGACTCGGAAAATGCAACGGGCGGTTCAGGGCGGAATTGCGAAGCGGAATCCAACGTAAAAGGACGCACGGTTTTGAAATATGGCTCAACCGGCGGGAAATATCCCGGTGGTGTCGGATACCAGGTCCCCGGCCCGCCCTGCGGCTCGTACCTGGGAAAATTGCTGATCTTATTGTAACGATCCGATTTGGCATATTTCAGGATCTGTTTGCTGATCGCCAGCGCATATTCCTGAGACCCTGCAATCACTTCCTCTGTAAAACCCGCTTTCTTGCAGGAATCGATAAGACTTTGCTGGTATTTTTGATGCAATGCGCCAGACGGCTGCATTTTTTTGGCAGTTTCCAACATCGCCAGCACCGCAGTGAGCTGATAGGAATATCCCTCCACCTTCGGCTTTTCAATCTCCGGGAAATCATTCAGAACTCCGTGCATGCTCGGATATGACTTCTCGTGCTGGGCTACAACCTCGTAACCAGCCAGACAGGCATAGGAATAAAAACGCGCTCCCAATGGCGGATTTGTTACGTCATGCACCATAACGTCGGTCATCTGCAAGGTCACCTGCCCGATGACGTCGGGACTGATCTCTTTTTTCGATTCGCCCCTTTTGCAAGCCGCCCAGGCAACAGTCAGGAGGGCAACAAGGAGAAGATTACTTAACTTTACCAATTTGATATGCTTTTATTTCCTGTTGATTAATTCCGAACAACAGCTTGTTTCCAAGCGGCAATACACTCCTTACATCACCTCTGAGCGCAAAACCGGACTTTTCCTGGTTCAGATAGTCGAATTTGCCGGCTCCCGCACCTTTTAACAAGATCCCATAATTGGCATCGTACTTCCCGAAACGAAGCCGCGCTTTGCTGATGTTACCGCACAGCAGCAGGTCTTTTTTACCATCTCCGTCATAATCCAGAACTGTGATACTGTAAACCGGCGAAACCTGCACTTCCAGCGGCAGGATCTTCTCCGTGAACTTCCCATTTGCTGCTCTTTCAAAATAGGCCGTTTTTAGGTAAGTGGCTTTAAGTTCCTGTGCTCCTTTTAGCTCATCGGGCGTAAAGATCTCTTTCACTGTCGCATCGGCATAGCCCTTGTAGTCCTGGAAGCGGGTACGCATTATACTCATCTGGTCCAGCATTTCATCACGGGTAACATAAGGATAGCTTTTACCCTGGATATAAAAGCTCATAATCGGATCAATGGAGCCATTGTCATCAAAATCTTTGTAGATCATTTCCACGGGTTCGCTGTCACTCGCTTTGCATTGGGTGTTCGTTCCCATATTCCCGATCACCAGGTCTTCCTTACCGTCGCCATTCAGGTCTTCGACCACGATTTTGTTCCACCAGCCCGTGTAAGGCTTATCGAAGTAATCCGCAGTTCGGTTTTCCAGCTTTCCATTGTTATTGATAAAAACAGATACCGGCATCCATTCACCTACCACGACCAGGTCGGCTTTGCTGTCGCCGTTGATGTCTGTCCACGCTGCATCGGTAACCAGACCGATATGTTCGAGCTCTTGCGAGAAACGGGTTGTCTGATCGGTAAATTTACCTTTACCGTCGTTAATGAGTATATAACTACGCGGTGTTTCCGGGTATCGTCCGGGAATGACGCGCCCGCCCACAAACAAATCTGGCTTGCCATCTCCATTGACATCTGCCGTACGGACGCAGCTCGTGCTCGTAAGCATCGAAGGCAATGCACCAGCGCTTTTGGTTAAATTTCCCTTGCCATCATTCAGATACAGCCTGCTTTGCAGCAAAGGGTCCTCGGGCAGGAAACTCGAATATCCGCCACTGCAAACGAACAGGTCTTGCGCACCGTCGCCATTAGCGTCAAAAAACAATGCGTCGGTGTCCTCGCTCTGTTTATCAGTTTCGAAAGCAAGAACTGGCTTGGGACTGAATGCTCCACTTTTCTGCTGAATATACAGTCTGGCCGCTTCGCCTGATCCTCCGCCCACAAAGACATCTTCCAGTCCATCCCCGTTCACGTCTCCTTTTTTCAGGCACGGGCCGGAAAACGACAGCGGATTGATGAGCAATGGCTGACGTTTGAAGTCATTGGTTTTGATACCCGGACTTTTGAAAGCGATCGGCGATGAAACCGGCGCAAACACCGGAGCCGTCTGTTTCACTGCCTTGCGTACCGGCTTCGCATTCGCCTCGGAAAGCGATAACAAAGCATTAGTTTTGGGATTTACCACTTTCTCCTGCTTGCCATCCAGCCAGGTAACCACCAGCGAATCCACGGCTGCAGCCTTGCCCAACCCGAAATGTAATACCGGCGATACGCTCGACTGATAACCACGGGTAGGCATTTGCTCAAGATATTGCTGTTGCCCTTTCTGATAGATCGTGACTTTTGCACCCAGCCCCTGGCTATTTTGAGCACTACCTGCCAGCTTCACTTTGAGGTAATTGTTCTTCAATTGCTTCTCTCCCTCATTCCGGTAAATAAATGCGGGTTTATTGATATTATTGACAACCAGATCGAGATCGCCATCATTGTCCAGGTCAGTATACGCGGCACCTCCGCTGTTGGAGATCTCACCTAATCCCCAGTTATCCGCCATATTGGTAAAAGTCAGATCCTTTTTGTTCTGAAAAAGGTAGTTCTTCATATTCGAAGACGGCATCTGGTAAACCAGTTCCAGGACATCCTCCCGCTTCACCTTTCCCTCAATCCGCTTCAAATGGTCTCCCATGAATTTGACAAAATCCATGTTCGTGAAATCGCGAAGATTTCCATTGGTAATAAACAGGTCTTTCCAGCCATCATTATCATAATCTGCGAAAAGTGAGGCCCAGCTCCAATCCGTATTCGAAACGCCGGATAATTGCCCGATCTCGGAAAAAGCCAAATCCTTTGTACCTTTTCCTAGGCCCTCGTTCAATTGCAGCATATTCCGCATATACTGGTGATGAAAGCCCATTTTCACGTTAAAATCAAACAATTCATAGTTGTCCAATCCCGTAAGCAGTTTTTGGCGCCGGTTGTCTTCCGGCAGCATGTCCAGCGTGAAAATATCGGGCAGACCGTCATTGTTGAAATCCGCGATGTCATTCCCCATCGACGAATGCGAAGTATGGCCGATGCTGCTTTTCAAAACATCCGTAAAGGTCCCGTTTCCATTATTGATATATAGGAAGTCAGGAACGGAGTAGTCATTGGAAATATACATATCCTGCCAACCATCCTGGTTGATGTCGGCGATACCGATTCCCAGGCCGTAGGTTAGTTGCGAGCTGTGAATGCCTGCTTTTTTGGTAATGTCGGAAAAATGCGGTGCGCCGTTTTGCGGGTCGTTCCGAAAAAGCCTCACGCCAGTTACAGGGTCTTCTTTTTTAAGAATATCGGCTGTGCTAGCTTCATCGAGAATAGGGAGTGCTTTGGGATTATGGTTGAGCAGGAACATATCGAGGTCCCCGTCCCTGTCAAAATCGAAAAATGCCGCCTGGGTGCTGTTGCTCGGCGTAGCCAAACCATACTGCTCCGCCATTTCTGCAAACTGCGGGATGCCCTGTGCATTGTTACCTTTGTTAATAAAGAGCTGATCTTTCAGGCTTTCTGGTGAAACGGCGCCTGAGTAGCAGACATAAATGTCCAGTTTACCATCCCCGTTCACGTCGGCCATGGTGACCCCGGTTTTCCACGGATGCGACCGGCCGCCTACCTGCGCGACGCCAGTAATGTCCTCGAAGACCATCCCGCCTTTGTTCAGGTATAGTTTGTTGGACACCATATTGCCGGTAAAGTAGATATCGTCTAAGCCATCGCCGTTTATATCGCCGGTTGCCACTCCACCGCCGTTATAAAAATATTCATACATCAATACGTTGGTGTTCAAACCCTCGGTTAATGTATTGGCGAAATCTACTTTGGTTTGTTCGGGCGTAAGGAGTGTAAAGAGTGCGGGTCCGGCGGGGCCTTTTTTTTCCTCTTTGGAATCCGAGGATTTGTCACAACCGGAAACAACCAGTCCAGCAATCAAAACAATGCTGCCTGCTTTCCAGGGCCAAATTTGCTTCATGACAGGGAATGAAGAGTTAAGGGAATAAAAAAGAAACTATGCCTTGTAAGCCAAGACATAGTTTCAGTAAAATTAGTCAATAAAATATAACTATTTGTCGTAACCCGGGTTTTGCACCAGTTTCGCATTACGGTTCATCTCATCACGGCTGAACGGGCGGAAGTACATTTTATCCACCCATGTACGGTTCTCATGAGATTTCTCTTCCACCGGCGTGTAAGTATAGTCGTACACCGTCGGATCATAGTGATACGGCTCCTTCATTGATTTACCCGCCTTAAACTTCCCGATCACGTTAATGTATTGCAGAGGACGGCCCAGCGTGGTTTGCGCTATCATCCAGCGACGTGCATCGTGGTAGCGTTGCTCTTCATAAGCCATTTCAATGCGTTTCTCGTGACGATAAGCCTCTTTCAAAGCAGCTCCGGAAACTTTCAGCGCTGGCATACCTGCACGGAAACGGATCTTATTCAACCATTCCAATGCGATTGCTTCATCACCAACTTCAATGCTCGCCTCGATGTAATTGAACGCCATTTCCGTTACCCGGAAGAACGGCCAGGGGATATTCTGACGGTCGGTGTTGTCGTACAACGATGGGTTCGGGTCGATGAATTTGCGCATGTAGTAACCGGTACGGCTTCCGTTCCAGTCTTCAATACTGCTGCTGCGGGTATCCAATCCTTTGCGATTGATCAACGCGCCTTTGTCGTCCAGAAGGTCATATGCGCCAGTCTGGATTTGGTTCGCAGGATCTTTTGCGTCGGATGGGCGTGGTTTCCATGTTGCCCCGTCAAACATAATGGTGGCATATAAACGCGGATCGCGGTTCACATAAGGACTGGCCTTGTGGGTGGGGTTAGTCCACGAGAACGGTGTTCCGTCCATCATTTCATAGTCATCCACGAGCGTTCCGATAGGTGTATTACCCGCCCAGTTGTGGTAGCCGTTCGGGCCATTGTTCAAACCGGTCTGCCGTGCACCCTCGTTCTGGCTTGGCGTAAAATAGCGTCCAAAAATAATTTCACTGGCACCGGAAGCATCCAGGGTTTTATCAGCGCTGGCACCGGCCATTGCCATCGAAATATAGTTGATTTTGCCCTGATCCGCCGTTACTGGGGCTGTCAGGTTCAGCTTGTAGCCGCCGCCACTCGCATCTAACGCAGCTTTCGCAGCAGCTTGAGCAGCCTGCCAGCGTGCTTTGCGGTCACCCGACGGATAACCCAGGAACTCAGGATTCGTATAAGCGGCGAGCACCGTAGATTTGGCTTTGACAGTAGGAATATCGTGCAAGTCACTGGCCGCATAGAGCAAGACACGCGATTTCAACGCCAATGCAGCGGCTTTGGTTGCGCGACCTTTTGCCAGCGTTTTGCCATCCAGCAACAGCACAGCACTATCCGCATCGCTTACGATCTGCTTGATACATTCGTCGAAAGTATTACGCTGAACAGAGTAATCTTCGTTCAAAGCATATACTTTCTTGATGATGGGAACACCTCCGTAGTAGCGAACCAGTTGCTGGTAATAATAGGCCCGCATAAAGTACGCCTCGCCTCTCAGACGTGCCTTCAGGGCATCGTCTGTAAATGTCGCCGTAGGCAGATTCGCAAGAGCGATATTGGCCGCACGGATGTACTGGTACATCTGGCTCCAACCATAGGTCGCATCCACCCAACCCAGGTTCGAAGGGCTCAAACTTCCTTCGTTCACCGTGTTGATGTTACGGCCCGTGTGGGTAAATACGGCTTCATCGGTGAGTGAAGCAAGCATTTGCTCGCTGAAACCTCCCTGTTGAAGGCCTGCATAAATGCCCGTCACAAAACCTTCTGCCAAGGGACCCTCTTTCCACG
Source organism: Dyadobacter ginsengisoli DSM 21015 (assembly GCF_059568735.1). Classification (NCBI taxonomy): domain Bacteria; kingdom Pseudomonadati; phylum Bacteroidota; class Cytophagia; order Cytophagales; family Spirosomataceae; genus Dyadobacter; species Dyadobacter ginsengisoli. Next base: position 314,035 of record NZ_JCANTY010000003.1, read on the forward strand.
CTTCCTCACTCGGAATTTCCGTAGGCGGCGTCACATCCAGAAAATCGGTATCGCAGGATGAAAGTCCTCCGGTCACCAGGGCAATTAGCAATAGACTTTTATATTTCAATTTCATATTTCGTTTCGTTAAAATGCTACACGTACTCCTGCGCTGATAACTCTTGACTGCGGATAGTACTGACCGCTGTTTGTAGTCGCTTCGGGGTCCCAAACCTTGATTTTGTCGAAAGTCAGGAGGTTCAATCCGTTCACATAGATCCGGAAATTGCTCATCCCGATTTTTGAACCGATTTCCGATGGCAGGTTATACCCCAGTTCGACGTTTTTCAAACGCAGGTAGTTGTTACTTTTCAGGAAGTAGTTGTTGATACCAGCCTGGCCTGTGTTGGTGTAGTAACGGTTGTTACGGTTGGTCAGACGAGGATACTGATCGGTCGGATTGTCGATAGTCCAGCGGTGGTCGTAGTCATATTTCAGGTAGTTACCAATGTCACCTGACTCTGTCAGACCTACGATTTGAAGCCCTCCGAGCGTTCCCTGGAACAGCATCGACAGGTCAAATTGTTTGTAGCCCAGGTTGACGGAAGCACCTCCGGTAAACCATGGACGTGACACTTTTTCGGAACGGATACGGTCGTCACCGTTGATTTTACCATCGTTGTTGACATCCTTGAACTTCATATCACCAGGGCGCAGGTTACCTGTGATCGGGCTGTAATCGATTTTGTTGGCATCAATTTCTTCCTGGCTCTTGAATGCACCGTCGAATTGGTACACTAGGAAAGAGTTGAACGGCATGCCTGTTGTTCTCTGGTAAGAAGGAGCACCTGGTGTTTCATCCCAGTACTTGATCTTGTTTTTGGCATAACCACCATTCACACTCACAGAATAACTGAAATCTCCGGCGTTGCCATCGTAGCTAACCTTGAATTCCCATCCCTTATTTTGCAGTTTTCCAAGGTTTTGAGGTGGAAGCTTTCCATCGATACCAGCGGTAGAGGGTGTAGAACCAGCCTTTGGAATCAGTGTTTTGGAACGGTTGTTTACAAAGTAGTCGAACTCGAAAGAAAGTTTGTCGTTCAGCAATGTACCCTCGATACCGAAGTTGATGTTGTTTGCAACCTCCCAGGTAAAGTTAGGGTTGGTTACACGGCTTTCCAGCAATGTTTTGGCAACCTGGTCATTGATGATGTACGATCCAAAGCCCATGGTAGACAAATACTGATATTCAGCCAAAGTTTCTGTATTCAGGAAATAAGGTTCCGCACCCATTTGTCCCCATGAACCGCGTAGTTTTACATTGTTTACATAGCGCGAGATGCTGTTTTTCCAGAAACCTTCTTCTGAAATGCGCCATCCTGCCGATACCCCCGGGAAGAAACCGAAACGGCCATCTTTCGGGAATACATAGGAACCGTCCACACGCCACAGGAATTCAGCGAGATACTTTTCTTTGAAGTTATAACCGGCACGGCCGTAGTAGCTCAACCGGGCTCTCTTGTATAGATCGGTGTTGTTGATCGTCTGTCCGTTCAATGTGATCGAACCGGAGTTACCGATGTTCTGCTCAGGAGTACCACCTGCAAAAAGCTGGTCTACAACAGGTGAGATGTAATAACGGCGGAATGCAAAGAAACCATCTGCGTCTACTTTTTCACGCTGAGCACCCGCCATCAAATTGAAATTGTGGCCATCAACTGATTTTTCGTAAGAAATCTGTCCTGTTAGCTGAACTGATAATTCCTGAGCCGAAGTCTCAGTCAGGCGGGGATCTTTGAAAGTCGAGCGCACAGTTCCGGTGAGGAACGGCGTTTTACCATCTGCCTCATAGGTTTTCTTATCCCAGAAATACAATGTCCATGGTGTTTCAAAGTTCTTAACACGACGCAGCTGTTTATCGATAGCCGCCATTGTATTGATTTTTAAACCTGGCACACCGGGAATCTGGATTTCCAGACCGCCATTCGTCTGGATGTAGTCTCTCTTGTCGTTATTGTAACCAGTAGTGTTCGTTGTGATTACCGCTGGGTTTTGTCCGTTCTCGATATCGGGACCCGGACGTCCGTCCGGCCAGATCGCGATTTCGGTAGGTTTACCGCGCATGAGCATCCGGAAGATCGCTCCGGCGCCGTTACCTCCACTTGGGAAGTGACGGAACTCCTCGCGGAGGGTAACACCAAGGTTTGCAGTGATATACTTGTTGATCTTCGTATCCAGGTTCACACGCATATCGTATTGCTTGTAGCCCGTTGCAGAATTTACATAGTAACCATCCTGGTTAATGTGCCCGATAGACGCGAGGTATTTGATATTTTCACTACCTCCTGTCAATTGCAGGTTATGACGTTGCTGAGGTGCCCATTTCCGGATCACAGAGCCGTACCAGTCGGTATTCGGGTGGAGATAAGGATCTGATCCGTCACGGAATTTCTGCATGTCGTCCGGGTTGAACACCGCATTGATCACGTTTCCGTTGTCGATCCTTTTATAAGAACCGTTTGTATTGAAGCCTTGCAAAGCACCTTGCCATTCGCCCACCGGGAGGTTGTCGTAGATCTGCAATTCGTTACGGATGGTCGCATATTCCGCTGCATTCGACATTTCAGGTGTACGGGTAGGTTGAGACACACCCAGGTTCATGTCGTAAGAAATTTGTGGTTTGCCTGATTTACCACGTTTCGTGGTGATCAGGATAACCCCGTTACCGGCGCGCGAACCATAGATTGCAGCCGCAGCATCTTTCAGTACCGAAATACTTTCAATATCGGCAGGGTTGATACGGTCGAGACCGCCGGAACGGTTAGGCACACCATCCACGACGATCAGCGCATTGCTGTTACCCAGGGAGTTGGTACCACGGATGCGGATCGCAGAACCGTCGTATCCTGGCTCACCGCTGGATTGTACGGCTGAAATACCAGGCAGACGTCCGCCCAGCGTATTGGATAAGTTGGCAGCCGGAGCCTTTTGGAGCTCAGCACCTTTTACGGCCGTTACGGAACCGGTAAGGGTCGCCTTTTTGGCGGTACCATAACCTACCACGACCACCTCTTCAAGTGCTTTGGTGTCGGAAATCAGGATTACATCCAGGACACTCTTGCCTCCGACAGGTATTTCCTGCGTGAGATAACCGATAAAGGAGAAAACCAATGTGCCGTTTTTCTCGGCAGTTACCGTATAAAGTCCTTCGTTATCAGTTACTGTACCTGAGGTTGTTCCCTTCACGACAACGCTTACCCCGGGTAGCGGTTGTCCTTGCTCATCTTTGATCTTACCCTTGATGGTGTTCTGGGCAAATGCTCCCATGACCGTCACCAGGGCCAGACAAAGAGAAAAAACACTTCGTGATACAGCACGAGGCGTCCATCCAGTAGAAAATCTCATAGATTAATAGTTAGATTGTAGTTGTAGTAAGAATGTTTGCTTAACCGTATAAGCACGGAACGTAGAGTCAGACTGGATTTCGTTTCGAAAATCGGTGCTGGCGATTAAAAATTGTAGCTAGGAGAATTTTAACATACAGTAGGGAAACAGTTAGGTGAGTACTTTCATCGAACAGAGCTTAGGCCTTCAGACTGTGTACATCGCACACAATTAAATTCAAATACTACATGACTATGTAGGATAAGTGCTAATTGTGGTGATATACTCGTTTGATTGTACAAAAAGATATTAATTTTTTAACAAAAAAAAGACTTCCCGGTTAAAGAATATGCATTCTTAAAAAATAACAATAAATAGTAGCACCTAACGAACAATTTTTATCATCTAGTAATATATAAGTTACAATAAATCATTCTTTTGTACAGAATTATCATCAAATTCCTATTTCTTGTTATATTCGTCGACTATATCAGTTACAATTTTCTGCGATACCGAATGAAGTTCCGTTTACTCTCCCTGTTGATCATTCCGTTTCTCTATGGATGTAAAAAAGAGTTATCATCCCAAGAGTACAATGCGAAGGCTTCGGATCCGGCGCTGTTCCATGAAACAGCCACACATCTGACCGACGTCATCATTCACGATATATTCAAACCGCCTGTTGCCAGCCGCATTTACGGGTATTCCTTTCTGGCTGCTTACGAGGCACTTACTCCCGGCTACCCGGAATACCAGTCACTTGGTAATCAACTTGTTAAGTTCAATCTACCCCCAAGGCCAGACAGCTCGTTGGCCTACTGCTTTCCACTGGCGAGTATCAAGGCGTTTACAGTTGTGGGCAGAACGCTCACTTTTTCCGGGAATATGTGGGATGACTATGAAAAGAAGCTTTTCAAAAAATATCAGGATATGGGTATTCCTGAGGACGTATATGAACGCTCCATTGCATACGGCGACACCGTAGCGAAGCATATAATGGCATACGCGGCCAAGGACCACTATAAAGAGATTCGCGGTTATCGCTATACGGTGACCAATAAGCCAGGGACGTGGGTCCCTACTCCCCCCGCTTATGCCGACGCCTGCGAACCGATGTGGAATACTGTAAGAACATTCGCGCTGGATTCCGTGACACAGTTCCGTTGTCCGCCACCGGCAAAATATGACCTCTCAAAAGACAGTAAATTCATGGAACTGGCCATGGAGGTATATCATATAGGCCAGGGGCTCACCGAAGACCAGAAGGCGACCGCTTACTTCTGGGACGATAACGCTTTTGTGACCAACGTCGTTGGCCACGCCATGTTTGCCAATAAAAAAATGACGCCGGCAGGCCATTGGCTCGCCATTATCCGCACAGTCACCACCGACAAAAAACTCAATCTGATGCAGGCTACCGAGGCGTACACACTCGGAGCACTTTCGATTTACGATGCATTCATTGCGTGCTGGGATGAAAAGTACCGGACAGTCCGGATCAGACCAGAGACCGTGATCAATAACAACTGGGACCCCAACTGGCGCCCATTCCTGGAGACACCTGCATTTCCTGAATATGTGAGCGGGCACAGTTCCATCTCAGCGGCCTGCGGTGCTGTTCTAACCCATTTGATCGGAAAGAATGTCGCATTCACGGATACCACAGAGAAAAAATATGGTCATGGCGTAAAATCCTTCAAGTCTTTTGAAGAAGCTTACTGGGACGCGTCAATCAGCCGTGTGTATGGCGGAATCCATTACCGGGATGGCGTAGAGGAAGGGACCTATCTGGGCCTGAAGATTGGAGAAAACATCTGGAAAAGGGCCATTACACGCAAAGATCGCAATGTACTGGCCCAAAACTAGTCGTTCAACCTACGCAACGTGATCCGCATTGTAGTGCAGCCCGATGTTCTCGCGTCGGGCCATTGCCATTTTGATAATCAGGTAAGACACTGATATCATATTCCGGAGTTCACATATCGCGACCGATACTTTTGATTCCTTGTAAAGGTCTTCGTGCTCCTGGTGCAGGAGTTCCAGACGGTCGTAGGCACGTTTCATACGCCGGTCGGTACGAACGATACCGACGTAATTGGACATGATACTATTGAGTTCCCGGGTCATTTCCGTGACCAGTACCTGCTCTTCGGGGTGCGTAGTACCCGAATCGTCCCACTCGGGAATATTGTTGGGGACAACCGCATTCTCAAATCCGGCAACAGTACTTTCATAAGCCCGATGCCCAAAAACGACTGCTTCCAGTAATGAATTGGACGCCAGCCGGTTCGATCCGTGCAAGCCGGTACATGCGCATTCTCCTACCGCATACAGGAAATCGATATTTGTTTTTCCCCACTCATTCACCCGGACTCCCCCACACATATAATGCTGGGCTGGTACGACCGGAATCATGTCCTTACGCACGTCGACTCCCTGTTGCAGGCAGTATTCAGTGATATTCGGAAAATGCTCGAGGAACTTTTCGTAGTCGCAGTGCCTCACATCCAGATACACGTGGTCAACCCCGTTCTTCTTCATCTCGGAGTCAATCGCGCGTGCAACGATGTCACGCGGTGCCAGGGAAAGGCGGCTGTCGTAGTTTTCCATGAACGTACTGCCGTCGGCCCGTTTCAGTATTCCTCCAAAACCTCTGACGGCCTCTGAAATCAGAAACGAAGGTTTTTGGCCAGGCTGATAGAAACTCGTGGGATGAAACTGGATGAATTCCATATTGTCACAAATACCCTTGGCGCGATAGGCCATTGCAATGCCATCGCCGGTCGCGATCGTCGGGTTGGTTGTACTCTGGTAAATATTACCTATTCCACCCGTTGCGAGCAATGTGGTTTTAGCTAAAAATTTCTCGACCTCGCCTGTGCGCCTGTTGAGCACATAGGCGCCGAAGCACTTAATATCCTCCTGATACCGGTAAACTGTTTCTCCCAGATGGTGCTGGGTAATCAGCTCGACCGCGTAGTAATGCGTAAAAATCTCGATGCTTTTATGGCGATTGACCTCTTCGAGCAATGCGCGCTCGATTTCCGCACCGGTAATATCCTTAAAATGCAAAATCCGGTGGTCGGAATGCCCGCCTTCTTTTGCCAGGTCGTACTCGCCGCCCTTTTCCCTGTCGAAGCGGGTGCCATAATCGATCAGCTCCTGAATGCGTAAAGGCGCCTCACGCACGACGATCTCCACAATATTCCGCTTGTTCACCTCATCCCCCGCATCCATTGTATCCTGAATATGTTTTTCAAACGAGTCCGACTCGGCCCAAACTACCGCAATCCCTCCCTGCGCATACTTGGTGTTGGTTTCATCCGCCTGCACTTTTGTAATAACGGCAATGGAAACTTCCTGCTTCAATTCATCGAAATGGCGGGCTAGTTTGGCAGCATAACTCAGTCCGGCAATTCCCGAACCGATAATCAGAAAATCAAATTGGGGCATAATTCAAAAAACAGGGTTAAATCGGTGTCAGATGCCTTTGCTCAGTTCCAGCATGCGTGCAACGGAATCATAGGCTTTTAGCCGGATATCCTCGGGTACGAAGATTTCGGGTTGCTCATAATACAATGCATTATAAACCTTTTCCAGCGTGTTCATCTTCATATACGGGCATTCCGAACATGCGCAGGTATTATTGTCGGAACCGGGAGCCGGGATCAGCTTTTTATCGGGTACCGATTGTTTCATCTTGTGCAGGATACCCGCTTCGGTCGCTACGATGAATTTGTCGTGTTCGGATTCCTTCACAAATTTCAGAAGACCCGTCGTTGAACCGACAAAATCAGCCTGTTTGAGAATGTCTTCCTTACATTCCGGGTGAGCGATCAGCAATGCGTCCGGGTTTTCGTCACGAAGTTGTTTCAACTTCTCACGGGAAATATCGATGTGCACAATACAGGCGCCGTCCCAAAGGACCATATCCCGTCCGGTCTTATGTGCCACATACCTGCCGAGGTTAGCATCCGGTGCAAAAATAATCTTCTGGTCTTTCGGCAGGCTTTCGACAATCTGCAATGCATTCGAAGACGTGCAGACAATATCGGTCAATGCTTTGATCTCTGCCGAGCAGTTGATGTAGCTGATCACGATATGGTCGGGGTACTGGGCTTTGAATGCCGCAAATTTATCCGCGGGTGCCGAATCAGCCAAAGAGCAGCCTGCATTCAGGTCAGGTATAACGACCTTCTTGCCCGGGCTCAATATCTTGGCTGTTTCACCCATAAAATGTACGCCGCAGAAAACGATCATGTCAGCATCCGTGGCAGCTGCCTGCTGGGACAGGCCCAGACTGTCGCCGATATAATCAGCCAGGTCCTGAATTTCTGCATCCACATAATAGTGAGCCAGGATCACTGCATTCTTTTCCTTTTTCAGGCGGTTGATTTCCGCAACCAGATCAATGTCTTCTGCAATCGCCTCCGTCACATAACCGTAGCGGTTAACCTGCGCTTCAATTGTAGTCATTATGGTGAATAATTGGCTTTTATTTGATATTAAAAATCCATGCCGAATTTACGATATTAAACCAATGAAAAGCAAAGAAAGTGCGCCAGGCACCATAAAACGAAAGCCGCCGGAATATTCCCGGCGGCTTTCGATATGCGTAAAAGTGGATCTGTCAGAAAATCCAGCGGAAAAACGCGTAAAGTGTACCCGACAGCAGCATCGTTACCGGCAAAGTCAGAACCCACGCAATCACGATGTTACGGATCGTACCACCTTGCAGGTTTTTAACCCCTTTGCTCGCCACCATCGACCCGGCAATACCGGAAGACAACACGTGGGTCGTACTAACTGGCAGCCCCATGTAAGAAGATACACCTATGGTACTTGCGGCCACCAACTCCGCCGATGCTCCTTGTGCATAAGTCAAATGTTGTTTACCGATCTTCTCCCCGATCGTAACTACAATCCGCTTCCAACCGACCATCGTACCGAGCCCCAGGGAAAGTGAGATCATCAGAATAACCCAATCCGGAGCATAATCGGTATATCGTCGGATACCCGCTTCGCCGCCCGATTGCTTTTTCAGAAATGCCATATCGGCCGCATTCAGGTTAGCCTGGCCATTATCCAGGATCGTTTTGGTATTACGGCTGATGAGAAGCAAGGAACGACGTGCATTCATTCGCTGCTCTTTCGGCAACCGGTGCTCGGGCATGGGATGGCTGATCTGCGCCTGAAGTGTAGCTATCTCCGCCTTGATCGTGCTCAGATGATGACGATCGGAAATGGAAAGGCGGCTGGAATCAATGCGCCCTACCGCCTGTTCGATACCGATCAGGTCGGCTTTCATTTCAACAGGATCTTTGGAGTTATCGAGCGCAAAATGTGCCGGAACGATACCGATCAGGATCAGCATCACGAGGCCCACTCCTTTTTGCCCGTCATTCGAGCCGTGGAAGAAGCTCACAAGCGTACACGTCGTGATCAATATGGCGCGTATCCAGATCGGAGGCGCTTCATTCTTTTTGGGTTCGCTGAAAACAACTTCCCGAAGCTGCTTCGACAACGACCTCCTCAGAATAAACATAATAATGATTGCCAGGGCAAATCCGAAGATCGGGGAGCTTAAAAGCGACATGAAAAGCTCTTCGGCCTTGGTCCAGTTGACCCCTGTGCCTTGCGTATTTTCAGGCATCAGTGTAAATGCGAGCCCTACCCCAAGGATGGAGCCGATAAGCGTGTGGGAACTGGAACTCGGCAAACCAAAATACCAGGTACCCAGGTTCCAGATGATAGCGCTGAACAGCAGCGCAAAAACCATGGCCGCACTATGGTAGACATTCTGGTCGATGAGCAGCTCTACGGGAAGCAGGTTCACAATCCCCATGGCCACCGCGATCCCGCCGAAAAACACGCCACAGAAGTTCATAAAGCCTGACCAAATCACTGCTACATTGGGTTTCAGGGAGTTGGTATAGATCACCGTTGCAACCGCGTTCGCAGTATCATGAAAACCATTAACAAACTCAAATGCACAGGCCGCTAGGATACTAAAAGCGAGGAGGATAAAAATGTCGGTTTCCAGACCAAACATAAAAGAAGTATATAGGTTGATTTTATTGGCACAAAACTACTTATTCTCGGCCGATGCAATGTTAAGAAATTGTTAAGCCGGGTTTAACTCAGTTTGTTTCTTTGTTAGCAAGTTGCCCGCAAGCAGCGTCGATATCCTTGCCACGGCTCCTCCTGACATGCACCGTAACCCCTCTGTCTTCCAGGAATGCAGCAAATTTATCAAGCTTATCAGCCTCAGTGTTCTTAAAAGCAGCCTCGGCGATGGGGTTGTATTCGATGATATTCACACGGGCAGGAACACGCTTGGTAAACTCCCAGAGCTCTTTGGCATCCTGCAAAGTGTCATTGAAGTTCTGGAACACAATGTACTCGAAAGTAATGCGGTTGCCGGTCTTCCTGTAAAAGTAGTTTAATGCTTCCGCCAGGTTATCGAGCGAGTTGGACTCATTGATCGGCATGATCTGGTTCCGCTTTTCGTCATTGGCCGCGTGAAGCGACAATGCGAGCCGGAAACGTACTTCGTCATCTCCCAGCTTTTTAATCATTTTTGCGATGCCAGCCGTCGAAACCGTAATGCGCTTGGGCGACATATTAAGCCCTTCCGGGGAAGTGATATATTCGATGGACTGGAGAACATTGGTGTAATTCAGCAACGGCTCCCCCATTCCCATATATACAATGTTGGTCAAAGGCGCATTGAAACTGCCTTCTGCCTGTCGCGCAATGGCCACTACCTGGTCGTAGATCTCTCCGGCGTCCAGGTTCCGCTTGCGATCCATGTAGCCCGTCGCACAAAACTTGCAGGTAAGCGAGCAGCCTACCTGGCTGCTTACACAGGCGGTCATCCGATCGGTAGCGGGGATCAGTACACCCTCCACAAGGTTCCCATCGAACAGCCGGAATGCCGACTTGATCGTCCCGTCATTACTTTGCTGCTGCTTGGCTACATCCAGTGAATGGATCACGAAGTGTTCGTTCATCAGCTGCCGGGTAGCCAGCGAAAGATTGGTCATTTCGTCAAATGAATGGGCCGATTTTTTCCAGATCCATTCATAAATCTGTTTTGCCCTGAAAGCTTTTTCCCCGTGCTCCGTCATCCAGCTCTTGATCTGGTCAATGGTGAATTTGCGGATGTCCTGCTTGTGTTGTAAGGTGGTCATTTTTTTATCATTCTGTCAAACACACGGGGCATTCAACCAATTTTTCTGCAAAAGTACTGAAAATCAACAATGAAAGCTTAACCCGTCCGGGAATTTGAAAGTTCACTCGTCGAGGTAATCCCGTTTCCAGTCGCGGATCACGTCCGTGCCTTTGGGCATTAGTGACAATGCTTTGGTAATAACCGTAGGAGCGACGGGCACAACAAGCGGGTAAAGATAGGTGTCGTCGGTACGGTGCGAGGGGATCTTCACCCCGATGGCGTCGACCAGCCAGAAAAACACGCTGATCCCAAAAACCCAGGTAAAAACACCCACCATTGCCCCGGCAAAACTATCGAAAGTCCCGAGGATCGAATAGCGCAATGAACGCCGGATCGTGTAGCCGAACTGGTTGAGGAGAAAAATGGTAGGGAAGAAAATGGCAGAGAACCCTACATAAGGCAGGACTTTCCGTGCAACTCCTTCGCTGAAATAAGGCGTAAGGACTTCCATCCCCAACCCAAGGAATTTGAAACCCAAAACCATGGCTACCACAAGACCCAGAATACCGATGATTTCGATCAATAAACCCTTGCGGTAACCATGCAATGCCCCCCAAAGCAGGGGAAGAAGGATGAGAACATCCAATAATTTCATGCGAGCAATGCCTTAACCAGGGTAGATACTACACGTCCTTCGGCTTGTCCGGCAAGTTCTTTGGTAGCAACGCCCATGACCTTACCCATATCTGAGGGGCCAGCTGCACCTACCCGGGCGATGATCTCCTGCAACTTTGCTTTTACCTCGTCTTCAGTGAGTTGCTTAGGCAGAAACTGTTCTATCACCGCCAGTTCGGCCTCTTCTTTTTCAAGCAAATCCGGGCGACCCTGCGTTTTGTAAATATCAGCTGACTCGCGGCGTTGCTTGGCAGCTTTGGTCAAAAGTTTCAGTTCATCGTCAGCAGAAAGCTCACCGGTGCCACCGCCTTTGGTTTCTTCCAATAAAATCAACGACTTGATGGCGCGCAAAGCACGTAACGTATCCTGATCCTTTGCACGCATCGCGTCCTTAATGCCGGATTCTACTTGGGTTTTTAGAGACATGTTAGTTTAATTTTGAATGATTGAATGAGTGACCAGGTCGCCAGAGCGATGACTGAATGTTTAGTCCGTGTTAGTCAGATATTGTCATTCGGTCATTTATTGTTCTTTATATTTGATTTAGGTCAAAAATTAGCGTCAAAAGTGTTTTTATGTACTCAAATGCTAAATTTGTAACAGACCGGCAAAGTTAGTAATTCGCTTGAAAACTCGTTGCCAAGATTCAAAAGTCACAATCTCGCATCCAATCATTCAAAAATTCATTCACACATTCAGTCATTCCATTATTCACTCATCCAAAATTGAACATCCCGCATGACCCGTCTAAGCGTTAACATTAACAAGATCGCAACACTCCGTAACTCCCGCGGCGGCGACAACCCTAATGTGCTGAAAGTAGCGCTGGACTGCGAGAGGTTCGGCGCACAAGGTATTACGGTACATCCGCGTCCCGACGAGCGGCATATCCGCTACCAGGACGTTTATGATTTACGGGAAGTTGTGACGACAGAGTTCAATATCGAAGGAAACCCCGCAGAAAAGAAGTTTGTGGAGCTCGTTCTGGCCAACAAACCCGATCAGGTAACGCTGGTTCCGGATGCGCTGAACGCCATCACTTCCAATGCAGGATGGGATACAGTCACACACCGCGCCCAACTGACCGATCTCGTAGGCATATTCAAATCCGCCGGCATCCGGGTTTCCGTCTTTGTCGACCCAGACGAAGAAATGGTGGAAGGCGCGAAAATATGCGGTGCCGATCGTGTTGAACTATACACAGAACCATTTGCTGCCGGTTATTTTGAAAACCGCCAAAAAGCCGTGTTACCATTTGTGAAGGCTGCCGAAAAAGCGAGAGAAGTGGGGTTGGGACTCAATGCAGGCCACGATCTCAGCCTAGACAACCTGCATTTCCTGAAACAGAGCATTCCCTGGCTCGATGAGGTGTCCATTGGCCATGCCCTTATCTGTGACGCATTGTACATAGGATTGGAAAATACGATCCAGATGTACCTGCGGGAACTGGAATTGTGAAACGTGCTGTCACCCCGAGTGCACGGGGCCGCCCGGCGGTCGAAGGGTATCACGCACGACGCTCTTCGACTGTGCTCAGGGTGGCATGAACACTTCGCAAACGCCTACCAGCCCGTCCGGTATTGCCTTTTCACAAACTGGTTGGCCACATCGAAGTTGGTAATTTTCATATTGGTACCATCCCAAAGCAGCCGCTGCCTTCCCGGGAAAGTGTATCCTTTGCCGTCGGCTTTTGCCTCCCTGTACAGATAAGATCTTACCGCCAGGTTTCCCATCAATACAATCTCCGTCAGTGGCCCCGACTGGTCGAACGATGAACTGGTATATGCGCCATATCCCTTTTTGCAAGCCTGCACAAACTGCTGCTGATGTCCCTCCCAGCTGCCCTGCACCAAAGCACGCGGCTTAGTAGCGATCCTTATATTCTCAAATTTTTTCTCCGGCCACAGTCTTGGGTTTTCGCCAAACATTTCGGCGCTGATAATTCCTTTTGTTCCGATAAAAAGGATTCCGCCGTCGACGCTGCCGAAAACGGTCCTATAATCACAGCCATCGGGTAGCTGCGGACGCATTCCGCCGTCATACCAGTTGAAGCTGATCTCCTTACCGGCAGTTTTGGAAGCAAATTTCAGGTGAATATTCGCCGAGGGCGGGCACACATCGTCAAAAAAGGCTTGTTGAAAAAAGTCGGCGTAAACAGACCCGACACTGCATTCGACGGACGTCGGATACCCCAGTTTCAGTGCGCGGAACGGAACATCGATAAAGTGGCACCCCATATCGCCTAACGCACCGGTCCCGAAATCCCAGTAACCGCGCCAGCGGAACGGCATATAAGCTTCATGGTAGTCGCGTTTGGGAGCTGTCCCGAGCCAGAGGTCCCAATCCACGCCCGCGGGTACGGGCTGTGCTTCGCCTTTATCTTTCGGCGACTTTACGCCTTGCGGCCAGACCGGCCTGTCCGTCCACACCTCGATTGTATGCACGTCCCCTATCGCGCCGGATTGCACCAGCGCCTCGGTTTGCCGGGTGCCGTCGCTGCTGCTGCCCTGGTTGCCCATTTGGGTTACCACTTTGAATTTCTTAGCTGCTTCGGTCAGCATCCGGGCTTCCCAGATGTCCTTAGTCAACGGTTTTTCCACATATACATGTTTTCCCAACTCCATTGCGGCCATGGCTACGGGATAATGCATGTGATCGGGTGTGGTAATCAGGACGGCATCGATTGTCCTGGCCTCCTTCTCGAGCATTTTACGATAATCCTTATAGTACGGCGCGTTAGGGAATTGTTTGCGGTATTTTTCGGACTGGCGGTCGTCGACATCGCATAGCGCGACCATATTTTCAGTTCCGTTGTTGTAGGCTTGCCGGATGTTCACGTCGGCCTTGCCTCCACAGCCCACCGCGGCAATATTGAGCTTGTCGCTCGGGGGAATATAACCTCTGCCCAGCACGTGTCGGGGAACAATCATCAAACTGCCGGCCGCCAATGCCCCGGCTTTTACGAAATCCCTGCGCCTGATAGAATTTCCGGATGCCTTTTCCTGATGATCCATGAATGTATAATCGTTTGTTGAAATACTGAATGGTATCGGGAAAAAGGCGTCCGGGATGAAAGACTACTATCGGCGTCCGAAGGTTTCCGCGATTTTCATGGCAACACCCATATCGCCATCGATTTTCAGCTTTCCGGTCATCAGGGCCATCATCGCATTCAGGTCACCGTCAATGAGTTTCAGGGCATTTTTTACCGACACCTCAAAGGTACAGTCCGCATCCTCATCCGCATTCGATACGTTGTTGGGCACCGACTTCCCGTCGACAAACACGATACCTTCGTCGGTTACAAATTTGGCTGTGGCATCCAGTCCGCTCTCGGTTCCCAGGATATTTTTAATGCGATCAGTCAGAATCTGGAGGCTCATAAGTATCGTCTGTTAGAATGTTTGAGTTTTTATTGGATTAAAAAACGACAAATGTATACCCGTCGGAAGAATATTCAAATGCCTTTGGTGTTTTCACCGAAAACGACAAATTTTACATCGCTGATCAGAAACTTCTGATCTATTTTCAACTGAATAAGTGCTATTGTGAATCGTCCGACGTTCCTGACCGTTTTGTGTTTTCTCACCTTCATGAGCTCCGTTTCAGGACTCTGGACCCAATCCGAAAGACTCTGGAATCCCGGCATCACTGCAGACAAAACCCGAGAAACGTTTGAGGCTGTCCGTGAAAATCTCGACCGGCAGCAACAAACGGCCGAAGCCAAAACGATGGATGCGATGTTTGAGGCTGTCATTGACCAGACCACGGCCGACTCCATCCGGACAGGCGCCATTATCATGCTCATTTTCGAATCATTATCGCTCTATGCAGCCTATCTGATGTGGAACCTCCGAAGAAAAGGGTATTACCTGTACCTGGCCGGGATTGGCGTTGCCTTTGCAGCCCCGCTCCTGCTGATCGGCGGGTGGCTCGGGGTTATCACAGCGATGGCAGGGGTCATTCTCAGTGCTGTCATGGCAATCCTGTACGCTTTCAACCTGAAACACATGTACTAAGCAGGAAATCCTGCCCTTCGCTCATACTGCCCGGCCGCACAACGTCCGGATGTCGCCAATAATTGTAAAATGGGTTGTAAGCGCTTGCATTCCATCAAGAAAAGATTTTATTTTGCGCACTAATTTGAATCGAGAAAATGGCTTTAATTAACAAAATCAGAGAAAAATCCGGGATAGCCGTCACGGTTATCGCTATCAGTTTAATTCTTTTTATGGTTGGAGGCGACCTGCTGGGCCCAAATTCAATGCTCGGGGGCAATAACAACCAGGTCGTGGGAGAGATTGCCGGGAAAGAAATTAATATCAAAGATTTTCAAAGCCGGGTGGACGGTTTTCGTCAGAATTATGAAGCCCAGTCGGGCCGCAGCCTGAACGAGAATGAACTCGCTTCCCTGCGCGATCAGGCCTGGAACCAGTTCGTTGTGGATATTGCCTATAAAAAACAATACGACAAGCTGGGACTTTCGGTAACCGACGAAGAACTGTACGACATGGTTCAGGGTAACCACATCAGCCCCTCGATACTTCAAGCGTTTTCAGATCCTACCACCGGTCGTTTCGACAAGAACGCGGTGATCAATTATCTGAAAAACCTCAAAACGCTTCCCCTCGAACAGCAGAAGTCCTGGGAGAACTTCGAAAAAAGCCTTCGTGAAGAACGCACACGCGCCAAATACGAGAACATGCTGAGACTTTCGACCTACACCCCGAAAGCACAGGCCGAAAAGGAGTACGTAGCACAGAATACCAAAGCCAGTCTGCGTTACCTGTATGTACCTTATTTCTCGGTTGTTGATACTACCATTAAAGTTACCGACGCACAACTGGAAGAATACCTGGGCGCTCACCGCAAAGAGTACAAAGGCACAGATACCCGCTCGGTTGAATATGTGACATTCCCGGTACAGCCTGCGAAAGATGACAGCTCGGCATTGTACACTGAAATTAAAGAACTGGCGAGAGGCCTTGCTACCGCGCAAAGCGACTCTGCATTCGCTGCCATGAATACGGATATTCCGATGCCGATCAACCAGTCGTACGCCACCATGAGCGACCAGTTGAAAGAAGCGGTAAAAACCTTCGTACCAGGCGGTGTATACGGCCCCTATCGTGAAGGCAACACTTACTACATTTACAAATACGGCGGAACCAGGTCCGACACGGTTTCATCTGCCCGTGCAAGCCATATTCTGATCCGTGCCGAAAACCAATCGGATTCAGCGAAAGCGGCAGCCCGGGTGAAAGCAGAGGGCATCCTTGCGCAGATTAAGGCGGGCGCCAACTTCGAAGCACTGGCGGCAACATCCAGCGCAGATCCGGGATCTGCACAGCGCGGTGGTGACCTGAATTACTTCCAGAACAACGGCGCAATGGTGAAACCATTTGAAGACGCTGTTTTCTCGGCAACCGCTCCCGGCCTCATTCCCCGATTGGTGGAAAGCCAGTTTGGTTTCCATATTATCAAGGTAACAGCCACCAAATCCAATACGCTGTACCGCATTGCCGCGATCGGCAAAACGATAGCGCCTAGCCAGGCTACCCGCGACGAAGCTTACAGAAAGGCTGATGAATTTGCTAATTCCGTAAAAAGCAGAGAACAATTCGAAGAAGCGGTTAAGAAAAACAAAGCGCTGGTTCTCGCGACTGCCAATCGTATCCCTGAATCTGCTACCAATATCAATGCGATCCAGAATGCACGAGAAATCGTGAGATGGGCATTTAAAGACGATACAAAAACTTCTAATGTTTCCCCTGTTTTCGAAACGGAAGAACAATATGTAGTGGCTGTCCTAACCGGAAAATCAGATGCCAAAGATGTAAAAGTGGACGATTTCCGCGACGAACTGACTACCAAAGTACGTAACCAGATCAAGGCAGAGCAAATTACCGCCAAGCTGAAAGGCGCTACCGGCTCACTGGAAGAAGTCGCGAAGAAATACGGTGCAGGTGCATTGGTCGAATCTGCCAACGACATTTCACTGGCTACCGGCTTCCTGACCAGCGCAGGTTTTGATCCGATTGCACTTGGAAAAGCATTTGGTCTAAAGGCTGGACAAAAATCAGGTGTATTCACCGGCGAAAACGGTGTATTCATCATGGAACTGGGCAACAAAACAGATGCTCCGAAAATTGCAGACTTCACCCAGTATAAAACGCAGCTGACCCAGTCACTGGAAAGCCGGATGTCGTACCTGGTAAATGAAGCGATCCGCGAGAACGCCAAAATCGAAGATCGCCGCGCGAAGTTCTTCTGAGAACATTCCTGAAAAATCTTATTCCAAGAGGAGCAGAAATTAAATCTGCTCCTCTTTTTGTTTATGCTGCAAAATTTTCAGAAAAAAGTGATAGTATTGCAGTATGAAATGTCAATTATACACTTATTAGTGTATTGAGGAGAAAGGAGGATGGGAAAAGGGAGGAGTACAAGCTCACCAGTTCGCATTTTTCCATTTATTTAAGCATTATAAAACGATTAACAACATTCCAATGAGCATTCTACTCGGAGAACAGGAGTATTTTAAAGGTATCGGAAAGATCGCATTTGAAGGACCGGAAACCGACAACCCGCTGGCTTACCGCTGGTATGACGAAAATCGCGTCATTGCGGGCAAAACCATGAAAGAACACCTTCGCTTTGCGGTGGCCTACTGGCATACATTCTGCGGTGCGGGTTTGGACCCTTTCGGCGGACCTACGCTTTTTTATCCCTGGGATAAGAAGCCCGACGCAGTAGACCGTGCTAAGGATAAAGCCGATGCAGCTTTTGAGTTTATCACCAAACTCGGCCTTCCTTATTACTGTTTCCACGATGTAGATGTGGTAGATTACGCCGACGACGTGCGCACCAATGAAAAGCGCCTTCAAGCTTTGACAGCATATCTTGGTGAAAAACAAAAGGCTTCAGGTGTTAAACTCCTTTGGGGAACTGCGAACCTTTTCGGGCATCACCGCTATATGAACGGAGCATCTACCAACCCCGATTTCGATGTTGTCGCACATGCAGGTGCACAAGTAAAAATGGCCCTGGATGCAACCATCGCACTGGGCGGTGAAAACTATGTATTCTGGGGCGGACGCGAAGGATATATGAGCCTGCTGAACACTGACATGAAACGTGAGCAGGAACACTTCGCGCAAATGCTTAAAATTTCGGTTGCCTATGCGCGTGCCAAAGGTTTCAAGGGTAAATTCTTCATCGAACCGAAACCATGTGAACCTACCAAGCACCAGTACGACTACGATGCAGCGACCGTAATCGGCTTCCTGCGCCAACACGACCTGCTGAGCGATTTCAGTCTGAACCTGGAAGTAAACCATGCCACACTCGCCGGCCATACATTTGAACATGAATTGCAGGTAGCTGCGGACGCCGGAATCCTGGGATCGATCGATGCCAACCGCGGCGATTACCAGAATGGCTGGGATACCGACCAGTTCCCGAACGACGTCGCCGAATGGACCCGCGCATTACTGGTGATCCTGAATGCGGGTGGTCTGCAGGGCGGGGGTATCAATTTCGATGCCAAACGTCGCCGCAACTCCACCGATGTGGATGATGTATTCCACGCACATATCGGCGGTATCGACACCGTGGCGCGTGCCTTGGTGATCGCGGACAAGATCATTCAAAACGGCGAATACGATAAAATCCGTAAGAACCGCTATGCGAGCTTCGACGGAGGCAAAGGAAACGAGTTCGAAAAAGGAGCGTTGAAACTGGAAGATCTGTTCGAATACGCGGCAACCAAAGGCGAACCAGCAACAATCTCCGGCAAACAGGAATACCTGGAAAATCTGATCAACCGGTTCCTCTGAGTGTAATCCCAATATTACCTCAATATTATTTTTCAAAAGCCATTGATGTATTTCAATGGCTTTTGGCATTCATGCGGGCCTCACCAACGTAACTTGCATGAAATTAACCCAGCGCTAACTGCCATGCATACCGGCCGCGCCCGTAGTCAGCCCCTCTCTCCCACATCTCAAGGCATCATCCTGTTTCTGATCTGGACGATTTACGCAGTACGTGTATTTGCCCAAACTGAAACAGGCATTAAATATCCTGAACATAGCATACCGGTCAGCCCCCAAAACTCCGATTCTGTCCTGCTCCACTTAAAAGCGAAGTATAACGATGCGGTTCAACAGAAACAGGATGTAAATGCGGCAGTATACCAACAGCAGATCGGCCGCCTGCTTTTCATTTCCGGCCATTACCCCCAGTCACTCGATTATCTGCTGAAAGCGGAAAAACTATTCCGCATTCTCGACCAGAAAAAAATGCTGGCTACCAATCTCGATATGCTGGGCGAGCTGTACTATCGCACGCGCAGGCCCCAGCTTGCCCGAAAACAGTACGACGAAGCATTGCGCATTTACCAAAATCTGAAACTGGAATCCGGCAAAGCGGAAACCTACGGCAGAATGGGTCATCTGTACGAGAAGCGGCAGCTTTATGACAGCGCATTTCTTTTTCAACGGAAAGCATTGCTCGCCTACCAGCTCGATCACCGTCCAGATGGCGAAGCGAAGATTTATGAAAACATTGGAAGCATCTATGAAGACCTTGAAAAATACGACTCGGCCTACTTCTATTTCAATAAAGCGTTTAGACTGAATGAACAAACAGGCAATGCAGGTGCGCAGGTAGAAGTAGTGAACAACCTGGGAGACGTGCTCAGGAAGACCGGCCGGTTCAGAGATGGATTAGCATACAGTGTAAAATCCCTCGATCTTGCCAAAGCGCATGGCGAGCGCTATCAGATTTCCAGCGCATTCAACGACATGGCAAAGGCCTATAATTTGCTGAACCGGAACGATAGCGCTTTTCATTACCTCTCGTTGGGCCGGAACCTGCTCAACGATATCTATTCCGAAGAAAGCAACAAACAGCTCGCATTACTGCAAACACTATACGAAATTGAAAAAAAAGACATCGAGATCGAAAGACTGGTCCAGGCGCGCCGGACAGACACGCTGATCGCCCTAGCGACCGGCATCGTCATCGTACTCATTATCCTGGTAGCCGCATTGATCATCAGCCGGCAGCGCCTGAAAATCAGGAACGAGCAGAAACTCCGCGCACAACACAAGCAGGTATACGAAGCACGAAATCAACTGATGGAAGTTGAATTAAAAAACAAGAAACTCGAAGAAGAGAATCTCAAACAACAGCTCGAAACGAAAATGCAGGAGTTGAGCAGTTATACTCTGCACATTATCCGGAAAAACCAGTTGCTGGAAGACCTCCGCTCGAAGCTCGATGAGATGGTCAAAGACGATAAACGCGACCAGCGGAAGCAGATCAGACTGCTTTCAGAACAAATAAGTGACGGGTTGCAGGACGACCAGCATTGGGAGGAATTCCGTGGTATTTTCGAGCAGGTACACCAGTCCTTTTTTGACCGCCTTCAGCAGCAAACGGGGCCTCTCACCAACAATGACCTGCGGCTCATCGCGCTCATCAAAATGAACCTGACTTCCGCGGACATCGCAACCTTGCTTGGAATCTCCCAGGACAGTCTCCGGGTGATCCGGCACCGTTTGCGCAAGAAAATGCACCTCGCCCCGAGCGATAACCTCTCGGCTTATATCCAGTCTATTTAAGTGCCGTTAACAGTTTCTTAATACAGCGGTAACACAAAGATAATGGCGCACAAATTGATTGCATTTACCTGAAAAACAATCAATTATATTCAAAAACACCCCCTTGTTGCCCTAATGTAACGCTCCCGGAACGCCTGTTGCCCTTTTGTTAACGGCCGGGATTTGGATCACTGACTTTGTTCTGCACACCTTCGCATCAACGATCGAAACCGGCGCAAATGCCGGATACTCCCACAACGATTCCCTGACGCGATGATCCGTAAAATTTACCTGTATACACTTTTGCTTTTCATGGCGGTCACGAGCCTGCATGCGGGAACACTCAAAGGAAAACTGCTCGAAGCAGCCACTGGCGAACCTGCATTGGGCGTAGTGATCACCATAGAAGGTACTGATAGGCAAGACATCTCCGGGCTGGATGGTTCCTTTTCCATTTCTAATCTTCTGAAGGGCTCCTATCGCCTGAATATTCATCACATTTCCTATGCACCGTTACAAAAAGATTTTACGATTACCGGTAATGAAACGGTGCAGCTGGACTTCGTGCTCGAAACAGCTGCCGGACTCAAACTGGAAGAAGTAGCAGTTACCGGCAAGCGGGACGGAGCCAGCGACAATACGGCACGCCTCATGGAACGTAACGCCGGCCAGGTCATGAACATCGTTTCCGGTAAAACGATCCAGCTATCCCCGGATCTCACGGTTGCCAATGTTATTCAGCGTATATCCGGCATTTCCATCGAACGGAACAGCAATGGCGACGGCCAGTACGCCATTCTCCGCGGAATGGATAAACGCTATAATTACACGCTCGTCAATGGTGTCAAAATTCCCAGCCCGGACAACAAGTACCGGTACGTTCCCCTTGACATCTTCCCCTCCGATCTCCTTGACCGCCTGGAAGTATATAAGGCGCTTACCCCGGCCATGGAAGGCGACGCGATCGGCGGAGCGGTGAACATGGTGATGAGAGATGCGCCCGACCGGTTTACATTGTCGGCCAACATTTCCACAGGCTATAACGAGCTGTTCATGCAGCGGAAATTCATGGGGTATGATTTCCGGAATATCGCATCAAAATCGCCCTACGAGTTGCAAGGAAACCAGTACAACGCAACCCCCGGAGATTTTTCAAAAGCGCCGGCCAGTTATACCCTCAAAACCCCGCTTCCAAACCTGCTCGGGAGCCTTGCCGTGGGAAACCGGTTCATCCATGATAAACTCGGCATTCTGGTAGCAGGTAGTTATCAAAACACGCACCGAGGTAGTAACAGTCTTTTTTTTGACTCGGAAGCGGTGGATACCCTGCGCGGCGAAACGTTGACCAAAATGAGTGAGCGCGCATATTCGGAACAGCAAATCCGCATAGGGCTGCATGCCAAAATTGATTTCCGGTTCAATGAAAAACATAAGATTCAGTTTTACAATGCATGGATGAACCTGACCAATGTACAGATAAGAGACACCAAAGCGACCCAGCTGACCATCGGCGGCTATGATCCGGTTGCAGGTAATGCCACATTAGGTTATTCGACCCGCTCCCGGCTTACCAAACAACAGATCCTGAACAGCACCCTTCAGGGGAAACATCAGCTGCTCGATGCACTGGCACTGCAGTGGTCGGCGGTGTATTCCAAAGCAACCAACGAGGTACCGGATAATGTGACCGTACCCCTGACGGGTGTTATGGAAAACTTCCGGGAACGCAGGACGACCGTCGGTGACGCCTCGGCGCGCTGGGAGCATAATTCGGACCGCGACATTTCGGGTTATCTGAGTCTGATTTACAACATGGCCATCAGCATGGCGCAGGTAGAATGGACTGTGGGCGGGCTGTATCGTGACAAATCACGCTCGAACTTTTACAACAACTATCAGCTGAGGCCGGCTGACCCATTTGCCGAATACGGAAAAGATTTCACTGACTACACCCAGATCCGCTGGACCATTCAGAATCCACGGGGCTCTGTTGCCAGCGCATTGAACTACGATGCGACCGAGCGGATCAAGGCAGGTTTCATTCAGTTTAAAGCAGAAATACAACGCATGGAAGTACTGGGAGGCATGCGGGTCGAGAGCACGGATCAGGGCTACTCCATGCTGTTTCCGATTGGCGAAGACCGTCCCGAGGGCAAACAAGTGTACACAGACTTTCTCCCCAGTCTCCATTTGAAATACAAACCGGAAGACCGCGTCAACCTCCGTGCCTCCTATTTCCGTTCCATCAACCGCCCCGGATTCTTTGAAATCGTCCCCTACCGGATTGTTCAGGAGGAATACCAGGAACGCGGCAACCCGGACCTGAAGCGCGCCATTGCCGACAACATCGACCTGCGTTACGAACTTTTTCCGAAGCCGTCCGAACAGTTGATGGTAGGTCTTTTTTACAAACACATCAAAGACCCGATCGAATATACCCTGCAACGCGACGCGATCCGGGGACAGGATATTTACTACGTTCCCGGCAATTTCGGGAACGCCAAAAACTACGGTCTGGAAATAGACTATATCAAATATGTGAAGCAGTTTGGCATCAAAGCCAACTACACCTACACGCATTCACGCATCACTACCCCCAAGTCCAGACGCATACGTAACGAGAGCGGCGACCTGCAAACGATCAATGTCGATCAGACCCGTCCGCTTTATGGTCAGTCGGCGCACGTGGCAAACCTGTCGGTACTTTACAAAAACCAGGAGAACGGCATTGATGCACAGCTGGCGGGGGGCTACACGGGCGACAGGATCAATACTGTGTCCCAGTTCCTTGACAATGATCTCTGGCAAAAAGGATTTATTCAGATGGACGCCTCTCTTGAAAAGACATTCCGCAATGGTCTGGGTGTTTTTATAAAAGCCAATAACCTGCTCGATACGCCTATGGAAGTGTACATGAAAAACGTCAGCGCGTCCAATGCGAACATTCCAAACCAGGATCTGGCCGGGAAAACACTCATCCGCCGCGACCGCTACCAACGCACTTACCTGCTGGGCTTCCGATACAAGTTTTAATCTGTTATCAAAAATTGCATACTCATGAACAACTCCAAAATGAAACATCTGTTTATTCTTTCCGCCCTTGCGGCATTTATCGTCGCCGGTTGCAGCGACGACAAGTCAGATCCAACTCCTGTAGACAACAAACCGACCGAGCAAAGTGTCGCCGGAGAAGTGTCGGGTACCTGGACAAAGGGAAATACTTACAAAGTGACAGGGCACATCCAGGTGCCCGAGGGCAAATCTCTGACCATCGAGGAAGGCGTCACCGTCCTTTTCAGTGATTCCGTCGTGAAACCGGAAGTGGTGGTGAAAGGAAACCTTTACAGCTTGGGTACTGCCGGCGCACCTGTAAAATTCACGGTTCCCGATGCCTGGAAAACAACGGGTAACCAATTCGGAAACCTATGGGGCGGTTTGATTGCCGGCCCCAAGTCTGCTGAATTTGTATTGAACTACACCATTCTCGAGTATGGCGGCGCAGTAACGACCGAGGAATCACCATCCGTGAAAGCCGGGTTGTACAAAGCTATCGCAGGAGAGCACGTTCCGGTGCTTTATTACCCCAATATCGACGGTAAACTGGTGGTGATGAATAGCACGATCCGTAATTTCAATGAAGACGGATTCTATATCGAAGGCGGTAAAGTGATCATCGCCAACAGCACGTTTTATACAACCGGTGTTTCGGGTGGCGATGCCATCAACATCAAGTCCGGCGTTCAGGCCGACGTGGCATTTAACCTCGTATACAGTCCGAATACCAATGCGTTAAAACTTTCCAATTCCGGTGTAAGAACACCCCAGGCATACATCGTTGGCTACAACAATACCATTGTCAATGCCGGTTGGAGAAGACCTACCACCAAAGGCGGGTCCATTTGGCTTGAAAAAACGGTAAGAGTGGATCTTTACAACAACTTGCTGGCCAACGATCGCTTTGGTATCAAGAAAGAAAATGCAGAGAACTCGGTGGACGACCGCTCCCGGATCGATAACACGTTGTATTATGGTTCTACCGACGAAGCTGTGAAGCAGTTCCAGCCTTCGGTTGAAATCCTGAAAGGCACCAACGACCTGATCTCAGCCAAAGTAGGTGATAATGATCCGAAGTTCGTCAATTACCCCTTGACTACCGACAATAAAAACGCCACTTTCAACACCGCCTGGGACTTCCACGTGCAGGCTGGCTCGCCGGCCCTCGGTAAAGGAAAAACCAATTTCACCCAGCTATATGCCGACGGGCTGCTCGTTAATGGCGTAACCTACAAATCCCCCGCCCCTGCCGACTACATCGGCGCATTCGGAACCAAGTAATCATCTCCTAATATGCTCCCGGCCTGCATTTACCGGCCGGGAGCTTTTTCTTTTTATATGACTGTGAAAGTATCCTTACTCCCGGCCATTGGCCTGGCGGCCTCTCTCCTTGCCTGCCAGGGCCAGCAAAACGCCCCAATGCATTCCGCCGCCCATGCCGATACGGTTAATGCCATCATACAACCCGTTTTCATCACCGACACCGTAGCACACGATACCGACGACCCGGCCATTTGGATCAACCCCAGCGATCCAGCCCAGAGCCTCATTATCGGTACAGATAAGGATCAGGACGGCGGATTGTATGTTTTCGATCTTCAAGGCAAACTGCTTCGTGAAAAAACCGTTACGGGTCTGCAGCGCCCCGATAATGTCGACATTGAATACGGCCTGAGCCTGGGAGGCAAACCTGTCGATATCGCTGTGGCAACCGAGCGCCTTACACACAAACTCCGTATTTACAGCCTGCCTGATATGAAACCTGTCGATAACGGAGGCATTGAGGTTTTTTGGGGGCAAACCGGAGCAAATGAGCGCGATCTGATGGGCATTGCGCTTTACAAAAACAAGGGTGGTAAGGTCTACGCCATTGTGGGCAGGAAGTCAGGCCCGACCGACGGTACCTATCTCTGGCAATATCTTCTTGAGGATGATGGCAGAGGTAAGGTGAAAGCGTCCCTGGTTCGTAAATTCGGTGCTTATAGTGCTTTCAAAGAAATCGAGTCCATCGCGGTTGACGACCAGCTGGGCTACATCTACTACTCCGATGAAGGAAAGGGTGTCCGAAAGTATTACGCCGATCCTGAAAAAGGGAACAAGGAACTGGCCCTTTTCGCAACGAAAGGTTTTACTGAAGACCACGAGGGCATCTCTATTTACCAGCTTACCGACTCGACCGGATACATCCTCGTCTCCGACCAGGGGGCCAACAGTTTCCAGATCTTCCCCCGGGAAGGAGCGCCCGGCAACCCGAATGAGCATACCGTGTTGAGGAAAATAACAGTCAAAGCCAGTCACAGCGACGGATCAGACGTCACATCAATATCTCTCAATGGTGATTTCGCAAAAGGCCTCTTCGTAGCCATGAGCGACGACAAGACTTTTCATCTCTATCGCTGGCAAGACATCGCCGGAAAGCACTTAAAATCAATTGAGTAATCAGAAAAAATAAGCTGTGGTATCCAATGCAACGACTTGCCGTTTTGGGTGTTTCACGACTTACTACGGTCTCAGTGCCACAGAGCGATCGGGCGAGCGACAATGTTCGGAATTCGAAGATCGTAATGGGGCGTTTTGGTTTTTTTCACCAAAAAAACCAAAACGCCGCCGGAAATGTCCGGCGGCGTTTTTATTACTACTGCGATTAAGCTTAGGGAAGCTTAATTATTAACCTAATCTATGAATCAATATCCTACGTTCTGGTTCAGATTGGTATTGTTGCGAACCTCTGCTGTCGGAAGCGGGAAAAGCAACTCACGGGCAGTTACCGTAGGGCCATAGCTGAACTTATGACCTACGTAGTCTTCAAACTTCTTGGTCTTCACATTGAGCGCCTTACGCAGCCTTACCATATCAAACCAGGTGATGTTCTCGAAACACAGCTCATACCAGCGTTCTTTCCATACCGCCTCACGAAATGTATCTTTTGAAAGACCGGTCAGATTTGGCAGCTGAGCCCGGGTACGGATCGCGTTAACCGCATCATAAGCTTTGGCAGAAGGACCGCCCACTTCGTTGGCAGCCTCTGCATACACCAGCAACACGTCGGCATAGCGGATTACCGGCCAGTTCAAATCACTGTTGGCTGTGCTTGTTTGGGCCACATTATCAAAATGCTTGTAAATGAAGTATCCCCCCAGATCCACTTCCTTGCTTCGATCGGCTTCATTGGTAAATTTGGTAAAAAAGAATTGCTTCTCCTTTGCACGAAGATCATTGGCTTCGTAGGATTTCACAAAATCAGCAGTCGCATAAATCCCCCCCGTTTCGTCGGAATATTGGGAAATATTCTTGTTGTAAGGGATAATGGCCACCTGCCAGTTGGACGGGAGAATCTGCGTCTTGAACTGTACCATGAATATATTTTCCTCAATATTCTTCTTGGCGGGATTATGAAGGTCATCATAAGAACCAAACAGTTTGAACTGCTTCGAATCGATTACTTCCTCTGCTTTTTTGGCAGCCAGATCATAATAGGCTGCGCCTTTTTGCAGCGGATAGCCTGCCATCGTCAGGTAAACCTTTGCCAGCAATGACTTCACAGCTCCCATACTAACCTTTCCGGATACGTCTGTCATCGGCAAACCTGCCGCTTCGGCGAGTTTGAGATCTTCTACAATCAGATTATAAACCTGCTCGGGCGTTGACTGGGTCGGACGCAGCTGTTCCGATTGCAGATCTACCGGGGCTGTGATGATCGGAATGTTCCCGAACATCTGCACGAGATTGAAGTAATAGAATGCGCGGAGGAAATAAGCCTCTCCCATCAGCTTTTTAGCCTCTGTTGCATCCATGCTGATCCCCGGGATTTTAGCAATCGAAAGGTTAGCATTCGCGATTCCCTTGTAATAAAACTGCCAGTAAGATTGCCCGTAGCCATTGTCGGAAGTGTTTCTGAGATCCTTCACGAAATAGCTGTTTACAGCTTGTCCAAGGTCGGTTGCCGCAAGGCCGGTCGCGAATTCCGTCATCATCCAGGTTCCGCCCCCAAAGCCACTGCCCAAAGGTACGCGCAGGTTGGCATAAATTGCATTTACGGAACTTCTTGCGTGCTCAGGCTTTGTGAAATAGTTTTCAACCGTAAAGTTGCTGGGATCCGATTCATCGAGGAAGTCGGAACAGCCCACCGTCATAAACGCGCCCAGCAACGTCGTAAAGAGGCCTATTTTTCTTGATATACGATTCATTGGTATTTCAGATAATGGTCAGAATAATTATAAACCGATGTTTAAACCCAGCATGAATACCCGTGGTTTGGGATAGTCATACAATCCAAATCCCTGATCGAATGGTGAACCTGAATTGGATACTTCCGGATCATAGCCTTTGTATTTGGTCGCCACGAAGAAGTTCTGTACCGAAGCGTAAGCTCTGAGCCTGTCCAGTTTCAGTTTGGAAACCACACCCGCCGGGAAATTATACGCCAGCAGGAGATTTCGTCCGCGGATAAACGAAGCGTCGGTAACCTTGTGGCTATCGTTGTTGGTATCATAATAGGCATTAATCGGGCGGATTTGAGCGATCGGCGTATTTTGGTTGGTTTCCGTCCAGGCGTTGAGGACAGTTTTATAGCTGTTGGCGATACCTTGTCTATCCTCGGCCGAGTGGATACTTCTGTCGAGCACATCGTTGCCGTACATGTATTGCAGATCTACCGTCAGTGACCAGTTTTTAAAGTTAAACGTATTCAGGAATGTCCCGAAACCGTCCGGTATGCCTTTCCCGATGATCGTACGATCGTTGTCATTGATAATACCATCTTTGTTCAGATCTCCGTATTTGACGTCACCGGGCAACTTATTGTACTTCTTGGCTTCCTCAGCTTCCGCCGTCGACCAGGTTCCCAGATGAGATCTTCCAAAGAATGACCCTACCGGCTCGCCAACACGGATGACAGTCGCTCCGGAGAAGATATCGCTGCCGCCTGAAAGTGCCAGTACCTTATTCTTATTGACCGAGATATTGAAAGTAGTACTCCATGAGAAATTGTCGGTCCGGATATTGGTGGAATTCACCGCAAATTCAACCCCCTTGTTCTCCATACTGCCGATGTTGGTAAAGATGCTGCTGTAACCCGTGGTGAAAGGTAGCGGCGCATCGAGCAACATGTCGTTCACTTTTCTGCGATAAAGATCCAGTTCGAAGTTCACGCGGTTTGAAAACAAACCCAGCTCAATACCCAGGTCAACCTGCTGGGTTTTTTCCCATTGAAGGTTAGCATTGGACATCCTCGCAATCCCTGTACCGATATTACGTGAACCATTGAAGATCACGCTGTAATCGATCACGTTAGGTATGTTGTTGGCCATACCCGCCAAAGCGCGGTAAGCAGGGATCTCAGAGTTACCCGTGGCACCGTAGCTGGCGCGAATCTTCAGATTGGAGATCGCAGAAACGCTCTTCATGAAATCTTCTTCCGTCACCCGCCACGCTACTGCCGCCGACGGGAAGAATGCATACCGGTTGGCCGCACCAAACTTGGAAGAACCATCGATACGTCCGGTGAAAGTCACGAGGTATTTGTCCATCAACCCATAGTTCACCCGTGCAAAGTAAGAGTTCAGGCCATAGGCTGTTCCCTCTGACCCGGGTGGTTGCGGGCTCGCCCCTGCTCCCAGGTTATTAAACTGAAAATAGGTATCATCGAAACCCTGCGTAGTTGCGGTGTTGTCAAAACGGTCTACATGCTGCCACGACAACCCGAGCATCGCATTCACCGAATGGATTTTTGCAAAGTCTCTATTGTAGGTCAGGTAATTCTCAAATTGCCACGAGTTGAGCCGGCTATTGATAACGCTCGCATCCCCGTTGGCGGAAATGTATTGCAAACCTTTTGCAGCGAAATAATCCCTTCGCTGGTTGATCACATTGGTACCGATAGTGGTCCGGAATTCAAGTCCTGGTGCCAGATTGATATTCGCATACATATTTCCCAGCATGGTTTGTGTGCGAAGGTAAAAAAGACGCTCTCCGGCTACGCGCAACGGGTTATCCCCGCCCTCCATACCCGGATAGTCCCGGTTGCTCGCCCACGAGCCATCGCTATACTTTATCGGAATGATCGGCAATGCTTCCAGTACCTGACGCATGGCGGTAATACCACCGCCACCCAGCTGGTCGATCTGTTTCTCATTCTGATCGGTGTAGCCCAGTGTACCACCCACTTTCAGCCAGGATTTGATTTGTGTATCAAATACAAACCGACCGGAGAAACGCTTTTGCCACGATTCTTTAACGATACCGTTTTCATTGCGGTAGTTCAGGAATGCGCCATAAGTACCTTTTTCATTACCGCCTGTAAAACCAAGCTGATGATTTTGGGTAAAAGCTTTCTGGAACATCACGTCCTGCCAGTCGGTATCATACAATGGATTACCGCTGGAATCGAACAAACGCGGATTGGTACGTTTCCGCTTGGGGTCGGTATATTTGGTACCGGTAGCCCAGCCTACGGGGTCATACTTCGCCGCGTTGGCATAGATCGTTTCTTCCACGGCAAGAAACTCTTTGGAATTAAGCACATCCAGCTTTCGGGGTGCAACGCCGATACTGAAATCCGTATCGTAAGTAACCCTTCCGCCACCCGCTACACCCCGTTTGGTGGTCACCAGAATTACCCCGTTGGCACCGCGCGCACCGTAAATAGCGGTCGAAGAAGCATCCTTCAATACTTCAATGGAGGCGATGTCGTTGGGGTTGAGGTAATCGATCGGCGTACTACCATTTTGAAGTTCCACCGCATTCAGAATAACCCCGTCAATAACGTACAGTGGGTTATTGGAAACGCTGATGGAGCTCGCTCCACGGATACGGATATTGGCACGACCACCCGGACGCCCCGAATTGGACGATACGTTGACTCCGGTAATACGGCCTGAAAGTCCCTGGTTCAATGAAGATGCCGGACGCTCCTGCAACACGTCAGCCTTAATAGTACCGACGGCACCGGTAAGATCCGATTTCTTAACAGTACCATAACCCACAACCACTACCTCCTCCAACGCGTTCTCATCCGGAGCAAGCTTGATATTGATAGCCGACTGATTTCCGAGCGTCACCTCCTGCGACTTGTAACCCACAAAACTAAAAACCAATACGTTTTGACCACCTTCCGGCACATCGAGCGTAAAATCCCCTTCCGCTCCGGTGGAAGTTCCCCGCTGCGTGCCTTTCAGCAATACGCTCACGCCCGGCAAGGCAACACCCGACTCGTCCGACACTTTTCCTTTTACAGTTCTGTCCACGGCTGCTATCTCAACCGCACCGGGAGCAGTTGAGACGCTCCCCGGCACCTGCTGTTCCGGCAGTGCCATGGCCTCCTCCTTGTTATCCTTCACCGGGGTGGCTTCCTTTGCCTTGCCTTCGGTAATGACAAAGGTGTTCTTCCTGGTCTTCTTATATTTCAGCCCGTTCTGCCGCAAGAGCACGTCGAGATTTTTTTCGATAGGCTGGTTAAAGTCCAGACTGCTGGAAGCGACATTTACGGAGCCCACCAGGCGGTCTTCAAAAATGATTTCCACCCCGTAGTGCCTTTGCAAATCGAGCAGAACATTTTTGAGCTTCATTTCCTGACCAATGGAGTTGTGCTGCTTGGCCGGCGTCGATGCAAAGGCAATGACCTGGGAATGTACGATCCGGGACGATTGTGTCATCAACACGATCCCGATCGCCACCCATTGCTTGGCAGATAGCGTTAGATTCATAAACAAGTGGTTTGGAATTATTAATTGTTCGTTAAAAGGATATTGGAGCCGTTTTGCTGGATTCGTACATCAAGCACCTCCGAGATAGTCTTCAGCAGCTCCTCCGCGTTCTTGGTCTTGAAGTTCCCGGTGATCGAACGCTGGGCAAGATTCGAGTCGGAAAGGATTACTTTCTGTCCGAAATTCTCCTCGATCATCGCCAGGATCTCCCGTACCGGTGTCCCGTTGAACATATACCGTTGCTCCTTCCAGGCAGCAAACGTTCTCATGTCCTGCTCTCTCTCTAACTGTACTATGCCTTCCGGATCCAGAAATGCCAGGTCGCCCGGTTCCATCATGATTTCTTTCCGCCGGTTGTTCTGCGAATAATCGATCCTGACACTTCCGGATTTCAATGCTACTTTGGTTCCTCTTGGACGTGCAAAGACCGAAAACGTCGTACCAAGCACTTCCACCTGAAATGCATCCGATGTTTTGACCACAAACCGCTTATGATCAATAGTATGGCTTACTGAAAATTCTGCTTCTCCTTCCAGAACGACTTCCCGCACACTTCCGAAAAAGCCTAGCCTGGGTACCTTCAATCTGGAATTGGAGTTCAATGCGACACGGCTTCCATCTTCGAGGTAGACGTCCGTATTCTGCCCGTAGGCGGTCTGGTAGGATTTGTATTGCAGCGGTTCGCGAAACCACCAGCCGCAGCTTACCAGCAAGGTCACTGAGGCAGCCGCAAGCCAGAACCGGTTGCTTCTGCTGCCCAGCCATGAACGCGCATGGCTCTCCTCCTCTATCCTTACTTCATCCCCGGAGGCGTGAATCCCGGAATCCAGCCTTCGCAGCAGGCCTTCCAGCGCTGTATCCTGATCGGGCATAAACTGCGGACATTTGGTTTCGTATTCCAGGAGCCATTGATGAAATGTTTCGGCGTTCTGCTGCTGCACGATCCAGTCCTCTACCAGCTGCCTCTCCAGCGGATTGGCACGCCCGCTCAGGTACTCGAAGAGCGTATATTTAGATATAATTCTTTCCATGTTCGGTTCGGTTTACAACGTTGACTGACCAGCCCACCGGAGGGCTATATCATACTCAAAATGGTAAGGCAAAGGGAGATCATCCACTCTCCGTGAAGAGCAGAACGGAGGTGTTTCAATGCCTTCGAGATGTGCACTTCGACAGTTTTAGGCGAAATATGCAGTTCATCTGCTATCTCGTGGTACTTTTTATTCTCAAACCGGCTCAGCAGGAATACCTTCTGACACTGTGTAGGCAGTCTTCCGATCACCTCATTGACTTTCAGGAACAGATTATTGTAGTGGATTTCGGCATCCGGCTGTTGATGGTAGGTTGAAATCGTATGCTCCTCCGTCATTTCCAGCGTGTCCATTTTGCCGAACTCTCTACGCATATACGTATAGCATTCGTTCCGGACAGAACGGAAAAGGTAGCTGGTATAAGAAGAAGTAATGTTCTCGTACGCTCTCGTGCGATAAAATTGAAAGAACACCTCGCTCACCAGATCTTCCGCAATCTGCTTGGAATACACGAACCTCACCGCATGACTGCAAAGCGGATTATAATACCTTTTGAACAACAACTCCAGGCCCTTACCCGGGTTTTGTTCGAAAGTCGCCTTCAGGAATATAGCAGAGTCAATTTCACTTACAGGGGCCCTGCCTTCGTGTGCGGGAGGCACAAATGGCCCAGGGCGCTTCGGTTCCGGGTTGAGCAAAGGATCGTGCATTGAGTATCTGTTCGTATGTAATAATTAAAAGACTTTCTTGTACTCAAAACCCCTTATCCTTAAATTAAAAAAACTAAAACTTTTTTTAATTATATCCTTTATCAAAGCACAGGGCACAAAAAAGCCGTTGTCCTGACGAACAACGGCTTTTGTTAAAAAATATCAACAATTGGTTACAAATTCTTCGCCTTCATTTGTTTCACGGCGTAGTCGGCAGCCCGGGCCGACAGGGCCATATAGGTAAGCGAAGGATTTTGCGTCGCGGTCGACGTCATACAAGCTCCATCGGTCACGAAAACATTTTTGCAATGGTGCAACTGGTTCCATTTGTTGAGCAGGGAGGTTTTAGGGTCTTTACCCATGCGTACACCACCCATTTCATGGATATCGTTACCAGGATTACGGTGGTTGTCATGCGTCCGCACATTGGTAAAGCCTGCCTTTGTGAACATCTCGCTCACCTGCTCCATATAATCCTTGATCATCTTCTCGTCGTTATCGTCGTAACCGACAGATATTTTGAGCTGTGGAATACCGAACGGGTCTTTAATGCCTTTATCCAGCGCGACATAATTGCTTTCTTTCGGGATGGTTTCGCCCATCATATGCGACCCCACACTCCATCCACCATATTTGGTTTCATGCAAATTCGATTTTAGCGACTCACCCAGTCCGTTACGGTCTGAATAAGTAATTCGATTAGCACCAAAACCGGCGGCGTAGCCTCTCAGAAAGTCCGTTTCCTGTTTGTATAGATTGCGGAAACGGGGAATATAGCCACTGTTCGGACGACGCCCGTCTGTCGTAGAATCGAGGAAGCCCTCGTATTCGCCTGAGACGGTCGCGCGGTAGTTGTGGAACGCAACATATTTACCCAGCAGACCGCTGTCATTACCCAGTCCGTTCGGAAAGCGGTGTGAGGTCGAGTTTAGCAATACGAGGTTTGAGTTCAATGCGGCTGCATTCAGGAAAATAATATCGGCATAGAATTCCATCATCTCCTTCGTATTCGAGTCAATCACCCTTACGCCCGATGCTTTCTGTTTCTTTTCGTCGTAAATGATCGAATGAACCACGGAATGCGGCCGAAGCGTCATATTACCCGTCTTCATCGCCCACGGGATCGTTGACGCATTACTGCTGAAATATCCGCCAAACGGACATCCGCGCTCGCACATCACGCGATGCTGGCACTTCGCACGGCCCTGATCAAGGTGGATCTGCTGCGGGTCGGTAATGTGGGCTGCTCGTCCGATGATGATATGCCGGTCCTTATATTGCTTCGATACCTGCTCTTTAAAATATTTCTCAACACAATTCAGATCGTGCGGTGCAAGAAATTCCCCGTCGGGCAAGGCGTCTATACCGTCCTTATTCCCGGTAATCCCGGCAAATTTCTCCACGTGGCTGTACCAGGGTGCGAGGTCGTCATAGCCAATCGGCCATTCTACTGCAAACTGGTCGCGTGCAGGTCCTTCGAAGTCATACTTACTCCACCGCTGTGTCTGCCGCGCCCATAGCAATGATTTACCACCCACCTGGTAGCCCCGGATCCAGTCGAACGGCTTGTCCTGGACATAGGGGTGCTCGTTATCTTTTGCAAAAAAATGCGCGGACGATTCTTTGAAATTGTAGCAACGCGCGGCAATCGGGTTGGCGTCTACAATCTCTTTCGGGAGCCTCTCCCGGTGCTCGAATTCCCACGGCATCATATTCGTGGTGGGATAATCCTTGATATGCTGTACATCCCGGCCGCGTTCCAGCACAAGTGTTTTCAAACCCTTCTCGGTCAGTTCCTTCGCCGACCAACCGCCGCTGATCCCTGAGCCAATTACAATAGCATCGTAGGTACGGGCTTTTTTACTATCTATATTAAAATTCGCCATAGTTTTTTTGTAGGAGGAAGGGGAAGAAAGGGAGGATAGAGGAAGGGACTCCTTCCTCCATCCTCCCTTTCTTCCTTTATCCCTTTTTAACAGGTACACACCCATGATAACGGGCCGGGACCATTTCGTAATGTGTAATATTGGTCATGACATATTCCGAATTCATATATCCCTGGATCGTCAGGTTTTTGACCATGCTGAAAAATGCCTTATGATCTGCATCGGAGCTCTTTTCAATTTCCTGCAGGAGTTGCAGGCGCTGGTCCTTGCCCGCATCTGCAAATGACTTCCCAAAACGTTGTATGCTTTGCTCATCGACATTGGAAACACCGCTGGCCAGGCTCGCCTGTGCTTTCGCGTCGTAGCAGTCTTTCACCATTTTCTGAACAAAATCCCCTACCCCCAACTCACCGGCTCCCGGCGTATCTGTTTTGGGAATGATGGTTTCCACAATCATCGTCAGATTTTTGGATTGGTCCGCCGGTAGCAGCCTCCCTTTTCCCACCGCACTTTTGCTCCAACCGGATGCCCAGGAAGGCAAACCCGCCATGGCGCCCATGGCAACCGCCATGCTTTTAAGCGCTACGCGTCTTTCCATTTTCGTTTCTGTTATGTTTAAACGTCTTTACTTGTATTTGTGACTTCGTTCCTTTTGTCAAATGGCGTCATGGGTTGTCAATAATTGTCAGAATTATCAGGATTGAAATTTTTTCTCCCGACTACATCTGACCATCCCTAACTACACTTGACCATACCTGACCACTCCCGCTACTCTTCCAGAAAATCCAGATCCCTTCCGTGTGTTTCGGGGATAGTAAGAATGCAGAAGATGCCGATCGCAAAACAGATGACACCTACCAGCGCCCCAGCCTGAATGACAGAAAAAGAACCTTTAAAAGTAGCAAATAATGTGGTCATTAGCACTACCGTTCCGCGTACCATATTCGGTACCGTGGTAGCTGCCGTGGCCCTGAGGTTGGTCCCGAACTGCTCCGCGCCGATGGTTACAAACATCGCCCAGTAACCTATCCCGAAGCCCAGTAAGCCCGCGACGGTGTAGAGCATCTGCGCCGACCGTATTCCTGCAAACAGGTACACGACGCTTGCGATAAGGGTGAAGACCATCAGGTAAAAAACAGCCTTCTTCCGGGATTCGAGCCAGTGGCTGATGAAGCCACTGCAAAGATCTCCGATAGAAAGGCCTACGTAACACCACATGATGGAAAGCCCCGGTTTGATTGGCTCATCGATCCCCAGCGCCTTCCCGAATTCGTTACTAAATGTGGCCAGAATTCCTATCACAAACCAGGTAGGAAGCCCGATACCAATGCATTTGAGATAGCGAACGAGGCGGTCCTTGTTATTGAACAGTGCAAAGAAGTTGCCCTTTTCGACATGTTTCTGATCCTTGATATCCTTGAAGATACCAGACTCAAAAACACCTATCCTTAGCAGCAAAAGGGAAATTCCCAGGCCACCGCCTATAAAATAGGCATAACGCCAGTCGAAATACTCAACCGTGAAATAGGCCACCACTGCGCCGAGCAAGCCAATGCCTGCCACCAGCGAAGTACCGATTGCGCGCAAATGCTTGGGTAGGATCTCCGACACCAGCGTGATGCCCGCGCCCAGCTCTCCAGCCAGTCCTACGCCGGCAATGAAACGAAGCAGCTTGTAAACTGTAACGTCCTGCACGAACCCGCAGGCGATATTAGCCAATGAATACGTGATAATGGAACCGAAGAGTACCGACAGGCGGCCTTTCTTGTCGCCTAGTACCCCCCACAGAATTCCTCCCAGCAGCAGGCCGGTCATCTGCCAGTTCAGAATGCTGGCGCCGGTAATGGAAATATCGGCCTCCGACAGTCCCAGTGCCGCCAAACTGGGCAGCCTGACGATGCCGAAAAGCAATAAATCGTAGATGTCTACAAAGTAACCAAGGGCTGCAACTATAACGGGAGCACTAAAAAGGTGGGAAGCATCTGAGCGAGGCGCTGTAATGGATGACATTTGATTTTGAATGGGTTTCATCGGAATAAGTGCAATATTATGCAAATAGCCGGACTTATGTCCGGCTATTCATTGGCGAATTTATAAAATTTAAAGAGAAAGTTTTGTTTGTTCGCTGTCCGGCTTTCTCCTTGTTCATACGTTTATACCTTTTTGAATACGATTGTCATTTTGTATTTGACGC
This sequence comes from Dyadobacter ginsengisoli DSM 21015, assembly GCF_059568735.1. Classification (NCBI taxonomy): domain Bacteria; kingdom Pseudomonadati; phylum Bacteroidota; class Cytophagia; order Cytophagales; family Spirosomataceae; genus Dyadobacter; species Dyadobacter ginsengisoli. The sequence continues at coordinate 351,430 of NZ_JCANTY010000003.1, forward strand.
CATCTTCCTCCTCCATAGTCGACCATTTCATTTCGGTCTTGCCTGCTTCGAGGTCGAATTCGGTGACGTCGCTTCCTTCCGTCAGAATGATCTTCTTGTCTTTGATAGTCCACTTCGAGGTACTGTCGACTACATCCACTTCGTCGATAATGTCTTCGCAGCCCGAAGGCACTTTGGCATCGACAGTACCGTTGCCTTTGAATGTAATGACTGTCTCTGACAGGCATTTCTTCCCGGTCAATACTTCGTAAAACGCAAGTACATCAGACACGCCGTTCTGGGCCGGATCGACCGTCATCGCATTGATCTTCCAGGAACCTTCTACCGCGTTTCCGGGTGGCGTCTCAGGGGTCGGATCATCGGAATCTTTACTACAAGCGAGCATGCCTGCGGCAAAGACGAATAACATCAGATAGTTTGCCAGATTTTTCAGGGATACAGTTTTCATGGTTATCTCATTTAAGTTTAGAATGAACGTAACCCGAAATTAAGCGGTATTATCTCCCTTACGAAGCAGTTTCGAGTGACCGGCTACCCGATTGAGTGAGCGGTACCTCTTTTTATAGTTCCAGCTTCTGTTTGTCTTTTAGCAATTGTTCCTTCAATTTGGCATAATCCACATCCTGTACCGCCACTTTGGCGTCGATCGCCTGAACGGCAGCCGTTGCCGCGCTCTGCCCCAGGATCATGAACACCGGCTCCATGCGGATAGAACCATAGGCAATATGCGACGCCGAAACGCATACCGGTACCAGCAGATTTTCGCATTCCACCTTCTTAGGAACAATAGAGCCATAGGAAATGCCATAGGGTGTTTTAGGATGCACGCCGATGTCGCCTTCGTTCTGCACGAAGCCATCTTCCTTCACGTAACGCTGCGCGTTGTGCGCGTCGAGTGAGTACGAGCCCATTCCAACGGATTGCGGCACCGCTTTTTTGCCTAATGTTTCGTTTTCGGTCATCACGCTCTGCCCTAGCATGCGGCGTGCTTCCCGGACGTAAATCTGGTGTGGCCATCCGCCATTGTCCTTGAACTCGTCCTTCGGCAAGCCCCATTCGCTCATTTTGGCGCGTACATCGGCCGGGACGGCCGGGTCGTTGGTCAGGAAGTACATCAGGCCCTTCTGATATACTTCATGCTCCTGAATGATCTGCTTGCGGCGTTCGTAAGTGGCATCGGGATAATCGTAGTTCTGACCGATAAAATCGGTGCTGAACGGCCCGTGATTATTGGTGTCGGTCTTGCGATTGGGAATCGGATCGTATTTATCGAAAGTCTCGGTCCAGCCGGCTTTGTAGACCCGGGCGAGCAACTCATATTTCGCTGGATCGTAACCTGCCGGCTTGGCGAACGGAATACGGTTTTCGGGGTGCGCCGAGAGGCACATGCGGAAGCAGTAGGCCTGGATTTTGTGGTCGCCTTCACCGTTCTTGCCGATTTTTTCCGCTGTGACATAAGGCAACAGGCCGCTTTTGGGATCACCTTCTACTTTATAAGGGCTGATATTCTTGGCGAAATAATGCCTGTGCTGGAAAACGCCTGCCTGAATGCCGTTCCATTCTTCATTGTAAACGCTGTTAGCTTCGCGGCCCACATGGTATTTCACGCCCGCAGCGGCCATCAAATCGCCCTCGTAGGTCGCATCGATGAACATTGTTCCTTTGAATGTCTTGCCACTCAATGTTTTAAATGAACTAATGCGGCCCTTGTTCTTTTGGACGCCATTTTTGCTACGGTCCAGCCATTCGTCGCGGTAGATCTTGATATTGTTTTCCTTGACAAAATCCTCGAAAACCTGTTCGGCAACGTGCGGTTCGAAGATCCACATCGTGCGTTCGGCTCCGTCCATAGCCACGGTTCCCTGCCCTTTATTGCCATATTCTTCTTTCTTCTGCCAATGCCACCCCTCGGGCTTGTCGTAATGCTGGTAAACGCGGTGGTAGAATTCACGCGCGAGCCCACCGATCACCGATTTGTTTCCCGTGTCGGTGAAGCCGAGGCCGCCGGACGAAAGTCCGCCCAAATGCTTATCGGGCGACACCACCAACACTGTTTTACCGGATTTTATAACCTGAACCGCCGCAGTGACCGCAGCACAGGTACCACCATAAACGATCACATCGGCTTCATAGGATTGTGCAAAAGCGGTCGTAAGCCCGACCTGTGAAATGGTGATCAGGAACAGAAAGAGTATTTTTTTCATCAATATTCTGATTAGGATTTAGAAATCTATTTTGAACCGGGCACGAACAGAATGGCATCCGCTACCACCGCCCCGGAAGCGCCTTCCGACGAAATATTCACCGCCGAAGCATTGCCTTTCGGGAGATTGAATTTTCCGACATGATACCATTCGCCCGACGTCTGTCCTTCTACGACAATGTCCTTTTCGCGAACAGTCAGGTCTTTCACTTCATTGCCATGCTTTACCGACAGTTTTATTTCCGAAGCCGGTTTGGCGACTTTGGGGAAATAGGCATAAATATCATAGGCACCTGCTTTCGCGATCTCAGGAGTAAAAGTCACCGAACCACCGTTTTTATCGCCTTCAGCTGTCGTTAAAAATGAAGGCCCATAGCCCCCTTTTTTCACCGGTTCCCAGCTTCCCTTAACCGAAACCTGCTTAACATCCTCATTATCGACCAGGATTTCGGGCGTTGCGCCATTCACCAATGGGTCGGCTTTGAGTTTTGCCTGTAATTTCGGAATATCAATGTGCTGGATGCTCGTTTTGGCGTCAATAGCCATTACAGCCGCGATCGCGGAGGATTGGGCGAGCACCATAAACACCGGCTCCATGCGGATAGATCCGTAGGCGATGTGTGTTGCGGAAAGACAAACAGGTACGAGCAAGTTGGTGCATTCCTTCTCTTTCGGCACCAGCGAACCATAGGCGATCGGGTAAGGCCCAAAGCCGCCGATTTCGACATTACCTTCGTTTTTAGCCATACCATTCACCACAATGCGCTGAATATTATGCGAATCCATCGTATAAGCAGCCATCCCGACACCATCTTTGACCACTTCCTTTCCTTCGCAGTTGGCTTGTGTCATCACGTAATTTCCGATCATCCTTCTCGCTTCACGTACATATAACTGCGGCGACCAGTTACCCGTTTCCACATATTCGTCTTTGGGATAACCCCATTTCAGCATCGCTTCACGAAGCTCCGTGGGCACGCGCGGGTCGTGGCCGAAGAAGTAGAGCAAGCCTTTGGTGTAGGTTTCGTGTGCTTTAATGATCTGCTCCCGTTTGGCGTAAGCGGCGTCGGGATAGTCGTGGTTCATGCCGATCATATCCGTCGAAAAGCCGTTGCGATTATTAATGTCCGTCTTGTTGTTGGGCATTTTACTCCAGATGAAGTAATCGTTCAGCGCTTTCCTTTCCGGTTGCTTTGCGATCAGGCGCGCAAGGAGCTCGTAATGCGTTGCGTTATAACCTTCAGGTTTGGTAATGGGAACCATATTCTTCGGGTCGGAGGTAAGGCAGATGCGGTAGTTGTAGGCCTGTACCTTTTTATCGCCGGTTCCATTGGGTTCCAGTTTATCATTGGAAACGCCCCAAAGCAAACCGCTTTCCGGCTTCCCCTCCACCTTATAAGGATCGATACCATCGGGCAACTGGTGCCCTTTCATGAACTGTACGCCGTCGATCGTCTCGTTGTAATCGGCGTTAGCCTCCCGGCCCACCGCATACCTGACGCCTGCCTTAGCCATCAGATCCCCCTCGTAAGTACAGTCGAGGAACATTTTTGCCGCAACGGTCCGGTTGGCTTTTGCATCCGGTTTCAAGCTGTTTTCCAAAATAATGGATTTAATTTCAGCGCCCGACTTACTGGCGCTGATCACCCTGCTTTGGTAGATTACCTTAATGCCCGCCTCATCGAGATATTGCTGCAAATACTGTTTGGCAACTTTCGGCTCGAATGTCCATTGCTCGAACTTGCCGTAATGCCTTCCAATGCGGCGATAAAAGTCCCGCGACAAGCCGGTAATCGCATATTTATTACCGATATCCGTGTAACCGAGGCCACCCGAAGTCATGCCTCCCAAATGTCCGCCCGGCTCGATCAACACGACCGTCTTACCCATTTTCTTCGCCGTGTAAGCTGCAATCACGCCGGCCGATGTGGCCCCGTAAATACAGACATCGACCTGCTGTACCGGTGGTTCCACCCGGGCTTCGGCAGTGAACCTAAACTCCGGCCGAAACCCCGATAGCAGAAATGCCAGGCAGCATGCAAACTGTGCTAATACTATTTTTTTTCTCATTATTTAAAAACCTGATTTTGAAATTCTGTTTGTTCAAGACTCAATACCCGGGATTTTGATCCTTGGCTGTGATGGCTTTGTTATATAAAATCTCCGAATTCGGGATAGGCCAGAGCATATGTTTCTCGGCTACCACAATATTCTTTACTTCCAGAATGCGCTGTTTGGCTATTCCAAGACGTTTCAGGTCGTTCCAGCGCTTGCCTTCGTACATGGTCTCATAACCTCTTTCCTGAACTACCTTGTCGATAAAAGATTGAAGCGTGAAATCCGAGAGTTTAAAATCAACCGTGGATGCCGTTTCGGCCGGCTTTCCGTAAGCACGGCGATGCACTTTGTTCAGGCTTTCGAGTCCATCCGCAGTGGGTTTACCGTTGGTGCGGGCGTCGGCCTCTGCGTGGAAAAGCAGCAGATCGGCGTAGCGGTACCATGGGTAGTCGTTACCGGCACCACTGGTTGCCAGCGGGTCGCGGTATTTACGATATAACAGGGAAGTCTTGCCAAGGCCGATATCCACATTATAAAACATGTGGTTTTTGCGCAAATCCTTGAAATCCCAGTTCTTGATCACCGAATTGGAAACCGAATCGGTGTACTGCGCATAGACGCCTCCGGGGCCGTAGTAGTTGTATTGCCCGATCTTGCGGTGTGCGTAGCTTACCAGACCAAAACCTTGCTGACGTGAATATTTAAAGTAGAATATCTCTTCCGACGTATTCACTACCTCAGGCCCGTAAATCTTCTGAAAATCCTCGGAAGTGCTCACCGCCACCAGCGAATACTTCTTAGAGTCGATCACTTCTTTCGCTTTCGCACGCGAGTCTTCCCATTTTTCCAAATACAGGTAAACTTCCGACAGCAAGGTCTTTGCAGCCCATTTCGTAGGCCGACCGATTTCGGACGGACTATCGGGCAACCCGGCTTCGGCTACCAGTGCATCCGCGACGATCAGCTTATAAACATCCTCCACACTGGACCGGGGAATGTCGGCTACAGTCATATTTTCCTCCGTGCGCAATGGCACGCCCGCCCAGTTACGCACCATCGCAAAATATATGAGCGATCGCATGTATTTCGCCTCGGCGACAAACGACGCCTTTTCCGCGTCCGTCATGCTCGTACCTTTCGGAACATTGGCAATGACCAGGTTCGCATTCCGGATGGATTGGTAAAAGTTGTCCCAAATCGTAGCGACGCGGTTGACATTCGTGTTATCAAGTCCCTGGTATAAACTCACAGGCGTCTGCGTCCCCCTGGAATTGCCATAATCCGCCAATCCTTCGAGCTGTGCGGGATAATTGGTCGACAATGCATTGTCGACACGCATCGGTCCATAAATCGCATTGACAGCCGCTTTGGCTTCCGCTGCTGTATTGTAAAAGTTTTCCGAGGCAAGCGATTTGGGTTTTTCTTCTAAAATATCGGAACAGCCCATAAAAACCGCCGCTAAAAACAAACTGGTGAATATCTTCTTCATATCAATAATTTCTTTAACCGGTTGTAAAAACTGACCTTAAAAACCTACTCTCAGACCCACTGTGGTGGTTTTAGCCACCGGATACACGTAATGGTCGACGCCCTGAACGAAGGAATTACCACCTCCGTAAGAGTTGACTTCCGGATCGTACCACGAGTACTTGGTCAGGGTGATCAGATTCTGGCCGCTTACATACAACTGTGCATATTTCATCCATTTGATATGTAGCTTGGCAACGGGCAGGTTGTAGCTCAGCTGGATATTCTTGAACCGCAGATAAGAGCCGTCCTCCACAAAACGGTTCGACATTTGCGCCTGTGAAGAGGTTTTGATGATCGGGTATTTCGCGTTGGTATTAGTTGGTGTCCAGTGGTCCAGATACACTTCCCTGGGCATATTCAGCGCCTGGCCGTAGTCGTAGCCCTGCCCTTGTGCGCTCAGATTAAAAATATCATTACCCTGTGATCCCTGGATAAAGAATGTCAGTTCGAAGTTTTTGAATGACATGTTGGAGTTCAGGCCGTAGGTAAATTTAGGATTGGGGTTACCTATGATCTGCTTATCGCCCGCATCGCGGCTTCCGCTGTTATTGTAATCTTCATAGGCAATGAAACCTTTATCGTCATAGCCTTTTTCGACATAGCCATAAAAAGATCCGAGCGGATAACCTTCACGGAGGATGTTGACATTATCATTCACCGCCGCACCGATCGTCTGCCCCAGGATGTCATTGCCGCCATACAGCTTCATCACCTTATTCCTGTTGATCGACAGATTGGTCGAGAGATTCCATTTGAACGCTCCTTCCAGGACGGCCGCATTAACTGCCAGTTCGAAGCCCTTATTTTGAATTTTTCCGATATTCTGGATCGTGTAAGTGTAGCCGAGCGAGGATGGCAGGGCAACATTGTTCAACAAATCCCTGGTATTTTTGATATAATAATCGGCCGACAAACTTACGCGGTTGTTCCACAAGCCAAGATCGATTCCGAAGTCACTCTGTGCGGTTGTCTCCCACCTCAGCGAGCCGGCCAGCCGGTTACTGGGTGCATACGAAGTCATAAACGCGTCTCCAAACACTACCTGACCCGAAGCAAGCTGATTTAATGTAAAATACGGCTGGATGGACGTGTTACCTGTTTCGCCATAACCTACTCTCAGTTTCAGGTCCGAAATAACAGGGATGTTTTTGATAAATTCCTCTTCAGAAATCCGCCATGCAAGCGCGCCCGACGGGAAAAAACCCCATTTCTGCCCCTCGCTGTATCGCGACGAGCCATCCGCACGGAAGCTGGCCGTTGCGAGGATTTTGTTATTGAATGTATAATTGACGCGGGCAAGATAGGATAGCAATGACCATTTGGAATAGGACGATATCGGCACGCCTTGTGTAGCTGCCGCACCAATGTCATGCGTTTCCTGGTTATCGCTGATAAAACCGCTTCCGCTAGCTTTCAGGTAATTGGATGTATAATCCTGGTAAGTAAAACCCGCAACAGCGGAGATACTATGTTTGCCAAAATCCTTCAAATAGCTGACGGTATTCTCGCTCAGGATACTGGCAACACGCTGGGTTTCAATGGATGCGCTGCCTTTTGAGTTAACATATTTTGTAGTAGTATAACCATCCGTACGATCATCGGTGCTTTCGAGACCCGCCAGCGTTTTGATAATCAACCCTTTGACAGGTTCAAATGTAATCGCGCCGTTGGTCAGTATTTTATTAGATTTGATCACATCCGACTGCTGGTAAAGAAAATTCAAAGGATTGGTGATCACGTTCGAACCCCAGGCATAAGCTTCGGCCAGCCGGGAATAGCTGCCATCCGGAAGCGTAGCGGAAATGGTCGGATAGCCCGAAAGCATTGCCGACATCAGGGTTCCGCCGCGGTTACCTTTTTCAGAATTTTTGCGGTCCGAATCGATGCGGCTCAACAGTGTGCTAAGATCGAATTTGAATTTTTTACCGATATCAGAGCTTAAATTAACGCGAAGCGCATTCCTGACATAATCACTGCCGATTATGATCCCATCCTGATTGAAGTTACTCGCTGCGACCGAAAAGCGGGTCTTTTCATTTCCGCCGCTCACGGTCAATGCATGGTTTTGAACAGGTGCTTTCCTGAATACCAGATCCTGCCAGTCGGTTCCTTTGCCAAAACCGGAGATCTGATCAGCCGTGAAATGCGGTGCGAGGCCGTCATTAGCCGCTTGTTCATTGTAAAAATTGGCATATTCGGTCGCATTCATCAGGTCCAGCTTCTTCCGGATGCTTTGAACACCATAATAACCGTCGTAATCAACGCTTACGCGTCCGGCTTTCCCTTTTTTGGTGGTGATGAGTACCACACCGTTAGCGCCGCGCGAACCGTAAATGGCAGTCGCCGAGGCATCCTTCAAAACTTCAATGGATTCGATATCCGCATTGTTCAGCAGGGTTGGGTTACCGGAATAGGGAAAGCCATCCACCACGTAAAGCGGCTCATTACTTCCCTGGATGGAGTTGGTACCCCGTACGCGCACGCTGATCGGGCTGCCGGGCGCTCCTGTGTTTTGGGAAACATATACACCCGCTGCTCTTCCCGCCAGCGATTGTACCAGGTTGGTGGCGGGATAGGCATTGAGCTCGGTCGATTTAATGGATGACACGGAACCCGTAAGGTCGCTTTTCTTGACCTGCCCGTAACCGATCACCACAATTTCCTGCAACGACTTATCTTCCAGGACCATATTAACGGTCAGAGCCGTTTGGTTTCCCAGCACGATTTCCTGTGACTTATAGCCTACAAAACTGAAAACCAGAACCGAATTGGGAGCACTGGATTCGGGTATTTCGAGTTGAAAATCCCCGTCAGGATTGCTGGTAGTACCTGTTTGTGTCCCTTTTAAAACAATACTTACCCCTGGCAGACCTGTGCTGGTCTCTCCATCCAGCACCTTTCCCGAAACCGTACGTTTCAGCGAATTCGACGGTGCAGCCTGCCCTGGTGCAGTTTCCGGTGTCGTGTTCTCGATCCTCCGGAGGATGATGATCTTACCCGAAACCTCATAATCCAGGCCCAACGGCGTCAAAATATAATCGAGGGCCTCGTACAAAGGTTTCTCCTTTAACGAGACTGTCACCTTTCTGGCCGATTTGATCAGTTTGGAGCTAAAAACAAACCGCACATCGACCTGCTTTTCCACCTGGCTCAGCACCCTTTTTACCTCGCTGCCATTGGCCGTAACGGAAACCTTCTGGCTGAGAAGGGATTGAGCACTGCCTTCACGCGCATAACCCGTCGCTATAAACACAAAGGCAAGCATGAGTTGAGTAGCTGTCATTCGCATGGTCCACAGTAATACCCTACGGTATTTTAAAGGTTTTTTCATAGATTTGATTGTTTTGTAGAATTGAAATTTGGCAAAACGATCCCTGCCTCCCACGGGAGGAAAATGGCGACAACCAAAAGGGATATTATCGGAGCCGGTGATGCGGGAACATTGCCGGCTCTTCTTTTTTGGGGTTTGTTTTCTGTTTCCTGGGCGCTTTTTTAGAGGTTTACGTGATTATTCTGATTAATTCCTGCATCCTTTGCTATGGATGATCACCTGGCCATCGACGATCTCATAGCTGGATTCAACGGCTTTGCAAATGATGGAAAGCTTGTCGTGCAACGTCTGGTTGTCGAGAAGAGCCGTCAGCGGGCAATCTTTTAACAATGTCTCGTCGTAGATTATATCAATGCCATAAGCTTTTGCGATCGTATTGAAAACCTCGCTGGCAGGTGTATCTTCAAATTCAAAAAGCGGAATTTCCGCTTTGGAAACTACCATTTCAGGTTTTTCGACCAGTGTTTTCACCATCTTCACCTCGTCGCGTGCGTAAATGATTTTCTGGTTCGGTGTGAGTACTACGCCCAGCAACTGTTTGTCAGCCACCTTTTCCTTCAAATGCGGGTCCGAAGCAGCAAATACGGATACTTTCCCGGTTTTGACTTCCACCGTCACTTCACCGGAATCGTCATAGGCTTTGATTCGAAAACTGGTACCTAATACTTTGGTGACCAAACCATTGGCATACACCAGAAAAGGATGTTCGGGGTCTTTCGCAATGTCAAAAAAAGCTTCTCCTTCGAGAAAGACTTCCCTTCGCTCTCCGTCGAACCGCTCGGGATAACGAACACGGCCTTTCGGTGCGAGGCTGATCTTGCTGCCGTCGCTCAATGCGAGCTCCATCGTCTGCCCGGTGGAATTGACTTTTTCAGCAAATGTTTCAGCATTATCGACCATGCTGTTGTGCTGAGAAAGCTGCGGCTTGTCCCGCTCCTTGATCATAACTTCATAAACTACCCAGCCGACCAATACAATGAATGCCACCGAAGCAGCAAATTGCATCCAGGGAATGGAGAATGCGGGGATCCGGCGGGTTGACTGTCGCACGGCTTCCTCTTCGGCACCGGTGATCCTGCCTACGGTCTGTTTCACGACCTGATTGATTTCCGAATCGTTGATGTCCGTCTCATGGAGGCGGAGCGAAAGGACAATAGCCTTGGCTTGCTCCACTTTTTCGAGCATTTCGGGATTGGCGTCGATCCAGTCGTCCCAGACAGCGTCGGTTTCAGCAGTAGGTGATAGTGTCCATTGACGGAAGAAATCGTCCCATACAAAGTCCTCGACAGAAAAATCGTTGTAACGGTCCATACCATTTTATTGTGTCTATAACAGGATAGACAAAATCAAACCCGGGATACCAATAAATTTTAAATTATTTCTGGAAAAGTGAATAAAACAACCTTCCAACCTGGCGCTCTGCGGCTTAAAATAGGAAATGGATCAGAAAAAATGTGAGGAATTCCGCCTTCCATTGTGTTTTCAAATGCTTAATAGCGATCTGAAGGAGGTTTGAAACGGTTTGAGGCGAAACAGCCATTACTTCGGAAATCTGTTCGCGGGTGAGTTCCTGGAAAAACTTGAGATATACGACTTCTTTCTGCCGGCGCGGCAATGCTTTCAGAAGCTTTTCCAGCTGACGCGTCCTGACAAGCGTCGCCTCGTTTTCGATATACTCCTCTTCCACCGAAAATTCGATCTCAAAATGTTCGTCGTCCCCGTTCAGCGATTCGCTGCCTGCCCACGTCCGTGCGGACGATTGCCTGTGCATGAGCCTGCGGAGCGAGGCCATCAGATAGGGCCTGACGACGGCATCCGGATTGAGATTCTCTTTTTTCTCCCAAAGCACCAGAAACAAGTCCTGAATGCTGTCTTTTACAAATTCCCTGTCTTTGGAAAACTTGCTCCCGTAATTGAAAAGGAATCGAAAACTCCCTGACATCAGCCTTTCGAAAGCTTTCATGTCCCCGGTCAGGAAATCCTGCCACAGCAAATGTTCATCTGAAAAAGAGGACGTTGATTTCATAACTTATTGAAAGGGACGCCTAAATAAATTAAAGTTAGCCGCAAACTCAATTTATTTTGCAAGATTAGTTTAATTCCATCGAGCAATCGTCCTATTATGTTCTTTCATTCCATCAGTACTTTAACGGCATTGACTTTCCTGTCCCGATCCTCAAATTGCAGCAGGTAAATACCTGACGCAAGCGGCTTAAATGGCAGGACTTTCAGTCTTCCGGGGAATTCCGGTTGCGTATGGAGGTATATACTCCGACCGCTGTTGTCGATAAGCCGGACCGAAGTGGCATCGATCCCATTGCCGGAAAGCATAATGCCTTCCGACTTGGCTGGATTTGGAAAGACAAAAACTTCATGCACCTGCGGTTTCGGTTTGCCATCACTGATCAAAATATCATCGATCCGCATTTTGCCTATCCCGTTCCGGAACCGAATTTCAAAGTTGGAAAGCTTGGTAAGCGAATAGGCTGAATTACCGGGGTAGGCTTTGCTCCCCTTGTTAACCGGCTCATCATTCACCCATAAATCGTACGTCCCCGGCCCGGCGGTTTCTTCAGGGCCGGAGCTAGTGACACGATACGGCAGGGATCCCGTACTGTTGTTCAGAACCCATGTTAATGTGACGCTGGTCTTCACGGGGTAGCTTTTGCTCGTCAGCAACGTTTCGAGATCTTTGATTAAAAAAGAGTCATCGGAAAAACTGACCGAGCATTTGCCGAACATGAGCGCATTACCGGGAAATGAGTTATTGACGGGATTAAAACTTTCCCCGATATAAAAGTACACCGCATTTTGAGCTGCCTCACCAATCGACTCCACGCTGAGACGAAGCCGTACGACAAGTGTTTCCGCACCGGGCGTAAACGGAGTCGCACGTAATGCGCGTATAATGCCCCCCGTCGCGGAATCCTGCTGCGTGCGGACGAGCTCCATGTAGCCTTTATGAAATTTGTGGTAGGAAAGCGTCGGGGCCGTCAGGATCACATGGCTAAACTGCCCGGTGTCGGGTTGCGGATTAACCAGCGAGGTGGTCTGACTAAAATCCTGATGAAAATATACTGTCTGCGCATCGATGCCTGCCGATAGCAGCAACAGAATGGCCAGTGGGAAGTGGAATGAATAAATGTTTTGCATAAACGACGATGGTTTATGCATTTAGACGCTGAGGGTTTGTAATGGTAACTTAGGAGTAGCGAATATTTTTTGATATGTCACGAATGCACAAACTAGCCACGAATGTGTTTCGTGTTTAATTCGTGCATTCGTCGCACTTAAAATCACTTATGGCTACGCCCTGCTTCGCGCACTTTTTCAATCTCAGCGGCCATGGCTTTTGCCTTCGCCGGATATTTTTCTGCGATGTTGTTCTTTTCACCGATATCCTTGCTCAGGTCGTACAATTGCGGCTTCGGATTATTCCCTGTTTCGGTATTGGTCAATTCGGCAACCGCTTTTCCTTCCCGGGGCTCGATGTATTTCCAGCTGCCCTGGGTAATGGAAAGTGCACCACCCTGCTTGATGAGCCACGTACGCCCCGTCTGCGTTTTACCGAGCATGGCGTCCATAACGTCGAAGCTATCTACCCCTTCTTCACTGCCCGTTTTTTGCTGGAAGAAATGTGCAAACGACGCCATCAGGTCGATCTGGCAGATCAATGCGTCGGATACCGAACCGGGTTTGATCGTCTGCGGCCAGCGTGCGACCCAGGGTACACGGGTACCGCCCTCAAATGCGCTGTATTTGCCGCCGCGCAACGGTCCCGCCGGGCTGTGACCTTTCGCCAGTTCTACGGCGCAATCGGCGTAACCATCATCCAGCACAGGGCCATTGTCGCTCGAAAAGATGATCAGCGTATTGTCCGCGATTTTGAGCTCGTCCAATTTCTTCAAAATCTCCCCTACCGTCCAGTCCATTTGCAGAATCACATCACCGCGCAGCCCCATTTTGCTCGTTCCTTTGAATTGCGTGCTCGGCATTCGCGGTACATGAATGTCGTTCAGCGAGAAATAGAGAAAGAACGGACTCTTCCGGTTATCCTCGATAAACTGCTCGGCCTTACTCAGAAACACATGGGCTATCTCCTCATCAGTCCAACGGGCCTGCTTACCGCCCGTCATCCAACCGATCCGTCCAATGCCGTTGACGATCGTGTTATTATGTCCGTGGTTTGCCGAGGCGGGCAATTTGAGCAATTCCGGATTTTCGAGTCCCGTAGGCTCGTTGCCAATTTTTTTGGAATAATCTACCTCGATTGGATCGCCCGGGTCGAGGTCCTGGACATCGTGATTTTCGACAAAAACAGTCGGAACGCGGTCGGAAGTGGCTGGGAAGAAGAACGCATAATCAAAACCGACCTCATTAGGCCCTTTTGTAAGGGGTTTGTTCCAATCGATCTGCCTGTTATTTTCGCCGAGCCCGAGGTGCCACTTGCCCACCGAGGCTGTTTTATATCCTGCATGCTGAAAAACAGCGGGTAATGTCAGTTGATTGGTCGGAATAATCAGCGCAGCATCTCCCGGAAGCACACCGGTGCCTTTTTGCCGCCAGGGATATTTGCCCGTCATCAATGCAAACCGTGAAGGGGTACATGTGGCGGACGTGGCATGCGCATTCGTAAAACGGATGCCTTCCCTGCCGATCCTGTCGATATTGGGCGTGCTGATTTTGGTTGCGCCATAAGAACTCAGGTCGCCATAACCGACATCGTCGGCGTAGATGAAGATGACATTGGGTTTGGATTGCTTTCTCTGCGCCTCCGCCACCCGTGGCAAAAGCAGGGCTGTGGCAAGTAGGCACGACATTAACGAGTACCGTAATTTCATAAAATTGGGTTAAGAATTTCGCCGTGAAGATATTGATTCAGGATGATTCCACCGGTTGAAATACGAAAGTTTACCCGCAAAAGGTATCTTCAAAAATAATAAAGGTGTGACCTTTCATTCGTTGCTGAACTCAGCAAGAGATAATCAAAACGGCCCGGAAGTAACTACCGGGCCGTTTAATTGTCATTCTAGCTGCTTTTCTCGCTGGTTAACTTCTTGATCAGATCAACCTCCGCCTGCTTGTAAGGTGTTCCGTCTTTTCTGAAAATATCGTGGAACCACAGATCCGGCTCTTTGGTGTAAGTCTTTTTCCAGCTGTCCCAAGGGTAAATGGTCTGCGATTTGCCGTCCACGAGGCCCCAGTTAATAGCTCCCACATTGTATTTCTTGGCAACCGGCAATGAGGTTTCGAAGAAGCTGCCGTTGCCGCGCGACATGTATTCGGTACAGATCATCGGGCGGTCGTATTGCTGCAACCATTTGATGCGCTTTTCAAACTCCTGCGCATTTTCGTAGTTGTGGAATGTGATCACGTCGGATTGGTCGATCTGCGCCTTTTCGATTGGCTTCAAAGTCTGTGGAGTAGACCAGTCGCCTGCCCATACGCCGGACGACAATGGCTGCGAAGGGTTCACCGAACGCGCCCATTCGAAGGACTTCACCATCAATGGCAATACATAATCCACTTTATTAGGCAGTTCCACTTTACCGTAGGAGCTGTTATTGGTATTATCCGGCTCGTTCCAGATATCCCACATGAGCACACGGTCATCGTCCCCGAATGCAGCTACGGTGCCTTTCACGTAACGTTCCAGGCGCGGATATTGCGTGCTGTCCTTCAATGCATCGAAACCCGGGTTTTGTACCCAGCCTGAGTTATGCACGCCAGGTTTCGGGTCGCGCTGCTTACCCAGTTTCGGGAATGGATCCCAGCAGGAATCGAAAAGCACGAGTACCGGCTTGATATTGTGCTTTTTACTAATATCGAGGAATGTGTCGAGGCGTTTGATAAAACCTACCGAATCCTGCTGGTACAACAAGTCATGCAGGTAAACGCGCATGGTGTTCATTCCAATGTTTTGCGCCCAGCCCAGCTCTTTATCAATGGTGGCAGTGTCGAATGACTCTGCCTGAAACATTTCCAGCTGGTTAATGGCCGTGCTCGGCAGGAAGTCGGCGCCTACAAGCCAGCCCTGCTTGGCATACCATTCCTTGGCTTGCTCTTTGGTCCATATTTCGCGGTCGGCGCTTTGCTCTTGCGCGGGGGGTTCTTCTTTCTTTTCGTCTGATTTCTTGGCGCAGTTCTGCAACATTAAACAGGCTGCAACGGCCCAGATCGTCGTTTTTAGGAATTTCATCAGGTGTTAGAATTGGTTTTGTTATTTAAAAAGTGGTGCAGGCCGGTTTTCTAAGCTTGGTTCGGCATTGGAAATTTCCGGCCAGCCGTTCTTCCATGAAAGTTTGTCGAGCATTAACACACGGCGATTCGCGCCTGTCGACACGCGCGGATCGGCTTTCAGGATCGCATGATACAATAGCCAGTCGTTGCCCGCATCGTCGGTAACCCAACGCGCATTGTGACCCGGTCCGGCGTATACATCGTTGCTATGCAATAACAACGTCCCGGTGCCCCGCTCTTTCAAATCTTTCCCGTCATGATCGAGAAATGGTCCAAAAATGGACCTGGAACGACCTACGCGGACATGGTATTTACTCTTTTCATATTCACAGCAGCTTTCTTTCGATCCCAGGAAATAGAAGTACTCTCCTTTTTTCTGGATCATTACAGCTTCAAAATCACCCGCTGCTATTTTGAATTTCTTCGAAAGGTCGGGCACCGATTTGCCATCGGCCGACAATTCCACCCCGTAAGTCCCTTGCGTAGGTTTATCGCTGAAACTGCCCCAGAACACGTATTTCTTGCCATTCTCTTCCAGATAAAAAGGATCGATCGAATTCGGGACTTCCACATCCTGGCTATTGAACAATTTGCCCTGATCCACAAACGGCCCCGCCGGCGAATCTGCAATCGCCAGCCCTACACCCGGGTTCACGTCGCCCCAGGTCGAATAGGCGTAATACATGTGGTATTTGCCATTCACTTTCACCACATCCGGCGCCCAAATACCGCCCTTCTCTTTCCAGGCCGGCTTGGTCAGGAATGCCTCTTTGACATAGTCCCAATGCACTAGGTCCTTCGAACGGACGATCGGAACAAGCCGTGAACCTTTGCCATCGCCCCAATCATCCTGCGTCCCGTAGGCGTAGAACCAGCCGTCGTCGCCTTTCACCACCGTGGGGTCAGCAAGAATGGGCTCGAAAACGGGGTTTTTGTATTCCTTGTCTCCGGGGCCCGCCAACACAATGGGCAAGAGTAGTGATAAGAGTGACTTAATCATTTTTGTTTCGGTTTTTTATAGTTATTCAAGCCAGATAATCTGGGTAAATGCGCCGTTGGCGGCTACATCCCAAAGTTCTACCCGCAGCCATTTACGGCCCTTCATATTTTGGGTAAACTTAAAATTTTTCTGGCCGAATGCTTGTGTGTCGTTCAAATTAATAATGTCGTGAAAAACCTCCTTGCCATCGCCCGAGATCACTTCGGCGCGGTTGAGTGGGAAAGTCCACCGGGCATCGACGGCTATTTCGACATGACCTTTCGCGTCCGGTTTCGCCGTTTCCCCCACCACGGCGTTGTTCACTTTGAATGCCGGGATGAGGACCTCGCCCGTCGTGACGAAGAATTTTCCTTTACGCATGGCGTCCAGCACCGGCTGCCAGCCGTCCTCGAAACGCGGGAGCTGGTCGAGTTGCAGGTAATTGACATTCAAATGGCCGTACAATTCATAATTTGGCTCGATGCGAAACAGGTCGGCCTCTGCGAGGACGTTCTTTTTGTAGCCCCAGTTGGCCATATCGTCCATCAGATCGAGCACGCGTTTGCCGAGTTTGGGTTGAGAAAGGTCTGCCGGCATGGCTTTCCATGCCGCGCCCAGGAAATGGTCGGATTTGTAGAATGGCTCATCCTTATGCTTATCGGGAAAGCCGGTGGAGCCTTTCGTACGTGCGTGCGCCGTCCACGCGAGGCCATTTTCCATTTCAAGCAGTTTCAGCATTTCCTCTTTATTGCCAATACGGTATACTTTGCCGTATTCGGGATGGTCTTCGACGAAAGGCTGGTCCTTTTCCCGCGACATGAGCCAGTAAACGGGTTTTGGAAAAATATTCATCCAGTGCCCACCAAAGAAATTGTTTGGTTCCTCACCCGGCAGCAACAAGAAATTGCCTCCCGAAAGCCGGGCGCATTCGGCAAACATTGTTTTCAGCTCCGGCCAGCGCTTTACCTCCGGGCCCCGCGGGCTACCCGGACCGTGAAATTCCGCTAAATGCACAATATTCAGCCCCGTATTCCGGAATGCTTTTACAAAACCGGGCATATCCGGGAGCGGCTTACGTGTCAGTACATCGTCGATATGCTCCTGATGGAAATGGCTCGACATCGTGTAATACCCCGGAATCGGCTCATATTTATCGGAATGCGTAAATACCTTCACATTTTCGAGCACCTTGCCATCCTTTTCCCGGCTCAGCAAACAGAAGAAGTTATAGCGCTGCTGTGTCCCCGGCGGTGCATTGAACCACGGCACCCAGCGGCGATCGCCCAACAGGTCATGCCGGATGCCAATACCGAAGCCCGGAAGCAGGTTGCGGTAATTCTCGCCGTACCAGATGTGTTCGAGGTTATAGCAGTTATCGAGCGGATAAAAATACTGGTGCGGCGCTGGAAAAACGGCGAGATTCCCCTCTTTGCCCTGACCGACGATCGTCCGGTATTTCACGGCCATCATTTCCACCGTATCCATTTTTGCCACGCGGGTACTTCGCATAAAATCCTCGGTATCCGCCCAGAAAAGCTTCTCCCAGGGCGTTTCGCGGGACGTGAGGCCCACGTCGTAGATCACGGCCAGCGAATCGACGTTCGTAGTCATTACCGCCGCCACATTCATGAGCGGGCTGCCATTGTATAATGTAAATTGAATGGAGCCTGAGAACAGTCCGGCTTTGGCGCCATTGACCGTGATTTCCGTACGGGAGCCATTACTCGTCACTTTTACGTCGGTCTTATCGAGCTTGACGGCGTAGCTCTGGTATTTCTGGTAGGCCGTTTTATCAAAGAAAATATTCCACCCATTTTGCGAAACGAGGTCGCGCTTGCCTACGGTCAGGATAATGGCCGGATCGAGGTTGCGGGCGATGGTATACTGTTTTTCCCTGGAACCAATGCCCAAGCTGCCGATCAGCGGGTTTGTTTTGTTTAAATCAATGGAAACCTTCCCGGTTTCAGCATTTCCGGCGGGCCATTCAACGTTCAACATTGCATCGCTGACGGTCGCCTGGACACCACTTTTCTTGTCAAAACCTTTTAAATCGACGGGTACCTGCGCTTGCAGGTTTGCCGCTATGATGTACAAGAAGACAATCAGGATATTACGCATTGATAGTAGAATGTGTTGGAACAAACATTTTCTTGTAGAAAGCAAGCCCTTCTTCCGCCAGCTCATCGGCGCTGTTCGCCAATGGCCGCCAGATGCAGGCCGCGCGTGCGAGTTCTTTGGAGGGTTGTCCGAAGGTTTCGATCACTACGGCGCCGTTATAACCGATGTCGGAAAGCGCTTCCTGAATGCCCTGCCATTCCAGATGGCCGGTTCCCGGTGTGCCGCGGTCGCTTTCGTTGCCTTGTACATGACAAAGCAGGTCTTTCCCGATTTTCCTGATCGAAGCCGGAATATCTTTTTCCTCAATATTGGAATGAAAGGTATCCAGCACGATTTTAAGGTGCTGATTCCCTACCTCGTCTAATATAGATAACGCCTGATCCACCGTATTCACCATATCGGTTTCAAAGCGGTTCAGCGGCTCCAAACCGAGCGTTACCCCGCTATCCCCGGCGATTTGGCTTACTTCCTTTAAAATAGAGACGCACCATTCCCGCTCCTGCTTTTTCTGCTCTTCCGAAACAATGCGTGTCTTGCCCACCGCCGAATAAACGGGCCCGCCGAATACAGGGCTGTCCATTTGCTCAGCAATGCGAATGCAATCAATAATGTACTGTTTGCCAATTTCCCGGAATGTAGGTTCGGTACTCGAAATGTCCCGCTCCGGCCCAAATGCGCCACTGATGGTGATTTTAAGATCGAGGTCGCGGGCAATGTCTTTGATGAGTTTCCAGTCGATGATTGCCGTGTCCTCTACGGCTATTTCGATGATGTCGTAGCCCATGTTTTTGACCTTGGTGAGCAGGTCAATATTTTCCGTTGAGAATGGGGAAACCCAGATGAATGTGCTGGCTCCGAATAGCATAAGGGGTCAGGTTTAGCAAAAAGCCAGGTTTTGAGGCCTGGCTTTTTATTGGGATAAAAAATTATTCTTCAAAACTCGGCACATCCACGCGGATGCCGCCCTTCATGGCCGACTCGTGTGCGCAAATGCCCGCGCAGGTGTAGTTGGCAGCCAATGCCGCATCCACCGCTGAATCGCGGCCTTCCACGATCGCTGCCACAAATTCCTGCACCAAATGCGGGTGCGAACCGCCGTGGCCCGCGCCTTGGAGAAACGATACGTGGTTCGGATCGTCGATCTTTTCCCTTTTCGTAAAATGCTTGATCGGCTCGATCAGCAGTTCGTCGGTATCCGGCACATCGATGCGGGATGCATTTTCGCCGCCATCGAAGATCACATGCTGCTCGTCCTGCAACTGCTCCCATTCGAACGACATTTTGGTGCCGTACACATCGTAGCTCTCGCGGTACTGGCGCACGACATCGAACAGCGAACGGGTCGCTTCGGCCACCACGTCGGTGCCTTTCAATGTAAATGTGGCTGTTTCAACGGCGAATGGCGATCCATAACGGCTGGCGAGGTCTTCGCTCAACCGACCCGATCCGTGGCAAACGACGGTTTCGGCAATGGTATTATTGATTTTCAAAAGCGGGGAAATGGCGTGCGTGCCGTTCAGCATCGGCGGGTAGCCCTTCCAATATTCGTCCCAGCCCTCCATGCTCATGTCCTGAATGTGTGAGCCGCGTACAAACTGGATGCGTCCGAGCTGGCCGGTCTGCGCGAGGTTCAGGCCGTAAAGAAATTCGCGGGTGTAAAGCGCGGTTTCCATCATCATATATACCTTACCCGAGCGGCGTTTGGCCTCTACAATGGCCTTGCAATCTTCGACGGTCATCGCCATAGGAATGGTGCAGGCGGTGTGTTTGTTGGCATTCAGGGATGCAAGCGTCATGCGGGCGTGGTCGGGTACGGGGGTTACCACGTGTATCGCGTCCACGTCGTCGCGCTTGGGAACATCTTCGAAATGCTCGAAAACGAGGTTAGGGTCCAGATTGAATTTGGCAGTCAGCTCGTCGCGGGTTTGCTTGCTGCGTGTGCAAATGCCGACCGCTTTGATATTCGGATGGCTTTGATAAATGGGGATAAATTCCTTCCCAAAACCCATACCCACGATAACTACTGTGATTTGCTTGTCGCTCATTGCTTTTTTGTTTAATGCCCCCGGGTTTCAACCCGGGTTTAAAAATGGATTGATTTGCTTCTTTTTTTGAGCCTGCGGCTCAACCATTTTCGGCCCGGGGTTGAAACCCCGAGGAAATGAGGCCTACTTTGCGGCCCATGCTACGGCGTTGCGCAGAATGGTTTGATAAGGCTCGATGGTGTGCGATTTGGCGTCGTGGCCCAATGCAATGCCTACGATTTTCCCCTTCGGATATTTGACGATGAAAATGCTTGGGAAAATCTTGTCCGAACCTTCGGCTTTGGATGTGGCCAGTACTTCAATGGGCGTTCCTGCCGCATCCGGCTTGAAGTAGTACAGTTCGTCATCCAGCTTGAAAGTCGCGGGGACGCCCCTGGTTACCGGGTGCTTTTGGGTAATGGTTACTTCAAACGGTCCGTATTTATCATGACCTTTCGAGCCTCCTCCTACGAGCTTCTGGTTGTATTCAGGCCAGTCGGCCCAGTTGTACCAGAGTGCGGGATGCGCCAGTACCAGGCCTTTCCCGGCATCCACGAATGCGAAAATGGCTTTGCGTGTCGCTTCGTCGGCAATGGGCTGGTTGTTGCTGAGGTAAAGCACGTCGATGTCTTTCAGTTTGGCCAGAATGGTCGTCGGGTTGCTGGTATATTCCACTGTTGCCAGGCCATCTTTTTGCAGCGTTTGTACATCTTCCTGCTTATACCACCGGTCGAAATCGTGCGATGCGCCGCCGCCTACCAGCAGCACACGGATCGCCTTTTTCTTTCCAGGAATTTCCGCCATCACATGATGGGCAATCGAGGCTAACAGAAGCACTAATGTGGCGATGGTTTTCAAGTTTGAACGGGCCATTTTTTGTTTGGGAGTTTAGAGTTTAGGAGTCTATGAGTTTAAAGTGTTGAGTTTAAGAGTGTATGAGTCTAAAAGTGAATGGTCAAGGCTTGCGAGACTAAGATTTAAAGGGTTTTTCATTAGGCAGTTCCTGAGTTTAAGCAAAGATTAACATCACTCTAAACTCATAAACTTTGAACTCTCTAAACTCATAAACTCTAAACTTTGAACTCTCTAAACTCATAAACTCTTTACCACGCGCAGGATTCCGTTCATGCCGCGCCAGTGGCCCGGGAATGTGCATACGTAGGGATAGTCGCCGGACTCGGCCGGCACGGTAAATTCCAGGGTTACCGTTTCACCGGTGTTCACCAATCTTGTCGAATGCAAAACTTCCGGGATCTTGGGAACGTATTGCATTTCGGCGGCTTTCGGATTACTTAGAAGTTCGTCCGCGGCCTTACCTACTTTCTGCAAGGTGCCTGGTTTGATAATCAGAAGGTTATGTTGCATTCCATCCGGGTTTTCGAGGTTAATCACCACTTTTTGGCCCGCTTTCACGGTAATCAGCTTTTTATCGTATTGCATGATCTCCTTTTCCACTTTCAGCTCGATCACCATCGCATCGGACGCTGCCGGTTTGGAAGCTGTTTTCGCCATGGAAGCCGCATTGCTTCCGCCTTCATTAGGGCGATTGAGTTCGAGGGAAGCCTTTTGGAAGTTTCCGACAAAACCAAAACGCCCCTCATATTGACCGATCCTGTCCTCGCCTTCCATATCCTCGCCCGACCGCAAAGAATTGCTCAGCGGTGCATTGAAAAGCATGTGTGCCTTTCCGGTAGCCGCTTCTTTGCCATCTATTTCAATTCGGATGGTACCGCCCTGTGTCAGGCTTGCTACCACGTCGAATTTATCGGGTAGGCTGCCGGTGGTGGCTGCCTGGCTCAGCATGCCATGCTGTTTCACGGCCATAATCAGCTTGCCATCCTGGATATAGAGGGCATAACCGCCGTCTTTTCCGCCCTGACCGGCAATGAAGCCCTGCAATGCACGGTCACGGCCCTTGTTGATCGTGGCGCGGATCGTGATCTCCTTGCCTGTCACATCAGGCGGGAATTGCAGCGTATTTCTCCTTCCCAACGGATAAACCTCTTTGCTGAGCGCCTCCGTTACCTGGGTCGTGAATGCCGACGGCTGTGAACCTTTGCCGGCAGCCGCCAGAAAGCCTTTTTCATGTTTGATGGCCGCTGCCAGAATCGCACGCGAAAGCCATTGGTCCTTCGCGTTCTGCTCGTCGAGGGATGCCTGGTAAACAGCCGCGCCCACTTTTTCCGACGCCGGTAATTCCGCGAGGGCCACGAATACACTTAGCCGGGTGTTCAAATTGGCGTCTTTCATATTTTTTTCAAGCATTTCAAAACTTTGCTCCTGCTTAGGCAAAACACTCGCCGCAGCTTTGCGCACACCCGCTGCCGGATGGCTCAATGCTTTGTTCACGACCTGCAATGCCTCCGCATTCGAACCATCGAGCGCGCCCAGGCCATGCAATGTCCATAATGCATGCACTGCAGGACTGTTCAACCCGATTTCATCGACTTTTGGATTATTAATGATCTTATACAAATCCGGCACCACCGAGAGTTTCTTCGACTCCACGAGCAAGCGCTGCGCCGTCATCCGCCAGAACATATTGTCGTTTTCCAATGCAGCCAGCAATCCGGGCAGGTCGTCTTTCGAGAGTTTTAATGCAGGCGTTTTCTTTCCGTTTTTGTAAACAATGCGGTAAACGCGTCCGTGGTTAAGGTCACGCATGGGGCTGCTGAATGCATTACCCAAGCCGTGTGGCTGCTCTTCAAACGGGAGAATGAATTTCGAAGGCGATTGTGCCGGTACAAACACATTATGCTGGATAATGAAGTTATACCAATCCGCGATCCAAACCGCGCCGTCGGGGCCTACTTCGGCTTGTACCGGGCCGAACCATTCGTCGGAGCTTGCCATGAAATTCCAGCCGTCCTTTTCCTTGAAACCCGCTCCATCCGGTTCGAGAATGGCTTTGTGTACCAAACGGATCGTAGGCTCGCTTACGAATGCGACGCGGTTCCAGTATTCTTTCGGGTAATTTCTCGCGGTGTAAAAATGATGGCCCGCGGCGGAAGTAAAGCCTCCTACCACATCCACCTGCCGCAGGTTGGGCGTCATAGGGTGTGCATCGTAATGCCCGTCAATCTTCTGAACCGCCTGAACGGATGCCTGCTCTTCGCCCAGAGTCCGCTGCATCAGCCGGCCCGGCATCGAGAAGAACGCGCTGTGGGTGTTGTTGGCAGTCGAGAGGAAGACATTGTTATCTTCCGTGACGCCCAGGCCCCAGGTATTGTTGCTGCTGCTTCCAAGATATTCGAAGTTCCTACCGTCCGGACTAAAATGGTAAACGCCTTGGGAGAAGCTCATTTTCTTCCCATTGATCACTCCGTTAAAGCCCGAGTAACCAAGTACGCCCCAGATTTTATTATCAAATCCATATTGCAAGTTCGACGGCCCGGCGTGGGTATCGTTCTTGCCCCACCCGGTCATAATCACCTCGCGCACATCGGCTACGTCGTCACCATTGGTGTCTTTCATGAATACAAAATCCGGCGCCATGGAAACGATAATGCCGCCATTGGAAAACACGATGCTCGTCGGGATATTCAGCTTGTCGGCGAAAACGGTGAATTTATCGGCTTTGCCGTCGCCATTGGTATCCTCACAAATCTTAATGCGGTCGTTGGCGGCACCGTCGGTTTCTTTGAATGTGTTGGGGTAATCGACCGATTCGACGATCCAAAGCCGCCCGCGCTCGTCCCAGGCCATGGCAATCGGGTTGGTAATATCGGGTTCGGAGGCAAAAAGTTGTATGTCAAACTCCGGCAGGACCTGCGTCAACTTGTTGGATTCCGCTGGCGAAAGCGATTCCTGCATTTTGGGCACCACATGTCTTTTGGTATAATGCGAAATCGTATCCGACTGGTAAATATCGACATCGGGGAGGTTCAATGCTGCGACTTGCGTCTGCACTTTGTCACCTATTGCCCATAGCACGCCGTTTCGTACCAGGTCTAGGAAGCCCCGGTTGGTCCAGGTGCTGTCCTCATGACCGTATGCCGTGTAAAAAACGCGGCCTTTGCCCTCGTTTCGCACCCATGTGTAAGGCTCGTGCACCTCGCCCTCCGGGCGGCCCTCCACGCGCTCGCCCAGGACGGTCTTGTCAGGATTCAGGTTTTTGTGTACGTAAGTTTCATCCCAGGTCTGAAAGTCGGTAATACCTTTCATGACCTGGTGATCCGGTTTTAGAATAGTGTTTTTGAATGTGCCCGTTTTGTGCGAGGCAAACTGGCCGCCTATTGTTTTGATATACCAGGAAGAATTCCTGAAACAGCCCGAAGCCGAATGGATCGGAATGAGCCCTTTTCCGCCCTCCACAAATGCTTTCATCGCACTTTCCTGCGAGGGCGACAGCGAATCGTGATTGGCATAGATGATCAGACCGTCGTATTTTTTCAGGTTTTCAGCATTAATGTCGGCAAGATCGGCCGTGTACGACATATTGATACCGCTTTTGAACAGCTTCACCGCCAGCCAGGGCGCGTATTTGCCCGAGTCGTGGTGTTTGCTGTTGTGTCCCAGGAACAATACTTCGGCCCTTCGGCCTTTGACTGCACCGGTCTTAACAGCCGACGTTCCGGTGGCTGAGCCCCCCATTTTACTCTTTGCACATGCCAGCGCGATGAGCCCGACAAGCAGGAGTGCAATGTAATTCCTCATTCAAATTAGTTTTTAAAGAAAAGTTTCGGTTTTAGTGCGGGAATCAACCCCTTATAAATTGACTTTCTGGACCGGTGAGAAAACCATATCCTCTACATCCTTGATCTTCACGCCTACCC
The DNA here is from genome assembly GCF_059568735.1 of Dyadobacter ginsengisoli DSM 21015. Lineage (NCBI taxonomy): Bacteria > Pseudomonadati > Bacteroidota > Cytophagia > Cytophagales > Spirosomataceae > Dyadobacter > Dyadobacter ginsengisoli. The sequence goes on from NZ_JCANTY010000003.1 coordinate 376,688, forward strand.
TTGCGAATACATAATTTTGCGCCGGTGAAAGCGTAGGGACCGTAGCTGTGATATTGATCGCATTCAAATCCTTGACATCCGTTCCCGCCAGGTCCGTTACGGCGACGTTAGTAGCGCGTGCCACGAAATCGGTTTTGTTTACATACAATGAGACCCTTTCGATGTCTTTACCCTCGGTGCCCGTCAGGATTTTTTCAAGTTTTAATGAAACATTCACCTTGCTCTCCCCTCCGCTGAACTGTGGTGTGCGGATCATGTAGTAAGGCATTACTTCCACGTCCAACGTCTGGTTGCCCGAAAGGTTTACAAACACCGTATCCTTCGAAGCAGCGTCTTTGGCAATCGTCTTGAATGGCCCCCGGTTTCTTGGAAAAACCAGCTTGTAGCTTCCATCGAAAAGCAATGCCGAGTAGGAACCATCCTGTGCGATCGGCGCGTCGATAGCGGCCAGCTTGCCAAAACCGGGTTGCCAGAGTTGCAGCCGCACCTGGCCTTCTTCCACGCCCACCGGCTCGCCTTTGTACACGATCTGGCCCGAGAGCGTCGATTTGGGTTCGGTGTAGTTGTCTTTGTCACAAGCCGTCAGGAGCGCAACCATCGCAACAAGCGGCATTATATGAAATCTGATTTTCATGATCGTATCGTTTGAATGTGATGGCCTATTGGTTCGGGTTTCTGACGAGCTTGGGGTTATTGCTGATGATCGCGTCGTCGATGTACGAATAGTAATTCCCGAGCTGGAAACGGTCGGCGCCGGTGACACGGCTCAGTTTGACCGGTTTGTAAATCCACTTGCCATTGTTGGCTGAGCCCGGATCGTAGATTTTGTACGACCACAATCCCCACGGCTGCGTGTTGCGCTTGGTGGCTTTACCCAGGTCTTTCGAAACTTCCGCTGCGGTGATCGCATTACCGTCCTGAATGAGGTGGGCGATGCGCCATCTTTTCATGTCATATAAAAGATGCCCTTCGAATGCAAACTCCACGCGGCGTTCATGCACTAGGCGGTCGAAATTGATTTCGGAGGCTTTCAAAGGCGTTATCAGTCCTGCACGTGCGCGGACCTGATTCATGTAACCTGCCGCTTCCGCTGCCTGGCCCAGTTCAAACGCAGCTTCTGCTGCATTCAGGAGCACTTCGGCGTACCGGTAGCGGACGAGCCACACTTCGCTGTTCACCCCGCGCTGGCCGGAGCCGAGTACCGGGTCGAGGTATTTGCGGAGGTAAAAACCGGTTTGCGCGGTGAATTCAAATCCGTCGATCGGGCCATCGAAGCCTACAACCTGCTCGGGTACCGTTTTGCCAGGGAGCGTTTTTTGGGCACCGCGGTCGTCGCCGCTGATGATCGTGCCGTTACCGAGCTGGTAACCTGCCCAGATGTCCACTTTGCGGCTTTTGAATGTGGTACCGGGCAAGATCACCGTTCCGGCAAGGCGGGCATCGCGGCCTGCGAAAATGTCGGTTTGGTCGTTGTAGTAAATCGGCGTTCCGTTTGCATTGGTGGTTGGGATCGGCGCGAAGGTGTTGTCCAGTTTCTCAAATGCTTCGACAAATTGCAGTGAAGGGTTAATGCGCCCTCCTTCCTCTTCCTCTGCACCATAACGCGGCTGGTTCCACCCGGTGAAGTAATGCACCTTTCCGCTTTGCAGTTTGAAATCCTCTACAAAAATGACTTCCGAATTATTAGCCTTATCATAAAAAATGCTGGCGAAGTTTTCAGCCAGGTCCGGCTTTTTGGTATACAATGCATAGGTACCCGCCTTGCCGGAAATGATTTCCTTGGCAGCTGCCAATGCTTTGGTATAATAACCATTCGCCATCGTCGCCGGAATGCCTACCTCGCCGCCCGGCAATGAAACCGCTGGCGTATTAGCCCCGTATTTGGCAATCGAACCCGCATAGAGGGCCGCTCTCACCTCCATTGCCAGCGCAGCAGCCTGGGTAGCACGCGATTTCTCGCCGGGTGTCGCCGGGAGTTTGTCTTTAATTTCCTCGGCCTCTTTGATGATAAAATCATAGATTTCCGACTCCTTCGCACGCGGATGTTGCAGGTAGCTCGGATCGCCGCTGTAGTCGTACGCCATCGGTTCGAGGATCAACGGCACACCGCCCATTCTTTTCACCAACTCAAAATAGTAGGACGCACGCAGGAAACGTGCCTCGGCAAGGTAACGCTCGCGAACGGCCGGGCTGAGCTTTTCAGCGGCAGTACATTTCTGAATAAACAGGTTCATTTCGCGGATGTAGGCATAATCCCAGTGGGCCCATGAACCGAAGCCCCAGCCGCTGTTCTGGAAATTGTTATACCTGCCCGCTTCCGACCAGAATGCTTCATTGAATTCTCCCACCGTTGTCCATCCGGGAACATCTACGTCCCCGACCCGGATCGTTTTGAATGTAGATTGATCGACGTAGCGGTTGTACAGATCGCCCAATACTGAAAGCACCTGGCCCTCATCTGTCCAGATCTGCTCTTCCGAAAGCTGTCCTGTCGGCGGACGGTTCAGGAAATCGTCGTCGTTACAGCTCCAACCCAATGTCAATACGGCAATAGATAGTATTTGAAATATCTTTTTCATGTTGGAATCCAATCGGTTTAAATAGATAGGTTGATGCCTATGTTCACAAACTTGTTCTGCGGGAATTGCAGTCCGTTATCGTTCTCGATCTCAGGGTCGATACCGTATTCTTTCACGTTGTCGATCGAGAACAGGTTGTAGCCGTTGATATAGAACCGGGCGCGTTGCAGGCGAAGTTTTTCCAGGATCGATTTCGGCAGGGAGTAGCTGAGCTCGATCGTTCTGGCCCGGATGTATTTCACATTATGCACCCAGAATGTGGAGTTTTTGTAATTGATATGGTCGCCGTCGTTATAGCGAAATGCGGGATATTTACCCGGGATCCACTCGCTGTTCACATCGAACGGATCGGCACGGTGCCACCTGTCGAGGAAGATGCTGTTCAGAGCACCTTCGTTCTGGTATGGCCAGCGCTGCTCGTAGTTCTGGTTCCACGAATACATCCCGCCACCTGAGAAGTCGGCATTGAAACCGATGCCTTTCCAGCTTACGGAAAAGTTCAACCCAAAATTCACATTAGGTTGGCCGGTAGCGTTGTAGCCTATCGGTCTCTCGTCCAGGCCGTTGATCACGTTATCTCCGTTAATGTCTTTGTAAATCAAATCTCCCGGCAGCAATGTGCGGTTGCCCTGGCCATCGATATTCACAGGATATTCGGCAATCTGCTGTGCCGACTGGAACTGGCCGGTTGCCTCATATCCCCAGAAAATATTGTTGTAACGGTCTTCCTTCGAGTTGCGATAGCGGTCCCAGGAGTTGTTGAAGATCGGCTTGTACGACGCATCGAAGCGTGTGCGTGAGAACGATACATTACCGCCGATCGAGTAGTTGACATTGCCGGCTTTTCCATTGTAGGTCAATGCTCCCTCCCAGCCGCGCTGCGAGTCACTGTTCACGTTTTCGTCGGGCAACGAGTAACCCAGCTCGCTGGGAACGAGGATGTCGTATTTACGGCCCAGCAATCCGGTACGGAGGCGGTAGAAGTAATCCACGCTACCGGTGACTTTGGTTCCGAGGAACGAGAAGTCAGCACCGATGTCCAGGATCTTGCTTTTAAACCATGAAATCGTATTGATGATCTGGCCTTTGTCACGCGATGTTACCACGGCATTGCCGCTCAGGATCACATTTCCTTTGTTGTAATCATAGCCTGGCAGGTATGCGTACGGGCTCAGCGGCCTGTTCGGGTCGTTATCGAAGAGAATGTTGTCATCCCCGAGGATACCATAGGAAGCCCTGAATTTCAGGTCATCCAGAATGCTGCGCTCGCCCACTACCTTTTTGAAAAAACCTTCTTCGGAGATCCTCCAACCCACGGAAGCGGAGGGAAAATAACCTACGCGACGGTCCGGCGCAAACTTCCACGAGGCGTCACGACGGGCCGAAACTTCGAGGTAATACTTGCCGCCATAATCGTAATTCACCCTACCGATGTACCCTATACGCGCCAGCTCAGTATCGGTATCATTATACGTATCCATGGTTGGAAAGTATATCAATGGCAACACGTTCGTTTTGGGCACGGCGTGTACCCATTGCTCCTGTACCTGCTCATCCTGCCATTCCGAAACGAAGGTAGCGCCTACCGTGTGTTTGCCAAATGTGTTGTTGTAGGCAAGCTGCCCCTGGTACACATTACGCATTACTTTCTTAGTACCGCGCTCGCGCCACGGGTTGGTGGAGCCGCCGGTAACAGTGTAGGTGTCGTCGTTTGGATTGTAGGTGTAAGCCTTGTAGGTGTACTCGTGTCCGTTCATGACGCGGTCGGCGATGTAGTAGGAGTACATTCCCCTCGCGCTCAAACCTTTCACGCCCGGGATCTGGTATTCTGCCGAGAAGTTGGTTTGCAACACGCGCCAGTATTCAGTCCAGTAGCCGCCGAGTTTCTTGTTATTATAAGCCCAGTTGGTTTCGTTGTGCTTGATATCGTTCAGATATTCAGGGTTATCGTTTGCGTACGGGCGCTCAAACGGGCGGTTGCGCAGGATCGCGAAACGAGGGAGCCAATAGTCGTCCGCACCGGGGATACCGGGCTGGTCGCGCTTCTCGATCCGTCCGTTGATCTGCACACCCAGTTTCAGACGGTCGGTGATTTTCGCATCGACGTTGCTCTGAATGTTGGTACGGTCAAATGTAAATTCCCGGCCCAGCACGGAGTTCTGGCTCAGGCGTGTTGCTGAAATGTAATAGTTGATTTTATCCGAACCGCCGGTCATGTTCAGGTTGATCGAGCTTAACGGCGCATTCTTTTTGATAATGAAGTCTTTCCAGTTAAATGTCTGATAACCGCGCTCGGTACCCACACGATACTTTTCAAGTTCGGCCTGCGTGATCGACGTTTTGCCAAATTGGTTCATCTCCGCTTCCGCTTTGCCGTGCATCCATTGATAGGAATCGTTCACGACATTCGGGAAGCGCGACCAGTTTTGCCAGCCAGTGTAAGCATCGACGCTCACCGTATTTTTCGCACCCATTTTACCGCGTTTGGTCGTCACAACCACTACCCCATTCGCTGCACGAACCCCGTAAATAGCCGCGGAAGCGTCTTTTAATACGGAAATACTCTCGATGTCGTTAGGAGAAATGTTGTTGAACTGGCCTGCATCCTGCTGGATTCCGTCGATCACGAACAACGGGTTACCCATGTTCCGGATCTGGATATTGGCACTCGCGCCCGGACGGCCATCCGGCATCCGGAATGTGACGCCAGGAATTTTCCCCGCCAAACCCGAGCTCACTGTCGAACCTCCATGCACGCGCTCAATGTCCTTGCTCGTAACCGTGGCGATTGCGCCCGTGAGTGATTCTTTTCTTTGCGTACCATAACCTACCACAACCACTTCTTCCAGCGCTTTGTTATCTACTTTCAAAACGATATCCAATGCGCTTTGGCCCGCCGGAACGGCTACTTCCTGGGAGATAAAGCCCACAAATGAGAAGATCAGCACATGCTCGCCGTTGGGTAGCGTCAGGGAGAAATTGCCCTTTTCGTCCGTGGAAGTACCGGTCTGTGTACCTTTCAATACCACACTAACGCCGGGCAAACCTGCACCGGCCTCATCTTTAACAACCCCTGAAATGGACTTATCCACCGTCTCGGCGGTGATTTCCACAATGGGCGTTTCCTCCGAAACAGGTTCAGCCGAAGCATGGTCGGGCTTGATCACGATCAGGTCGTTATTGATCTTGTAATACAATTCAAGGGGTTTCAGCAAAGCATCCAAAACGGCCGATAATGAGCCATTTTTAACCTTTACCGAAGCCCGGCGACCAGATTGGATCAATTTTGAGCTGAATATAAACTTCGCATTGGTCTGCTTTTCCAGCTGCGCGAAAATCGTTTTGATCTCCTCGTTCCGGATATCAACGGTAACCTTCTGGCTCAATGCGGATTGAGCCCTCCCGTCGTTCGCCCACGTGAGGCCCGCAAACAGGCCAGCCAGGATACATTGTATTAATGTTATTCGCATGAGCTTGATGAGAAAGTCTTCAGGTCGTCGAACTTTTTTCATATTTTTGAATGAATTTGTTGTTTAAGGAGATTATTCAACGAAATCTTCCCCTGTTCATCCATTGTCCAAATGGATGTAGCAGTAATGTCCGTTACTGTGGGGGAACCTGGGATCAGTCATGCTGGAACATGGCTGGTCTTTTTTTATTTTCAGGCAATAGGGTATCGTTACGTCATAGGCGGCGTTTAGGGTAAAATGTGATATGTCAGGTTAAAAACTACTTACATCCTTTTCCCAGGATCGTTATCTGGTTATCGGCCATTTCGTACTGCGCGTCCAGCGCATTGCAGATCACATCGAGCTTTTCCTTGAAAGGCTGCCCGATCAAAGTCGCGTTCAGCGGGCAATTGCCCATTTTTTCCCGGTCGTAAACGATCCGGACGTTGTAGGCGCTTTCCAGTATCCGGAACACCTCCGAAACCGGTGTCTCATCAAATACAAACTGCTGTTTTGAAACATCCTTTTCAGAAGCCACCGCCACCACGGCAGGCAACGGAATGATCTTACCACTCTCCTTCGAAAACGCGATCCGCTGATCGTGATTCAACGTTACCCCCTCCAACTCGGGCTTGTCCAGAACGGCCTCTTTTTGGGTATTATCCAGATTATTAATGGAAAATACGGAAACAGTACCCGTCCTTACTTCCACTTTAATGTCCTTGCTTTCCGAAGATGCATCGATGGTGAAACTGGTACCGAGGACTTTCGTAGCCAGGCCGTAGCTGTATACCAGGAACGGCTTCTGCTTATTTTTTACTATTTCAAAAAATGCTTTTCCGGTCAAGGTAACCTCTCTGCGTTTCCTGTTCACGCCTTCCGAATAGCTTAGCCTGCCGCCGGGTTGGAGCACTACCGAACTTCCGTCTTGCAGCAGCACCGTCATCGGCTTGTCGGTATCATTATATTTCTGAATCGTATTGGGCAAGCCGACCTCCTCCCGCACTGCTACTTCCTGCAGAGGCCCATCGGCTTTCTTGTAATAGAACCAGTAACTCACCGAACCAATGCTCAGGATCAGCGCTGCCGATGCGGCCACGCGCGCCCAGCGCCATCCGTGTCCGCGACTCGTTTTGAAAACCGGAACCGGCTCTTCGTCCGGCGTTTTCTGCACATCGTCATGCATATGGCTTTCGACGATACTCCACATTCTATCGCTTTGCTTCTGGGTAGGCTGATGCCTCCCCGTGTCCTTTGCCAATAGAATGACGTATTCCCGCGCGGACTCCACAGTTTTGCGTTTCCTGGGATTGTTTTCCAGGAAGGCCCGCCATTTGCGGTCGCTGAGTTCGTCGGGATGCATTACCCAGGCGATAAACTCTTCATTTCTGATCAGCTCGGTCAGAGAATAAGGATCATGCTTCATGTTTCGCGGGATGCAGTTCGTCGTTCAATAGTACAGAGCGACGAAACGCGGATTTGACCTCTCCAAAATGAAATTTTTTGAAGAAATATTTTTAAATAAATAGTAACAGCCAGAAAATCAGGGAAGAAATGAGCAGGATTTCCCGGCTCTGGCGAAGGGAAGTCAACGCTTTGTAGATAAAGTTGCGGACAGACTTTTCATTCACGGCCATAATCTCGGCGATTTCTTCAATGCTGAAGTCGTCGAAATAGCGCAGCGTGAGTGCTTCGAGCTGCCGCTCGGGTAGCTGCGCGAGCAGTTCCTGAATGCGTTGCGCGCGCATGGAAGACGATTCCACTTCAATCAGCATCGCTTCGGAATGGATGTGGTTGGCAGGTGTATCCTCATCGTCGAGCTCGCTGATCTCCTCCATGGAAGGGAACTTGTCGAGCGCCACATGAATGCGCCGCCGCAATGCGCGGTATAAATAGAATTTAACGGAAGTGACGTTTTCAGTAAGGTTATTCCGCAGCCGCCAGACGTCGATAAACACATCCTGGACGGCATCCTCAACCAGCGAGGAATTACTGGAAAGCTTGCTGCCGTAGTTGTAAAGTGTGCGGTGGTATTTTTCAAAAATTGCAGTAAAGGCTCCCTCATCGCCCGTGCGAATCCGTTGCCACAGATCATAGTCCTTGGTATCGCCCGTTGAGGTAGCAATATGAATCACCGCTTCTGTATGTTTTCGTAAGAAAGCATAAAGCTAAAAATTTATCCTTAAAATACCATTGGGTGATCGACTATCGTAGTTCGGCCATTTGGTATTTACGAAAAAAGCTGCCTTTGGGGCAACCTTGTGATTTTTTGTATGTGGTACTACTACAAGTTTCGCTTTACTTCTCTCACAAATGCAGCTGGGACACCAACTAACCGGGCGATTTCCCGCTGGGTGAATTTCGTTTCACGGAGCAGATTTTGGACGAAGGTCGTATTGCGGGCAATGCGTTCCTGCGATGCCCCCTGTTCCAAACCTTTTTCAAGCCCTTCTTCTTTACCTTCCTCCTTCACAATCATTAAAATAGTTTCTTCGAATGTCATAGGAATTTCGTGTTTACCAACTACCCTATCTATTTCCAGGTCAAACGCTCTGTCGAGTTCTGAACTGCCTAACCTCACATAAAATTGCAGAAAATTCATCAGCCTTCCAATCTTCCATTTGGGAATATTGCGGTCCAGAAGCCTTTTTGCTAGGTCAATTTTCAAACGGTATAGATCATTTGCTGAAAGCTTCTTTCCAATGAGCGCGGTCTTGGTAATGAAGATGGCTTGGGCGAACGGATTGTCGCTGACAGCCAGTTCTTCCTCTGATTGATCCAATACTTTGTAACTGTTGAACCGAAAACACAAGCTCGTTCCCAGGCAACTTTGAACAAACTCACAAGGATGATAATGCTTACAATCATCCGTAACAATGGCGAAGGCAGTGACCGGCTTGCGGTGCTTGTCCCAAATACGATAGTAGTAGGTAAACATACGCTCCGCAAAGTCGTTATCACGGTAGCCCTGCACTTCGATATGAATCAAAATCCATTCTTCAAGTCCAGACCGACTGTATACTTTTACAAGTTTATCCACAAATTTAGGCGAAAATTGATCGCCTTCCGGCGGAAAAAGCTGCTCCAACTCCTGATCCAGGTATTCGAAACCCTTTTCTATGTCAAACACTGCATCAGCATCGGGGAAGAAGAATTTCAGAAAATCATCAAAAATGTCTTCCAGTATTGATTTCCAAAGAATATCGTTTCGCTTCATCAAAAAAAGAAAAAGGGTGCCTGAACATTTGTACGTTCATGCACCCTTTTGGTAACACTATTCTACAAGCTATTTTTTCAGAGCTTTCCGAGTTCGTGGATCAGCTTTTCGGTGTCTGCTACGGAAGTCGCCGGGAAATTGGCAATGCGCAGTTGTGTGGCTTTTCCAGCCCCATAACCGCTTCCGATCACCATGTCTTTTGACTTAATGCTCTTGATGATATCAGCCGATGGCGCTTCGGTATCCGTTACGATGACTGTTTGAGAGCGGAAAGCCTTTTCCTTCACAAATGCAGAGAAACCTGATGTCTTCTCAATAAATTTATAAATCATACTTGCCTTCTGCTCGGTTTCCTTGCGGATATTCTTCACACCGATACGATTGAAATCTTCCGCAACTTTGCCTAACAAGTAAATTCCCATCACATTTGGCGTGGCTGGCGTTTCGTTATTTTGTGCGTTCTTCCAAAGTGTCGGCAGGTCGTTGTGTGCGCCGATGGAATACGTGTTGCGAATGCTCTTCGCTTTTTCGAGACAACGCTCGTTCACGATCCATACGCCTAACCCTGCCGGCAAACCGAATGCTTTTTGAACCGAGAAAAACGCCGTGTCAATAATGCTGTAATCCAGCTCCGGATACGGTGCGGATGATACCATATCCACCGCGATGAACTTACCAGGGTGCTTTTGTTTCAATTTATGAATTTCAGCGACCGGCATTTGTACACCCGAACTCGTTTCGTTATGCGTCGTGGCGATCAGTTCGGCATATTCGGGCACTTCAATTTCCGAAGCAACAAAGCCCTCACCCATCGGTTTTTCAAACTTGTGGGCGTATTTGTTCAATGCATTCGAATAGTCGTAAAACTTCTTCGAAAACGAGCCATTCACGAGGTGGAAACTTTCGAGTTCAACAGTACTGAACAGGATGCGTTCCCAAGCTTCCGAAGCGGAACCTAAAAATAGGACTGCGTGCGTGTCAGGCACGTTGAGCAACGTCCGCAGCTGGTCGACCGTGAATTTATGCAAGTCGCGGTACTGCTGGCTGCGGTGGGAGATCGAGCCGAGCTGGTTGTCGACAAATGTCTTCAAATGCTGCTCGAACGTCGGATACAACGCCGCCGGGCCCGGAGTGAAAAAAGTTAATGACATTATTACTGATTGAATGACCGGGTTACCGGTGCGATGAGTGACTGAATGAGTGAATGAGCAGCCTTGACAGGCCCGACCATTCACTCCAATTCCTAGTAAAGCATCCGGAAACGGATCGTTCCTTCCACCTCTTTCACTTCCTGGATAAATTCCTCTGTATAATCCTTGGCAATATCAACGATCACGTAACCGATATGCTCGTTGGTTTTGAGATACTGCCCGGTGATGTTGATATTGTTTTTCGCAAAAATCTGGTTCAGCTTCGCCAGCACGCCCGGTACGTTCGCGTGGATGTGCAGCAAACGGTGCGAATCTTTCAGCTTTGGTAATTGTACCTCGGGGAAGTTGACGCTGCCGTATGAGCTGCCGTTATTCATGAATTCCAGCAATTTGGAAGGCACAAAATGACCGATATTCTCCTGCGCCTCTTCGGTGCTACCACCAATGTGTGGCGTCAGAATCACGTTCGGCAAGCCAAGCAGCTCGCTTTCGAACATTTCATCGTTGGTTTTCGGCTCCTTAGGGAACACGTCGACACCCGCACCGGCTACTTTTCCGCTTTTCACGGCGCCGGCCAGCGCTTTAATGTCCACCACGTGCCCGCGTGAGAGGTTCAGGAAGATCACACCGTCTTTCATCAGGTCAAACTCGCGTTTGCCGATCATATTGGTGTTTTCCTTACGGCCGTCCACGTGCAAGCTCAGCACGTCGGACATTGCCAGAAGCTCTTCCAGTGTATTTACCTTCTTGGCATTTCCGATAGATAGTTTTTCAACCGCATCATAGAAATACACATCCATACCCAAAGCTTCTGCAACCACAGAAAGCTGCGTACCGATGCTGCCGTAACCTACCATACCGAGTTTCTTGCCACGGATTTCGAAGCTACCATTCGCAGATTTGTCCCAGATGCCTTTGTGCATGGAATTGCTCTTGCCAACGATATTACGGATCAGCAGGATCATTTCCCCCACTGCCAGTTCCACCACAGAGCGGGTGTTGCTGTAAGGCGCGTTGAACACCGCGATACCTTTTTTAGCTGCCTCGTCCAGGTCGATCTGGTTGGTTCCGATACAGAATGCACCGATCGCCATCAGACGGTTCGCATTTTCGAGCACGCGCTTGGTAATGGTAGTTTTGGAACGGATACCAATAATGGATACGTCCTTGATACGCTCGCAAAGTTCATCCTCATCGAGAGCGCCTTTTACGAATTCTACATTGAAGCCTTCTTCTTCGAATGCCTTCCGCGCCACGGGATGCACGTTTTCAAGCAAAAGCACCTTGATCCGGCTCTTCGGATAAGACTGGCTTCTGCTGAATTTATTGTCATATAAAAAATCGTCAAAAGAAGTGGCAATGTGATCGGCTACGGCTGTCACTCTCGGACGTTCGATGTTTTCAGTAAATGCATAAAAACGGTTGGCGAGGCCCGACGCTTTTAGTTCATAATCCGTATAACCGTCGCCGATGGCATAAACGTCACCGGACAGGTTCAATGCCGAAAGGATCTTGATCTTTCCGCCGTCCATCGACAGCACATTCTCCTCGTCGATGCCGATGATATTTCCTTCCTCATCAAAAATAAATTCGTTGGCATATACGTGATCGGCCAGAATCCCCATTTCCGTCGCTACCGGTACGATAAATTCTTTAAACCCGCTGGAAACGATAAAAATCTGCTCCGTATTTTCCGTCAAAAACTGCGTATTCCGCTTAAACGAATCCGAAACCTTGGTCCTCAGGAAGGAAACCAGCTCGTCAATATGTGAGCGGTTTGCTTTCAATAAGGCGATGCGCTGGCGCAGGCCATCCGCAAACGACATTTCGCCATTCATACCCTTATTGGTCAGGTCAGAAATTTTCTGAACAACCTGATCACGCTCCGGATGGCCTTTCAAGGCGATCGCGGCTAATTCGTCGAGCCCTTCCACTTTGGTGAAAGTACTGTCGAAATCGATGATAATGTACGGTGGTGGATTGAGAGTTAATGTGGACATGAAGCGGGAAATAACTGGAAAAATGATCGAGTTAACGTGATTTTTATCTCTAAGGGTCCGGTCTGTCTGAAACAGGCCACAAAATTACCAAATCTGTTTAGATATGACACTAACAAAATAATCTTTGGATCAGTTTTCTTGTCTGCAAAAGTATCTCAGGCTCCCTGTGTAAGGAACTCCACGGCACGGGTTTCCGACCAGTAAAACCCGCCAGCCAGACGTGCGGGTCGGAAACCGCAATGTCCGCCGTCAGGCGTTGCAATCATACACACCAGCTGATGGGCACGGATCAGGTCCAGGGGCAGGCTCGAAAAAGGTACGATCGGGTCGTTTTGGGCATTGATGATCATCGTGGGAACCGCAATGGCATCCACAAAATGCATAGAGCTACATTTCGCATAATAATCGTCTGCACCGTCGAAGCCGTGCAGTGGTGCGGTATAAATGTGATCAAAGTCGTAGAGTGTCCGGACATTCCGGTGGTCTTTCAAGCTGATCTCAACCGGAAAACGCGCTGCCTTCGCGGCTACCTTTGGTTTCAGGGTATTCAAAAAACGGTGCATATATACCCGGTTTTCACGTCGGATAATGGACAGGCTGCACGCTTTGAGATCCATAGGGACGCTGTAAACCAGTGCATTCTTGATACGTGGGTCTACATTCCCGCCCATTTCCCCGAGATATTTGAGTGTAAGATTACCTCCCAGGCTAAAACCCATTAAGTGAACGCGATCATAACCCCGGGCAAGCGCATGCCGCAACACCAGCCCAAGATCGTCTGTGGCGCCGCTATGATAAAACCTCGCCGTCTGGTTCATTTCGCCTCCGCAGCTCCGGAAATTCCAGGCCAGGCAATCGAAGCCCTGACGATTCAGCAACTTTACCATGCCTGTGATATACTGACGTGTACTGTTCCCTTCGAGTCCGTGAGACAGTACGACAAGCGGTTTGTTGAGCTCCGTTTCTCCGTACGACCAGTCAAGGTCCAGAAAGTCATCATCGGGAGTTACAATTTTTTCACGAAAATATTTTATACCGGTTATCTGCCGGAAGAGCGCCGGATAAATGCTTTGAAAATGCCCATTTGGAAGCCAATATGGCGATATTTTTGATTTGAGTTGGACTAACGGCATGATACAAAACTCATTAAAATATCTGAAAATAATTTTATGGTAAAGAACTTTAGTGTTGGATTTCTGTATTTTCTATCTAAATTTGGCTTTTACAAATAATAAGAACAATTCTAATGGCAGAAGGTACAGTTAAGTTTTTCAATGAATCTAAAGGATTTGGGTTCATCCAACCATCAACAGGTGAGAAAGACATTTTCGTTCACGTTTCAGGTCTTCAAGACGATATCCGCGAAAATGACAAAGTGTCTTACGAGGTAGAAAATGGAAGAAAAGGTCTAAACGCAGTTAACGTAAGAGTTATCTAAGGTTAGTCATAATAAAGACATTTCGAAAGCACGTCTCCGAGGGACGTGCTTTTTTAATGTCCGATTTTTCATTTCTTCTTGGTCGTCGCTTCATAGGCTTTTTGCGTTTCCGGGTCGAAAGGCTCCGCACGCATCGCTGCGCGACGGGAAGCGGCATCCTTCACCCATCGATACACCCACGAAAAGCCGGCGTTACCATAATAATAGCCGTACGAACCATAGGCCGGATCACTCATCGCTTCCGCAAGGCTAATAAAACGATATTCCTTTTCTTTCAATTTTTGCACCAGTGCAGGCAGAAAATCCGTATTCAGCCGATTGTCATGGCAGAGGTAGATCTGCCTGACAGGTTTCCCGGTGACCACGACGGCCAGACTGTCAAAATAGTCGAAATGCCGAAGACTGAGGGCTACGTAACGATTACCAATGGTCCTCGCCTCTTCCCGTTTGCCATCCCGCAAAGCCTTCTCATAAAGTTGTGTATAAAGCCAGTCTTCACTTTCAACGGTGAAAGGGGTTGAGATGTAATGCTTCTCTGCCAGGAACTGCTGCATACGGACCTGCTCAGCACTGTCCCTACCCATGCCATTAAAGGGAAAACGAAAATATTCAAGATTCTTTCCCGCACTGACTGCCATCTGACGGCTCAGCTCTTCACCTTTCAATACCTGTTCCTTGAATGTGTCGAAACCGGCTTCCCCTAAATTGGGATGCGAATAGCTGTGGTTTCCCACGGTAACGTACCGCTTCGAAATCCAGCTTTGAAGCAGGGATCTGTTCTTTTCAAAAGCTTTGGTCAATCGGAGGTTTCCTTCGTTGATAAAAATAGCGACGGGGAGGTTCAGCGAGTCCAGCTTTCGGAGTAAACCGGAAGAATAACCGCTGGTTTCGAACAAATGTACATTAGGCACATCGTCGATTGTGATAGCTACGCTTCGCTGCTGTGCGTAAACGGACGAAGCGAACCCGGTAAACAGGATGGCATAAATGAGATTTTTCATAGCTGGTATTTGATCGATAACTAAAAAGAATGCACCGTCTTTCGACCGTGCATTCAAACTGAATTCAACCTGGGATCCTGTCGCGCCCCTGACGCTCGAACATCCATTGCGGGTATTCTGTTTTCAGCACTGAGACCTCATTCAGTTTTTGAAGCTCATCGCCGGTCAGCACCACCGATGTCGCTGCAATATTGTCACTCAGCTGTTCAGGCTTTTTGGCACCGATGATCACGCTCGTTACGCTTTGCTGGTGCAGCAGCCACGACAATGCGATCTGGGCGACGGATACCCCGTGCGCCGCCGCGATAGGCCCGATCACATCAATGATGTCATACGCCTTTTCTTTATCAATGGGTGGAAAATCAAAATTGTCGCGGCGGTTATCGCCGCCCGACTGGCCATTGCGGGTATATTTCCCTGACAAAAATCCACCTGCCAGCGGGCTCCATGGCATCAGAGCCAGGTTTTGGTCCTTCATCATCGGCACCAGCTCTCTTTCCAGGTCGCGACCGGCGATAGTATAATAATGCTGGCAAGCCACAAATTTCGTCCAGCCGTTTTTTTCGGCGATACCGTTGGCCTTCATGATTTGCCACGCAGCATGATTGCTTACGCCGAGGTATCGCACTTTGCCGGAACGCACCACATCTTCCAGCCCTCGCATGGTTTCTTCCAGCGACGTTTCAACATCTACACCGTGGATATAAAACACGTCGATGTGATCGGTACCCAGCCGGGCGAGGCTTTCTTCCACGGAATCCATGATATGCAGCCTCGACAAACCGATCTGGTTCGCACCAGATGCCATTCTGCCGCGTACTTTTGTGGCGACGACTACATCACTCCGTCTGATGCCCAGACTTTTGAATGCCCGCCCCAGTATTTCTTCGGATTTGCCGTAAGAATACACATTGGCAGTATCGAAAAAATTGATCCCGCTATCGAAAGCCGTTTTTACCAGCGCGGTCCCCTCTTCCTGCTGCAACTTGCCAATAACCTCAAAATAGCCGTCTCCGCCGAAGGTCATGGTCCCGAAACAAAGCTCCGAAACCAGCACACCTGTGTTGCCTAGAAATTTGTACTTCATGTGTTTAGGAATTCAAAAGTTTAGGAGTTAGGACTAGTGAGTTCAAAGTTTAGAGTTCAAAGTCCGTAGTCCTTTGAACTTATGAACCTTAAACTCATAAACTTCAAATTTTCTATTCAAAAAGGTCTTCGGAACGTTCGAGCATCAGGATGGATGACTGCGGAACAATCACATATTTCTGACCATCATATTCCAGATCGATGGCGTTGCGTTGCAAATAAATAGCCAGGTCGCCTTCTTTGGATTGCAAGGGCATGTATTTTACTTTTTCCTCGGTCTCCTTCCATGGTTCGTCCTCCGCAGCCACTGGAATGGGATAACCCGGCCCCACTTTGATCACATAACCGCTTTGAACCTGCTCGCGCTCGGTTACGGTCGGCGGAAGATAAAGCCCACTGTTGGTGCGGTCACTCGGACTTTTGGGACGGATCAAAACACGGTCCCCAACTACGATCAGGCTTTTTAGCCTGTTGTCGGATGTTACTTCGTACATTTTAATTGATACTTAAATCGGTAATAAGAACGTCGGTGCCTGCTCAAAGAACTGTTAACAAATATTTGAGAGCAAATGTTTGCCTCTTTCTCCCACCTTGTTAAAACTGGAAGTAAATAAACTGGTTTTCAGAAACCACACCCAGCATGTAGTTCAGGAAGATAATAACGGCAAACAATATAAAGAACACGGTGGTGTTCCGGGTGGGAATTTTCAGACAATAGTGCTCCTTGATGAGTAGAGACACCACCAGAAAAACGCAAAACCACATTTCGATATGGTTTAATGGTGTCTGCAATGGTTCGGAGAACGAGAAACCGGCCATTTTTTGCAGGATCATAAACGACCTGCCGACCGGGGCCTTGTGATTTCGAAAAAATACCCAGGTAATGGTGACCAGCACAAACGTAAAAACTACGCTGAGTGCATCGGTAAAAGTGTTCTTTGGCATTTCAAAGCCGGCTTTTTTCATCCATTTGTCTCGGAGCGAAGCCGCGACCTGGTAAAATCCGTGCAACGCTCCCCAGATCACATAATTCCAGCTCGCGCCATGCCATAGCCCGCTCACCAGGAATACGATAAACTGGTTGCGGTATTTGATCCATTCCCCCTTCCGATTCCCGCCAAGAGGAATATACAGGTAGTCTTTAAACCAGGATGACAGCGAAATGTGCCATCTTCCCCAGAATTCAGAAATGGATTTCGAGATGTACGGCGTCCTGAAATTATCCATCAATGTAAAGCCCATCACCCGGGCAGCACCAATAGCAATATCCGAATACCCCGAAAAATCGCAGTAGATCTGAAAAGCAAAGAAAACCGTCGCCACGATAAGCGTAATACCATTATGTTTCGCAGGATCTTCGTAGGCGTAGTCGACAAGCATTACAAGCCGGTCGGCGATCACCATTTTCTTGAAAAACCCGAATGCCATCTGCATCAATCCTTCCTTCACCTGCTCGAAATCATACTTGAAAAATGAATGGTACTGGAACAGCATGTTCTGCGGACGCTCGATCGGACCGGCGACCAGCTGTGGGTAGAACATCACGTACAAGGCGTAAATGCCGAAATGCCTCTCCGCCACCTGGTTGCCCCGATACACCTCGATGGTATAACTCATGGCCTGAAAAGTATGGAAAGACAAGCCGATAGGTAACAGAAGTTTCCCGCTTCCGGTCGTCATCCATTCCGCAATCGGGCCGGGGATCAGTCGTGTAAAAGCCGGAAATGCCGGACGTAAATGGAGATTGGCAAGAATAGTATTCACGGAATCCTGCACAAAATCATAGTATTTAAAAAAAGCCAGAATACCGATGTTCGAGATCAGGCTGATCACCAGCAGCATTTTTTTCTGCCGTTGCTCCTGCGATTTCTCGATCCAGATCCCCGCGTAATAGTCGATGATGATGGTTCCAAACAGGATCAGGATGAAAACCGGTTTGAAAACCATATAAAAATAACAGCTGGTTGCGAGCAGGAGCATCCAGCGGCCACGCCACGACAGACTGAAATAAGCCAGCGTGACAACTATAAAGAAAATGGCAAATTGAATCGAATGAAAATCCATCAGGTCAAATGTACTCCCGGTTGACTATTTCCTCTTTAATAATGAACAAGGGACGGTTTTTGGATTGAAAAAAAATCCGGAGCACATATTCTCCAATGATACCCAGCGCCAGTAACTGTACCCCGCTGAACAGGATAATTACAAAAAGCAGGGAAGTAAAACCTTCTATCACGTGGGCAAAAAACATCTTTTTAATCACCACGGTCACAAAATACAACAATGATATCAGTATGGCAGCAATACCGACCCGGCTCATGAATTTCACTGGAAATTCACTAAAATTGAAGATCCCGTTATAGGCCAGCCCGAAAAGCTGTTTGAAAGAATATTTAGATTCTCCTGCCGCACGCGCATCGCGCTCATATTCGTACCCGACCTGCCTGAACCCAATCCAGGAGCGCATTCCACGCAGGTAACGGCTTTCCTCAGGCATTTTTTTCAGGACATCCACGACGCGTCGGCTGATTAATGCAAAATCACCACTGTCGAGCGGAATATCAACATATGAAATCGAGCGCAGTAGCCGGTAGAACCAGTAATAGCCCATCCGTTTAACAAAACCCTCCTTCCTCTTCTTCCGGACTGCATAAACCACATCATTTCCCTCCTGCATCAGCTTATAAAATTCCGGCAACAGCTCCGGCGGGTCCTGCAAGTCTCCGTCGATCACAAAAATAGCCTCTGTACCACGCGCGGCCGAAATCCCCGCTGTGAGCGCCAGCTGATGTCCGTGATTGCGGGAAAGAAAAACGCCGTGATAACGACCATCCGTCAACGCCAGCTGCCTGATCCGGAGTGCCGTATCATCCTTGCTTCCGTCGTCGATCAAAACTACTTCAATCGACAGCGGGCTGGTGTCCATCAGCGCATTGATACGTTGTACGAGCAATGGGAATGATTCCGACTCATTATACAACGGCGCAACGATGGAAATTTGAGGGGTTTTCAATATGCTATGCTTTTCAATGACCAGTAGCGGCAAAAATACACCTTTCGATGCATTATCGAAACATTCGTTTATTTAAGGGATTGTCACTTTTCCAAGAATACCTCCGTCCAGCAAGCCTCCTGAGACATTCACTATGCCCAGATCGTACGTTCCAGGGAGTAATGAGGCGTGCGGTATTTCTATATCGGAACCCTTATCGTATTGCCGGAAAACATTTCGTCCGGTATACTTATGTGGTTCCATTTTAAAGAAATATAAGCGATGCGCATTTCGAATGAAAGCATACTCCCCGTTCGATCTGGCCGGAGAAACGCCTCCTTCCGCGTCGTTCAGATGAATGCCTTTTTCGCGATGCGTAACGGTGACCGGTCTTGTCACCGGGAATGGCTTCGTGAACGCATGCACCTGGCGTCCCAGCTCATTTCCTTCCTTCGGATACGAATAAACACCCATTTTTACCAGGTTTTTCATCAGTTTATCTACATATTCCGCAGCCTCTGAATAGGGTACGTGGCCCAAACCGAAGCCATTATACTCCTGGTTATATCCGTTTACGGTATAGTACTTTCTTCGCTCGGTAATCACCGGCAGATAGGTGTAGATCGAGACACCCCAGATGATAATCCCCAGAAAAGCGGCCAGTCGTAGCGCTCTTTTCCTCGCATGCTCATTTTGGGTTGAAACAATGAATGAAAGATAGGCCACTGCTAAAAACAACGCAGGATATATCTTGTAGTTGCTCACAATCATCACATTGAACCCGAAGCGGGGACGAAGTAAGCCGATGACCAGTGCTTCGACAAGCAGAAAGGTCAGAATACCCAGCAGAAACGCTTCGACGTCCGACATACGGTCAGTAGCATCTGGTGTTTTTGTCTGCCTGAATGTTCTGCCCAACCAGGGAACAAGTTGCCGATAAAGCCAGATCGTGACCCATATCATCACAAAGAAGGCCATCAGCACCGGCAACGTCGAACGCACGACGATCGATTTTTCCGGAAGGACATCAAACAATCCGCCCAGGAATGCGAAGAAGCCCAGGACAGACAAATGCGGGTACTTTACAAAAAATGCGAAACTGGACTCATTGCCCTGTGCCGACATCCCGTAGAAATACAATCCCACCGCCAACGCACCGATAAACAACCAGCCGGCCAGCTGTTTGTATTGCGATCGCAAGAGCAGTATCATCACACCCGCAGGCCACACGAAAATCCCACTGCTCATCGCGTACGTGGCGCATACGCCCGCGAGCGATGCGCCCGCAAAACGGTTACCCGATAACAGAAACATTGAGAGGCATACAAAGAAGACAACCGGCTGATGCTGCAGTCCGCATATCGCCCAAAGGAAGATCAGGTGATATTGAAGTTGAAAAAGCAGGAAAGGTACCGGTAAAAAATACCAGGCGCTGAGCCTGGCCCGCTGGAATGCACGCCAGAATACCACCAGGGTACCCAGTGTAAAACACGCGCCGGCAATGTGCAGAAATGTAAAATTGAGGTGTCCCGTAATCCAATAATAGAGCACTGTAACCAGCTTTCCGATCACCATCCGGTGTTCATTATTCGGCTGAAAAAGTAGTTTCAGTTTTTCAGGAAGCGCATTGCTGGTTATCCATTTATGCAGGAAGTCGGGAAAAGGATCAAAATCGTCATACCACGGCAGATTGACCGAATAATACAGGATAACTGCAATCCAGACCAGCACCGGTAATGCCATCACTAAAACAGCAAGCGGCTTCTTAATGCTATTGTTCACTTTCGGTATCTTTCATGTAAATGGCCTTTTTACCAAAATAACCAGCGGTACATTTGTTCCACCAGTGACTGCTGTCCGTCTTGATATCATCGTCGAGAAAGATGGATATCGGCTTGGAACGGACCGGCGGCAGATAGAGAATATTTTCCTTAGAGCTTTTGAGCAACGCATAACGCTGGTACATCTCTTTATCGAATGCGGCTGCCTTACCTTTGATCAGATCGGTGTAAACCATTCTCACATTATTGCTACGGAGGAACGATAGCCCGACCGACACCAGCAAAATACCATAGACGATACCATACCGGGGTGTGGTGAGCTGCAACAATGTGATTCTCCGCTTTCTGAAATAATGGAAAATAACGCCGATGACGTAAAACCACCCGATCAGAAAGAAGAAGTAAACACAGTTGATCACGCGGGGCGTAGGCTCGATTCCCACCCCGTAATAGGAAGGAAACAACTGAGCGGAAAGTACACCTGTAAATAACAATACCGCATACCAGACGGGGATCGAAAAGTAGTTCCGGGCACCTTCCGACATACGCGACAGCACAAACAGCCACGCCAGGGAGAAGAACAGCAGGGGCGTCCGGAAGATCCAGTCATAGCCAAGAAACGCCAGCTTTTGAAAAGATGAAATAACAGAAAACGGCATGTTGCCTCCCAGCGGATTTCCTCCAATGCGCGCCGCATTACCCGGTGACGCAAAATAAAAGTAGCAGGAAGCCGCTGTAACCAGCAGCATAGCCACCATAAAAGCGTCTATTTTCCTGTTAAACAGCAAGCGGTAAGCCAGCCACGCCCCAACCAGCAAAATCATGATAAGCAGGTTAGTTTCACTGCTTCCGATAACGGCAAAAATCAGAAAGCCGGAAAGCACCCCCACAAATATCTTGGCGGGTTGTGTGTCCTGCCGGTACCAGCGCAATACAAGTACGATCCAAAGCAGGGTAAGGATATTAGGAACGGTGTAGGTCACAAATGCGGCCATCCAGTAGAATGCCTCCACGATACTGGCCATTTTTAGAATGTATAAAAAGAAAACCGCACCCGCGAACCCCAAATGCGCCAGCCGCGACAAAGTCGGAGTAAGGTGCCTGAACAAACTGTACAAGGCAAACACCATCCCGAAAAGCAGTACGACGGGCAGTACCTTGAAACCAGTGATGGAATGAAACAGAAGCGGGTTAGTATGATTGAGGAAAATACCGAAGTAACGGCCCGTCCATTCGGTATAATACAGCTTCATGGCTTCGAACCAGCCAATTTTGAATACAGTGTCGATGTAGCAAAAATCGTCGGCCGGCGAGGGATGGTTAAAATAGGAAAGCGCCAGCAACGGTACCAGCACGGTCAGCATCAGGAGAATGTTGATCCAGTTCCCAACAACCCGGTATTTTTTATATAATCTATTCATTGACAGTTTTTTCTATAATATAGCGCGGACGGCCTTTTACTTCTTCGTAGATCTTTCCGATGTACTCCCCGATCAGTCCGAGCGCCATCATGTTGAAGCCGCTAAAAAAAGTGAGCGGAAGCATCGTAGACGTCCAACCTGGTACAGTATGGCCGATCAGGAATGAAAAAAGGATATACACCACGATCGCCATCGCGATAAAAAAGTTGGCAAACCCAAAATACAATACCAGCCGCATCGGGAATGTCGAAAATGAAGTGATGCCATTCCATGCGAAGAGCAGCATTTTGCTCAGCGGGTATTTCGTCTCGCCCGCTTCCCGCTCGAGACGACTGTAAAAGACTTTCTCATTCCGGAAACCGATCAGCGGCACGATACCGCGGAGGAACATATTGATTTCGCGGAAGTTCCCCAGTTCTTTCAGAACACGCTGGTCCATCAGCCGGAAATCTGCATGATTGAAAACCACCGGCACACCCATTTTTTGCATCAATACATAAAAACCTTCGGCTGTAAATCGCTTGAACCAGGTATCGGAAGTTCTGTCACTGCGGACACCGTATACCACCATTGCCCCTTCCCGGTGCTTTTCGATCATGGCCGTGATCGCGTTGATATCGTCCTGAAGATCCGCGTCGATGGTGACAAAGCAATCGAATTGATCGACATGCTTTTCCAGACCGGCCATAATTGCGCTTTGGTGCCCGAAATTCCGCGATAACCCAACGCCGATGATGTCCGGGTCTTTACTGCAAAGATCTTCAATAATGGCCCAGGTTTTGTCCCGACTGCCATCATTGATAAAACAGATGCGACTGTCCTCCGCAATGAGCCCTTGCTTCTTGATTCCTTTGAAGTACGTGTTTAATTTAGCATACGTCAGATACAGGATCGCCTCTTCATTGTAGCATGGTATGACTAAAAGTAAACGAGCTGGATTCATATGTCACCCTGTTGGTTGAATCGACAAAAATAGCAGTAATAAGTTAATATGCTCCTTTTCATACCACCGGCGGTATTAATAAGGCCTATTTCCCTGTCTCAATTATTTTCCGGTTGTTGTTCTTTAAAATGCTGCTCGTCAGCAGCGGGTACAATAACACAGCCAGCAGGATCAGTAATGTTCCCATATAAAACCCCTGCGTCATCCGCTCCTTTTCCCCGAAAATGAAAAAAGCCAGTGCGATTCCGTAAACCGGTTCCAGATTGATCGTAAGATTGATCAGATAGGCGGAAAACTGCTTCATCAGCTGCGTAGCCATCGTACTGGCATAAACCGTGCAAATGAACGCAAGGAATAGTATCCAGACCCAGTCAGCCGGTGCCGGAATAAATGGAGCTCCTCCGTTCCAATCCCTGTACTCTGCAATCACCAGGAACAGCAGTGAAAACAATGTGGCCCCTATCATCTCATAGAAAGTGATCACATAGGCATCGATTCGCTGCACGAGCCTGCTATTCGCTACTGTAAATGTCGCTGCAAGAACCGCCGAAGCCACTGCCAGCATTAAACCCAATGCATGATCAAATTCAAAACGGAACACTACATACAGCCCGGCAAAGGCCAGCACACCTAATCCTACTTCCAGCGGACTTACCCGCCGCTTGTTGACCAGCGGTTCAAGCAAACTTGTCCAAAGCGAGGTGGTCGCCATTCCCGCCAGGCATACCGATGCTGTGGATACACGCGCGGATGCAAAAAACAGCATCCAATGTGCCGACAACACAAAACCTACTGCCAGCATTTTGACAAGATCGCTAGTGTTGGCAGCGAAACTTTTTTGTCTGAACAGGATTACAACTCCCAACCCGAGAGCCGCCAGCAATGTGCGGTACAAAACCAGTGCAACCGGCGATATCGACACCATCAACCCCACAATGGCCGTGAAACCCCAGATCAACACCAGGAAATGCAAGTGCAGATAGGAACGGACTGAATTGGCGGACAGCATATTATCTGGGTAATGTTTTATACAAAACCACACCGATCAGGGAAAAGACGATGTTGGGCAACCACACGGCGAAAAGCGTATTGATAGTTCCCGCCTCGGCCACGCCCTTGGACAACAGGAAGAAAAGAATATAAATGAAGGCAAGCATGAAACCCAGCGCGATCTGCCAGCCTACCCCGCGGCGGCTTTTACGGGCCGAAACAATCACTCCAATGGCGGTGAGAATAAGAATTGCAAAAGGCTGGGTAAAGCGGGTGTACTTTTCGATCAGGTATACTTCCAGCCCGTCGGCCCCGCGGCTTTTCAGCAGATCGATGTAAGCATTGAGTTCCGGAAGCGTGAAGGTTTCGAAGAGATTGTAATCGCTCTCAAAATCCTCGGGTGAAAGATTGATAGTCGTGTCGATGGCCATTCCACGGCTCAGCTGCTCTCCAAGGCTGTCGAGCGTCCTTACCTGGTAGTTTTGCAATGTCCATTTCTTCTTGGCAGGCTGCCAGACGATCTTATCGGCGTAAAACTTTTGCAAAAGTTTGGTCCCCTTGATCGTCTCCATAGTAAACTTATTGCCGGTCTGCGTCGTCGTATTGTAACTTTCCAGGTAGGCGTAAACATCCGGCGCGATCGTAATGTGCACGTTGTGCCCGCTGAAATAGTACTCGTTTTTCACATAGGTTTTTTCAAAACTATTCCGGATTTTGTTGGCCTTCGGTAAAACCCAGCCCACCTGGATGAAGGTCACTATCCCCAGCACCACGGCGCCGGCCATGTAAGGCAGCAGCATCCGCATAAAACTGATCCCGCTGCTGAGCATCGCGACGATCTCCGTACGTGCCGCTATACGCGATGTGAAGAAAACCGTCGCTATAAAAACCATCAGCGGACTGATGTAGTTGATCCAGTAAGGAATAAGATTGAGATAATAGTCGATCAGGATCTCCTGTAACGGCGCCTTTTTATCCAGGAAGTCGTCTACTTTCTCCGTATAGTCGATCATACAGATAATCAGCACGATGACGAATGCCACGAAAACGTAGGTTATCAGAAAGTTTTTGATCAGATAGCGATCGAGTATTTTAAATTTCATGGCTGGCTAGGGTCTCATCGGCTGTACCAGCAGATTTTTGGACACCTCGAGACTGATAAACAACGTCTGCCCTGCATTAATCTGTACAGAGGCCGACTTATCATATTCATTGATTTCTTTCACTTCGATTACCGAACCCAGTGTAATCCCCGACCGGTCGAGGTGCTGTAAAAACGACGGCGCATGGTCCAACACTCCCATCATCAGCACTTTTTCGCCTACCGTAACGTCGGTCAGCAAACGATAATCCGGCTCGGTAAGGTTGCCTTTCGCATCCGGTATCGGGTCGCCATGCGGGTCGAATTTGGGATGTCCGAGAAAGGTGTCGAGCTTTTCAACCAGCACTTCAGAGGGGATATGTTCCAGCTCTTCGGCGATATCGTGTACCTCATCCCAGCCAAAACCCAGTTTCTCCACCAGGAATACCTCCCACAGCCTGTGCTTGCGGATTACTTTGATCGCCACTTTTTCTCCCGTTTCGGTAAGCGTTACGCCCTGGTACTTTTTATAGTGGATCAAACCCTTGTCGGCCAGCTTGCGCAACATGTCTGTTACGGAAGCCGCGCGCGTAGATGTGCTTTCGGCCAGCGCGTTCGTGCTTACCTCCACCCCGTCGCGACCGGAAAGTGAATGGATGATCTTTAAGTAATTTTCTTCTGTGAAGGAATTCTGCATTGCCAATGAGCCCCGGTTACCAGTCTTGATATCTGGCAAAAGTACGACTTCCAATCCGTAAAATAAAAAATTTAGACTAACCTAAAAATATATTAAGAATTTCCTTATCTTTGTTTTCAGCAAACTAAATTGTTTATTTCGGAGACACAGAAAATGATTGACGATTTAAAGATAAATAGATCCTTGCAAGAGAAAACCTCAGATGAAGGCCACCAACTCCGGTCGCTTTCGGAAGTACACTCCTCGATTGCCGTACCTGAAGGAGCTGGTTTCTGGAAAAAACTGGCTGCGTTTACCGGGCCTGGCCTGATGGTCGCGGTAGGTTATATCGACCCCGGCAACTGGGCAACAGACATCGAAGGCGGCTCCCGTTTCGGATATAAATTGCTTTCCGTCATCCTGATATCCAACCTGTTCGCGATGCTTTTACAGCATTTGTCACTCAAACTGGGCATTGCGTCCGGTCGCGATCTCGCCCAGGCTTGCCGCGATTACTATTCCCGCCCCGTTTCATTTGTACTCTGGATACTTTCAGAAATAGCCATTGCAGCCACGGACCTTGCCGAAGTCATTGGATCGGCCATTGCGTTGAATCTCCTATTTGGCTTGCCGCTTCCTATTGGTGTACTCTTCACCGCCTTTGATGTGCTGGTTGTGCTGTACTTTCAGCAAAAAGGTTTCCGCATCATCGAAAGCATTGTCGCAGGGCTGATGAGCCTCATCTTGCTGTGTTTTTTGTATGAAATGATTGTTTCACAACCTTCATTGTCAGGGATCATGGGTGGTTTGCTGCCCAAAAAGGAGATCGTAACCAACCCCGGCATGCTCTACATTGCCATCGGTATTCTCGGCGCTACGGTAATGCCCCACAACCTGTACCTGCATTCCAGCATTGTACAAACACGCAATTTCAAGAAAGACGAGGAAGGAAAACGCTCGGCTATCCGTTTCGCAACCATTGATTCGACCGTATCACTTGCCCTGGCATTTTTTATCAATGCCTCCATTCTGATCCTGGCGGCATCTGCATTCCACGCTAACGGCCATTTTGAAATTGCCGATATTACCGACGCCTATCATCTGCTCGACCCTGTTCTGGGGGTTAGTCTGGCCGGTATCTTCTTTGCGCTGGCTTTACTGGCCTCCGGCCAAAGCTCCACTCTCACCGGTACACTTGCCGGGCAGATCGTCATGGAGGGCTTTCTGAACATCCGGCTAAAACCCTGGATACGTCGCTTGCTTACCCGGGGCATCGCCATCATTCCGGCGTTGATCATATCCTACCTGTATGGAGAAAGAGGCACGGCGGAGCTGCTGGTATTCAGCCAGGTTATCCTGTCGTTGCAGTTGAGCTTCGCAGTGGTACCGCTGGTATTTTTCACATCCAACAGCAAAATCATGGGACGTTTTGCCAACTCCCGCCCGGTTAGCATGCTGAGCTGGACCATCGCTTTGATTATTATCGGGTTAAATGGCTACCTGCTTTACAATACGTTCGGAGGTTAAGCATCACTCAACAAATTAAATTTCGATTCCATAATATCTTCTTTGCAAGCGGTTTCCTAACTTTCGCCGTTTTCTTAAAATAGGTGGATGGAATCAAAACACAAAGTTGACAAGGTAACGGCAGCCGGTTTACTGGTGGCGTTCGGTATTATATACGGAGACATCGGGACGTCGCCACTCTATGTAATGCAGGCGATCATCATGAATGAGCTCATTACCGAAGAGATTATCTACGGGGCTATCTCCTGCATCTTCTGGACACTCACACTCCAGACCACCATCAAATACGTGATCCTGATCCTCCGGGCCGATAACCGCGGAGAAGGTGGTATTTTCGCATTGTACGCGCTGGTTCGAAAGCACGCTAAGTGGCTTACCGTTCCCGCAGTGATCGGCGGAAGTACACTGCTTGCCGACGGGGTAATCACCCCCCCCATTTCCGTTTCTTCCGCGGTAGAAGGTTTACAATTATTGTATCCTAATATCCAGACAGTTCCGATCGTCATCGCGATCCTCACGATGATCTTTGTCATCCAGGCCTTTGGTACGAAAGTCGTAGGCCGTGCGTTTGGCCCGCTGATGGTCACCTGGTTTGTGATGCTGGGCGTGCTGGGTCTGAACCAGATCAAGGATCATCCCGAGATCCTGAGAGCCCTCAATCCGATGTATGGCTATGACCTGCTTACCAAACATCCGGGAGGCTTCTGGATGCTGGGTGCCGTGTTCCTCTGTACTACCGGGGCTGAGGCACTTTATTCCGATCTGGGCCACTGCGGCCGCGAGAACATTCGTATCAGCTGGATTTTCGTCAAGATATGTCTTCTGCTAAATTACTTCGGCCAGGGCGCGTGGTTGCTTACTGAAATGGGTAATCTGCTGGATGCCCGCAAACCTTTTTATGAAATCATGCCGGAATGGTGGCTGCTGCCTGGCGTTGTTATCGCTACACTGGCTGCCATTATCGCGAGCCAGGCTGTCATAACGGGCTCATTCACTTTAATTTCCGAAGCGATCCGGCTGAATTTCTGGCCCAAAGTGCGACTTATCTACCCGAGCGATCAGAAAGGACAATTGTACGTACCTAGCATCAACTGGCTGCTGTGGCTTGGCTGCTGCGGAGTAGTGCTCTTCTTTCGTAAATCGTCGAATATGGAAGCGGCATACGGACTCGCCATCACGCTGACGATGATCATGACGACGATCCTCTTCTCGTACTACTTGTACGTGAAACGGGTGAACCTCTGGATCGTGATCGTGTTCATGCTGCTGTACCTCTTCATCGAAGGCATGTTCCTGGGCGCCAATCTGTTGAAATTCACTCATGGAGGCTGGTTCACGATCATGGTCGGTACGATTGTGGCGGGGCTGATGGCCGTGTGGCTGAAAGCATTTTATATCAAACTGCGTCTTACTGAATATACCAAACTCGAAACCTACCTCCCGGCCCTGCACGAGCTCAGCAGAGATATCAGCATTCCGAAGTATACGACACACCTGGTGTTCATGACCAACGCTTCCCGCGCTACGGAGATCGAGACGAAAGTGATTTATTCGATTTTCCAAAAACGCCCGAAACGGGCCGACGTATACTGGTTCATCCACGTCGACATTATGGATGATCCCTATACCATGGAGTATAAAGTACTGTCCGATGAAGACAACCACGACAATGTGATTAAAATCAACTTCCGGCTCGGGTTCCGCGTCGATCAGCGCATCAATATGTTCTTCCGAAAAGTGGTGGAAGACATGGTGTTGAACAAGGAAGTGGACATTACCAGCCGTTACGAATCCCTGAGTAAGCAGAATATCACCGGTGATTTCCGATTTGTGGTACTCGAACGGTTCCTCTCGTTTGAAAACGACCTGCCATTCCTGGAACAGCTCGTAATGAAGACTTATTTCTTTGTGAAAGACTTCACGACACCGGAAGACAAATGGTTCGGTCTCGACAGCAGTTCCGTGAAGATCGAGAAGGTACCGCTCATCATCCGCCCCGTCGAGAATGTCAAACTGAGGCGGGTATTCTCCTGACCTCCCCTGAAACCTTTTACAGGATCAATTCTGGCAAGTAACCCGGCCATGGTTGGTCCTTTTTTATTGCAAACCATTACTATTCCGTTCCCATGAATTTTCTCCGGCGCATTCCTATTCTCCTGTTATTATTTTGCCTGCACGCATTTGGATCTACTGCTCAAAACCAGGTGATTATTCCCGTAGAAACATCCCAAAATGCACTCGTTCTCCAAACCGACCGGGAGAAGCATTTGTCGATCATCTATTTTGGAAAAAAACTCAATCAGCCTGCCGAATACGAACTCGTAACCTCTCAAAGCAGACAGCGGGACGGCAATGCAGGCATCTATAGCTCGGCTTACACCCCGGCAGGTTCTTGGAGTGTCTCCGAACCGGCATTGCAGATTACGCACGCAGACGGGAACAGGTCGACGGACCTGGTTTACGTCAGCCATCAAACCCGCCGTGAAGGTGATAATGTAGCTGTTACAAGTATTCAGCTTAAAGATCCGGCGTATTCAGTAGAAGTGACGCTATTCTACAAAACCTACTTTCGCGAAAACGTCGTGGAACAATGGAGCGTGATCAAAAGCAGTGAAAAAGGAGAAGTTACCTTAAACAAGTATGCTTCCGCTAATCTCTATTTTGCAGGAAAGGACTTTTACCTAACCCATTACAACGGAACCTGGGCAAAGGAAATGAACCCCGAGGAAGAGCAATTGACAGCTGGAATCAGGGTATTGGACTCCAAACTGGGTACAAGGGCTAATCTATTCCAACCTCCCAGTTTTCAACTTTCCTTTGGTCAGCCCGCGACCGAAACAGAAGGAAAAGTCCTGCTGGGGACGCTTGCCTGGTCGGGTAATTTCAGGATGGATTTCGAAGTGGATTCCTACCATAATCTCCGTTTGATAGCCGGGATCAACAACTATGCCTCCGAATATCCGCTTGCTTCCGGCAAAGAGTTTAAAACACCATCATTTATCTATACTTTCTCGGAAAACGGCAAAGGCGAAGCAAGCCGTAATCTCCACGACTGGGCCAGAAAATACCGCATTCTCGACGGCGAAGGTTCCCGCCTGACCTTGCTGAACAACTGGGAGGCCACCTATTTCGATTTCAATGAAGAAAAACTAGCCGGGCTCTTCAAAGATGGTAAAAAACTGGGTGTCGACCTGTTTCTGCTCGACGACGGCTGGTTTGCCAACAAATATCCCCGCAACGATGACCGGGCCGGCCTGGGCGACTGGCAGGAGAATGTCAAAAAATTACCGCATGGCATTGGTTACCTGGTGAAAGAAGCCCAAAACGCTGGTATCAAATTCGGGATTTGGGTAGAACCGGAAATGGTGAACCCCAAAAGCGAATTGTATGAGAAACATCCTGATTGGGTGATCCGTCAGCCGCAGCGTCCGGAGCACTATATGCGTAACCAGCTACCGCTCGACCTCGCTAACCCTGAAGTGCAAAACTTCGTTTTCGGTATGCTCGATAAACTGTTCACAGAAAACCCCGGCATCGCTTACATCAAATGGGATTGCAATGCGATTACATTCAATGCACATTCGGCTTATCTTGAAAAGAGTAAACAGAAGCAGTCGCAGCTTTACGTGGATTATGTGAAGGGTTTATATCATGTACTGGAAAAACTGCGCGCCAAGTATCCGAAAGTGCCGATGATGCTCTGCTCCGGAGGGGGCGGCCGCGTCGATTATGAGGCATTGAAATATTTCACGGAGTTCTGGCCAAGCGATAATACCGATCCGCTGGAACGTATTTTCATGCAATGGGAATACTCCTATTTCTTTCCCTCGCTCACACAAAGCGCACACGTGACCGACTGGGGTAAGCAGCCATTGAAATTCCGCACCGATGTGGCGATGATGGGTAAACTAGGCTATGACATCGTGGTGAGCCATTTAAACGAGAAGGACCTGCAATTCAGCCAGCAGGCGGTGGCAACATATCATGCGATCAAAGATATCGTCTGGCATGGCGACCTGTACCGGTTGGCGGATCCCAAAAAGAACGATTTTGCTTCCCTGTTATTCGCCTCGAAAAACAAGGATAGGGCGATTGTATTCTCCTACCTGGTGAGCAACCGCAATGGCGCCGGTTCGGACGTTGCGGTAAGACTGCAAGGCCTGGATGCGGCAAAAAAATACAAAGTGAAGGAGTTGAACCTCTATCCCGATACCAAGAGCGCGGTCAAAGAAGATCAGATCTACTCCGGCGACTTCCTGATGACGGCCGGATTTAATCCGGTTGTGAATGCAGGAAGAGCCAGTGTGATCTTAGAAATTATGGAGGTGAAATAGGGCAAAAATAGCTCTGCTTTTCTCAATGATACATTTTTGTCAATCTAATGCAGATCAGTCTATATTAAATTGACAAAAATGTATACCTGTCACTTTAAATAAACTCCCTCCTCATCCGCACGACTCAAAACAACTTCCACTTTCTCGGTAAGCGTAGTACTGAGTGAGTAACCCACGTAATCGGCATGGATCGGGAATTTGTGATGGCTACGGTCGACGATCACGGCAACCTGCACCTTTTTCATCGGTACTTTCAGAAATGGTTCCAACGCGAACGCGAGCGTCCGGCCTGTATTGAGGACATCATCAGCAACGATCACGACCTGGTTTTCCACGTTAAGCTCACGGTCAAACAGGATCGGGCTTTGCTGGTGTACATTCTTATCAAACCGTAATTCGATCAGTTGAACGTCCAGCGGCGATATTTCCACCAGCTCTCCTGCCAGCCGTTTGGCAAAAGCATATCCTTCACCCGCTATTCCGGCGATGATAATGCCGCTTTCCTCAAAATTCTGTTCATATATTTCGAAAGCGATCCGGCGTATTTTCTGGCCTGTATGATGCGCGCTCAGAATCTGACGCCTGGATACCGTACTATTTTCAGTCATTGCAGGAATTGGTCTGTTAAAACTAAGTAGTGGTAAAATTAACAATACATATCACTACTTCATAACGCCGCAAAATTCTTTAACCAATTCGCAAAAGTCAATTCATGCAACGGAAGTTCGAGGCTTACAATGCCCATTTCGACTTTTGTTTTGCCAATACGCTCCGTCCGAATCTCCATCAGCGCCCTTTCGTAAGCTTTGGGAAATTCAGGATGCGCCTGGATACCGATCATGTGATCACCTACACGAAACATCCCAATCGGGCAATCCTGCGTTTCGGCGAGGAGTGTACTGTCCGGCGGCATTTCCATCACCTGGTCCTGGCACATCATCAGCAGGTTAAAGGATGTCCGGGCTGGCACCATCCATTCTTCATGGCTTAGTACCTGGAAATTATGCACGCCTACACACCAGCCCACTGCCGATTTCTGCACCTTACCACCTAATGCCTCAGCCAGCATCTGATGCCCGAAACAAATGCCGAGGTATTTTCTACCCGAGTCATATATTTCCTTTACAAATACTTTGAGACGTTCAATCCACGGCTCCTGGTCATACACCGAAAATTTGGACCCGGTACAGACATAAACGTCACATTCAGCCGCCGAACCGGGAAAATGCCCGTTGCAGACATCATAAAACATAAACTCCCAATCCGAGGCTACCTGCGAAAACAACGCAGGGAACATCTCCCGGTAATCGCCCGCGATCGGCAACAGTTCTTCGCGCACATGGTCGCATTCCAGCAGTCCCACTTTTGTCATGCCTGCCCTATTTTCAAATGGAAAGATTTCGGCCGGGTTAATGCCTCGTAACCGACCGTCGAAAGCGTGCAGCCGCGGCCGGAGTTCTTCACACCTGTCCAGGCCAATGCAGGGTCGAGGTAATCGCAGCGGTTCATAAACCAGGTCCCGGTTTCCACCTGCTCTCCGATCTGCAACGCCGCATCGACATCCGACGTCCATATTGAGGCGGTAAGGCCATATTGGCTGTCGTTCATCAGTTTGATCGCCTCTTCGTCGCCCGAAACCGGCATTATTCCAACCACGGGCGCAAAAGTTTCCTCGGTCATGATGTCCATCGAATGGCTCACATTCACCAGTACCTGCGGTGCCAGATAGGGCGTTCCCGACTGATGGGCAGGGAACAATGCAGGGTCGATCAGCGCGGTTGCGCCGTTTGCAATGGCTTCGTCGATCTGTTTTTGGGCAAAATTGGCTGCGGATGTTCTTACCATCGGCCCCAATGTCGTTTCAGGCTTGCGGGGATCACCGAGGACATAGGTTTTTGTCAGTTCTTCAAAACCTTTGACAAACTCATCATAAATATCCTGGTGTACATAAATTCGCTCGATCCCGCAACACGACTGGCCTGAATTAAAGAACGAGCCGTCGACCAAATTTTCCACAGCATCGGCCAGGTTTGCGTCCGCACGTACGTAGGCGGGATCTTTTCCGCCCAGTTCCAGCCCACCGATGATAAAACGCTCGTTAATGGCTTTCTGCACTGCATGGCCACCTTCCACCGAACCGGTAAAGGCAACGTAGTCAACCCGCGTGTCGCCGATCACCTGTGCGACCTGGTCATGACTCAAATGCAGATATTGAAATACCCCATCAGGCAAACCTGCATATTCGAAAGCGGCCGCATAACGCTCGGCACAAAGCGGTGTTTGCTGCGCATGCTTCAACAGCACCGCATTTCCTGACATGATCGCCGGAATCACCGAGTTTACAGAGGTCAGATAAGGATAATTCCACGGCGCGACGACGAAAACTACTCCCAGCGCTTCCCTTTTTACAAATCTTCTGAAACCCGGGATTTCATCGACTTCCACATCGGCCAATGCCTTTTCGGCCACCGAAATCATATAGTTAGCCCTTTCCTGAAAACCGCGACGGATTTCATTCGCCGTATAGCGTACAGGCCGGCCCATTTGCCACGTCAGTTCCAGACCGATCTCATCGGCATTATTCAGAAAATACTCTACGGCCTTGCGGCATATCGCTTCGCGTTCGGCCAGCGTTGTTTTTTTCCACTCCTTTTGCGCTGCAACCGCTTTTTCCAAAGCAGCTTCCACAGCTGCGGGGCTCGCCAATTCACGCTCCACATACACAGAGCCGTCGATCGGGCTTATCGTTTTTTGAATCGTCATTTTCTTGAAGGAGAAAAGGAAGGGGAGGAAAGGGAAAAAGAGGACTCCTCCATCCTCCCTTTCCTCCATCCTCCCGTTAAAGAGGTGTTACATAGGCAGAAGTAATACCGCCGTCGACCAGGAAGTCGGTGCCGGTCACGAATGATGCCTCGTCGGATGCCAGGAACAAGGCGGCATAGGCCATTTCTTTGGCTTCGCCGAAACGCCCCATCGGGATATGAACGAGCCTGCGCTGCTTTTTCTCTTCGGTATTCAAAAACTTCATCAGCAGTTCTGTGCGTAACGGGCCCGGGCACAATGCGTTCACACGGATGTTTTCACGTGCATGTATGACCGCAAGCTCGCGGGTCAGCGCGAGCACCGCGCCTTTACTGGCCGTGTAAGCCACCTGCGGGGTGGCCGCTCCCAAAATGGCCACAAAAGATGCGGTATTGATAATCGACCCGCCTCCTGCACGCTGCAAGGCCGGTATACCATATTTACAACCCAGGAAAACACCTTTCGCATTGATATTCATGGTGAGGTCCCAGATCGATTCTTCGGTGGTCATCGCATTGTCGTCGTCGCTGTGCATAATGCCCGCATTGTTGAAGATGATATTCAGTTTCCCGAATTTCTCTTCTGCAAATGCGACTGCGGCCTCGCAATCTGCCGCTTTGGAAACATCTGAATGCAGGAAGAAAGCCTCTCCCCCATTTTTTACGATTTCATCCGCAGTTTCCTGCCCGGCAGCGTCATTCACATCGGTCACGACGATTTTAGCACCTTCTTTTGCAAATAAAATAGCGGTTTCACGGCCTATCCCGCCGCTCCCTCCTGTAATAAGCGCGACTTTGTTTTCTAAGCGCATGGGGTTGTGATGTTATGGTTTGATAAATAGTAATTGAGTTAATACGTGCCGAACCGATTACGATCAGATATTGTTTTCGGGCCATTTTATGATGTACTAACATCTGTAAGGAGGCCGCTCTCCCAGGCCCGGGAGGGATCTCCCTACCGCATTTCAATCCTGGTCAAAGAATTCAAACAAATATCTCTCTTCGAACGGCACCTCAAATTTCTGCAACATATCCCGATATTCTTGGGCAAATGTGTGCTTTCGATGATGTTCCTCCTGACCGTGAATATACCGCACGACGCGATCTATATGCGATCGGGAATATGAAAAAACACCATAACCTTCCTTCCATCCAAATTTATGGTTTGTCCACCTTTTTTGGTTAACAAATTCATTGCTTTCAACCTTTATTTCCTTTATAAAATCAGAAATGGATAACGCCGGCTTAAATCCTACAAAAATATGTGTGTGATCAGGCATACAATGGATTGCGAGCATCTTGGCATTTCGCTTTTGTACCAGGCCGGTTATATACCGATGTAGTTCTTCCTTGTGGAATTTCGGTATCAGGCATTGACGATGTTTAACACTGAATACAAATTGAAGGTAGATCTGCGAATAAGTATTAGCCATTATTGTTCAAATTATAGTGTGCAAATGATGATAATGCCGTGTGTTGAGGGCCGCTTTGCGGCCGAACTCTTCGCATTGCTGCCTCGAAGAGGCATTCTGTTTATAGCACCAGGCATTTCTCCACACCGTCTTGGCTCTGTAGGAGCTTCTTGCAATCTCACAAACCAACATTTTTCATAAACCAGTTGCCGCTCTGCGGCCAAACTTTTGGCGGTACTGCCTCGGAGAGGCATTCCGTTTGTAGCACCAGATATTTCTCCACGCCGTTTTCGCTCCGTAGCCTTCAATCCTACCGACCGGGTTTTTAAAAACACGTCGCCGCTTTGCAACCAAACTTTTGCCGTTACTGCCTCAGAGAGGCATTCTGTTTATTGCATTGGGCATTTCTCCACACCGTTTTAGCTCCGTAGGAGCTTCCTGCCTGCTAAAACGCCACAAATCAAATCTGTTCAAAATACCGCTTCCGCTCCCAATCCGTTACGGACGTATCATATGCCCGCTGTTCGGTTTTGAAAAAATGGGTGTAATGCTCCACCACTTCCGGCCCGAACGCCTCTTTTGCAAAAGGACTGTGTTCGAACAATGTAATGGCTTCCGCCAGCGTGTAAGGCACTCGCGGCAGGTGCGCAGCCGCGTAAATGTCGCCGATAAAGCATTCTGGTGGTTCGATGCGGTTTCTGATGCCGTTGAGACCCGATGCCAGGGAGGCGGCAAATGCAAGGTAAGGATTGCAATCGGCACCCGGTATCCTGCACTCGATACGGAGACTTGCACCGCTTCCTACCACGCGGAAGCCCGCAGTACGATTGTCATAACTCCACGCAAGACGCGTGGGCGCCCAGGAGCCATCGACAAAACGTTTGTAGGAATTGATGGTAGGCGCGTAGAAAGGCATGACGTCCGGCACGTGTTTGATCCAGCCACCCAGAAACCAGCGGAAAATATCCGAGCCTTTGACCGGACCGAACTGCTGATCGCCATCGAAGATGTTCTGGCCATCTTTCCATAAACTCATGTGAATATGACTGCTGGAACCCGCCTGGTCGGTTGCGAACTTCGCCATGAAGGTCACGGAAACACCCATGGTATCCGCTACCTCTTTCAGGCATTGTTTGTAGACAATATGATTATCAGCCATGGAGAGCACATCGGCATACTTTACATTTAGCTCATGTTGTCCAAGCCCCCATTCCCCTTTGGAAGTTTCGACTGCTATACCCGAGTTTTTCAAATGCCTGCGTACTGCGGACGTGAACTTTTCATTTCGTGTACCCTGCATAATGTGGTAATCTTCCAGATAGTAGCCTGCCGGGCTCAGATTCTGATAGTTTTGCTGAAATGCCTGCTTGTAGCTGTTTTCCAACAAGTAGTATTCAAGCTCGGAGGCTGCAAAGCATTGCATACCGTTGCCATCGAGCGCCCCAAGCTGCTTTTTCAATATCGATCTCGGAGCTACGGATTCCAGGCTGTGGGATTTGTCGTTGTGAACATCGCAGATGACGATTGCGGTTTTATCGAGCCAATCGGCGGTCCGCAGGGTATTCATATCAGGTACCAGATGAAAATCGCCGTAGCCGAGCTCCCAATTGGCGTAACGGTAACCGGGAACGGGATCCATAGCCATATCGGTAGTGAGCAGGTAATTGCAGCCATGCGTCCCGGACTGCGCGACTGATTCCAGAAAATAATCGGCATCTACCCTTTTGCCCATCATCCGGCCGTAATGATCTGTAAATGCAACGACAACGGTCTCTATCAATCCCTCCCCTACCTTTACCGAAAGTTCACTTTGTGTCAGAAATCCTTTTGTAGTCATCAGAAAGGGTTAGTTTACAGCTTATATCTTATCGCAATTTCTCAACCTTGGTATTTAATGGAAATTTGATCACCACCTTTTTCCCGGATGCTTTTTCCAGCATCGGTGTCAGTATTTTCCTAGCATTCACTTCGGTTTGTTCCAGAATACCCATATCCAATGCCGATTTCTGGATCTGTTTTTCAGCCTGTTTATATGCCTCCTGAACCAACTTTGCCTCATCGGTGAATGCATATTCGGTATTGTAAACCTTGGATTTGCTATGGTCTATTTTAAAAACACACAACTCCGGCTCCGGCATGTTGATGACCAGGTTCTCGTCGTCGGAGGTAATGTCCTCCATCGATATTTTTGACAGATCCACACAGCCGATAGCCTCTCCCTGCACGATCAGGATGGCTTTCGCATTGGGTAACCACATCTTGACGATTTCCTGCTCCACTACATCTTTGAAATTGTACTTCACCACTTCCAGTTTACCCATGGAACTGATCTCCTGCAATACGACTGTATGCATGGTTTCTGTTTCATCTTCGCCCGTAAGCCAGCCCGGCCACCAGCTTCCCGAACGAAAACCTGACCATAATGCATGGATTCCCGCCAGCAATAAAACGAGCACCAGCAGGCGCACCAGCCATGATATGAGCCGCATAAGCTATTGTTTTAATAAAATACCTTCTGTTTCCTCTGCCTTCCGGGCTAACCGCTGAGCAATGACACTCGCCGCGATCAGCTGTAATGCGTGGTAGATCATGATCGGTAATAGCATCAGTCCGGCCTCTGCGCCTGAGAACAACACTTTTGACATGACCGCCCCCTGCACCAGCGATTTCTTGGAACCGCAAAAAACGGCAGTAACATTATCCTCCCGGCTGAAGTCCAACAGCCTTCCGATAAAAGTCAGCAGAAAATAGATCCCGAAAAACAGGCCAAGCATTCCTGCTCCTAAAAATACAATTTCTTTCCATCCCATCGAATCAAAGAGGTGCTCTCCGAATGACTCGGCAAAAG
This sequence comes from Dyadobacter ginsengisoli DSM 21015, assembly GCF_059568735.1. Lineage (NCBI taxonomy): Bacteria > Pseudomonadati > Bacteroidota > Cytophagia > Cytophagales > Spirosomataceae > Dyadobacter > Dyadobacter ginsengisoli. The sequence continues at coordinate 415,415 of NZ_JCANTY010000003.1, forward strand.
AAGTGTACACGATGAGCAGGATCGACGACTGGTCGAAGTAACGAATGTACTTTTTATTTCGCTCCGCCACATGGCCCCAGCGGCTGTTCAACGCGATACCGGCAAATACCGGTATTAATACTTGCACCGCCAGTTTTCCGACTACCGAAAGCAGATCGAATTGTCCGGGACCGCTTTCGAGCACCAGTCCCATCCATAAAGGCGTAATGAAGACGCCGATCAGACTGGAAATACTCGCATTGAAAATCGCCGCGGGGATGTTACCTCGTGCAATGGAAACCATCACCACCGAGGATGAAACCGTGGAGGGTAATGCCGTAAGAAAGAAAATCGCCACCCACAGATTCTGCCCTTCGTCGCTATGAAAAATAGGCCGAAAAGCCAGCGCGATCAATGGAAACAACAGGAAGGTCGACAAATGTACCATGACGTGCAACCGCCAGTTGACCAGCCCTGCCTTTAATTTTTCCGGACTCAATCGAAGGCCATAAAAGAAGAATATGACCGAAACGGCATAGGTTGAAACCGTTGAAAGGTGCAGCGGGCTGTGCTGCATACCGGGTTCAGGCCATAGCCAGGCGAGCGTGATCATGCTCAACAATGCGAGCATAAAACCGTCCAGCCCGGCCTTTTTAGCAGTATCAATGAATTTACGCATATTAAAAATCAACACCAGCCGGCAGACGCAGTGGCAAGCTGTTGTTTACAAGAAAAAGGAAAACTGTCAAAAATAAAACCCGGCACAACGATTAATAGTGTCAATTCTTTTCAATTTGCTATTTCGGGTAAATGACCGGCCAGGAACACTTTGCCCAATAACAACAAGAACCACAAATGACTCCCAATGACCAGGCCTGGTAAAATACTTCTTTCAATCATCATGACTCTCACCAGCCTCGTACCTGCGAGCGCACAATACAAGCTCGTGTGGGCCGACGAATTCGACAGCGAAGGCGCGCCGGATACCAATGTCTGGCAACCCGAAAAAGGTTTTACACGAAACCACGAAGATCAATGGTATCAGGGTGAAAATGCTTACTGCAAAGGCGGCTATTTGATTATCGAGGCGAAAAAAGAAAGGGTAAAGAACCCGAAATATGTCGCGGGAAGCACGAATTGGAAGGAAAACAGGGAGTATGCCGAATACACTTCTGCCAGCATCATTACCCGTGGCAAAAAAAGCTTTCAGTATGGCCGTTTCGAAATGCGTGCCAAGATCGACACGCGCTCAGGATTGTGGCCGGCATTCTGGACACTGGGCGAAAAAGGCGAATGGCCGGATAATGGCGAGATCGATATCATGGAGTTTTACCGGGGAATGCTGCTCGCCAACCTGGCCTGGGGCTCCAATGAACGTTATAAACCCATTTGGAATACCAATAAAAAGCAGATCAGTAGCTTCAACGACCCGGATTGGTCTTCCAAATTCCACGTCTGGCGGATGGATTGGGACGAAAATGCGATTAAAATCTATGTTGACGACGCACTTATCGCTTCACAGGATCAGGCCAAGGCGATTAATGCCAAAAACAAAGACATTATGCCTTTCAAACAGCCGCATTACATCCTGCTCGGACTCGCGCTGGGTGGCGATAACGGCGGTGATTTGTCAAAAACAGACTTCCCCGCCCGCTTTGAAGTGGATTATGTAAGGATTTATCAAAAACAATAATGTATTCCGGCGACCGATCAGATCGCTGCTTTCATTGCCGGAACACTTTTGCGAACTTTTTTGGGCGCTTTCTTCCTTCTCCCCCACCAGATCACAAAACCGGTGACGGGCAGCGACGCGCAGATCAGACTGGCAAAGAATACCAGGATCTTGCCGGGTAAACCGAGAATGGCACCGGTATGGATATCGTAGTTCATTCGACGAAGCAATTGAGCAAAATTCGCATCGGCATATTTGCCGGTATACGGGCCTTCCGCATCGATCTTTTTGACCGAATACTGATCGAAATAATTATAGTCGACATGATAGTAAGTTCCTTCCCGGAAATTCACATAGGAATAAATGGATTCCGCTTTTTCTGTCGGGAATGAGATGTTCAGACTGGAATATTTTGGATACTCCTTTTGTAACTTATACCAGGCTTTATCCACAGCCTGCATCGGGCTGGTAACTGACGCGGTTGAAACGGTGTCCGAAGGCGGATTATAATACATATCCGAACCTTTTCCACCGGTGACCGTATACAAGCCCTGCGAGAACCACTGAAAGCCCCAAACCAGTCCCGTTACCGCCAGTATGACACCGATTGATATGATGTAAAAGCCCAGCACATTGTGCAGGTCATAGTTCTTACGCCGCCATGCCGCATTCCACTTGATTGAAAAGCGCTGTTTGGCGGCCGATTTATTTTTGGGCCACCAGAGCACCATTCCGCTGATCATCATGAAAAAGAAAACCAGCGTCGCTGACGCTGTCACCGGCTGTCCGATCTTTTCAGGTAACCAGAGATAGTAATGTCCGTGGAGTATAAAATGGAAGAAATCGCCGTCCTCGTTCCAAATCTTCTCCACTTTTCCCGTGTACTGATTGATGTAGGCGACGTAGTAATATTCGGGATCGAGGTTGTAAAAACCGACTTGCGCATTGCGGTCGGGCGTGTCGTAGAGTACCCCTTTTGCCACTTTGCCGGGGAGCGCTTTCTTCGCGATCTCCGCCAGGTCCGAAGGAGGCAGCACTTTACCGCCGACAGGGCCTTTTACAAACATGTATGGCTGCGTAATAGTCTTGATTTCCTGTTCAAACGCCAGGATACACCCCGTGATGGAAATGATGAACACCATAATGCCCGAGACAAGCCCCAGGTACAGATGCAGTTTTCCAATCAGTTTTTTCATCCGTTTTCGCGTCTTGTTATCTTATTTAGACTCAATTAAGACTACGAAGATAAGGCGAACGATGTGAACTACCAAAAAGGGAGGAAAGGAGGAAGGAGGAAGGGGAATGTCATGCTGAGCGAAGTCGAAGCACTTGTTACCACGATACAATCCACCGTATGGACTGTCTTCGACCGCCGGGCGGCCCCGTGCGCTCAGACTGACATTTTTCTCATCTATTATCAGAAATCATACCGATAAATCCCTTCCACCTTCGTGGTCGGCGGCATATGGGCCAGGGTTTTCAAAAGTCCGTCGTGCAGGCCAAATACCCAACCATGCAAATGCAACTCCTGTCCCTGATGCCATGCACCCTGCACAATACTTGTTTGTGCGAGGTTATGTACCTGCTGGATCACATTAAGCTCCACCAAACGGTCAAAACGCTTTTTCTCGTCTTCGATCGCGTCCAGTTCAGCCGCAAACTTGTCGTACACATCCTTGATATTATGGAGCCACCGGTTAATGAGTCCCAGGTCCTTGTGCATCATCGACGCTTTTACGCCTCCGCATTGGTAATGTCCAACAACGAGGATATGCCTCACTTTCAACACTTCCACCGCATATTGCAACACGCTGAGCATATTCATATCCGTATGTACCACGAGGTTAGCCACGTTACGGTGTACAAACATTTCGCCGGGCTTCGAACCTGTCAGATCTTCTGCGGGAACGCGGCTGTCGGAACATCCGATCCAGAGAAAATCCGGCTTCTGATCTTTGGCCAGTTCGTCAAAATACGTTTCGTCAACTTCGAGCTGCCGTGCGGCCCAGGATTTATTCGCTGACAACAGGGTGTTGATAAGTTCCATTTCGTGATTGATGATTGAAGTACCAAAATAATACAATCTCTCTCAGATTCATTCAAAAGCGTACATCCTTTTAGCGGAAAAAAATCCGTAATTTTGCACTCTTAAAATCCGGAGAGGGTTATAAATAGTGCTATTTACTTGATCGGCCAGGGCCAATGCCGGACGCCAACCATGCAATATGAAATACAACGAATATAAAAATCTGAGTTACCCGCAAATCGGGGACGAAGTACTGAAATTCTGGAAAGACAAAAAGATCTTTGAAGCGTCCGTAGAAACCCGTGAGGGCTCCCCTACTTTCACATTTTATGAAGGACCGCCGTCGGCCAACGGTACGCCGGGCATTCACCACGTAATGGCCCGGGCGATCAAGGATATTTTCTGCCGTTACAAGACATTACAGGGCTTTCAGGTTAAGCGTAAGGGCGGCTGGGACACGCACGGCTTGCCGGTTGAACTCCAAGTTGAAAAAGAACTGGGCATTATCAAGGATGATATCGGAAAGAAAATTTCGGTAGCCGATTATAATGAAAAATGCCGCCAGACGGTCATGAAATTCACCGACCAGTGGAATGACCTGACCGAGAAAATGGGTTACTGGGTCGATCTCGACGATCCTTACATTACCTATAAAAGCGAATACATCGAAAGCCTCTGGAACCTGCTTAAAAAGCTGTATGACAAAGGCTTGCTATATAAAGGCTACACGATCCAGCCCTATTCACCCGCTGCGGGAACGGGTTTGTCGTCGCACGAATTGAACATGCCCGGCACGTATAAAGACGTGAAGGACACGACGATCGTGGCGATGTTCAAGGTGAAAGAAACCGCCAAATGGCCTGCATTAGCAGGTTCTGCAAACGAGGACATTCGCATTCTTGCCTGGACGACCACACCCTGGACGCTTCCCGCAAACTCCGCATTGACGGTGGGCGCGAACATTACTTATGTTTTGGTTAAAACATTCAATCCTTACACGCACGAGCCCGTAGCGGTGGTGCTCGCAAAGGACCTGGTAGGCAAATATTTCTCCGAAAAAGGCCACGACGGCGATTTCGAAGGCTACGCGGCCAGCGATAAAAAAGTGTTGCCTTGGAGCATTATCAATGAATTCAAAGGCAAGGACCTGGAAGGCATCGAGTACGAGCAGCTTCTGCCTTACATTCAACCAACCGTTGGCCCGGCGGATGCACCTGCATTCCGGGTAATCCTTGGCGATTTCGTGACGACCGAAGATGGTACCGGCGTGGTGCATACCTCTCCTACTTTCGGTGCGGACGACTTCCGGGTAGCGCAGGCCAACGGCATTCCTTCCATCATGGTGAAAGACGAAAACGGCAAAGAAGTGCCTATCGTCGATCGCCAGGGCCGTTTTGTAAAGGAGATCACCGATTACGCAGGCCGTTTTGTAAAACCTGAATATTACTCGCAGGCTGAACAGGATGATCCCGAGTTCCGCCCTACCGACGTGCTGATCGCCATTAAACTCAAAGAGGAAGGCAAAGCATTTAAAGTTGAAAAATACGAGCACCCGTACCCGCATTGCTGGCGTACGGACAAACCGGTGCTTTACTACCCGCTCGATAGCTGGTTTATCCGCACCACAGCGGTGAAAGACCGTTTGGTGGAACTGAACAAAAGCATCAACTGGAAACCCGAAAGCACCGGAACAGGCCGTTTTGGCAACTGGCTCGAAAACCTCGTTGACTGGAACCTATCGCGTTCGCGCTACTGGGGAACGCCGCTGCCTATCTGGCGGAACGATTACGGCGACGAAGTATGTATCGGATCTATCGAAGAGCTGAAAGATAAACTCGAAGAAGCCATTATCTCGGGCCATTTGACCCGGGAGCAGGCATTGCATAACTCGGATTACCTGCAAAAGCTGGAACACGGCGATTATGACCTGCACCGTCCATACGTGGATGATGTAGTGTTGGTTGGTAAAACCGGCCATATCATGCACCGCGAACCGGACCTGATCGACGTTTGGTTCGACTCGGGCGCTATGCCGTATGCACAATGGCACTACCCGTTTGAAAATCAGGAGATCTTCGACAAGGCTTATCCTGCGGACTTTATTTCGGAAGGTGTAGACCAAACCCGTGGCTGGTTCTTTACGCTCCACGCCATTGCGGGTATGCTGTTCGATTCGGTCGCATTTAAAAATGTGGTGTCAACCGGACTGGTATTGGACAAGAATGGCAACAAAATGTCGAAACGTCTCGGCAATGCGGTCGATCCGTTTGCGACGCTAGGACAATACGGCCCGGACGCGACGCGGTGGTACATGATCACCAATGCGGAGCCTTGGGATAACCTGAAATTCAATATCGACGGCATCGGCGAAGTGCAGCGCAAGTTCTTCGGAACGTTGGTCAATACTTACAATTTCTTTGCATTGTATGCCAATCTCGATGGTTATGAGTTCCATGAAGCGAATTCAGTGCCTATCGAAAAACGCACCGAGCTCGACCGGTGGATTTTGTCGAAACTGAATACATTGATCAAGGAAACAGGCGAACAGTTCGACGATTACAACCCGACCAAAGCGGGCCGTCTCGTTCAGGACTTCGTGACGGACCAGCTTTCAAACTGGTACATCCGCTTGAACCGTCGCCGTTTCTGGAACCCGTCAGCTGAACAGGGTACCGGTTTAACGGAAGATAAGGCAGCTGCTTATGAGACTTTGCACCACTGCCTGGTAACCGTTTCCCAGCTGATGTCGCCTATCGCGCCGTTTTTTGGTGAATGGTTATATAAAAACCTGACAGACAGCGACCGCGAAGCTTCGATCCAGCACAATGCGCCATTTAAATACGAATCGGTTCACTTGACCTACTGGCCAAAAATCGAGGCCGAAGTGGTTGATACCGATCTGGAAGAAGCAATGGATTTGGCGCAGCGCATCAGCTCGCTCGTACACTCGATCCGGAAAGGGCATAAACTGAAAGTTCGTCAGCCGTTGTCCAAAATCCTGATCCCGGTTTTGAGTGATAAAACCAAACGTCAGATCGAGCAGGTGGCTTACATTATCCTCACCGAGGTAAATGTGAAGAACATCGAGTTTGTGCACGACGACAGCGGTATCCTGAAAAAGAAGATCAAACCCAACTTCAAAACCCTCGGCCCGAAATTCGGACCGAAAATGAAAGAAGTTGCGGCCGCTATTTCAGCGATGACAGAAGATGAGATCCGCGAAATCGAAATCAGCAGCACGATCACATTAACCACCGCCAGCGGCCCGATCGAAATCGCATTAACCGACGTGGAAATCATCGCAGAAGACGTTCCGGGATGGCTCGTAGCGAGCGAAGGCGGCCTTACCGTTGCCCTCGACATTACCGTTACCGACGACCTGCGTCTGGAAGGCATCGCCCGGGATTTCGTCAACCGCGTTCAGAATCTGCGGAAAGACAGTGGTTTCGAAGTAACCGACAAGATCCGTATCACCTTACAAAACAACGACGGCCTGCTCGCCAGCGCAGTAACCGCTAACAAAGATTACATCTGCCAGGAAGTGCAAGCCCTGGACCTCAACCTCGTCGGCGACCTGAATGGGGAGGCCACGGAGATTGAAATGGATGAGTTTTTGTTGAAGGTGAAGATTGAGGTGGTTGGCTGATGGGGCAATATGAGGCATATCTGACGACAAGCAATGAAGAAAACACCCGCTTCCAATTCCTGAGTGTGGGGAAGCGGGGTGTTTTCGATAAGGTTGTTTTCTTTACGCCTTTGAGAATAGACACCTACAATTTATCACTGCTCGACTACGACGCAGAGTCAGGAAGCTATGATGACCTGTCTGTGACAGACAATGGCGACATGCCGGAAATTCTCGCAACGGTAATCACAACAATTCATCAATTTCTTGGCTCAAAGCCAGGCAAAAAAAATTATTTCGAAGGAAGCACACTGGCTAGAACCCGGTTGTATCAAATAGCCATTTCAAAGGTTTACGATCCGACACAGTCTGACCTACTTATTAGCGGTCTTCAAGACGGTGAATGGGTTACATTTGAACGCAATACCAGTTTTGAAGGTTTTTTAATAGAGAAAATGCCTTAACTTTATAAAAACAGCGACCCTGGAAATGAAAGTTTTAGATAAAAAGTCAGACAAAACCGGCAATATTACTTACGATCCGAAACTGGACAATCTTCCCATACCCAAAATCGTATTGGAAAAAACAGAAAGAGCTCGTAAGACGCTTGAAAAATATCCGGCCCCCGAACGCCTGCTAAGGAAATAACCCCTTATGCAACTCCAAACCTCCACTGCCCTCGTCACCGGCGGCGCTTCCGGTCTTGGTGAAGCGACTGTGCGGCTATTCGTCAATCAGGGAGCAAAAGTTGTAATTCTTGATTTAAACGAAGCTGCCGGACAGACACTCGAAGGCGAGTTCCCGGACCAGATCAAATTCGTTAAAACAGACGTCACAAGTGAAAGCGAAGTTCAGCATGCATTGGACGTTGCTTTGCAAACCTTTGGCAATATACATATCGTCGTCAACTGCGCAGGCATTGCACCTGCACGCAAGATCGTTGGCAAAACCGACGGCATTTACGGCCCGCATTCCTTTGCGCTTTTTGAAAAAACCATTCGTATTAACCTGCTAGGCACATTCAATGTAATGCGGCTGGCTGCATTTGCGATGGAGAAAAACGAACCGAACGCGGAAGGAGAACGCGGCGTGATCATTAATACTGCGTCTGTCGCGGCCTATGACGGGCAAATGGGCCAGGTTGCCTATGCCGCCAGCAAAGGTGGTATTGTAAGCATGACATTACCCGTTGCCCGCGACCTTGCAAAATCCGGTATCCGCGTCATGGCTATTGCGCCGGGGCTTTTTGAAACACCCCTGCTCATGGGCCTGCCCGAAGAGGCGCGCATTTCATTAGGTCAGCAGATTCCATTTCCCTCGCGGCTTGGAAAACCTTCGGAATATGCATTGCTTGCAAAATCTATTGTTGAAAATCCGATGCTGAACGGGGAAGTGATCCGTCTGGATGGGGCGATCAGAATGGCTCCGAAATAGTAAAAACGGTCATTATGCGAGGACATTACTTTTTAAAATGGCTATTCCTGACGGTACTCTCTGTCAGTACCGTTCATTTTCGTGAGAGCAGCAATGCGGGCCATAACCGGATCGAACGGGTTTCTTTTGAGCAAAACTTCGGTCAAAAGCATCACTACCTCGATTTTTCGAAATTCAAATCCAACTGTGTTCAGTCGCAGGTTTTTTCCCGTTTCAAAAACGCGCAACACGCGCAGTTCATCCTCCTCTCCACTTCGCTCAGCACCGCACTTGCCTGTTGTCCGGAGTTAAGAATTCATCGCACGCTCAGCAACTTTCACATTCAAAATCAGCATTTCAGGAGTCGAACGCTTCCCTCCGACGATTTTTCCATTTCCCGATCGTAATACGACATCCGCATCTGGCGGCTGGTTGTAACGATGCGTCAAAGCGCATCCAGGCTCTGCTATGCGCAGCGCTTACGTTTCATTTAAATCAAATGGAAAATGGGAATCAAACGAACTGTTTTCTTCCTGCGGAAATGGCTTCTGCGGCTGGCTATTTCGTTTATGCTCGGGTTTTCGAACGCCATTAATCAGGATTCGAAGAGCATCGACGATACATCTTTCAAAATTGAAGAAACTACAAAAAAATAAAAGGATCTGGGAATCAGACTAAACTGATTCCCAGATTTCTATAAATATCAAACGCCTCGTTTTCAGCCTCTTTATCAGTTATTATCATCGACAACCGCGCGGTAGGACAAACATAATAAGCCTCGGCAGTGCCCAGCTTTTCGGTTGTAGCCAATGCGATCACTTCCTTGGAAGATTCGATCATGGTCCGTTTAACTTCACTTTCTTCAAAATCAGGCCCGGTTACACCGAGGTCCGCGTGGATACTGCAAATCCCAAGGAGGCAGATATCAGCCCGGAATTTCCTGAAAAACTGAATCGAATCGTTACCGATCGTCACGAACGAGTTTTTCAGCAAACGACCACCGGCGAACAGAACTTCGACGTGCTCATGCTCTTCCAGGATGGAGGCAATGGGAAAGCTATTCGTTATTACCGTCAATCTCAGGTCTTTGGGAAGCATTTGAGCGATCAACATCGCCGAGGTACCGCCATCGAAAATCACGACCTGGTCATCTTTGAGAAACTGCAATGCCTTTTTTGCGATAATCTGCTTCTGTTCATTATCATATTTGACCCGGTCGCGGAAATGGTGCGGACCGGGCGAATGCGGCACTGCGCCCCCGCGAACCGATTTCAGCAAGCCCTGGTCGGCCAGCTCCTTGATATCCCTTCTGACAGTATCCTCGGACACATTCAAAAGCGTGCTCAGATGTCCCAGATAGACTTTCTGCTCATGCCCCAGTTGATCCAGTATGATCTGGAAACGTTCTTCTTTTAACATAGTTACCCCGATTATGTTTGCAAATTTAACAAACATTTTAAATTTAATATTGCAAAATATTGCATCAATAACTTATATTTGTTGCAAATAATTGCAAATATTAATTGATCATTATGAAAAAATCGATTGCAGTGGATATGGACAATGTCATTGTCGACATTGAGGCCAACTGGATTAACCATTACGCCGATGCATTTGGCGTGAGAGTGACGAAAGAAGACATGCACGGCATACCCGAAGACCAGGCTTTCCCCGATCCGCTCGCCGCTCGCAGCCTCCTTTACATAACGGGCTTTTTCCGAAATGCCCCGCTCATCCCCGGAGCGCAGGAAGCGATCATCAAATTGCAGGAAAATTATGAGGTTTACATTGTGTCGGCTGCTATGGAATTCCCGAATTCACTCCCTGAGAAATACGACTGGTTAGCCGAACACTTCCCATCCATTTCTTGGAGAAACATCATTTTCTGCGGCGACAAAAGCGTCATCAACACCGACTACCTGATTGACGACCACCTGAAAAACCTCGATTTCCACAAAGGAAAACCCATCCTGTTCACAGCCGGGCATAACCACGGAGTCGACAGGCATACGCGGGTTAATAATTGGGAAGAGGTGTTGGAATTGCTTGAACGATTGGAAGAGCCTCAACAGGTCACTGAATAACCTCCACGATCGTCTGGGGAACCTCATTGATCTTTTTCGCACGGGTCAGCCCCGCCTTTCGAATGATGATAGTTTTATCAGCCGCGAAGAGTCGTGTTGGCAAACCTTTTACAAATTTCCCCATGCTTTTGAGACGGTTGCTAATGTTTAATAAGTTCAACAACAATATCCGCATTTCGCAACCTGGCCTCAGGCTTAACCCTGCTCCTGCACCCGCGCCTTCAATTGCAGCAATTCATCCCGCAATCTCGCAGCTTCCAGGAAGTCAAGATCCTTCGCAGCTGCTTCCATTTTGCGCTGGGTTTCGGCGATGAGTTTTTGCAGATCCGTTTTTCCCATGTATTGAACAACAGGGTCTGCTGCAATGCGTACCTCTTCCGGCTCGACGTATATCTTGCGAACTTTGGAATCCGCAACGGAAGTTTGCTCCATGATCGCCTCCTTCGACTTACGCACGGTCGTGGGTGTAATGCCGTTTTCAATATTATAATCCATCTGAATGCTGCGACGACGATTGGTTTCATCGATCGCCTGCTGCATTGATCCGGTTATTACATCGGCATACATGATCACCTTCCCGCGGTCGTTACGCGCCGCGCGGCCGATCGTCTGGATCATCGATCGGGTGTCCCGCAGGAAACCCTCCTTGTCGGCATCCATGATCGCCACCAGCGATACCTCCGGCAAATCGAGCCCCTCGCGCAAAAGGTTTACGCCCACCAGCACATCAAAAACACCCAGACGCAACTCGCGCAATATTTCGACACGATCCAGCGCTTTCACCTCGGAGTGAATATACCGGCACTTGATGCCAACCCGATCGAGGTACTTGCTCAGTTCTTCAGCCATCCGTTTGGTCAGCGTAGTCACCAGGATCCGGTCACCCATTTTGATCCGGTCCGTTATTTCTTCAAGCAGGTCGTCTATCTGATTCAAACTTGGCCTTACATCAATTTCAGGGTCCAGCAGGCCAGTCGGACGTATAATTTGCTCTACCACAACACCTTCCGACTTACGCAGCTCGTAGTCAGCCGGTGTAGCGCTCACAAAAATGGTCTGTGGTGTCATGTCCTCAAATTCCTGGAATGTCAGCGGGCGATTATCCAGTGCCGAGGGTAACCGAAAACCATATTCTACCAAAGCCTCCTTCCGGGATCGGTCGCCGCCCCACATGGCGCGGATTTGCGGCATGGTTACGTGACTTTCATCCACCACCATCAGAAAATCGTCAGGGAAATAATCCAGCAAGCAAAAAGGCCGCTGCCCGGGCATCCGGCGGTCAAAGTACCGGGAATAGTTTTCAATACCTGAACAATACCCAAGTTCCCGCATCATCTCCATATCAAACTCCGTACGTTCCTTGACACGCTCGGCTTCCGCCAATCGCCCTTCAGCCGTAAAGTACTTGATCTGCATGGCGAGATCGTCCTGTATTTCTTTGATGGACTGCATGAGCACATCGCGTCCTGTCACAAACAAGTTCGCCGGGAATATCGCGATCGCTTTTTCCGATGATAACTTCTTACCTGTTTCCGGTTCGATACGCTGGATTTCCTCAATCTCGTCGCCAAAAAAAATAAACCGGTAGGCAAAATCCGCGTAGCCTGGGTAAACATCCACGGTATCCCCTTTCACCCGGAACGTGCCCCGGTTGAACTCCACTTCTGTGCGGCTGTAAAGAATTTCCACCAGCCTGAAAAGAAACTGGTTACGGCTCACAATGTCCCCCAATTTGGCACTGACAATGCTTTTCTTATATTCCATGGGATTGCCTGCACCATAGATACACGACACCGAAGCCACCACGATCACATCACGTCTTCCGCTCATGAGCGAAGAAACGGTGTGCAGGCGTAATTTCTCGATCTCCTGATTGATCATCAGGTCCTTTTCGATGTAAGTATTGGTGCTCGAAATGAAGGCTTCCGGCTGATAATAGTCGTAGTAGCTGATAAAATACTCGACTGCGTTATTGGGAAAGAATTGTTTGAATTCGCCGTAAAGCTGTGCTGCCAGGGTTTTGTTATGGCTGAGTACCAGTGTCGGTTTATTGACGTTCGCTACGACATTGGCCACTGTGAACGTTTTACCCGAACCCGTTACCCCCAGCAACGTCTGCGAGGGCTCACCGGCCTCTATTCCTTGAATTAGTTGTTGAATGGCAACGGGCTGATCACCCGTAGGTTCGTATTGAGAAGTGAGTTCAAAGTTCATAACAAGTCGTAAGTCCGTACCGGAAACAACGCATTTCAAAGATAGATTAGTTTCCTTGAAATGCGTTGCCGGCTTGTCGCTAAGCTTGTTTCATCAAAAGCGGTTCTGCATTTTCAGCCGCTTTCTTTTCTTTCCAGTGTTGCCAGTCAATCCCCAGCAGTTTGGTCATGCTCTTATCCACGAAAGTATGGCGTACGAGATTCATCCCACCACGAACCGCGGTAAAGATCGAGTTGTTCGCACGCAGCGCAAGGCTGAATCCTCCGTCCACATAACGGATATAATGCCACCAGAGCGAAGGAATGAAGATTGTTTCGCCATGATGCAGGATCGTTTCGTAGCCGGTAGCTCCTTTCAGAGCCGGGAATTTTTCGTAATCCGGATCAATAGGATTCACCTTGCTCATCACTGTGAACGGGTGATGGTACAGGCGGCGGCTTTCTTCGGGAGAGAAGAGAATGACCTGCTTACGGGTCTGGAACTGCGTCAGAAACACATTCGAGCAATCCATATCATAATGCAGGTTGGTGATAGAGCCTTCCCCGCCAAAGAACACGAACTTATAAGATTTTAAAAATCCGTCCATGATCGTCGGGAACCGGATGTCGTTTGCCAGCTCAGGGATTTTCTTGAAAATATCAAAAAGGAAAATACGGAGATCCGTCGGGCCTTTCTCGATCAGGCTCAAGTAATCACCAAATTTCATCGTCTTGGCTATCTGGAAATATTTGTCGGCGTCGTGGATGTGGTTGTCCACCAAAGGAACATCGAGATTACCGTGGTTTTCACGTAACCAGTCGAACGTCCATTTCTCAACGGCCGGCCAATCCTTTGCCAGGTCAGTAAATACTACCGGGCGACTTGGTTTTAAGTAATTTTCGATGAATTCCTCGCGCGTAAGTCCGCTGCGCTTCTCTATGGGCACTAATTTCATAGCAAGAAACTGAGTAGTAGGTAATCGACTATTTAATGAACTGCCGGAAACTGATTCTTTCCTGCAACGCCTAACCATCTGTTTCAGGCGGTCATACGGGCGTCAAATGTATTAAACAGATTTCAAAAAATATAAATTTCGCTGAATATAATAAAAGATTACCCTTAAACCAGATAGAATTAATAGGATAAGTAAATCTATCTTGGCATTAATCTTTTAGAATACAATCTGTTATTTTACAGAAGCCTTTCTGTGGCACAGCCCAACCAGCCATGAAATATTTCACCATTCCTCCACCCGCAGACCTCGCCAGATTCATACGGTTTTTCTGGGTATTGGAGCATGACGTTGCGGATATCGAACCCTATTTCCACCGGACGATGGCAGATGGTTGTGCCGAACTGGTTTTTCATTACCGGGGCCGATTCGACGAAATCATGGCTGACGACAAGAAGCAGCTCTCCTTCCGGTCAGGAATCCATGGGCAGTCCCAGTCATTCCGGCGATTTATCATCGGTGAAAACTTCGGGATTTTCGGAGTTTACCTTTACCCTTTCGCCATTCCGGCACTGCTCGGAATTCCTGCTTCCGAATTCAGTAACCAAATGCCGGACCTTACCGAATGTCTGGGCAAGACCGGCGCTGAACTGGAAGAAAAAATGATGCTCGCCAAACACCACACCGAACGTGCCGACATTATCGCCACATTTTTACGCGGCTATCTCCTGCGCGCACCCGCATATGAGCCCGCGGTTTTCTCAGTCATTAACGAAATTATCCAAACCAAAGGCTTCGCCAAAGTCCCGGAGCTCGCCGACCGCAGTTTTCTCTCGACCCGGCAGTTTGAAAGGAAGTTCCTGGCCTTCTCCGGTTTCAGTCCCAAGCTATTCAGCAGGATCATTCGTTTTCACGCGGCGCTGAACGAATACGGCAATCGTGAAAAGTCGTTGACTGAAATTGCCTATGAATGCGGTTACTACGACCAGTCACATTTTATCCGCGATTTCAAAGCATTTTCGGGCGCGCATCCCAAGACTTACTTTTCCGGCAACGCGGAAGGGATGGGTTACCGCGATGTATGATGTCGTATTTTTCCAATTTTCAGGTTTCCCGCCATCCTAGTTTTGTCTAAACCAAAAACAAAAACTCATGAGCGCAACAAAAATTCCCCAGGGCCACCAGACCATCATGCCTTACCTGATGCTGGATGGTGCGGCACGGTTCAAAGATTTCACGATCAAGGTTTTCGGCGGGGAAATCTCTTCCACCCATTACCAGGAAGATGCCCCTGAAATGATCAAACATGCAGAAGTATCGATCGGCGGAAGCACCATCATGTTCTGCGACAGTCGCGCCGAATGGCCCGCGCAACCTGCCAATATGTTTGTATATGTGGAAAATGCAGATGACACTTATCAAAAAGCACTCGATGCAGGTGCTGCCAGTGTTATGCCCCCGGCCGATCAGGATTACGGCAGGAGCTGCGGGGTTATCGATCCATGCGGCAATACATGGTGGATAACCTCTGTCTTGTAATTGCAATGCCATCTTTATGGCTATATTTAGGTCTGAAGATGGCATTTTTAGCATGATTAACTACGACAACAAGACTTTTGTCCCTCTGTCCAATTCGGAAAACGGTGAGGTTGACCTCCGGATGCAGTTTGTATACAAACAAACCGGTAACATTGTCACCTCCACCTACTCAGGCGGACGTATCCGCTCGGGACATCTTATCGCATTAGTTGATGAGCACGGAAACCTCGATATGCGCTACCATCAGGTCAACGACAAAGGTGAGATCACCACAGGTATTTGTAAGTCAACACCAGAGCAACTTCCCAATGGAAAAATCCGTATACATGAAAAATGGCAATGGACCTCCGGCGACCGCTCCGAGGGGGAATCGCTGCTCGAAGAACTGTAACAATTCATCCAAACTAGAATATTTATGGCACCCCGGCTTCACCTCGCACTGCTCGCCGTACTAATGATCGTTGTTGGAACCGCCTCGGCGCAAACCAGCAAAATCGTCTCCGGCTCGACCAAATTCAGCGTCAAGTTTATACTCGGCACTTGTAACGGCACATTCGATGCGCCCAGAGGCGAAGCTGTTTTCAACGAAAAAACACCTGAGAATTCGTCGTTCGACGTCAAAATCGCCGCGGCTACCTTCAAAACCAATAACAACAGTCGCGATAAAGATTTGAAAAGCGCGAAATATTTCTGGGTCGAAAAATATCCCGATATACATTTCAAGTCTTCGAAAGTCGAAAAAAAGGATGGGAAATACCAAACCACCGGTACACTCACCATGCGCGACGTGTCCCGTACCGTTACCCTGCCGTTCGAAGCCAAGAAGAACGCGGATGGCACCTACGCCCTCGCCAGCACCTTTGATGTAAACCGCCTGGATTACAAAATCGGCGATAAGGACTGGAAACTCAAGGACATTGTCACGGTTAGCCTGCAAGCTATTATTAAGTAGTCACAGGCTTCCGGTTGCTCTGGGGATCAGGTAAATAAAAAATTATTTTTCAGTAATTGTAATTAGTCTAAATAATATATTCCTTTGTGAATGTAATTAGTCTAAATTAGATATACTGTGAAATATCTTTTTACCCTCGTCTCTATCCTATTGGTTACCAATGAAGTGCTTGCCCAGCAGGAGGGCGGACTTATTGAAGGGAAGGTATTTTCAAAAAACGGCCAGGTAGTAACAGGTGCCAGCATATATCTTAGAAACACTACATTTGGGACACAAACTGACGGCGACGGTCACTTTGAATTAACCGCTCCCGCGGGTACTTATTCGCTCATCGTCAAAACGATCGGTCATAATGACCAAGCATTGGATGTATCCGTTCAGGCAGGTCGGACCGCCAGACTGGGAGAGATCATAGTCGACGAAATCCCCCTGGACCTTGGCGAGGTGGTCATCACAGGCCAGTCCGAACCACAATCGCTGCGAAATTCCGTGTATCAGGTACGTACGATCGATAGCGAGCGCATACGTCTGCGGGGAGCGACCAATCTGCAAACAATCCTCAACACGGAGCTGGGAATACGGTTTTCCAATGACCTTACGCTAGGTACCAGCGATATACAGCTCATGGGGATGTCGGGCCAGGGTGTCAAGATCCTGCTCGATGGCACCCCCATGGTGGATCGGGGCAGCACCCGTGAAAGCCTGGGACAGATCGATATCAATACCATTGAACGCATTGAAATCGTCGAAGGCCCCATGTCGGTCATCTACGGCACCGATGCATTGGCCGGTGTGATTAATATCATTACTAAAAAGGGCCAAAGCGGCACCTCGCTTACGGTCAATGCGAGAGTTCAGGAAGAAACTGCTGGTGACGAATACGATGCATTCACCAAGAAAGGCACGCATAACCAGGGAGTGGGTATCGTTTGGCAGAATGAACATCTGCAGTTTTCGGGAAATGTTACCCGCAACAATTTTGGAGGCTGGCAAGGTGCTTCGACAGGCCGCGCCAAAGCCTGGATGCCCAAAGAACAGATGCTTTACACTGCCGGAATGCGTTTCAGCGGCAAGAAATGGCATATCTGGTACCGCTTCAATGGTACCGACGAGACGATCAAATACCTGGGGGACTATAATCCTTTAAATGAAGCTGTCGACAAAGACTACATCACCAAACGCTGGTTTCATCAGGTACAATCGGAGCTCAAAATCAACGATAAATTAAACCTTACCGCCGTCGGCTCTTACACAGACTATTCCCGCCAGACATTAACCACCAAACTTGATCCTGCCGGTCGCCGGACATTGTCGCTGGAACCCGGCTCCCAGGACAAATCGGTTTTCACGACTGCGTTCTTCCGCGGAACTGCATTTTACAAGGCGACCGACTATCTTTCCATATTGGCCGGAGTTGATTTTTCAAACAACAATGCATCCGGAGCGCGAATTCTTGACACCCCTACTATCAATGAATATGCCTTTTTTCTGGCACCGGAAGTTCGCATCGGCCATTTCCTGAAGCTGACTCCCGGCGTGCGGTTCCTTGGAAATTCTGTCTATGACGCCCCTCCCGTCATTCCTTCACTGAACGGAAAACTGACACTGAGTAAGTCCCTGGATTTCCGGTTCGGCTATGCACGCGGTTTTCGCTCCCCGGCCTTGCGCGAATTGTATTTCGATTTTCATGACGCCTCGCATTCCATTAACGGAAATGTTAACCTCAAAGCCGAATACTCCAACAGCTTCAACTCATTCCTGGTTTGGCAGGCTGTCAGGCGCGAGGGTTTCAGAATCAGCTCCACACTCGGTGGATTTTACAATGTCTTCCACGACATGATCGACCTTGGGATCGATCCGAATGACGCAACACAAACGACCTATCTGAATATCCACCTTAATAAAACCACCGGGATTACACTCGAAAACAAGCTATTCTGGAAAAACCTACAAGCGACCATGGGCGCGACCTATATCGGCAGATACAACAAATTCTCGGCCTCCCCCGAACAATTCGGCTCTTTACCCCAATTTGAATGGTCAGCCGAAATCAATACCAACCTGCTTTATACATTTAAAAAAGCCGGGGCGAGCATTAATCTTTTTTACAAATACTCCGGCAAACGCCCTGTGTACGAAAGCGCGGATCAGATCAATGTCCGCCTCGCCGAAACCGAAGGCTTCCACATGGCCGATCTGACGGCCAGTAAAACACTTGGCAAGCATATCAACCTGCTGGGCGGCATCAAGAACCTTTTCGACGTCACTAACCTGCAAAATACATCCACGGACACCGGCGGAGCACATAGTACCGGTGGCGCGGTACCGATGTCGTTCGAAAGGTCATACTTCGTCGGTCTCAGCTTTCAATTCACAAAAAATTAACAATCCATTACCCTTTCATTAAACTCCAATCAATTATGAAGAAAATAATCCGGTCGCTATTACTTGTTGCTTTCCTGGGAACTTTCAACGCTTGTAGTGACGACGAACCGCCATTGCCGGATAATCTCGCGGCTTTCGAAAGCACTGAAAAAGGTTTTGAGGGTGAAGAAACCGAGATCAAAATCGCGCTTTCGAGAGCCGTTGACACTGCTACGCCCATTTCTGTGTCACTCACGCCGACACAACTTACCTACGACACCGAATTTACCACTACACCGGCGGCCGCAAACAACAGCATTGCATTGTCGGTGCCCGCGGGACAGTCGTCCGTTTCATTTAAGGTAAGCAAGAAAGCAGGAATACTGCTGGACGGCGATGAGAGCATTGCATTCAAAATCGCATCTGTGGGCAATCCTGTATTGACAGGAACTAATTCCGCTTTGAAACTAAGCTTTAAAGCGATCGTTTCCGAAGGTACCGCCATTCAGCTCAATGGAATCGCGGACAAAGAGCCCGGCAGCAGCGCAGCAAATTCGGTGTTCCTCGACCTGAGCAGCAATGTGCAAACGCCCGTCCTCCGCGACAGCTGGGATCTCGGATTTTATAACGGTACCGATTTCCGCGTGACCATCAACGGGCCCAACGGTGCTTCGGCCCTCCCGACGGCAAAAACAGATATCAATGCGATTTCCGACAAGGATTTTGTAGCCGATTCACTGGCAGTTGGCCAGGGTTCCGGAAAACTGGCCCTGGTTGACAATGCCAGCGGAGATCTTACGAAGACCGTCATCCAGGCTGTTTCAGCCACCGATGCCGACAATAAAGTTTACATCCTGAACCGCAAGGGCGGGGCCGGCGCGGTACTACCCGTCGCTGACCTTTACAAAATCCGCGTTCTGCGCAAAGGAACGGGTTATACGCTGCAATATGCCAAAGTGAATGAAACTACTTTCAAAACGCTCGACATTAGCAAAGATGCAACCTACAACTTCGAATTTGTATCGCTTGAAAAAGGGGCTACTGTGGACGCGGAACCAGCCAAAGGCCGCTGGGATCTGAAATGGGGATATAGTATGTATTTCACCAACTTCGGCGCCGGTCTGATCCCTTACGGGTTTTCCGACCTGGTATTTACCAACAACCTTGCAAACGTAGAAGCAGCAGAAGTACTTACTACAACCGCTACTTACGATGCATTTGCAGAAAGCAACCTCAACGGTGTTACATTCAGCAAAGCGGCTGACGCCATCGGTTCTAAATGGCGTGTGACTTCCGGCGGCCCGATCGGCGTGAAAACAGACCGCTTCTATCTCATCAAAGATCCGGCCGGTAATATCTACAAATTACGTTTCCTCAGCTTCCACGCAGACGACAGCGGTGTACGCGGCAAGCCCAAACTGGAATACAAGCTCGTCAAAAAAGGGGCCTGACATTCAAAAATATTCATACGGCCACCTGAATACCTTCCGGCGGCTGTATGAGCTAAACACTCCCGAATATGCTATTGAAATCCATTATCCTTTCTGCCTGTGCCCTGGCAGCGGCACCGGAAATGATCACGACGCAGCACGTCGCAACGCAAGTAATGCATGTCAAGCCGGAAATAAAGGTCATCAAAGACTTGAACGCCAACACCAAATCCTACGTCTATTTCAGTTTAGCCACCGGCAAAGAAGTGCCCGCAGGCGATGCCAAAACGAAGAACTGGGACATTGCATTCAGCAAAACAACAATCGCGACCAACAGCGGCACCAGCGGTCCTGGTGAAGGCGGCGCCCTTGTTTTGGAAAAACCATTTGATCAGGTAACTGAAGCTGCTAAGGATGGCTACAAAACCGACAGCGATGCAGGCTTTGCAATACCGGGCGGCAGCGGTAATTCCTGGTATAAATATGATATGAGCGTCCATGCTATTTTGCCGATCCCCGGAAGGACAATTCTACTAAAGACCGCAGACGGGAAAATAGTCAAGCTTGAAATTATCAGCTATTACAAAGGGGCGCCGGAAGACGTACCGACCGAAGAATCCAGCTACTACACTTTCAGATACGCGGTTGCCGACAACGATGGTCATTTTTAGAAGTTCATGTATTCCGGATACGCACGATCCGGAATACATGTTTAACGAATGTACTTCCAATTCCGGATCTTCCCCTCGGCAAGCCATTCCAGCGAAGTAGCTATCCTTTTCTGCCTCGTAGCCTCCGTCTTCGCGTCCACTACCCATTCGACATACTCTTTTTTCTGGGTATAACTGAAACCAGTAAACGTTTCGAGCGCTTCCGGGTTTTGCGCCAGGGCCTCCAGGAAATACTCCGGCACCACCAGATCCCTGCTTGCCGGAGGTTTAGACTCCTTCGACATTTTCACCCCACTATCTATCAGTTGCATGGCCTGCTGTATAAATCCTTCCAGATGCTCCTTGGCAGGAAGATCCTCCATCCCTCCGATTTTCCCGAGGCTGCCCATTCCCACCCTTTCCCCGTTTGCCGCGAGTAACTTTTGAGGGTCGTTCAGCCGTGATTCGAGCCAGAACCCAAACGAGCAATGCTGCTTGAATGACGCCATGCTGCAGAGAATGCTTCCCTTGTATTCAAAGTGGGGGAAACTCCATTTCATTGTTTCCTTTACATCCGGACAAACCTCGTGTACGACTGAACGCAGGTACTCGAGAATTGGAACCGCGAAATCGGCCGATTGGGCGATGTAGTCATCTATACGGGAATCCGTGTGTTTCATTTTATTTGCTTTCGGGCCCCGGATCGTTACCCCGGATGCCACTCATTGTTTTTCCAATATTCCCTTCATGTTAGTGAGCCCGTCCTGAAAATCCTTCCC
The DNA here is from genome assembly GCF_059568735.1 of Dyadobacter ginsengisoli DSM 21015. Classification (NCBI taxonomy): domain Bacteria; kingdom Pseudomonadati; phylum Bacteroidota; class Cytophagia; order Cytophagales; family Spirosomataceae; genus Dyadobacter; species Dyadobacter ginsengisoli. Next base: position 437,073 of record NZ_JCANTY010000003.1, read on the forward strand.
GATGGATTCTTCCATGTTCAGAAAGGGGAGCATTAAATTCATCGGGATCGGCATCTTGCCTGTAAAGCCCCATCGCACTTTGGTCGAGGTCGAGTCAACGGCTTCTGTAATCATATATGCATCGCTGGTACTTTCAAACGGTTTCAGAAAACGGAGCTGCGTATCGATCCGCAGACCTTCTTCGATTTTGGTGATTTCCTGTTCCCCCTTGCCTACATCGTCATTCCCATCCCACATCGAAACAAATCCTACCGTGCCATCCGTGCCGGAAAACTCCTTCCTCATGTTGGGATCGCGACGACCCCACACACTCCAGTCATTTTGCTTTTTGAGGGATTTGAGATATTCAAAAACCTCGGCCTTCGGTTTGTTAACCACAATTTCCTTTTCGACAGAATAATCTTTAGGCATCATGAATGCGGCGATCAGCGCTAGCGCAATAAGGCCCAGAATAATGTAGAGCACTTTTTTCATCGAGGGACTGTTTTTGGGTGAATAATTGAATTTATACTTGACTTCATCAAGATCTTCGATGGTTTCGGTATTGACCATTCCGGCTTTTTCCAAAACCCTGACGGAGGCGGTATTCGCTACATTAACATAAGCAATCACATCCCTGGCTCTCAGTACCCGTTTTGCGAAACGGATCAACCCTGTTGCAATTTCGGTAGCTACACCACGCCCCCAGAATTCTTCCATTACCCGGTAACCAATTTCGATGTCCCCTCCGATCTTATCCAGCTTCGCCGCTCCGATCAGCTCCCCGGAAAGCCTGTCTTCTACCAGATACCTACCCAGGTAAGTATCCATCCCATATTCTTCCAGAAAACCCTGCAACATTTTGTCAGACTCGGCCCGCGTAAGCGAGTAGCCAGTCACATACTTCATAACGTTGGAGTTGTTGCTCAGCCTGAAATACTTGTCCCCGTCCGACGCCGTCATCTTGGTAAGGACAAAATGCTCGGTATGAATTACTTTTAGCGCCATTGGTCACCAGTGTTACCGTTTTCTGTGGATTCCCGTTAGCAGGTTGTAATATACATTTTTTATCAAAAAGTCACATCACTCAGCGCCAAGAGGTTTCCAGTAGTCAAGATCATTGTTTAACCGGAAAAACGCAAGCCCGAATACTCCCATTCGATTGAATCAGTTGCCTTACTGTCTGACTAAGCAGGGTCCGGGCAACTGCATTTTCAGGCCGTATGCACTGCAGCTATCCATGTATCTGAACGGCCCTGTTTGGTTTCTTATGCGGCTTTTTTCTCCTGTTAACGATCATTAACAATCACGAAAATTTGCAATCTACATTTGAAACGTTATATTTGAATTATTGCCTGTTTGTATCACAATTCCATCCCCAATAGTTCCAATCATTCTTGAATTCATTATAAAAGTATGAATTTTTCAATGAACTGATCTATATCAGCATCATGACAAAAAGAACTTTTGTATTGTTTTTCTGGATCGCACAATTTGCGGTTTCCTTGCTGTTTTCGCAGCAACGGGCGCTAGCGTGCAAGATTGATATCGGTACCGGCGCGTTTTCTCCATACGCCGTCGAGGAAAAATCAGGCACCGGAGATTTTGTGTTAATCGATGATACGGTCTGTAAAAATGAAACGATCGTAAGAGCCGATGAGTCGGAATGGAAGGAAAGCCTTTCGGACCTTCTGAGCCACCGCCATTCTACGTACCGTTTCCTGACACTGGTTTCCCAGGCAGCCCCTTATTACGAAATTACACGGATTCCCAAAGTGATCAGGGAGTCCATACAACTGCTTACCCCTTGTAAAGGCGGGATTACGCTGCCCGATTATTACAGCTTTCTCCACCGCCTTTGCCCTTTTTGACCTCGCCGCAAGCGTTCTTTAAATCACGTCTTTCGTAGCAGACAAAGTATGTCGTTGTGCCACATCGCGCATATACGACCTCATTTGCCTTTCATGCTATATGTCCTTTGTCTGCCGGCCCTGCCGTGTAGCAACAAGGCTATTCCTATTCCCGTGAACTTGCCAACCAATTTATACAAACGCATCATGAAAAATTTTAAATGGCCATTCCTTGTACTGATCAGCATTTTCACCTACGGCTGCGCTTCAAAAAGTGAAACTGTCTCCAATACAAAGGATAGTATTTTAACCATCCCCGTAACGGAATTAAGGCCTCAGAAAACAGAACTACACCGCGAATACGTAGGCGATATCCACGCCATGCGCAACGTTGAAATATATGCGCGGGTAAAAGGGTACCTGGAAGAAGTATATGTGGATGAGGGCAAAGAGGTTAAGAAAGGCCAGATTTTGTTCCGTATCAATAATGAGGAATACGAGGCACAGCTCGCCAAGGCAAAAGCGACGCTGCAAAGTGCGATTGCCGACGCAAAAGGGGCCGAACTCGAACTCAAAAGGGTAAAATTACTGGTAGAGAAAAATGTAGTTTCAAAAACTGAAATAGAGGTAGCCGAAGCAAAACTCGCTGCTGTCAATGCCAAGATCGAAGAAGCAAAGTCTGAAAAATCGAATGCTGCCATTCAGCTGGCCCACACGGCCATCAAAGCTCCTTTCGATGGGGTAATCGACCGGCTTCCTCATAAAATGGGCAGTTTGATCGACGAAGGTACATTGCTAACCACGCTATCGGATACCAAAATGGTTTATGCCTATTTCAATGTCTCCGAAAACGAGTACCTGGAATATGTAAAAGCAAGAGGCAAAGCGGACACAAAAAACGCCGTTGTCGAACTCGAACTGGCCGACGGCTCATTCTTCAAGCACAAAGGCAACATCGAAACCATGGAAGGGGCATTTGACGAGGGAACGGGCTCCATCGCGTTCCGCGCCCGTTTTTCAAACCCTGAAAAACTGCTCAAACACGGCTCTACCGGCACGATCCGCCTCACCAACACCGTGGACAATGCAATACTCATCCCGCAGAAAGCCGCATTTGAAATTCAGGACAAGAACTTTGTATATGTGCTCGGGAAGGACAACAAGATCAAGACTCGCAGCTTCGTGCCACGGTCACGACTGTCTACTTTTTACGTGGTAAAATCAGGTCTGGAACCAGGAGAAACGATTGTTTACGAAGGGCTTCAATCTTTGCGGGATGGGGTAACCATCAACCCAAAGACGGTCTCCATCGACACAACCGATGTATCTGCCGACAAAATCGAGCTCACCTCGCGGTAGCCGCCCTTCTTTCACCTGAATTGTAGATCATGTTTCAAAAATTCATTGAGCGACCCGTTCTCTCACTGGTTATATCGATATTTATAACCCTCCTTGGGCTGCTGGCAGTAGTTGAATTACCTGTTTCGCAGTTTCCCGATATCGTTCCTCCTTCCGTTGTGGTTACGGCGACCTATACAGGTGCCAATGCCGAGGTTTGCGTGGACGCCGTGGCAGTACCCCTCGAAAAAGCGATTAACGGGGTCCCTGGCATGACTTATATGACCAGCGTCTCCGGTAACGACGGCGTTACCACGATCAGTATTTCCTTCAATGTCGGCGTCGACCCGGACCTGGCTGCGGTAAACGTTCAAAACCGTGTTCAGACCGTCATCGATGAGCTTCCGGAAGAGGTGATCAAAGCTGGTGTAACCACCGAAAAGGAAGTAAACAGTATGCTCATGTACCTGGACATCATGAGCACCGACAGCGCAGCGGGTGAAGATTTCGTTTACAACTTCGCCGATATCAATATTCTCAAAGAGCTGAAAAGGATCGACGGTGTCGGCCGCGCACAGATTATGGGTAGCAAGGACTATTCGATGCGCGTATGGTTGCAACCCGACCGCATGAACAGCTATAATGTTTCCGCAGACGAGGTAATCCAGGCCATCCGCGACCAGAACGTGGTGGCCGCTCCCGGAAAAACTGGTGTGAGCTCGGGCCGTGAAAAGAACGTATTGCAATATGTGTTGAAATACACCGGAAAACTATTCGAGCCCGCGCAATACGAAAATATCGTACTTCGGTCGAATCCCGATGGTTCTGTACTCAAGTTGAAAGATGTTGCCAAAATCGAATTCGGAACATTGGAATACGATATGGCGTCGAAGTCGAACGGGCGCCCTTCTGCTTCCATTATGATCAAGCAACGTCCTGGTTCCAATGCCCAGGAGGTTATTCAGAATATCAAAGAAAAAGTTGCCGAGCTGAAAAAGACCACATTCCCCCCCGGAATGGACTATTTCGTGTCTTATGACGTTTCCCGCTTCCTCGACGCCTCCATTCACGAGGTGATCCGTACGCTGATCGAAGCATTTATACTCGTAATTCTGATCGTGTACCTGTTCTTGCAGGATTTCCGCTCAACACTCATCCCGGCATTGGCCGTGCCTGTAGCGCTTGTAGGAACGTTTGCTTTTATGCAGCTATTCGGGTTTTCCATTAACCTGCTGACACTTTTCGCGTTGGTACTGGCAATTGGAATTGTCGTCGATAATGCCATTGTGGTCGTCGAGGCGGTGCACGCCAAGATGGCCGAAAAGCATCTCGGCGCAAAAGAGGCTACGATCGAATCCATGAAGGAAATGAGCGGCGCCATCATCGCGATCACCCTCGTGATGTCCGCGGTATTCGTTCCGGTTGCATTCATGTCGGGACCCGTTGGAATTTTCTACCGGCAATTCTCCATTACCCTTGCTATTTCGATCGTGATCTCGGGTATCAATGCCCTTACGCTAACACCCGCATTGTGTGCATTAATGCTGAAAAATACCCATGGACAACCGGTTAAGAGCAATCCCCTCACAAGGTTTTTCAATGGATTTAATAAGGGTTATGATGGTGTGCAGAATGGTTATCGAAAGCTTTTGGCGTCCATCGTCAGCCGCAGGATGATCACCATCGGGCTATTGCTGGCATTCTGTATCGGCACTTATGGCATTAACACCATTCTTCCCAGCGGGTTCATCCCTACCGAAGATCAGGGGGTGATCAACGTAAACGTAACAACACCGGTGGCCGCCACCGTGGAAAGAACGGAGGCTGTTTTGGATGAAATTCAGAAGGTGGCCGAAAGTCTCGAACCTGTCGAATCCGTTTCCTCCCTCTCGGGTTACAGCCTGCTCACCGAGTCGGCAGGCTCCTCTTACGGGATGGCTATGATCAACCTGAAACCCTGGGATCAGCGTAAAGCCTCTGTCAAAGACATCATTGCCGAAATGGAAGCCAAAACGAAGCATATTACCGATGCCGAAATCCAGTTTTTTCCGCCTCCTACCGTACCTGGTTTCGGTAATTCCAGCGGTTTCGAACTGCGGGTGCAGGACCGCTCCGGTAATGAGGATTTGCAAAAAACCGCGGAGGTTACCAATAAGTTTGTAAAAGACCTCATGGCCACGCCGGAAATCGCCGCCGCATTCAGCAGCTTCGATGCGAGTTTTCCGCAATACATGATCCATGTGGATTCCGACATCGCCGCCAAGAAAGGGGTTTCCGTCGACATCGCCATGAGCACGCTCCAAACCATGATCGGTAGCTATTATGCCTCCAATTTCATCCGGTTCGGGCAGATGTACAAAGTAATGGTGCAGGCCGATGCCAGTTATCGCAAAAACCCCGAGGACATTCTTAAACTGTATGTCAAAAACAACCGGGGCGAAATGGTTCCGTTTTCAACCTTTATCCGCCTCGAAAGAGTGTATGGACCTGAGTTGCTCACGCGCTATAACATGTATACGTCGGCAATGATTAACGGAGACGCCGCACCGGGTTACAGCAGCGGGGATGCCATCAAGGCCGTGGAGCGGGTGGCAGCCACCAGTCTTCCCAAGGGTTTCACCTACGACTGGTCGGGTATGACGCGTGAAGAGATCCTTTCAGGTAACCAGGCTATTTTCATCTTTGGGATCTGTCTCATTTTTGTGTACCTGCTCCTTGCCGCACAATACGAAAGTTTCCTATTACCCTTACCGGTTATTCTTTCACTGCCAACGGGTGTTTTCGGTGCCTTCCTGGCCCTTAAATTAATGGGCCTCGAAAACAACATTTATGCACAGGTTTCGCTGGTCATGCTGATCGGTCTTTTAGGCAAAAATGCAATTCTGATTGTAGAATATGCAATTATCAGGCAAAAAGAAGGTCGCACCGTGACCGAGGCAGTGCTGGAAGGCGCAACGGAGCGGCTTCGCCCCATCCTGATGACCTCTTTTGCGTTCGTCGCAGGACTTATCCCGCTGGTCATGGCTTCGGGTGCCGGAGCCATTGGCAACAGATCGATCGGAGCCGCTGCCGCCGGAGGTATGCTGATCGGTACCATTTTCGGGGTGATCATCATTCCGGGGCTTTATGTGCTTTTTGCAAGCCTCGCAAAGACAAAAAAGACTCCTCCGCCAATAGTGGCGCAGGAAGAAGCATTACTACACTGATTTCCTTTCAGGCCGCGGCAACTGGTCCGCGGCTCTCATATCAGCATTTACATTAATGAAAAACTATAAAAGGCTTTCACCCTTACTCCTGGCTGCATTGCTCATATCTGTTTCGGGGTGCAAACTGACGCAGCCTGTCGAGCAACATACCCGGATAAATACACCCGAGACATTTGCAGGCAAAGTCGATTCTATGGGGATCGGCGCCATTCAATGGAAGACATTCTTTACAGACCGGCATTTGGTAGCCCTGATCGATACGGCATTGCAAAACAATCTCGACCTGAAAATGGCTGTGCAACGTATCGAAATCGCCCGCGCGGTTATTACAGCCGCTCATGGGGCATTGCTCCCTACGATATCCGGTGATGTCTCCGGTGGTGGCCGGAAATTTGGTGATTATACGATGGACGGCGTCGGCAACTATGATACCAACTTCTCCGGAAACATCGACAACGACCGCCGGCTACCAGCTCCCTTCATGCCCGACTATTTCCTGGGCCTTCGCAGCACCTGGGAAGTAGATATCTGGGGTAAATTAAAGAGTCAGAAAAAGGCCGCATACAATAGATTCCTGGCCAGCGAAAAAGGTCGGCAAGCCATTGTAACAGGTCTCATCGCCGAAATCGCCCGCGACTATTACGAACTGATGGCCCTGGATACGGAACTCGACATTATCAGAAAGAACATCGCATTGCAGGAATCCGCTGTTGAAACGATTAAGATTCAAAAAGAAGCAGGTAGGGCGAATGAACTGGGTGTCCGTCAGCTCACTGCACAACTCCTGAACACCCGGGCCCTGGAATATGAGGTTGCACAAAAGATCATCGAAACCGAAAACAGTGTCAATCTGCTAACCGGGCGTTTTTCGCAAAGGGTGACAAGAGGTACCACCCTTGAACAGACAATGCCCACATCGATCAGTGCCGGAGTTCCTGCCCATATGCTCAGGAGACGTCCGGACATCCAGCAGGCTCAACTGGATCTGCTTGCCAACTATTCGGATCAGCAGGCCGCTCAACTGGCTTTCCTGCCATCTCTGAATATTACGGCATTCCTGGGTTTCAATGCATTTAAAAGTAATCTGTTGTTTTCATCGGGCTCGCTGGCTTATAGCGCATTAGGCGGGCTCACTGCCCCGCTGGTCAATCGTAAAGCATTGAAAGCTAACCAGAAACGGACCGAAGCCGCGAGCCTGGAAGCACTGTATGCTTATAATAAATCAGTATTAAATGGATTCAGGGAAGTAAATACCAGTCTCAAAAAACTGGAAAATACCAAGCAGATCAGTGATTTGAAAAAGCAGGAAGTCGAAGTGCTTCAACAGGCTGTTGCAACGTCCAAAGATCTCTTCCTCACCGGCTATGCCTCGTATCTGGAGGTAATCACCGCACAGAGAAGCGTACTACAGGAGGAACTGAATCTGACCAATGTTCAGAAAGAACAGTTCCTCGCACTTATTGATCTCTATCGTGCGCTGGGGGGTGGTTGGGAGTGACCTGAATTGGTTAAACCACAAGAGCCCGGATCGCGCGATCCGGGCTCTTGTGGTTTAACCATGTATTACTATTTCTTTTTAGTCCCCGCCAGGCTCGGCTCTTTGGAGATCACGATCAGATCGGCCAGCATTCTTCCGGTTTCAGTAAGATAGATGTCCTTTTTCTTCTTCACGTCTTTCGGGGCTTCGGCCACTTTTGAATCCACTTCCTCCTCTTCATCGTCTGCATTGTCTTCGCCGAGCTGCTTCATGGCCGCGCGTTTCTTTTCAGCCTCATCGCGCTCCAGTTTCCGCTTCGATTCTTGCAACGACACGATTTTGTTCTCACGGGCCTGCTTGAAATCATCCAGCGTTTTCACCAGTGTTTTAAGCTCCTCGTCTGTTTTCAAACGGTGTTTGTATTTGTCGCGAAGTTGCTCAACGACCTTCACATTGATATTATTGGAAACTTCGTAGCGCGACGATGCAATCTGATCCCAAGGCAATGCGCTGGGCTGCGAACCTTCTCCGTATTCATTTACCTTAAACGCCGTTGGCAGTTCCAGGTCGGGCATAACACCTTTCAATTGCGTGCTGCTGCCATTGATACGGTAAAACTTGGCAACGGTCAATTTTACCTGTCCAAGCTGATCCGTTTCTTTGGGAACCCATTGATTGAGATCGATCAGTGTTTGAACAGTACCTTTTCCGTAAGTCTGCTCCCCCACGATGATGCCGCGTTTGTAATCCTGAATGGCAGCTGCGAAGATTTCGGAAGCCGATGCACTGAAACGGTTTACCATTACGGCCATCGGGCCATCATATGAGATGCTGGGGTCGTTATCCGACTGTACTTCAATTTCTCCCTGACCTTCCTTCACCTGCACGACTGGACCGCGGTTAATGAAAAGACCTGTCAATGAGACGGCTTCTGTCAGCGAACCACCTCCATTATTACGAAGGTCAATCACGATACCATCGACATTAGATGCCTGCAAATCCGTGATCAGCTTTTGAACGTCACGTGTTGTGCTTGAAAATTCCTTTTCGCGGTGCTGGGCTCCTTCAAAATCGCGGTAGAATAATGGAATATCGATCACCCCGATTTTGAAATCCTTGTTGCCATTATTGATAGAAACGATTTCGCTCTTCGCACGCTGCTCTTCCAGTTTGATCTTTTCACGAACAAGCCGATACTCTTTCGGCTGAGCTCCCGCGATCGCATCCGCAGATATCACCTGCAAGCGCACGACTGTCGACTTAGGCCCTTTGATCAGCTTCACCGCATCATCCACAAACCAGCCAACGATATCGACAAACTTACCTTCATCGCCCTGCGCTACGGCAATAATCTTGTCCTCTTTTTTAAGCTGTTTCCCTTTAAATGCAGGTCCACCCGGAATTACCTCCACGATCTTGATGTAGTTATCCTCTTCCCGAAGCAATGCACCGATCCCTTCGAGGGACTGGCTCATTTCCTGCTTGAAACGATCTGCGGAAGTGGGTGCCATGTAGCTGGTGTGCGGATCCAATGATTCGGCATAGGCATTCATAAACATCTGAAACACCTGTTCCGTACGAATCCGGCCGAGCGCACGGTCCCGTGTTTTATAACGGTCACGAAGTGTCGTGATCACCGCAGTGTCCGCCTTACCCGACAGTTTGAGGTCTAATGCCTCGCTTTTCAGATATTTGCGCCAGGTATCGTTCAGCTCGTCGGTATTTTTGGCCCAGGCCGCTTTTTCGCGGTCGGTGTTCATCGACTCGTCCTGTGTGAAATCAAATGGTTTGGGTTCTTTCAGGAGTGTCTGGATGTACTCGCTTCTTTCTTTGTAACGCTTTCTGAAAACGTTGTACATCTGAAAAGGAACGTCCAGTTCTCTTTTTTGCAAATAATCGTCGAAAGAGTTCTTATACTGCTCAAACTCGGTGAGATCTGTTGCCAGATAATAGAGCTTGCCGTGGTCGATCGCGTCGATGTACTTATCAAAAATCGCTGCCGAAAGAGAGTCATTCAGCTTCGTCTTTCTGTAATGATAGCTGGATAAGATTCTCGTTGTCAGCTCCTCCGCTTTGTATTGCGCTGGAATCGGCTTGATATCTTCATCCATGGAGGCGGCCGTAGGTGCCGTTAACTCCACTCGTTCCTGAACAGGGCCCCGCTGCCAACCCAGCAACACAACCGGAATAAGAGTGATAAGATACTTTTTCATTTGCACGTTTTGCTATTTTACGATTTCCAATAATTCAACCTCAAACACGAGGGCCGAATAAGCCGGTATCTGAGGTCCTGCCGCACGCTCACCGTAAGCCAGCTGATATGGAATAAAAAGCTTCCATTTCGATCCGACAGGCATTAACTGAAGCGCTTCGGTCCATCCTTTGATAACACCATTAACCGGAAATTCGACAGGCTCGCCTCTGTCGACCGAGCTGTCAAAAACCGTTCCATTGGTCAATGTGCCGTGATAGTGTGTTTTTACTTTATCGGTGGCAGCTGGCTTGGGGCCTTCGCCTGTTTTGATGATCTGATATTGCAGGCCGCTTTCCGTGGTCACTACTCCCTCCTTCTTCTTGTTTTCTTCCAAAAACTTCTCCCCTTCCACACGTACCACCGCACCTTTTTCCTCCATGATCTTCTGGAAGTAACCCTGGATAAACATATTCGCGTCTTCAGGTGCGAATGCTGTTTTCTCTCCTTTCAGCGCCGAGGTAATGGTTTTGGTAAGCAGTTCAGTATTAATACCGTTGATTCCTTGAGAAGATAACGAACTTGCAAAGCTGACGCCAATCGCTGCGGACAAAGAATCCGCCTGGGTTTTGAGTACGACGGGGGTCGTTGTTGCTTTTACTGGTGTAGCCGTTGATTTCTTTACAGTTGCGGCGGGTTTAGTGGTTTTCTTGATAGTCTGTGCTGTGCCTTCTGCGGTTGCCAATACTCCAAATGCCAGGGCTGCTAAAATGGTTTTCTCTAATTTGTACATTGTACTGATTGACGGTCAATAAGATTGAAATTGATTATATAAGTGTTATTAACGAACTCAATTACAACAAAAACACAATCAGTACCTAAAAAAGTTTTAAAAATGTTCCTACCGGTGGATAAACGGCAATTTCGTGCCGGAGAACAGGCAGGGTGCCTTATCCTTGGAAAAATCTAATTTTATATCTTAGGTTTTAGTCAAATCATTCTGTTTTTACCAAAATAAAACTCTACCTTTGCGGCAGTTTTCAGAAAACTTACTACTATACTCTAAATAAGTCAATTATACTATGGTATCTGTTAGACCGGATGAAGTTTCGGCCATCCTGCGCGAACAACTTGCAGGCGCTCGATCAGAAGCAGAACTCGAAGAAGTAGGAACAGTCCTTCAGGTTGGTGACGGTGTTGCCCGCATTTATGGTCTTTCCCAGGTACAAGCGGGTGAGCTGCTTGTTTTCGAGAATGGCCTTAAAGCCCTCGCACTTAACCTCGAGGAGGACAATGTGGGTGCCGTTTTGCTGGGGGATTTCAGTGACATCAAAGAAGGTGCTACTGTAAAACGTACCAAAGAAATCGCTTCCGTAAAAGTAGGTGACGGAATCATCGGTCGTGTCGTGAACACGCTGGCTGAACCGATCGACGGAAACGGCCCTATTTCAGGAGAGTTGTTTGAAATGCCGATCGAGCGTAAAGCGCCCGGCGTTATCTATCGCCAGCCGGTAACCGAACCGCTCCAGACTGGTATCAAATCGATCGATGCCATGATCCCCATTGGCCGTGGCCAGCGGGAATTGATTATCGGTGACCGTCAGACGGGAAAAACCGCCGTCGCGATCGATACGATCATCAACCAGAAAGAATATTTCGAAAAAGGCGAACCGGTTTATTGCATCTACGTAGCCTGCGGACAAAAAGCTTCGACGATCAAAAGTATCGAAGCAACGCTTCGCAGATATGGCGCAATGGACTACACGGTGATTGTGGCCGCTGGTGCATCCGATCCTTCTCCGATGCAATTCTACGCTCCGTTTACAGGTGCCGCGATCGGTGAATATTTCCGTGACACCGGCCGTCCTGCATTGGTTATCTACGATGACCTTTCAAAACAGGCGGTTTCTTACCGCGAAGTGTCCTTGCTGCTCCGTCGTCCTCCGGGCCGCGAAGCTTACCCAGGTGACGTATTCTACCTCCATAGCCGCTTGCTGGAACGTGCTGCGAAAATAATCTCTGATGACAGCATCGCAGCCAACATGAACGACCTTCCGCCTTCACTGAAAGGCAAAGTAAAAGGTGGTGGTTCACTGACCGCCCTTCCGATCATCGAAACACAGGCTGGTGACGTTTCGGCTTACATTCCTACGAACGTAATCTCGATCACCGACGGCCAGATCTTCCTTGAATCCAACCTGTTCAACTCGGGTATCCGTCCTGCAATCAACGTAGGTATCTCGGTATCCCGCGTGGGTGGTAACGCGCAGATCAAATCGATGAAGAAAGTTTCGGGTACCCTGAAACTCGATCAGGCGCAGTTCCGCGAGCTGGAAGCATTTGCGAAATTCGGTTCCGACCTCGATGCTGCTACCAAGCTGGCGATCGACCGGGGACGCCGCAACCAGGAAGTTTTGAAACAAGCTCAATATTCTCCGGTACCGGTTGAACTTCAGGTAGCCACTGTGTACGCATCCACCAAAGGTTTGCTGGACAACGTAGACGTAGCACGTGTAAAAGAATTCGAAAAGGACTTCACCACCGTGCTGGCCGGACAATATAAGGAAGCGCTTGCTGGTTTGCGTGCCGGAAAACTGGACAACAGCGTAACAGACGTTATCGAGAAAGTAGCTAAGGAAGTTGCTGTAAAATATCGTTAACCGGTAAAAGGCCGGGTTTACCCAGCTTCGGCCTTTCCTACTACATATTCAATAGGATCACCGGATCGCTTAAAACACCCAGATAATGGCAAGCTTAAAAGAAGTACGTAACCGCATTGTTTCGGTTAATTCCACACAGCAGATCACCAAAGCCATGAAAATGGTGGCGGCCGCAAAGCTGCGTCGTGCACAGGACGGCATCCTTCAGATGCGCCCCTACGCACAGAAGCTTGGTGAAATGCTTTTGACAGTGTCGTCGGGCGCAGAAAGCGCTGCTGACAGCCCTTTGAAAGCGGTTCGCGCCGTTGAGAAAGTGCTGATCATCGTCGTCACTTCCGACCGTGGATTGTGCGGAGCATTCAATACGAATGTAATTAAGGCTACACTTCAGCTGATCGAGCAAAAATATCCGGCTCAGGCAGCAAAAGGAAATGTAGAAATATTTTCAATTGGTAAAAAAGGAGCAGAATCGCTGGTACGCCGCGGCTTCACCGTAAACACGGCTTACACTGACCTGTTTGGCAGACTAAACTTTGTGAACGTGAAGAATGCAGCCGAAGAAATCATGAAGGATTTCTCGGAGGGCCGCTATGATGCAGTGGATATTGTGTACAACGAGTTCAAAAACGTAGCGACACAAATCATTCACGCTGATCCTTATCTGCCGATTCCTGTTGAAAAGAAATCGACCAAGTCGAAGAAGACCGAGGTTAACTATATTTTCGAACCAGCAGAGGAAGAAATCCTTGCGGAGTTGATCCCAAAATCGCTGAAAATCCAGTTGTACCGTGCTGTTCTGGAATCGAATGCTTCTGAACAGGGTGCGCGTATGACAGCCATGGACAAGGCGACTGAAAACGCACAGGAGCTTCTGAAAGACCTCCGCCTGATCTACAACCGTACGCGTCAGGCAGCGATTACGAAGGAAATCCTCGAAATCGTGGGCGGTGCCGAAGCTTTGAAGAACTAAGGTTTTTTCACCATATCGTAAAACGGCCGGATAACAACAATCCGGCCGTTTTTTTGTTTATTTATTAAATGTCATGGTGGTTTCTTCCAAACCTCAGGCTATATCACAAACCAAATATCAACCTATGCCGCATTCAAAAAACCTTTTCAAACTACTCACATTCCTCATTATTACCGGCTTCGCAACGATCAGTCACGCGCAAAACCTGGATGACATCATCGCAAAACATGTTCAGGCCATGGGTGGGAAAGACAAGCTATCCAAACTTGAAAGCATGAAAATCACCGCGGAAATGGATGTGATGAATATGAAGGTCCCTATCAGCACCACCATTGTACAGAACAAGGGATTCCGGAGCGAAACAACCATGCAGGGAATGACCATCGTGCAGGCGGTCAATGGAACCACAGGCTGGGCTATTAACCCAATGTCCGGACAAGCGAAAGCGACCGCATTACCCGAGGAGGCTGTTAAATCGATGGCTGCAGAAACAGACCTGACCGGACTTTACAACTATAAGGAAAAAGGATATAAGTTAACGCTCGACGGTGAAGAAGATCTGCAGGGAGCCAAAGTTTACAAAGTAACCATGCTGTTGCCGAATGGCATCAAACGGGTCAACTACATCTCGAAAGACACGTTTTATATTCTAAAAATCGTAGCACAAACCAATGTCAACGGACAGGATGTGATGTCGGAAAATATACAGTCGGATTTCAGGGCTGTGGATGGGATCTACTATCCATTCTCGTCCGAAGTGACAACCTCTGCCATGCCGGGAACCAAAATGGGCCTAAAAATCACATCGCTGGAGGTCAACCAAAAAATCGACCCGAACATTTTCGTAATGCCTCAATAGAGCCAGCGAAGCCACTTTCTAACATCCCGGAAAAATATTTCGGGATTTTTTTTAACCGTTTGAAACTAATATTTACAAATAGATGTATATACATTAAATGTAAATACACATAAAAACAACATAGACATGGCTACTACTAAATGGGTAATCGACCCAACACATTCCGAGATCCAATTCAAAGTGAAACACCTTGTGATTTCCACCGTCACCGGCGCATTCAAAAGCTTCGAAGGCGGAATTGAAACCGAAAACGACGATTTCGACGGTGCCACCGTCCATTTTTCCGCTGACGTGGAAAGCATAGATACCAACCAGGCGCAACGTGACGCACATTTAAAATCAGCTGATTTCTTCGACGCGGAGAATCATCCAAAGTTGTCCTTCACAGGTAAGCTTGCCAAAAAGGGCGATGACAGCTATAAACTGGCCGGTGAATTGTCCGTGAAAAACGTGACCAAAGCTGTTGATTTTGCAGTTGAGTACGGTGGTAACATGACCGACTTCTACGGCAACAACAAATCGGGTTTTGAGATCTCGGGAAAGATCAATCGTAAGGAGTTCGGTCTCGAATGGAGCGCTGTAACCGAAGCAGGCGGCGTAGTGGTAGGTGATGACGTGAAACTGATTGCCAACGTACAGGTTGTGAAGCAATAACATTCAACAAGCCGTTCCTCTTAAGAAAGCGTGGATATTTTTTATCCCGCTTTTTTTGTTTCCAGCTGGTTCGTTAATACATTTCAATTTCCATTGGGTAAACAAATCGGGATAGTAGCTTATCAGGGGAGAACGGTATTCTATCGTCCTAATAGTTATTACTTTCGGCTCAAAACGATATTTACATTGATCATTGAAACACGCGCCTATGCCCGTGCGGGACTTTTAGGCAATCCTTCTGATGGCTTTTTCGGAAAAACGATATCCATATCTGTAAGAAATTTCGGCGCTTCGATTTCGCTCTACGAATCACCCGAGCTGCATATCGAGCCGCAACCCCAGGATCTTAACACTTTTCGCAGCATTTTCCATCTGCGTGATTCCGTGAATATGCTCGGCTACAACGGGGGAATTCCACTCATTAAAGCCGGTATCAAGAAGTTTGGCGACTACTGTGAGGAAAAAGCGATCAGGCTGCCTAACAAGAACTTTACAGTTCGCTACCGCTCGTCAATTCCCCGGCAGGTTGGCATGTCCGGATCCAGCGCGATTATCGTAGCATTGTTCCGCGCATTGATGCAGTTCTATAAGGTTGAAATCCCGCTGGAAATATTGCCACAACTCGTAATGGTCACCGAAACCGAAGAATTAGGTATTACTGCCGGCTTACAGGACCGAGTGATCCAGTGTTACGAGGGATGTGTATATATGGATTTCGATAAAAATATGATCCAGACCAAGGGTCACGGCCGTTATGAACGCATTAATCCTGAATTGTTGCCCAAACTTTATGTCGCATACAATACCAACCTGAGCAAAGTATCAGGCAAGGTACACAACGACGTGCGCACGCGATTCGACCGCGGTGAACAAGACGTAATCGATGTGCTGGGACAGATCGCGCAAAAAGCCGAAGATGGACGCACCGCGCTATTGGAAGGTCGCGCGGATGATCTGCATCAGCTGATGAACGAGAATTTTGACCTGCGTTGTAAGATCTATAATGTTCCCGAATCCAATAAACAACTGATCAATGCGGCGCGCGCCTGCGGTGCATCCGCTAAATTTGCGGGCTCGGGTGGTACCATCATAGGTATTTACAAAGACGACGACATGCTGAACCAGCTCTTTGTGCAACTGAAAAAATTCAATGCGCGGGTGATCAGGCCGTTTGTGGTTTGACGGCTGTCGGCTGTCGGCTGTCGGCTGTCGGCTGTCGGCTAAAAATTTAGCTGAATTATTTTTTACTCACTTAATAAAGAAAATGGCAACGGCCAATTGCCGGAAGCCGAAGTTAATCACCAAAATGCCGACGGCCTAAAGCCGAAAGCCGAAGTTCTCAAAACTATGATTCGCAAAGCCGTTATACCTGCCGCGGGGCTCGGAACCCGATTTTTACCGGCAACTAAATCGATGCCCAAGGAAATGCTCCCGATTATCGACATTCCGACCATTCAATATGTCGTGCAGGAAGCAGTCGATTCCGGCATTGAAGATATCCTGATCATTTCAGGAAAAGGCAAACGTGCCATCGAGGACCATTTCGACCGCAATGTGGAACTTGAAAGCCGCCTGGAAGAAAAAGAAGATCTTTTGTGGTTCAATGAAATGCGCCGCCTCGCGGACATGGCCAACGTCCACTTCGTACGCCAGAAAGAAGCCAACGGGCTGGGCGACGCGATCTATTACGCCCGTCATCACGTCGGAAATGAACCATTTGCCGTCTTGCTGGGTGATACGATCATGGATTCTGTGATTCCGGTGACCCAACAACTCATGGACACTTATGAGCAGTATGGCGGATCGGTGATCGCGGTAGAGGAAGTTCCAGCCAACAAGGTAAATCGATATGGAATCGTAGGAGGCAACTCCCTCAGCGATTCGATCATGGAACTGAGTACGCTCGTCGAGAAGCCAGCGATTGATAAAGCCCCGTCGAACCTGGCCATTGCGGGACGCTACATCCTGACTCCGGAGATTTTCAATACGATCGAACAAACTCCGAAAGGCAAAAACAATGAAATCCAGCTCACCGACTCACTCTTGCTGCTTTTAAAGCGTGAGAATATCTTTGCACACCACATCGAAGGCAAGCGTCACGATATCGGTGATAAGCTCGATTACCTCAAAACCACGGTTGAATTTGCATTGAAAAGAAAGGAATTTGCAGAGCCATTCCGCCAGTTCCTGATCGATATTTTAAACAAGTAATAAAAACAAGCCATAACCATGCCCAAACAAGTTGTCGTCAGCGGAGCCACCGGGAATCTCGGTAAAGATGTCGTCAGAAAGCTTACAGAGCTTGGTTATGGTTTGCATATCAATGTCCGCCAGGGCAAAACGG
This sequence comes from Dyadobacter ginsengisoli DSM 21015, assembly GCF_059568735.1. Taxonomy (NCBI): domain Bacteria; kingdom Pseudomonadati; phylum Bacteroidota; class Cytophagia; order Cytophagales; family Spirosomataceae; genus Dyadobacter; species Dyadobacter ginsengisoli. Next base: position 454,601 of record NZ_JCANTY010000003.1, read on the forward strand.
ACGCCTACCACGACAATACGAGCGTTTCCAACTATCTGGCAGATCTTGCTGATGCTGAACAGGCAGAGTTGTTCGTAGCGGAGGCAATAGGCAATGCCGGAAAAATCGAAGCAGGGATATTGCTGGCAGGCGGGTTCTCAATGGCCAGATTAACAGAGACCAGCGATGCGGATATCGAGCGGATGCTGACCATGAATTTCACGACGGCATTTCACCTCGTGAAGCCATTGATGAAGCATTTCGAAGCAATTGGTGGCGGGCAGTTCATCTTCATTGGTGCACGTTCAGCGCTCGTACCAGAAACAGGAACGGGAAGCTTTGCTTACACACTTGCCAAATCATTGATTTTTCGGATGGCTGATCTGGTCAATGCGGAAGGAAAGGACAAAAACATTACAGCGACCGTGATCGTCCCCAGTATTATCGATACCCCCGACAACCGTGCGGCCATGCCCGGTTCGGACTTCAGCAAATGGATCCCGGCGGCGGATATGGCCGAGGGTATTGCATTTGTATTAAGCGATACAGGGAAAAAATTGCGGCAAACGGTTTTGAAGCTCTATAACAAAGCCTGACTCAATCCTTCCTGATCTCATAATCAATCCGGATGATTCGCTTTCCATTTGACTCTACGGGGCCAATAGAGACGCTTTCTACCATACCACCCTTCTCGTCCAGTTCTTTTTCAGCCCTTTTCTTACGCTTCATTTTTCTCCCATTTAAAAAATGTACAGCAGTCCCTTCCGGATAGCTGAATGCATCGAGATACGAAGAGGCAGTCACAGTCCTTTTGACAATTGTCCAGGAACCGCCATTCGGGTGAACATAGTCGACCGTCTCGTGTTTATTTCCGCGTATTTGCTCATAGGTAGGGAAATTATCTTTCCCTGCCCTTGGTTTGGGCGAAAACCCGCGTAAGCATGAATGGTAAAAGCAGAACACCGATCGACATTCCAAGCAGCTTATTCATAAGACGGATGTTTAGATCAAAAAATATTGGGGGTATCCAGCATGGTGATCTTGACCTGTGAAATGGTGCTTCTCTGCTTTTTCAGAACGGTAAACTCGTAATGTTTCGTTTTGAACTTCTCCCCCACTGCCGGGATCCGGCCGAATTTCCATATTATATAACCCGCCAAAGTTTCGTAGTCAGGTCTTTTGGTAATATCATGGGGCAATTTGTCATTCAAATCGCCTATTGCCGCCGAACCCTGGACTGTATAGGTATTATCCGCTTCATTTTTAACGATAGGGGCCTCGTTGTCGTATTCATCCTGGATTTCGCCTACCAGTTCTTCCAGAATGTCCTCCATTGTCACAATCCCGTCAACTCCGCCATATTCATCAATGATCACGGCCATTTGCTGGCGGTTTACCTGAAATTCACGCAGCAATATGCCGATTGGCTTGGATTCATGTACAGTCGTAATCGGCCGGATCAGTTCGCGGAGTACAATCTCCTTACCCTGCCGCATTTTCAGCAACAGGTCTTTCAAATGCAGGACCCCTATAATCTGGTCCAGCGAGTCTTCATAAACCGGCATTCTCGAATACCCCTCTTCTATCACCTTTTCCAGTTTGGCTTCGGAAAAATCATTGACGTCAACGCCTACTACCTGCGGGCGGGGGATCATGATCTGGCGCGCAACCCTTTCCGAGAAATTGAATGCATTTTTGATAAGGTCATAATCCGCCGCTTCAATCATTCCGCTATCTTTCTGCTGCTGCACCAGGTACCGCAACTCATCGCTACTATGCACCTCGCTCCCGTGCGACGGTGTAATGCCCACGCCTTTCAGAATTACATTGGCAATACCGTTCAACAACCAGACAACCGGCCTGAATACCAGGAAAAAGCCATGTAGCGGGTAAGAGAGCATTAATGTTGTTGCTTCCGGCCGCTGGATGGCGATGGACTTCGGCGCCAGCTCTCCAAAAACGATGTGAAGCACCGTGATAATGGCAAATGCCGTAGGTAACGCGATCTGATGCGCGAGTTCCGGATCGAGCGAAATTCCGACCAGCTCCATGGCGCTAATGAGAATCTTCGACACCACCGGCTCACCAATCCAACCCAAACCAAGACTCGCCAGGGTAATACCAAACTGCGTGGCCGCCAGATAGCCGTCGAGATTCGCTACGATTTTTTTTGAAAGAATAGCCATCCGGTTACCTTCCTGGGCTTTTTGTTCCAGCTGCGATGCCCGAATCTTGACTATAGCAAATTCGGCAGCTACAAAAAAACCATTTAGTAATACGAGTACTAGTGTGATAAGAACCTGGATAACCATTGAGTCGGATGGGTCAGTTAAGAAGTGAAAATGTGTTTCAAAGCTGCATTTTAACAAAAAATTATACCATTGGGAAACCGGTCAGGGCTTTAATGCATTTCCACATGCCCGACGCCATCCCTATTTTTTGTAAATTGAATCCCTTATGAAAAGTGGTCACGCCGATTTACCATTACATTACGGGAAAGTCCCGCTCTGGCTCGCACAACGCATGAGCGCGCTGGGAGGCTCCATTGTAGAGGCCGTCGTCACGGAATATGGACGCGACGCACTGCTGCAAAAAATGAGTGACCCGTTCTGGTTCCAGTCCCTGGGATGCGTGCTGGGCATGGATTGGCATTCATCGGGCATTACCACCTCGGTAATGGGGGCATTGAAACAGTCGGTAAACCGTAAATCGACCGAGCTCGGTATTTACATCTGCGGAGGCCGGGGTAAGTATTCCAGGCAAACCCCCGCTGAGTTGCTGGCCATAGCCAGTAAAACGGGCCTCGACGGCAACCTGCTCGTCCATCATAGCAAACTGTCCGCCAAGGTTGACAATACCGCCATTCAGGACGGGTTTCAGCTCTATCTCCATTCATTTGTCCTTTCCAAAGAAGGCAACTGGGCAGTAATACAGCAAGGAATGAATACCGACGACAGGCTGGCCCGGCGCTACCACTGGCATTCGCCAAGTATTCAATCATTCGTCGAAGAACCGCATACTTTCGTCTACGGCCAAAACCAAGGTAGTATATTGAACCTTACCGCCAACGCGGCCGCCCCCACGCGGACCGGCATCCTGGATCTGACCAAAGAGAATCCCGACCGGATCATGCGCGAAGTATCCAGGCTCATCATGCCCGATCACCACGACGTTCGCGCTAAAGATGTGAACTTGAAAAGGCTCGGTGCCGTACTCGCATTGGCACACGACAGCCCGGTTGATAACATGGAATCACTATTAATGCTGGAAGGCGTGGGTCCGAGGACCATTCAATCGCTCACATTGGTTAGCGAAATCATCCACGGAACCCCTTCGAGATTCAGCGATCCGGCACGCTTCTCATTCGCCCACGGCGGAAAGGACGGGCATCCGTTTCCGGTACCCATTACCGTGTACGACGAATCCATTCTCACGCTCGACCGGGCTATCCAGAGAGCTAAAATGGGAGAAAAAGACAAGTCGGAAGCATTGAAGAACCTTTCCAAAGTATCTGCCCAGCTGGAAAAGGATTTTCAACCTAACAACCGCTTCAACGACATCATCCAGCAGGAAAGGGACAACTCCTGGAAATACGAAGGCAGGACCGTGAAAGGCAAAGCGCAAAAACCCAGGGGATGGGACGGGCAATTGGAGTTGTTTTGACTGGACTACAACTTCGGACTTCACATTTGCCCGGCTGCTTCCGTCATGACCGATTTGGAGATATTTGTTAAAGAACCGCTTTCTACATGCCATTCCGGGCAATAAATGCAATAAATTCTTCCTTTTTTAATTCCTTTGTACCGGTTCTTACGGAACCTGACTCATTCTGCATTAAGCAACGTTCTCAATGATCTCCAAAAAACATCTCAAAACACCCTTGACTCTCATGGCTGCCACCACGATTGCGGTGGTCTCGTGTATGAAAATGGCACCGTCTTCCGGGCCGGTCTCTAAAACCAACAGCACCAGGCTGATCGTGAAAGAAGATGCGGCAACAGGCAAGGCAAGAGCCAAAGAAATCCGCGAAAAAACCGTTGTTAAGCTGGCAGACGGCCTCAAACTCGATCTTTGGGCTTCCGACTCGCTCGCACCCGACCCGGTTGCCATTGCAATGGATGATGCCGGAAGGGTATATCTGAACAGAACGAATCGCCAGAAGAATTCAGAGTTTGACATCCGTGGACACCGGAACTGGATGACCGAATCCATTGGACTTCAAACCGTGGAGGATCGCCGGACTTTCCTCCATAAAACATTCGCTCCCGCAAAAAGCAAAGAAAACAACTGGTTGAAAGACCTTAACGGCGACGGCTCACATGACTGGAAAGATCTGGCCGTGGAAAAAGACGAGGTATGGCGGATTGAAGACACCGACAACGACGGCATCGCCGACGTGTCTATGCGTATTCTCGACGATTTCTTCGATGAGGTTTCCGATGTTGCAGGGGGATTGCTGGTGCGTGCCAAAGATGTATTCGTAACCATCGCACCGGACGTGTGGCGACTGAAAGATACCAATGGAGACGGTGTACTCGACGAAAAAACATCGATCAGTCACGGTTACGGCGTGCACATCGGATTCAGCGGACACGGGATGTCCAACCCGATCGAGGGACCTGACGGTAGAATTTACTGGAACATCGGGGACATCGGGGCCAACATAACCACCGCGGAGGGCGTCAAACATGAACATCCCAACTCGGGAATTATCGCGCGCTCAAACCCGGACGGCAGTGATTTTGAAATATTCGCGCACGGGTTGCGTAATACGCACGAATTCGTGTTTGACGAATATGGCAACCTCATCAGCTCGGACAACGACGGCGACCATCCCGGTGAGAGCGAAAGGCTCGTACACGTCGTGGAAGGTTCCGACGCAGGATGGCGATCCAACTGGCAATATGGTAAATACACCGATTCCAAAAACAATAGCTACAAGGTTTGGATGGATGAAAAACTATTCAAACCACGCTGGGACGGCCAGGCTGCATACATTATTCCCCCGATTCAGAACTTCCATAATGGCCCTACCGGAATGCAGTACAATCCCGGTACCGCGTTGGGCAAGGAGTGGAAAAACAAGTTCTTCCTGGTCGAGTTCGTAGGTAACCCTGCACGTTCGCCGATCTGGTCATTTGGTTTGAAACCCAAAGGCGCTTCTTTTGTACTGGATGGTGAAAAAAATATTCTGACAGGTATCCTGACCACCGGTATCCGTTTTGGCCCAGACGGCGCATTGTACGTGGCCGACTGGATCAATGGCTGGGATACCAAAAACTATGGACGGGTATGGAAACTAGACGTCACCGACGAAAAGAACGATCTGAAAGCGGTACGCACGGAAACCAAGCGCCTGATGCAGCTGGATTACACCAAACAATCCGACGATGCATTACTGCCATTGCTTTCTTACGAAGATATGCGTATCCGCCAGAAAGCGCAGTTTGAACTGGCTTCCAGGGGCGCAAAAGGCGCGGCTGTATTAGCTAAGTCCATTGCACAGACGAGCAACCAGTTTGGGCGCATCCACGGAATCTGGGGAATGGGGCAGCTCGCGCGTCAAGACAAGTCCTACGCCAATGTGCTGATGACTTTACTAAAAGACTCGGATGAAGAAATTGCGGTCCAGGCCGCAAAAGTACTCGGCGACGCTAAAATCGCGGAAGCAGGACCGATGCTGATCCCGATGCTCACAAGCAAAAATCCTCGCGTACAATTCCACGCAGCACAGGCGCTGGGACGTATCCGTGACAAAAATGCGGTAACGCCATTGCTTGGTATGATTAAGGCCAATAATGACGAGGACGTGTATCTGCGTCACGCGGCGGTGCTCGCGCTCTCGCGCATAGGCGAGGTTTCACCGATAGTCGCATTGGCCGGCAGTCCTGAAAAGTCTTTGCGTATCGCAGGTGTGCTTGTGCTGCGCCGGATGAAAAACGAGCAAATCACTGCTTTCCTGAAAGACAAGGACGAATATATCGTTGCGGAAGCCGCCCGCGGTATCAATGATGATACTTCCATCCCGGCCGCATTGCCAGCACTTGCCGCTGTTTTAAACGAAAAACATTTTACCTCAGAACCACTGTTGCGTCGGGCTATCAATGCGGCCCTGCGCGGCGGCGGCGAGGCTCAACTGAACGACCTGATCGCATTTGCAAAAAGAAAGGATGTCGACAAAGAGATCCGTGCGGAAGCCCTGGCTACACTTGGAACCTGGGCAAGCCCATCCGTAATGGACCGGGTCGATGGACGGTACCGTGGCCCGATGGAGCGCGACCCCGCTATTGTAAAAGCGAAGATCAAGCCGATGGTGGCGGATCTTTTGCAGGAAAACGAGGCTGAAATCCTGATCGCAACAGCGCAAATGCTGACGAATCTGAATGTAAGCGACAACAACGCCGCGTTAGCAAAAATCCTGAATGATAGCAAAGACCCAAAAGTCCGCACTGCGGTACTCGTGGCATTGAACGGGCTGAAATATACGGATATGGAAACCGCGATGAAGAAAGGTATGAGCGATTCCGATGCTGATGTTCGAACAGCGGCCCTGGGAATGGTAGGAAGTGTTAATATGTCAAAAGAGGCGTTGACCGATATTTCGAACACCATCTTTGATAAAGGCAGTGTTCGTGAACAGCAGCAAATCCTGAAAGTACTGGGTAGTCTGCCTGTGGCGAAAACCGAAACGATTTTTACAGGTCTGATCGGGAAAATGGCGGATAACAAATTGCCTCAAAACCTGTTACTTGACCTTGGCGAAGCGGTTGACTCAACCAAGTCGAGCGCGCTGATCGCAAAAATCGCGCCGTTGCGTAAGCAAGGTGCGACCGCTGCCGATTATCAGGATGCATTGTTTGGTGGAAATGCCCAGCTTGGTCGTCGCTATTTCATGACCAGTTCCGCTGCGGAATGCGTTCGCTGCCATTCGATCGGCGGGCAGGGCGGTGAAGTTGGTCCCAATCTTTCCAACATCGGGAATGTTCTGACGCGTGAGCAAATCCTGCAAGCGCTGGTTGAGCCAAGCGCCCGGCTTTCACCGGGATTCGGGATGGTCATGCTGACTTTGAAAGACGGTACGTCCGCCGCCGGGATCCTGGCCCAGGAAAACGAACATGAACTGGTACTGAAAACCTCAGAAGCAGAACCGTTGAAAATCGCCGTTTCACGGATTGCCAAACGCGAAAACGTGCCTTCCAGCATGCCGCCGATGGGTAATATCATGTCGAAGCGGGAAATCCGGGACGTGGTTGAATTCCTCTCCGGATTGAAAAAGTAATAAAAGTTCGAAAGCATTATAAACCCCGGGATTTGATCATTCCGGGGTTTATTTTTACACAAAGGACAAAAGTGGCGTAGCAGTTGTTGTATGATTGATTTGAGTATATTTGAAAAAAGTTAAGACATGACAACGTGTCTAACTGAACGAATCGCTATTGATACAGACATTTGCAATGGGCGGCCTATCATCAGGGAATGCGGATTATCGTTCAGACCGTATTCGAATTCCTTTTGCCGGAACGACCAGCCGGCTCCACGCCTCCTCCTCGCATCATCCATTTTCCTACCGGCAACATAACTATGGAAGCATTTCATATGCTTGTTTCCAACGTATAGAATGAGGTAATTCGGCTAAGTCAAACCTACAAGCGGATAGTCATATTCAAAGACAAAATCGAAGCATTTAACTAGCCTTACCCGGAACGGTTTTAATTCATCAACACCAAAAACACTGAATGGAGTTAGACAAAAAAGAGGCGGAGATCGTCAACCGGGCCATTCAGACGTGGGAGGATGAAACGCGCATTTCGAAAGACCTGGCCCAAGAATTACGAAGCAGTTACAGCATCCGGAATGCCAACGTAGACGTCATCGCAGTTTACGCACTGATTTCAGCTGTTTCCTGCGGTTTGCTGGCATTCGGGGCATTGGTCCTTGACGAAAAATGGATCGAGTTGCTGCGGAAGCGATGGGGCTTTTCGGAGAATATCGTCGGTATTGCGTTTACTTTTATCGCCGGTCTTTTTGTGTATCTGGCCAAAAGGCGTCTGAACAAAACGCAAGGCGCGAAGATCAGCAATGAAGTTTACAACATTACCATCATCCTTACCGTAGCCATTGCCATTACCTACTGGACAAGAGGATTGCTCGACGGACCAGGTAATTATGCACTGCCGCTTCTCTTCGCAGCATTGGCTTATGGCGGCATTGCCATTTTTCTACGGTCTACGTTGCTTTGGGTGGCCGCAGTCGTGGCGCTCGCAGGATGGTGGGGCGCGCAAACGCACTACTGGTCGGGAGGGAGCTACCGTTTCATGGGCATGAACTATCCCTTGCGTATGACCGCTTTCGGCCTGATCATCTGGGCGTCATCATGGATTATGGGAAAAATTCCGCCGCTGGCGTTCCTGAAAGATATTACTTATACCATCGGCTTGTTCCTGTTCCTGCTCGCAGGCTGGACATTATCCATGTTTGGTAATTATGCCGACTACGATGGCTGGAAAGCGCTTAAACAAAGTCATTTCTGGTTCTGGGCTTTGGGTTTCACGCTGGTGCTGGCAGGCATGCTGTATTATGCATTTCAAAATAAGCAGGAGACATTACGCGATCTTTGCCTGGTGTTTTTCCTGCTTAACATTTACACACGCTATTTTGAGTATTTCTGGGACCGGACCAATGCGGGGATTTTCTTTGCAATCCTGGCGTTATCCTTCTGGTTTGTCGCGAAAAAAGCAGAACAATGGCGTGGCAAAGCGGCGGCATAGCCCTTTCTTACTATTATAGATTCAAATCATGAGCAATCTCAGACCCATTCGCCCGGAAGAACTCAACCTGATCCATTTCCTGCTCGGAAAACTGAACCTAGATCCGATCGCTTATCCGGTCAATGCCGAAGTGGATGAATATGAAGGCGGAAAAATGGGAAGCATCAGCCTCGGGGGAGACGTAAATGGCTATGCAGGGGACTTGATCCAGGCCGAATATGTGGATGTAGACGATACGCCGGTCGTGATTACATTGACACAAGACAACAACGGTCAATTACTGGATCTGGATTTCTGGAAAGTCGATTTTTCCAGGCTATTGGAATACCCGACTCCCGACAAACTGATTTTTGGCGAGGTGTCGCCTGAAAGCTGAGTCGTCAGGCCTCTTCGTAATCCAGGTCTTTACCGTAAGTTTCTTCCATACTCCGGAGCGATAGCAAGGCGAGTGAAAAGCAGATCGCTCCAACGATCGCACCCGAATGCAGCACGCCCCAACCCGGTTTAAGGAACTGAAACAATGGAAGTGTAAGGAGCACGGTCGCCCTCACATTGTTCGCAACCGAAGTAGTGACGGTCGCGCGGAGATTCGTACCAAACTGTTCAGCAGTGGTTGTCAGGAACATGGCAATGTAGCCGATAGAAAAGCCCAGCCACACATAGCAGGCGTACAATACCGAAGCTGACTGTATTCCGCCAAAAAGCAGCCACACCATACCGGCAAAGGTCATTGCCATCATGAGCAGGATGGCCTTTCGCCTCGACCTCAGCCACTGACTGAGAATCCCGCTGAAAAAGTCGCCTGTTACCACGCCTATATAGGTGTAGAGCACGCACGTGCTTGCCTGAATGTCTCCTGCAATACCCAATGCCTTTGCAAACTCATTTCCGAATGTGGAATAAATGCCGATCACCATGTAGGTAGGCAGGCCTATTCCCATACATCGCATATACCGCACGAATCGTGACCAACTGGTAAAGATCGTCCACCAGGGAACAGGCTTCGAGCCCCGTTTTTCGAGGCTTTTATTAAAAACAATGGATTCCAGCACATTAACCCGGAGAATCAGCAGGATCAGTCCCATTCCTCCTCCGATAAAGTAGGCCATTCGCCAATCGGTGAGCTTCACCGCGAAAAAGGCGGCAATGGCGCCGGCAAGCCCCACACTGGCCACCACCGATGCCCCATAACCGCGCAGTTCTTTCGGCAGTATTTCCGCGATCAGGGTGATTCCCGCACCGAGTTCACCCGCCAACCCAAATCCCGCAATAAATCGCAGAACCGAATAGATTTCTACATCATGCGCAAAACCGCAGGCGATATTGGCGAGAGAATAGGTGAGTATAGATCCGAACAACACGGAACGCCGACCGAACTTATCCCCCAGTATACCCCATATAAAACCTCCTATCAGCAACCCGGCCTGCTGCCAGTTATAAATATTGGCCCCGATCTGTGAAATGGCTTCTTCCGAAAGTCCCAGGTCTTTCAGGCTCGGTACGCGAACGATATTAAACAACAGCAGATCATAAACATCCACGAAATAGCCCAGTGAGGCAACAATAACGGGCAATGTAAAAACGGCACTAAGTTTTGGTTGAGCAGGAGTGACGGCGATCATGGGGATTACATTTTATTCTTCAAAAGGTTTACGGCGCATCGATTTAACGGCGGCATTGCGCTGTTTTGCCTTTAATCTGTCCAACTTGGAAGCTAATGTCGGCCTGGTGGGCTTGCGGTCCTTTTCTACGGCAAGTGCCTGACGGATAAGCCTGTCAAACTTTTCGACGACCTTGTCTTTATTCGCCAATTGGGAACGCTCTGTCTGATGGTATAATACCAGCACTTTACCGTTCGTTAGTTTGTTGGATAATTTTTCGGTAAGCTTTTGCTTGTCCGCTCCGGTCAGGAATTGCGAATTCGGGATATCAAAACGCAGTTCAACCTTGGTTTCTACCTTATTCACATTTTGTCCTCCCTTGCCACCGCTCCTGGCCGTCTGGAAAACCAGTTCAGGGTGCAGGATTTCAGGATTAATCATTTTTTCAAAGTTTTGTTAACACGTGTTAATGCCTGGCAACGACATTAAACCAGAATCTAAAAGTAACGTCCAAGAATCGATTTTTAACAACAGGAAACAATTTAAACATAAAGCCATGGACACCATGCGAACACTACGGATATTCGGGTTGCTCATTTTAATGCTCGGCGGTGTTTCGATTTCGAACAAAACCCAGGCTCAGCCCGGTTTCAGCATCACTTTTCAAACTTTTTACGACGAACTTGCTCCTTACGGGCGATGGACGCGTAACCCGCAATATGGCTCCGTGTGGATACCGGACGTACCCCGTGGTTTCCAGCCCTATTCCACTTCCGGATATTGGGAGGTGACCGAATATGGTAATACCTGGGTTTCCGAATATGACTGGGGCTGGGCACCGTTTCACTATGGCCGCTGGTCATACGACGATTATGTCGGCTGGTTCTGGATCCCTGACTATGAATGGGGCCCCGCGTGGGTTAACTGGCGCTCCGGTGGCGGCTACTATGGGTGGGCACCGCTGGGTCCCGGCGTGAATATCAACGTTTCGATCAACATTCCGTCGTTCTGGTGGGTCTTTGTGCCTCAGCGCTACATTACCAATCCCCGCTGGCACAATTACTGCGCACCGCGGGGCCGTGTGTCACACTATTACAATAACACAGTGATTATCAACAATTACTATCGCAGCAATAACCGGACTTATGTGTACGGTCCGCGCAGGGATGAAATCCAACGCGTAACACGCCGCGATGTTCCCGTACGCACCATCGACATGAGCCCAAGAGGTCGCGGAAGGGTAATAGTGGCTGAATCAGGTCGCGGGAATGACCGTTACGGCGCCGGCGAATATGGAGGAACCCGAAGAAACAGCCCCACCCGGGAAGGTTCAACAGTGGATATGAATACGGGGCGTGACCGGAGCAACCGGAATTACGACAACCGTATCGAGGATCGCCCCGACAATGCGAGAAGAGAGTACCCTTCCAGCAACCGCTCCCGTGAGGCGCAACGCAATGTGCCGGAAGAACGCGGAAACGATCGCTTCGGAAGAAACCGGGAGTCTGCCCCTGTGACGGCTCCCTCGGAACGCAGCGGCCGCTACGAAGCTCCCAGCCAGCCCGAGCGTAACCGTGACTTTGGCAACGGATCCGAGCGAAACAACCGCGCGGAACGCTCCGCAGAACCTTCCGGTCGTGGCCGTGGATCTTACGAAGCGCCTGCCCCACGCGTAGAGCGCCAGGAAAGAAGCGCACCGTCGGAGCCGAGGGGAAATGATCGCGGAAGCCGCTCTTCCGGCGACAACGGCGGAGGCCGTGGTGCCAGTGAAAGGAGCAGCCGCGGACCCAGATAACAGCATAGTTTAATATAAAAACAACCCGCCGGGATAGTAGTATTACCCGGCGGGTTGTTTTTGTTTTCAAGACTGTCTGTTTACGCTTTAAAAACAGAGAAAAATGTTACTTTTAGCTTGATCCAAACCCACGTTCATGAATGGAAATACAATTTGACATTGAGTTCAAGGAGAGTGCACCCAAATACATGCAAATCATCAAATCGCTTTTGCAAGCGATTAGCAAGGGAAAGCTGAAAAGAGGCGACAAAATACCTTCTATCAACCAGTTAAGTGAAGAATACCTGCTTTCCCGTGATACCGTTGAAAAGGCATATAAGCACCTCATCAAGGACGGCGTGCTGATCTCCGTACGCGGCAAGGGCTACTTTATCAATCGTGTCGATATCGAAACATCATTGAGAATCCTGCTTGTTTTCAATAAAATCAGCAATTATAAAAAACAGGTTTACAATGCATTTGTGGAGAACATCGGGCGGAATGTCAATGTAGACCTTCACATCCACCATTCCAATACCAATATTTTCAAGAACCTGATCAAAAACAGTCTGGGCGAATACGATTACTACGTGATCATGCCACACTTTTATGAGAAAGCCGAGGAGGCGATCGAGACACTGAAATTGATCCCGCCCGAGAAGCTGATCCTGCTTGACAAGGATATAGAGTTCAACAGCAAGAAGCATTCATCCGTTTTCCAGAATTTTGAAAAGGACATCGTGCATGCGCTGAATGAGGCAGTGGATTTGCTGAAGGTATACAAAAAACTGATCCTGATTTTCCCGACTATCATCCGCTATCCGAAGGAAATCATCAAGGGTTTCCGGATTTTCTGCATTCAGCACCAGTTTGAGCATGAGATCATGTACGATTTTCACGAAAACAGCACGGCTGTAAAAGACACCGCCTATGTGGTCATTGAAGAAAATGACCTCGTGAACCTGATCAAAAAATGCAAGGAGCAGCAGCTGACGATCGGAAAGGACATTGGCATCATTTCCTACAATGAAACACCGTTGAAAGAAATCCTGCTCGACGGCATCACCACTATTTCCACCGACCACGAGCAAATGGGGAGAACTGCCGCCGAACTGATCCGGGAGGGAAAAAGGGCCATTATCAAAAATCCGTTTACCCTGATCCGGCGAAAATCACTTTAATAAAAATACGTATCTTACAATACAAACTCAATGTTCCTGGTCTGATTGAAGGTTTAATAATTATCTAAACTTCTTCAAAACATGGAACAAAACATGGAAACCCTTGTAGTAAATACTTTTGTTAAAGATATCCATCGAACAATCGCATTCTATCGGCTGTTAGGTTTTAAAGTATCAATGACTGTCCCAGACAAGGGAGAACCTGTTTGGGGAATGATTACTAATGGTGGCGTCACGATAATGATGCAAACCTTTGCTAGTATGGGCGATGAGCTACCTGAAATAGATCGGTCAAAGTCAGGAGGGAGTCTATTGTTCTATATAAAAACTCAGAAGATCCGAGCGTTTTATGACGAGATCAAGATGAAGGTTGAGGTCATTAAAGGTTTGGAGAAGACTTTTTACGGTGCAACGGAGTTCACTGTAAGGGATGTAGATGGATTCTTTTTAACCTTTGCAGAAGATGAGCACTAACTCGATAAATCATTGCGAAAAGATTCTCCTGAAGTCAATATTAAGGAGAATCTTTTCGTGATACTTTAAAGGCCTGTCGCTACCGTCAGTTTGCCGCGCTCATTCATGAGTTCATTGCGCACGTTCAGGTTTCTGAACAAGCCGATGGGATCGAGCGCCCCTCCGCTCAGACGCATTGCCTCACGTACAAGCGGGCGTACGTCAGTGCGGAAAGCATTCTGCAGGATCTGCTGAGCCAGCACAACGTCGTTCTGCATTCTGGCTTCTTCCAGTTTCCTGCGGTCTACGATCAATGCCTGTGCGTGCGCCAGCAAGATCGCTTCTACTGATTGAAGCAGATCTTCCAGCGGATCTTTTACATTATGGCTCGCGTCGATCATCCATGCATAGGTATCGCTGGCACGGCCGGCACGCTTCATCCCTTCTATCAGCTCCACAAAAATCAGGAAGAGCATATATGGGCGAATACTGCCGACAGTCAGGTCGTCATCGCCATATTTGGAATCATTGAAATGGAAACCTGCCAGGCGGCCCTCCATCATCAGCGTCGCCACGATCTGTTCTATATTTGCATTAGGTAAGTGATGCCCCAAATCAACGAGTACATCGGCCTTGGCTCCCAGTTTCTGACAGAATAGCAATGAACTTCCCCAATCCTGGATCACAGTCGAATAGAAATTAGGCTCGTACGACTTGTATTCCACGTAAACCTTCCAGTCGTCGGGTAACGCGGCGTAAATGTCCTGCAAAGATTCAAGCGTATTCTGGAAAGACTTTACAAAATTGGATTGCCCGGGAAAGCAGGAGCCATCCGAAAGCCAGATCGATAATGCTTTGGATCCAAGATCCTTTCCATACTTGATCACTTCGATATTATGTTCGACCGCCTGCTTCCGCACTTTGGCGTCCACATGCGATAGCGAGCCGAATTTATAGGAATGCGCCTGATCCTTCTGGTCCTGAAAAGTGTTGGAATTGACCGCGTCGAATTTCAGATCCAGCGAAGTTGCCAGATCAATAATCGGCTGCGCCTGGCCAGGAATGTCCCAGGGAATATGCAGCGAAATGGAACCACTCGAACGGTTCAATGCGTGCAGCAGGCCCACATCCTCGATTTTCTCTTCCAAAGAACGGGGCTCGCCCACTCCTGAAAAACGTCCGAAGCGCGTACCACCCGTACCCAATGCCCAACTTGGGATAGCGACCTGGAACGCCTCTAATGCTTTGACGATGTCGTTCGCGTTGATGCCCTGTTCGCCTAGTTGCTCTTTCAGGAATATGAACTGATTATTGTGCCTTGAAAACAGGCTATCGTTGTGCTGGTCGATCTGATACTGTTCAATTTTCATATTAAAATGGTTTGGTATGAAAATAGACTTGCCCGGTTTTAACGCCTGACAAGTCTAATCGGTGCAAATCTTAATATTATCTGAGGAATGCCGCAGGAACACCGCCATCCACGTTGATCACGTTTCCGGTGCTCTTGTTCAACAAACCGCTCACGAAGATGTAAACACCGTTGGCAATGTCATCGGTATGGATCTCCGCATTCAGAACGGTTCTTTTCGCATAATAAGCCGGCAATTCTTCTACTTTGATACCATATGCTTTGGCACGTCCGGCAGCCCAGCCGCTTTCCCATATCTTGCTGCCTGCGATTACGGCATCCGGGTTCACCACGTTCACGCGGATCCTGTCGGGGCCAAGCTCGGCAGCGAGCAGCCGTGACATATGTTGCTGCGCCGCTTTGGCAGTTCCGTAGGCTACATTGTTTGGCCCGGAAACGATACCGTTCTTGCTTGCGATGTTGATAATGTCGCCACCCAAACCTTGCTGACGCATGATCGCCACCGACTCCTGCGATACCAGGAACTGGCCTTTTACCAGTACATCCTGCAAAATATCCCAGTCTTTGATCGTCGTTTCAGCCAATGGTTTTGAAATCGAAAGACCCGCGCAATTTACCACGATGTCCACACCGCCGTATTTCAGCTTGGCTGCGTGCAATGCGGCTTTGATCTGCTGGTCATCGAGTACGTTGGCTACCGTCGTATCCGAAAAATCCTTTCCGAATTTCGCATCGAACTCGGCTTTGGTTTCAGCCAATGCTTTTTCATCGATGTCTGAAATGACCACGCATGCACCTTCCTGCAACAATTTCTGAGCAATTGCCTTTCCAATACCGCCTGAGCCGCCTGTAACAAACGCCACTTTGCGCGATACCGATTTCTCCTTCGGCATACGTTGCAACTTGGCCTCTTCCAGCAACCAGTACTCGATATCGAATGCTTCCTGCTCCGGCAGCGACACGTAAGATGAAATCGCCTCGGCGCCTTTCATTACATTGATTGCATTGATATAAAACTCTGCTGCAACACGTGCAGTCTGCTTGTCTTTGGCAAACGAGAACATTCCGACGCCTGGCAACAGGATGATCACCGGGTTCGGGTCACGCACCGCCGGGCTGTTGTCATGCTTGCAGCGGTCATAATATGCCTGATAATCTACGCGGTAAGCTTCAAACTGTGGTCTGATATGATCCAGGATTTCCTGATCGGCTGCTTCCAGTTTTTCAAATGGCAGGTCCAGTACCAACGGGCGGATTTTCGTCCGCAGGAAGTGGTCAGGACAGCTGGTTCCCAGTGGGGCCAGTTTGTCGAGATCGTGGCTGGCGATGAATTCGAGTACGCGTTCATCGTCGGTGAAATGTCCTATCATCGCCTGTTTCTCCGATGCCAGACCACGCAGATAGGGAGCCAGCTTGCCTGCGATGGCAGTACGGCGCTCCTTTCCTTCACTTTCGATGCGGGCACCTCCAAAAACCGGCCGTTTTTTGCCATAATTTTCAGCCAGGTATTCCGACGCTCTCTCGATGGTATCGAGCGTATTAATGTATGACTCGTAAGCCGTATCACCCCAGGTAAACAAACCATGTCCACCCAGAACGATACCCCGGATACCTGGGTTGTCTTTCAATGCCTGTTCCAGTTGCAAGCCGAGATCGAAGCCCGGACGCTGCCAGGGTACCCAGGCCAGTTCGCCGTTGAACAGCTCTTTGGTAATTGCTTCACCTTCTTTGGAAGCAGCGATGGCGATCAATGCGTCGGGGTGCAGGTGATCGATATGCTTGAACGGCAGCAGACCATGCAGTGGCGTATCGATCGAAGGAGCCTTCGATTTCAGATCATAAATACAATGGTTGAACAATTCCACCATCTCATCTTCGAACTCTAGTCCGCGATAGATGTTTTTCAGGCTGTGCAGCCGGTCGACATACAAACCGGCCAAACCGCTTCTTGTTAAAGTACCAATATCCCCGCCAGACCCCTTGATCCACATTACCTCCACCGGATTGCCTGTCAATGGGTCCTTTTCGATCGTTTTACAGCTTGTGTTACCACCGGCATAGTTGGTCAGACGGAGATCTGCACCCAACAGATTCGAACGGTATAAAAGAAGTGCTACCTGATCATCACCCAGGGAAGCCGCTTTCTCTTCGTCCCATAAATAGCTTACGTACCTGTACTGGCTTACTTTCGAACTGCTCATATTTGTTTCTTGATTATTTGTCGTTTTTGAGGTAAAAGATCTTATTTGGAGAAAGTATTTTAGCAGATAAATACTACTCTGAACCTGAACACAAGATTAGGAAACTTACCTATCCGCACCGTCCTGTTGTATCCTGCATGTTGAAATAATTTGAGAATTAATGTGAGAATTGGAAGTTTGAAGACACCAATAACCCAGAAGTAAGTGTCCGTAAGGTAAGACTTTCGAAACATCAAATCACCTTACCTCCTTTGTGTCTTTATCTCCAAGTAACCAATTGAAACCAAATAATAATCTTTCGAATTTAGCTACTTATTATTGCTTACCTTAGAATTCCATAGAACCACCCTCCTAAACCCATGTTGTTTAACTCTCTAGGTTTTGCCATATTTCTTCCTGTCGTTTTTGTTCTCTATTGGTTTGTCGCGAGGAATTCGCTCCGGTATCAAAACACGCTCCTGCTTATCAGCAGCTATTTTTTCTATGCTTGCTGGGACTGGCGTTTCCTCTTTCTTTTGACTTTTTCCACCGCTCTTGATTTTTACAGCGGTATGAAAATCCACAACGCCCGGTCAGACACTGCCCGAAAAATGTGGTTGATCGCGAGCATCGTTATCAATGTTGGTTTTCTCGCCTATTTTAAATATTGCAACTTCTTCGTCAGTTCGTTTGCTTCATTTTTGAATACAGTCGGACTAAATCCACATATCGAAACCCTTAACATTATCCTACCGATAGGAATCTCCTTTTATACCTTCCACGGTCTTTCATACGTTTTCGACATTTTCAACCGAAAAATAGATCCCACAACCAACCTTGTGGAATATTCACTATTTGTGAGCTTCTTTCCATTGTTAGTAGCCGGACCTATTGAAAGATCCACACACCTTTTACCACAAATCAAAAAGCCGCGCAACTTTGAATACCATAGTGCCGTAGATGGCATGCGCCAGATGCTCTGGGGCTTTTTCAAGAAAATTGTGATTGCCGACGGTTGTGCAGACTATGTTAATACAGTTTTTTCCAGCCCTGGCTCTCACTCTGGCAGTACTCTCTTCATAGGTGCATTGTTATTCTCTTTTCAGATTTACTGCGATTTTTCAGGGTATTCCGACATTGCTCTCGGGACAGCACGCTTGTTCGGTTTTGAACTGCTTCGAAATTTTGCATTTCCTTATTTTTCCCGTGATATCGCCGAATTCTGGCGTAGATGGCATATTTCGCTTTCATCATGGTTTAAGGACTATGTATATTTTCCGCTCGGAGGAAATCGGGAAGGCAAATTTAAAAGCATCCGGAACACGCTCATCATCTTTACAGTCAGTGGTTTTTGGCATGGAGCTAACTGGACGTATATTATCTGGGGTATTTATCATGGCTTGCTATTCCTCATCATCATAATGCTCGGCAAAGGCCGCAAACAACTTGACACCATCGCCCAAGGCCGGCTTTTACCTTCATTCCGCGAACTCATTCAAACGATGACTACTTTCAGCCTTGTAGCAGTTGGCTGGATCTTCTTCAGAGCGACGGATCTCTCCGACACGATTGATTATTTCAATGGCATGTTCAATCGCTCTTTTTTCAGCATGCCATTGCATGGATATCGAACTCAGTTATTTGTGATCCTCTTTATGCTCGGAGTCGAGTGGTTTCAACGCGGGAAATTACATGGCCTTGCAATCGACAGTATCAGGATGCCTGCATTGCGCTGGGCGATGTATGTGGTACTTTTAGTGATTTGTGTTGCTAATTTCAAAGAAAGTCAGGAATTTATCTATTTTCAATTCTGATCCAATATGAAAAAATTTCTAGTTAAAATTCTGATTTTAACTGTACTAATATTTATAATCCTTGGCTCTGCATTGCTGATTCTGCCAAATCCGAAGGTACGACACAATATGATGGGAGCTTTACTGGATAAACATCAACGACTCAAGAAAACACCATCTCCTAAAATTATCTTCATAGGTGGCTCAAATCTCAGCTTTGGCTTAGACAGCAAAAAAATCGAACAAAAATTGTCTATGCCGGTGGTTAATGCCGGGTTACATGCCGGTATCGGGATAAAGTATTATCTGAATGATATCAAACCCTATATCCAAAAAGGAGACATAGTCGTCGTAGTGCCAGAATATAACCAATTTCACACTAATGCATTTTATGGCAACATCGAGTTAGTTGCCGTTCTTTTTGACGTATTCGCCCCAGGCAAAGGATACGTAGATTTTATACAATGGTGGCATCTGCTAAAATTCATACCTCGATACGCCGCCTCCAAACTCAAACCCACAACAAAACCTAACCAAAAAGTTGGGCTGTATGACAGAAAAGCATTTAACGAATATGGAGATGTCTATATTCATTGGACTTTGCCACGTGTCGCTGTGACTCCCGCTCAGCCTGTGGCTAATGATGAGCCAGTGCTGAGTCATACTATTTCGTTCTTAAAGAACTTCCAGTATTACGTCTTGTCTCGTTCAGCACTGATGGTGTTAGTACCTCCCGTTTATCAATCCAGCTCCTACGATAATCAAACAGCGTTGATCAACCATATCATGAAAGAGATTGAGAGAGCGAACGTTCCAGTGCTTGCCCGGCCCGAAAAATACAAATTTGCCGACTCATTATTTTTTGATACTTATTATCATTTGACCAAGCAGGGTGTGGATATTCGCACATCCATGATGATCGACGATATCCAAAAGGTCCTGAGAAAATAACTTACAATCTTATAGGTATAAGCTAGTCGCTTCAATAAGTAGAGAAAGGTTTCGACTGTGCTACCACAATCGAAACCTTTAGATCGAAAATAACTTACTCTCTTATCGCTGAATTAATAGTTTTTTAGATTCACCGCCTATTTGGATCGTATAGATGCCATTTTTTAATGTTCGTACATTCAAATGGCCCCGGCTGTTTTTATCCTCTAATACCAGTTTGCCCGAGTGATTGAATACCGAAATATCCGGATGCCCTTGATAACCGGCGATCGTGATATTGGTGTGTGCAGGATTCGGGTAAATGCGCAGTGGTTCTTGTGGTGTCTTCACTACGATTACTTTCGAATACTCGAATTTACCGTCATGATCCAGCTGCTTTAAACGATAATAAGCTGTCGGCAACGGTGCAAGATCCGTAAAATGATAGGAATGGATTTCTTTGGTATCACCATTTCCATCCACAAAACCGATCGTTTCAAATGTCCGGGCATCCGAACTCCGCTCGATTTCGAAACCTCTATTGCTGACTTCTGAGCTGGTCTGCCAGTTGAGGTTATTCTGATGTCCATTCTTTTCACCGCTGAATGCAATGAGGGTCACCGGAAGTTTAACAAAGCTGTAGTTATTACTTACCAGTTTCAACCCGACAACGATGCTGTTAGTAACTTCGACACGATATAATGCCTCCTCCGTTACAGCAAGCGATTGGTCACCCACATTGGTGGCGATCAATGCGCCATTTTTAAACCACTTATATGTGTTGTTTGATAATGTACCACCTGCTTCCACATACAAAACCCCCACTCCTCCTGCGCCCAGGTCAACATTGGCGGAGATCGGAATATTTGCCTGGCTGGCATAACCATCCAGCTTACTGATATTCCCTTCTAATCCGGCAAAGGTAAAAGCGTTGCTACTTATATTGACGTATCCCGAAACAGGAACGTTCGCAAGACTGGGGAGTGGCCCTTGGAAGTTATTATACCTGATATCCAGGTGATTCAGAGACGTCAGGTTGCTGATCGAAGGAAATACTCCTCCTAATTGTGTGCTTCCGATTTCTATGCGTGAAAGCTTGGTGAGATTATTGATCTCCGAGGGAATGCCGCCGGAAAGTGGGGTGTCGACTAACTGCAGGGTTTCCAAATTCACCAGACTTCCGATCTCAGCAGGGATCGGGCCATTCAAGGGATTTCGCCAGATCGACAGTTTTTTCAATTTAGACAAATTTCCGATTACCGTCGGGATCTGACCCGTTAAGAAATGGTTACCCCCTATTTCGAGAACTTCCAGATTAGGCAAGCCTGCAACCTGAGCTGGAAATGTGCCGCTCAGTTGTTGTATCAAATACAACTCTCTCAATTTGGTAAAACTGGTCAAAAAGCTTGGAAATGTAAATTTCTCCGAGGGGCCGAATGCTTCACCACTACCAAGATAAAGCACTTCTAGATTGGTTAGACTAGCCCATTCAGACGGGATTTCCCCAAGCGGGGTAACTGCCAACTCTTTCAGGTTGGTGAGAGCGCCGATCACCCCCATATTAACAATGCCGATCCTGTTATGGCGTAGGTTCAGGTATTCCAACTTTGTAAGGTTTCCCAACGTCACAGGAATCTCGCCTACCCATGGAAACATTTCGGCTCCGGCACCTTCGAAGTTGAGATATTTCAATTCTGTCAGATTACCGATTTCCGGCGCAATGGGACCGTGAACCTGGTTTTGTGACAAATCCAATCTTGTTACACGCCCTCCCTCACAGGTTACCCCCGGCCAGCCACAAGGGCTATCGCCTGGCGTACCCGGAACATCCCAGCCGGTAATGTCGTTGGAGTAATCCGGTGCTCCCGATGTAGTAGCGTTATAAATTGCCACCAAGGCCAGTCGATCACCTTCCAGCGATTGGCCAAATAACTCAAGAGAAATAAAAAGGCACAAGAACCCTAGCAGACATCTTTTCATAGCATTTTAAAAAGGTTAGGTAAATCTTTCTGAACGTTGAGCGGCTGCCGGAGCGGCAGCGTGATACTGTCGTTACTGTAAGAATATTGTATATACAAATGTAACCGAATGCGTAATAAAATCACGCACTGGTTACAAAATTTACCGCAGCTTAATAGAGTAGGTACCTACTGCTATTCAATCACTTCCAAGTGAGCCCCATGTTGTAAAAAAGGAAAGCGTAAATATCAGCCTGGGTTTCGAGCGCCTTTTTGGTATTGCTTGCGCCATGCCCTGAATTGGTGTCGATCCGGATCAATAACGGGTTGGT
Organism: Dyadobacter ginsengisoli DSM 21015; assembly: GCF_059568735.1. NCBI lineage: Bacteria > Pseudomonadati > Bacteroidota > Cytophagia > Cytophagales > Spirosomataceae > Dyadobacter > Dyadobacter ginsengisoli. Next base: position 476,919 of record NZ_JCANTY010000003.1, read on the forward strand.
TGATGAACCACCTGCCTTTTCCTGCAGTTCAGCCGCATATTTGAACGAATGTGCCGGTACAACCCGGTCATCATGATCCGCAGTTGTGATCATGGTAGCCGGATAGGCGCCTCCTTTCCTGATATTATGAAGCGGAGAATAGCCGTATAAAAAATTGAATTCGTCGGCATTGTCGCTGCTTCCGTAGTCGGCGATCCAGTTCCAGCCGATGGTAAACTTGTGAAAACGAAGCATATCCATCACGCCCACGGCCGGTAATGCGACTTTGAAAAGCTCAGGTCGCTGGTTCATGACTGCCCCTACGAGCAATCCGCCATTCGACCCGCCCTGAATCGCCAGATGCTCAGGCGAAGTGTATTTTTCACGGATTAGAAACTCTGCCGCTGCGATGAAGTCATCAAACACATTTTGCTTTTTAAGCTTCATCCCCTGCTCGTGCCATTTTTCACCATACTCACTGCCACCGCGTAGGTTGGCCTGAACAAATACACCGCCCTGATCAAAAAACGGGATACGGGTAGGGCTAAACGCAGGCGGGAGACTTACGTTAAAACCACCATAACCATATAGGATCGTTGGATTGGTACCATCCAGTTTCAGGCCCTTTTTGAACGTGATGAATGCGGGAATCCGCGTGCCGTCCTTGCTGGGATAAAAGACCTGTTTGGTTTCGTAATCGGACGGTTTGAATGCAACCTCAGGTTCACGAAAAACCGTACTTCCCCCGTTGGCAATGTCGTAGCGGAAAATCGTAGCCGGGTAATTAAAGGAAGTAAATGTGTAAAAGACAAAAGCGTCCTCCGCTTCGCCGCTAAATCCGGTGGCAGAGCCCAGGCCGGGCATTTCGATCTCCTTTTCAAGCTGCCCGCTTTGGTTGTATACGTACGTTCGCGTGGTGACGTCCTTAAGATAAGATGCAAACAATTTCCCTCCGGCAAATCCGGCCCCTTCGAGAGGCTCTTCCCGCTCTGGTAGTATGGTTTTCCAGGAATTTGTTGCTGGCTCGAAGTGCATTATCTTTCCATTCGGCGCGTGCTCGTTGGTCTCGATCAGAAAGCTATCTCCGATATTTTCGATCACCCCGAAGCGAAAATCCGTAATCTCCTCCTGAATCGGGACAAAGCGCTTTTCCCCCTTTTTCATTACCCATACCCCATTGCCGTCTTTCCCTTTTCCGCGGTCACTTACATTCAAAACAGCCCATTCCTCATCCTCGGTTGTTCCCAGTGTATGAAATCTCTGCGGATTGGCGGGATCTTCAAAGATCAACTTGTCCTCGTCCTGCGAGCTTCCTATTTTATGAAAATAGACCTGATGATTTTCGTTTTTCGCAGCCAATGCGCTGCCATCCGGCTTGGGATATCGGCTGTAATAGAAACCATCGCCTTGCCAGGCAGCACCCGATACCTTTACCCACTCCACCCTGTCCGGCAACATCGCAAGCGTATGCATATCCATGACCTGGTATTCCTGCCAATCCGACCCTCCCTTCGAGAAGCCCAGTACTGCATGGGCGCCATCTTTGGAAAGGCTGAATACGGTGAGCCTGGTGGTTCCATCAGGCGACAGTTTATTAGGGTCCAACACCACTTCGGGTGTTCCTTCCAAGCCCTTCTGCCGATATAAAACCGCCTGGTTCTGAAGGCCGTCATTTTTATAGAAGTAGAAGTAATCCCCTTTTTTCCTCGGTGCCGAATACTTAGGATAGTTGTATGCCTTTTCCAGGTCGAGGAATATCTTTTCTTTAAAAGGTATCGCATTCAAATAGCCGAATGTCACCTCGTTCTGCGCTTTCACCCATGCTGCCGTTTCTTCCGACCGGTCATCTTCCAGCCAGCGGTAAGGGTCGGCTACCTTTACACCGTGATACTCGTCGTAATGCTCCTGTTTTAGGGTATTGGGATATTTCAAAGTCTGTGCATCTCCTGAGTTTGGCAATGCCGGGGCTGTCACTAAAGTCATTAGAATAATTTTTGAATACATACTAAATCGGCTATCGCTACTTGATAACCTCTATTTCCAGTGAGCTCGCAGCATCGGCCTGGTGATAAATCGTGTGTTTGGCCGTTGTAAAATCTGAGTCCTGGGCCTTGTAAATGTTCTCCACATATTTTTGAGGGTTTCTGTCAAACAGCGGGAATGCCGTGCTTTGTACCTGCACCATCATGCGGTGGCCTTTTTTGAACGTGTGCAACACATCCTGTAAACGGAATTTCAGATCTGTCAACTTCCCTGCAACTACTGGCTCCGGTTTTTCAAAGCTGTTGCGGAAACGGGCTCGCATCACTTCACTACGGACCATCTGCTGGTAACCTGCCAGCACCACTTTCGGGTCGGGCATGTAGGCGTGGTTCTTTTCGTCATCAGGATACACGTCGATCAGCTTGACGAAGAAATCCGCGTCGGTTCCGGTCGTGCTGAATTTCAACAGTGCAGTAATTTCACCTCCCAGCGTAATGTCTGCATCCAGTACATCGGTTTCAAAAACCAGCACGTCAGGGCGAGTCGCGGCAAAGCGCTGGTCTTCCGACATATATTCAAAAGGCGTGAATCCGGACATTTGCTTATAATTCGCTGTATAAGGCACCGGCTTCAAAGGATCACTCTCGTATTCGGTTACGGATTTGCTTTCTTTGGGCGTTTCAAAATCCAGCTTGCCTTTGGAATGGAAAAACAACTTGCGTTTCTCCGCATTGGCAACAGGCCATCTATCAAATGTTTTCCATTCTTTTTTACCCGTATCAAATAAATACGCCTCCGGCAAACCGGTTTTTCCATCCCCGGCTTCTTTCAGGAAGTGCTTGAAAAATTTCGCTTCGATATTGTTTTGGTAGAACGTCGCAATACTATCGCCAAAATAGATATCGTTGTGCAAAGTACGCCCGGTCTCCCGGCTCCAGCGACCATGCCCGAAAGGCCCTACGACCAGCGTGTTGTACATGGACGGGTTATTTTTTTCAAGCGTCTTGTAGGTATTCAAAGGGCCATATAAATCTTCCGCGTCAAACCAACCGCCGACCGTCATGAACGCATGTTTGACGCCTTTCAAATGCGGAAGGATGTCGCGCTTTTTCCAGAATTCATCTTTATTGGGATGGTCGACCGTTTCCTGCCAGTAAAAATTCTGCGAATAGTATTTATCAAAATTTTTCAACGAGCCCATTTCCAGGTTAAATGTATAACCATCTGGTTTCGGGCTGATCATTTCTCCGGTGAACCAGGAGGAAGTCGTGGGTTTGGGAGGTTTAATTCCAAAAACGGGGAATGTCAGGTAGTAGCCTTGAGTAAATGCTCCGTTGTGGTGAAAATCGTCGAAAAAGAAATCCGCGATCGGTGCCTGTGGCGATGATGCCTTTAAAGCGGGGTGCGCTGCCAACGCGCTTGCAGTCGTGTAAAAACCAGGATAGGATATCCCCCACTGCCCCACCCGGCCATTGTTATTGGGAATATTTTTCAGTAGCCATTCAATCGTATCATAGGTATCTGACGCCTCATCGACGTCGTTTTTACCTTTTTTCTGATCGATGTGCGGGGTCATGTTCGTCCACGTTCCCTCGCTCATATACCGCCCGCGTACATCCTGGTAAACGAAAATAAACTTGTCTCGCATCAATGCAGGGCTCGGTCCCAGTCGGGGCGGATAAGCATCCTGACCGTACGGGACGACACTATAACAGGTCCGTTGCATCAGGAAGGGATACTTTTTTTCCCCGGAAGCGTCCTTTGGCGAGTAAATGATTGTATGCAATTTCACACCATCCCTTACCGGGATATCGTATTCCGCTTTGGAATAATTTTCACGGACGTAAGACTCATCCGATGCATTTTGCGCATAAACATGCTGAGCCAGCACGATCAATGCGGCGCGAAATAGATTTCTGATCATAGTTTGCGATTATTTTCTCTTATAATAATTGAGCGTGACGCTGGATGCGTTGCCTTTTTCGCTTAATGTATAAAAGCCGGTGCCTTCATTGTCAAAACAGATGCTCTCTCCCTGTGGTTCAAGCGCTACCGTCAGTAGTTTATCTGATGACCTCGTCAGGGTTTGCCCGACCGTCTGCCCGCTTGCCCTTTTCCAATAATATACTGCCAGATACGTTCGGATCACGATTTCGCCACCGTCTTTGGAAATACTGCCGGCAGTAGCCAAGGTAACTCCCGGAACATTACCCACTTTCTCAGCAACAATTGTCTCAGCGACCGATTGCGGGTATGGCAATCGGTAAATTCCCGTGTTGGACCCCTCCTTCGAAATCACAAAGATGTCCTTCGTAAGCGGATCGACCACCAACGCTTCGGCATCTCTCGGGCCATCGGGGTAGCTGAACGTAATTTTTTGCAATGAGGACTGATTGAAAGCCATTCCTGTACCGGTGATCTCCGGAATACGGTAAATCGTGTTGGTTGGGGTGGCGGGCGCATTGTTATTACCTATATCTCCTATGTAAACGTATGACACGCCATTATCAGGTCCCGGCCCAACCGCAACCTCTTCCCAGTCGTGATTGGTGCTGCCCGGCACATTGTATTGTCGTATAGTCTTCCCATCTCTGCCGACCAGATATAACGCATTGGGCTGACCGGAATCCTGGTTTGTCCACAGGTAACCATTCATCGTACCACTGGCTGCCAGCCCCGATGCCTCGTCGATAATCCCGGGAGTTACAGGAAAGCTTTCGGGTATTGTTTCAAACTGATCTGAATTCCCATTCCCCGGTTCGGGATCCGGATCACATGAACAGGTAATGCAAAAAACAAGTGAAGAAAGAATCAGCGAGACTTGTCCGCCCAGCCTGCCATATATTTTCATAAAAAACACTTCATGTTAGATTTGCTAAAAATACGTACTTTTGCGGCATTTATTATCAGCGACTTTCATTATATCAGTATTAAAAAAGTTATATGTTACGTACACATACCTGTGGGGAATTAAGCTTAGAACATGTAAATCAAGACGTTGTATTATGCGGTTGGGTTCAGCGCGTCCGTGACAAAGGAGGCATGATCTGGCTTGACCTGCGTGACCGTTATGGCATTACTCAGCTCCTTTTCGAAGAAGGTAAAACGTCCGCAGCTGTGTTGGAAACTGCACGTTCTTTGGGTCGTGAGTTCGTAATTTCCGCGAAAGGTGCCGTTATCGAGCGCCTTTCGAAAAATGATAAAATAGCTACCGGTTCCATTGAAATCAGAGTGACAGAACTCTCGATCCTGAACCCGGCCAAATTACCTCCGTTCCTCATTGAAGACGAAACCGACGGTGGTGACGACATCCGGATGAAATACCGGTATCTCGACCTTCGCAGAAATGTAGTACGCAAGAACCTTCAGCTACGGCATCAGGTTGCGCGTTACACCCGCGCCTATCTCGACCAGCTGAACTTCATAGAAGTGGAAACTCCTGTTTTGATCAAATCCACGCCGGAAGGAGCACGTGACTTTGTCGTACCAAGCCGGATGAACCCGGGCGAGTTTTATGCGTTGCCACAATCACCGCAAACGTTCAAACAGTTACTGATGGTCGCCGGATTTGACCGCTACTATCAGATTGTGAAGTGTTTCCGAGACGAGGACCTGCGAGCCGACCGCCAGCCAGAGTTTACTCAGATCGACTGCGAAATGTCATTTGTAACCCAGGAAGATGTGCTCAACACTTTCGAAGGTATGATCCGCGAACTTTTCAGCAAAGTTAAAAGCATCGATCTGCCCGAAGTGCCCCGTATGACTTACGCAGATGCGATGCGCTTGTATGGTTCAGACAAACCAGACATCCGCTTCGACATGAAATTTACCGAGTTGAAAGGCGATGACCAGGATCTGACTTCCGGAAAAGGATTTGGGGTTTTCGATGATGCCGGACTTGTAGTAGGAATATGTGCACCAGGATGCGCTGGCTATACCCGGAAACAAGTGGATGAACTGACGGACTGGATCAAACGTCCACAGATCGGGGCCAAAGGCCTGGTATACGTCCGTTACAATACCGATGGATCTATCAAATCGTCCGTAGACAAATTCTATACCGAAGAGGACCTAAAAAAATGGGTAGCAGCGTTTGACGCTAAGCCTGGTGATCTTTTGTTGATCCTTTCAGGACAAGGAGACAAAACCCGTAAGCAACTCAATGAGCTGCGTCTCGAAATGGGTTCACGTCTTGGTTTGCGTAATCCTGATGAATATCGTGCCCTTTGGGTGATCGACTTCCCGTTACTTGAATTCGGCGAAGAGGACAATCGTTGGTTTGCGATGCACCATCCGTTTACCAGTCCTAAACCGGAAGACATCGAGCTGTTGGATAAAAATCTGGGGCTGGTAAGGGCTAATGCATATGATATGGTGATCAATGGCGTTGAAGTAGGCGGCGGCTCGGTCCGGATCTTCGAGAAAGAACTTCAGAGAAAGATGTTCGAGATCCTTGGATTTTCAGCGGAAGAGGCACAGGAGCAATTTGGCTTCCTGATGAATGCTTTCGAGTTTGGCGCACCTCCACACGCCGGCATCGCATTTGGTTTTGACCGTCTTTGTTCTATTTTTGGCGGTGTGGACTCGATCCGGGACTTTATCGCATTCCCTAAGAACAACTCGGGACGGGATGTGATGATCGATTCACCGTCGGTTATTTCCGACGCACAATTGAAAGAACTGGCGATCGCAACTGTGTGAAAAACATCCATAAAGTGATTCATCGACCCAGTCGCCATTGAATTATAATAAGATTTCGTAGTTTTACCCTCGGCATCAATTTTGTCCAGAACTCCAGACCGCCGGAAGTATCCAGCGGTTTGGTACAATTAAATACACTGCATGCATTATCTATTCTCCGTAAAAAAATACATCAAGCGTATTTTTCTTGTATTTATCGTTTTTGCCAATATTCAGGTATTTGGCCAAAATTCTGCGCCTCAGTTACCTACTCAAACCACCGACCCTGGCCAGCCTAAGGTAGATCCATCCCAGATCACAAATCAACAAGCGGTGGAATTTTATAATCAGGCGAAATCCAGCGGTATGTCTGATATGGATATCGAAAGAGCTGCGCTCCAAAGAGGCTACACGCTGGATCAGATCTCGGCCATGCGTAAGCGACTGCTACAACAAAGGCCAGACCAACGGCAGGTTAACGATCCTAATCGCGACAAGATAGATGAGACGAGAGATCAGGACCAGGACCAGCTCGAAGACGAATCCAATAACGAAAAGGATTCTACAAATAACCGTAGGGCGCGAAGTGAACGGCTTACCAGAACGTTCGGATCTGCTTTCTTCGCGACTTCGTCTTCTACTTTTGAACCCAATCTAAGAATTGCGACCCCCAGAAATTACATACTCGGCCCTGAGGATGAGATTGTTGTAGACATCTATGGTAATGCCGTAGATAACTTCAAAATGAAGATCAGTCCCGAAGGTACGGTAAAAATGCTCAACCTTGCCCCGGTTTATGTAAATGGCCTGACTATCGAACAAGCGAGCGAGCGCATTAATAGCAGGCTTCGGCAAGCCTATTCAAATCTGAATCGCCCTGGTTCGGGCACCTATTCCTCCATTACGCTTGGGAATGTCCGAAGTATCAGGGTGATGATCACCGGAGAAGCGGCTCGCCCAGGTACTTATACGGTTTCGTCTCTGGCTACCGCATTTAATGCGCTTTCAGTGTCAGGCGGCCCCAGCTTAAATGGTTCTTACAGGAACATCGAGGTGATCCGGAATAATAAGATTATCAGAAAAATAGATTTGTACCGGTTCCTTGTCGACGCTGACTTGAAGGATAACATTGCCCTTCAGGATCAGGACATCATTCTTATCAGACCATTTGAAAGTCGCATCGAATTAAATGGGCAGGTAAAAAGACCTGGCATTTTTGAAGCAAAATCAGGAGAAGGTTTGGGCAGCATTATCCGTTATGCCGGCGGGTTCACTCCGGAGGCTTATACAAAGACCATTACCTATCAGCGCAATACAGGGACAAACTATATCATCGGAAGCCTGGATTCTGCTCAGGTTGAATCATTTACTCCAAGGAATGGAGACATCTTCAACGTCCGGCGCATACTGGACATTGTCAGTAACCAAATCGAAATAAGGGGCGCTGTGACGTTGCCTGGTGCCTATGCATTGGAGGAAAAATGCAATACGGTCCTCAAACTCATTCAGACCGCGCAAGGGCTAAGTCCACGTGCCTTCCTAAACAGAGCTATTCTGGAGCGTTCCAGTGGTGATATCCAAACAGGTATTGTCGCTATCGATCTTAGAAAGCTGGTCAATCACGAGATCGAAGATATTCCGTTAATTGCGGGGGATATTCTTACGATCAAATCAGTGGAAGATCTCAAAGAGTTTACATTTCTTACAATCTCCGGTTCCGTCATCAACCCAGGGAACTACTACTATTACAAAGATATCACCATTGCCGATCTGATTTTCCAGGCAGGTGGATATACAGAAGGTGGGATCCCCTACCGCATCGAGGTTTCACGCCGTGTGAAAAACGACACCATTGATCTTCCGAACTCACAAAATGTACGGATTTTCACCATTGATGTGGCAGATAATCTGGTTCTAAACCCTGACGATCAGAAATTTAAGTTGCAGCCACAGGACATCGTTATCGTGAGAAAATCTCCCCGTTACGAACCGCAAAAAGCAGTGACGATTCTGGGGGAAGTCAGATATCCCGGCAGCTACACCATTATCAATAATTTTGAACGGATCTCCGATGTTTTTGAGAAAGTAGGGGGACTTAAGCCCGAAGCTTACCTTGCAGGGGCTCGTTTCTATCGCGATAGCGAACTGATTGCTGTCGATCTCGCGGCAATTGTCGATAAGCCATCGCAAACTTCCAATCTGTTACTGTTACACGGAGACACCCTAATTATTCCCAGAAAATCAGAAACAGTGCGCATTCAGGGGGGCGTTCATAACCCATCGGTCATGAACTACGACCCGAGATTTGACTATGGCGATTACATTTCCCAAGCTGGCGGATATACCGAGAATAGCCTGAAAAAAAGAGCTTACGTGTCCTACCCTAACGGAAGAACACATAGAGCGAAGAGCTTCCTTTTTTTCAAGTCCTTTCCAAAAGTTGAGCCTGGATCCATTGTTACCATACCCTTGAAGCAGGAAAACAATCAGCAGCCTCTTTCTCGAGGCGAAAAATTTGCCTTGATATCATTATTTTCCACACTTGCGATTGCTCTCATAAGACTTTTTTAAACTATGCTTGAAAGCCAAAAAATATCCGATGGCAACGCACTTGAGCTAAGTTTGGGCGACTTGGTTCTTTTCTTAAAAAAATACCTTCTCCTACTAATCATAGCGCCGATTGTCTTTGCTATTCTAGGTGTTTGTTTCAGCTTCCTGCTCACCCGGCAGTATACCGCCCAAACCGTATTGCTGCCCGAATACAACATGTCAAAAAATAACTCTTTCTTCAGTATGGCCATGGGGATGGAACGGAATGGGGCGGAAAAACTGGTCCCTGAACTTTATCCCAATATTCTTAGCAGCACGCCATTCGGACAGTATATACTCGAACAACCTATTACGGATGAATCCGGACGGGATTACAAGACGCTCAGAGCATATCTAGCCTCAGTAAATCAACCCGGCTTAATGGCAAGGCTATTTGGGATGTTCTCTTCTGGAAAAAAAGAACCAGTCAAAAGTGGAAAACCGGGTAAGCTGTCCAAAGACATTTTGGTGTTATCGCAAGATCAAATGGGTCTAATCAGTGGGGCAAAAGGCCTTATTCAAACAACCGTTGACAACAAAAATGGTATCATTACACTGGGGTGTGAAATGAAAGACCCTGTGGTTGCTGCGATTTTGGTGGAACTCGGCAAAGACTATTTAGTTAACTATGTGGAGGAATATCGAACCTCCAAAACCCAAGAGCAGGTTTCATTTCTTGAAGAACGGGTACGGGAGGCCAAGAGCCGGCAGCAAAATGCAGAGTATGCGCTTCAGAGCTACCGGGACCGCAACAGAAATACGTTTTTGAATGTAGCGAGGATCGAAGAGCAACGGCTTCAATCTGATTTTACGCTGGCACAAACCATCTATTCCGATCTGGTCACCCGATTGGAACAGGCCCGGGTGAAAGTCAAAGAAGAAAAACCGGTGTTTAAGATCTTGGAGCCTGTGAGGGTTCCACTTGGAAAAAGCAGCCCTAAAAGGATGATCATCGGCTTTATTTTTGGCATTTTGGGAGGGTTCATCACTCTACTTTACATTGTCTTTTTCAAGGAAAAGTACCACCTTAAATTACTGTAACTTGAATTTATTTCCTCACATCTAAATGCGTGTAGTGGAATAGTAAGATTATCCAAACAATCACACTACAAATTTTTGCTAAATGAAAGTTGTACTACTTGCCGGTGGCCTTGGAACGCGTCTCTCAGAAGAAACCATTATAAAGCCCAAGCCCATGGTCGAAATCGGAGGGAATCCGATATTATGGCATATTATGAAAATTTATGCGCAACATGGATTTACTGAATTTGTAATCTGCCTGGGTTATAAGGGGTATGTGATCAAAGAGTATTTCGCGAACTATTTCCTCCATCAATCAGATGTAACCTTTGATATGAGCGAGAACAGAATGGAGATACATACATCATTTGCAGAGCCTTGGAAAGTTACGCTGGTAGATACGGGCTTCGAAACCATGACCGGCGGCAGGGTCAAAAGAGTGCGGCAGTATCTTGACGATAAGCCATTTTTGCTTACTTATGGAGATGGTGTAGCTGATGTCAATATTGCAGAACTTGTACACTATCATAAATCGCACCGGAAATTATTGACAGTCACTGCCGTACAGCCGTCGGGAAGATTTGGCGCCTTAAATATTTCTGATAATAATGAGGTAATATCCTTTCTCGAAAAGCCTAAGGGCGATGGGGCGTGGATTAATGGTGGATTTTTCGTTTGCGACCCTTCTGTCATTAATTATATCACGGACGACAAAACTGTATTCGAAAAAGAACCTCTTGAAAGTATCGCCGAAGACGGACAGATGATCGCATTTAAGCATAATGGATTTTGGAAACCCATGGACACGCTAAGAGACAAACAGGAATTGGAAAATCTCTGGAGTTTGGGCGAGGCCCCCTGGAAAAACTGGTAAATTAAAAATGACTTATAAACACTTAACACATTACTATAAGGGCAAACGAGTTTTTCTAACAGGACACACTGGATTCAAAGGTTCCTGGTTACTCAATTGGCTCTACTTACTCGGAGCAGAGGTAAAAGGTTATTCTCTCGCGCCTACCAACGAAACTAATCTGTTTGATACAATAGGCGGGGCATCCATGTGTGAGTCGATCACAGCTAACATCCTGGATCAAAAACGGCTTATACAAGAAATCGTATCATTCGAACCTGATTTTGTATTTCACCTTGCGGCTCAACCCCTGGTACGACTCTCATACGAAATTCCTTCTCAGACTTTTGCGGAAAATGCGCTGGGGACAGCGCATGTATTAGACGCAGTGCGGCTACTTCACAAACCGTGCAACGTTATTTTGATTACAACCGACAAGGTCTACGAAAATAATGAGTGGCATTACCCTTATCGCGAGAATGATCGATTAGGCGGCTACGACCCGTATAGTGCCAGCAAAGCTTGCTCAGAGCTGATCATCAATTCTTATCGTAGTTCTTTCTTTAACTCCTCAGAGTATTCTCGACATAAAAAATCGTTGGTCAGCGCCCGGGCCGGAAATGTAATCGGCGGTGGCGACTGGGCTGCTGATCGAATTATTCCTGATGTAATACGCGCACTGAGTAGTGAAAAACCGATCGTAATCCGCAATCCATACGCTGTTCGACCATGGCAACATGTATTGGAGCCAATTGGTGGATATTTACATCTGGGCGCAAAAATGGTAGATGATCCGGTAGGCTTTTCAGATAGCTGGAATTTCGGTCCACTGTCGGAAGATAATCTCGGTGTGGAAGAACTGGTTAAAATTGCTATTCAGGTGTGGGGGACAGGCAGCTACGATATCTTAACCAGTGCCAATCAACCACATGAGGCAGGATTGCTTAAGTTAGATATCAGTAAAGCGACAAGCATGTTGAATTGGAAGCCTCGCTATCAAGCAACGTTGGCAATCCAGAAAACAATGGAATGGTATAAGAGCTTTCGCAATGGCAGTTCGATGAGGGAATTCACAGAGAAGCAGATAACAGATTTTTCCCAATGAGTATTAGAGTATTTCTGACCGGAGCAACAGGCTTTATTGGTTCACATATTGCAGAAATGCTATTAGTTCAGGGCTTTTCTCTGGCTGCTCTGAGGCGCGGCACTTCCGATCTATGGCGATGTTCGGAATTTGAGGATCAGATTACATGGATCACTGAGGATTTGTTGGAAAGTGACCTTACGTCATTCCAACCCCAAATTATCATGCATTTTGCGTGGGAGGGAATTAACTCCAGAGACCGAGAAAACTGGGAGGTTCAGTTCTCAAACTTCCAACTTCTTGCCAAACTCATCACCTTAAGTAAAAAGCTACCCCTCACTAAGTTTATCGCCTTGGGTTCTCAGGCAGAATATGGATCTATTGAAGGCCGAACGGATGAGAGCATGATACCAAAGCCCAACAACGCCTACGCAATCACCAAGGTCGCTGCTCAAAAAGCAATTGAGATGGCCTGTCAAGCAAACGGCATTTCATGGTATTGGTTACGGGTTTATTCCGTTTTTGGACCGAAGGAGGACAAAAAATGGTTTCTCCCGATGATCATCGATAACCTTCTCCATAATTCCCCTTGCCAGCTTACACCATGCGAGCAACAATACGATTATCTTTATGTCAAGGATTTGGCGGCAATGATTTTAAAAGTGCTCATCAACACCCAAGATCACTCCGGGATTTATAACGTATGCTCAGGCTATAATCGATCCCTAAAATCGATAGTACTTGAGATAAATAACATTATAGATTCGAAATCAGCCATAAACTTTGGAGCTGTGCCGTACAGGGAAAATCAGTCAATGCATATAGAGGGCTCAAATGAGTTATTTCAACGAACTTTCGGCACTTATTTCATTTCGGATCTGTCGAGTTGTCTCGATGAAACCATTAACTACTATAAATCTCACAACCGGGGCATATGAAAGTATCTGACTATATAGCAGCGTTTATCCACCGCCAAGGAATCAGCGTGGTCTTCGAAATGGCTGGCGGAATGATTACACATATGCTGGATTCAATAGCTAAGTACCAGGATATCAAGATCGTCAGCATGCATCATGAACAATCAGCCTCTTTCGCTGCTGATGCTTTTGGTAGGGCGACGGGGCGTCCTGGGATAGCGCTCGCTACTTCCGGTCCGGGGGCTACAAACCTACTCACCGGCATAGGAAGTTGTTACTTCGATTCATCACCCGCAATTTTTATTACAGGTCAGGTCAATCTGCATGAACAGAAAGGGGATCTAAAGATTCGGCAATTAGGATTTCAAGAAACTGACATTGCGTCTATGGCTGCGCCCATTACCAAAGCAGTGTATAAAATTACTGATCCCAATCAGATAGAATCTGTCTTGGAAGATGCATTTATGCTTGCTATTAGTGGGCGCCCAGGGCCGGTACTCGTAGATATTCCAATGAATATCCAACGAGCTGAAATCGAGACTACGAGTATTGAATATCTTCAAAAAAACAACGTCTCCTTCCCTTCTGAGGAAATATTTGAAGATATCCTCAATTCAATAAGAAATTCAAAGAAGCCGATTGTGCTGGCAGGTGGAGGCATTCGTGTATCCGGAAGCCAGGAAATTTTTGAAAATCTTATAAAACGGACTGAATTGCCGACTATTACCTCACTATTAGGTATTGACGCTATACCAAGAACTAATTCGAATAACATCGGCTTTCTGGGAGCTTATGGAAATCGATGGTCAAATCTTGCAGTTGGTGACTCCGATCTGATATTGGTCCTGGGTAGTCGACTCGACATCCGTCAGACTGGTGCCGACACTGCTTTCTTCCAATCAAAGAAAATAATTCATGTCGATTGCGAGGTTGGTGAACTCAATAATCGGCTAAAAAACTGTCAGGCTGTGCAAGCCGATTTACAGCCGTTCCTCACCGGCCTGCTCGCCTACATCACCAAAACTGGTTTCAGCGTTGATTTTTCCGACTGGAAGAATAACATTCAAGCTCTAAAAGATAAATGGCCTGATACTCAAGAACTAGCCTCTATCAAAGGAATTAACCCCAACGTTTTCATGCGCAAAATCTCCAAAAAAGCATCGCAAATACGTGCTTGGATCACAGATGTCGGAAATCATCAGATGTGGGCTGCTCAATCGCTGGAACTGCAGGAAGGCCAAAGATTCATAACATCAGGCGGGATGGGTGCCATGGGGTTTTCGCTACCAGCAGGAATAGGCGCCAGCTTTGCATTGAATGGCCCGGTCGCCGTAATAGCAGGTGATGGAGGCTTCCAGCTCAATATACAAGAGCTCCAGACTGTTCAGAGGAACAACCTCCCATTGAAAATGATTGTGATGAACAACCAGAATCTGGGGATGATACGGCAATTTCAAGATAGTTACTTTGATTCTCGATATCAATCGACTTTTTGGGGATATTCAGCTCCTGATTTTGAGAAAGTTGCTGAGGCATACGGAATTAATGCCCGAACCATTAAGGAAGAAGAAGAAGTTGATGCGATGGTGGAATGGATAATGAATGACGATTCACAACCTAAGCTGTTACAGGTGATGATAGACTCCTACGCCAATGCCTATCCTAAAATTGCTTTTGGGAAGCCGCTCACAGAGATGGAACCATTTGCGAAACCCATAGCCATGGAGGCAACCTGATGCATTTGTGCAACGATTCCTTTTTTCACGACAATTGACATTCCTTACTGACTTTCAGAACTAAAATATATAATGGAAATAACAACTCACAATTTCAATAACATTGACAGTAGTTTGATTGAAAAATTACTCCCTATTTTGACGCAAAAGACTTCCAGGGAGATAGTTGCCGGAACAGACTACATTCCTGTTACTGGTAAAGTGATTGATGAGCAAGATATTCTGCTCGGCATTGATTCGATGATGGATGGCTGGCTGACAACCGGAAGATTTGGTAAAAAATTTGAGTTTCAATTCGCAAAGTATTTTGGCTCTAAATTTTCTGTCCTTGTGAATTCAGGCTCATCAGCTAATTTATGTGCCTTTTACGCCTTGACCTCTCCCAAATTAGGAGATCGTCAAATTAAGCCCGGTGATGAGGTTATCACTGTGGCCGCCGGTTTTCCTACCACTGTTAATCCATTAATCCAATACGGAGCAATTCCGGTATTTGTAGATGTCCACATACCAACGTACAATATCAAGTCCGAGTTGATTGAACAAGCTGTTACGCCAAAAACGAAGGCCATTATGATCGCGCACAGTCTTGGAAATCCTTTCGATCTCGACACTGTCATGGAAGTAGCTAAAAAATACAATCTATGGGTAATCGAAGATGACTGTGATTCTCTTGGAGCCACATATCGGGGCCGCAAAACTGGAACTTTTGGTGATCTTGCGACAGTTTCCTTTTATCCAGCTCATCACATCACAATGGGTGAAGGCGGAGCGATTCTTATCAATAATCCCAAACTCAAAATGATCGTTGAGAGTTTTCGTGACTGGGGGAGAGACTGCTATTGTGAAACTGGTAAGGATAATACCTGCCGCAAACGTTTTGAATGGCAGCTAGGCGACTTGCCGTTTGGTTACGACCACAAATATACTTATTCGCACATTGGCTTTAATCTTAAGGTAACCGACATGCAGGCAGCAATTGGACTTAGCCAGCTTCAAAAGGCGGACCAGTTTGTTGCAAAACGCAGAGCGAATCACAAACAGCTTTACGCAGCTCTTAGACCATTCGAGGAACATTTTATCTTGCATGAAGCAACTCCCCACAGTGATCCGAGCTGGTTTGGCTTTATGATTACTATCCGGGAAAGTAGCCCGATTGATCGCAGCGACCTTACACAGTATCTGGAGGAAAATAAAATCGGCACCCGCCTCCTTTTCGCTGGAAACTTACTACGCCAGCCAGCTTATGCGGGAATTCAGCATCGTGTTGTAGGAGATCTTACTAATACGGATATCATTATGAACCGGTCTTTCTGGCTCGGGGTATGGCCAGGCCTTAACGAATCTCATTATACATACATAGCTGATGTTATCTCTCAATACATCAACTCAAAAATATGACCCTACCAAGGCCAAAAATCGGAGTTGCGATCCCTTCGTTCAAGAGAGAGAAATATCTACGGATTCTGTTAGCTACTATTCCTGACGATATCGATGTAGTAGTGAGCGATAATGGCAATAACTATTCGACCGAATTTCGTGAAGAATTTAGCGGCTGCAAATTCATAGGAACGAATCGAGTAGTAGATGTAATAGAGAACTGGAACAATGCGGCTTCCAACTTAGAGACTGAATGGATTTGCGTAGCCTCAGACGACGATATTTTTTTTCATAATTCGTTTGAAATGGTGGAGAAATATCTGCTTCTATATCCAGACGCTGAGTTGTTTATTTTCGGACACAAAAATATAAATGAGCATGGTGACGAAATTAATACCTGGAAGATTAACAAACCGGTTATCGCGGATGCACCCGGAGGTTACGACGTTTTCAAATATGGCGTTGATGCAAGGGTGATCGGAGTTTTTTTTAAAAGAGATTTGTACAATCGAATCGGCAAATTTGATGAGCGCTATAAAGTTACAGCTTCCGACAGTGATTTTATTCAACTAGCCTTGCTTAATGCAAAATCGGTCGTAGTTCCTGAGGTTGTGGCCGGATATCGGGTTTGGACTAGTAGCATGACGGGCCAACTTATCACGACGAAAGAATGGCATCATGAAGTTCGGTATTGGCAAACTAAAATTGCAAAAGAGTTACAGGATCGGGAATTCACAAAGGCCGAAATCAGAAAAAATACAAATGAAGTAATTGCCAGAAATTTACTTGCTGGGCTTACTTCCCTTCGAAAAAGGAATGCTGACCTTTTTACTTCACTCAATTTTTTACGCCAATTCCAATATCCAGTATTTGCCAGCGTAAAAACACATCTTAAAATATTAAAATGTCTCTCAAAAACA
This sequence comes from Dyadobacter ginsengisoli DSM 21015, assembly GCF_059568735.1. NCBI lineage: Bacteria > Pseudomonadati > Bacteroidota > Cytophagia > Cytophagales > Spirosomataceae > Dyadobacter > Dyadobacter ginsengisoli. Next base: position 494,057 of record NZ_JCANTY010000003.1, read on the forward strand.
GCGTTAAAAATTTAGGTCGCGTCGGCAAGTCTTTGAGCATATCCTTTTTTAGCCAGGCAGCAACTTCCCTAGTGAGTTTTGTTATGGTACCTCTTCTCATTCAGTATCTGTCCAAACCGGTATATGGGCTTTGGGTCACATTAATTTCTTTAATAAGCTGGATTCTAATATCCGATTTTGGAATCGGTTATGGATTTCGTAATCGAGTTACAGAGTATTTAGCTGATAACGACAAAGTCAAATTAGGCAAGTATTTCAGGAATACTTTTCAATATTATCTTATACTAACAGTCATTGTATTATTTCTGTTCATATTCCAATTATTCTATAATCCATTGCTGAGTAAGTATAAATCTCTATGCCTGATACTATATTTGCCTTACATTGTCTATTTTCCATTTAGTATCAGTATTCAGATATTACAGGGACTTAGACTGGTACATTACACAGCCCTCCTTGCTTTATGCAGAGCTGCGCTTTGGGCAGCCTTTGTTGCTATTATTATTTCCATAAGGCCATCCGATTCTCAAGGCCTGCTAGTTATCGCCGTAGGATACAGTGTAGTAAACTCCATGGTGAATTTTGTATGTGTCTACCTAGCGTTCTCCAAAACAAAAATAACCATACCCCACATAAGTGATCTGCTCACGAAGCCTGTTATAGATGAGACCCTTCTAACAGGTGCAAAATTCTTTGTACTTCAGGTAAGCACTTTGCTACTCTTCTCAATGGGCAATTATTACATTTATTCAAATCTTACTCCGGCTGACACCGCCCATTATGATACTGTTAATAAGGTCTACTCGCTGTATATGACTTTCTTCAATATGATCATCTCTGTTTATTGGTCCGAAATCGTCTATCAGAAAACAGCAGGAAATTATATAAAATTAAAGGAAATATACAAAAAGCTGGTAGCTATGTCTGCTGCCATTTCGCTCGGATCAATTTTGATAGCGCTGGCAGTTCCAACAATAATATCAGTTTGGACTAACAATGCAGTTAAAGTTGACGTTCAAACCTGTATCCCTTTCTCGTTCATGGTTTCAATTCAGTCCGCTGCATATGCGGGCGCTGTCTTCTTGAATGCTTTTGAAAAGGTAGTCCCTCAGCTCATTCTCGCATTTATCAATATAGCAATCATTCTTCCCTTAATAAAGCTAGGCTTCCATCTTCAGTGGGGTATGAGTACTGTCCCACTTGTTTCAGCAGTTTTGACGTTGCCTTCTCTCATAGTTTGCCATATCAGGGCTCTTGATTTGATAAAGTTTAAACACCGCCTAGGCGTATGAGTGCTATTCGAAAATATTTCAGAAAGCTTCGCTACAAGCTAAAACTTCATAATCTCCCGAGAAACCTATACGCTATTGGACAAGGCAGCGTCCTTAGACCGTTTGGGATTAAAATACAGTTCCCTGCAGATTACGAAGATCGCCTTTACGTGACAATTGGCAACAATTGTCTGATCGATGCAAAGTTCATTTTTGAAACCAAAACTGGTGTAGTGAAAATCGGCAACAATGTGCATATTGGGAACGCCACTTTTATCACTAAATCTTCTATAATCGTCGGCAGCGACGTTACAATGGCATGGGGAATAATGCTGTATGACCATGACTCTCATTCCATCCACTGGGACGAACGGAAAAACGACAATCATCAATGCTATCAAGATTTTCACAACCACGGGGGAAACAACATAATGAATAAGGACTGGTCGCATGTCAAAACAAAGCCGATCGTCATCCATGATAAAGTGTGGATTGGTTTCGATGCCACGATCCTCAAAGGGGTTACTGTTGGTGAAGGGGCAGTTATTGGCGCCAAAAGCGTTGTAACCAAAGACGTCCCCCCATGGTCTGTAGTGGCGGGAAATCCAGCGAAAGTAGTCAAATACATTGATCAAAAAATATGAAAGTCATCATCATAGGCTCAAAGGGTTTCATAGGTAGCCATCTCACGACCTTCTACAAGGGCAGGAAAAATGACATTGTTTTTGAGTGCGATGTCGTTGTGGATTATGCCCAGGAAAACTACTTCCTGATTGATGCAACAAATGCAAATTATCAGGACATATTCAAGAACAATCAGTTTGACCTGTGCATCAATTGTTCAGGAGCGGCCAGCGTACCCGATTCCTTAACCAATCCACTCAGGGATTTCACGCTGAACACCTACAATGTGGCCAAATTGCTGGAAGCCATTCGACTCAGTCAGCCGAATTGTAAGTTCATCAATCTCTCCAGTGCGGCTGTGTATGGAAACCCCTCTCAAATCCCCATCAGTGAGCAACATACTCCAAAGCCCATCTCTCCTTATGGAGTTCATAAATTGCAGGCGGAGCAGGTCTGCAAAATGTTTTTTGATATCTATAAAATTCCGACTTGTTCTCTCAGAATCTTCTCCGCTTATGGGAATGGCCTGAAAAAACAGCTATTTTGGGATGTTTTCAAAAAAGCGTCCAAAGGCGACGTCCTGGAGATGTTCGGCACTGGTAGTGAAACCCGCGACTTCATCCACGTCGATGACGTGGTTCGGGCGATTGAGATCACCGCAAACCATGCAGGATTCACCGGCGAAATCGTTAACATCGCCAATGGGCAAGAAATTAAAATTAAGGATGCTGTTGAGACCTTTTTATCTCTTTTCAAAGAGCAAAAAACGGCGAGGTTCAACTCTGTAGTAAAAGAGGGCGATCCTCTATATTGGCAGGCAGACATATCTTCCTTACGGGCTATGGGTTACACACCATCCGTTTCACTCCAAAAAGGATTAGAGAACTATTATTTATGGATCAATCAATTGTAAGAAAGCAGCTGGGTCTGTTATTCCTCTCTACTTACGAACAATGGGCAGGGGGACTGATATATATTTTAAATCTCATCAGGGCTTTGAATCTCTTAGAGGATTCTCAGAAGCCCTCCTTGATCATTTTCCATGGATTTGAGTCACCTTTAAGTGACATCAGGAGCATCAACTACCCATACATTCAATTTAAGCAAGTAAATAGTCCCAGTATTATAGGAAAAATATTCCTGAGATGTAAAAGGGTTATCACCGGAAAAGCGGCCTTCTATTCAGCTCTTCCTGAGACCGTGTATCCGTACAACAAATATGTTTTCCTCGGGAAAAAGCCGATCTATTGGATTCCTGATTTTCAGGAATGGTATCTCCCGCATATGTTCTCCGAAGCAGAGATCAAAAAGAGAAAAACGCATCAGTCGGAAATCGCCGACAGCGGAGGTAAAGTCGTTTTGAGCAGTCAGGACGCTTTAAATGACTTCAAGAAGTTCTATCCTGAAAGTAAATGTGAGCTACGATTACTTAGATTCGCTAGTCTTCTACCCGACTTCAGTCATCTGGATATCGACGCTATACGGGAAAAGTATTCTCTTGAAGGCACCTACTTCATGTCTCCCAACCAATTTTGGGCTCATAAGAATCATATTCTGGTGCTTAAGGCCATTTCTTCGTTGAAAAAGTATAATCTTGACTTTAAGGTCGTATTTACCGGAAGCCCGAGCGACTATAGAAATAGCGGCTTCTTCAAGCAGCTAGAGGAATATGTAGAACTTCACCAGATCGGACCGTGGGTTAAATTTCTTGGATTTATCGATCGGCTTGACCAGCTCTGCCTCATGAAAAATGCCCGAGCCATCATCCAGCCTTCCCTATTTGAAGGGTGGAGCACCGTTGTGGAAGACGCTAAAGCAATGAACCAATTTATTATGCTTAGTGACCTCCCGGTGCACAAAGAACAGGCCGATGCAAACTGCATTTTTTTTGAAAGAAACTCGGAAAAAGGGCTGGCCGCCTTGATTCAGCAGTTTACACTTTCAAAGCCATCTATAACTAAAATAGATTACGGAAAGAACATCAGAGAATTCTCGGAGACTATTATCAAAGTACTTCAACACTGATTCTAATTAGCCGAAACACTATAGAAATCATTCCTGTTATCTAAAACAATATGACAGTCAATCCAAAAATATCCATTATCACCGTTGTAAGAAATGGGAAAAGCCATATTGAGGAAACTATAAACAGTGTTTTAAATCAAAGTTACCAAAACGTAGAATATATCATTATTGACGGCAATTCAACTGATGGAACTATCGAAATTATTGAAAAATATAGCAATCGCCTTGCCTATTGGATAAGTGAGCGTGACACGGGGATTTATGATGCGATGAACAAGGGAGTTAAAGCTTCTAGCGGCGATTGGCTTCTTTTCATTAACGCTGATGACTCTATTGTTCATGATCGAGTCATCGAAGAGGTGGTTCCGTTTCTGAACAGGGCAAACACCTTAATCGCTTACGGGCAAATACGTTTTATATTTTCAGAGGAAAATGACAAACTGTACGGAGAAGAATGGAATCTGGTTAAAAACAAATTCCGGCATATAGCGAACTGCATTCCCCACCAGGCCACATTCCATCACAAATCACTTTTTGAAAATGAATTATTTGACAGTTCATTTCAGATAGCTGGTGATTACGATTTTCTTTTAAGACATCTGAAAAATAACGAAGCTACTTTTATTCCCATACTGGTAGCCAAAATGCGGGCGGATGGAATTAGCTTTTCAGCCAGCAAAATAAAATTACTTAAAGACACACGGAAAGCTCAGCTCAAAAATAAAATGTATGTCTGGCTCCCGTCCATTCCATGGATTGCATCGGCGGCTAAATTACTTGTGGTTCAATTCATTATACAGTGTTTTGGGGTCTCCGGGAAGGACCTGCTAAAGAAAGTAATCCCTTTGGGGCGCTGAAACACAAAATTAATAAGTACTTCCCAATCAAAAACATTGAAATCAACAGCGGCTTGACAACCGGAGTATCGTAGCAATGCTCATATACATAATACTATATATCACTTTCTTTGTCCTCGGCATGTTCGATATTTTCGTAGCAGACCGCAGAAAGATTGTCATGCTATTTTTGCTATGTACAATGGGGACCGCAGTTATCCTCGCCGCTGGCCTTCGCTGGGACACCGGCACCGACTGGAGTACTTATCGCTACTACTTCATGTCTATCGAAACCAGGACCTGGGGCTCGTCAGGTATGGAAATTGGCTATGAAGTACTGGTGAGATTCTTTCATTACTTTTTTAACGGGGAACAAACCCCCTTCCTTCTATTTACCGCCTTTGCCATTGTTACAATAACTTACACGGCATTATTTAAAGCTAGTAAATTCCCTCTGTTTTCTCTCTTCCTGCTCATGTCATATAGTCTGGTTGGAAGCGGATTTGGAGTCCGGCAAGATCTGGCCATAGCCTTGACTGTATTCTCGATAACTTATATAGAACAGCGATCATTCCCGAAATTCCTGGCAGTAATGTTGCTGGCACTTGCGATTCACAAATCTTCTGCGATATTCTTTCCAGCCTACTATCTCTACACTTTCAGATGGAGTGCAGTAAAAATATCTACTATTCTCTTATTCACCGTATTATGTGTCGCGCTGTCGGAAACGCTTATGCAGACATTGGGGCCTCTGGTTTCTGAAAATAAAGCTGAGCATTACCTTGAGTTGGGTATGGAGCATTTCGACAATCCTGTTATGTCTATGATCAAAGGTTTGGCCGGTCGCTTCCTGGTGTTATTCGTTGCGATAGGATTTGTCAAGTATGGAGAAAATGAAGATAAGTTCTATAATGGTCTCTTTAATTTGTACGTATTCGGTATTATTATCTATTCTATTTTCACACCATTGAACCTGATATTCAGCCGTCTCGCACGACCGTACGACGTCTTTCAAATTTTACTAATTCCTTTTGCATATTCAAAGGCTACTCGAACCCACAAAATCATAATCTTACTTGTAGTCATCTCATTTTCGGTTTTAAAATTCTCAACAACCTTAAAAAACAGTGATGAAGGCGTATATGTACCGTACAAAAGCATTTTCACTCAATAAATTCGCCTCGATATCTTATGATTTACGTTGTAGACACACTTTCACTTAGCTCACAACACGAACAGTTTAACACCTCGTTTCTTAGGTTACTTCAAGTTACTTCAGGTAAAGATGGTATCACTTTTTTTGGGTCCCGATCGCTCAACAATCATTTAGAAAGAAAAGTGAGCGATATTAAATTTGAGAATGTTACAGTCTATTCAGGTCGAGGTGGTATCAGGGAGTTTATACGCGCAATCCATCAATTCAGAATATTGACCAGCATTCTAAGAAAGGCTGATATACACGAAGTTTCACAATTTTATATACTTCTAATTCATCCGTTAGCACACTTTCTTTTCAAGCTATTTTTCAGAAGCAATGTACAAACAAATGTTGTACTCCATGGCGAATTGGAGTCCATTAAATTCAACAAACATTTTCTAAACAAAGTGTGGGGGGCTTTCCTGAAACCTGCACTTATTAAAAATAAAGCTTGTATCCGATATATAATACTGGGGGAGAGCATATATAAAAACTTGTTAGATATCATCCCTTCTTTTAACGCTCAGGAGAAAATCATACTCGACCATCCTTATCCTTTTACAAACAAACATACTGTTAGAAAAATAGGCCCGACGATTGTATTCTCTTGCTTGGGTGTGGCGGGAGTGCAAAAAAATTCACAATATTTCTTCGAAGTAGCTGAAAAAATAGCTCGAGCAGCGCTAAGTCATCGATCTAAATTTAATATTTGCGGAATGGTATTTAAAAACATGGCCCCTTATCTGAATAAACATGTGAACTATAAAAAAATCAACAGATCACTAAGCAGAGAAGAGGTAGATATGCTATTAGATGAATCCCATTTTGCCGTATTCTATTATGACAATGACAATTATTCCCTCTGCCCGAGTGGAGCATTCTGGGACGCAATTAATGCTGAACTCCCATTGCTATACGTCAAAAATGACTACTTTAAACACTATTCCGATTTGGTAGGGCAGATCGGCATCGTGTTTGATTCCCCGGAAGCACTTAACAAATATATTATCGACCTTATCAGCAATGGCACAACACCAGCGAATTATGATGAATTCATAGGCAATATCAGAACACTGAAATATAGCTACATGAATGAGCAAAACCTTTCTAATCAGTTAAACAGACTTTCTTAAATCTAATCAATGCTATGAAAAAAATTCTAAAAAAGCTAATTAAAGCAATTTATAAATCACCGTTGTTTGATGTTCTGCTTACACCCTTTGTCTTACTCTCGTCGCTGATACTGCTTCTCGTACGGAGGATCGGATTTAAGCATCTAAAAATATCCAAACAAGTCCTTTTAAAGGTTGGGCTCATGCCGATAAGAGACCATTACTATGAACCTTTGTTCAACCCTAAACACCTGGCAAAACCCCTCTCCGAAGATCGGTTTTTACCGGGGATCTCCTGGAACGTACAGGAACAGCTTTCCACACTCGCATCTTTCCAGTTCGAGAGCGAGTTTGTTGACATCCCGGATAATTACCAGGGTGATCTGACGTTCCATTTTAACAATCAATCTTTTCTATCCGGGGATGCTGAGTATCTCTACAACATTATTCGGCTCAAAAAACCCAAAACGCTCATAGAGATCGGCTGCGGAAACTCCACCAAAATTGCACAATTAGCCATACAACGCAACAAAAACGAAGCTAGCTCGTATCGTTGCGAGCATATATGCATTGAACCCTACGAAATGCCGTGGCTTGAGAAGTTAGGCATAGAAATTGTCCGGAAAAAAGTGGAGGACAACAATGCTGGGATTTTTGCCAAGCTTGAAGAGGGAGATATCTTGTTTATCGACTCAAGTCACATGATCAGGCCACAGGGAGATGTCCTTTTTGAATTTTTAGAACTACTTCCAACGCTGAAAAAAGGAGTTATTGTGCACATCCATGACATTTTCTCTCCAAAAGATTACCTGAAAGAATGGGTAATAGACGAAGTAAGACTATGGAATGAGCAGTATCTGCTTGAAGCATTTCTTACCTCAAACAAAGACTGGAAGATCATTGGTGCATTGAACTACCTCCACCATAATCACTATGATCGCTTGAAAGAAAAATGTCCTCGCCTTACAAAAGACCGTGAACCTGGTTCATTTTATATTGAGAAAATAAGCTAGTTTTATCATACCCGCAGTTAGCAATAACAAACCAGTCCCCAAACTGGCCCTCTATCTTGTTTTATTTAAAATATACTCCTCTTAGCATCGGCCGAAGGATAGTAAGCAAGTATCAACGTTAAATAGAGCAAAATGAAACGAATTATTTGGATGGCTTTGACAGGATTGTTCCTGACAATAGCTGCTACTACATCGGCCACGAGCCAGGATAAAACATTGAGAGATAGCACCATTAAGTATGGTGTTGACATAGAGCCTTATCTGAAAAGCGTTACAAATAACGAAATTGTCGATGGGTTTAACTATTCGCCGTACATCAATAAGTTTCTCAAAGAGCACAAGTATGTAAAATTCCCGGCGCGCAAAATAACAATTGGTTTGGACAAGGCCTCCACCGGATATCCGTATCATCTCATTATAAATTCGGGTAATCGCCTGTATTTTCCCAAAGGCAGCTTGTTGGCTTGTCCGGTAGATTTGAAAACCAATGGATACATGGTCTTCATTGCCTGGGATGCAAGAGACATATTTATCGACGGAATCAACATTCTTGGGAGTAAGGCAAATCCCGGATACATAACATCCGCGTATGGCGCAGGCATAGCGATGTATGCACCAACGAAGGTACTTCTGACTAATGTTAAGATTGACAAAAGCTCAGGAGACGGACTGGCCGTCAGGGTTCAGTGGGGAAAACAAAGTGAGAACATTACGATAAAAAAAGCCCAAATTTACAACTCGACCAGGGTCGGAATGCTTATTACCGGAATCATAAACGGCAAATTCAGTGACATTCACATTGAAGGTACCGGCGAAAAGGCAAAAGAGAAGATCGTAAAGCCTCAAACCGCACTCTCCTTCGAACCTAATGACTGTACCAGCAGATACGTCAATTGCAAATTCTACAACCTCGAGACCAAAAATAACCTTGGACCGGTTCTCGCCACTACAAATTTTTACAACATATTTGTTAAAAATACGTGTGGGGTCAATAAAATTGACGTGACCATCAATGGATGGATGGACTACAATGATGATCCTGCCTGCTATGGGGCCTCGTTCGACACGGCGGGAGCGGACATGGAGCCTTACGACACAAAGGATATATCGGGAACATTTACAATCAATAACCCTTCCATTACCAGGAATACAAAGAAAAAGATATATGATTCTTATTTCTTTCATGGAGAACAAGAAAGAATAAAAGGTGGAGTCCGGTACGTGCTTACCAACTTAAAACTGGCGAATGAAGGTGCAACCTTTACCATGAAAAACAGAGGAAAGAATGCCGAAATAAAGACGCTCATAGATAAAATCAACAAAAACAACAAAATGGAAATTAAGTAACCGTAACCCCCGGACAACTTGGAACGAAAAAAGAAGTTAACCTACGTATTGCACAATATAGCAATTGGAGGAGTCGAGGTAGCGCTAATTTCAGCGCTTCCGAGTCTGGCTAAGAAATACGATCTACAAGTAATCGTCCTGGGTTATGTTGACCAGAACATGATCAGACATTTGAGCGAGGAACAAAAAGCCGTTTTCCAGGTTTTCAATTATCCTTTTTATGTTTATCCTTTAGTTCTGGGAAAGATTGTGCGTTCAATTTCAAGGCACGACCCGGAAATAATGATATGCTCTCTATGGCGTGCTTCGCTAGTCGGTGTATGTGCGAAATGGATGAATAGCAAAATCCGATTTTTCTCGTTCAACCATAGCACGCGCTTCCCTCATATTTTTTCAGCTTTATTTACAAAAATAGCCGCAAAAAACGCCGATGTAATTTTGACAGATGGAATCGCCACAAGTGACTTTGTAGCCAAAACGTTGAAACCGGCAGTGCCTATACGTGTCGTTTCCTTTCTGACCCAGCCCGCTCCGGCATTTATTCCGCAGAAGGAGTCTGACAACAATGAGATTCGCTTTATGTTCCTGGGCAGAATAAATAAAGTAAAAAATTTACCGCTGATCATCAAGGTGATAGAACACCTCCGGAGCCTCTCCATTCCATGTACGCTGGATATTTTTGGCAGAGATGACGATGGCAGTGCTGACGAATTGAACCTGCAGATAAGACAAGCCAGACTTGAAAACTATGTCCGCTTGAAGGGTGAGATTCCGAGCGAGCAGCGAGGCGCTCTTTTTCAAAACTACCATTTTTATATTCAATTAAGCACTTTCGAAGGTATGGCCATGAGCGTTGTTGAAGCGATGCAAAATGGCCTGGTATGCGTTGTTTCTCCCGTCGGCGAAATAGTCCACTACGCTAAGGACATGGAGTCCGCCATCTTTATCAATATTCAAAACCAGGCTGAGCACTGGAATACTGATATGAATAAGGTGATAGAAGTTATAAACAATAAGGATCTATATAATAAAATGTCTGTAAAATGCAGGTCTTATTTCCTGAACAAAAGCCTTTTTATGGACTCCCTTATCGAACAGCTGGAAGCCAGTAATTAGGCTGAGCGTTACCTATTGATTTGCTGCACTATTGCGACGGATATTCCCAGGCGCATATTCTCAATACTACATTCTACGACGACAATTCATTTGTACCTGTCAAGCGACGCACATATCCCCTGCTCGGCTTGATAATTTATTCTACATCTCGTTGTCGCAATTGAACGCTCTAGTGTATTAAATGTCCATAAATGTACCTTTTAAGGGCATAAAACACCTCCCGCCGGCATCCGTCGACCATAGACATAACATCCTCACAGTTAATATCGTAGAAAATATTTCTACCTAACAGAGACTTTGTGAATATATTTGTCACTAGTTTTGTTAAGTAAGCATCAAATATATTCTATTATTTATATAGAATTATTTTTCTCATCGTTATTCATAGTCACTATCAAACCAACCATTGTATACATGTCCATGCAAACAAAAATTTTACTACTACTCATCGCCACGCTTTGCTTTTCTGAGCTTGCCTATGCGCGAGAAAATCCCAAAATAGATCCAATAAAATTTGAAATGAGCACCCAGGCTACTCAAGTAGCTTTAAACGAGGAATTCGAAATCAGCATCAAGGCAGCATACCTATACATTCCGTCAAATACGGCGTTTGTTTTCGAGGGAGCCAATTCATTCCGTCTCAAAATCGTCCTACCCGATGGTTTTGAGCAAACCGGGGGCAATTTTCGGGACTTCATAGGAGCTGATCTGAGTTCCGGTAACCGCGCTGTGCAATACACCCTGAAAGGAAAATTTACCCGAAATGCCGGTTCAGGAGCTTTCCAGTTGCTGCGTAGCCATAGGAAGGCCGACAATCAGAGTACTTTTATCGAAGTATCGCGAATAATGTTTAATACTGATGAAGGTTCATCAGTGAATCGGGAAAACGCCGAGGCAAAAATACTACTCGCATCCACCCCAGGCTATGTACCATATTTGAGTATCGCGCAAGTGAGAGCAGGAGATGCAGATACCGCCAAGGCAATTTTCATTACTGATAATAACCGTTACGGACTGTTCAGGTATAATTCCGCCTCCACAGCAGCAGATGACGGCGCTATGACTATTGTCGCGCCAGGGCGCAGGTACGAACGGGTTTACGAAGGAGCTATTAATGTAAGGTGGTTCGGGGTCATCGGGGACGGAGTCAATGACCAATCCGCAGTGATTCAGGCAATGCTGAATAACCCTAAATACAGGAATATATTTTTCCCGAAATCAACTGCTTCATACAGAATAAGATCCATCAGGATACCAAGCAATTCGACGCTTACTTTTGAAGAAGGTACAGTCGTGGAGGGTATGGGTACGCTAAATACGAGTGAAAAAATGATGTATATGTATGATGTCGATAATATTGTTATCCGAGGGTATGGTACATTATTCAAAGATCACAGAGAAAACTATACTTCAGACCAATGGAGGCATATCTTCTCCCTTGAAGGCGTCTCCAATGCTGTGATAGAGGGGATGGCAGCCAACGACAGTGGTGGTGACGGCTTTTATCTTGGAGCAGGAAGCGTACGTAAAGTCTCTGAAAACATCAAATTCATTAATGTCAGCGCTAATAACAACCGCAGAAGTGGTATGTCGATTACGACAGCAAAGAATGTTGACATTATCAATCCTATTTTATCTAACACCAAAGGCGAGGGCCCTCAGGCAGGACTCAATTTAGAACCCAACAACACTGAAAATCGTCTGGAAGGGGTTAGGATAGAAAATCCCAGAACCAGTGGCAACACCGGTCCCGGGATTATGGTTGGCCCAGGGCAGCTATCTGATAGCGATCGCCTCATCGACGTAGTGATTTCAAATCACGTTGATGATGGAAGCATGTACGGATTTCTGGTTACCACCGTCAGAGGTGCTCTGGGAGGGGCAGTCAGCATCGAAAATCCGGTTTGGAAAAATTCAAAACTCTGCGGATTTGTGTCCAGAAACTGGGGATACAGAGCATGCGCCGTGATGGTTACAAACCCAACCGTTATTAATTCAAATACCATTGGGAGCACTTCCCCAACCGCCGGAGCAGCTTTCTACATCTATCGGGACACGGCCGATACCGGAGACACGAACATCGGCAATATTCACATTACCAACCCAAAAATAATGGATACTAGAACTCCGAAGCTGATACGCAGGGCTTTCAGCTTTATTGACTGGGCAAGTTCCAATAAGATTCTTAACTGCAGTGTGACCGATCCGATCAAAGTGGGCTCCTTCTTTCCTGCAACAAATATGATCGTTAATACGGAGCTATTCTTGTCTGACAGGTACGGCACTTTGGTTCATGAGTTCAGTACTGGAAACAGTATTGCAGACTACACCTATTTTCAAGCCTGGTATTGTAACCAGTTATCGACCGCTACCAGAAACCTGACATTGGGCAAAGTTAATGCCGGCTTCCCTGAGTTGACAGTCGAAGTTAAGTCTGCCAACCGTATCAATATTATACCCAATGCCACGGACAATATTATGCCGATATCGCCAGTCAATGGCAAATACATTTACAGCGGTACCATCGGAAGTAAAATAAAGTTAAAAAAGGCGCTTGACAATACCTGGGTCATAACAGAAATGATTGGTACATGGACAGTCGCACCTTAGTGATCTGAATCGCAGAAAAAGCCGGGTAAAGGAGCTATTTACCTGGCTTTTTCTTTATTTTGTGGCGTCTGATTCAAAAATAGCAGATCATCTGCACTCAAATCAATGAAAATTTACCAAATTCAGTAATTTTGAATTTCACTTATATACATACTATTAGATGCTGTATCACAACACTCACTACCTCCCTGCAGGCTATCAAAATAAGGACAATCCCGGGCGCAAAAAAACCTTTAGGGAATACATTATTATTAGTCAAACCTGCCATATTCCCCGATGATATCTAATAACATTCTCCTCCTCGCCCACGACGGAGAAGATTTTTACAAAGCGAGGCTACCGTTTGCTAGGTTTTTGAAGAATAAAGGTTACAACGTCTCTGTCATAGCTCCCAGGGACAAATTCACTGATTTGATCGCCGATGAAGGTTTCTTGATTCAACCATCAAACCTGAAGAGGAACAATGCCAACCCGTTTCATCTGTTGAAGTCTATGCGTGAGGTGAACAGGTTCGCCATTGCGAACAAGGTGGATATCATTCATTCTTTCAAATTTTTCCCCAACTTCATCAACTCCTTCGCCAACCTTTTCAGCAACAGGAAAGTTGTTTTGCATATAGCTGGCCTGGGAATAGCCTTTGCAAACAAGCAGCCTAAATATCAAATTTTGAAGTTCGCCCAACAACTTCTGTTCACGCTGGAATTTCTGCGGGCAAATCTGGTCATCATTCAAAATCCCGACGACTATGAGGATTTCCTGTTCAAGAAATTTTTCAGAAAGAAAATAAAGGTCGTCAAAGGAAGCGGTGTGGATATTTCTGTGTTTTCTCCCGCGCAGTCAACTTCTCTTCCAAACGGCAAGGCGATTTTCTTGTGCACCACCAGGCTGATATGGGAGAAAGGGATAAAAGAAATGGTGGAAGCATTCGAATCTCTTTCTTCCCCGATACTTGAAAATATAGAACTCCGGATCATTGGCGAGCCAGATACCAAGAATCCAAGAGGAATAACAAGAGATTATATCGAGCGCTACAAGGCCAATGCTCAAATCAGGTTTCTGGGACGGCAGGACAATGTGAAAGAACATCTGCGCAACGCTCACATTTTCATTCTTCCCACTTACTATCGCGAAGGGATTCCCAGAAGCATACTGGAAGCACTTGCCAGCGGTTTACCGGTAATTACCACCGACGTCCCGGGATGTAATCTGACGATCATTCCTAATAAAAACGGTGTACTTATTGCCCCCAGGTCAGTTGAAGCCATTAAATCCGCAGTGGAAAAAATTCTTTCAGAGCGTGAGAATTGGGCGCAAATGGGAGCAGCAAGCCGCAGACTCGCTTTATCTGAATTCTCAGAAAGTGTAATATTTACAGAAATTATAAAATTGTATCCATAAAATTATAGCTAACCGGTGCTGTGGTCCTATCGGCTGCTATCTCATCAAGGAATCTCACGCGATTAGTCCACACCGTCGTACGGAGAAACATTGCACCGGCCCGCCCCATTTTAGTAGAAAGATGTAAGCTGTTATAGATAAATCACACACCTAACGAGTATAGATTGAACATGTAGTACTTTTCAGAGAATTATAACCTCTCTTCTGTATTGGCAGCTCAACTTAAAATTCTCATCAGGAGCTGATTTTGTACTAAACCCGTAAGTAGCATAACTAAGATCAGATAATGTTGCTGTGGTATCTTTAAATATAAGTTTTGATTATTCAAAGTTTATAATTATACTTGTGGCTTATGAGCACACTAATTGTATGATTTTTCCAACAATAACGCACACATATGAAAAACACCTACGTTTCTAATCGGAGGTACGTTCACCGCCTTCAGAGTAAAACAGCTGTCTCTGAAGAGGTATTAATAGTAACCAGTTACGATTATTTTCTTCAGAAGTACGACCTAGCACTACTCCTAAAAAAGTACAAGGAAATCATCCTGATACCTCACTCCGATGATGATGATTACCTTCTGAATCACACAGTAAGACCTCTGCTAGACAAATTTGAGAAAGTACACCTGGTTACAAACCCTGTGTATGACAAGCGTAACAGAGTAATTTATGAACTGGTAGTCCGAAAGAATAAGTCCATAAGAATCACCACTGTTTACGATTTCTGCGAAAAATATCTGAAGAAAGTATACATTCCGGATGATGTATCAGAAATCAACCCGAACCTTCTCACTGTTCCTACGTTTGGAAGAAGGGTAAGATATCCCAAAAAGATCATTGACGTAACCATATCGATTATACTTTTCCTTTGTACCTTACCGCTTTGGATTTTAAGTTATTTCAGGATTAAGCTCCAATCGCCCGGTCCGGTGTTTTACTACCAGGAACGCGTCGGAATGAACAACAAGCTCTTCAATTGTATCAAGTTCCGATCCATGGGCCTGGATGCGGAGCAAAACGGAGCGTCATTTTCTAAGAAAAACGACTCCCGCATCTTCGAATACGGCTCCTTTATGAGACTCACGCGAATCGATGAGCTACCTCAGATTATCAATATCTTCAAAAGGGATTTATCTCTAATTGGTCCAAGACCTGAAAGACCTGTCTTTACTGAAACTTTCGATGAGATTATCCCATACTATAACCTACGGCACAATATCAAACCAGGTATCACCGGCTACGCGCAGGTTATGTATTCGTATGGTGCAGGCGTTTATGATGCCCGACATAAATTGATGTATGATCTCTATTATATCAAAAACTGGAATCTGCTCTTAGAACTCAAGATCATTCTCCTGACAGCAGTCGTAATCTTTGGAAAAAGGGGTAGATAAATATCTGCCCCAAGATATTAGGAACCCTGAATGAGGAAGTATCTATTTGTGCTGCTGTTATGTGCGGCATTTCATCTCAATGCATATGCTCAGGATTCCACATTTTTCTACTCTGCAACAGTATTAGGAGCCGCTTCCACGTCCCAATCGCCCTTTTGGCTGAGGGCCAACCAATACGGTGCTGTTCCTGATGGGTCATTCCTTGGCGGGAGAGTGAGTTTTCACCGGGTATACAACATCAACAATCCCCGTTTTTTTCAATGGTCCGGAGGAGCAGAAGTCATAGCCAATGTAGGGAAAAACTCCACCGCTTTTTTCACAGATCTGTTCCTCGCAGGTAAAGCTGGCCCCATAGAACTGAGTATCGGGCAACGAAAGGAAACAATGGGCTTGGCTGATAGTAGCTTAACCAGCGGTTCTTTCGCATTCTCACAGAATTTCCGTCCGTACCCAAAAATTCAAATCGCTGCATCCAGATTTATCAACATTATTCCGGGAAACGATATTCTATCGTTCAAATTCAGTTATTCCGACGGCATCCTTGGATCGGCTTCCATTCACTACGGAAATGTCGATCAAGTGGATGAAGTTTACCTGCATCATAAATCCATATATCTGAAGATCGGCAAACGAAATCATAGGCTTAACCTCTATGCCGGTTTCAATCACCAGGTAATGTGGGGCGGTGAAGATAAAATTTTCTCCGGCGGCTTAAAACGATCTGACGCCTACGAGTACGTCGTCTTCGGTAAGGCTTGGCAAGGCAGCAGAGTGGGGAATCATTTCGGAACAATCGACGTCGCGGCTGAATGGAAGGGTGCTAAATGGAATATGTTTCTCTATCGTCAAAGCATTTATGAGGACGGTTCGCTCAGTAACCTGTCCAATATTGCTGACGGGTTGAATGGAATTAGATTTAAAAGAAAAGGCCTGCCCGACAAAAATTCCGGTGTCAGTGTGAATACAGTTTTGGTTGAGTTTGTCTATACCAAAAATCAGGGAGGGGCTATTTTCGATTTTAATACAGGAGTCTATGGGCAAGATAACTATTTCAACCATTATGTTTACGACCAGGGCTGGTCTTACAAAGGCCGGACTCTAGGCACTCCCCTCATTGCGCCTCAAACTGCATTCAGAGAGGAGCTTATGTCGTCGGGCACTCTGTTTACAACGAATAATAAACTGATGGCCTATCATATAGGCGCTGATCTCTCGTGGAGAAAATTAAACTTTTCATTGAAAGGTACTTACTCTCTTAACTTCGGGACTTATAGGAATCCACTTAGTCCTGCCTTACATCAGACATCCTTTATTGTACGGGCCGAAAGCCCCTTATCAGCAAAGCTTCATGATTACATTTTCCTAAATCTGGCTGCTGATATTGGGAAATTATACCCCAATAATATGGCTATTATGCTTGGTTGGAGGAAATCCGGTTTTATCCGATAACTTTGATGCAAAGCCATTGACTAACGGATGCTCTATTTCTATTGTTTAAATGTCGCGCCCTATTTCTAAAATTCGAAGCTGCCTGGTTCTTTGCATTCTTTGCCTCACGCTTTCAACATACGCCCAGGACTCTACAGTATTTTACAGGACAACTCTCTCGGCTTCCGGTGCAAGCGCCCAAACGCCGTTTTGGCAATATGCCAATCAGTATGGAAGCGTTCCATTGAGTGGTAATTACGCATTAGCGACCGCCGGGCTTTATAAAGTATACAACCCCAATAACCCGCGCGTTTTCCAATGGAGCGGCGGAATCGAGGCAATCGGCGGTTACGGGAAGTCGGGTGATGCTTTTTTTACAGATCTGTATGTCGCCGCTAAAGTTGGCCGCATTGAAATCATGGCAGGTCAAAAGAAAATGGTCACCGGGCTTGTCGATACAAGCATGACGTCTGGCTCAATCGCAATGTCGGGAAATGCAAGACCCTATCCCCGGATCCAGATCGCCATTCCCGAATATTTTCCGCTTTATTTTACCAACAACTGGGTCTCCCTGAAATTTTCCTATTCCGACGGCTATCTTGGCGGCAGCGCTGTCAATTATGGAAGTGTCAAAAGGGTATCGAAGACTTATTTACATCAGAAAATGCTATATCTCCGGCTCGGAAATGCTCTGAACAGATACAAAATATATCTCGGCATGAATCACCAGGCTGTTTGGGGGGGAGAAAATAAACTGATGCCGTTGTATGAGCTTAGTATGGCAAAATCTTACTGGTATACGATAAGCGGCAAGACTTTGGACTATAGAAAGGTCGGAAACCATTTTGGCACGATTGATGTCGGCGCAGAGTGGCGTGGAAAAAACTGGTTGCTTTTTCTCTATCGCCAGAACATCTATGAAACCGGTTCGCTGTTTCGTGTTACCAACTTTCAGGACGGGCTCAATGGGATCAGCGTCAAGAGACTGAAACCGCTACCCAGGGGGTCGAGCTATTTTGCTTTTCAATCCTTTTTGCTGGAAGTAATAGGCACCCACAATCAAATCAATCGGACACCATTATCGGAGCTTGCCATGTTTGAAAGAGGTAATTATTTCAACAGCTATCTCTATGCCAGAGGCTGGTCTTATTATAGCACCGGCCTGGGAACTCCCCTCGCCCCTCCTTCCGCTATGACCAGAGACGGCCTCCCGAAGAATAATTCAGAATTCACGAACAACAATCGCTTCTGGGCTCTCCACACAGGCATCACCGCAACCTGGCTGCATATGAAACTGGCACTCAAATGCACTTACTCCCGTAATTCCGGCACATTTCTCAGCCCCTTCGAAAAAGTAGAACAACAGGTGTCTGTACAGCTCGGCGCAGAAAAAAACTTAAATATATTAAGGGGCTGCAGTGTTTTTTCCGCAATATCGTCCGATATTGGTAAGCTATACCCGAATTCCTACGGGCTGATGGTAGGGCTTAAGAAAAGCGGCTTTCTGGACTAATCAACCAACTCTACTCCCGCACTGCGCTGTGTTCAATATGATAATAGAAAAGTTATACTTATTTTTGTTGGCTATTATACACATTATGAACGAAGCGTAAGGGCACACCTATGAGATTTCTTTTATTCATATTACTAACGGTGCCCTTTATTGGTTTTTCTCAATCCGAGACCAAAGAGCCTGTCATTTACACCGATTCAACTACCAACTACGTCGAGGTCGTAGGAATGGGTAGTACCAACGGACACACACCCTTCTGGATCCAGTCGAATCAATTTGGTATCGTCCCAACAACCGGGCCTATCCTCAGTGCCCGCGCAGGTCTGGAACATTACTGGACACTTTCCGAGAACAAAACCCGGAACAACCTGCGTGTCGGGGTTGGCGTGGAAGCCGTAGGCAATATGGTTCAGACTAAGAATTTTCTCCTTCCACAGGCACACGTCACGCTGCGCTACAAGAACTGGGAATTGTATGTCGGGCGGAAAAAACAAGCGCTTGGCCTTGCGGATTCTACAATCGGCTCGGGTTCCTATGCCTGGTCCGGGAATGCATTACCGATTCCTAAAATTTACTTCGGGACCACCCGATTCGTCCCTATACCATTTACAAAAGGATGGCTTTCCTTTCAGGCATTCTACTCGGACGGGCTTTTCGAGAAAGGCAGACCTATTACAAGTGACCTGAAATTTCATCAGAAAGCATTCTATATGCGCATCGGTAAAGCCCATTCTCTGCTGAAACTCTATGGCGGTTTCAACCATCAGGTTCAATGGGGTGGAAAAACCAAGGTCAACAACCTTGCCGGCGAAGGCGGTCAGATGCCCAGCGGGTTTTCCAATTACATTCACGCGGTAATAGGGTCTATCGGCGGTAGTGGTGACGATATTACCCACTTCGACAGTACGAGCAGGATCGGGAACCACCTGGGATCAATTGACCTGGCCATGGAAGTCGAAACCTATGGAAGCAGTATTTTTCTTTACAGGCAGTTCCTATACGAAGACGGTTCACTATTCTATCTGACCACCATTAACGATGGCTTATACGGCGCCCGGATCAAGCGGAAAAACTCATACGGTGCCAATTTTGAAGTCAACGAGGCTGTATTGGAATTCCTGTATACAAAAAACCAGGGTGGAGATGATTTTGTGATAGGAGACCCTAAAAGAAGGGGCCACGACAACTATTTTAATAATCAGCAGGTGCGGGACGGCTGGGGCTATTTTGATCGCACGATCGGAACACCATTTATTCCGCCGACCTCTCAGACCAAATGGAAATGGCCCAACTATGCCGACAACTTCACAAGTAATAACCGCGTGATGCTGTTCCATATTGGCCTTAAGGGCACATTGTTCAGGAAAATCGAATGGCTGGGCAAATTCTCCTACTCAGAGAATAACGGCGCCTATCTTGAGCCTTTCATCGGGTCACCCAAGCAGTTTTCCGGTTTGCTGATGATGCAGTCAAAGCTCGATGTATTGGGCGGCCTGACGCTGAAGGGCGCCTATGCAGCGGACATTGGTGACCTATACCGCAAAACTTACGGATTTATGCTCGGCATACGGAAAGACTTTTCGTTCTACTGAACCGACATTCACAAGTTACTTCTGATCCTTTCAGCCAGCGTCGCGAGTTCTTCCTGTGACGTTTTTATTTTCTTGCTGAAATCTGCATCGGCCATGCTGTTTAGTGGAAGCAAATGTACGTGTGCATGCGGCACTTCCAAACCAATGACGCTAACTCCTATTCTCAGACAAGGTACCGTCTTTTCCAATGCAGGGACGATACTTTTAGCGAACGCAAAAAGCCCTGTGTACAGGTCGTCGTCGAGATCGAACAAATAATCAACCTCTTTTTTAGGGATAACCAGTGTGTGCCCTTTCGCAATGGGAAATGCGTCCAGGAACGCAAGGAAATCCTCCGTTTCTGCGATTTTATGGCAAGGAATCTCGCCTGCTACGATTCTTGAAAATATAGATGCCATGTGGATATAATGATGTGTTACCAGGACGTGCTCCCAAAAATAGGAGCAGCTAACTTTCGATCCAAATATGCGCTCGAAAACTCAAAAAGTACTTAATATTGTGGACTAAAACTTTAACAAGCGAAACATGAATTGCACAAAATGGAAGGCCTTCGGAAAAGCGTCCGCTATCGCCCTGGCAGCCCTGGCGTTCTCGGGGAATGACGCAGCGGCCCAAAAAGGAAAATGGGTAACGCTATTCGATGGCAAAAGTCTCAATGGCTGGCACAGCTGGCAATCCGACAAAGTTCTGCCTCAATGGAAAATCGAAGACAATGCAATCGTACTGACAGAAAAAGGCGGTAAGGATCTGGTTACCGACAAAGAATACGGTGATTTTGAACTGGAACTCGAATGGAAAATCGCCGAAAGCGGTAACAGCGGGATAATTTATCACGTCATTGAAGACAAAAAATACTGCTGCCCGTATTCTACGGGACCCGAAATCCAGGTCTTAGATGACCAAAAGCACCCGGATGCCAAAGCTGGCAAAGAAGGCAACCACAAGGCCGGCTCACTATATGACATGCTCCCTCCTACTGATTTCACTGTGGTGAAACCCGCCGGCCAGTGGAACAAAGCCAAAGTGATCATCAAAGGCGGCAAGGGCGAAAGCTGGTTGAATGGCAAAAAAGTGGTTGAATTCCCTACACAGGGTCCCGAATGGAACAAACTGGTTGCTAATAGCAAATTCAAGACCTGGGAAGGCTTTGGCGCTTCGTCCAAAGGGAAAATTGCTTTGCAGGATCATGGCGACAAGGTTTCTTACCGCAACATCCGCATCAAAGAATTATAATATTCCGCCGGTCAGATTTCCTGACCAATATTCGCGGCTGTAAACGCGCCTGAAAGGCCAGTTTTTCAACTGCAACAGAAGGGGCAGATAAGCGTGAGGTTCTTTGGACGACTTACTATTATGGTAAAGATCATCGTCTGTAAGCACCAAGCCCTTGTAAGCCCCTTCTTCTTTTACTGTGATATCTCCGAACGGAAGTTCCTTCTCAAAACCGGAATTCTGTCGTACCAGTCTTTCTTTCAGCAGCCATTCCGAACGAAACGGCCCGACAGCCAGCGGGACGGGTTCAAACCTTCCTTCCGATACTTGCAAGGCATAATCCATATAAGCCCGCAGCAATTTCGGACCTTCATTCGCGGTATGCTCCGTTTGAAGCTGGGAAGGCCAAAGACTCGTTACAAAGTAAATTTTCTCCCGCGCCCTCGTGATGGCGACATTGAGCCGGTTCTCCCCTCCCTGCATATTTAGCGTGCCAAACTGCATGGAAATCCTGCCTTTCTCGTCTGGGGCATACCCCATCGAGAAAATGATTACGTCGCGTTCGTCACCCTGCACATTCTCTATGTTTTTAACAAAAAGGCCCTCCGGATAAACTGCTTCCCTTTCAAGTGCGTCCTGAATGGCCGTCTGCTGGTAAAAGTTGAATGTAACAACCCCAATACTCATACCGCTGCCGGCCAATTCTTTGATCAATGTTAAAACCTCTTGTACTTCGGCAGTATTCGTATTATTGTTCCAAATGCCTTCGGTCTTGATATAGCGAATCCCCGGCTCCCGAACATTTATTTTATTGAAATCCGGAAGTAACTTCAGACTCTGTTTATAAAAGTTTCTGTTTGAAAAGTCAATAAGGTCCAACGAGAGACTTCTGTAATGGCCTGTCAGCTGATAATGGTCCAGCGACTGCCCTGCAAGGTCCAGCAATGACTCTATTTCAATAGCCGCCGAATAATCCTCACCTTCCGTCCGATCTTCAAACCTAACCCTATACAAATCGCTTGGTGAAAGCTGCTTGCTATCTCCCGTTACCACCCATTGCTTGCCTCTGAATGCGGCAGGCAAACTGTATTCGGCATAACATTGAGATGCTTCATCAAAAATCACCAGATCGAACAATCCTTGCTGCATCGGAAAAATCGCCGATACTGCCTCGGGTGATGCCATCCAGCATGGAATTAAGGCAAAAACCTCTTCCGAATAGCTTTCCAGCAATTTCCGGATAGGCCATATTTTACGCTTTTTAGTCACCTGATGCCCTAGCTCCCGATAGGTGACACGGTTGCCCAACCGGTTTTTCTCCACATCCTCGTAAGTTGCTTCCCTTAATTTGATATTTGCTATGTCCGAGCTGAGCTTTTGCTTCAAAGTAATGCTCCCCTGCACCTGGTCTTCCCATTGCTTCATTTTAAGCGAAGTTACGGATCGCAACGCAGGGTGTTTGCCTTCAATATGTTCGATCCAGGAAAGTTTAACACTATTTTCAAAAAGGTGTAATGTTTCAGATGAATGCTCCATTCTCAACTCCGCCGCCTTACCGAGTACTGTTTGCGTCGCTGCCTGTTGTGCTGTCGTCATATCCTCCCATAGCCGGTCCATATCAGCCATCGAATCGAAATCGTCCCGCAGCGCCTTCAGAAGAATGCCATTGAAACCATTCGGGGCGTCGATTAGCCCCTCGATCTGAACCGGCAGAAGGTATGTAAGCATAGCTTGTTCTATCCTGCCCCAGGTGTTCAACCACTGCTTCAACTCGTCAATATTGCCCACGAACTCACTTAACTGGCCATGAATCCGAACAACATGATGAAACACATTAGTCCACGCACCCGCGTTCATTCGCGCGGCCGCATCGGCAGCTTGCTCCGCACGCTTAAAAAATGAAAGGTATTCGGCAGCGCGGTCCGTTCCGAAATCATCGATAAAAACTGCTTCAAAACCCAGACTTGCGTGGTTCAACCAGGATTCCAGTTGTTGACGGTTTCTGAGGCGTTGTTCGAGACGCATGAGGTGTTCGAGCGAGACAGTAAGTCCATTGGCTGATGCCACACGTTCAATTTCTTTTTTTTCCTTACTGAACACATCCCAGAAAAAGCCAGAAACGGCTGATTGCTTTGTTTCCAGCGCCTTTTTGAGTGTTTGCCCAAATGCATTCAACTCATTTGCGGGCACCGACATTTCGATCCCTTCTTCTGAGATAAAGCCTTCCATCGTATCCACTGCCTGGCGGATCAATGCGAGGCGCTCGTGTATACTGGAGGACGAGTCAACATATTTTCCCAGCAACTTCCATGAGGCCTGATCCGAAATCAATTCGGCGATATCTGAAAGCCGCTCGGTAATCTCTTTACGGTTTCTGAGGTACTCCTTTTTAAATGAAACTCCGCTAAGATTTTCAAATATCTTTGTTTGCTTTTCAAATATGCCGGGCCATTCCATCAACATATTTTCCATTTTCCGCAAGTCCCCAACGCCAAATTGTCCAAAGCTCCGGCGGCTCTGCCAGGGATGATTAGAATGGATCAGAAACGAGTAATCGGAATAGGTTTTGAAAAGCCGCTTAAAATCATCCCAGGTGTCCATCCGGAACTGCCGGTAATGTGGTCGCATATCGGCCTGCGGTCCTTCGGGGTCACTTGTCAGATAAAGTTCCTTGATACTCACCCCGCATTCGCGCTCATCGAACAACGCGGCCCGGAAAACATCCAGCTCTCCGATGGTTTTATCAATAGCCCGGCTTTCCTGTGTAAATTGCCTTTCCAGAAAAACCGAATCAAGACTATAATTCTGTTGGCGGTACGATTCTACTTTTTCAATCTGTGAGGCAATCTGGGTATAAAGTGCAGGTCTGTCGTTTTTGAAATCGTGAATCAGACCAGTGAAGTCTTTCATCCCGGTTGTCGCCAGGCGCTGGTA
Source organism: Dyadobacter ginsengisoli DSM 21015 (assembly GCF_059568735.1). Taxonomy (NCBI): domain Bacteria; kingdom Pseudomonadati; phylum Bacteroidota; class Cytophagia; order Cytophagales; family Spirosomataceae; genus Dyadobacter; species Dyadobacter ginsengisoli. The sequence goes on from NZ_JCANTY010000003.1 coordinate 518,685, forward strand.
CACCACATCCAAGGCTGCTCGTTTCTGACATACCAACAGCACCTTCTTTCCCTTGGAGGTAAAATCAGCGATAAGATTACAGATAAGCTGAGATTTCCCGCTTCCGGGTGGCCCTTGCACGACCACCGAGTTTCCTGACTTGACAGCTAATATAATCTCCTCTTGCGACTCATCCACGGGAAATGGCGTCAGAACATCTTCCTCACGCGCCGGCCTGCCTTCCGGCATCAAAACCTGCTCAACCCGTTCGATATTACCTTCCTCATTTGCCGTACCAATCAGAGGAATATTAAAATGCGCTTCTTCCGAAAGGTCGATCAGCTTTTTATAGTCAGGGACCAGGTAAGACCCCGCCTGGGGGAAGATCCCGAGAACCGCCTCAGGATACAGTTTCAGCTCTCCGTTGCGTTCGTTTGCAGCAAGGTTGGAGCTTTTTTCTGCGCTGAACGCAATTAGTTTGTCTTCAAAAAGCTCTTGATTGAAATTGATCTTGAAGGGTGTCGATTTCAGCCATTCATATAGTTGTGTCCTGAATTCCAGAAAATCATCGGAAAAATCCTCGAACGACTTTTCAAGAACTTCATCCGGAATCCTTGTTTCGTTGAAATGCCCGTACGCAAGTGTAAAACTCTGATTGAGTACCACATTGCTATCGTCACGCTCAAACAGGCACCATTGCTCCCGGTCCATACGCAACGTCACAGGAAAGAACAGAAGCGGAGCGTGGATCGGCGTCCCGTCCGAAAGTTTTCCTTTAATGAAAGGATAGCCCAGATACAAATCACGCGAGCCTCTCTCCTCCTCAACGAAGCGCTCGGTACGGGAAATTTTCCGCAGCCGCTTGCTCACTTCGTTGACTTTTTCAAATCGGGGATCCGCTACATCACACAATGCCACACGCCCCTTCCCTTGAATAACCTGCTTGAGCACCTCGATCGAAGACCTGGACAGCAGGAAATCCGTGTCGTGGAAATCCAGAAATTGTTCAGCAGACAAGCTCGTGAGTAACAAAGACTTGTTGCGGGTACTGAGATTGGTAAGTCTTTTTAAATATGCTTTAAGAATCCGGCTCATAGGTACTCAAACGATGCCTGACACCTAACTATTGGACAAGACTTCGTCCTCCACTTCCTTTTTTTCCGGAATGACCACCGATGCCAGTATACTTACCGCCAAAATCCCCAGGATCACATACAACGAATAAACAGTCTGAAATCCGATCGACTCGAGATAGTGATGCGCCAGCATTTTGCCACCGATGAATACAAGCAGAACACCCAGTCCGTATTTCAGGAAACGGAAAAGGCCCATGATGTTGCTCAGAAAAAAGAACATGGAACGGAGGCCCATAATCGCAAAGATGTTCGAAAAGAAAACAACGTAGGGGTCTTTGGTAACCGAGAAAACTGCAGGCACCGAGTCAACAGCGAAAATAAGGTCCGTGAACTCGACAATCAGTACGACCACAAAAAGTGGCGTAACAAGCCATTTGCCCTTTTTCAGTACAAAGAAATGCTCCCTTACGTAACGCGGGAACACGGGCAGGTATTTGGACGCGAATTTGACAACCGGATGTTTCGCCGGGTCGATTTTCTCCTCTTCTCCTCCTTCGAAGAATATCTTACCACCCTGGTATACGAGCAAAAGCCCGAAAATGTAAATGATCCATTCAAAACGCTGCATCAGGGCCGAGCCCACGAAGATGAACACGAAACGCATGACAATTGCGCCCAAAACTCCCCAGAAAAGGACTTTTTTGAAATACTTAGGTCTTACACCGAAAGACGAAAAGATCAGAATGATCACGAAAATATTGTCGACCGAAAGAGCATACTCCAGCAAATAGCCAGTAATAAATTCCAGCGACATGTTTTTACGGTAGATTTCCAGACTTTCGTAAAAATCGCCGGGAATCAGTTTGAGGTGCGGCGCATATTTATTTTTGATTGTTTCAAGCTCAGCATAACTATCCATTCCATGCACCAGATCACCGTGTGTATTGATGATCAGGTAGAACACCAGCGCCAGCGCTATCCAGGCTACGGTCCAGGCAGCCGCCTCTCCAAACTTGACCACGTGGTCCTTTTTGTTGAAAACACCCAGATCCAAAAGCAGCATCACACTGATTACCAGTATAAAACCTCCAAAAAACAGTACTTCGTTGGAAAACATGAATAAGCAAATTTAGTTACGAATAGACCGGCTGGACTCCCATTAAAACCGGGCCATACCGATGGATTATAGTCAATATGATTTAAAGGAGGCAAAGGTAAGCAAAATATGAAGTGGATAACTGAAATCGGACGGGCGGTAAATAGGCCGACCTCAACTTGAAATTACGACGGATGAACACCTTTTGATACAAAATGGCCCGGATTATCGTCTGTCGGCATTTTTTGATCAAAAAATTTTCGGGAGCGACCAATTGATTTACAATTTGTTAATGTTTTTGTAAGATCTTTTTGCTAAATATTTTCCCCAAAAGCTTGCGTCAAATACCAGACGTACCTACATTTGCACCACGATAATCAAGATCGGTTATGCGAAAGTAGCTCAGCTGGTAGAGCGCGACCTTGCCAAGGTCGAGGTCGCGGGTTCGAACCCCGTCTTTCGCTCAGAGAGAACAAAGCACCGGAGACGGTGCTTTTTTTCTCTTAACTGGTACCGGTACCTGGCTCTGCCGGGGTGGTGGAACTGGTAGACACGCAGGACTTAAAATCCTGTGGGCCGAAACGCCCGTACGGGTTCGATTCCCGTCCCCGGTACTGAATTTCAAGCAGTTATGAACGTAAGTTTGTAGCTGCTTTTTTATTGGTACAACATAGGTACAACAACAGCGGGAAAGCTTACACCACGGCTGAAGAACGGGAAAGGCGACGCCTGGAAGCTCATTATTTGCTTACAGCCCTAACCGAAAGAATAAATGCTGCAAGGTTGTTATGTCAATTACTATTTGGTAACACGTGGCGCTTTCTGGATTCTTACATTTACCGAGTATCGTTTAAAAGCAATATCAGATACGTGATATGTACTCTAAGTTATAATAATAAAAAAATCGTCTTTGTCGATTTTCATAACAAGAAGCAAGACGAGAAAAGGCGCTGTGACTGGACAAGTTGAAATGTTAGGGAATTTTTGATATGAAGTAGTTTTCTAGCGACTTGACCAGCAGCTACTATATCTCCTGTATCGTAGACTGCCCTCCTCGCATCAAGGGTCGCTAGCGAAGACATAAGATCGGGCTACGAAAATTACCGCGACAATATATCGTAGGATAAATTCTACACAACTAGTGTAATTATGTAAATAAATTCTGTATTTCTCAAAGATTTTCTCTCGATGGGTGTTGCAATTAATCGAGACGACCGCTAAATTCAAAGGAAATTAATAATTACTTAACACTACGACTTGCACGACATTTGTGTCCGAACTAGATAGCACAAGATGATAAATGCAAAAATCGTACAACAATAAGAGAATTTTTTACATATTTTCGACGTTTTAACCCTAAGAAACTATGAGTGTTGAGATGAACCCATTAGACGATATCAAGTTATCCCCGTCGTACCTCGAACTCTTTGACTACGAGGGCGCTGTCCGTTCACTAGCTAGACAGAACAGTACTAAAAAGCACTTGACGACAGGCGACCTGAATGAATCTATCATTTTGGCAACCATGTTGCATGAGTGCGAATCAACTTTCAGAATATACGTGAAAGATTTTGAGCAGGATATGTTAAATGATGTGCACAATAGATTCGAATCGACGCTAAACCAATTCATTCTTAACGGCGGGCAAGTTATTGCTGTCGTTGATAAATTTGACATTGACAATGCTAATAACAACAGAATTACCTCTCTACTTCAGCAAAAATTGTTGATTGAACCTTATAACAAAAAAATACACATATTTGAGACTAACGTTCCAAAAACCTCCGGGGAAAAATTTTACTATTCAGTTGGAGACAATAATATGTATTGGATAGAATATGATACTGAGAGACGGCATTCACAGTTTTGCTTCAACGACAATGATGTCACCTCTCATCTTATTGAGTACCACAACGAATTGATAGCCAACTCGACCAAAGTGGAACTTGAACTCAGTTATTAGGGTCGCTTTATTGCCATAATATTCCTAGATATCTGAAACTCTCCTAACTAAATTTTTCATGGATATAGAACGTTGCAATTCTATTTTTGAGTTATTTGCGGCATTCAATTTCACATACGCAATTTTGTCGAAGCCGAGCGCAGCGTCAGCTGAACTTAATGCCCACCACAATTCATTTGTACATATAATTGATGAGAATTTATTAAAGCCTTTCTCTTCGTATATCGCAAAACAAAAAGAAACTCATGCTACCAAAATCTCCTATATCGAGCAAACCATTGAAACGTACTCAAGAAACCCCAATATAACGGTAGCGGATGCAGAAAAATGCAAGAATCTTTTATATCAAAAAGATTATTGTGCCAAGAAAATTTTTCTTGCAGTGGGGAAGGCTGAAGAAAAAAAAGCACTCGCACGTGAACGTATTAATTCTCGTTTTCCCTTAGTAAGCTTTATATTAGCACTCTACTGTATTTCTATTCTTTTTTTATCGACAACAGAATCACCATGTCGGCATCTTACACTGGGGTTCATAGTTATCTTGATATTCGCCATCAGCGCAAAATACTTTAGAACTCCCATTTTTAGTTCCAGATTTACCTATGTCGATTATTTTAAGTTGATGATGATCTTCCTTTTGGGCCTGTTATTTATAACAATCCTACATGTAGTATTGAAATATTATTTGGCTACCAACTACAATCATTGGTTGGTCAAGGTTTTTCTTGGGCTTGACTCGAACATCTACTTTAGGCCACTAGTCGTTATTCTAAGCATGGCGGTACCGATCTCACACTTTATTATCTACTCAATATCTTTCCTAATAATTTTGTGGACTATAAACCAAGATAACGACAAAACGTTAGTGCCTGTTATTCCCGTGATAGACGATCTTCTGAGAGAATGTGAAATTCTGAATAGCGAACCAGTCGTCACAATTCCTCCAAGACAAAATAGTAATTTATAATACGCTAGTGAGAGGATTGCATTAAAGATCAATATTTAAATAAAACTTTTTAAAATTCGACAAAGTGCCAGACGCGAACGTCCTCCGGCGCGCCTTTCTATAAACGAAACCTTCGGTCCCACCTCGCCTATCTATTACTTTGTCAATGGGTATATTAAATGATTAATTAGATATCTGCCTTATGCAAGTAATTTGCATTGAAGATGCAGCACTTTACGAACTTATAGATCAAGTGGTCGATAGGCTGAGAGCTACGCAATCCGCGCGCTTAGAAAAATGGCTTCCAGAGGAAGAAGCCATGCGAATTTTGAATGTTAAATCTAAAACAACCCTTCAAAAATTACGCGATGAAGGAAAAATCCGTTTTTCGCAGCCTCAAAAGAAGGTTATCTTATATGATCGGGATTCAATTGAAGAATATTTGAACAAACACGCTCGAAACATTTTCTGACCATGGATGACGAAAAAATCGACCCCGAATACCTCAAAGGGTTCAACGATAGCTATCTGATTGCGCAGCATATGTCCGGTCTTTCAGAAAAGCTATCAAAAATCGAAGGTGATAGTCCACGCCTACAAGGTATGCGAGATGGCCGCCAGCAGTATTTGGTAGACCAGATTAAAAGTAAGCTTCCGCATTGGCTCAAAACGGACAAAACAAGTAAAGACGGCCCCTCGCCTGAAAAACCCAAAACCCGCGACATCGATCCACCATCTAAATAAGCTACTCCTTCCCGGGAGTGCCTTTCCCTTTGCCGGGTAACTTGCTCGGTTCCGTTGACTTCTGTTCCTGCACCTTCGTATAGCTAAGGCTCTGTGTAAACCGTGCCGACATCGAAAAAGTCTTTTCCTCTTTTTTTTCGGCGGCTTGTGGTGTCGCTGGCGTTGATTTCTCCTCAGCTTCCTTGGCTCGGAAGTTCGTTCTCAACTGCCGCATGTAGTCTTGCGAATAATTCATGTCCTTGGGAGCCTGCCGCAAACCGTCCATTTCTTTATCCGATTTCCCCTCGAACACCTTGGGGTTCATTTTGTGGAACGTTGCCTCACGCAGCTGGTTCGCCGTAGCATCATCGAGACCAAGCATACCAATCTCATGTTCAACCCTCTTATTGATCCCTGTTTCGATATCCGCTTTCTGCTTTTCGAGGTTGTAGACAACATTGACTGGATTGCTTTGTTTGGCGGGTTTCAAGAACCCTGGCGGATTGTAACGCGGCACGTATGGGTCAGGCTCCTTAAATTCGCGAGGAGTCCGGTCAAGCTCCTTGTCGATCAATTCCGTCTTTTTTCGAGCTTCCGTGACCATCTCTTCGATATATTCCATGTGCTCTGGAAACGGATAGTGCTCCTTTCGGCTATCTTGATTATCCATGTTTTGGAGGGTTGAATTCTTGACATTGACTGAATTTATGGTAATATAAAAAGACAAACAATTCGCACTGGACAGATGGAGGCTTACAATGAAATACCAGGAACATCTGCTTAAAAACGTCTTTGGCGGCGACGAAGAGCGTTTCGACAAAGCCTGGCAGCAAGCACTCGACGAGGGTTGTGAAGGCGCAATCAGTTGGAAAAAACTCGTTGCCCCTGCCCCGCTTCCCGAAAAAACACTCGGCCTGGCTTCAATCTCCAAATCCGAGTGCATCGCTTACGATTTGAAGCAAGTTTCATTCGAACCGTTCCAATCCTTCTTTATTTGGAAACGTTAAGCTCTAACTTCCGAAAACTCCCTCATAATCAAGAAAGTCTCCGATAAATAATTTCGGGGTTACTTATTTAACGGTCAAAATATTCTCGAACCAATCTAATATTTTGTCAAAATAATTTTACCCTCTTCACTTCTTGTCTATGAAATCGTTTGATCTTGATCAGCCGATCATCGAACTGGCTTCGCCATCCGAGCGAAACTACTGGACATTGCGCCATGCCGTCGAAGGCGTTCAAATTTTCGGAGGAATTGGCTCTGGTAAAACATCCGGATCTGGCAGGATGCTCGCTTTAAAATACCTCAAAGCTGGGTTTGGCGGATTGGTACTGACGGTTAAACCGGACGAAAAACAATCGTGGGTCGATTACTGCCAACAAACAGGCAGAGCCAGCGATCTGGTCATCCTGGAACCCGGCGGAAAACACAGCTTCAATTTCCTCAGTTATGAGTCCGCACAGTCCGGCGGTGGCTCCTCCCTGACCGAAAACCTGGTCGATGTCCTTAAAACCGTTATCCGTGCCGGCGAAGAAAAAGACGCCGGAAAGGGAGATGATCCGTTTTGGGAAACGGCACTCGATATGCTCATGTTTAACGTGATTGACCTTTGTCAACTTGCCTACGGCAAAGTATCTATCAAAGACCTTTATAATATTGCCCAGACAATACCTAAAGACCTGGACGGGCTGAAAGCAGAAGAACAGGAAGGCGCGAAGTATTTTCACAAAGCATTCGAAACAGCCAAGGAAAATGTCAACGCTCAGGTAGAAGAATGGTATGCCACTCTCTCCGATGCGGACCAGCGCCGTTTGCAAGACGCACTGGAGTTCGAGAACGAGCTCTTGGAAGCCGTGCCGAATGCGCGGCTATTCAAGTTTATCGACCAGTTCTTCGTCGAAAACTTTATCTCCCTAACCGACAAGACCCGCTCGATCATCGACTTTATCTTTTCCGGCTTCTTGTTTCGCTTACTTCGGGAACCGGTCTACTCTATGTTTTGCAGACATGAATTATCCACTGTTACTCCTGAGGACTCACTTCGCGGCAAGATTATCCTGATCAATCTCCCGGTAAAGACCTATCACAAGGTTGGCAGGGACTGCCAGATCCTGTTCAAATATATCTGGCAACGCACAATGGAAAAGCGCGATATCTCCTGCAACGATCGCCCGGTGTTTTTGTGGGCAGATGAGGCACAGAATTTCATTCACGAGAAAGATGCCGATTTCCAGGCGACGGCACGTAGCAGCCGCGTCTCAACAGTTTATATCTCTCAAAACCTGCCGAACTACCTCGCCTCCATGGGTGGCAAACAAGGTGAATTCAAGGTCAAAAGCTTCCTGGGAACGCTCGGTACCAAAATCTTCCATGCCAATGCCGATATCGAGACCAATAAGTATGCGTCTGAACTCATCGGGGACGCCTTCTTTGAAGAGTATGGTGACAGCGTCACCTATGCCAAGCAATTTTCCAAATCTCAGTCTCGCTCTATGCGCCTCGAACGTGTGGTACGGCCCGAAGAGTTCGTCCGCCTTAGAACCGGCGGACCGAACAACAGCTTCTGGGTGGAAGGCTACCTGCACCGGCAAGGCGACATGGTACTCAAAGGCCAGAACTATATTAAAATGTTATTCGCTCAAAACTATCAACCATAACAAACCTAACTCCTTCACTCTATGAAAAAGAACCTCTATTTCCGTTCCGTCTTTCGTCGCAAGAATGTAATCAAGGAAGCAATCCTTGATCTGTTCCTTTCAACCTGCTGCGTTCCCCGGCTGCTTCTGGAAGTGTTTATCCGCACTAACATGGGCGAGCGTTATTTTTCGTTTTCCACTGCAATTATCGCGACAACTGTTCTGGCAATTCTGCCTATCGGAGCGAGCGTCGGCTTCTATTTTCTGTCCAGGTATGGGTTCAGTCGTGAATTCGATATCTTCGAGTTCTTACTTCATGACCTGACCTGGTATCTGTTTCTTGCCGGGTTTGTGGGTATGTGCCTCGACCGTCGCCGCGAGATCAAACGGCTTCCGTCTGTCTTCGACTTTGGCCGTTACAGCCTATCGACAGGTAATATCCATAACGGCTTTTTGAACTACCAGCCCTATGGCAAGCGGCTATCTGTACGTACGATTGAGACGGTCATCGAGCCGGGTTTCTTTTTCGTAATAGGGGCAGGCCTCTGGCTCTTACAGCAGCATGTGGGCATTCTGATTGTCGTTTGTAGCGTCTGTTATTCGATCAGTTACCTGGGTGCATATCATCGCGGAGACAACTTCGTCATGGACCAAATTGACGAAATGATCTTTAACGAAGAGATGACTGCATCATTTGTTGACGGCCTGACACCGAACGAAACCAGAGGCGTTAACTATTACGGACGAAAGCCAGTCGATGAGAATATGCGAAGGAAAGTTGCCGAAAATTTCGTCGAAGATTCCGAAATAGCAGTGGCTATCTGACCCCCTAAGCAGTGCTTAGGGAAGACGTCTGATGCAAAAGTTAACACAACGTATATCAATTCCCGTACACAGCCTAAGGGGTTTTCCGTACACAGCTCCTGGTCAAACCAGATAGGCATTTCTTTTAACGTAACCAGAAATATCAATCCCGAATTCAATCCTGTTGTAGACTGCATTTATGATACGGATGATCCAGGCCAGCAATGCTGACCATGCCAAAGCCTACTTCAAGCAAGCGCTCTCCAAAGCTGATTATTACATTAATGATCAGGAGTTGAACGGGCAAATCCGCGGCAAGCTTGCTGAGCGGCTTGGCATCACAGGTGTTGCAACAAAAGAGACATTCTTTGCTCTTTGCGACAATATCGATCCGACGACTGGCAAACACCTAACGCCTCGGACAAAGGCCGAGCGGACGACAGGATATGATATCAACTTTCATTGCCCGAAATCCGTATCGATCTTGCACGCCCTGTCGGGCGATGATCACTTGCTGAAGGCATTCGAAGACAGTGTACAAGCGACCATGCGCGACATTGAGGCGGATGCCAAAACCAGGCTGCGGAAGGATGGTCAGTATGATGATCGGAAGACCGGTGAGCTAGTCTGGGCGGACTTCGTCCACCAGACCGCAAGGCCGGTGGACGGGCATCTGCCTGACCCGCATTTACACGCTCATTGTTTCGTCTTCAACGCGACATGGGACGAAGACGAGCGGCGGGTAAAGGCAGGGCAATTCCGGGATATCAAACGGGACATGCCCTATTACCAGGCACGGTTTCACAAATACCTGTCTGACAATTTGATCGATCTCGGCTATGGTATCCGGCGCACGGACAAATTCTTCGAAGCCGAAAACGTGCCTCAGCGTGTGATCGACCTCTTCTCCAAACGCACGGATGAAATTGGCCGTATTGCCAAGGAAAAGGGCATCACCGACATTGACGAACTGGGCGAGCTTGGTGCCCGCACCCGAGCCAAAAAGCAGCCGGGTGTCGGTATGAACGAGCTCAAAGCGGATTGGCGTAGACAAATCCGCGAGCTCGGACCAGAGCAAGATGGCAGTGGCGAGCGGGCTATCCGCAATGCCCCTGACACGGTGGTGGAAATAATACATGCCAAGGACTGTGTCGACCATGCGTTGCAGCACGGCTTCGAGCGAGCCTCGGTCATTCATGACCGCAGGCTGCTTGAAACTGCCTACCGCCACAGCATTGGCCAGCGGGCGATTTCACTGGATCAGGTTACCGTTAGCTTGAATTCGGACCAGCGCCTTATGGGCATTACCGACCGTGGCCAGAAGCTTATGACGACCCGTGAGGTACTGTCCGAAGAGCACTACATGGTCAAACTTGCCAGAAGCGGCCAGGGCAAACTCCGGCCCCTCTACACAGAAAGCCCGGAGGTGAAGCTCGACGGCCAGCAGGGCGAGGCCGTCAAACACCTTCTGACGACCACCGACCGGGTGTCCATCATCCGGGGCACGGCAGGCTCCGGCAAGACAACATTGATGCAGGAAGCCATCGAGCATATGAAGAGGGCCGGAAAAACAGTCACGGTCGTTGCGCCGACCTCCGAGGCGTCACGTGGCGTCTTACGGAATGAAGGTTTCGCGCAAGCTGAAACCGTCTCTCAGTTTTTGGTCGATGAAAAAATGCAGGACAAGCTGAAAGACCAGGTCTTGTGGGTCGATGAGGCGGGCCTCCTTGGCACCAGGGATATGACCGCCCTGCTCAACCTGGCCACCAAACAAAACGCCCGGTTGATATTGGGGGGCGATACGCGGCAGCACAGCTCGGTCGTCCGTGGGGATGCCTTGCGCATCCTCAATACGGTCGGCGAGATCAGGACCGCCGAAGTCAGCAAGATTTACCGGCAGCGCGACGAGAACTACCGAAGGGCCGTTGAAGACCTTTCAGCAGGAAACGTCAAGAGCGCGTTTGAAAAACTGGATGCGTCGGGGGCTATCAAAGAGATCGATCCACTTAGTCCCAACAAGGACTTGATCGACGATTACATGGCTGCCATCAAAAACAAGAAATCGGCTTTGGTGATTTCTCCCACGCACCAGCAAGCGGAAGACGTCACGGACTCCATCCGCCAAAAGCTGCGAAGCAGCGGCGAACTTGGTAAACGCGAGATTACCATTGACCGGCTTGTTAACCGTAACCTGACCGAGGCGCAGCGGTCGGATTGGCGCAATATCAATGAGGGAAATATTATCCAGTTCAACCAGAACGTTGCCGGCATCCAACGCGGCAGTCGCTGGACTGTCGCGTACAGTAATGATCACCATGTCCTTATCAAAGATGCCCAGGGCGAGACACAGACGCTGCCGACAGATAAAAGTGCCTGTTATGACATTTACCGGACAAAGTGGCTTGACCTTGCCAAGGGCGACAAGGTTCGTGTCACCCGCAATGGTTTTGATGCAAAAGAAAAGAGGCTAAATAACGGCCAGCTTTTGCAAGTCACCTCCGTCAAGAAATCGGGCGACGTTGAACTGCTGGGCGGCGACGGCAAGACCAGATACAAGATCGGCAAGGATTTCGGACACATCGCCCATGCCTATTGCATCACCAGCCACGCCTCGCAAGGTAAGACGGTTGATGAGGTGTTTATCTCACAACCAGCAGCCACCTTCCCGGCGACCAGCTCCAAGCAACTCTATGTTTCGGTTTCGCGAGGGCGCGATAAGGTGCATATCTACACCGATGACAAAGAGGAGCTGCTTAATCACGCGCAACGCCTGGGCGACCGTCAGTCTGCCCTGGAGCTCATGCAAAAGCGGAAGAATATACAAGCCGTGGCGGAACAAGTTGCACTCGAGCGCAATGCACCGCAAAAGGAAAAAAATCCGGTAAGAACGATTACTTCTAAACAGCGCACAATCGATATCGACTATGAGCCACGGATTTAAATTACGCTTCGACCAGATGCGGGAGAACGGCCCCGCGAAAACCGACAGCGAAGAAGAACCTGTTCTTGGCGGGTCGGATGATACGATGCACTCCGTTGGGCATGCCCGGAACTTGTGCTTGGTCTGGCCTGACGGCAGACGTGCGTTTTTCAACTATGCATATTTGGTCTCAGCCGATTTCGACCCAAATAGCGAGGTGAACATCATCACGCTCTGCTTTTCTTCCCAAAACGTTATTTTAAAAGGATATGGCCTGGAAGCCTTGTTTATGCAACTACTCGATCATCTGCCACGGATTATCGCCGCGATTGATCCAAGATACATTCCAGTTGAAACAGGATCGGAAAGTATTATTATCAGTATCGAGATGGAAATAACAGAATAGTAAATTTAAGCCGGACAGATTGCACTGTCCGGCTTAGATCTTTTAGTTTTGAGGTTCCTCAAACACATATGGCCATTCTGTCAAGAACGTTTTGTCAAGGATTGCAACGATTTCTTTAGGTAGATATTCCTGCGGATTGTCATAGCCAACCTTAGCGGATAGTGGAATCTGATCGACACCATCCTTTTTAATAGAGCAGATGATATTGTGGGTTCGTCCTCCGGTTGCTTCGACTTGATAACCGTTACGAGCCAAAACACCTTCAACACAGCAAGTATTGAATTCATTGGCCCAACAGTCGATCCTGAGGAAGGCCTCTTGCCAATGCCAATTGTATTTACCTTCACAGTTTTTGCATGCGTAGTTAGACATTTGTCCTCCATAATATGAGATGTTAAAAAAGCCGGGCGAGTTGCCTCGCCCGGCCAGGATGCTTACTCCTTGGGTTTATTCTTGCGAATGACCAGGGAAATCTTTTGCCCGAAAATATCCAGGGATACGGTCATGCCGTCTGCGTCGACATGTGCCCAGGCTGCGCCGGTCTTGTTCCAGTCTTTCTGGTCACTATCCTTTTTGTTGGTCAGGAAGTAAACAGCGTGGGTTGGGTATTTCTTTTCGGTTTGGGTTTCAGTTGTCATCGTAAATCTCCTTTATTTGTTGGTCGATGATGGCAGCAATACAGCGCAAAGAAGACTTGATAGCTCCCCGTAGCGAAGCGAAGTCGTTAGATGAATTTTTTGCTTTGCAAAAAATTCAGGGATAAGCGTCATCACGGATTTTGCGCTAGGCTGACAGCATATATTGACAAACAAATAAAGGCGTACTTCGATGATTGCATTAAACCCCCTGAAAAATAAATCTACAGCACTTTTGTCCCCTTTACGACTACAAAAGTCTGACAATAGAAGATTGCCAGAGACGGTGAAGTCGACTAATGCACTGGCTAGGGGAGCTTTTGTAGACAGAACAATGGATAATGTCTTAGAAAGCGATATTATCGCCGAGGTAAATTAGAAGGCTACGATAACTTACCTGAGGTTCAATAAATTATTACCGAGGGAATATTGGTTAATGTTAAATATTGAAATTCATGGCCACGATATCTACGAAAAAAAAATCGAAACGATCTTTATGGTCGGAACTTGCAATCGTCATTTTATGGCCGTTTATGAGTTTACAAGGATGCGACAAGCTTTCTCGGACAAGCACTGCCTACGGGCAAGTAATTGAAATTGGAGGATCTGGGGTCGATAGTATCGCCGTCATTTTTGTTGCAGTTAAACTTGCCAGTGAAAAGCGACTTCTAAATGTATTTACCGACAAGAATGGAAATTATAGTGGGACTGTTGATGTTCCAAAGGGTTACGGATCGTTAGATGTTCTCATTCCTGGAAATGGAAATCCAAAATTTACAGATGTATATCGGGACTTTGATATCTATATTAATGGAAATAAAACAAAAAATTGTTGTCCGGCTGAAATCGGCGGAAAGACACAATACGATTTTAAACTATATAGGTAATCTTAATCCCCCTAAATTTATATCAGGATCTGGTAGGTTACTAACCGAACTTCTTCAACTTCGTTCTTGAGTTTAAATTGTCCAGTTTTTTGCAAAAAATACTGGACATTAATAACGATGTGTGCTATACTTGCACAATGAAAACCTCTGATTATGTAGCGCTTGGCGTTGATAAACTCCCTAAAGGGTATGTGTTTACCTATGAGAGCCTGATTGACAACGTCAATCAGCGCGAGGCCGTCATTAAGGCGCTCAACCGTATGGTTTCAGCAGGCAAGCTGGCAAAACTGGCAAAAGGCAAATACTATAAGCCGGAGCAAACCCCATTTGGTACGTTATCACCCGATGTCAGCGAGGTCGTTAAAGATCTTCTCGAAGAAGGCGGCAAACCGACTGGCTACCTAACTGGGCTTAGCATCTACAACAAACTTGGCCTCACAACTCAGGTCAGCAATATTATTCAAATTGGAAGAAATGACATTCGCTCTCCCTTCCAGCGAGAACGGTACACCATTTCATTCGTCAAACAAAAAAATAGCATTACCAAAGACAATATACCCTTGCTACAAACCCTGGATACGATCCGGTATATTAAAAAGATACCCGATACCTCCATCGAAGCCGCCCTAAAACGTCTTCTAGCACTTCTAAAAGTCTATTCGGAGAAGGAACTGTCACGGATGATGCGCCTCGCCCTAAAATACCCGCCATCTACCAGGTCACTGCTCGGGGCTCTATTGGATCAATTAGGTATGGATACTGTGGCGAAGGCTCTTTATCCGACATTAAACCCCATCACGCAATATGAACTCGCGGGCGCTAACAAGGTTCTCGATTACACGGACAAGTGGAATATCAAATGAACTTACACGACAACAAAGCACTCTTCCGGCAGGCGATCCAAGCGACAGCAGACCGCATGCAAATTCCGGCCATATATGTTGAAAAAGACTATTGGGTAACCTACGCGCTTTTTACGATTTTCCAGGATGAAATTGGAGCAGAGACGATCTTCAAAGGAGGCACTGCGCTATCCAAATGCTTCAAAATGATTGAACGCTTTTCTGAAGATATCGATCTGGTTGTTCTTCGAAACGCAGGTGAGACCGATAACCGCCTTAAAACGAAGCTCAAAGAGATAAGCGCTTCGATAGAGCCTGTTCTGCCTGAAATCGAGCTTGAAGGACTTACACACAAAAGAGGCATGAACAGGAAAACAGCCCACCTATTTCCAAAAGAGTTCGCCGGCACGTATGGTCAAATAAGAGATGTAATTATTCTCGAAAGCACATGGCTTGGAAATCACGAGCCATATGGAGAACAAACAATCAGTTCATTTGTCGGCGAAATGATGCTGGATGCAAACCAGGAACAAATAGCTGTGCAGTATAACCTGCGGCCCTTTAAGGTTCAGGTTTTGTCCCCGCTGCGGACCATGTGCGAAAAAATCATGAGCCTTGTCCGGTTTTCCCATACAGACACGCCCATAGCGGACCTCCGCAAGAAAGTACGCCATATATACGACCTTCATCAATTGTTGCAGCTGGAAGAATATTCCCAATTCCTTCAATCTGGCGAATTCGAGAAAATGTTGATCGCCGTCGGAAGAGACGACTTCAAAGGCTTTCGGAACAACAATCAGTGGCTTAGAAAACATCCAATGGATGCTGTGATATTCAGCGACGTAGAGAATACGTGGAATCAGATTAAGGACGCTTACACAAGGGAGTTCAGAAACTTGGTCTTTGGCAAACTACCGGATGAAGCATCCATCCTAAATTGCCTAAAATCCATTCAGTCCCGTTTAACTTCGATTTCGTGGGTTGAGTTTGAATGATCATCTATGAGTGGTGACGCGAGAACCATTGCAAACTACGTTCGGCAGTAAACTGATTGTTGTAGATATCGCGATACACCAATTTTACACCCACAATTGATAATTTGCCTCTTACCAGATCAATCTCTTCTGGTGTCAAAGCAGTCACATTTTTCGCAAAAATGTCCATCTGCCCATTTGGTGGCAAAACCTTCTTGATCTCACTATCAATACTCACCGAGAAAAATGACCGTCTATCCAAATCCAGATATTCATCAATTTTTGGGGAAACCGTCCCCTCCTTCGAAAAAGAAAGGCTCTCAATGATCATAGGCCCCAAACCACAATTTTCAATTTGCACGGCGAGCTGTGCTTTTTGATCGACAAATTTGATCTGGGCCAAAGGTTTCAATGACTTCTCATTATGTCTACGCTGCAAATACAGCTGATAAAACGTTGCAAGAAGCGCTAAGACGGCAATTATGGATGCCACGAAAACCAACCTTTCCTGATTGTCAGGGTAAAAGGGTTGTAGGGATTTGTGACTACATGATCTGATAATCCCGGAGTAATTTCAACCGCTCTTTTGCCAGCAGATCATAAATCCTGGGGATGAACTTATGGTAAATACTGCATTGTGGGTCTTTGCCGTGGACACGGTAAACCGGACACCCACTGGTACACACCGACCGGTATTTGCATATTTTACAATCACTCGACCGGTGAGTCTCCGCATGTTCCCCCTGCTCGATCATGTCGACCAGATCCAGTTCCTCGTCGAAAATGGAGAACGATTTTTGAGTGTCGTCTCCGAAATGGACATGGCAATAGTGCATTGATCCATCCACGTAGATCGCGCCACCGGAAAAACCAGATGCGCAGGTTTGGAATCCAAGCTCTACCGGTTTGAGGTCGCAAAACTGGTGCTTCTGTGAAAAACGCCAACCTCTGGCGATGGCGGCCTCGGCAATTTCATAAACGTCTGATAGCCTCTGTTCCAATAATTCCGGATCAATCCAAGTACCCTTGACGATAGAATACCGGAACGGGATATGCAGGTCGATCAAATAGCGGGTCAAGTCCGGCAACCCTTCCAAATTCTCGTTGGCTACAACGGTATTGACCGATACTCGGATTTTGCTATCGACCAACCTTTTCAAGTTCTGATCCACTCGGGCGAATGTTCCATTCCCGGAATGAAACGACCTCGCCTGGTTTTGAAACTGCTCGACACCATCAAGAGAAACACCAAAACCGATATCATGGGCTTTGGCAAACGAGATGATTTCGTCGTTGAGGATGGTCAGGTTAGTTAGGAATGAGATTTCCGTTGCGCATCCAAGCTTATGCAACTGGGCTTTCGCTTCGCATATAAAATCTGTCCATTTTTTAAATTGCAGTAACGGCTCCCCTCCGGCAAATCGAAGCTTGATCTTTGTGATATCTTTTGCACTGACTGTTTCAACAAGCTTTTGGAGCAGTTGCAGTCGGACATTTTCGGTCATGCCACCCGTAGTCTGCAACGTTGAGATATAGCAGTAGCCACAGGACAGGTTACATTTATTGGTCGTGTGTATCCAAAGGTTTAGCGCGTCGGTGCTATCGGGTTTACCAGGCAAACTGAAACGGTCGTCGAAACGAATGATTTCCGTCTCAGACAATTGCGCAAAATATCCCTGCAAAGCCGGAATATCCAAGCCAAACCGGTCTGCCAGCTGTGAAACGTCAGTTTTACCGTCCACAGCGGAAAGGACGTCAAATTGTCGGGAGTTAAGAATACGCAGTGAATTAGGATAAAAGCAATTCACTGCGTAAAACTGGTTGCCATCAATGTTTCTGACCAGCAATCCGGGTGATTTCTTCGGAATCAATCTGAACGCGATTTGAGGTAGTACCATAAGATACGCAGTCGCAATCGTTGTCGACCTTTGCAAAGAGTTGCAAATCTCGTTGAGCCGCGCTTTCGAGCTCCATTACGTCGTCAAACAGGATGTCGGTGGAATTAATCATGGACGTTGTGGCTAAGATTTTATTGACTTATGGTTCCATCAGCCTGAATGAGCGGCTACCCGTTCATCCCTAAAGAAGCGCTGTGAGCGGGATATGCAAAGATAACAAGATGTCGGAATGTTATAAGATCTTATAACATATTTTTTCCTCAAAACTTTTTCATTCGCGGAAAAACGGAATGAAAGAAGATCGAGACCTGTCGAGGCTAAAGGAAATCGGGCTGTACCTCAAAGAGTTGAGGCATCAGGCTGGGTTGAGTCAAGATGAGCTCGCTGCAAAATGTGACCTTACAAAGAGTAATATCAGCAACATTGAAAACGGCAAAAAAGACTATTTCTTTACGACGTTTCTGGAATATGCAAAGGGCTTGGATATGCACCCCAAGTCACTACTAGCGAAGGACTTTGAGTTCATCTCGCAGTACTAGCTCCTTTGCAATGTAAGAATGGCAAATGCAAATGTATCACCAATCTAACAACTAGTCTTTGGACTTGCTCTTGCTATCAAAAGTCTTTGCAGTATTGGGCCCCTTAGCCGTAGCCGAGGTAAAACGTAGAGACTGGTTGAATTTCTCAGATGGAGACGAAGACTCTTTTATGATAGCACTCTCATCAGGGCTGATTGCCGTGCGTGATTTGTCATCCATCTGCTGACCTAGCTCTTGGTCCATTACTGGCTCTATTCCAATATGTGCCTGAAAACGGATCCAGGAAGCAATCTTCGGGTCAGCATCTTTAATTTCAGCCTCAACTCCTGCTAATACACTTGTTCTGAATGCGGCCTTTGCATCCTCCAGCACAGAAATTACTCTTGCTTGGCTACCATACCTCCCCTTACCTTGCTGTGGTGGACGGAAAGCAGAACCACTTCCTATGTCTGGAAAACTCTTAATCCTTTCATCAATCGATACAATCTGCCCCCTTGCCTCCCGTATCAAATCTTCGAGATGAGCATAAGGAGCTGGATATTTTTCGGTAAGTTCTTCAGACATAATCACAATCTGGGCTAACTGATGTTTGCTATTGTTAGACAATAACTAAATTCCAAAATTTCCGTTAGAGAAACAACCGAGAGTTGCCTGATAAAAACTCAACTGCTTTTTGTGCATGCGACGCTGCAGAAAAAATAAACCGCTTGTCATCCTTCAGCACCTTCAACCAAGACTGAATATATGCCGCATGCTGCTCTTCGGGCATTGGCTCAAAGTTCAACGTCGCGCCGAGAAAGCAAGCTCCCAGTTCGGCCACCAACTCTTCTTTAGCATACCCTTCGTCGCCAAAGTGCTTTCGACCGAAATCACGGTTCAGGCGCGAAGAATGCTTGGTCCAGTGGGTGAGCTCGTGCGCCAACGTGCTGTAATAATCTAACGGACTACCAAAACTTGCAAACGGAGGCATCTGGATCTTATCAGCTGTTTGATTGTACGCTGCCTTGGTACCGGTATAAATTTCGGCTTTGGTGCTGGTAAAGAATGCCTCCAAGCTTTCAATACGTTGGGCAACCTCCTCGCTTCTATCAGCAGGAGTTTCATAATAGTTCTCCGGGAGGCCGTCGATTTGCGATGCATTAAAGACCGTATAGGCTTTCAGATATGGGATATGTTTTTCTTCAAGTTCGCCTTTGTCGTTCTCTTCTTCTTTGACGAGCTTGTCCGCGTAAACTACCTGGGTTCCTTTTTCGCCCTTGCGAACGCAAGCTTTCAGGTCTACGGCTTGTTTAAATGTCATCCAATGTGGCAATACATAGCCTTGTTCTGCCGCAGTTGCCCACAGGACGATGATATTGATCCCGCTATAAGAAGCGCCGTTCCAGCGTTTGGGAACTGTGATCGATCCGGCGAAATTTTCGCTATTCCAGGGTTTACGCCATGTCAATTCACCTTTTTCAAGGTCGGACAGAATCTTATTGGTAACGCGGGCATAAATATCGCTAACTGGTTGCCCGGTAGATTCGTGTTTGGATATGTAAGCCGGGGAATGTAAGGTCATGTTTAGTTCTCCGCAGGTTGGGGGATGATGGTGACCAAAAACCCGGCTGCAAGCCAATGAACCGGCAAGAATTTTGGTCGCGCGAGGAATGCCGAAGGCAGGCGGACGCCGCGCGGGGAAAATTGTTGTTGGTGGAATGAGCGGGCCGGGTATCGTCACAAAAAAGTCATCCCCATTCTGCGGAGACAATGACAACATGTTATTTGGCTAAGATCCGGTTACAGCTTCAGGCGGTTCTTATCCGCTTGCGAGGCGATATGCCATGCATTGACCGAAAGAAATTCCTCATAGACCCGGTTCATTTTGAGATGTACTAAACCAGGCTGGCTGCGAATAAATCCATGCAGAACACTGGTCGCTCTATCCCCACCCGGATCATTGTCCATCCAGGTATACATGGTCTTATAACCGTAGTGTTGGATGTAAGGGGCTGCGACCGATGCGTTTGCATGCGTATGTAGGATGATCGTGTCATGCTCCCACGCCTGATAGTCAAGTTGGGTAAGTACGGAAAGGAAATCGAAAATGTCCTTGAAGATATGGATGCCACGTGAGGGCGGATTTGTTCCGCGGAAAAAGGAAATGCCCCGGGGATGGACGAAACCGTTGAAAAAAGGGTTGCGGAGTTCATAGCCACCGTTTTCATTCTTCGTACCGATAGCGATAAAGGTTCGACCTGTTTTGTGGTTCAAGACTTTCAGCTCTCTCGCATATCGCCGAGCAGTCGATATCGGAATACCTCGACCTTCCAGGTACTTGATTAGTCCCAAAAAGCGTATTTGCTCCGCCGATTTAACAAACAAGGCTTGCCCATCCACCTTATCAGCAGCCGAAAGATCTGCAATTTGCGCGAATCGACTATCACTCGCCATATTGGATATCCAGCGTGAGACATCCATAGGTGTATTAGCTTCGCCTGTAAATTTGAGGTAGCGCCGAGCAAAGTCTTCGAGAGTGCCCCCAACTGGTATAGCGTAGTCGTACCAAGTGTTTCGCTTGAAATAGACCCAGAAACTGGCTTCGCCTTCCTTCGTAATCGGAGAGCGGTACAACGCCTTTGATTTTCCCACATGTTGGGCGCTGATTTGAAGCTTGTCCAGAATTTTGGATATAGCTATACTGTCCGCATGGTCCTTGCCCATTGCGCTCCTCCGAGGAAACTGATGTGATAAAGGGCACAGGGGAGGAGAAGTTTGTCCAGAACCTCTCCTCCCTGCTTTTACGATGCATTATTCAGGCGAAGAACATCCGGTTTAGATGGTTGTCAAGATCGTCTTTATGATAAAAAATCTTTCCCTTAACATTTTGGGGGTTAAGATTATACCTTTTGATGGAATCCCAAACGGCCATTACACCTACAGTAGTACCGAGATATTCAGCAGCAGCCTTTCGGCTCATCAATTGCTGCGGGTCAGGTTCGTCGATTTCCATTTTAGCTCCTCAATCTATGTCGGGTTTGGCACCAGAAGAATCAACCGGTTGTCACTAGTCGTTCATAGGATTTCTATCATAGATTGTCAATTTTAACTTAATATTCTCAAAGCGTTAAAGGTAGAGTACATGATACATAAACAAACGTTAGATATTCACTGGACAATTCCTTGCCGCAGGCCTCTCCCACAGGGCCAACGATATAGTCATTGATATTCGTCATGCGACGCCACTATACAGTATATTCTCGATAATGGATTCATTCCGAATCATGAGGACGATTCACCCCCTTGACTCGTCCTGTTTCTGCCCGCGAGGCTTGCATGTATAAGGTGCTTTTTCGCTTTGCTGCTCCTGAGAAATCTCTAACGCATATGCGATGGAGCCCGTATGTAGAAATATCGAAGTGGTAAAAACGTGTTTACGATTTGCGAACTCGAAGCCGCCTTACTCTTGATATGAGTGATGCCCATCTCTATCTACGTACTATCCGGGCCATACGTATCCTCATGCTCTCCTTTACACGCACAACCGAGCTCATCCATGCAAAATGGAGCGAATGAAGATGCGTAAACCGCTTATCGTCTCACCTCTCCCGTCAAGCCATTGAACTGCTATAGGAACAAAAGAAAGAAACAGGACAGCTAAATACAGCCTATGTATTCCCTTTCAAATCAATCACAAAATCCTCATGTCAAACAACACGATCTTGTTTGACATAGGACTACGGGAATAAAAAGGCCGGATGACCAACCACGGCTTCCGAGCCTAACGATATCGACAATCAAAGAAGAGTTAGACTATCGTCACGATATTGTTGATCGACAACTCGCTCATGTCAAATGAGTAAAATTGACCCCGCCTATGATCGCGCGAAATTTCTGAACGATTGCACAAAAAATGATACAGGACTGGGCGGATTAGATTGATCATGGTCAGAAAGCTATAAAGCAGATCGTCTCAGGCTTGCCACCCAGGGAAACCTACACCGACGATTTACTCACCAAATTTCTTGAGGAAATTTTCACGTTCGGGATAGGATCTCGAAAAAGCCTATGCAAACACTTGATTTGCATAGGCTTGCTGATTTTCTAATATTATCTGTGCACCCCAGAGAATAGAAGTCGAAACTTCTGCTGGAAGATTTGAGGAAATTGGAGGCGATTGTTAAACGAGAATAACTCTTGGAACAGACCAACTCCAAGGCTGCTCAAACAGTTACAATTTGATTACTTTCTTTGTGTATTTGTCGCCGTTGACAGTAACAACCTCGAGAACGTATTCTCCTGGTGAAAAGTTGGTGAGATCTACCCTGCTGCCGGTCCCGTTGTCCTTTACCAATTGACCGTTGATATTTACTAGTTTCCATTTCTTGATTTTAGTCGGAACATCCAGCTCGATTTCGAAATATTCTATCGCAGGGTTCGGAGAAACCGACAGCGTAGATTTCTTGCCCAACTCCACAGATACAATTCGCGAAATTGTCTCCTTACCTTTTCTGGCAGAAGCGTCGGCTGTCGATGTTCCTTCTACTTCCTTCAAACGATAAAAATTCGTTCCCGCCATAGGCTTCGGATCAACCAAAGTGTAAGACAATTCCGAATTTAAACCACCATCATCTCCCACCCTGATCTGGCCAGGCTTGATTTCCTCGAAATTTCTACCATTATAGCTTCTCTCGATGATAAACTGATTGTTTTTCTTTTCTACAGCCGCTTTCCAGGTAAGTTCCACCTTCTCTCCGACAAGCCTAGCATTGAAATTAGTCAGAGTTGCAGAAAGTGGTGCTTCATTAATCAGGATTCTAAGAGCAGGATCCCCTTGAAGCAATATCTGATGGATATTTGCACGGTCGGCATCATAGTAGGTAGTAACCAGACTATCTGGCCCCGGATCGTAGTTATATCCCTTTGCGAGTTTGGTTTGTAAGGCAACATCTTGCAGAATCCGTCCAATTGTTCCACGGTCGCTATCCGACTCCGAGAAGATCAACGGATAAAGACGATCCAGATATTCGTTCGAAGTACCCGAGTAGGAATCCCAGCTATTTCCAAAAACCGCAATCGCTCCTTTACCAGGCGTAATAAGCCAGTCAAGCGATAAAGGCCGCGAAGTACTTAAATTGACCGAGGCCGCAAACTGGTTGCTGAAAACATTGTTCACTGCGCAACTATTGTAAAACAGGACAGGATACTTGGTCGTGTTATTGTACCCTTTCGCCGGATCGGTCACGTAGCCCGCGTTTAAATCCGTGCGGTACTGCACACCATGGCCAAAATAGCTGATCATACCTAACCCCGCCCCATTCAGTTCGGTTGAAATATTTAGCTCTTCGATCGCATTTCCCGTTAGTGTTTTGATTTTCTGACTCACAGTTCCATTGAAAGGAGAACTGGTGACCGTATTACTGATACCGGAAAGGTACCCAGAGAATTCGTTAATTTCCCAAGAGTTTTTACCGCCGCTGATATGCATCACATTCTTTCTCCATGCAATATCGGTTTGAGCTTCATAGTCTTTAATCTTTTGCAAATACCCATTCACTTCGGCATCGGATAGCGCTGAAATACGGCCCACCGGAATTGCCGGTACGTCATCAGGAGTCCCACGCAATCCATCCACAAGAAGCAAGTCAGAGCCAGGAAAACCCACCGTGGGAACTTCACCAGGCAACTCTTTGACAATCTTGTGAGGGCTGCTAATCGATTTCCCTATCAATAACAGGTATTTTGATTTGTTATCATCGGAAATCATATAGTCCACAAACCTTCTGACAGCCACCGGGCTTGGTTCCCCATAATTAAACGCATTATAAATGTCACTGATCTTAACTACCAGTGGCGTGTATTTAACGCCGGGAGAATCAGTTTGACGGTACGTGGCAAAGGCCTGCGCGGAGCTAACTAAGTTGTCGGCCGCAACGATCAGGTAATTGTAAGAAGCAGGATTGATTTGCTGGAACGTTGTCGTCGAAATTTTGGCTGCCGCAACCGTGATATTTTGGGTATTATTCCAGGCAAGTAATTTCAGTGACTTACCGTTGCGGGTCACCATCAAGTTAGCAGCTGAGCCTTGGATGATACGTGGACTGTCCGCATTCGAAATATCATAGAACGACGCGTTGGCTGGCGGGTTTAAAATTGGAAGTCTCGATTTAGATCCAGAAGAAGCAGCCGGAAGATTAAATTCAAACGCATTCAAGCCTTGTGCATCGATCGTTTGATTGTAGGATACTGTAAAATAGCTTACTGAAAACCATGATGCCCCCATGGTACTCTGGAAGCCGAGCGTTCCTCCATTTACATCATAGTCTTGCGCAGGATCCAAATCAAAATCTACCTCCTGTGAACGGAAATAAAATGGATTGGCAACGGTGATCTCGCGAAGTGATGACGCCGTTTTGCCAACGCTGATCTGGATCTGCGGACTCCCCCCTCGACCGTTCAACAGCAGCTTCACTTTTGGAATGGAGCCTCCGTACACATTTTTAGCCGCGAAATCAAAGTTAGTGGCAACAGAGCCCGGCTGAGCAGCCGATGCCGGATTTGCGGTATAAACTGGGCTTGTGGCTTGGGCACCAATTGGGAGCCGTGTCCCGGTTCCCGTTTTTCCATCTTCAAAAAAACTATTTAAACTCGGGAGTGTAGGATAGAAACCAAAATGCGTATATTCAGTTTGGTAAGTTTTCAGTTCGACCTGATTGTGAAATTGAGAAGCCGCTATGTTGACGTCAACCGCTGTATTCTCAACTTCCGCGCGCAAACCATTATCAGTACCAATCGTAAGGAAATAAGCACCTTCATTGGAGAAAGTGCTAAAATAAGGGTTTAAGCGGGATTTAGGATAGCGATACAGGAGCTCATCGGAAGCTCCGTCATTAGGAACCCCGTAAAACAGGATCTCGGTGTTATCAGCTTTCAGTATCCTCACCTGATTACCACGGCGCCACAATTGAAGCTTTAACTTGTCAGCTGATTGAAATGCGGCAGGCAAAGAAGAGATCGCCACTCGGTGAACGCCTTTTGCAGACACCCCGATCCGCACCCACTGTTGATTGTATTTGCCAGCTAGCCATTCGTTACCATTGGCCCCACTCCATTTCTGAGAAAATGAATCGGACATACCCAGACAAAAAGCCAATAAAAGCACACCGAAAAGTGAAGTAAACCTTTTTAATTTCATAACCTCAAATTTTATTATGTAGTATCTAAACTGCTGATCTTTCCTAAAACGGATCTGCTAATCTTTTACAACTTTTCTAACGGTCACCGAGCCGTTACTATGTGCTACCTCAACCGTGTATATGCCAGTAGGCAGCAGGCTCATATCGACTCCTCCACTTGGCAAGCCTGTTGATTTCTGCACCAGTCTACCTGCGGCATCCCAAATCTGCACTTTGGAGGTCTTGGCTTCACCTGCGGGAATACCTTTGATTTGAAGCCAGCCTTTTACCGGATTAGGATAGAAAACTATCAAAGACCGGAAATCCAGGCTTTGTATCCTGCTGTAAGCAAACGTTTCGTCCCTGTCGACCATTTTCAGACGGTACAGATTTTCACCGTCCAACGGCGCATGATCCGTGAAAAAATAGTCCGAATCCGACGCCTTGTCTCCGCTCGCCTGAACAGACCCAATCGCCAGCCACTTCTTGCCATCCCCGCTACGCTGAATTTCGAAATGATCCGAATTGGTTTCGGAAGCCGTCCGCCATTTCAATAAGGCGGAAGGCAGCTGCTGATTGTCCAGAGATTTTTCAGCCGTGAAGAAGATCAGCCTAACCGGAAGCGGGTCCACTTTGCGGAAATTACGGTTGCCGGATGCATCATATTCATAAACGGCTGGGGCTGCTTGTCCATATGATAAGTGGCACGCAATAGTTAGCACTACAAGGAGGTAATATTGTCTCATACTATTTAATTGTTTTAAATCTATTTTAGTCGCACTATGAAGCAAAATAACAGGCAGATACCAGTTCCAAAATAGCTCCTTCCAATGTTGGATCTAATTTTTCCAGCAAATGAGTTTTTTAAAGCTTGTGTTAGGTCATCATTTCTTCTTCATCTAATAATCCAATGCTCTGTTTCTGAAAACTAGTCTTACTTGCAAAGTTGAATATCGTCTGTCAAATAGCTCCCAAAGAATCCTGTCGTACCACCAGTCAAACACAGAGTAGTGCCAGCAACAAAAAATTCTAGCCTCGACCTTATATCTGTAAGTTAAGTGCTCTATTGTTGGCCAAGGTAAATCCATTCTTTATTACCAATATTGTCAAAAGGCCACCGGCCACAAGAATTTCACCTAGAATTTCCTTTTCATATAACTCGAAAGCATCACTATCAAGCAGGGTTTCAGCATTGCAACTTTCGTTTCAACCAAGTAGACCTCAGTGTTGCCTTTTGAGATTCCCAACAAGGCCCATTGCCTCGCCATCATTCAAGAACAAAGCTCGAAATCTTTCGAATCTTTCCAATAACTCCCATACGCACTCTGTTCCTTGTGCCTCTTGACCATTTATAGTATCAATTTCATTTGGCCATTATTTCGAATAAAGAATGTAAATATGACTCTACAAAATACCCTCTTGAAATGACTTTATCGTTTTATTTTTTTAAGTCCTAGTTTAATTGTTTGTCTAATAATATTTGAAAAGTCCTAATAGGAAACCTAGTCAAAGCACCAACGTCATTTTATTTACGACTTTAATTATTTCTTCCAAAGTCATAGGGAGGCAGCTGAACGCATTCTATGTAATAGAAATAGCTCCGTAGGTTAAATATAATTTTATTACTTAACAATTGACTTATCTGCGGAATTAACTCCTCTCTTATTTCATACACCATGTACATTGACTGATCATCAGCTGGCGGATTGAATATTTGTTTTAGCTCGACAAGGCCAACATAGTCGATATTGACTCTTCTATTAGCCGATCCGTCCTTTTACTAAAAATTGTTATTAGTCTTTCTATTTTCATGCCAATGATTTGTTTATTTTGCTGTTGCCCTGCCAGGCTTGGCACCATTTTGCTTCATGGGATCCCCATTTCGATTGTCAAATTCTATCCTATAAACGGAACGCCATACTCGCAATTCAATCTTTCAACTTGTCGATAAATTTTTTATAATCCGAATGGTTGTCAATACTTTTTAATAGTAGTATCTCACTTGCGGCAATTAGATTAAATTTAGTATCCAAAAAAACACAACTATATCGCACCGCGAAGTTACAAAGCAGTTTAACGAAAGGAGCATAATCATATCTCAAATCTATTCTTACGGACACTTCTTCAATCTCAGCTCCATCGAAGAAAATTTCAATGCACGTTGAATCAATCTCTCCAATCATATATATATCTTCCGACCAAGACTTAGATCGAGAAAGAATAGTATAAAACATATTGAAGTCATCAATTTCAAGCTGATGATTTTGCCACCATAGGATTGAATCAAAGTCAACATCAGAGAGATTGGTGCTATTTTTGAAGTAGTCAGTCACCACATCTTCTGGAAGTAAAAAAATTTTATATTGCCAAATTGCCATTAGTGACTATAAATTAGGTCCGCAGCAGTTTTGTATTGTCCAAATGGGAAATCTACTTTTTGAACTGGCACATTATCAATTTTCAGGATATTCGCTGCACGTAATCTATGATGCCCATCAACAACATACTTTGCGCCTTTATGTTCAATAAATTTTATTGGTTCAGTTATCCCATTTGTTGCTACTTTTTGAACAAATCTTTTAAACTCCCTGTTACTCATAGTTAATCCATGTGTTGGAATGAGGTCTATTGCTTTAGATGCTTTCCCTCCCGGCAACGCATCCAACGCGAGGGACGCCATTCCGAGTACAACCTGTGTATTGTCTTTCTTAACCGCTCCTTGACTGATGTTTGCTATTCCTCCTAAAACAGGAACGAATTCCGCCTTACTTTTAAGCTCCTCGCCAGCTTTTTCTAGGTGGTCACCAACGTTGGTAAACCGCTCCTGCCTGTCGGCGTACTTAGCAGCTTCTTCTTCGGTTTCTGGTTGAGTAAAAACTCCCAAATAATCTAGAACTTGTTGCAGCCAATTTTTCTTATCTCTTTCATCAGTTCTCGCTTGATTCCTCTCCGCGATCTCATCCGAAGAAGTAAATCCACCGTAAGCCGAACTCTCCCTTCCGTCGGGATCAATAAATCTGACGGGATTATTGTTCCCATAGGCATACGGGCTCCACCTTCTATTTTTCTCGCTAGCCGGGTCAACCTCCCACCAACTCGCCATTCCCGGATCATACCAGCGGGCACCGTAATCATAAAAATTGAGACTGAACTCTTCTGTAAGCTCCTTACCATTGTAAAGATACTTGTACTTCGGCGCAGAGGCATCATTGTACCAGGCACCATCCATGGTTTTCCCAAACGGGTAATAGTGGGTTTCAGAAAGTATCTCTGTCTGATCCTGGATACCCGCAGCGCCTTTGTCCGTAAATACGACGCGTGTGTTACCCAAATGGTCACGCAACACAAATTCATATCGGAAGGTGCCCGCATTGTTGAATGCCCGTCCCTCTTCGTTGTAAATCGCTTCGACGGCGTTGTTTTTCAATTCGATGCCGTCCAGGTAATCCTGGGTCAGTGTTACCACATTACCAGCCGTGACAGTCTTACGCAGTTTGTTACCCTGCCCGTCATATAGCAGTTCAATCTTATTTGTAGCATTGAATTCAAATTTAGTCGGCAGGTTCAGGTGGTTATGTGGCACCTCCATAGTTCCGTATGTGGGGGAGAGCCCACTCTCGCCCGTACTCGCCTTAGTAAGGTTGCTGGCACTTTCCACGCCCAGTGTCTGGCCGTTAATGATGCTATTGATGTATTTGCCAGCCCCCATTACCATACCCTTCCGTGTGACGGATGTGATATTTCCACGGACGTCGAATGTCTGTGATTCGCCATAGTAATCGGCAGCATTAATAGTGCCTCCCGAGGTATAACTAGCAAACTTCGAGGCTGTCAGCCTATCCAGATAGTCGTAACTGAATCCATAGGCCTGTGTGGCCCTACCTTTTACCTGCCAGACCATCTGTCCAATGTTGCCACTGTTCTGGGGGGTACCACCTAACCCCGCAGTCAGGCTGTTGTATTCGAGCACTTCCCTGAACAGGTCGCCATTGTTGTTCCCTGAAAACGTGGGCGTACTCAGGCTGGTCAACATATTACTGATCGGATATGTGCTGGCACTTAATACGGCAGTTCCATTGATATTGGATAGCAACCCGTTAGGCAGATACCCATAGTCGATCTGTTGCAGGCCATTGCCAAGCTTTTTCCAGCTGAGCTGATCTTTATCCGTATAGGCAAGTTGGCTGATAATTTTGTCACCAGTACTATTCAGGTTCTGGCTCGTTTGCGTGAGCCTGCCCCAACTGTCGAAGAGCCGTGTATTCACATAACCAGTCGTCCCGGCACTGTGCGAGCTGCTACGGGTCTCTGTTAAGATATTGTCGCCATGGTCGTAGGTATAACCAATGTTTTCGGCCGTGAGGTTACCGGCATTGGTATGATTGTTACCGGTCGTGCCGCTGATACGTCCATAAGTATCATAGTTAAAGGTTGTCTGCAGCACTGCGTTGGCAGCGGCAGGTGTTACCACCGGGTCGGCTACCGTAAACGCCTGCACTTTGCTGGTCTTCAGCTTATCAACTTCAATGCCTGTTGCGCCGTAGATATTTTCGATGATCTTATTGGTCAGTACAATACCGTCCCCGCTACCACTAGCCCATACTCCCTTCTCCGTTAAACGACCATAAGC
Source organism: Dyadobacter ginsengisoli DSM 21015 (assembly GCF_059568735.1). Classification (NCBI taxonomy): domain Bacteria; kingdom Pseudomonadati; phylum Bacteroidota; class Cytophagia; order Cytophagales; family Spirosomataceae; genus Dyadobacter; species Dyadobacter ginsengisoli. The sequence goes on from NZ_JCANTY010000003.1 coordinate 548,794, forward strand.
ATCATACTTGCTGCCCATCCAGCGGCCCGAGTTTGCCCGCAGGATCGGATCCTGGTATCTTACAGGTAGGTCGCGGCTATTATACTCAAACGCTTCGTATGCTTTTCCAGGCACCTTCTTCTGGTTGACCAAATCGTTGTTGGTGTATTGATAGGTATACACAAGCTCTGCACTGTTCCAATTCGCACCGGGGGGGATGACCCGCACCAGCCGGTCCTTATCGTCATAGACGTAATACGTATCCGTTTTGCTGGATTCTGCATCATTGGCCTTCCGGCTCAGCAGCATCCGGCCCTTTTTATCGGTAAAGTTAATGGTCTTGTTCCCATTGCCGTCAGTGACAGTCGTCTTGGCCAGCTGATTTACACCGAATGGGGACGATGTTCCGTTGGCAAAATTATAATTCAGAACGCCGTCGCCGCTGCTGTTCGAGCCATAAGTCGTCGTTGTCGCTGCCCACGAAGGCGGGGTTACCTTAGATACCCGGTTAAGGGAATTACTTTCATATTCTGTATCGGTGGACGCCGTCGCTCCAGGTGATTGATAAGCACCTGACGACCCCGTGCCTGCAAATGGCTCGTAATTCTTATTGGGGCGTCCTTGGCTGTCATAGCCGATTGCCAGGATCTGGTCTTTCCCACCTGTGGCCTTGCCTTTATGGACTGTCTCAATCTGCCTGCCCAGACCGTCGAAATACTGGAAGGTTTCCTGTGTTCCAAGCCCACTACCTGCTACCGCTGTAAAAACAGTGCTAGCCTTCACATTCCCTAATGTGATACCTGCGCCGGCGTTGGGGTAAGTGTAGGTATAAGAGGTCACCACATTGTTCCCACGTGTCTTGATCTGATCCAGGCGCATGAGCTTATCATAAGTAAATTCTGAAAACTGTCCGTCGGGATTGGTGATTTTGGTAACAAGGCCCGTACTTGCGGCATATTCATACTGCCAGTTAAAACCGCTGAAAGTCCTCTTTTTGATTAAACCGGCCGTAGTCCATTCATAGGTCTCAGCTTGCCAGCCAGTTTTAGTAAACTGTTTGGGAAGTCCTGCCCGGCCAGTAGCCGAAGCTGTGCCATGATAGCTGTCGATCTGCCCTTTTTGCACCCATGCTGCCTCATAGTTTTTGAATAGGTAGGGGCGGATAAAATTAGTTGCAGCGGAAGATGTTGTACTCACGAATGCGCCCGACGCGTTGTCAAAAAAAGCAAACTCTGTCTTGCTACCTTTGACTTGGGTTCCGCCAACCTTGATATTGGTTTCCAACGGGACAAGCAGGTTCAGTGTATTGAATGCAGTGAGCTGCGCTGCGGGCAACCCTGCCAGGTCGGCTGGATATTTGTATTCTGTTTCGGTGACTTTATTATCCGAGTTGGTCAGAGTCTCTTTGGTCACTTGCAAATGGTTTGTTCCGTTATATTGCTTGCTCACAGTCGCAGATTGTCCGTCACGAAATGTCTGAACCGACTCATAGCGGAATGGACGTGTTGAAAGCGGATAGGCCTTCCATATCGTCACCGGACTGCTCGGATTACCCTCGATAAAATATGTGGTAAACTTGACATAGGTACCCTGCCCATTTTTCAGTACTTCCGCCTTAGGTTGAAAAAGCTCATAACCAATGTCGCCGTTTCCTGCATTACGCTGGTATTTGGCCGAAAGCTGGCCGGATCCAATCCTGGGTTGGACCGGGTTAACAGGCACACCCGTAAAAGCAGGAGCTGCGTCATTGGTATATTTATACAAGTTGTAGTAGTCCGTGCCCGACCCGTTGAAGGATTCCTTCACAGTAGAGTACCCCAAATGGTACCCTTCAAACGAACCTAGTGGTACCACCGAGTTTTCAAAGAAAAACGGATAGACATACAGTTCACTCGCCCCACCACTACATGGGCCAGAGGGGTTGACTGAATAATAACACAATGCCGGATTTATACAGGCCCTGAAGACATATCCGTAAACCGGATTGTTGTAAAGCAGGCCGCTGGATTGAAGGGGGTTTGTTTGCGGGTCATGGTAAGTGTAGGTTTTAACTACGTCATTGGCCGAAGAAACTCCATCGTTGTTAGTAATTTTCTTAACTCTAAGCCCGCCTACTTTGATGTTCTCAGTGTTTGTCGTCACAGAGTAAATACCGAAGGACAGCTTGGCTGCAATGTTACGCCCCCATATTTCAAAACGCACCGGTACTCCGGCAGGGATGGAAGAAAATAACTGCGTGAGCAATCCTTCCTTGACCTGGGGAATGTCATTAGCTTCATTGTTATCGTTCGCATTGACGGTGACAGTTACAATGCCTAGTGAAGCGTTAGTCGAATTATTAAATGCCCTAATTTCCATGACCGTGGAAGCGTCACATGCGAGATTTCCCGTTTTCTTCGCGCCAAGCGCCTCGATTTTGAAGTAACTTGCGGTAGGGTCATTGAATGCCTGTACTACGCTACCATAGTTAAAGGACGCACCGTTTCCGCACTGCCCCAACGGCCATGAAGCATTTATCTCACCGGGTGCCTGGGCGTAGGACGTTACCTGCCGGGAGCCGTAATACGTGTTAGCTTCGTATTCGAACGTGGTCGACCCTCCGGTGGGATAGCTGATTTTCTTTAAGGTACCTAGCCTCATGGACTCTTCGCTGCTCTCCCGGTTGGCGTTTCCCTTGACGATGTCCATTTGCTCGCCCGACGGATTCATGTATTGCAACCTGGTAGCCGGAATATTCAGGCCCGAGACCGTATTGGTAGAAGCGCCGTTGTAAAAGCCCCAGTGATCTATTGCACCGGACAAGCGGTTGGGAAGAAACGTTGCCGTAGCATGTTCATAGTAGTCGAAAGTGTAGGCTGGTATGATAACCGGGGAAGCGTCGCAGGACTTTTCCTGAACACCTGTTAGTTTCAACCGTTTATCCTCATTGTCATTGCCTGTTTTCAATGCCGAAGCATCTACATAGTAGGACTGTGACAATTCAAATTTCTTGCAGAAGCTACCAGACTGTATCTGTATAAATTGTAGTGCTTTGGCGGGAGCAGTCGATACGTTACCGCCAAAGTCCCTGTTGTCGATGTCCTGACGGTTACCGCCAGCCGTAAATGTAACTGTCGCAGTTGGTGAGGTAATGGTGGCCAGGCGCCAGCCTTCCACATAATTCAGGTTTTCACGATACCCATTACTGGGCGTGCTTTGGTGGCCGGAACTAAAACCTGCTTTAAAGCCATAAATGTATTTCTCAGAGGTATAATCAAGGTTAACATTATAGTTCCCGTCAGCCGAGCTAACCTTTCGCAGGTACCAACTACTGGCCATGGGGTTGTTACCTGGATTAGTACGGGTTAATTCAATCCCCTTGGCATTGGCATCGTTGTCGATGTTGCCAAACTGGTACTTAGTGCCATCCGGGGTGATAATAGTAAAGGTCTTCAAACGCGCAATGTTGGATGCGCTGCCATCGAGCAAATACTCAATACGCACGTCCTGTTGGGGGACTAAAATAATTTTCGGATTAGTTACCCCGTCAGTGGTTTTGTCGGCTTCAAAATAAAATTTGCCGTTGTAACCCCCCACTGAAAAAGAAAAAATATCCGGCTCGGCGTCTGCCGTCAAGGTTCTCAAATTGGTGTAACTGTAAGTCGGAAGTGCTGCAACGCAACCATTTGCATCTACGGCAAGGGTAGTACCTGTCGCAAAATAACCATCAACCCTTTCGTCTTCTCTACCTTGCACAGTTCTGGTAATCGCTCCACCGGCCTGCAAGGACCAGCCTAAACCTACCCAACTGGCCAGTTCACCAGCCCGCAAGCCGCTGGCGTGGTAAGAGAGTGATACAGGCAAGCTGACAGGGCCATCGCTGACAGTATAAATCGGGATGCCCACATTGGGCACGCCTGTATAATGGCTTACCGGGATATCACCATACTTACCTAGGCTAGCCGCTGTTGGAGGCGGCATGACCACGTCTTTGATCGAGTTATTGACCGGCTGCGCGTGCAGTGCGTGAAACAAAAAGAGGAAAATGAGGCATAGGAAGGTAACGGTCTTGTTCATACAAGAGAGGTTTCAGAATGGATGAAATCAGATTGGGTATTTGGAAGGTTACTTTTGGGACAATGCGCTTCGCAGGCCTCCTTCGGCTAGCATCGCACGCATCCGGTTTTTCTGGCCCTGCGTGAAGAGTGTCAGCATTTCGTCATCGGTATTATCCATGAAGTTCATGTACATGGAAAGAATATAGCCTTGACAAAGCGTAATGTATTTGTAATCGGCCCCTTTGCTTATTTCTGACGAAGGGCCGCTATGAGGTGGGGTATCGGTCACCATGTCATCGGCGCAGGGTTCACTTTCATTCCACAATTCATACAAACCCAAATAAGTACCCATCAGGTGAACCAGTGTTTTACCCTGTATATAGGGTGCTTTGGCTGTACCCTTTTCATTGCCAAAAAAGTCCGGATCGATTACGATTCCATCCACTTCGCCGGGGGCACCTGGTAGGTGAGCATAACCGGCGTTAGAGTCGTCCAATTCACCAATCCAAATATTAATCACATTTGCGGGCTTCACAGGCGCCAATCCACCAGATTTGGGATTCTGTATTTGATTGAAGAGTCCGAAACTCGCTTTACCTGCCTTAACAAAGTTGATACCCTTAACCCCATCTACATTATCAGGGATAAAGAATTGTATTCCGGAACTCACACCTATTGGGTCAAACTTTTCGAGCGACTCGTTGGTGTAAGGTTTTTTCTCTGGCTGATAGCTGCCAAAACATTTGTTTAAAATTTCCAATTGGTAGCGTACTTGCGCTTCGTCCGGTGCTTGCTTGCCGTCAGCCGAAAGCACATGAAACATCACCGGCACACGGTATACGCGGTCGTCGTCTGACTTGGAAGCATAGGAAGAAATTAAATTTTCCATTGCAACCAAGTTCTTCCCATATTCAGGAAAGTCTTTAATTGTAGTTGGACGAACTTTTTGAGTATTAAACTGTCGAAAAATGCGCTCCTGGGCGTTGGATGCAACAGACAAACAAAGTAAAGAACAAAAAATTATGCTCTTGGAAAAAATGTAGAACTGCGACATAAGTGATAAAGGCAAGAGAATTGGGGGGTATACAGGATTGATAGGTGAATCGAATTATACTTAGGAAGTGTCACCACAAGTAAATATACTAGTTAGTTGTAACCGATATGCCACATTTTCGACCAATTACTTAAAATATTCGACCAATTAAGTAATTTTAACTACCAATAGAAGTAATTTGATAGTTATCGACGGCGGACGAGTGATGATAGTTGTACCCCAAACTATGGTCTCGATTTGTACAAATATGTCCAGGGAAAACGCCGGAAACCTCACTTTTCTGAATACCTTGAAGGACGTCGGTATCAAATATTCAAAGGGATTTTTGAAAAAAGACTGGGAGCTCTGCCACTTTACAGACCTGTACCCAATTCCCAGTATTTGAATTCATCTATGAATCTTATAATATCGGGAGGCTGCATTCATCATTGAACTACCTAGATCCGGCAGCTTTTGAAGCAGAATACTACCAGCACAACGGATAAGAACTGAAGTTTTAGTATTTACTAACCCGCAAAAGTGTAAACCAAAACAGAACCACGTCACATCACATCTAGTGGAAGCAAATACTGGAATTTCAAATTCTTTTATTAAAAATTGCATAGCGCTGCACGCAAAATAGAAGGTTGGTCTCCGAACCTTAATGAAACAAAAAATATGAACACATGTCAAAATTCAATGTTACTTATGGACTGCATTGACAAAGGAGGTCTAACTTGGATCAATCTGCACCAACTGTTATTCTCGATCGATTCCTACGCTTACCGGAAGTCCTCAAACTCATTCCGGTAAGCAAAGCAACATGGTGGAACGGCTGTCGATCGGGACGGTTCCCGAAACCTTGTAAGCTCGGCCCTCGTACAACCGCCTGGAAGGCGAGTGAAATTCAAAAATGCATTACGAAGTATTCGTTACCAGTTTGGGACTTTGACAGTAAATAAATTCGACACTTAGGGTCAGCCATCAATCGTCCTCAGGTTTTCCAGAAGAACCTGAGGACTTATCATTACAACTTGAACTGATCAGCTATTGTCTGATCTTGGCAATCGTAACCTCGCTTAATTAAAACTCACATGGAATACTTAGATATGTACCTCGCTTTAAAAGCGAATTTGGAAAAACCTACTGGCAGGCAACCATTTAGAATTTATGATCCGTCAAGGTGCGGAGATCAGAATCTGTATAATCAGTATGAATCCTTTTTCAAATTTGCAATAGGCAATAGAAGAGAGTCATGGAACGACTGCGTATCTGATCCTTTCTATCTGTATTTTATTGAATACAACCCAGAAGACGACTTAGCCCCTACTAATGAGGCCTATGCACGCCGTCAGACTGATGGCACTAACGTAATCGGGATAGGTAATATTCTCTTCCAACAGTTGTATGTAAAGTGTCGAGATGCATATAGTAAATTCACGCAAGTAGTCAAATTGCACAGGGTCGACGTGGATGGAGCTTTTACAGTACCAATTGACTACTACTCATTTTTATTAGCAAGGCACTTTCTGTTTTATCATGAATTAGCGCACCTCATGCAAGGCGATGCCCAAGAACACGTGCTTGCCTTTGAAAACTATATTCTCGGAGGTTCCATTAAATATGATGAACGAAGCCACATAAGGGAACTGGATGCCGATCTTGTCGGCTGCAACAATGCCATAGATCATGTTTTGCGCCACTTCGCCAGTTTACCAAAATACTTACAAACACAAAAAAACGGCGAAGATTTAGTTGCTCTTGCTGTTATCGGAGTTTTCTTTCTTTTTGATCTGCTTTCAAACGGTCTTCAATCCAAGATATTCCACAGGCATGGTACACATCCACATCCGGCGATAAGAGTCCGATCAATCCTGGAAACCATGTCGGAGAAATTCGTTCAAGTACAAAAATGGCCACCTTGGCGTGCCTTTGAAATCACAAAGAGATTTTTAGAAATGTTGTCATATGTCGTCCCCGAGAAGACTTATGACCGCTATGTCAGAATGATGGTTAGTAATTCTGCCGAAACCCAGGAATATCGAAGTTATCTTTTCAGAAAAATGATGAGTGACGAAAGCCTGGCATGGAAGAAAATTAAAGATAAAGCTGGTGAAGTCCCTCCAATCCGCTTTTAAACATCCACTCATTGCCCACACTTTAAATGCTTCAAGCCAGCCAGTCCCCATCGCAGTTCAAGTTGGCCCATCCGGTAGCGATTCATCTCAGCTAGACTAGCGACAACGGCACTAAAACAGAAGGGCCAAAGATACTTCGATTCACTACTCGTTTATCTTAACTGTGTGTTCGGAAAACTTTGCTATCGGAAAGCATTCTTTGACATTTTCTCGAGTCAACAAAACATGCATTTGTCACTAGGGGTATATTCCGGGGTATAACCATGACGCAAACCGGGGATGTTGAATATGATCAACTATTTACAACCAAAGTGTGGTTCCCTTCGCCCGCTCCATTTTATCTGCTTAAGACGATAAAATAGAGTACGATAAAGTCTAAGATACCACCATAAATAACTGATTTTAATCTATTTATATATCCATTAACGGATAGTGAAATATCTTTACACCTAACGAAATTGGGGGTACAATTCAGGGGTACAATTTGACTTAGGGGTATCTAGTATCCATGAAATTGACCAATAAGGCCTGTCAAAACGCCAAGCCCACTGAGAAACCTTACAAACTATCCGACGGCGGCGGTCTGTATTTACATGTGACCAAAGATGGTAGCCGCTACTGGCGCATGAAGTATTATTATCTCGGCAAAGAGAAGCTGCTTGCCTTTGGCGTTTATCCAATTATCACGCTGGCCGAAGCTAGGGAAAGACGCGAGGCCGCAAAAAAAGTTTTGGCGAACGGGCAAGATCCTTCACAAATTAAAAAAACAGAAAAGCGACTTGCGATCCGCAATTCGAGAAATACCTTTGAAGTCGTTGCGCGTGAATGGCATGAAAAACAAAAAGAGAAATGGACACCGCATCACGCACTCAATCTTACCCGCCGGATGGAGATCGATATATTCCCCTATATAGGCTCCCGGCCTATTGCAGATATTAATCCACCCGAATTATTAGAAGACGTGCTTCGCAAAATTGAACAGCGCGGTTCTCTTGATGTTGCACAACGTGTTAAGCAAATCTGCGGACAAGTTTTTAGGTATGGCATTGCAACTGGTCGTTGCCAGCGTGACCCATCTGCTGATTTAAAAGGTGCTTTGAAAGTCGCAAAAACAGAACATTTCGCAGCACTGGATATTCAGGAAATTCCAGACTTTCTCAAGGCGCTCGACAAGAACGAAGCTCGTTTATACCCGCGGACAGTCCGCGCGATCCGTATGCTGATGCTTTGCTTTACGCGCACAACTGAACTTATCCATGCCCAATGGAAAGAATTCGACTTTGAAAATAAAGTTTGGGAAATTCCGGCGGCACGCATGAAAATGCGCAAAACACATGTTGTTCCTCTCTCTCGCCAAGTAATCGAATTACTACAGGACCAGAAAAAAGAGACCGGACACCTAAATACAGTCTACGTATTCCCCGGCCAAATTAATCACAAGGTTCCAATGTCCAATAATACGATTTTATTTGCCATCGGTCGGTTAAAATACAAAGGCCGCATGACGGGACACGGCTTCCGCGCTCTCGCGATGTCTACCATTAAGGAAAAATTAGGTTACCGGCATGAAGTCGTTGATCGGCAACTCGCCCATGCTCCGATGAGTAAAATTGACCGCGCCTATGATCGGGCGAAGTTTATTGATGATCGCACCAGGATGATGCAAGACTGGGCGGACTACATTGATTCTTTAACTACTATCGGTCGCTAAACCTAGATTTTTCAAAGATATTTTACGTAATTAAATACCGAATAATCATTTGTTGAATTGGTATTTAGAACAATCACAGATTTACTTTAAATTCAGATTTGCTTGTATAGTGGCGCTATTCAGTGCTATAAATACATAACCTGTTAATAATATAAAAAAGGTTGCCATGTTCGGAGATGTGACTAATCCTTCATTTATATTCTGGCCTGTTGGGACGGGTGACACTACGACAATTGTAGTCAGTGAAACTGAAATTGTGCAACTTGACATTAATGATAAGTTAATGGCCGATGAGCAAGGAAACGAACACATACCTATTGTCGATGAGCTCGTTGCTAGGCTGCCGAAGCGGAATGGCAAGCCCTACCTATCCTGCTTTATACTCACTCATCCTGATTCAGATCATTGCAAAGGTTTCGCGGATTTACTTGACCGCGTTGAGATCGGCGAAATTTGGCATACACCTAGAATATTTCGCGAGTACGAAGATGCATGTGACCTGTGTGAAGATGCCTTAGTGTTCCGTAAGGAAGCTCACAGACGAGCGAAATTAGCCATTGACGCAAACGGTGACCCAGGTTCAGGCAATCGTGTCCGCATCATCGGCTACGCAAGCGAATTATTCGAACCCGGTGAAGCCTACTATGGCTTTCCGGAAAACGAATTTCATACGCGTCCCGGCAATCCTATTGATACATTAGACGGGACTTACGTAGGCGACAGATTTAATGCCTTCATCCATGCGCCATTCAAAATAAGTCTAGCAGATGCCCGAAATGAAACGAGCTTAGCGATGCAAATTATAATTGGCCCTGGAAATCCAATTTATGGTTTATTCCTTGGTGATCTTTCATATCCGTCTATCATGCAAATATTCAGAGAGACACATGCGCACGGAAATGACGCGCGACTTTCCTGGAACGTTCTTTTGGCTCCTCATCATTGCTCAAAGAAGGCTATGTACGAGAGGGATGCTGAAGGTAACAACATTCTTCAACAGGATGTTCTTGATGAGCTTTCAAACTGTCAACTAACCATTGGATACATAGTTTCAAGTTCAAACGAATTTCCAGCATCGAACAAATCAGGTGATAATCCCCCACATATAATAGCCAGGAACAGATATGAGGAAATTGTAAATAACAACTTTGTTTGTACCGGAGAGGTCAGTACGCCAGAGAACGTTAAACCAATCATTTTTTCTTCGACTGAAAATGGCTTAACACTAGTAAATGAAAATTATCAAATGTCTGAAAGTGCACAAAAGACGCTTTCCAGCGCTATTGCGGCTGCACGTGGAACGAATATTCCGCCGGTCACTAAGGTAGGCTTTGGTCAAGAATGAAATCGACAGGTCAAATTTGGGCCACTAAGCAGCTTACAGATATTGCAAACGCATCTAATGGGCAGTTCGAGGTTTTCAATGTTATTGAGGCACGGGAAGAAGGGCAGGCATTAAATGTTATTGTTTCTGTAAGTTGTAAACAATATCCAAAAAAAGATAATGGTATACCATTTAAGATCAGGGAAAAAATAAAAATTGATGTTCCGTGGAATTTCCCCCTGGATATACCATCTGTAAGTTTTTCACATAATAACTACGGAGCATTCCCACATGTACAGTGGGGCAACCATATGTGTCTTTTTCAGTCACCAGAGACTGAGTGGCAGCCGTCGCAAGGGATGTTTGGTTTCATTGAACGGCTAGACAAGTGGCTTGAAGCAGCCTCTCAGGGGCAGCTTGATCCCGCAGGTATGCCGCTTCACCCACCAGCAGCTTACCCTGTTAGCAATTTCAGATTGGTACCTAGAACGAATACTCCAAACCCAAATGCATTTTATTGGGTAGGTTATGTTGAGATCATCCGTGAAAATGATGTTGTTGCGGAGCTAGGCACTTGGATAGAGCATGGTGATGATTTACCCGATGGACGGCTGGCATCCGTTATTCTTCTACCTGGCGACATGCCATTTGAATACCCAAAGACAATGTTTGACTTGTTAATGGCCCTTAACGAAAGGAACTTGCCAGTAAATTTAGTTCGAGCGATTGTTGAATTGGCAATCCTTAAGACCGCTAAGGGGAAGCGAGCGATATTTCTATTAGGTTCTGCTATGCGTGGTACCGCTGGTGGTCAGCGTTTACAGCATCTAACAGGATGGCTTATTGATGCTGAGCAAGCTGACAAATTTAGAGATGTAATATTGTCGGCAACAGAAGAAGATAAGGTGGATAGTAAGCAATTTTATGAATGGGCTGCCTCCGCCAAGGTTGAGTGGTGCCGAATAATGGAGGATCGCCCCGAAATTGTCGAACGACGCGACTCCCGATCTGCTGCAAGCTGGTGGAAAGGAAAAAACGTTGCAATTCTGGGTTGTGGTGCGATCGGTAGTTCTGTTGCCAGCATGCTGGTAAGAGCTGGCACCACCGGACTACAACTATTTGACAAAGATGTTGTTACACCCGGAATTTTAGTTCGTCAAGATTTTCGGCGGGAACATATTGGATACACAAAGACGTCCGCTTTGAGGGTCAACGTTCAAAAGGCAAATCCAGATATTCAGGTCAACTGTCATAATTTAAATCTAATTAATCTGTTCAGTAGCAATGAAGTGTATACGGAGCTGATGCAAGCCGATGTTATCATTGATGCAACAGCATCTACTACATTTGCAAACGCTTTAGAGTATCATTTCAGGCACTCACCGAAAAGGCATCCACCGGTCATCACAATGAACATAGGGCACAATGCTGATTTTGGCCTAATGACATTGTCCACCGAGCGTGTTGCTGGAATGTCCTTGGATATAGACCGCCGCAGTAAAATTGCATTTTCAAATTCAATAAATGGCCAGGACTTTCTTGAAGAATTTTGGCCAACGTCTGAGAAACGGCGGCAGCATTTTCAGCCAGAACCTGGTTGTTCCAATCCTACTTTTAGGGGTTCATTTGCAGATGTACTTGCGTTGACTTCACAAATGATCAATATGGCAGCAAAGTGGCTTTCTAACGACGATACAATTTCCGTACAGCGCGCATTCGCAATTAATTTGTCAGAAAATACGTCTTCAGCACTGCCAGCCAGACAAGCGCACCATGATTGGTCAAACTATCTATTGCTAGATGACAGAGTTAGTGGATATCAGGTACGTATAGAGCTATCCGCCGTGAAATCAATGCTTTCTTGGGTCAGGCGATCTGAGCGCGTGAATGGTAAATACTCTGAAACAGGAGGTGTCTTGTTTGGACAACTGGATGAATATTTAAAAGTCATCTGGGTAGACGAGACTAGCGGCCCACCAGCTGACAGTCTAGCTTCTCCAAGCTGTTTTATCTGCGGAACTGCAGGCGTAAATGAAATGCACCAAGAAAAGGCAAGAAGAACAACCGGATCTGTTACGTTTATAGGTATGTGGCACACACATCCCTTTGGTAGACCGATTCCCAGTCATACCGACTTATCAGCAATGCGCTCATTATTAGAAAGTAAAAACGATTATTTAGGAAGCAATTTTTTAATGGTTATTATAGGTGGGACTTTGGAATATCCAATTCTTTCAGCTAGTGTCTTTGAGCGAAGCAGTTATGATCAGCAATAATAATCCATATATAGCTCTGGCACTTTCTGGAGGTGGCGCTCGGGCAATGGCATTTCATTTGGGGTGTTTAAGAGCACTTCAAGACCGAAAAATTCTCGATAAAGTCAAAGTTATTTCTACTGTCTCAGGTGGGAGCATCATCGGTGCTTACTGGGCCTATGGCTCACAAAAATTTGAAGAATTTGACGAAGATATGATAGCACTTTTAAAGAGAGGTATTCAAAGAGACATTCTTTTGAAAGTATTCTTCAGTAGTGAAACACCAAAAATTATCGGCACTCTGCTGATAACAGGATCGTTAACGTTCATTCTTCAAATAAGCGTAATGGTAATCTCTACCACCCGCAATTGGTTTGGTATCCCAACCAAAAAAGTTGAAATATTTCTCTTGTCACTTGCAAGAACGCTACCTATTTGGGGGAATTTTACAACAGCTTTCGAGGCCGTTCTAAACAATCGTTTATTCAAGGGTAAAAGAATTAGGGACGTCGATAAACCAGACTTATCTGTTATAATAAATGCCTGCGATTTAAAAACAGGCACTGCATTTCGTTTTGGTTCCGAAAAGTCTGGGGGATGGCGGTATGGTGCTCTTGTTGGCGAAAGTCCATTCGTTGCGAAAGCAGTTGCCGCCTCGGCAGCATTTCCAATTCTACTACCACCTTTAATAGAAAATTTTGACTTTAATAAAAACGGGCTGCAATACAAAGCAACTGTTTCGCTTACTGATGGTGGCGTCTATGATAACCTCGGAGTGGCCGCCATCGAACCCGGAAAAGGCCCCGATTCCATCTATAAATACCCTGTAAGTCATATAATAAGTCTCAACGCTGGAGCAGGACAGTTTGACGGGGAAGACTACCATTATTGGTGGCAAGGAAGGGTATCACGCTCATTTTCAGCTGTACACCGTAAAGCTCAGGATGCATTGTATCAGAGATTACACAGACTTCTTGAAACAGGCGAACTTTCCGGATTTGGACTTATTTATTTGGGTCAGCAGGATAACCGTCTACCGTACTCTCCACCCGATTTAATAAGACGCGACGATGTAAAAAACTACCCAACGGACTTTGCACCCATGACCAATAACAGCATCGAGCACCTCACAAAAAGGGGTGAACAACTAACTCATATAATAATTGATAGATATCTTCAACAACTCATCGATTAGTAACGCCTTGGCAGAGCATTCAGATACTTAAAAAAAATTATTATAGACCCCTGATCTCGAAGCTTTCGCAGCAACCCATTCAAAAGTAAATTCGAGAACTGCCGACAGCATATTGAATCCATCCCTAGATCCTGATCACTAGGATCTACTTTCGCCCCCACACCGTGCAATAGCTTTCTCCGTGTGACTGCTATATTCGGAAACCTTACAGCTATGATGGCATGCAAGAGGCCACCGGTTCGAGACCGGTTAGCTCCACCAAATAAAATCAATGATTTAGCTTAGATACAACACCCTCAATGTATAAATATTTTTAACTGTGTACCATCCCACGTACCAACAAAGATTTCAGATGACGTGGTATTAGAACTGCGAGTTCGTTTTCGCGCTAATAGTTCAACGGCACTTGATGGCGTACCTATCGGAAACGTCGTTCGATAGCGGAGCTTTCTCAGAATTGTCCTATTAACATACCTGTGTAAGTTTTAGACATGGCAAATTGCTAAAAGCGAACATGCAAAAGCGAAGAATAATAGAGGTGTATTGATTATCGGAGACAGCCCCCCCCGCTTTCAATGCTCATTTGCTAGCAAGATTAATGGTGCCGTCACTGTTGAAGCAGTTGATCTTCGAGACATGGGCGACTTTGCAAGAACTCTTGGTCTAAAAGCGGATAACGTCCTGCATACAGTTGTCAGCTTTGCTGACGATCTTATGACTAATGTCTCTCCTTCTGCCCTACTCGCCAGAGTCCATACAATTCAAAAAAGGCTCACAAAGACGAAAATCCAGCGGAGACTGCCGCCATAGAGTTTCTTTCTTACCAAACGCATGCAAATATTCGCGATTTCCTTGTCGAATTACAAAGTTTACCAGGAGTCAAGGACTACAGACCTGATGTGCCACGTTACTGCATTCCAGCACTAAATTCTTGCAATGATTCTATAAGCTTTCATGATGCAGCAGTTCGGATTCGTGAACAAAATCGGTTGCACGGACAACCTTTGCCGAAAAAGGCTGTTGGCAGCACCCTGTTACTTAAAGGACTGGAAGCAGAAGTTGTTGTGATACCGAGCGGCGGCTCACTTAATGCCAAGAACCTATATCTGGCGATGACCCGAGGAGCAGGAAAGGTAGTTATATGCTAATGTTCTCACATTCTTGGAAAATCCTAACATCTAACAGTTAGATGCTGTACGCACTCACGCCCAAAGCTAAATCTCTTAGATGATTCATTTTAGGCATCCTGCAAACAGAATAGTTGAAACAGACCTAAGGATATTTTCAAATTATCTTACAATTATTGAAAGGTTTCAAATTTTAGCAATCATTTCGTAACATTAGCTTTTTCTCTACTATCACAGAGTTCATCCAACATCTCTCTCAACTTTGCATGTTCGCCACTCTTTGCTCTGACAATGATCAATTCCAGTCCTATTTGGGAAAACTCAGCCCTGGGATCACTAGTCACAATGTAGCCTTTTATCTCCTGTCGAATAGAGTTCGACAAAGGAGAAAACCCCTTTTTAAACTGACTCGATCGATAAATCCGGGTCGGCCTACATGAGCTCAATAATAAAACTACACAAAAGAATATCAGCTTTTGCATGACGAAAGTACGAGTAGGATGTCACAAACCAAATAACGTCTTAAAAATCATCGCATCCAATTTCAGGCCAAATGCCCAATTAGTTTTCCACGCCACGTTCGAAGCCAAATCAAACTGCGCCTGTGTTATTGCAGTCTTTCCAAATTCCATTGAAGTTCCATTACCTAAATCGATAGTAAATGTATTGACTTTTCCGTAGTGACGCCCAATGAAGAAAGCACCACCACGAGCAAACTCCCAATTAAATCCAAACAATAAATTGTTGAACACTTTCTCGTTGATACCAACGCCAATTGTCGGATAAATTCTTTCATAGAATCTATGATCATCCAAAAAGCTTCGCCCAGACAATTTATATTGTGGTATATCTCGACCAATTAGCTTCTCAAATAAGATAACTGGAGAGACATAAAAGCTTGCCATCAATGTAACAATCCCTCGATTCGAGCTTTCCGTTTTCTTTACAACTTTACTGGTTGGGCTAGTTTCAATCAAATTATATGTAGGCGATATGAGCTTCGTATTCAACAACCCAATGTCAAAAGAGCCATGATAAACCTTAGCCATCTTAATAGTATAAGTTCCAAGAGTTTCTTTTGAAATTTTAGTCCCATCAGTTCTACTTTTAACATATTCAAATTTAATATTACTTGTGGAAGTGCTAAGCAAAAATTCCTTGTGCCGCCATGGGCGAGCAGATTTCAAGTCAATGCCTTTAATTTCCGAAGAGTTGTTAAAAATTATGGCGTCATTAAACTCCCCCTCTAGTTGATTGATTGAATATGCTTCGTTATCAGGGCTAATAGGATCTTCCTGATAGAAAATATGAACCACATATTGGAGATTGGAAATACCCTGAGGAATTGTAGAAAAAATATTATTTCCGAACTGGTCTAGGAAAATATGGATGTACTTATTCCCTCGAAATTTCGAGGTGGTTCCATTCAGTACCCTAAAACCAAACTCAGTAGGATGAATAATTGGAAACAGTTCAGCAAAATATTCACCAAATGTCTTAGACGTCACTACAGGATCGCCATCTCGATCGTCATCACGGTCCGGTGTTCCGTCGGCAAGTGCCTCGTCCCTTTTAGCAAATTTTACTTGAGCAACCAATTTCCCTTCTTTCATAATCTGAACGAGTTTTTCGCTAAGATTACTCTCATTGATCAAAATAAACTGATCATCTTTTTCGATTGAACCTTTTGGAGAATTAATAATAACTGAATACGGAGCACCGGAAGAAGACTTTATTTGAAGTTTATTTTGTTGGCTTGAAATCGAAACTAACTTGTCAATTTCATCTTTTTTAAGAACGAATTGTTGCTCATTATCTCCAATTAGGAAAGTAAAGTCTTGCGCACCACAAGTAAAATTTAGTGCCAAAATCAATAAAATTGTAGAAATATATTTCATATCAACAACTATTATCGTGTTCTTTTTATCAGAGGATTCATTCCCGCAAAGCTAATAATTTTGCGGATAGGTATTATGAACGTCAATGACGGGTTATCTCTGGGACTTCCCATAACTATGCCGACCAAATTCAAAAACTCATCAAACACAGGAGAGCCAGAGTCCCCAAAGTCGGTTGGCAAGTCTGCAACTATTAGATCATTCATAAAAACATTACGAATATGCGTTGGAATATTAGCCTCAAAGCCAATGATCCTTCTGTCCATGCTTTTGCTTCTTAAACCAAAATGCCCAATCCTTAATCTTCTAAAGTTCTGAGGCGTGACGTCCACAACGCCACTTGGGATTCCATTCTCCGGGATAAAATTCTCTACAATATTCCTATCCTTAACCCTCGCAACAGCGATGTCTATACCATCGAATAAAGCCTTTTCTAAAAATGCCATCGCACTACCATTGGTGTCAAAAATAGTTACATCAGCTCTCGTTTGCCTCGGAATTGGTTTGTAGTAACTTGTCTTACGTTTAGCAAGGATGTCTGGGGCCAGAACATGCATGTTAGAACAAAAGTATAGTTCTGTTTGGTCTAAACTTTCTAAAAAAAAACCGATTGTCCCAGGCCTATCGCTAAGATTAAGAGGAAATGTCCCTTCGCCTGGCTGAATTCCATTGCTTTTAAGCTCTAGTCCCTTTGATTCCATGACATCAGTCGGCACCTTAATTGTCTTACGGCCTTGAGGTATAAAACAAAACTTCGGTATCCTATCCCTATCCCTTAACGAGTTTAAATCGGGTTTTTCCAAGACGTGGAAAACTATTGCGTAGTAGTTAAGATAATTTCCAGCCTTTATTTTCTGACCAACGTGAACTCCGGCAAAGTTTTTTATCTCTTTGTTCCAAAAAGGAGTTTGATGACGCACATAGTCACTAATGACTGACAGTTTATCGGAGGTTTCCTTATTCATGAGCTTTATCTAGTTGAAATAATACCAACAGAAGCCATTTCTACTAAATATCGCAATAAAATTAGATGTGTTTCTAATTTTAAAAAATTATTTATTTAGCGGTATTTTTCACCCTAGCATGACTGGCACCTTCACTAGTCGAGCCACAGTAACGACCCTTTGTTCATTTCATAATCAACGATCTCAAATATAAATCAGACCTCGCATTGGCAGCTCAAGTTCTGCCAATGTAATAGATGTTCCTAGAGCGCATCGAGTAGCTGGCGAAAGTAAAACGTTTTGAGGCCGACCAATTCGCTAGAGCGTAGCAGGATTGAACTTGTGACCCCTTCCATGTCCAAAGCGGCGCCTGCCAACCCCTGTGTATACATGGAGCGCCCGTTTTCCCGCTAAATAAATATCTTACTGGAATCCGAGGACTTTTGGCAAAAAAAAACGTACCATTGCCTGACGGAATGCCATATAAATACTCTACAAATCAGATAGTTACCAGTTAATTTCTAACGGATAACTCGTTACGACAGTATTCGGCCTGCAAACCCAATTCTGAACAATACGGCAATTAATGATTCAGTTCTATGGATTCAATTGAACAGCAAAAAACTCCCAAAGTAGAAAAATCCGCAGCTTGGACGGATCAGAAGAAATGGTATATGGATCTTGCCAAAAGTTTCATTCAACTGTCTATCGGTGCCTTCCTTACAGTTTTTATCTTAAACAGTTTAGATGACAGCAGACAGGAAAAGCGATTTGTTAGGCAGTCAATTTTTGAGAAGAGAGCACAGACTTTAAAGGACTTCAGGATCTCTTCTCAAAACTATCACGGATTAGCAGCGCTAATTTCAAGTTATGTTAGCGGCAATGTCGTTGGCCGCACTCCTCTATTAATTTATGATCCGAGTTTTTCGGGAAATCCGGAGGCCCTGAAACAGGCCCGAACAGAATTTAATAATTCTCGAAAAACTTTGCTAGCCTCACTTGCGGATATCGACCTTTGGTATTGTTCAAAATCAAAATATTTCAGGGGCTTCGACAGTTTAAAAATAAAGGTAACCTCGTATGAGAAAACAATCGCTCACCTGAACGACTATGTCGAGAGCAAAATCCATCTCGAAGGACTAATAAAAAAACGGTACGAAGGTGAATGTTGTTGGTGGCGGCCCGAGCGTTGCTGAGAGGTTCCCGGTTTTTCGGGAGGGCGCGGAGGTTGAGCGAAGGTCAATTCTGGCCCAGCTAGAGATGACAATCTTAGAATTCGATGAAATAAAATAGCGGCCATGTTATATCCAGGTTCCTCAGGTGTGGGGATTCACTTCTTCACTGTTAATTGACGGTTGTGATAAGCACAGTACCGGCCAGACAATATCGCATTTTTTTACAACAGCGCTTTATGTTTTGCGATGAGATCGTGCAACAGCAAAATTTTGCTCTCGTGATCATCAGAGTGTACTCTTGTTCAATTATTTGGTTCCAAGCCAGCAAAGCAGTGATGTTTTTTTTGGGCAAGCTCTGGGGCAGGTTGGCCACCTCCGAAAAAAAAAAGATGCCCCCGAAATCATTAGAATTTCCCTTCGATTGAGGCCCGTATCCTCTTTCAAGACAATCAATCGAAATTTTGAAAGAACAACGGATGGAAGTCGGGCACCTAAACACCGATCTTGTGTTTCCAAGCATTATTAACAGCAAAAAACCATTGAGTGATAATACAACTAGGCTAGCGCTTCAGCTCATGGGATACAAAGATAGACTTACTCCACATGGCTTTCGAGCGCTTGCCCGAACGACCATCCGAGAAAGATTAAATTATGCCCCGGATATCATCGAGGCACAACTCGCACACAAAGCCGCAGGGCCGTTAGGTGAAGCTTACAATCGCCCTCAGTTTCTTGATCAGCGAATTCAAATGTGCAGAATTATGCGAACTATATTGAGAGTCTATTAACAGCCGCTTCATCGATCTAATATCCGTGGGCCTTGATCTCAACGGCACATTCCTGTTGCTCACGATCACTCAACTAATCAAATTTCACTTGTTGTGCTTACTACCAAACGGCATTTGCTGTTCAAATTAACGGCAGTGGGCCGGCTTCTCTCCCCCATAAATGTGACCTCCTATCTTCTGGTGACCTGCTTAATCTTTGATGAAGGTATAAATTTTGATGTTGTCCTCGTTCTCTTTGAAACTTGATATGAATTTCCTCGCTTGTAATATTTCGGCAAATCGAAGGTTGTAATCCGTTTTGGGTAACTTCGGCTTTTGCCCACGCATTCCAATGCTTGCGTAAGGGGTGTCCAATAACCTGATGAATTTATCAAGATATTGAACGTTGTTGCCCATGGTATTGAAAATGACAATTCGGTCTTCTGAGCTGGCCGAAGCATTGAGCAAAACGGCGTCGAGTAAGGCTGGCCGAAGTCTTATGCCGGCGGAATTCACTAATACTCCAGTCAGTGATTTCAAAACGCCTGAGCTGCTTGTAACCTGGGAGTCAGTTGATTGATCGAGCACCTTCTGCTTTTCATCTCGGGAATAAGCATTGGATGCTAGCATCCTATCAATGTCGCGGCTCTCAAGCTCGAAAGTGTCCCAGTTTTCGAGGATGTAAGCCTTGTAATGCTCTAAGAAAATCCGCTGGTATAAGGGATGGCTTTTTTTGACTTTTTCTAGAGAGCTTGAATTGGGTGGTAATCTGATCTGTTGAATTAAACTTGTGACTTTCGCTGCGGTTAAATGCGCAATGTCAAAGTCATCTTCGGGCGTCTCGACTGATGGTAAAAGCTGGGCGTAAATTGTATCCTCAATTTCATTGTCTTCAAGAAACGAAATAAGAAAAGGTTGCTTGGTTGCATCTCTAAACGAAATCTCCGCCATGCAGCCAGCCGCAAGTTCATTGGCATGTAACTCTTGGTTGATAAACGTTACCAGGAAATCAGGAAACGCTTGGTCGCACTCCATATATTGCTCATAGATGTTACTCCATGTTGCCTCAATTTTTCCTTGTTCAAACAGCATTTGCGCTACCTCAGGATATCGGATCGATTGAATGTCTGAAATAATTGTGTCAACCTTTTTTATAACTTGCAACAGCAACTCCTCACCGATCTCCTCGTGGTTTAAAAGTGACAAATAGCTATTCTGCTCTTCTTTTAAGTTGGTAGGAATTGCCAAAAATACGTTTTGAACATAATCGTCAATATTCCTGTCAACGTACGCGATCAGGTACTGACAGTTACTCTTTTGCACAAAAAGGTAGTTCGAATTGTCAAAAAGCACCTGATCAAAGGTTCCGATTTTCTTTGTAATGAGCGCAACCATGTCAACGTTCAGCTCATAAGCAGAATTTTTATGAATGAAATTGGCCTGATCTCCTGTTACGTTGCTCTCGTCCAGCTCAACAAACTTCATCTGGAGTGTTGTGACAACTAATTCTAGGCGGGTGGTGTCGGGCATGTTCGTTAAGAAATCCGGCTTCGACAAGGCATACTTCACAAATCCTGACATTTGTGCAATTTTCACAATGTCCAATTCTTTTGCAAAATGCATGATCAACCAAAAGTATCGATCTACTTTACTCAGAGGATAGTTAGACCGAGCTTCAATGAACGTCCATATGTTATGCCAAGCTGAGCAAAGATTGGTTGCGAACATAGGTAGTTCAGTACTATGGTCTAACATCCCATCGATAAATTGGACCGACCTTCCTGTCTCATCTTTGAGTAAATTCATCACTGATGATAGGTGCTCCTGGTATTCCCCGCTAGATAGCAAAAAATCGATCAGCCTATAATTAAGAATATAGTGCTTTCCGAAGTCAACGAGGCTTATTTTCTTTATAATCTGCGGAAGCTTTATAATTGAATAGTCGAATTTCTCACCCTGGCGGCTTTTTACTTTAAGTACGAACCCAAAATCCGCCTTAGTGAGACTCCCCTCATAAAATAGTGAAATATAGTCGGCGTAGTCTTCGGCTATGTAGCCGTTGCGAAGCAGAAGGCTTATCAAGGCTCTCTGCTTCTCGCTCCCTGACAGAAAAACTTCTCGATCGTCAGGCAACAAGGCACTTAAGGGTGTATTTCGTAGGGCAGATTTCTCATTTTGCAATTTGAGAATTTCCACTTTATAATTTTCCAAAATATTTGATCGAAAATCAATTATTAAGCGTTTTCTATCTCTGTATGTACGGTTCTTATCGACAGCTTTTTCTATGTCCGCGCTTAGTTTTGGCATTAACGCGAGTTGATTGCTGTAACCATTTTGACTGTAGTTATATTTCGCTTCACCTTTTATGACATAGGCAAAGTTTTCCTCATCTAGCATTTCATCCAACGTCTTTGTTTGTCCGTTGATCACAAATCCAACAAAGTTTGTTAGCCCGGAAGTCACACGAAGAAGGTAGAGAGCGTTCAGTTCTCTTAGGTCTGTAATAGTTAACTGCTCCAAAAGATCGATACTCGAATTTAAGTCGCTTATCTTCTGGTTCAATAATGCCTCCTTTTCTTGTATCAGGCTTGATTTCAAGTTGATAGATGCGTACAAACTTCCACCCCCTTCGGAGAGCCTACTGAAATCCCCCGGATAAAGGTTTTTATAAACTAGCATCGCAAGAAGCTTGTTTTCATCTAACTCTGCACTTAACTTACTTCTGTAAAGTTGAAACTCGTTCGTAATATTATGAAGCAACCTCATGTCGTCGATGAATATCGCGAGATCTTCAATGATATCTTCTTTCCACTGATAATTCATGGTCCGCTTCTTCTCGAGCAATTTCTGACTTGAATTTGACGAGTTGATCACCGGTATAACCGGCAAGATAAAATCGAAGAATTTTGTTCGCTCGTTTTCTTTGAACAGGTCATCACGAACAGCATAAACGAAGACGATGTTTCTATTGATGCGTTTTGATTTGTTTATTAGCAGGTTGATTTCCCGAAGCTTAGTAAAAATCTCTGTTTGTTGAAAGCGATCCAAGTCTTCGATGATAACTACATTGTATTTGGTGACTTCGAAAAAATATATAAGCTCGTCAATGTGGTGATTCAATATCGATTTACTGCTATTCTGATCGACTTCAAAATCTGCATCTTGGATTGAAATTTTTGTTAGTCTGAGCTTCGATACTGTCCGAATAGATTTGGCCAATACATACCATGACCCAACAAAGAAAATTGAGCATGCAATCCATTGGAGGGCGACATACCACCAAAAGGATTTTAGGAGCTCATGAATTTGATTGCCAAAAAATGCCGCCTTTGTCAGAAAAAAAATTGCCCCGAAATATAGCATAACCCCAAAAGACAATGCAGCAATCTTCCAGTTTCGGAGATCATGGATTCTTTTAAATCGGGAGTCTGGAATGTCGTCGGGCTTTTCTGCATAAAAAATCTGTTGCAGAATACTCAATTCTATCAGTCTAAGCTGCTCTTGCTGGTCCTTTTCGTCCGGCTTCGCAACATGTCCGACGCTAGTATCTGGCGGCTGCGTTGCTCCATGAACCAGTTCTTCTTTGAAGGTTGCCAGTGATATGTTCAAAAAGTGGTAACCTTGCCCAAACACCTTCCTTTGAAACGTCTTTATGATGCTGCTTTTTCCAGAGCCGAAAGGACCAGTTACCGCTATATTTCTGATATCCAACTTATCTCTATTCTCAAGTGCAGCCCTCAGGGTGTTAGTGTAAATTTCGTCAGCATCGGCCCAGTCGACTGGCGCTAGTGAGGTTATAGAGGTTGCGTTTGGCGTCTTGGCGTTTCGATGATAAATCATCTGTAATTTCCGGATGACTTTCGGTA
The DNA here is from genome assembly GCF_059568735.1 of Dyadobacter ginsengisoli DSM 21015. Classification (NCBI taxonomy): domain Bacteria; kingdom Pseudomonadati; phylum Bacteroidota; class Cytophagia; order Cytophagales; family Spirosomataceae; genus Dyadobacter; species Dyadobacter ginsengisoli. The sequence continues at coordinate 572,243 of NZ_JCANTY010000003.1, forward strand.
AAAATTGAACAATTCTGTTGGTTAACATACATTCAATACTGATAGGATTGGGGGGATCATTTGCTTGAAAGTAAGGCTTTTGAAATAAATTAAAAAGATTCTCAAACACCGACCCCGAAAATGCAGGATCGGCCTGAAGAGCTCCCATTTGAGAGCCAGGAACATATTACAATAGATGACAACATGCGTATCTGTTTATCAGCTCGTTAGAGCGGCTAGGTTCATAAAACCCCAACTGTTCATAACGGCCTGGTCGACAGTTCCAAATCTGCCCGGGCCCACAACTTTCTCAGCTGCTAATTTGGAACTTAATATTACGGGCACTTCGAAGATTAACTGTATTGAACTAAATAGTCGGGCAACATTTGGGGCAAGCTTCGGATTTCCTTAGTCCCGGGCCAGCCAGCTCCCACTCTATCACGGCTTACAGTGGCTGGCATTCACGCACCTAAATGTTGATCACCGCATCAAGTGCCTCATCCGTGACTTTATTGATAAAGTTGCTCTGATATCCCATTGTGGTTTTGATATCAGAGTGGCGATACAGTCGTTGGAGGATATTTACCGGTATCTTGTCAGAAGAAATTTGAGCGAATGTATGCCTCGCAATATGCATCGTCAGCGGTTTGGAGAACCCGAGAGCCTCGGCAACCTGCTTCAAATAGTCGTTACAACTTTTAACCCTAGTCTTGATGTAGCTCTGCACGGCATTGGAATTATCAAGGCCGGCCAGTCTGCTCAAATCCGGAAATACAAGATTGTGGGTGGTAGCCTTAGAATACTGCTCTAAAATCTTCGCCACCTTTTCAGGCACTTTCAACGATCCAGCTTTGAGATTTTTGCCCATCGAGTAATACAGTCTATCATTCTGAAAATCCGACCACTTCAATCGCAAAACATCCGAAACCCTCATTCCCGCAAAGTAGAATGATATTAACCAAAGGTTTCGAGCGTGATGCTGGCCAGCTGCCAGGTCAGCATCTTCCAATAACTTCACCTCCTCCGCTGTTAATCCAATCTTCGCGCTATCAGGAAATTTGATCGCAATCTTCCCTTTCCCGAACGGGTAGTGCTTCGAGTCCGCAATTTCTGCGGAGATTGCTTGATTGAAAATCGTCCTAATCACTACAAGGTGATTGACGACGGTTCTCTCTGTCACCTTACGCTTACTTCTGAGATAAGCCTGGAACTGTCGCAGGAGCCCTGGATTGATATCGGCAAAACCAATCTCCTTCTGCTTCAAAAATTCCTTGAACCGATTGATACGTGGCTCGTCAGCCGATCTCCGATTAAACTTGCCATTCTTTTCCAATTGTTCAATGTAAAGTTGCGCTTGGGCGAAGAACCCAGTACCCGCCTCCCTTTTTATCGCCTTTCTGACGGTAGCTGCGGTTGTATCTTTCTTTTGCGTTGCCAGCTGAAGGATTTGATCATTAACCTCTGCCAATCTTGCGAGGATCAAGTTATTTAGCCACACAGAGTTCGGATGAGACTTTTTAACCTTCCCTGCACTCGCGTCCCAATCGCCCTCTTTCAAGTACTGCTTCAAGTAGATATAGGTCGATGTCCGTCCAGTTGTGACGCGCAGTGCAAGTGGGTAAGTTTCGTCCTCTCGCTTCTTTTTACGCAAAACTGCCTTTATTGTTGAGTCCATGGAAATTTCTTATCGGCTGGTTTAGAGCACCTAAGATACGGATATTCTACCGTAAATTGGTACAACATAGGTACAACAAATACCGGTTTTACTTGGTTTTACAAAATTTCAAATTTCAATAAACATCTGATTATCAATAACAATAAGACCATATAGCACCATATGAAACCAAAAATCGCAGGACTTAAAATCCTGTGGGCCGAAACGCCCGTACGGGTTCGATTCCCGTCCCCGGTACTGAATTTCAAGCAGTTATGAACCTAGGTTTGTGACTGCTTTTTTGTTACCGCAGCAGGTAGACATATTGCCCGACACCCCTTCAAATCCACTATCTTGCATCATGCACCAGGAATTTGAACCGCCCGAGGCGCTTCGGGATACCATTAAATGCTTTTGGTATGATCAACGCGAATTCGGAGACCAGGAATCGAACTTCCAGGTTGTGCCGGATGGCTATGCCGAGATTATCTTCCACTTCGGAACGCTTTCCAGGATCGACGACCATGGAGCCCGGCAGTTTCTACCTTCGCCGTTCATCATGGGCCTGCTCAATCAGCCTGCCCTTTTTTACACCAAAAACCGTTTGGAAATCATAGGTGTCAGATGCTTTCCATGGACTGTGTTCGATCTCCTCGGATTGCCGTCCGGAAGCGGCGGCGTACAGGTTTTCGAACATCCTATTGCGAAACTTCTACCTGCATTAAACAACCTCATGGGCGCTGGCCGGATTGACGAAGTATTGGCTGAGGTGAAGCAATGTTTTCTGAACATCCGGGCAGAGGTCGCCATCGATAGCACACTGTTCAAAGCGGGAGGTGCAATACAGGCGGCCAATGGGACGATTCCGGTGAGCCAGGTCGCAGAGGCGGCCCATACGACGGTCCGTACGCTGGAAAGAAAATTCAAACGTTCGTCGGGTTTTACGGTCAAAGACATATCCGGTCTGATGCGTTTTGAACAGGTACGAAACCGGCTGTGGCATGAACCGGATTCCAACCTCGCGGGCCTTGCGCATGAGCTGGGATACGCGGACCAGGCACATCTCAGCAAGGAATTCAAACGGTACAGCGGCACGAGTCCGGCCGCATTCGCACGGAAAACGAAGAAAGGGAAACAGGCGGTAAGCAACGATTTTGTCGCATTTGTACAAGCCTGAGGTGTCGACATTCCGGAATTTTGTAGCTCAATCATTCAGATATGAAAGCTACACCGAATCATTCCTTATACGACGTTATCATTTCCGGCGCTGGGCCTGTAGGCCTGTTTCTCGCCTGTGAACTGGCCCTTGCCCAATGCTCCGTGCTGGTCCTGGAAAAGGCAGAGAATCCGCATTCACCATTAAAACAACTTCCTTTCGGCATACGCGGGCTCTCCTCGCCCACCATCGACGCGCTTTACCGCCGCGGGCTGCTCGAAGACTTGGAAATCCATAAACGCATTAAAAATCCCCATACCGCGTCTATGCAGGCCCGACACCACCAGGCGGGGCATTTCGCGGGCATTCCATTTTACGAGGATGATATTGATACTTCCAAATGGAGGTACCGCCTCCCCGGTTCCCCTCAAACCAATCTGATATCCGAAATAGCCGAGCTTGAAACAGTCCTCACGCGCCGCGCAGATGCTCTAGGTGTGGAAATCAGGCGTGGGTTTCCGGTCACCGACGTTCGTCAAACCGGGGAAGGCGTGACGGTCTGGTCAGGTAGCGATTCATTTAAAGGCCAATGGCTCGTCGGCTGCGACGGAAGCCGCAGTGTTGTCCGCAAAATGGGCGGCTTTGAGTTCGCCGGTACCGAACCGGAATTTACAGGATATACGACCCTGCTCGATATTGCCGATCCCGAAAAGCTCCATCCCGGCCGCAATGTGACATCTGCAGGCATGTACATGCAATCGCAGCCGGGCTACGTGCTCATGCAGGATTTTGACGGTGGCGCGTTCCACAACTCCGACAAGCCGATCACGCGCGCACACATTCAGGAGGTCTTGCGCCGGATTTCGAATACAGATGTGACGATCAACACACTGCGTACCGCCACCACCTGGACGGACCGTGCCCGCCAGGCTACCCGCTACCGCAACGGCAGGATCCTTTTGGCTGGCGATGCCGCCCACATTCATTCACCACTTGGCGGCCAGGGCCTTAATCTCGGCCTCGGCGACGCCATGAATCTCGGCTGGAAACTCGCCACCACTGTCCAAAACCCTGCTTTGGAAGGCCTTCTGGAGACCTATCACGCCGAACGGCACCCCATTGGCGCACAAGTACTCGACTGGTCGCGCGCACAGGTAGCCATTATGCAGCCGGGCCCACACGCACGCGCATTGCATGCGATTTTCCGCGACCTGATCGCCACCCGCGACGGCGCTACTTATATGGCGGGGAGAGTCTGGGGCGTTTTCACACATTACCCTCTCAGTGACGACCACCCCATGACGGGCCGCAACGTCCCCAACTTCGAGCTGGACGACGGTACCAAAATAGGTGAGCTAATGCGCGACGGCCGGATGATACTGCTCGATTTCAAAGGAAATGAAGGCCTGAAAACTTTGGCCGATGATTTCAACGGCCGGATCAATTACATTCCATGCACTGTGAAGGACACAATAGGTTTAAATGCCCTCCTGATTCGTCCGGACGGGATCGTCGCCTGGGCGTGCAATGACGGTAGCGCTCGCCACAAACAGTTAAGTCACATTCTTACTAGTTATTGGAATGTTGCGGGACGATGATTTGTTCCGTTTTATACAATTGCCGGTTGTTCAATAGCACTATATTTGTCTGCCCTTACAAATACCAATTTCATGGAATTTCAGCATTTCGAACCTGCCAAAATACTGGTGCCCTACATCCGGCATTACTACGTCTTCGAATCCTCCGAGCATATTACCTATGAGGATACGGTGTTCCCGAGCGGCGATATGGAAGTGATATTCAATTTGGGCAATGGTGTCTGGGAGGCGTTCCAGGATGGCGATTTTCAAAAGAACCCGGCCGTTGAACTCTGGGGGCAAATCACCCGGCCGCTGCAAATCCGGTCATCGGGCGCCCATTTGATGCTGGGCGTGCGGTTTTTCACACATGCTACCTCTTTCTTGCTCGACGACGAGATCGGGATTTTCAACGACCAGGTTTCCGACCTGACGGACCTGATCGGCAGGGATACCCGGAATCTGCACAGCAGACTACTGGAAACGCATTCCCTTACCGCGCGGATCGCCCTGCTCGACGATTTTTTCACCGGCAGACTAATGCGGGCAGCCGGACGGAAAGAGCGATTGAACAGAGTGGCCCACATCCTAAACAGCATTAAGCAAGATCCTGCCGAAAACAATATCAGCCGCATAGCCGACACCTTCGGGATCACCACCCGGTATTTACACAAGCTGGTCTACAAGCATACAGGCCTTTCGCCCAAATCGTTTGACAAAATCCAGCGGTTTCAAATGAGTCTCAAACTGATTGGCGAGAACAAATTACCGCTCACGTCTGTCGCCTACGACGCCGGATATTTCGATCAATCACATTTTATCCGCGATTTCAAGTCATTTACGGGGCTCACTCCTTCGGCCTATCTCCATAATCTTTCGACCGTAAATCAAATGCTGAACAATTAATACCGGGGTTCCGGTTTGTACAATTACCGGTCCGTCGGCTGAAATAACTTTGTCATATCAATTCATTTAAAACAAAGTAAATTTCAGATTATGAGCCACTTCGAAACATTCTTTCAACTTCATCAACAAGCAGAACCATTCCTGCTCGGCAACATTTGGGACGTCAACAGCGCGCAGATTTTCGAGGCTGCGGGCTACAAGGCCATCGGCACTTCCAGCCATGCATTAGCCGCCGCATTCGGCTATGACGATGGCGAAAATCTTCCCTTTGAAACCATTCTGCGGATTGCAAAACGGGTTGTTGCAACTGTCAAAATCCCTTTCACCGTCGATATCGAAGGCGGGTACAGCGACACGACGGCCGGAATTATCGAGCATATCAAGATGCTCCACGACGCGGGCGTCGCAGGGATTAACCTGGAAGACACGCAGGCTAAGCCCTCGCGCCAACTCCAACCCGCGGACGAGTTCAAACAGCGGCTAACCCATATTGCCGACGAACTTGAACGGGAGAATATCAAGGTATTTCTCAACGTCAGGACCGACTCCTTCCTGCTGGGCCTGCCCAATGCACTGGACGAAACGATCAGCCGCATTAACATTTACGAAAACACCGGGATACATGGAATTTTCGTGCCCTGCATTGCACGGGCCGAAGATATCCAAACCGTTACCCGCGAAACGATCCTGCCCGTAAACGTCATGTGCGTGCCCGCGTTACCCGACTTCAACACATTGCAATCGCTGAATGTCAAAAGGATCAGTATGGGGCCCTTTCTTTTTAATAAGATGTCGGCGCAAACCGGAGTGTTGGCCAAAAATGTGGTTGAAGCACAAAATTTCGCCCCGCTTTTTTCCTAGATGATATTCATTTCCATTTTTCAACACTAAAAATAAAATGAGCTTAGGTTTCGAAAACATTTCAGCCTAAGTTCAAATTTATTCTACAATATTTTTTCAGGAATGGCAAAAGGGGTCTTTCTTTTCGGGTTGTTTTAATTTATATTTGAAGTTTCCCAAATCGAAAGACTCCCCGAGATTTATCGAGGGGCTTCTTCGGCATCAACAGAAATTCAGCCAACGATAGACTAATGAAAGTTTCCCCCTCAGAGCCATTTAAAATTGTCTATTCAATTCTTAACCATGAGTATCTGGGGTACATCTTCGAAGCCTTTGTGGTCCAGCTCAACAGCCAGGGCGACTTTTCCTTTCAGATCCAGAACATTTCTTCCAAAAACATCAAAGAATTCAGATCAGGGCTAGATACCCGGGATTTTGAACTGGTAAAGCTGATTGACGACATTCAGCAAGATGCGGTTCTTAAAAAATTCAATGCAAAAAAACTGAATGCAGTTGATTTCTTTCTCAAAGCGTATGATCCGCAAAAGGGCGACAAGTTGATTCAGGAAGCCATTGCAGGTTATCTGGAAAACTGTAAATCCCGCATTCTCGAAAGGCTGGCCGGAAAAGATATTTTTATCATGGGGAATGATGGTAACCCATTATGGAAACCGGTTGTGTGGGAGAATGAAAAAGCCACAATCCGGTTCCATTTCATCCGGAATGAAGACAATACGCATTATTTCCCGACGATCCGGCATCGTATGCAAAAACTGGAATTCCAGTATAAGAACGCGTTCCTGATTGGTGAAGATCCGGCATGGCTAGTGCTCGACGGCCATCTGTATCATTTCGAAGGGAATGTCGATGGGAAAAAGATTAAACCCTTCCTGGCTAAGAAATTCATCGCCATTCCGGGACAGGTCGAGGAGCAATACTACGGCCGTTTCGTTGCGCCGCTCATCGCGTCGTATGACGTTGTAGCCCGTGGTTTCGAAATCCGGAACGTATCCTCTGTTCCCAAAACCATCCTGACCATTTCGGAATATTCGTCTAACCCCAGAAAATCCCCGGTGCTTTTCCAGGACAATGAGGACGTTGAAGTTCTGGAAGAAGAAGACAACGATGTCGCATTTGACCTCTCCTTCCAGTATGCCGGATTTTCTTTTCATTATGACAGCTTCGCACATCCGTCCAGCGTGCATATGGAAAAGAAGGGAAATGATTACTTTTTCAATAAAGTCAAGCGAAGTATAGATGTAGAAAGCCAGCATGTGCGAACGCTCAAGGAAATGGGCCTCAACATGCGTAATGGCAAAGTGCAAATGCCCAAATCGGAAGCATTCGGCTGGCTGCAAGGCAAGGCGATCGCGCTTGCGGAACAAGGTATCTTGGTCAGGCAAAACACCAGTGACACCAAACGGTATTTTCTGGGCTACTCCTCGCTCGACATCTCCATCCAGGAAGGGCGCGACTGGTTCGATATCAACGCAAAAGTAAGGTTCGGAGAATTTGAAATCCCTTTCATCCAGCTCCGTAACTATATCCTGAACCGTAAAAAGGAATTCCTGCTGCCCAACGGGGAAATAGCAGTTATACCAGAATGGTGGTTTACCAAATATTCCGAGTTCTTCTCATTCACCGAAAGCGGACATGACGACGATCAACTTCGCCTGCGCATGCACCATCTGGCATTGGTTCAGGAATTGAAAGAAGAGAACCTTGCCAGCGCAGTGATCAGCCACAAGCTGGAAAGTCTGCGTGATTTTGACCATATCGAACCGGCCGAATCCCCTGTCAATTTTCAGGGCCTGCTACGTCCCTATCAGAAGACCGGGTACGACTGGCTCCGTTTTTTGAAACACTATCGGTTCGGAGGCTGCCTGGCTGATGATATGGGTCTCGGAAAGACCGTTCAAACACTGGCATTATTGCAGTCGGAAAAAGAAGGTGGTGTCGATAAACCGTCGCTCCTTATCATGCCCACTTCGCTATTGTATAACTGGCAATTGGAGGCGGGTAAATTCACGCCTGACATACGTGTGTTGCTCTATACAGGTACCAATCGCGAAAAAGATACTTCCCAGTTTGACAACTATGACCTGGTACTGACATCCTACGGCATTGTTCGCCTGGATATCGACATTATAGAAGACTACCGGTTCAATTACGTGATCCTCGACGAATCGCAGGCGATTAAAAACCCGGCATCAAATATTACGAAGGCTGTGCGACGTTTGAATTCGGCTCAAAGACTCGTACTAACGGGCACACCCATTGAAAATAACACGCTGGATCTCTGGTCGCAAATGTCATTTGTAAACCCCGGGCTGCTGGGAAGCCAGGTATTTTTCCGGGATGAGTTTCAAATCCCGATTGAAAAAAAGGGCGATGAGGAAAAAACGAAACGTCTGTATAACCTCATCAAGCCATTTATCCTGCGAAGACTAAAATCCCAGGTCGCAACCGATTTGCCGGAAAAAGTCGAAAGCATCCAGTATTGTGACATGTCCGACGAACAGGAGAAAGCTTACGAAGAAGCCAAGGCCTATTACCGCAACCTGATCCTGCAAAGCATTGATTCGGAAGGGATTTCCAAGTCACAACTGGTGGTACTCCAGGGATTGACCAAGCTCAGACAGCTTGCGAACCACCCTGTGATGGTAGACCCGGATTACACACACGATTCCGGTAAGTTTGAAGACGTGCTCTACAAGCTGCAAACCGTGATGAGCGAAGATCATAAAATATTGATTTTTAGCCAATACATTAAACACCTCGACTTATTCAGGCATTATCTCGATGAGAAAGGAATCAGTTATGCATACCTGGATGGGGCTACCCGCGACCGGCAAGAGCAGGTGCAGACCTTTCAGAGTGACGAAAGCATTAAGATATTCCTGATATCACTGAAAGCCGGCGGATTGGGGCTTAATCTCACTGCGGCTGACTACGTATTCATCCTCGATCCATGGTGGAACCCGGCTATCGAAGCACAGGCGATCGATCGGGCACATCGCATCGGTCAGGACCGGACGGTGTTCACCTATAAGTTCATTACCAAAAACTCGGTGGAAGAAAAGATACTCGCATTACAGCGGTCCAAGAAGCAACTGGCCGATGATCTGATTTCGAGTGAGGAAGGATTTATCAAATCGCTGACACGGGATGACGTTCTGAATCTGCTGTCTTAAAACGACTGTCCCCTGAGCAGAGTCGAAGGGTATTGCGTGATGCATTTCTCTTCGACTCCGCCCAGGGGGACAACAACATTGTGCACTCCTGACTATACTTTAACCACTACGCTTCCGCGGCAGCAGCCTGCGCGGCGGCGGCTTCACGGCTAATCAGCGCCTCACGGTCGGGGCCGGTTGAAATGAATGTGATCGGCAGATTCAGTTCTTCTTCCAAAAACTTCACGTAGGCCATTAATTCCACCGGGATCGCGTCGAAATCGCGAACGCCGTCGAGTGATGTTTGCCAACCTTTGAACTCCTTGTAAACCGGCTCTACGCCTTCGTCACAAAGATCATATGGTAGCTGGTCGGTCAAAGTGCCATCAGCCAGGCGATATTGAGTACAAACTTTGATACTGTCAAAAATAGTAAGGACATCCACCTTCATCATGATCAATTGCGTAACGCCGTTGATCATAATGGCATATTTCAATGCGGGCAGGTCAAGCCATCCTGTGCGGCGCGGGCGACCTGTGGTAGCACCAAATTCGCGCCCTTCCTGCCGGATCTTTTCGCCTATCTCGTCATTGAGCTCCGTAGGGAAAGGTCCGCTTCCTACACGTGTACAGTAAGCTTTGAAAATACCGAAAACTTCGCCGATCTGACGTGGCGCAATGCCCAATCCGGTGGAAGCACCGGCAGTCATGGTCGTAGAGCTGGTCACAAACGGGTAAGAGCCGAAATCGATGTCCAGCAATGAGCCTTGTGCACCTTCCGCTAAAACCGTTTTACCTTGTGTCAGTGCGTCGTTCACGACATATTCGCTATTCACCAGCGTGAATTGCTTCATAAATTCGACTGCATCGAAGAATTTTTCCTCTGCCTGAGCCAATGTTTCAGAATAGTCGAACGAATAGAAATCAAGGATCACTTTATGTGCATCCACCAGTTTTTGGTATTTGTCGGCGAAGCGCGGAGAAAGAACATCTCCTACGCGTAAACCCAGGCGAGCAACTTTATCCTGGTAGGCCGGACCGATACCGCGCAGCGTAGAACCTATCTTGGAATCACCTTTCGAACGCTCGTAGGCAGCATCGAGCAGCGCGTGGGTCGGGAGGATCAGGGAAGCCTTTTTAGACACGAACAAGTTGCTGATCAGATCCAGGTTATATTTCGCAAGACCTTCTATTTCTCTTTTGAACACAACCGGGTCCAAAACAACGCCATTTCCGATGATATTCTGGATATCATTCCGAAAAATCCCCGACGGGATCTGGTGCAGAACGTGTTTGATACCGTCAAACTCCAATGTGTGTCCGGCATTAGGGCCACCTTGAAAACGGGCAACAACCTGATAACGTGGCGCCAGGACATCCACAATTTTTCCTTTTCCCTCGTCTCCCCATTGAAGACCAAGTAGTACGTCAACTTTCATTCAAATATTGGATTACTGAAACTTATATGGTGTAAGTGGCCCGGCAGTGCATGCATTACCGGGCCTGATCGTGATAATATTATCTGTCTTCGTAAACTGCGGTAGTCTCCCGCGGCGTCTCATTGCGGTTCTGGCAGTTTTCCTTATTACAGTTTCCGTAGAAAATAAGCGAATGGTGCATTACACTGAAATTCAGCATTTCGCCTACCATATTCTGGATCGACTGGATTCTCGGGTCGCAGAATTCCATCACCTTATGGCAATCGGTGCAGATGAGGTGGTCATGTTGCTTATTGCCATAGGATTTCTCGAACTGTGCCAGATTTTTACCAAACTGATGCTTGGTTACCAGGTCGCAATCGACCAGTACATCGAGTGTATTGTAAACGGTTGCCCGGCTCACCCTGTAACGCTTGTTCTTCATGCTGATGTAAAGCTCGTCTACATCAAAGTGATCTTCCCTGGTATAGATCTCTTCCAGTATCGCAAACCTTTCAGGTGTTTTGCGAAGTCCTTTATTTTCCAGGTAAGCCGTCAATATTTTCTTAGCGGCCTCGAAATTTGGTTTGCTGGCTTGTGGCATATCTCTGATAATCTTGCGCGAAAATACGCTTTTTTACTTAAATCATTCTCACATTCGCAAGCATACTCTTGCTACCTCATTAATTACCAATCCAATAAACACATTGAATCAGCAATCGTTCACTGCATTCACTTTCCGTTCAGGTTTGTATCGAAGCGCTGCACATTGTAAACGCCTTCTACCTGTTCCAATTTGTTGATCAGTATATCCAAGTGCTTGGTATCCTGCACATAAAGCTTAATATCTCCATTAAAAACCCCGTCTTTCGTGTCGATCGTCAGCCCCCGCATGTTGATGTGCAGCTCATTGGAAATGATACGCGTTACATCGTTCACAAGTCCCACGCGATCAGTACCCGAAAGATAAAGCCCGGCCAGAAACGCCTCATCCTTGCCAGACCATTTGGCTTTGATAATCCGGTTGCCATGCTTGGACATTAGTTCAGCCGCATTCGGACAGGTAGTCCTGTGGATTTTGATCCCTTCGTTGATCGTCACAAAGCCAAACACGTCATCTCCCGCAATGGGATTACAGCACTGGGCGAGCTTATAGTCAATTTTATCCATATCGTCACCGATCAGCAACGTGTCGCTGTCCGCACGATCGCCATGGATATGTTTCAAAAACTTGGTCAGCGACTTTCCGTCACTTCCGCTATTGGGTGCCAGATTACTAGACGCCCCATTCTCAACTGCTTTCCGCTCCTTAGCATCCCGGTCTCTTTTGAACCTTTTCAGCTCGTCGAGCTGGATATAACCTTTACCGATGCGATAAAAGAAGTCTGTTGTCGTTTTACACTCAAAAAATGCCCTTAACTGATTGACTACCTCGGCAGTAGTGTCCATTCCAAGGATCTTGAGTTTTTTCTCCACCATCTGCCGCCCATCCGTCTCATATCGGCGGTTTTCCTCTTTAAGAAAATCCTTGATCCTGGCTCTCGCTTTCGAGGTTACAACGATCCGCAGCCAGTCTTCATTAGGTTTCTGTTTACTGGATGTAATGATTTCGATCTGATCGCCATTATTCAGAACATAGCTGATCGGAACAAGAATCCCGCCCACCTTGGCCGCCATACAATGCGCACCCACTTCGGAGTGAATATCAAAAGCAAAATCGAGCGCCGTCGAACCCGCTTGTAGGACTTTCAGTTCGCCTTTCGGTGTAAAAACAAATACTTCTTCATTAAAAAGATTGCTACGGAATTCATCCAGAAATTCGATGGCCGCCGTTTTATCGCCAAAACCGTTCTCGAGCGTCTCACGCACCTGTGTGATCCATTGCTCGATATTCCCTTTGACTTTCGTGTCATTGCCTTTGTATTTCCAGTGAGCTGCATAACCCTTCTCCGCAATCTCATCCATTCGCGAGGTCCGTATTTGCACCTCCACCCACTGCCCGCTCTTGCTCATCACGGTCGAATGCAACGACTGGTAACCATTGGCCCGCGGCGTGCTCAAAAAGTCTTTTAAACGATCCGGGTTAGGCTTGTAGTGGTCGGTGACGATGGAATAGGCCTGCCAGCAGATCGCCTTCTCCCTGTCACTTTCGGGAGGCGATTCAAGTACGATCCGGATAGCGAACAGGTCATATATTTCTTCAAATGGCTTATTCTGCTTCCGCATTTTATTCCAGATCGAATAAATCGACTTGGGACGGCCTTTCAGAATAAAATTCAACCCTGCGGCCTCCAGATCCTGCGCTATGGGCTCCATAAACTTGGATATGAAACGGTCACGAATGTTTTTCGTCTCCCTAAGCTTTCTGGCAACGGCCCGGTATTCCTGAGGTTCGGTGTATTTCAGGTAAAGCTCTTCCAGCTCCGACTTAATGCTATAAAGCCCCAGCCGGTGCGCCAGTGGCGCATAAATGAATATCGTTTCAGAAGCAATCTTTAGCTGCTTGTCCCGCGGCATGCTATCGAGCGTCCGCATGTTATGCAGGCGATCGGCCAACTTGACGAGAATCACCCTGACGTCATCCGACAATGTCAACAGCATTTTCCGGAAGTTTTCCGCCTGCTGCGAAGAACCATATTCGAAACGTCCCGAAATCTTGGTTAAACCGTCAATGATTTTGGCAACCTTCTTTCCAAACAGCCGCTCTATATCGTCGATCCCCATGTCGGTATCTTCCACCACATCGTGCAGCAATGCAGCCACGATACCGGTGGTACCGAGCCCGATCTCCTCAACGACGATTTGTGCCACTGCGAGCGGATGGTAGATGTATGGCTCCCCCGACCGTCTGCGCATGTCTTTATGCGCATCAACGGAAGTATAAAAGGCTTTTTTGATTAGTTTAGCATCATTATCCTTCAAAAAAGGTTTGGCTGTTCTTAAAAGCCTGCGGTATTTTTTGAGGATGTCCTTACGCTCCTGTTCAAGGTCAATGTTGAGGGATTCAACCAGTTGCTCCACTGCTATATTCTAATTGGTATGCTTCACCAAAATAACAAATTTTAGCGACATTTTTCAATATGTTTTTACCCAAAGATAAAATTTAAGAAAAAGTTTGGATGTTTTTAAAAATTAAGGATACCTTTGCACTCCCAATTCGACAATCGGGTCGAAAACGGGGATAAGTGAGCGGGCGTGGCGGAACTGGTAGACGTGCTAGACTTAGGATCTAGTGCCGCAAGGCGTGGGGGTTCGATTCCCTCCGCCCGTACAGAATACAAGGGAATGACGGGGCGTCAGATTCCTGTTTGTTTGGGATGATGAGCTGCTCCGTAGTATTGAAACCCGTCAAATGCCCTCAGGACTTCGTTTTGAGGGCATTTTTATTTTTTTCAGTTCAATGTAAAAGGTATTTACCAATAGCTTAGCGACACATGGAAGTTTTGTTAGAAAAGAGTTCGCCGACATTAGCCTCTCTGAAAGTAACGTTGACCAAGGATGATTATCAGCCCAAGGTAGATAAGACGATAAAGGATTACTCTAAACGCGTGAATCTGAAAGGATTTCGTCCTGGCAAAGTACCATCCCATGTGATTCAGCGCATGTATGGTAAAAGCATTCTGGTTGATGAAGTCAACAATATCCTGAGTAATGCGGTAAGCACTTACATCCGGGAGAATAAATTGCAGGTGGTAGGTGATCCTGTTCCGGACCGTGAAAAAGCAGCGGAAGTAAACTGGGACAATCCTGCTCAGTTCGAGTTCAGCTACGACCTGGGCGTTGCGACCGATTTCGATGTAAACCTGTCGGAACTCCCCGCGATCAAGCGTTACACCATCAATGTAGATGAGAACGAACTGACCAAAACGGTCGACAGCCTGCGCGAGCGCTTCGCTGACAGCATCCACCCGGAAGTAAGCGAGGCCGACGATATGATCTTCGGAGAACTGAAACAGGAATCTACTGAATTCACTACCCGCACTGCCATTCCTACCAAACAGGTAAAGGAAGGAGAAGTGGCTAAATTTATCGGCGTGAAGAAAGGTGATGTCGTCACTTTCGACATTCAGAATACATTTAACGATGAATCGGCAATCGCCCACGTTACCGGTAAAAAGAAAGAAGACGTTTCTGAACTTTCCGGAGAATATACGTTGACTGTTGAAGACATTACACGTTCAGCACCTGCACAATTAACCCAGGAGTTCTTCGATAAGGTATTGGGAGCCGGACAAGTTGAAAGCGAAGAGCAATTCAACGAAAAAGTACTCGAAATCATCAAAGGCAACTACGAGCGTGAAACAGAAGCGCTGCTTCGCAGGGATATCGAGAATGCATTACTCGACGGTATTGCAATCGAATTGCCGGAAGAGTTTCTGAAAAACTGGCTCGAACGTACCAATGAAGGCAAATTCACCCGCGAGCAGATCGATGAGCAGTTCGGCGATTTTCAAAAATCACTGAAACTGAGCCTGATTAAAAATAAAATCGCTGACAAAGAGAGTGTTAAAGTAGAATATCCTGAAATCCTGGCCTTCACCCGTGAAATGGTAAAAGGACAATTTGGTATCTACGGCGACGACGAAGCGATGAAAGAGACCATCGACCGCGTAGCACAAGGTTATCTGGCCGACAAAGAACGTGACAACTATACGAGCGTGTTCAACCAGGTGTTTGACAACAAGGTTCTGGAAACGATCCGCGGCCAGGTGAGCACCGACGAGCAAACCATCGAAGTAGGCGAATTTGAGAAACTGGCGAAAGGCGAAGTGGAAGCCGAAGCCTGATTTTCAGGAATCATAAAAAGCATTTTTTTTCACCGTCCCGGTTCATCCGGGCGGTGTTTTTTTATTTAAAGCCGATCCGCTCGCGCTCCTCTCCTATTTGCCGGATAATGCCGTCGCCGAACCATTGCTTGAATTTCAGACGCCATTGATCCAACTCATTTTGCAAGCGTCGGTTCTCAGCCAGCAGTCGGGTGTTCTCCTGACGAAGCCATTCTGTTTCCGACATGGATACGTCAATGCCCAGCAATTCGGGCAGCGGTACGTCGAGCAACTTCGCTACATTTTCGAGCCTCGAAACCGAAAGCTCGGTCCGTCCGCGTTCGATATCACCGTAGGCTGTCGTGGACAAGCCCAGCATATCTGCCATATTTTCCTGAGACAGCCCTTTTTGCAGGCGAATCTGTCTGATTTTTTCTGATAAATTGGATGTCACGTTCATAATGTCCGGTTATAATGCGTGGGTATAACGTTTTTATGCTGCAATGTAATCACTTGACGGCATCGCTGGATGTCGCATTTTTCGATAATTTATCGCCGAAATTGACAAGGATTATTCGGTGAAATAATCAAATTTGTGCCATGCAACCCGAAAACCATGGGCGATATAGCTAGAAACTAACCTATATTGCTTTTTGTTCTCGAAGCCAGTTGCCCTTTAACTATTGATAAATTAAAATTTAAATTTTTCGATGAATTACGGAAATGAATTTAGAAAATATGCCGTTCACCACCTGGGCGTGAATGGTCTGACCGTGGACGGTTACATGAACCACACTGTTGAAAACATGACCCGTTCGGTGATCGAGGAACGTCCGATGAACTTCCGTGAAGTTGACGTTTTTTCTCGTCTGATGGCAGATCGTATTATATTTATGGGTACCGGTGTGGACGACAATATCGCCAACATTATTGTAGCCCAGCTCCTCTTCCTTGAATCGGCGGATCCTAAAAAGGACATCCTCATGTATATCAACAGCCCGGGCGGATCGGTGTATGCAGGTTTGGGAATTTACGATACCATGCAATATGTACGTCCCGACGTTGCCACTGTATGTACCAGCCTCGCGGCATCCATGGGTGCAGTGTTGCTCGCAGGCGGAGCAGCCGGCAAGCGTTCAGCCCTTCCGCATGCACGTGTGATGATCCACCAGCCTTCGGGAGGTGCCCAGGGTACATCTGTCGACATCGAGATCACGACCCGTGAGATCGTGAAGCTCCGTCACGAGCTGTACGAAATCCTGGCAAACCATACGGGCCAGACTGCTGAGCAAATCGGCTTGGACTCGGATCGCGATAAATGGCTAAAAGCCACTGAAGCAAAGGAATACGGCCTGATCGACGAGGTTTTGACCCGCGACAAGTAACCCAAAATCCTTTTCGGACGAAATGCCCTGACAGCTATGTTGTCAGGGC
The DNA here is from genome assembly GCF_059568735.1 of Dyadobacter ginsengisoli DSM 21015. Lineage (NCBI taxonomy): Bacteria > Pseudomonadati > Bacteroidota > Cytophagia > Cytophagales > Spirosomataceae > Dyadobacter > Dyadobacter ginsengisoli. The sequence goes on from NZ_JCANTY010000003.1 coordinate 589,145, forward strand.
ATTTTTAGTATATGGCCGTCGGTTGATTTGGTAACCCGGTCAAAAAACCGGAAATTTGCAGAATAATAACCGCTGATTTTCAAATGAACAGGGGACTTGAACATTAAATGTTGTCTTCTTGTTAAATTGACTTACCAGGTTTGTTTAGTTCGGCTTCTGCATCAAGTCAGGGTCGGAAACATCCACCAAACTGTTTAAACCGAATCAATGGCACAAGTAAGTTGTTCGTTCTGCGGACGTAAGAAAAGCGAAGTAGATTTGCTGCTTTCGGGAATCGACGCTCATATCTGTAACCACTGCATTGCCCAGGGGCATCAGGTAGTCACTGAAGAGCTGGGGCCGAAAGAGGATAAGAAAGAGAAGAAATCAAAGCTTCCGAAACTAAAATCCATCCCCCCCTCTGAAATCAAGCATTTTCTTGAACAATATGTGATCGGCCAGGACGAAGCAAAGCGTTCTCTGGCCGTGGCAGTGTATAATCACTACAAACGTCTCAACCAGGTTAGTACCGAGGATGATGTTGTGATCGAGAAATCAAATATTATCATGGTGGGCGAAACCGGTACCGGTAAAACCTACCTGGCCAAATCCATTGCCCGTATTCTTCAGGTTCCCTTCTGTGTGGCAGATGCCACGGTGGTCACCGAGGCTGGTTACGTGGGCGAAGACGTCGAGACGATCCTGACACGTCTGTTACAGGCTGCCGATTACAATGTCGAGGCTGCCGAACGGGGTATCGTATATATCGATGAGATCGACAAGATCGCTCGTAAATCAGACAACCCGTCCATTACCCGCGACGTGAGTGGTGAAGGCGTTCAGCAGGCATTGCTGAAACTGCTCGAAGGATCGATTGTCAACGTGCCGCCGCAAGGCGGACGCAAGCATCCCGATCAGAAAATGATTTCGCTGAATACCGAGAATATTCTTTTCATATGCGGTGGTGCATTCGACGGAATTGAAAGACACATCGGAAAGCGGATCAATACGCGCCCAATCGGATTCTCCGGAGACAGCCGCATTATCGAGATTTTCGACAAGGGTAACCTGATGCGTTACGTCACCGCGATGGATCTCAAATCTTTCGGGTTGATCCCTGAATTAATCGGCCGTTTGCCGGTCCTGACGCATTTGAACCCATTAGACCGCGAAACTTTACGCCGCATTCTGACGGAGCCCAAAAACGCATTGGTGAAACAATATGGCAAGCTCTTTGCGATGGAAGGCATTAAACTACATTTTGAAGAGGCAGTGCTGGACTATATCGTAGATCAGGCCATGATCTACAAACTCGGAGCCCGGGGCCTGCGGTCGATCTGCGAATCCATCATGACGGACGCCATGTTCGACCTCCCTTCACAAAAAGATGTAAAAGAGTTCACGTTGTCGCTCGACTATGCCAAAGATAAATTTGAAAAATCTTCTATGGCATTACTTCGCTCAGTGGCCTAGCAGTCATCTCATTAGGTTTTCCCGAAGCGCCCTGTTTCTCTCAAAGATCCAGGGCGCTTCATTTTTCATGGCAATAGTCCTATTTTTACATTAAAATTCAATAGGAACTGATGGAAAACTGGCTAACAAATAAATCGATCGTTGTCATCGGCGGCACAACCGGCCCGGGACTGTCTGCAGCACAGGCGTTTGTCAGACATGGCGCAAATGTTGTCGTGGTCGGACGTCACCCTGAAAACTGCCTCATGGCAGAACTTAACCTGGGCAGCAACTCAAGAGCCAAACAAGGTGATGCGACTCATCCTCAGACCGCATTGGACGCCATTCAGCTTTGTATCCGGGAATTTGGGAGCTTTGACGCGATTTATCACGTGTCCGAAGAAAGTGGCGAACCAGTACTGGACGGACCACTGCATCATCTAACGTTGGAAAGCTGGCGAAAGGCCCTGGATGCTCACCTCACATCTCTCATGCTCTCCAACCAGGCAGCTGTGAGGGCTTTCATGGGTATGAATAAAGGGGGAACTATTCTAAACCTTAGCCCCGAAAACATTCAGACAGACGCCTCTCTCCCAAACCATACACATTCCACTGCACAAGCTGCCGCGATAGGATTTTCAAAATCCATAGCGGCGTCTTATGCGGCCCATCATATCCGGGTTAATGTAATTTCGGCAGAAGCGGCCATGCCTGCTGACCTGGATGGTGCAGCGGTGTATCTGATGTCGGATTATGGAAGGTTTACGAATGGCCAGGTGCTCGTGATCGACGGTGGCCGGAAGGTGATGGAAGAACAGTATCAGTAGGCACGGGAAACGTCTGCGCTGTGAACAAATTGCTATAAACGCAGGGAGAATCGCTTTTTTTCTTTTATTCGCGTAAAATAGTCAATCAGTTGTTTCAAAACTGTTGATTTTAACCCAGACAACCGAACTCCTATGGCAACCGGACCCATTGTAACGCTTACAATAAATCCTGCTCTTGATAAAAGCTCCAACGTATCCCGTATCGTGCCTGATAACAAGTTGCGATGCGAAACTCCCAATTTTGAAGCCGGAGGAGGTGGGATCAACGTGGCGAAGGCCATTCACCGCCTTGGCGGAAATCCGATTGCGATCTTCACGGTAGGCGGCCCGACCGGACAGCGGTTGCACAAACTCGTCAAAAGCGAGGGAGTCGAGACGATGGTAATCGAAACCAAGCAATGGACGCGCGAAAATTTTCACGTCCTGGAAACCAGTACCGGCTTTCAGTACCGTTTCGGGATGCCGGGGACAGAAATGATGCCTACCGAGGTACGCGCCATTCTGGAAACCATGGAGGAACTGGATCCGAAACCCTCCTATATCATCGCCAGCGGAAGCCTTCCGCCCGGAGTACCTTCTGATTTTTATGGACAGATTGCCAAAATAGCCCATTCCCAGGGCGCGCGGTTCATTGCAGATACTTCCGGCGACGCACTCCGCTATTCCACAGAGGCCGGTGTATATCTTTTGAAACCCAACATTATGGAGCTAAGCGAACTCGTAGGAGTCGATAAACTTGAAATGGACGAGGTGGATGATGCTGCCAGGGCACTGATCATCCGCGGGCAATGCGAGATCGTCATCGTTTCAATGGGCGCGATGGGAGCCATGCTCGTAACCGAAGACCAGGTAGAGCACATTCCCGCCCCTCCAGTACAGCCCAAAAGTACCGTGGGCGCCGGAGATAGCATGTTGGCAGGTATCGTTTGGACTTTGTCGCAGGGCAAATCCTACCGTGAGGCCGTCAGGATGGGTGTTGCCTGCGGAACCGCCGCTACCATGAATTCAGGTAGTGAGCTTTTCCGGATGCAGGACGTAAACCGGCTGCTTGACTGGCTTAACCGCTACGGAAAACGCTATTCGGCCAGCTAGTCAAATCCATTCCAAGGCAATAGTAAGAAAGAAGGCGTGCTGTCTTTTCCCAATAAAAGACTCGTTATGTCCGATACACATTCCCGCCGTCAGTTCGCGAAAATAACCGCTGTAACTGCGGCCGCCCTTACATTCAAGCCATTTTACATCCTGCATGCCAAACCCAGGGCCGATGGAGAAATCATTGGGCATGGATCTCATCGCTACAAGGTTCATCAGGGCTGGGGGAACCTCGACTCCTCGCAGTTCCCGGTCAACAACTGTCACGAAATGGTCCAGGATAGCAAGGGCAGACTGATCATGGTAGGTGATGAAGTGAAGAACAATATTCTGGTCTACGACCGGTCGGGTAAGCTGCTGGAAAGCTGGGGGCACGAATTCCCCGGGGGGCACGGGCTAACACTCTGGAATGCCAACGGCGAGGAGTTTCTTTTCATCAGCGATCCTAACATCGGGAAAGTATTCAAGACCGACCTTAAAGGAAAAATCCTGCTGACGATCGAGCATCCCTCGAAAGTAGGCGCTTACAAAGAGAGCGACGCATTCAAACCCACCGAAACTGCCATCGGGCCGGACGGTACCATTTATATCGCCGATGGGTATGGTTCGCAATGGATTTTGAGATATACACCAAAAGGAGAGTTTATTGACAAATTTGGCGGCTCCGGTGATGCCGACGGCCAGTTCTCGACCGCTCACGGTGTCGCAATCGATTATCGCGACAAGTCCAACCCGACCTTACTTGTCACTTCACGGGCGCACAATGCTTTCAAGAGGTTCACGCTGGACGGGAAATACCTTAGCACATTATTCCTTCCCGGTGCATTTGTCTGTCGCCCCGTTTTCAAAGACGATACATTATACGCCGGTGTTTGCTGGTCGAGGTTGCGTTACCTGAATCAGACCCCCAATTCGGGTTTTGTCACGATCCTCGACAAAGCTAATAAAGTGATCTCCAATCCGGGGGGCACCAAACCGGAATACAAGAATGGCGAACTACAGCTGATGTTGCAGGAAAAACCCATTTTCATGCATTGCCATGACGTCTGTGTGGATAACGACCACAACATCTACGTCTGCCAGTGGAATGCGAAGAAAACTTATCCCGTAAAACTGGAAAGAGTTTAAGACCGGGCGTCAGGCTGGTTCGCGGGTGATACTAGCGGATCAGCCTGATGGTGATCCCGTTGACAGCCATAGTGCCAATCGTCAGAATTCCGTAGGCTATGCCTATGGGTATTTGGGGAACTAGCCAGGCCACGCCCACCAGAAACGCTACAAATCCGTAGCCTGCCAGTAGTAATCCATATAAGATCCTGGTTGCAGCATCAGAGCCCTGCTGAGAATGCGTGAAAACCGCGAGCGTCGACGTCATGATCGGAAAGGGCGTCAATATTCCACTCCAGGTTGGCCCGAGATAATCGGCCGCCTGCGTCAGCAATACTACAAAAAAGGTAGCCACCAGCATGCGTAACGGAATATCAAAAGCAGGTTGTCTTTTGACCTCCGCTTTAGATTTCGGTTTTGGAAAAAAATAAAGAACTAAGGTCAAGACCAACAGATTCAGACCCACAGCAGCGGGCATCGAAATATCACGTCCAAGCGACATCAGCGCAATCACGAAAAAAACACCATAGCTGATCAGGACGGTGGGTAGCCACGCCATGCGCGAAGATAACTTTGCATATACCAATGCAAACAGTATGGTCCCGACTGAGCCCAGTAAAGCCGAAGTAATGGTCGACGCAGCGAATGCGGCGCCGTGTTCCAACGCAATGAAAAATGAAATGGGGCCTGCTACCCAAGGAAATCCGCCAATCCAGCCTCCCAGACCCTCACCCCACTTACGAACGGCCAGCGTCACGCCGGCGATCAGCGGTGGCATGAGAAGAATCTTTGTTAAAAGCAGTTCAGACAATGGTTTAAAGCGGCATAAATGGAGCACAAATTTACATTCCAGACCCTAATCCCTGGAAAAAAGAGGAAAATACTTCTGTATTTTAATTGCAACACAGTTGCAATGATCGTATTTTTGCAACGTTGTAACAAAAAGATCATAGCCCACTTTCTGGCAGCCAAGCAATGTCCCTCGCAAAATCCATCTTTCTCAGTGTACTGTTGTGGTTATTTTCAATAGTCAGTTTTGCTCAAAAAACGGCTTGCGAATGCTTCATCAAAGGGGTTGTCAAAGATCAGCATACCGGACAGCCTATCGTAGGCGCCACAATTTTAGTTGTAGGACAGAACAACGGTGTATTTACGGATGGGAATGGTCGGTATGAACTACGCAACCTCTGCCCCGGAAACTATACATTGGAATGCCGTATTATCGGATACAACGCATTTCAGCAGAAAATAGACCTTACAGAAGGCCATGAAGAGAATTTCAACCTCCTCGAACAGGAGGTCCATTTGAAAGATGTGGAGATCACAGCCCACCGTACGGATGCGCCTTCTTCCCAGCCGCTGACCACCATTTCAGGAACGGATCTCGATAAAACGCGTGGGCAAAACCTGGGCGAAAGCCTCAAAGGCATAACCGGTGTAACCACCTTGCAAACCGGCTCTTCCATCGCCAAGCCCGTCATTCACGGCTTGCACAGCAATCGCGTATTGATCATGAACAACGGCGTGCGGCAGGAAGGCCAGCAATGGGGCTCCGAACATGCCCCGGAAATAGATCCGTTTATCGCCACCCGCCTTTCGGTTGTGAAAGGAGCAGCGGGAGTCCGGTACGGGTCCGATGCGATAGGCGGGGTCATTCTGGTGGAACCCGAAGAACTGCCTGTCGACAAGCCAATGAGCGGTGAACTGAATGCTGTCGGATTCACCAATGGAAGGCAAGGTGTCCTTTCCGGTACTGTCCAGGGAGGCGTCAAAAGTTTCAAAGGCTTTGGCTGGCGGGCACAGGGGACGATCAAGCGCGGTGGTAATATCCGTACACCTAATTATTTCCTCGACAATACCGGCATTAGCGAAAACAATTTCTCGCTGGCTACAGGTTATAGGAGTAAAGGTTTTGGGATTGACGTATTTTACAGTCGCTTTGACACCAAAATCGGCATATTTTCAGGTTCCCACATCGGCAGCGTCACCGACTTGCTGAATGTGATTAAAAATGGGGAACCACTTATCAAATCGGGTTTCAGCTACGCCATTAACCGCCCCAACCAGAATGCTACCCACGATCTCTTAAAAGCCGAAGCGCATTACCATTTCAAGGATGGAAACCGGTTCCAGTGGACCATTGCGCGCCAATACAATAACCGCAACGAATTCGACCTGCACCGACCACGCAACGATTCCATAGCGGCACTCAACCATCCCGAACTGACATTCAAACTCACTTCATTAACAAACGATGTGGTCTGGGACCACAAACCTATTGCCGGCAAAATTGCCGGGCAGCTTGGCGTAAGTACTTTATACCAATATAACCTCATGAGCGGCCGTCCGCTGATCCCTAACTTCAATCAGTTCAATATCGGGATCTTCTGGATTGAGCGGTATGTGACAAGCAAGTGGGAGCTGGAAGCAGGACTACGCTACGATTACCGGACATTGAAAACCTACCGGATCGTGAACCGCGAAAAGCTCGCAGATCACTTCGATTTCTCCAATTTTTCTGGAACTGCCGGCGCAACCCGCAACTTTTCGGAGCGCCTTTCCACTCGTCTTAACGTGGGTACCGCCTGGCGAGCACCTAACGTGAGCGAGTTGTTCAGCGACGGCGTACACCACGGCGCAGCCGCATACGAGAAAGGCGACGCAACTTTGCAACCCGAAAAGGCGCTCAATTCCATTGCCAGTGTCAAATATGCGGCCCCGAAATGGGGCCTGGAGATAGGCGGCTATTACAATTACATTTTTGATTTTATATATCTCAAACCACAACCGGAACCCATACTGACGGTTCGTGGAGCTTTTCCTTATTTCAAATACACCCAGACGGACGCTTCTTTCAAAGGTATCGACGTTTCCGGAAGCTGGGAATTTGTCAAGCGTACGACTGTTTCAAGCAAACTCAGTTACCTGAGGGTATACGATCAACGGAACGATGGTTACCTCGTAATGATCCCACCGAACAGACTGGATAACCAATTGAAATATCAGCTAAGCGACGGTACCAAATGGCGCGACGGATTTGTTTCGATCGGAAACCTGCTTGTGGCAGAACAAAAACGTGTACCGCCCAATAGCGACTACCTGCCACCACCCAAAGCTTATTCGCTTTGGAACCTCCAAGCAGGAGCCACGATCCGGGTTGCCGAAAAGCAGCAACTCGAAATCGGTATTAACGTGCAGAACGTGTTCAACACCGTGTACCGCGATTATCTGAACCGTTTCCGGTATTACACCGACGACATGGGCCGGAATGCATCCCTGCGCCTGAAATGGAAGTTTGGAGCCTGAGAAAGCAATTTTAAGTACCCAATACATAAACTACTACGTATGAAAATGAACCGTAAGTTGACCTGGATGTTACTGGCTGGAATAGTACTTTCCTTTGCGCAATGCAAAGACTCTGGCGACGATGTAGAACCGGACGATGAAAATGAGCTGATCACATCGGTAACCCTGAAATTTACCGAACAGGGAACTTCCAGCGTGAGCACCTTTTCTTACAAAGATGCGGATGGGGACGGAGGAAATGCACCAACGAAGTTCGATACCATTTCTTTGAAGCCGAATACGACTTACAACCTGGCTATCGAACTGCTCGATGAGAGCAAGTCACCTGTGGACGATATCACTAAAGAAGTAGAAGAGGAATCGTACGAGCATTTGTTCGTTTATACCCCCACACCTGCTACGTTGCTGACTTACACCTATGGAGATAAAGACAAAAATAACTATCCCATCGGTCTGACCGGCACTGCGGTTACCGGGGCCGCAGGTGATGGCAAACTAAAAGTGCAGCTTCGCCACCAGCCCGGCGCGAAAAACGGCACGCCAACACCCGGCAGCGACGATGTCAACCTTGATTTTGCATTGAAAGTGAAGTAAAATTAGAATATATTGTCAGCCTGAGCGGAGTCGAAGGCATCTTGCGCGAAGGCCTTTGACTCCGCTCAGGCTGACAATCAATTGCATTTCGGGCAGACGCCCTGTATCAGCAGATTGAAGTTTTCCGGATGATAGCCCTCCGGCAGTTGTACCGCAGGAATGTGCAGGTTTTCAAGACAATTGGTTTCACCGCACGAACTACACTTAAAATGAATGTGATCGTGATGGTGTTTTTCCTCTGAACAATTGTGGGAGCACAATGCATATCGGAGCCCCTCATCGTCCAGTACTTTGTGTATAATGCCCTTTTCGAGGAAAGTTTTTAAAGTCCTGTATATCGTTACACGATCATAATTCTCTCCCAACGCCCCTTCCAGGTCACCGTGCGATAATGCGTTCTTTCGGTTGATAAATGTTGAAAGCACGTCTTCCCGACAAGTCGTTGTGCGCAGGTGGTGTACTTTCAGCGTATCTCTTAACTGGTCCATTGTTTCCAACAGTTTGATAAATTCCTCCCTCCTAAAACCTTTCCTGCCAAAGTTAAGTTCTAACCCGTTCAAATTCCAAGCTTTCGCGTTACACTTTCGCCGCCCGGCCGTTGATACATGAAAAATATTCTGCAACCCTGTTGCAAGTCAAACCAAATGCGCTTATTTTTGCAACATTATTGTATCTAGAAATGAAAGCAGTACACTCACATGGCAAGGCCGACTACATTGGAATCCTGGGTTCTGTGTTGTGCATTATACACTGCCTGCTGGTTCCCGCATTGGCGTTTGGCTCTACGATAGCCACGCACCACCACACGCACGTTGGCCTGCTTTCTCTGGACTACCTTTTCATCATTGTCAATGGAGTTGCCGTGTACTACGCTACACGTGAGCACCGGTCATTACCTATCCGCCTGCTGCTGTGGAGTGCATTGATACTGTTTTCTGTTTCGCTGATTTTCGAAAACAAGCACGTCGCATTCTCGTGGCTGGGGTATGCAGGTTCAGGCTTGCTGATTATCGGCCATCTGATCAATCTGTACATCTGCCAGATCGCTCCGCGGATGAAGTGGAAAACCCGCTGATCATTTATCGTACTCTACTTCGAAACGGCTTAGATCAGGTCTGTTAACACGCTTACGGCTCAATTCATATTCAAAGATCGTCTTACCCAGATTGGCCATGAATGGAAAGCCTATCGTCTCGTAATCATATTTGCTGTCATTCAGGATACCATCTTCATTGCAGTAGATTACGGCGGTCAGCATAAATTCAATCCCCTTCTCGAAATCCGCGATATAGGCATTATCCAGCAGAAAGCCATACGCATCCCCGCATTTATTGAATAGCCTGATATGACGCGGTAGCCGGGTTTTTGTTGCTCCAAAAAGCAGGAACTTCACGAAACCATCATAGTAATCGTCTGTGTAGCTCGCGGGATAACTGGTTTCCACCGGGAACTGCGACATGTACTGATACATAAACCGGTAATCCTCCTCTGTAAGGTTGAATCGCTGCGAGGCGGGTACCTGATCCGGGAAAAACAGGGTTTTCAACAGGCGATGCTGTTCTTCCAGCGGGAAAAAGTTCTTTTTAGTGAAATCAAAAGGTTCGTTTACAAGCTCATTCCCCTTCATATATCCCTTTCCCAGCATTATTGTCCCGGGCGCATTGTATTCCTTTTCGCAATATTTTGCCGGTTGCTCAAAAATAATCTTCCCGTCCTGTTCAAAACGGATGGGATTAGTATACCGGTTATTCTCCGGCCCGATAGGCGATTCCAGCCTGTGCAGGATACGGCTTTCTTTAAAACCCTTCCGGTGCAGGCTGTCATTGAACTCCTGCTGGCCGATGAATTCGTAAAGCCGGTTGAATGCGTCATTATCACTGGCGAGTAAAATCTTCCTGGCATAATGTGCTACCGAGGGCAAACCATTCTCCGAGCTGGTATCCGCCGTAACAGCTGTTTGCTCCGGCCTCACGGCATCCGTAAACATGGGGGTATGCTTACCAATGCCCAGTTTGTTCAGTTTCTCAAAAGCCAGTGCCACTGCCGGCAACTTAACCGTACTCGCCGGATAAAAATACTCACTGCTATTCAGCCGGTATCCATGCGTAGTAAAATGCGGGACATTGTTTTTATTCCTGTCAATCTTCGTATAGAGAATCTGAATACGGTACTTTTCAGGATTTTTGAGGATTTCCGAAAACCGTTCCGGGTGTTTCTTTAATAACTTTTCAATGAAATTATCGGGGGACACCTGCGCAGTTAATGACGTCACTATCAATTGTAAAAGTAAGAGAAGCAGCAGTTTATAGTTTCTAAAAAAAAGCATGGAGAATTCTGGGCGCGTGTTAGCCGAATATACAATTTTTATTTTAAAGGAAGTCCGGAATTATATTTTACTGCCTGCCTCCTTTTCTGATCAGATATAAACTATGGTGAATAATGGAAGAAAATAAGTTGCGCAGCAGAGGATGGTTTGGTAAGTCGGGAAAAGACGGATTCATTTACAGGGCCTGGATGAAAAACCAGGGGTACCCTGCTGACGAGTTTGAAGGACGGCCGGTAATCGGCATTTGTAATACTTTTTCAGAACTCACACCCTGCAACGGGCATTTCCGCGAATTGGCTGAGTCCGTCAAACGTGGCGTGTGGGAAGCAGGTGGGTTCCCGCTCGAATTCCCCGTGATGTCGCTGGGTGAAACGCTTATCAAACCCACCGCGATGCTTTACCGCAACCTGGCGAGCATGGATGTCGAAGAGTCGATTCGTGCCAACCCGATAGACGGAGTCGTGCTGCTCTGCGGTTGCGATAAGACTACCCCCTCCCTTGTAATGGGCGCAGCCAGCGTGAACATCCCTACCATTGTAGTTTCCGGTGGTCCCATGCTCACGGGCCGTTACCGCGGGCGAACCATTGGAACGAGTGATGTGTGGCGTTTCAGCGAAATGCACCGCAAAGGGGAGATTTCTCAGGAAGAACTCACCACAGCGGAAGCCTGCATGTGTCGCAGCGACGGCCATTGCGCGGTCATGGGCACCGCTTCCACCATGGCATGCATGGTCGAATCGCTGGGCCTGACACTCCCTGAGAATGCAGCTATTCCTGCTGCCGACTCACGCCGCAAGGTACTCGCGCATTTGTCGGGCCGCCGCATTGTGGAAATGGTAAAAGAGGATCTTCGTCTCTCTCAGATCCTGACGCGCGAAGCCTTCGAGAATGCGATCATGATTAATGCTGCCATCGGTGGTTCTACCAATTTTGTGATCCATTTGCTGGCAATTGCAGGTCGTATCGGGGTAGATCTGAGCCTGGACGATTTCAATGACCTCTGTAAAAAAGTACCGCTACTGCTCAATCTGCAACCTTCCGGCGGGTATTTTATGGAAGATTTCTACTATGCCGGCGGACTACCGGTGGTAATTAAGGAACTCAGTAACATCCTGCACCAAAGCGTAATTACCGCCAATGGCAAAACCATGGCCGACAACTGTGCCAATGCGGAGTGCTTTGACCCGGAAGTAATCGGTACGATGGACGAGCCTGTGAAAGACCTGACCGGACTGGCCGTCGTCCGTGGTAACCTGTGCGAGAATGGAGCGGTTATCAAACCTTCTGCATCCCTCAAACCTGAATTAATGCAGCACCGGGGCAAGGCAGTCGTTTTCGAAGATATAGACGACTACAAGGCCCGCCTCGATGATCCTAACCTGGATGTGGATGAAAACAGCATCCTGGTATTGAAAAATGTGGGTCCCAAAGGCTATCCGGGTATGCCCGAGGTAGGAAATATGTCGCTGCCTAAGAAACTGCTTGCTCAGGGTGTGGTCGACATGGTCCGCATTTCTGACGGACGCATGAGCGGTACCGGATTTGGAACGGTTGTTTTGCATGTGTCCCCCGAAGCTGCGGTCGGAGGCAATCTGGCGTTGGTGCAGGATGGAGACTTCATCGAGCTGGACGTTGAGAATCGCAGCCTGCTGCTCGAAGTATCGGACGAAGAGCTTTCACGACGACGCCAGCTTTGGAAACCGCTGGATTTGGGCTATAACCGGGGTTATGTAAACCTGCATATCAACCACGTGACCCAGGCGCATGAGGGTGCCGACCTCGACTTCCTGAGAGGTGGATCCGGAGATAAGGTAACAAGGGATTCGCATTAAAAAGGTGCAGGTACTACCGGAAGGAACGTGCCAACCTTCAAAAAAGCATGGAAATGAGTAGTCAATTATTTGATAACCAGGTAGCTATTGTTACCGGGGCCGGGCAAGGTATCGGATTCGAAATTGCCAAACAGCTGGCCTGCCAGGGAGCGGGTGTCATTCTTAACGATGCCGATAAAGCACTCGCTGCCGAGGCCGCCAAAAAAATTCGGAACAAGGAAGGTGAATGCGTTGCTTTCGGAGGCGATGCCTCACAACCGGAGGTCATCGACGCCATGGTGGACGAGGCCGTAAAGTGTTTTGGAAAGCTCACATTGACCGTCGCCAACGCAGGTATCACACTTTTCGGGGACTTCTTCGAATATCCTGCCGAAAGCCTTCGAAAAGTGCTGGAAGTAAACCTGATGGGTTCATTCCTCCTGACTCAGGCGGCGGCAAGGCAAATGCGAAAACAGAAATCAGGTGGCCGGATTTTGCTGATGTCGTCCGTTGTAGGCCATCAGGCGCACCAGTTCCTGGGAGCCTACGCAATGACGAAAGCCGGGCTGGAAATGCTCGCCAAAAATTTGGTGCTGGAACTATCTCCGCATGGAATTACGATCAATACAGTTGCCCCTGGCGCCACATTGACCGAACGGACTTTGGCTGAGGACCCTACTTATCCAAAAACCTGGTCGGCCATTACACCGATGGGTAGACCGGCCATTTGCGAGGACATTGCCAATGCAGCGTTATTCCTGCTCTCCCCGCATTCGGGGCACATTACTGGACAAAGCCTGATCGTCGACGGCGGATGGACATCCGTGAGCCCGCTGCCCGATCTAAGCAATATGAACGTCAGAAAAAGTTAAGATTATTCGCCCGAAAAAAGCTGTGCTTCCAGGTCGTCGATGCTCCCTTCCTTGGACAGGAATAGCTCCCTCGGCTTGGAAGCTGCCACGGGGTTGACCGTCATAAAACTGCGGTACTGATCATCCGAGATGATCCTCAACTGCAGCGCCCTTTTCAGCACCATCGGGAATGGCACCTTAAAAAAGTTGGCGATATCCGAAGCTAAAAAACCCGGGATTTTTGAGATGTCCGTGCGGAAAAAACTCTCCACCTCATCAAAAGGCAGCAATGCTTCGAAAATCAGCTGCTCCGACCGATTGGCCAACGAGGTGGTACTGGCATAAATAGTATGCAACCCGAGCGAAACGGTTAGCAGGTGAATGTGATAGTTGCGTTCGTTGATTTCGGAAGCCGCATTGACGAAAACCCAGCCTTTTTGATGATAGATGGCTGAAAAACCTTTGAAATGCGGGTCTACATTATGCAGTTGCGCGATTTTTATTCCTTCCGGGTAGGGAAGCTTGTGCCCGATCTGATGAACGATATCCTGTGCATAGGAAATGTCGGCCACCTCTCCCGCCGGTTCAATCATCCAGTCTCCATTCACCAATCCTTCAAAAAGCTCATCCGCGATCCGCTGGCTTTCTACTTGTCCCAAATGCAGGACAATGCGATTCCCACGAACTGAAAAGTCAAGAAGAAGCTGGTTTTTGGGTTGCTTTTTAGGCATGTCTGATGAGTTGTTGAGGTGAGAACTTCAAAGATACGCCCTTCCTGATTGCACCGCAACAACATCCGTCAATTTATCTCCACTCTAAAGTATTGAGAAGCTGTACCATATCTTGCTGCAAATAGTCGATTACAGGCGCCAATGAGTCATTTTTGGTAGCCGTGGGGAAATAAATAGCACCTCTCAGAAAATGCCCGGTGCTGTCCGTCGTGTAAAATTGATAAGGACTGGGCACATCCCCTTCTATCCTGAACAATATAGCGGTGCGGCCAGATTTACTCAAAACCCGTTGTTCCTGAATAGAAGAGGCCCTGATCTGGTGTTTGCTAGCCAGTTTGTAACTGTCATTAATGAATGCCTTGAGCAGGGCGGCGTCATTCCTCAGCGGCTTGTAGGTAAGCTGGATATTGGCTTTGAATTGTGGATAACTGATAAAGATCCAATCCTTTTCGGCGAGACGGAAAGTATCGGGCTCCACAATGGCATACTTGGAGAATTCGAACGTATAGGGATGCTTTTCATTCAGCTGCTGATACCGGTGAGGTGGCAGGTCGATGCGGTTGTAGCCTTTGGGTTTGGGGATATAAGTTTGCTCCTGCTTTGTAACACATCCTGTGAAAAACAGCAGGGTAACCACCCCAAAAGAAGAAAAAAAGAATTTGTACATACTGTAATGTCCCGTTGGCAAACTTGCGCAAAACTAACGAAAACGTCGCTACATTAATTTTATCACCGGGCTGCGGAAACAAAAAAGCGAAACTATCGGTGATAGTCTCGCTCTCCGGCATCCTCCTCTGCATTACTCAACGGTTACAGATTTGGCAAGATTTCTCGGCTGGTCTACATTCCTGCCCCGCATCACTGCGATATAGTAAGAAAGCAACTGCAGGGGGATCACCGAAACCAGTGGTGTCAGAATTTCGTGAGTATTGGGCACTTCGATCACAAAATCGACCATGCCCGGAATAAGCGTATCTCCTTCGGTAACGATTGCAATAACCCGCCCCTTACGCGCCTTTACTTCCTGAATATTGGACACGATCTTTTCATAAGAACTGTCTTTCGTGGCCAGAAAAACTACCGGCATATCCTCATCGATCAAGGCGATGGGGCCGTGCTTCATTTCGGCCGCGGGATAACCTTCGGCATGGATATAGGAAATCTCTTTGAGTTTCAATGCGCCTTCCAGGGCTACCGGGAAGTTCAGCCCCCGCCCCAGATAGATAAAATTACGGGCGTAGGTAAAAATGAAGGCGATCTCCTTGATTTTAGACGCATTATTAAACACTTTTTCCACCTTGGCGGGAATCGTTTCGAGCTCTATCAGCAGCTGACGGTAAGTTTCTTCGGAAATAGTACCTTTCCGTTTGGCTACTGCAATCGCCATCAGGGTGAGCACAGTGACCTGGGCAGTAAATGCCTTGGTACTGGCTACACCTATTTCCGGCCCTGCGTGTGTATAGGCGCCTGCATGCGTGGCACGGGCGATCGACGACCCTACCACGTTGCAGACTCCAAAAATCGTCGCCCCTTTGGATTTAGCCAGTTCGATGGCCGCCAGGGTATCCGCTGTTTCCCCGGACTGTGAAATGGCTATTACGATGTCGTTTTCTTTAATGACCGGGTTACGATAACGGAATTCAGAAGCGTATTCAACCTCCACGTTGATCCGCGCCAGTTCTTCGAACAGGTACTCCGCTACCAAACCGGCATGCCATGAAGTTCCGCAGCCGATGAGCACCAAACGGTCCGTTTGGGCGAGTTTGTCGAGATAGTCATTCAATCCCCCCAGTTGCAGATGAGCGTCATCGGCACGCAGGCGTCCGCGCATACTGTCAGCAATCGAGCGGGGTTGTTCAAAAATTTCCTTAATCATGAAATGGTCATACCCGCCTTTTTCGATGGTTTCGAGTTCCATTTCCAGTTTCTGAATATAAGGAATGGTCTCCTGGCTATCGAGGTTCTGAATGCTCAGCCTGCCTTCGCTGATCACCGCCACTTCATAATCATCAAGATAAACCACATCCTTGGTATATTCCACGATGGGCGTGGCATCTGAGGCGAAGAAATACTCGTCCTCTCCAATGCCGATCACCAGCGGGCTGCCTTTGCGGGCGGCAATAAGTTGACCGGGATGATCAATTGACATCACCACGATCGCGTAAGCTCCCACCACCTCTTTCAGCGCAAGCTTTACAGCCGATTCCAGCGAATCGCCGGTTTCCTGCTGAATATCCTCAATAAAGTGGATCAGCACTTCGGTGTCGGTATCGCTCAGGAACACATGACCCTTTTTGATCAGATTTTGCTTGATCGAGGCATAGTTCTCTATGATACCGTTATGAATGATAGATAATCTGCGGTTATTGGAATAATGTGGGTGGGCATTTACATCATTGGGTTCGCCATGGGTCGCCCAGCGGGTATGCCCGATCCCGATCGTCGCGGGAAGCTGTTTTCCGTTCAGTTCGGATTCGAGATCGGACACCTTTCCCTTTTTCTTGTAAATATTCAATTTTCCATTTTCAAGCAGCGCGATTCCGGAGCTGTCATAACCGCGATATTCCAGACGTTTCAGTCCTTTCAAAATCAAAGGATATGCCTCTCTGTTTCCTACATAAGCCACAATTCCGCACATATTCTTAAAATATTTTAATTTTGGTGTATGTAAATGACAGGGGCAAATAAATAGCAAAGAGGGGTCGTTAACAAGCTAATCTTCAATTAAATACTAAAAAATATCCAATTTATCAATAGTGCTCGAACACACAAAACATTATCCTGAAACACAAAAAAGCCGGCGATAATGAAATCGCCGGCTTTTTTGTTCTGTGAATTTATCTGTTAGTTCATCAGATCTGTATACAGATTGTAGTACGACTCTGAGAAATTCTCATCCTGCTCGTCCAGCTGAACGCGTTTCGGTGCATTGTTGAAAATTTCGTTGAGACTCTCACTGCAATGCTCTTCCGCTTTCAGAACCGCATCCGCATAGGCACATCCGATTTTGACAAATCCTTCAAAATCGGCTGAATGCAAATGGGCCAGCGCTTCATCGCTCACGTCCATCGCCTTTGCCTTATTCTGCAAATCAGCGTCGAATTTGAAATCGAAAGCATTGTTATGCACGGTGAAGACACTTTTCGTGTCCTTGAACATCGGATCGTTACGGTAAGTAGTTTTAAGGTACAATGGAATCAGAGCCGTCATCCAGTCGTTACAGTGCACCACATCGGGAGCCCATCCCAGTTTTTTAACTGTTTCCAAAACACCTTTGCAAAAGAAGATCGCGCGCTCGTCGTTGTCATCAAAGAAGTTATTCTCTTTATCGAAAAACACAGACTTACGGTGGAAGTAATCATCATTATCTATAAAGTAGACCTGTAACTTCGCATTCGGAATGGAAGCAACCTTGATGATTAGTGGCTTTTCTTCATCTCCTACGGTAATGTTGATTCCTGACAGTCGAACTACTTCATGAAGCCTGTTTTTGCGCTCGTTGATCAAACCGAAACGCGGAACCAGAATCCTGATTTCTGCCCCTCTTTCCTGCATTGCCTGAGGAAGCTTTCTAACATAATCGGCAACATCAGTAGTCTGGAGGAAAGGATTGATTTCACTGGCTACATACAAAATTCGTAGTTTCTCCATAGATCTTTTAGCAGTTTGTGAAAAAAAGTTTTGCAAAATTATACAAAAAAAATCGCAATTTCAAAAGATATTCCAAACTAATTGTCATATTGCGCCCAGTTTGGGATTTCCCTTTCCTGATGTTTCCCTACCCGGCACAACACATTGCGCCATTATTCAAAAGCAATGGTAACGCCCGGGTTACTCCCTCAGATTTCAGAATTTCCATGGAAGTATTCACTTCGATAAAAAACCTCCGCCAGTTTCTCGATCAGCAAGTTGTACAGCAGAAAACAGTCGGCCTGGTACCCACCATGGGAGCCCTTCATGAAGGTCATATTTCCCTAATCGAAGCGGCAAAAAAAGACAATGATGTCGTCGTTTGCAGCATATTCGTGAATCCCACCCAGTTCAACAATCCGGAGGATCTCGCTAAATATCCCAGGACACTCGAGGCCGATTACGCCATGCTCGAAAATGCAGGCTGCACGGCTGTACTTGCACCGTCGGCAGAAGAAATGTACCCCGAGCAACCTGTCCTGAAAATCAATTTCGGTGTGCTGGAAAGCGTCATGGAAGGCGCGTCTCGACCCGGCCACTTCAACGGTGTCGGAATTATCGTTTCCAAGCTCTTCAATATCGTGAAACCCGACAAGGCGTATTTTGGGCAAAAGGATCTGCAGCAGGTTTCGATCGTACAAAGGATGGTGGTGGACCTGGCGTTCGGCCTGGAACTGATCATCTGCCCTACGATACGCGAAAACGATGGCCTGGCGATGTCTTCCCGTAACAGGAGGCTCAGCGATACAGAGCGCAGCATTGCGCCCCACATTTACCGGATACTGGACGACGCACGTGTTAAATTAAATTCCGGCCGGCCGGTGAGTGAGGTGAGTTCATACGCCAAAGACGCATTCCATACGATTAAAGAATTCACACTGGATTATCTCGAAATAATTGATCTCAAAACATTGCTGCCTGTGGAGCAAGCCGGACCGCACGGCACCAACGCTATTTGCGTTGCCGCTTTTCTCGGACCAGTGAGACTAATTGATAATGTTATATTCTAAAACAACAAAGGCTCCTTTCGGAGCCTTTGTTGTTTGTTGCTTATGACAACTTCCAGTCGCCGCGATACTTCCGCTGTACAAACTGATTTGCCTCTTCAAAGTTGGTAATTTTCATGTTTTTACCATCCCACAGCAACTTTTTGCGGCCAGGATAATCAAATCCCTTACCGTCGGCTTTCGCAGTGCGGAGGTTATAGCTGCGGATACCCAGATTACCCATGATCACTGTTTCGGTCAACGGGCCTGCGTAGTCGAACGACGACGTGAGGGCTTTGTGTTCTTTACTATTGAACCCGGCCTTGCAAGCGTCAGTCCAGGACACATGGTGACCAAACTCAGGCATCGTCGTGTACTTGTTACCGAAGTCACCTTGTTTATATTCCAATTTTGTACCGTCTTTCAAATATACTTTGGGAGAGATACCATAAGTTCCGCAGGTCATAACACCCTTCTCACCAATCAGAAGTACACCGTTGCTGCTATCAGGCTCACCAAGCGGCTCATTGGCAGGGATCAGGTCCGGATGGAACGGACGAAGACCACCATCGTGCCACGTGAGCGTTACCTCCGATTTGTTCACCTTGTTTGCCGGGAACTTAAGCTGAACACGCGACGAAGGAGGGCACCCCTCGGGAATGTACTCAGCAGTCCAGTCTTTAATAAATACCTGCCCTACCGAGCATTCGAGTTCGGTTGGATAGCCCAGGCCGAGTGTGCGGAACGCAGGGTCGATCAGGTGACAGCCCATGTCTCCCAATGCGCCGGTACCGAAGTTCCACCAGCCGCGCCATTTGAACGGGTGCCATGCAGGATTGTAATCCACCCAGTCGGCGCAACCAACCCAAAGCTCCCAGTCGATGTCCGCAGGCGCTTCAAACTTGCCGGTTGGGACGGGAATACCTTGTGGCCATACGGGGCGGTTGGTCCAAACGTGTGCTTCGTGGACGTTACCGATCAGGCCTTTGTTAAACCATTCTTTCATTTGGTTCTGCGCAGGGTTTGAAGCACCCTGGTTACCCATTTGCGTTACTACCTTGTATTTGCGCGCGGCTTCGGTGAGCATACGGGCTTCGTAAATATCGTGGGTAAGGGGTTTTTGCACATACACGTGCTTGCCACGCTGCATGGCTGCCATGGCGATGATGGCGTGCATATGGTCGGCCGTTGAAACGGTTACGGCATCAATGCTCTTGTCCATTTCGTCGAACATTTTCCGGAAGTCCTTGTATTTTTTTGCATCAGGATGTAGTTCGAAGTTTTTCTTTACCTGGGCCTGGCTCCAGTCCACGTCGCAAAGCGCGACAAGGTTCTCCGTACCTTTGTTCCATGCATTATTTGTATCCGAAAAACCTTTACCGCCCACACCGACACCGGCAATGTTCAGCTTGTCGCTAGGGGCTTTATAACCTTTCCCCAACACATGGCGGGGTACTATGAAGAAACTTCCAATGGCCGCTGCGGAAGTCTTCTGGAGGAAGTCCCGGCGGTTAACGTCTTTCGGTTTGTTTTCTGTACTCATCGGTTTTGGTAATGAAAAAATAAAGTAGATTAATATAGATTAAAGGAATAAGTTCTTATTAAGGATCGAATACTATTAAATCCAGCTTAAATATAATAATGTTCTTATGAAACCCATGAATGGGGTCATTTCAAATATTACTGTAAATACGATGAATGGCTGCATTTCAGGCTACTTATGCAAATAAATCTCCCGCATGCGCGTGCGGGAACCGTCCCACCGGCGACGATGTTTTGATGGCTGGGTATTATTCCTGTAACTTTGCAGGGGTAATGCATTTCAATTAGACCAATACCACCGGGTAATGCAAATCACAGTAATGAAATCGAAGATTCACCGGGTTAAGGTGACTCAGGCAGAATTGAATTATGTAGGCAGCATCACGATCGACGAAGATCTGATCGACGCCGCAGGGCTCATCGAAAATGAACAGGTTCACATTGTCAATAATAACAATGGCGAACGCTTTATCACATATGTCATCAAGGGTGAACGGGGATCAGGAATGATCTGCCTCAATGGTGCCGCGGCACGCAGGGTGCAGATCGGCGACATCATCATCATCATCGCATACGGTTCCATGACGCAGGAAGAAGCGAAGACCTTCAAACCGATGGTTGTCTTCCCGGATCACAACAACCATCTGGTCGGTTAGCGGCTTCGGACATTCGCCGGCACTATACATTATTTAACATAGCATGAAAAATATACTCCGTTACACGATATCGCTTGCCTTGGCAGGCGGTCTGCTCTGGTTTGTGTTCAAGGATATCAACCTGAACGAAATGCTCGACCGTTTCGCTAAATCCGACTGGCGATGGATAGCCTTTTCATGCTTTTGCCTCCTGTGTGCACACATTACGCGTGCATGGCGATGGGGAATGCTCATCGAACCGCTGGACCACAAGCCTGGCATCGTAAACAGTTCTGTCTCGGTTCTTACCGGGTATTTCGCCAACTACATCGTGCCTCGCATGGGCGAAGTAACGCGCTGCGGAACGCTTTATCGCCTGGAACGCATTCCGGTGAGCCTCAGTTTCGGTACGGTTGTAGCGGAACGTATTTTTGATGTCATCATCCTTGTACTAATGATAGGACTGAACTTCATACTGGAATTCGATCGCCTTAGCACATTTTTCACTGATTTTTTCCAAAGTAAAATAGGCGGCAGTCAGGGGGGTGGTTCCGGCAGCGGCATGCTGTTGAGCATTCTGATAATAGGGTTACTTGCAATCGCTGTTGCCGCCACGATTATTTTCAAAAATGCCGCACTGCGTAACAAATTGCAGCAGAACGCAATCATTGCCAAGGTTGTCGGCTTCGCGCAAGGCATGCTGGAAGGCCTGCTGAGTGTACGCAAGCTGCGCAATCCCGGTCTTTTCATTTTCAGCACCATTCTGATCTGGGTATTGTACTACCTGGTTTCCTACGTGCTTTTCTTCTGTATTCCCGAAACCTCCGACCTTGGCCCGCTGGCCGGTTTGACACTGCTCGTGGTCGGTGCGATCGGCATGACGGCGCCGACGCAGGGTGGGATCGGCGCATACCACCTGCTTGTGGGTAATGTGATGGTTCTTTACGGACTTTCGCAGAACGACGGAATCACATTAGCGACTTTCATCCACGGTGCACAAATGCTGTTCATGCTCGCAATCGGCGCATTGGCATTTCTGTATGTACTGATCGTGAACAAAAACAAAGTCGAAGAGCCCGAAAGTGTGTCCGCGGCAAACTAATTGTAACTTTAATAGTCCTGAAAAATGGAAATGGAGTATGTTACGTTATTCCATTTCTTAAATCCATATTGTCTTTTACGATGAATTTGACAGAAAGCAAAATCCTGAGACTAGAAGAAGCCATTCCGACCGTTGAAGCATGGCAACGTGCCGGACAAAAAGTTGTTTTCACCAACGGATGTTTCGATATTGTACACCTGGGCCACATCGATTATCTGGAAAAAGCGCGCGCATTGGGCGACAGAATGGTGCTCGGACTGAATACCGATGCGTCGGTAAGCCGCCTGAAAGGGCCGTTGAGACCGGTCGTCAACGAATATGCAAGAGCCAGGCTAATGGCAGCCTTGTCCTTCATTGATGCTGTCATTTTGTTCGACGAACCGACGCCTAGTCAGTTGATCGAGGCCGTAAAGCCTGACATTTTGGTCAAAGGCGACGATTATACGGTTGCGAACATTGCTGGCGCGGATTTTGTTTTGGGTAGAGGAGGTGAGGTAAAAACGATTGCTTTGGTACAAGGCTATTCAACCACCGCACTGATCGAGAAAATAAAACAAGGATATAAATAGCAATAACTATGGGAGGTTACTTAATTCTGATTCTCGTAATGGGCGTCAGCTTTTACGTGCAATGGCGTTTGAAGAGCAAGTTTGAAGAATATTCACAAGTGGGATTGAGCAACGGCATGAGCGGTAAGGAAATCGCTGAAACGATGCTCAGGGAAAGCGGCATTTACGACGTAAGAGTGGTGTCCGTGGAAGGCCGTCTTACCGACCACTACAATCCGCAGGATAAGACAGTCAACCTGAGCCCCGATGTATATTATGGACGTAGCGTAGCCGCTGCGGCAGTGGCGTCCCACGAATGCGGGCACGCCGTGCAACACGCTACCGCTTACAGCTGGCTGCAGTTGCGTTCGCAAATGGTC
This sequence comes from Dyadobacter ginsengisoli DSM 21015, assembly GCF_059568735.1. Classification (NCBI taxonomy): domain Bacteria; kingdom Pseudomonadati; phylum Bacteroidota; class Cytophagia; order Cytophagales; family Spirosomataceae; genus Dyadobacter; species Dyadobacter ginsengisoli. Next base: position 612,104 of record NZ_JCANTY010000003.1, read on the forward strand.
CCGTTCCTGAGCATAGCGTCGAAGTATATGCAATGGATCATTCTCATTGGCGTACTTTTAATTCAAACCACTGCAATTCCTCTGACCATCGGCGTTGCATTGTTTGCCGTAACGACTTTGTTCAGCTTTATCACATTGCCCGTTGAATACGACGCAAGCAACAGGGCATTGGCCTGGATCCAGAAAGCGAGGGTCGTGAACGAAAAAGAGTATGTTATGTCTGCCGATGCACTTAAATGGGCTGCTCGTACTTATTTGGTGGCAGCTATCGGTTCGCTGGCCACATTGCTTTACTATGTGAGCCTGCTGATGGGACGCCGGGATTAATGAGTTACTGGTAAAAGAAATGGGGAGAAGGCAATACGCTTTCTCCCCATTTCTTTTATCAACCAGAACTACTTCTTCCGCTGGTTCCAGTACACTACGAGATTATGCGTCGCACGGCCGGAGGCGATAATGTCGAGATCCCCATCTCCGTCCAAATCCGCAGGCAGCAGATCTTCGCAGGCTATCTTGATCCTTTCATCCAGCGTATATTCCTGCCATTTCTTACCCTCTGCATCGCTGCCCACGTAAATGCGGACACCCGTTTCCCCCGAGACATTCGGGTTTCGCCAGCCCATTACCACCTGATCACGCCCCTGCCCGAAAAAATCGGCGCACGCCAATGCATGCCCTTCCTTAATACGTTCCGTGAGCACGGTGCGGCTATCTTTGGTGTAGACTACCAATGCAGAACCATGCATAGGTTCGATGGTCGCTGTAAACAACTGATTCTTACCCAGACTCCCTGTCCGGATCTCTCCTACCCCACGCTCCGGCACCATCCAGTTACCGGAGGGAGCCCAGCCATCCGCCCCATTCAGAAAAACCTGCACACCTTCCTTCCCTGCTATTGATAACCCCGCCATTCGTCCCGGTATTTCCATCGGCTGAAAATTGTGAGTCATATGCATTTGGGTTTCTACCACCTCGTAGGGCCATATCCCTTTTGTGTTTTCGGGGACGTCAAACACGATCAGCTTCACCCCTGCGCCTTGCCCTCCGGCATTGCCCTCTCCGTGCAAAGGCAGCACAGCCAGTTGAAAAGCACCGTCAGCTTTTTTGACCCAATGCATCCTGTGGATCGTCACTTCGTGATGCAGACGTACTGGTTCCCAGGTTTGCGTGCGATCATTTGGAGCTGACAGGAAGAACACCGCGCCCGAATTCTTGATATCCTTTGTCTCCGAGGGGTTCCATTGTGCGCCCACGGCGACTTCTACTTTCCCGTCCCCATCAATGTCCCGTGCCGCAATACAAACATTGTCCTGCTCCGTCAAGTCCTTAGCCATCACGTGCCTTACCCATTGTTTTCCTCCCTTCGCCGGATTCTTGTACCACACAATCTCTTTTTTGTCTGCCAACAGTATATCCGTCCTGCCGTCTCCGTCCACATCACCAGCCGCAACGCCATATCCGATGCTGATCTTATCGTCAATCGCTTCTCCCACAAATGTAGCCGTTTGGGCTGTCACCGTTCCGGAGGTTGCTAAAGTGAGCCAAACTAGTAGTTGTTTCTTCATATTCCTGAAAACCAGCGGTGACCGGTCGGTAAAAATTTTAACCTATTTTTTCACAATATACTTCAAAAAGCACGGTATGGAGATCGAAAAAACAGTTTTTTGTGTCGCTTTGATTGCCTTTACCTACTTTTGTAAATTAATGTGTAACAATATATCCCGCATGAAAACAGTCCCTTTACATCAACTTCACGTCCGTTTGGGCGCTAAAATAGTCCCGTTTGCGGGCTTTGAAATGCCTGTCCGCTACTCCTCGGATCTGGAAGAGCACCATACCGTAAGAAATGGCGTAGGCGTGTTTGATGTATCTCACATGGGGGAGTTCAGTATAAAAGGTCCCGGCGCTTTGGCTTTGATCCAGAAAGTTTCATCCAACGATGCATCCGTATTATATAATGGAAAAGTCCAGTACAGCTATCTTCCCAACGCTACGGGTGGTGTAGTGGATGACCTGCTTGTCTACCGCATCGCGGAAGAAGATTATTTCCTGGTAGTGAATGCATCCAATATCGAAAAGGATTGGAACTGGATACAAAGCCACAATGCCGAAGGTGTCGCGATGGAAAACCTGTCGGATTCGCTTTGCCTGCTGGCAGTTCAGGGGCCGAAAGCCGCCGCCGCCTTACAGAAGCTCACGGATGTAGACCTTGCTGCGATGGAGTATTATTCATTCCGGATCGGCGAAATGGCCGACATCAAGGATATTATCATTTCCGCGACCGGTTATACCGGAGCGGGAGGCTTTGAAATATACGTGCCGAATGATGATGCTGAAAAAATGTGGAATGCGATTTTCGAGGCAGGTGAAGAGTTCGGAATCAAACCCGTGGGACTCGGCGCGAGAGATACATTAAGACTTGAAAAAGGATTTTGCCTCTATGGAAATGATATCGATGACGAAACCTCCCCACTGGAAGCGGGCTTGGGCTGGGTTACCAAGTTTACGAAGGACTTTGTCAACTCGGAGGCATTGAAACAACAAAAAGAAGCGGGACCGAAGCGCAAACTGATTGGCTTTGAAATGATTGACCGTGGCATTCCGCGCGGACATTATGAACTGTGTGATGCAGAGGGTAACAAACTGGGAGAAGTAACATCGGGCACCCAATCGCCTACTCTTCAGAAGGGTATCGGGATGGGTTATGTACCGGCCACATTCAGCAAACCGGATACCGAAATTTTCGTAAAAGTCCGGGATAAATTGCTAAAGGCAAAAACCGTAAAACTCCCGTTTGTAAAGAATTAATCCCCTCCCATTTTAACAGTTCGATTGGATTTTATGAAACAACTTGATGTTTGTCTCACTCCGGATTTACTTCATTTACACAAACTTGATAATTCAATAGTTGTCGTTGCAGACATATTCAGAGCAACATCCTGCATGGTTACAGGCCTTGCCTACGGTGTGAAGAGCATTACACCTGTCGCCAGTGTGGAAGAGTGCAAGTTCTTACAGGATAAAGGGTTCATTGCGGCCGCAGAGCGGGATGCCCGAAAAGTGGAAGGCTTCGACCTCGATAACTCTCCGTTCAGTTATATGCACGAGAGCCTGATCGGCGCGGAGGTCGCCATGACCACTACGAACGGTACCCTGTCCATCGCCAAGGCTAAATCGTCGGCGGTGAAAGTCATGATCGGCTCGTTCCTGAACCTGGGGGCACTAGCAAACCATCTGAGAACAGAACCTTACGACGTGCTGGTGCTGTGTGCGGGATGGAAAGGCCGGCCTAACTTGGAAGACACCCTCTTTGCGGGCGCATTGGCCGAAGCATTGAAGGATCAATTTATGCTGCTGGAAGACGGAACCCTGATGGCGCAACGTTTATACCTGCAAAGCCGTGATAATTTGTTAGCCAGTGTCTCCAATTCCTCCCACGTACGCCGTCTGCAGCGATTAGGAATACAAAAGGATATCTCGTATTGCCTGCAAACAGACCTGTATGATGTCGTACCGGTATTACGGGGAAGCACGCTGGTATCCATGAACTAAATGTTTACTCAATTAAAACTGCATGTTCAGATTCGTCTTTGTTATTTTTTTCGGATTTCTACTGGTTTCCGGCCAGACTGAGGCACAGAGAAGAACCTCCGCGCCAAGGAAACAAATCCTGGCACCAAAGAAAAAAGCCCCGGCCCCTGTCCAAAAACAGGCTGCCAGCCAGCCTGATTCTCTGAAGGGACAGGCAGCAACTCCCATTATCGACAGTGCTGCCACAGCGCCCGATACCTTAGCACCCCCGAGCAGCAACGCAGGAGTACCTTCCGATACCCTCACGGAAGCTGCCGCTGAAGAAAAGCTCGCCAAAGAAACAAAGTCTGTCGCCGACAGTATTCATTCTTACAAGATCACCATTGAAGATATTTCTTATTTGTCGGTCTGCCCCGGAACCAATATCGCGATCCCATTTAAAGTAGACGGGCCATTTGACGAAGACAATACCTTTGTCGCTTATATGATCGATGGCTCAGGCAAATCGGTGCCCATTTCGCTTCCTGTAAAAAAGAGTCCGGTAAAGGCGGTTGTGCCCTCGTACAAAGTTGGCGGCGAAGTCTACCGCATTCAGATCATAAGCTCCATTCCGGTCGTGAAAAGTCAGGAGGTCCCGTTACGGTTACTGCAAGCACCAAGTGCCCGCATCGATTTCATCGATGGCTCCCAGACAGTAAGAATTATGCCTGGACAGGAAGCGCATCTGCGTGTACATCTGTCGGGAGCAGCGCCCTGGTCTTTCCGTCTTTCGGACAGCACCAATGTACTCCAGACACTCTCCAACCCGCATTACATTACCGTAAAACCCAACGACGTGAAAGCCTATAAGATTACAGGCATTTCCAACGCTTGTGGCAGCGGCAGCACTTCGGGCGAAGCGATTGTAAATGTCAACAACAATCCTGAACCCAAGCTCGAACTGAAAGAGGTTGAGAAAATCGCCAAGCTATGTGCGGGTGTACCGTTTCAGGTGCCTTTCAATGCCACGGGCAAGTACAAAGAAGGAAACAAATTCATAGTTCAGATTGCGGAACGGACCGGTGCTTTCAAGGCTATTTCCACTCCGGACTCGAGCGGTTTCGTCACTACTCAAATCCCGGACAGCTACAAGCCGGGAGAATACAAGCTGCGCGTAACATCCACCGCGCCATACCTGATGAGCCAGACAGCCAATATTTCCATTGTTTCACCTACGGTTGTTACCCTTCAGAAGGATTCGCTACGCCTCGGTGAAAATGAATCCGGTGAACTCACGGTGAAATTTACGGGCGGCGGCCCGTGGTTCGTTTTGCTTTCAGATGGCACCTATGAAAATAACATCATAGAGTCTCCTCATAAACTCAAAGTAAAGCCGCTCTACGATACCAATTACCAGATTACATCGGCAGGAGGCCTCTGTGGGGTGGGTAAATTCTCCGGCTCGGCGAAAGTCAGTGTAAAAAGTGCTCCTGCGAGCATTACACTGGAAAAGCTTCCGCAAAATATGGTCTGTGCCGGCTCTACCATCGACATCCCCTACAAAACAGAAGGGCGCTACAATCCGGGAAACAAATTTACGGTGCAGATTACCGATAAATCGGGTCGTTTTGTAAATCTGCCAACGACAGTGACTCCAACCACCATGAAGGTTAAAATTGCTGCTGCGGCACTGGGAGATACGATTAAAACTCAAAAAATAAGAATTATATCCACCTCTCCTGCTGTTTCCAGTGCCATCGAAGAACTTGACGTGGTCGCCCCCGACAGGGCAGTTGGCGAAGTCGCCGGAAGGGGAAATATTTCAACCGGAAGATCAACCCGGATTCAACTGAAGTTCAAAAATGGATTGCCACCCTGGTCCTTCACGCTTTCTGACGGAACTACCATTAATGGCACATTCCTGAATCCTTACCTGATTTCGGTGTCTCCCAACGCAACAACGGAATATACCATCACTTCCCTGAAAAGCGGGTGTGGTACGGGAACCGGACGAGGCACGGCTGTTATTACGGTGGAAAATTAATACGCAGAAATTCTCTTCCGATATGCATTATAGCTGGCCCAAGGATGATCGTATACGGAAGACAGGGAAATATTTTCTCCTGCTCATATCTGTCCTCAATCCACTCTGTGCCAGCAGCCAGACGATTCCGATCGGACATTGGCAAAGTCATTTCAATTACCTGTCGGCCCGACAGGTAGTTGAGGCAGGTAATAAGGTTTTCTGCTCATCGCATAACGGCCTGTTCTCGGTAAATACCCAGAATAATCAGACCCGGATCTTATCCAAAGCGGACGGATTAAGTAGTACCGGCATCAATGCAATGGGGTATCAACCGGAATCGAAACTGCTCTTGCTTGCATATAGGAACGGCACCATCGACTTTGTTTTCCTGAACGACGACTCAGAGCCGGACGAGGTTGAACCATGGAACGTCCTCAGTAACACCGCCGGATTACCAACAGATAAAGCCATCAGTCATATTGTTTTCAGAAATGGACTGGCATATCTCGCTACCGGGTTTGGTATCCTGGTACTCGATACGAAGCTTCGGCAAGTTGACGAAACATACCGCTATATTGGTCTCAACGGAGCGCAGGTCAGAGTTAACGATCTTGCATTTTCCAATGACTCACTTTTTGCAGTAACCTCGGACGGAACCCTACTGGGCACATCCATGCAGCCCAATGTAAACCGGCAGTACTTTGCTAATTGGAAAACGATAGCGGCTCCGGGACAAATCACCAGTGTAGGATTTTTTTCCGGTTCATTGTATGCTGCGATAACCGGAAAAGGGATATTCCGGTATGATCAGGGACTTTGGAAACTGAGCTATCCTTTCAGCGGCTCCGCTCTCAGGATTGCGGATACGAATGAAAAGGTCACCATCACAACGGGCAGTTCAATCGTGGTGATGGATAATCTGGGTAATATCAAGACATTCAACTCTCCATTTTTCACCGCTATTCAGGACGCAATACGTACAGGCGAAGACAAATTTTGGGTTGCCGATCAGCAAAAAGGGCTTATCTCCAATTCTCTTTCGAACTTTCAGCCTGTTCTCCCCATTCAGGGCGACACCACGTTATCTCCGCGTACAGATTCTTCCGTTGTTGATCTTAACGGTTTACGGTGGACAAAACTACCGCAATCATTCGGAGGAGGCATTCTCGTGGATGGACAAAGCGCTTCTCAAAAAAGGATACTTTCTACATCAATGGGCAATGGAAGCCTTCCAGCATCGAAAATCAATAGCCTGGCTGTTGACCTGGATGGCTATGTATGGTTTGCGAGTGCCAAAGGGGTCGGTTATTTTGCTCCGGAAGGCGTTTTAGGCACTGACCGGGTCGATGCGATACTTCCAATTTTTGGTCAGCGTAAACTATTCAGTAATGAAGAATGTACTGCGCTGGCTGTGGAACCTGGCAATCGGAAATGGATAGGCACCCGCAACGGACTGTATCTGTTTAATGCGGACGGAACAGAACTGATCAGAAAATTTACAGCGGCCGATAGCCCTCTGCCTGCTGACATCATAACTGCATTACGGTTTGACCCCGAAAACGGGCTGCTTTTTGTGGAAACTCCCAACGGTATGGTATCGTATCGCAGCGACGCTTCTGCTCCGTCCGAAAAACTATCGGCAATCAGGATATTTCCGAATCCGGTCCGACCGGGTTACTCCGGCACTTTGGGCGTAAGCGGACTCACCGCATTTTCCACGGTGAAGATTACCGACATCGCGGGCCGACTGGTATATGAAACCAGATCAGAAGGAGGCACTGCTTCCTGGAACCTGAACGACTATACCGGCAAACGGGCAAAAGGCGGAATATATATTATACTCACTATTTCGTCGGAAGGCTCCGAGAAGCTCGCCGGAAAATTGGCAATTATAGAATAAAATCATAAATTAAAATCCAGCGTTTACGTCAGCGAATGCACAATGACCATATAATGCCGATTCAGGAAAAAGTACCTTACATTGTGGGTATTACCGGTGGCAGCGCTTCCGGGAAAACCTATTTTATGAAGAGCCTGATCGACGCCTTCGATAAGGAAGAAATCACACGCATATCTCAGGATAACTACTACCGTCCGATCCATGAGATCCCCCGGGATGAAAACGGAGTTGAAAATTTCGACCTTCCGGAAACGATTGACCATCATTTGTTTGCGGAGCACATAGCTGTGCTTCGAGCCGGAAGATCAGTCCAACAAAAAGAGTACACGTTCAACAATCCGCTGATCAAACCCGAGAACCTGATCTTCGAACCAAGGCCCATCATTATCGTCGAAGGCATATTCGTTTTCTACTTTCCAGAAATTGCCCGGTTGATCGATCTCAAAATTTTTGTCGATGCCAAGGAGCATGTTAAAATAAAACGACGAATTATTCGTGATAATAATGAGCGTGGTTATGATCTCGATGACGTGCTATATCGTTGGGAGCATCACGTCGCGCCTACTTACGATAAATTCATTCTTCCTCTCCGTGCCGAAGCCGACATGATCATCAATAATAATTCACGCTTTGACGTGGGTTTACAGGTTCTGATCGGCTTTTTGAAGGGGAAATTGGAGGGAAATGACAAGTAATTCACGGAGAGCATTGCAAATTTATAAATCAATAAAATGAATCAATCTGTACGCACAAGTTTCAGCCTCCCATTCGTATTCGCAATAATTGCCACTGCAACATTGCTGTCCTGTGAAAAAAGCACGACCGATCCGCTGGACATCTATGGCTACTACCCGCTTCAGCCAGGCCACTATCAGGTATATGAAGTGAATGAGGAAATATATTCAACGGGACAAACAGCTCCTGTTGTCAAAAAATGGCAGGAAAAGGATGAGGTCGAAAAAATGATTGGAGATTCGGCCGGTATCACCACTTACCTCGTTTCAAGATCTACCCGAAACACATCCGCTGATTACTGGCAGAAGGTGAAGGAGTACACGGTTCAGAAATATCCCGACAAGCTGCTTGTCAACATTGATAACCAGACTTTTTTCTCGCTGGTGTTTCCAGTCGACACGCGCATGAAATGGAACGGAAACGCCTACAATGACCAGGAAAAGCAGGATTACTACTATGAAAAGGTGAATGAGCCTACCCAAATTGGGGAAAAGTCGTTCAATCAATCCTTGACTGTTGTGGAAAGAAAAGACACCTCGATCATCAATAAATATGTGGGTGTAAAAGTATACGGAATGGGTGTAGGGTTGGTGTCTGATGATCAAACCGCCTTTGAATTTTGCCAAAATGAAGATTGCATAGGCTCCGGCAAAATTGAATCCGGCAGTCACAAAACAAGGAAAATCATTGATTTTGGGGAGCGATAATTCTCTCTCTTCGTAAGGCGAACATCAATAAAACTTGTTTTTTTCATATTCGACACACTGAAAACTTGTTTTTTAAATTTCTCTCACTAAATTTACGTCGGATACTGGTATTAATCATTATAACCTATAAACAATGAGAACAGTGATATCGCACTCTACACAGACAAAAAAGTCTTACCGGAAGCCGGTTCTTAACAAGCTGGGAAATGTCTCCACCCTTACGAAGGGTAAAGTTGGTGGAAGCTTGGACGAAGATGAAATTTCTAAAAATTTCAACCCAGACTGATTTAGGAGGCCTTTTATTCCTTCTGTGCTTAATTTATGCTTTTTGAAGGTTGCATTTTCCCTAAAAAGAACAGTTTCAATATTGAAGATGTAAAACCAAAGTATAGCGAAGTAGTCTTTTCTGACTACGGTTACATAGGAGTAAGAGTCCAAAATAAGTTAGAAAATTTGGCCAGCAGTTTTGTAGGCGCCTTCTTTTCCAACAATAAAATATCAGAAACGGAATTTCTCAGTAATTTTTCAACTGAGAAATCTGTTTCTTTTTTTTTGTCAGTACTTGATGAAAAGATCGGGTCCGCTAACGTCGGGGTATCCGCATTCTTTGATATTGACAAGAAAGAGCTTTTGCTCTCGCGAGAGCTCTTTGGGAGGGTTCCATTGTACTATGCGCAGATCGACAGCTCCATGTTGATCTTCTCAACCAGTTTCGCCTCACTATTGTCTAATACGGCTGTGCGACGATCTGGAAAAGCAGACATTCATAAAGTTGCGAATTACGCGACATTTCTGAATGAAGCGGAGTTGCTGTATCAGGCAGACACATTCGTGAGTAACATTAAATCAGTTCTACCCGGGCATTTACTCAGACTGACTTTTCACGAAGCTAGTACAAAGCCGCTGTTAGTGCTTCAACCCTCCAAATGGTCTCATTTAACATCGTTGCCGGAATTTGGAGAGGAGTTTCGCAGCCAATTTTTGAATGCGGTTAGAAACAGCGATAAAGGTCCTAATCAGAGACTTGCCTCGCACCTAAGCGGTGGAATGGATTCATCTTCCGTTAGCACAGCTGTCAGATTCTTATTTCCAGACCATCCCCTGGTAACACTTTACAATAAAACTAACACATTACACAGTAACGAAAATCTGTTTGCCCTGGCTGTGGCCGAGGCAATCGGATCAGAACACTATGAAATAATGCAGTCTCAGAATGACTTGCAGATACTTAGAGAATCCATTCTATTGTCCCGACAGCCGTCTTGCGCCATATTAAGTCCCTCGGCCAATTGGTCCCTTATGAAAATCGCTAAATCGCATGGCTGCGACACTATATTTAACGGACGTGATGGAGATTCGATAGTTGGCAGCGGATTGGAAATAACAGAGCGTTCATTTGCAAATGGCGATTGGGAGCTTGTCAAAACCTTGTTAGAGAAGCGCGTTGCATACTATTCCCTTTCCGGTGCTTATCCTCAATGGGATCAGTATTCTTTTGAACGGAAGTTTAACATTGTGTTACAAAACTTTCTATATCGGCAACTTTCCAAAAAAGTATTCCAGGTATCCTTTAAAGAGTTCTGCCAATTTTTTGCGGATGTTTCAAAACATTTCAAAGTTTCTTATCCTTATCATTTTCGCCGGGGGCTTCAAAGTTTGCTGAATAAAGTCAGAAAAAAGGAAAGTGGCCAGATTACTTCTGTACTCTGTGATGATATTCTTCTGCAACGAAAAGAGGGGACAACAGTAACTCCCATAGGTTTGTTGGGAGAAGAGGATTGCCAGAAACTGCACAGGCAATCACTATTGGATGTTTTCAACTCCCATGCCATATTGGCCAACGAGCAGGATTTTGTATTAAGTAATCACCTTGAGATGGTCAACAATTCACCATTTTATAACCGTGAATTGTTCGAGTTATGTATGGCAATTCCTGACATCGTTAAGTACGGTGACGGAATCGGCCGTGCACATTTCCGGGAGGGGATGAAAGGTCTTTTAATTGATAAAGTGCGGTGCCGCAGCACTAAAACACCGATCAGATCCCATGGACAGGAAGTTACTTTGCGCATGTATCAGCAGGCCAGGGATTTCCTCTTCGATTCAAAAACAGTTTGGGAATTCGTTGACCGTAAGAAATTCTCGCATCAGATTTCCGTTTTAACGAACGAAAAGATTCCATACGGTCAAAAGATCAGCACCTGGTTTCATATCTCGAAAACCATATCCTTAGCCATTTGGCTTGAAACATTGCAGGAACCAAAATAGTATTGTCAACTTCCTGCCAACTGAAAGTTGTAAAGGATGGGCTAAAAATCAGGTTTTCTAGCTCTGTGCGCTGTTATCTGTCCTGACCAGTCTGAAATACTTCTTTCTCACATTTTCGAAAAGAAAAAATAGCAGAAAGAGGTCTTTATAAACATTTACTTTCTCACTGTCTTCGGAAGATGCTTCTAGTTTGGCCTTTAATTCTATGAAATTTAGATTTCTTGTTTCAGAAAATTGCGAGGCTGCTTTTAAAAGCTTATCGCGATATTCGAGTAAAGACTGAACCTGTTGTTTTGCATCTTCAAAGGTCTGCTCCCCCTTTTTGTACTTTTTTAATGGAACACAAAAAAACTCAGAGCATATGTCAGGGCGTAGCCTCTCGTATATTGTGCAGCAGGTTGAAAAATGACAACACGGCATCTTGAAGAACAACTTGCCGTGAAACTCGAAGGTACCCATCCCCAAATCGTCCGCGGTCTCCCTGTCTTTTTCATTGCGTATCGCGCCCTTTTCGAACAAGGTACCGTCACAGCACATTCCGCAGCTAACGCATAAGTCAGACACCTCATTTTCGCTGTTCACCATATTAGAATCCATGGGGATGACTGCATTACATTTGTGACATAATATGACGTTCTACGCGAATTCTGACAGTCATGAATTTCAAGGCCCCAGACACTAGTGGTGGATACACCGGTTCAATGTCTGGGGCTGCATCAGCTATTTTGTTACAACTACTTTTCCCGCCAATTGCTTCAATTTCTGATTACCTTCACCATAAATAATTACTCGATAGCTATATAACCCCGCAGCAAAAGAAGAAGAGGGAGCCCAGTACCATTCCAAATTTCGGGACTTCGGATTTGCCTGAATTTCCTTCTCCTCGATCAGAACGCCCATTTGATTATAAATGGAGTACTTAACGGCCCTCTGGTTAGAAATACTCAATTTGCTAAGTTCAAACCTGACAAAAGATGTCGCCGGATTAGGGCTAACTACCATTTCGATGTCCCCTTCCACCGATTCTCCCACCTTAAAGGAAATCTGATACGGTTGTACACAGAAATTACCAGCCCTGTCTTTGGCATTCACCAGCAATTCATAATCTCCGGCTACAAGGCCGGTTGTCGGATAGTTGATCCGGAAGCTATAATTATCCAGCGAGTCAATGCTTATGGCAGCGGCTGAAAAACTAAGTTTTTTAAACTCACATGAACCATCCGGGCAGCTTCTCAGATAAACCTCTACCAGTGCGGTATCAGCAAAGAGTCGTCTGTCGTCCCTCAATAATATGTTCAGTATTGGGTTGGCATTTACTACTCCGTCGTCCTTGGGAGCGATTCCATTAAATCTGACGGTCAACGCGGGTGGGATGATGTCCTTATTGTTAGCCGAAGAAAAAATGCTTGCTCCTTTCACGGCATCCCAGTTAACATCCAATTCAGCGATATTATTACTAATATCCATTTCCTTGAGTGTATGCTTGGGATCAACACTGACCGTAATCTTTTCAAGATCTTTCTTGTTTACAAACGAAACCATTATCGTGTCCTGATAGGCAAAGGATGGCAAAACCACTGTTTTGGAAACGTTCCCGCCACGTCCCTGAAAACCTATCTCAACAGTGATGTTTTGTCCCTTCACGTAACGACCCTTGTTTGCCAGAACGACACCTACTCTAACCGAGTCAGACATTTCTAAGGTCTTGTTCCCGGTTTCGGAATAGAGCGTAATACTTTCATCCGAGCTAACCGAGTAGTCAGGATTACCTACCGTGATGAGCTTCAGTGCGGGGTCTCCCTGTAAAAGAGATTGATGCACATTTGCAACAGTGTACTTATCCTTAGTCTGGGAGAGAATAGCATTGGCAACGGCCTGCTGAATTTTTCCAATGGATAAATTAACAGTAGCCGCGTCAACGAACATACTCTTGTATAACTGCTTCAGATACTCCGACGAAGGACTTACAAAGCTTTCAAAAGAGTTTGCAATAATCGCCACACTGCCACGGTCCGGGGCAAGTAGCCAATCCAGCGACAGCGTAATCCTGTCACTGATTGAATTGGGGTTGGTGTTAAAGCGTGCGCTAAAAATATTCCCGACGCCGCAGCCGTTGAAATACATCATCGGATACTTTTGGAAATTGTTATACCCACGTGCAACATCAGTAATATAGCCCATGTCGAGATCGGTCACAATTGGAGAACCATGCCCGAAATACGTGATCAGACCTACACCGGCATTAACATCCGATGTAATATTCACTGGTTCAACCTCGGCAATCGGCTGCTGCTTTACAAAAGGTTTAACCTTTCCACCAACTACCCCATCGGCAACGCTCGGCACCAAGTCATTCAACAGATCCTTAAGTTGAGTTATTTCACCGGTATTTTTACCGCCATTCAAATGCAGAAAGTTCTTGCGCCAGCCGTAATCTCCGATGGCATTTTGTTCATACTCCTTCACCTTCACCAGGTAATCCAGCACATTCTGATTAGATAATGCAGACAGCCGTCCAACCGGTACTGCCGGTTGTTCCGCGCTAGTTCCTGCCAGCCCCTCCACCAGCAGCAAATCTGAGGCAGGATAGCCAATGGTTGGTACTTCATCGGGCAACTCCCGCTTCATTCTCTCGTTATGTGTGATCGACTTGCCTATTAAAAAAAGGTATTTATCCTTTCCGCCCTCCCCAAGCATGTAAGTCATGAAGTTCCGTATCGCCAGAGGGCTTGGTTCGCCGTAATTAAACTGGTCATACAAATCGGTTATCTTCAATATGACCGGCTTGAATCCGCCCCCGGCGGTAGAACTCCGATACGCCGCATACTGCGTCGCACCCTGATACAGGCTTTCTGTGGTTATGATCACATAGTTGGGCTGCTTCGTCTCAATTACACTGAGATTCAAAGCCTTAATTTTTGCCGCGACAACATTTGTGACTTCGTTTGAAGCAAAAAGCGTTAAGGTCTTCCCCTTGACGCTTTTCAGCATGAAATTCTCTCCGGAACCACCTATCACACTCGGCGCGTCGAGATCCGAAATATCCAGCAATGAACCCTTTGCGGGCAAACCTTTTATCTGAAGGCGGCTAGGTCCCGTATTATCTGATTTCAGTTTGAACTCCTTTGTTACCTGCGACGTCATGTCGACCGCTTGGGAAAGAGCGACCGAATAGTAGGCGAGTGAGAATCTGTCTGATTTGTTTGTAGAAATAGATTTCAGGCCCAGTATCCCCTTTCCGGCATCATTTACATCTGCTTTGCTCAGGCTAAATGTATATTCAGAACCTGCAAAACCAGTATTAGCGATTGCCGTGACTTTTCTAAATGATTCGGCTGTTTTTCCTACGTACACTTCAATGCTCCTGTCATTATTACTTCTTCCGTGAACAAGTAATTTAATCCTGACATTTTCGACATCGCCCACCAGGTTTTTGAGTGTAAACTCATTGGTAAGCACTGTGTTCGGCAACTGAACTTTTCCTGTTCGACTTGCGCCCAGCTCGAAAAAGCTATTGAAGAAATTGGGCCTAATGGGATTCTGAGTACTGAGCGAATAATCTGTCTGAAAAACAGTTACGGCCAGTTCGTCGTGAGCGGCAATCGGGGGGGTACTCATGTTTACCGCCTCATTCACTGTTTTGGCCCTGAGACCAGCCGTGTCTCCGATTGTCAGAAAATACGAGCCTTCGTCGGAATACATACTAAAATACGGATTCATTCTCGAGCTCATCGGCCTGTACAGCAGTGAATCGCTCGCACCGTCGTTGGGAACAGCAAAAAAGAGTATCTCGTTATTTGAAACGCTAATTATGGAGACCTCCCTTCCTCTATGCCAGAGTTGCAACTTATCCGTCGCAGCCGCCGAAAACTCCTTTGGCAAAAGAGACATGGATACCTTATGCAGTCCTTTCTTGTTGATACCAATTTTCACATAAGGCTTAGCATAATTTATCCATTTATTGGAATACGTTGACTTAACCTGGCCGATAACCTCTTGTTGGCTCAAAAGAGCCAACAAGAGGATCAACACTCCGATAACATGCTGTTTATTCCGACGCATAGACGTAATCGTTGACAATCCCAAATTCTATTTCTTAATAATTTTTTGATAATAGACATCATCATTTTCGGTCGCTATTCTGACCAAATATGTGCCGGAAGGCAAATTAGACAAGTCAATTTTACTGCTTTTTCCGGTTTTTCTCGGTGTGCCATCAATACCAAGCAAACTCCATTGTTTGAGCTTAATAATCTGGTCAAGCAGAATCTCCGCGGTTTCGGATACCGGATTGGGATAAACGGTAACCAAGCTCGTGCCTTCCCGGACGATCGATACGATCTTCGAATAAGAGCTCTCGCCATCGACTTTCTGTCCGTTTGCGTCCGTAGTGGTAAAATCTACCTGTTTCAATCTATAATAGCTGGTACCTGGCAGTGGTTTGTTATCTACATAGTTGTATACTGCCTCGACATTTGAGTCACCTTTCCCTTCAATCCGTCCGATAGCCTCGAAATTCTTTGCATTGTAGCTCCTTTCAACAACGAAATGGCTATTGTTGACTTCCGAACTTGTCTTCCATGTCAAGTTAACCTGATTGTTTGACGAGAGCTGCGCGTCAAAAGAAATCAGCTCCACAGGGAGCCCTCCTTCTGTGGTCAGCAAAACCCTCAATGCAGGGTCGCCAAGATAAACTGTTTGATGGATTTGTGCTTGATCCTGAATGTAAACCTCAGCAGTTCTGGCATTTTCAGCCCCCATTCTGAATCCGACGCTGGTCTTTGTCTGTTGCGCAACGATCTGCAGAATTTTGCCCAGAGGCTGTCTGGTCACGTCGTTCTTTGTAAATAATTCTGTATACACTTTTTGCATGTAGTTATTACAGCTCGAAGCGTAACCAGCCCAGGAGTTTCCAAAAACTGCAATGGCTCCTTTATTGGCGCTAAGCAGCCAGTCCAGCGATTGAGGCCGTGAAGTTGAAGCATTTACAGTCTCTGCGAAGTTGTTACTGAATACATTTAAAATATCACAACCATTGTAAAACATGATCGGATATTTGCCCGGATTACTGAATTGCTTTGCAGCATCAGAAACATAACCAAAGTTATAGTCTGTTTGATAGGGGACGCTATGCCCAAAATAAGTGATCATTCCGACCCCACCGGCATCCGTGCCACTCGCAGGAGGAAAATTCACATGTTTGTTCAATGTATCCATTTGAATCACAGTCTCCACAGCGACAGGCTTTTTAGCCGGATAGACCTTGCCATTAAATCCAGCTGCTTTGACCTTTGCTGCCGCCGTATTAAGGTTTAGCGCATGGTCATCGATTTCTGATTGGGTTTTCCCGCCACTGATGTGTGCAACATTTCTACGCCAGCCAAGGCCGGTAGTCGTCCCTTCATATTCAACTACTTTATTAAGGTACGCTGTTGCCTGTGCATCGTTGATAGCGGGGATACGGCCAAACGGAATTACCGGAACGTCCTTGTCTGTGCCCTGCAATCCTTCGATGAGCAATAAATCTGATCCCGGAAAACCAAACGTTGGGACTTCGTCCGGCAATTCTTTGGTAATTCTGTCGTTGCGGGTTACAGATTTACCCATCAGAAGCAAATATTTATCCTTATTACCATCAGAAACCATAAAATCCACAAATCTGCGAATAGCCAGCGGACTGGGTTCTCCATAGTTAAACTGGTTGTAAAGATCTGTGATCTTAAACACCCCTGTCTTATATTTTCTCCCGGGGCTCGTGTTCTTCCGATACGCCGCAAATGCAGCAGATGATCCCAGCAATGTTTGGTTGCTGACAATCATATAATCATAGTCGGACTTGTTGATATCCGTAAACGTCACCGTTGAAACCTTGCCGGATGGAACGGCATTGGCCGTGTTTGTTGCCCAGAGCGACAAAGGTTTGTTTGTAGGTCTGCTGAAAATAACACTCGCCGGGGTACCATTGATCACCCTCGGGTTAATCGGATCCGAAATGTCATAAAACTTAACTGTTCCAGTCGCCGGAGGAGTTGTTACGCTAATTTTGCTTTTCGAATTCTGAGCCGCTGCCGGAAATGTGAACAAATAGGACGCCAGCCCTTGCATATCAATTTCTTGCTTATAAGAGACATTATAGTAGGTGACCGAGAATCTGTCGTAGGCTACTCCTTGCAAAGGGGAATCCAGGTTAAAGCCAAGTGTTCCCACACCTGCATTCAGATCTCCCGGCTGCACATCGAATGAAAATTTCCCATACATGAAGCCGTCGATAGCTACCTGCGCGACATGTCGAAGAGAACCTGCATTCGGCCCGATGTGTATATGAACATTTCTCGGATTCAATCCATTAGGGGCATAATTCGAACGTCCATGTACCAGCGCGTCAACCCTTGGCGCATCACTGCCAAATTGCTTTTTTAACTGGATTGGAAAAGAGGAGAAGATCGGATGTGCGTCGGTATCTATCAGCCTGCCTCCGCTGCGCGTTTGCCCATCTTCCATAAAGCTGTTTAAGTTGGTAGGCCTGGTGGGAAACTGTGTTGCGTGGGAGTATTCGAGCTGGTAATTTACATTGTCTGTTTGCAGGTGATAGGCAAGCACATCTGCGCCCGCAGGATCACTGAGATTCTCTATTGCCGCCCGCTTACCATTCGGAGACCCGATAGTCAGGAAATAAGCGCTTTCGTCGGAAAACATGCTGTAATACGGGTTCACGCGTGACGAATACGGCCGGTACAGCAGGGAGTCCGAACTTCCATCATTGGGAACTCCGTAAAACTCAATTTCAGTTGCGCTCGCCGCTGTCAGTGCTACCTCGGTGCCACGGAAATAAAGGTGTAAAACGTTGGGATCTGAGCCTACCATAAAGCCTGCTGGAAGCGTAACCCGGTGAATACCTCTGGTAGCTATGCCAATTCGCAACCATTTTTGACCGTATTTTCCTTGAAGCCATTCATTTCCATAAGCGCCATTCCAGGGTGTTCCTTGAGCCACTGCTTTACCTACAATCCCAAGACCAACGATTAAAACACTGAGGAAGATTTTTGTAAAAGTACATTTGTTCATAACGTATTGTTTTATAGTGCTATTATTTCATGAAGTTAATGTGAAAGGCGTTTATCAAATACATAATTACCCAAATTTTTCGAAATTTCTGGCATACCGACTTGACGTATAGTATTAACTAAATAGGCCTTGTAAAGGAATTGCTACATGGCACACTTTTTATGTAACAGGTTTAAAAATATTCTGTTGATAGAATTTTAACGCATACATTGACGGCGCATATACGTAGGTAATTGAAATTTTTTATACTTATTTTGTTCCTATCTTAATTACTCCAACTAAACTCAATCATTATGTTGCAAAAACTAATATCGTTTGCTTTTTTATGTTTGTCCGTGGCGTTTGTCAGCTGCGACGGAGATCAGGGAGATGTGGGACCGGCTGGGCCAGCGGGACCGGCAGGACCAGCGGGTGCTCAGGGACCTAAAGGCGATTCTGGTGTCAACGGACAGGACGGCGTTGGCGCGAGAATGTTTTCCACAGGCGCTGTAAAAAGCTATAATGGAGGATATGTCGCAGGCAAATCCAATTTGACCGCCGCAGATTCGATCTTCATTGCCAAAAGTGTCGTGTTTGTTTATGTGAAAAGTCAAAACAGATGGTGGAATATGCCGGGGATAGCACGTTGGGACGATAACAAGTACACCAACTTCGGCGTTTATAGCCGTTACTCAAACGCGCGTCTCTTTGTGACACTCCAGGCCCTCAGCTGGTCAGAAGATCAGCCTGTCGCCCCGGATCGCGACTTTCAGGATATAAGAATTGTGATAGTACCAGCCGACAAATTCAGAATAAGCGCAGAACTTCAGAGTGACTATGCAAAAACCATTGCCAGCTTGGGTCTGAAAGACTCGGATGCCATCAGCGCCGACTAACCAGAGCTTCTGTTACAGATTATAAAGAAAAAGGACCGCGTATACGTGGTCCTTTTTCTTTATAATTAAACCTATCCAAGTTTTAATTGCCCCCAACCAAGAACTTGCAATCACCCTTAACTTTTATTTTTGAAATTATACTATTTTCGAAACAAATAGTGTTACAATCATTGTTAACAACTAGTATTTTGTATTTTTCCGGGCTTAGGCCTTCTTAGCATACTTACTTTTTTTCGTGATGAATACCAAAAAGTCTTCAAAAACGAGCTCACCTGACGTGGTTTTGATAGGGGCAGGTATTATGAGCGCCACGCTCGGGGTTCTACTCAAAAAGCTTAATCCGTCGATCGCTATCTCAATCTTCGAACGCCTCGATCGCGTCACTGCCGAGAGCTCAGATCCATGGAACAATGCAGGCACTGGCCACTCCGCATTCTGCGAACTCAACTACACGCCGCAACTCCCGGACGGGTCCATTGAAACGAAAAAGGCCATCAAAATCGCTGAGTCCTTTGAGGTTTCAAAAGAATTCTGGTCCTTCCTGGTCGAAAATGGCGTGATCGAGTCCCCCGACACATTTATCCACAACATTCCCCACCTCAGCTTCGTATGGGGAGAGGAAAACGTAGAATATCTCCGCAAACGATACAAAGCACTGACCAGCCACCACCTCTTCCAGGGCATGGAATATACCGAGGACCAGGAAGTGATCACAAACTGGGTGCCGCTGGTTATGGAGGGACGGAATCCGGAAGAAAAAGTCGCGGCCACCCGTATGGAATTGGGAACCGATGTCAATTTCGGCGCACTCACCAAAGCGATGTTCGATTACCTGGAGCAGCAAGAGGATGTCAACCTTTATCTGAATTACGAGGTCGATGATCTCTCCCGGAACAAAGACAACTCCTGGATGATCGAGGTCAAGGACCGTGAAACCAAAAAGACCAGTAAGATCCACACCAAATTCGTCTTCATCGGAGCAGGTGGCGGCTCATTACCATTGCTTGAAAAGTCTGATATTCCCGAAGGTAAGGGATTCGGCGGCTTCCCGGTGAGCGGCCAATGGCTGGTTTGCAACAAACCTGAGATCATCGAAAGACATCAGGCAAAAGTATATGGAAAAGCGTCTGTTGGCTCACCACCGATGTCGGTTCCTCACCTGGACACCCGGGTGATCGACGGCAAGAAGGCACTGCTTTTTGGGCCATACGCAGGTTTTTCAACCAAATTTCTAAAAAACGGTTCCTATCTGGACCTTCCGCTCTCCATTAAGCTCAACAATATTAAGCCTATGGTGGCCGCTGGTCTGCATAACATCCCCTTGACGAAGTACCTGATAGACCAGGTGCGGCAGTCGCCACAGGATCGCCTCGAAGCTTTGAAGGATTACCTTCCGGAAGCACGGCTGGAAGACTGGGACCTGGAAGCTGCCGGACAACGCGTTCAGGTAATCAAAAAAGACAAGAAAGCGGGCGGTGTGCTCGAATTCGGGACGGAAATGGTAACAGCCGCCGATGGTTCTCTGGCTGCATTGCTTGGTGCGTCCCCCGGCGCCTCCACCGCGGTGTCGATCATGCTGGAACTCATCCACCGCTGCTTTCCCGAAGCAAAGTCGCCGGAATGGCAGGGGCAATTTAAAAAGATCATTCCCTCGTTTGGCAAATCACTCTCCAAGGAAAAAGAGCTGGCACTGAAAACACGCGCCTGGACTACGGAAGTATTGCATCTTAGCGCTTCGCATCTCGAAGAAGAAATGACTGCCTGAGGATCAAATTTTAAGCTATTTGGAAACTCCCGGAGGAAATCCGGGAGTTTTTTTGTGCCACTAGCAAATAATAATTGGCGATGTCCTAAAATCAAATTACTTTTGTCTACTAAATCGATAGATTTAAGTAAAACAAAGTCAACCACCACCGTTTAGAGCGCTTGCTCTTTTTTTTCATGAAATTATTGTATCCATTCAGAAAACTCATTCTGTTACTTTTCATTCTGTCCCCTTTTTTAGCACGCTCACAGGGTAACAACTTCATTGAAATTACCGGAAAAATAGCCGATCAGTCCGACAAATCGGCTTTGCCGGGTGTCAGCGTAGTCATCAAAGGTACCGTAACCGGCACCACTTCCGAGACAGATGGTAACTTCAAACTGAGGTCAAAAGCTAAGTATCCGTTTACACTGGTCGTTTCGAGCGTGGGTTTCAAAACCCAGGAATTTGAAGTTACAGGTCCAGGTTCCAACCTGAATGTCGAGCTGGTTACACAGACGCAGCTCGCACAGGAGATTGTAGTTACCGCTTCGAGAGTTGAAGAGAGTATTCTCAAATCTCCGGTAGCCATCGCGAAACTCGACATCCGCGCCATCCGCGATTCTCCCTCCCCCTCATTTTACGATGCGCTTGAAAACGTGAAAGGTGTCCAGATGACGACATCCAGCCTTACATTTAAAATACCGAACACCCGCGGTTTCAATATTCCCAGCAACTACCGTTTTATGCAGCTGGTGGATGGGATCGATATGCAGGCAGCGACATTGGGTGTACCGCTCGGCAATGCGATCGGCCCTACGGAGCTCGATATTGCCAGTGTAGAAATCACCCCGGGCGCGGCTTCGGCACTTTACGGACTGAATGCCATCAATGGAATGTCTAATCTCCTTACCAAAAGTCCTTTCTTTTACCAGGGATTGAGTGTTTATCAAAAGACCGGCGTAAACCACGTGGGCGGCACCGGTCGCGACGCAAGCGTCCTCACAGAGACCGCGGTTCGCTATGCCAAGGCATTCAACAATAAATTCGCATTCAAACTCAACTTCGGCTACATGCGCGGCACCGACTGGCTGGCCGATACCCGTCTGGATCAGAACCCAAACAACCTGAAGAGCGCAAATCCTAACTTCCCCGCATTGAATGGCGCAAACAACGCGGCATTCGACGGTTGGAATAAATATGGTGACGATGTGCTTGCGGGCAGCAATACCGTGTCAGTGAGCGGACTGAACATCAACGGGAAACCAAACCAAACCCTGAACATAGCCCGTACCGGCTACTGGGAACGTGACCTCGTGAGCCCCAAGGTGGATAACCTCAAATTTGACGCCGCATTGCACTACCGGCTCAGCGACCAGGCTGAGATCTCCTACGCTTACCGGGTAGGAAAAATGGATGGTGTATTTCAACGTGGCAACAAAATACAGCTGGACAATGTGATTGTGCAAAATCACAAGATCGACCTGAAAGGTGCCAATTTCCTGGTACGTGCCTACATCTCACGGGAAGACTCCGGAGATTCATTTAATGTAAAGCCATTGGCCGATAATATGGATCTGTCGACAGGCGGTAGCAATAGCGTCTGGGGGACTGCATACAAAAATGCATTGAATACATTTGCCGAGCAAAATGGCGGCGCTTTGACCGACGCTAACCTGGCCGCAGCCACGCAATACGCCCGCGGCATAGCCGATGCCAAACGTGCCGTTCCTGGTACCAAGGCTTTCGACGACCAGAAAGCATTGATCCGCAACATCAACAATTGGGATATCAAATCTTCGACAATTCCCGACGCTCCCGTCTCCGGCGGTGCGGCGTTGATCCAGAAAAGCAACCTGTATCACATTGAAGGGCAATGGGACCTTTCCAAATACACCAAACACTTCGACTTGCTGGTGGGCGGCGATGCCCGTGACTATCAGATCACTCCCGACGGGAACACATTTGTGGATTTCTCCCGCCCCATCGCCGATCGTGGTAAGCAACTCGAAGACGGCACATTCGGTACCAAAATCCACTATAAAAAGATCGGAGCGTTCGCCCAGGTTACTAAATTGTTCTTCAAAGACAAACTGAAACTATTCGGATCGCTTCGTTATGACTACAACCCCGAATTCGATCCTAAACTGACCCCAAGGCTTGCCGCGGTGTATTCGCCGACAGCGAACAACAACTTCCGTTTTACCTATCAGCAAGGCTACCGCTTCCCGGGACTGTTTGAGGCCCTGTCCTATGTAAACAACGGTCGCGTAAAACGGGTAGGAAGCCTTACCTACATCAACGAAGGACTGGGATACCTCGACAACAGCTACACCCGCGCATCAGGCGTACTCTTCAATGCGGCAGTGAATGCGGCCGTTGCAGGAGGTGCCGATCGTAACGAGGCGGCTCTTGCCAACCGTAATCTCCTCGTTAAGGCACAACTCGACGAGGGCCGCCCCGAACAGATCCATTCCTATGAGTTCGGATACAAAAGCGTTTTTCTGAATAACACCCTCGTTTTTGATTTCGATGCTTATACCAACACTTACGACGGATTCCTGGGCCAGGTACAGGTGGACGTGCCGAAAGGACAGACCGTCGGCTCGGATGCTGCGGTGATAGCTATGCTGGATGCCAACCGTGATGCAGGCCAGGACCGTTACCGGGTATATACTAATGCAAAAAACAAATACCGCAACTACGGTTCCGCTTTGGGTGTCACCTATAATTTTTACAAAAACTACACGGTATCGGGTAACGCAAGTTTCAATAAAATGAAGGCTAACAAGACATCCGATATTTTTGTGACTGGTTTCAATACACCTGAATGGTCGACCAATATCCAGTTTGGAAACCGCCAGATCGCGAAAAACCTTGGTTTCAGCGTAGTTTACAGATGGCAGCAGTCGTTCCTGTGGGAAAGTCCGCTCGTGAATGGCACTGTACCGGCGATTCACACTTTTGATGCGCAGGTCACTTACAAAGTACCTCAGATTAAGACGAGTGTTAAAGTAGGAGGAAGCAATATTTTTAACAGAAATTATATCCAGTATGCCGGCGGTCCTACGCTGGGAGGCCTGTATTATGTAGCATTGACATTGGATGGTTTATTGAATTAAGCGGACAATAGCCGCAATAGCAAAAAGCACCGGCCACGGCTGGTGCTTTTTCTTTAATCCGCGAATATTTCTGAAAGATTAATAGCGAGGTCCCATTCAGGCAGGTTATCTCAAATCCGCTGTCCTTAAAATGCCAGCGACCGTAAAAAACGCAAACCTTCCACCGCGATTACTTCACGTGACGGCTCCACCTGTCGCCATATCGATGCGGCTTTGGCAATAACCTTCACATCCGGCGTAAACGATTCGATCGCAATATCACCCTGGTAATGAATATGGTCCAGGGCCGCGAAAATACGATCCCAGTTAATCTGATCGCCTCCGGGAGTACCGCGGTCGCTCCCGGAAGCATGCAATAGTCCCAGTTTGTCCCCGGCTTTGCGGATAGCGAGTGCGGGGTCTTTTTCTTCGAGGTTCATATGAAATGTATCCAGGTGCACCATTAGTGCGTCGCTACCCACATCTTCGATCATTTTCAATGCCTGATCACAGGTATTGATAAAATCCGTTTCATATCTGTTCAAAGGCTCAATGGCCAGTTTCACGCCGTTCATTCCTGCGAAGTCCGCCAACGTTCGCAGGTTACCTGCAACCAGATCCCACTGCTTCCGCTTCTGGTCGTCGGGTACCAGCTCCGCCCTGCCTACCGCCGAATATACGGGTCCAGCTACCAGTTTGCTGCCCAGCACCGGGGCTATGCGAATCAATGCCTCCACATACTCCATCGCCGTCACCTGATCTTTCCGGGTGCCGCGCAAGTCCCTTCCGGGGCCCGTCGCCGCACACACCGACCTGCATTCCAGGCCGTTGTCATCAAGCGCTTTCCGAACCATTTCCGGATCTATATCCGAAGGTTCCTCCAACGCAATTTCCACAAAGTCAAACCCCCATTTCTTAAACTGAGGAAAAAACGAAATGCTGTCGTTGTTAAACGGCGAAGAAAACAGGTAGGTATTGATACCAAATTTCATGAATGTTACCTCCCTTTTTGCTGTGTAAAAATGCGAACGCCTTTTTTGTTGCCCGTGACGATATCCAACAGCCCGTCGCCATTCAAATCCTCAACGGTCACATGCAGGCCTACACCCGAATTATCATCAATATCATGCCTGATCCAGCTGGGTACTTTACCTGGCTTGTATTCAAACCATGAAATGAAAGCCGGTTCAAATTCTCCCGGATCATTGCCATTGTGAGCAAAGTAGCGCTTACCGGTTACGAAATCCGGATGACCGTCGCCATTGATGTCCTTCAATGCGAGCCCGTGGGTCTGGGAAATAGTTTTATCGATATCATGGTGTATCCACACGACATCACCTTGTTTGTCCTTTTTCTGCTCGTGCCACCATATCCCATAATTATGTGCCGATGCACTGAGGACGTCGTTCAGGCCATCACCATTGAGGTCGAGCACGTACATTTGTGAGCAATCCTGCCCCAGATCGGCCGGGTGAAATTTCCAGTCCTTGTCTTTCGGATATTGCGCGGGACCTTCTGCCGGACCTTCCCACCAGCCATTCCTCACGGTAACATCTTTCCTGCCGTCGCCGTTGATATCCCCGTAACCGATCCCGTGCGTATACATATGTGTGGAATTATTGGGGTCGTTGCTGATCACATACTTTTCCCAGGTCGTATCCCCTTTTTTTGAAGGACATTTCAGCCAGATCACCTTCTTTCCGGTCGGGTCATTGCAAAGCAGATCCAGCCGCCCGTCTCCATCGATGTCTATCAACTGGGGCGACTCATTGCCGACAGAACTGTAAATCGTATGCACAGGCCAGTGTCCGGGCTTGTTCCGGGGGTTTTCATGCCATGCCGCCGCCTTTCCAGGCCAGTCGATTCGGATCAGGTCGATCCATCCGTCCTGGTTGACATCCATCGCGAAATCCAGGAAAGAATCGCTGTAACTGCCATTAACAATAAAAGAATCGGGCTTTGCAAGCTCATGTGCCTTCCAGCTGGGGGCTTCAAACCAATATGCGCCCGAAAGGATATCCTTTTTACCATCCTTATTCACATCACCCATGGCGGCGCCTTCGGCGATGAAGCGTTTGGTCAGTTCTGTTTTTTTAAAACTAATAGCCGCTCCGTTTTTCGCTTTGGTTTGCGCGAACGCATTCAATGTCGACAAAACCAACAGCTGTGTCAGGCAAAGCCACTTGATTGCTTTTCCGGTTAAAATCATCAGGTTTTTGGATTAGGATTTAAAATTCAAACATCATTTCACCCCTAGCAGGTAGTCCAGCAAAGCATAAAAGTCCTTCTCAGGAATGATACTCCGGAACTGATCGGGCATCAGGGTATATTTCGACGCCCGGTATTCCTTCATATCGCCTTTGACCACCGAAAACTCCTGCCCGGCCATATCCGCGAACACCATCGTCTCGCCTTCGGTACGGCGGTACAGGCCCGTGAGGGTCTTGTCATTTTTCAATGTGATATTATAAGTCCGGAATGCCTCAGTTATATTCCTGTTCGGGTCAAGGATTTTTTGAGTGAGTGCTTTATGTCCCCAGTTTCCGATACCGTCCAGCTGCGGTCCGACGAGCCCACCGGCTCCCTGGATCTGATGACAGCCGCTGCAATTTTGCACAAAAATTACCTTCCCGGCATCGGAATAGGTACTCGCCGGCTTGAAACTGGCGATTCTCGCGTCGATCAGCTTTTGCCTTTCATCCCGCTCATTAGCGCCCGCTGCCAGCAACTGGTCTAGCTGCCTTCGCTGTTCCGTGTTGGAATGGATGGACAGTCGCTCCTTCACCGGGATTTCCGTCGCGATATCTGCACCCAGGTCTTTGTCTTTCAATGCACTGAGCAAGTAGTTTATACCCTCGGTAGTATTTGCCAGTACGGTCGCAATCACGATCTGAAGGCTCCTGGCTCCACTGGCAAGTTGCGTTTTCAATGTTTCGTAAACCGAAGGCGAAGCTGCCTGCCCTATGGCAACTGCCAGCTTCGCACGCAGTGACGGCAACTCTGCGGCGTCATTGAAAACTTCCGATAGCACATTGACATTGGCCATCGGGTCTATATTCATTAGCGCATTCGCCGCCGCGCCCCTTACCGTATAATCCATCCACTTAGCTTGCAAAACCGAGCGGAGCGACGACTCCAGCGACTTGATGCGATATTCTCCCGCGATCTCAGCTGCTGCGATCCGCTGTTCGGAAAGTGTGGACGGCCCCTTCGCAGGAATGACGACCACCGCCGGTTCCAGCTGACCGATACCGACCGAACCGGTCTGCGAGCTGTCCACCGCCTCGATATAGCCCATCTGACCTTCATAAGCAGCCAGATTGAATGTAGCATGCCGGATGAGGTCTTTGAACTGCATGGGTTCCGTGTGGTTTACCCGATACTCTGCAACCACCTTCCCATCCGCCAGTCTCACTTTCACCGAATTCTTCGACACCCCTTTTTTATCGGGCCTGTTATGAACATCATTATCAAAAACATTCATTTTCAATGTCGCAGGCAGCTTAAAGGGCATCGAATACAATGCCGACTGGGGTATATATCCTCCCTTTTCGCTCAACACGAGCCTGAATGCGGGCATCACTTCGGTCAAAAAACGTTCAGTCACTGTCCAGGAATTCACCGGGTCTACGTCCTTCGTTACCTTTCTGATCTTCCAGGTCTCTGTCTCACCGCTGATATTGCCTAAAAACTTACCTGCGAGCTGCTGCCCCCATTCGGCCATCTTCCGGCTGGGGGCAGCGCCGCTTTGCCTGATGCCTGCCTGTATTGTTTTGTACAGCGACAATTGCGTTTCAGGCTCGTTCGCAAATTTGCCATTGATCAGATCAATCGCCTTTTCTATCTGGTAAGGCGCGGCCAGCTTCCCAATGTATTCCAGGTTGTTCAACAGGTCTCCCGAAGCCAATTCATGGCTAAGCGTATAATCCAATATAAATGAGGCAGCTGCTGAGGAAGGGACATCCAGCATGGCTTTGGTGAGGAGATGAAGTTGCCTGTCGTTCCATCGCATGCCGGGAACGCGCCACATTACGCTCTGATTTTTCAGATTATTTCGTACGCCCAGCATGGCGGTATATCTCAAATGCGTGTCGCCTTCCGGCGTTTGGTCGTAAAGATCCATGAGCAGGGCAAGGTTTTCTGCGCGTGGGAAACGTGTGAGTACCTCCGCAGCGGTACGCCTGATAAACGGATCGCCATTCCCCAACTCCTTCACTGCCTGCGTATAATGCACGTCGTTAAGCGCAGGACGTTCTCCCAGAATTCGCAGGGCATGTTGCCGCACGAGCGGTTCAGCCTGGTTTAAAGCCCCGTTCAACAATGGATCATCCAATGCACCGAGCCGGTGCAGCACCCACAAAGCATGCACGGTCGAAACCGCATCAGCGTTGCCGGATGTAAGCATTTTCCGCACCGGACCGGCCGCTTTGTCCTTCCAGGTGTCTACCAGTCTGTCGGCGACTTTGAGGCGTGTATTCAATTGAGGATGTTTCAAACCCTCAATCAGTTGTTCGATCGTTGCCTTCGACCAGTCGGTTACAGCCATATTCTGATGCGGCTGGCTTCCTTTGTAAGTCACTTTCCAGATCCGGCCACTCAGCCGGTCACGTCCTGGGTGGTTCAATGCAACCTCGTAATGCCCGATAATACGGTTGTAAAAATCGGCGATGTACAATGCACCATCCGGCCCTACCTTCACATCCACCGGTCTGAACCAGGGGTCTTTGCTGATCAGGAACGGCTCTTCCTTTTTGGATGCAGGGGTTGACCCGTTATAGGTGAGGGAATTTCTGTCAATCCGGCAGGTGACTACATCGCCCGTAAAAAAGGTATTGCGGTACATTTCAGGGAATTGTGTCCCTGTGTAGTAAACCAGGCCTGCCAGTGCCGTTGATCCCAGATCGTAGGTCATCATGGTTGGGGCAAAACCAAGACCCACAGGCGCCTTCTTACCAAAATGCGGATAATCTCCACCGAAAATCAGCTGGGTAATGGGTTTGGTATGGCAGTCGACCGAAAAAAGATAGCCGCGTTCATCATAGGCGTAGCCAAATGGGTTCACCCGCCCGAAAGTAGTCTGCTCCACGCGGCTGCCATCCATCCTGACCCGGAAGGTATTGCCTGAAATCATCCGGATCGAGTCACCGTCTGAGCCTGCCACATGGGAAGTATTCGAAAAACCGTGGCAAACGTGCAACCATCCGTCATACCCGCGTATCAGGTTGTTGACCATTCCGTGGGTATCCTTATGCCCGAAGCCTCCAAGCAGTATTTCCCGTTGATCCGCCTTGCCGTCATTGTCCTTATCCCTGAAGTGATACAGATTGGGGATGCTATATGCAATAGCTCCATCCGCAACCGGCATAATACCGATGGGAATGTTCAGATTATCATCGAAATGCGTAAAAGTGTCGGCCTTGCCGTCCCCGTTTTTATCTTCCAGAATGGTGATCCGGTCTTTGCCATCACCCATTCCTGCGGCCATCGGGTATTCCGACGACTGAGTCACCCAGAGTCTGCCGCGGTCATCAAATTCCATGTTCATCGGCTTGGTAATGTCCGGCTCCGAGGCAAAGAGGGTCACTTCAAAACCTTCCGGTAAAACAAAGCTCAGCCGCTCCTCTTCGGGCGTTTGGAAGCCGCTTGTCCGAATATGTTCGGCATAAATATCAGTCGGCGCCCGCTGTGGAGTGCTGGTAACAGTTACATTCTGCCCGGTTTTACTTTGTGGTGGTTTGCAGCTTTGAACAACGGATAAAACAGAGAAAAGGGTCAAGGCGATGCCAACGACCCTCAGGGTTTTCACTTTAACCATATTACTTTGAAAATGTATCTGTTAGGATTTTAGGAAATAGTGGCAAACTGATATCAAAACAATTGCAATCTCTATTTTTACTGGTTTTGTAAACGGCCCTGACACATTACCTCTACCGCACTTCATGGCTTATACTGATAATTACCCCGCCCTGCCGGAGCCGCGTCTCCGCTGATCCAGAAATCCATCACATCTCCCTCATTCTGCATATTATCACTCCATTTAAATTCAAAATCCAGCGCTCCGCTCAGTCCTGGGATGGACTTCGGGATTTTGATTTCCAGCTTATTCTGCGTTACTGAATATTCTGCTTCGCCAGTCTTTTGCCAGTTCCATCCCGCGTCCGTTTTTTCCACAATCGCCTTCTGTCCGGGATTCAGGCGATTGATGACAAGGTCGTAGCCTTCCCAACCGGTATTTTTGTCGCGGTCGGTATCGATGAAGAGCCGCATCCAGCCCGGGTCGGACTTCGGCGTTAGCGGCTGGGCAGTTTCGACGTAGAAATAAACGTGGTCGCTATCGCGCGTAACTTTGGTAAGCACGATGTCGTTTCGTCCCGTATTGTTGCGGTAGATATAACTCCCCCATCCGGGACTGTTGCGGTGGATCGTATTGCCTTTATGCGCCGCAAATGCGGGTGCCACCTGTTTCCATTCTTCAAAGTGACCGTCAATGCTTACAGTAAGCGGTGCGGATATCTTTTGGGGTGCGGGCAACCCTTTGAAGCGCCGGATATTGGCGGCCATCTGATAGTAATAGTTGTCGCCATGCCCGCCTTTCATCGGCTCAATGTCCCTGCTCCCTTCCTGATCAAACTCATCGGGAAAAGCGTTGGTCTGCTGCTGCCAGACATCGTAACGGCCCGCGATCCATTCGTTCCAGCCGGTGATGAATATCAGCTCCGGATTGATTTCAATTGCCCGGTCCCACTGTTCCTGGAAGTTATGCCCATAGTTCACCGCACCAGGTTCGGTCATGTGCCCTTTCCGATGTGTATAACTCCGTCCGAATGAGCCCGTCGCATTCAGGGCCGTCAGCCCGCGTTCTTTCGTCCAGTTTTGTGCAACGCCCACGGTCGCCTGTTCAAAACCACCGTCTGCATTCTTTTTAAAGCCGTGTTGCGGGTAAATTTCCAGCCAACCCCAGTGGTCCGTCTTCTCGGGACCTTTGTTGTAAACAGGCTGTCCTGGCCGGAATGTGAAGAATTCGCGCATTTCCTTCTCCAATGCGGGCTCCGCATTCTGTCCTTTAATGGTTTCAGTAAACGCAGGGTCGGCCATTATGAAGGGTTTTCCCTTCCACATAAACCATAAGTCCCTGTATTTGCCGGGCTTGTAAAGATCTCTGAAAATCTCACGGATGATTTCCTTGCCGCCATCCGTTGTCCAAAAAGGAAGCATGAATGCGATCTGAGGGGTTTTAACCCCGTCTTTCCGTGCCTGGGTAAATACTTCGCAGAGTTTCAAATACGATTCTTTCCAGGTGATATTTCCGTTGGTACAATCAAAAATAATCATGTCCACGCCCGCATCGGCCAGCATTTCGGCATGTTTACGCAATACCCATTCGTCAGTATCGATATAGTAGCCAAACAGCGGTTCGGCCCAAAACCACGGACTGTTCCTTTTCGGCCAGATCGGGTTTTTAAAATCATGAATGGCTTTCGGATCCCGGGCAATGTACTCAGTCACATTCAACGGGGGGTTGTTTTTGGCCTGCTGCGTATGCCAGGTCCAGTAGAAGAGGCCCACGAATTTGTCTTTCTTCAGATCACCTGTTTGCTCATAGCCAGGAAGTTTGCGCCCCACTGCGTCGGTGGCAGTGAAGTCGGCAGAATAATTTTGAGCATTGACTATCTCGGGGATTACAATAAGTAGTAATAATATCAGGTATCTCATCTTGTGGCTTTGGAAAGTGCATTGAAAAGGTGTCCGACCGGGGAGTCGACGACTGGTGCTTCAGGGTCACAATTCATTATTCATTCACAATAAAATTAAACCTCCCGCCGGGTGCGACGTCTCCATTCACATACCAATCCAGCGGGTTATCATCCTCCTGCATATTGTCCGACCATTTAAATTCCATATTCAATGGAGTTTTCAGATTGGCAAGGTAGATGCGCGGCACGGTGATCATCATCCGATTGCCTTGCACCTGATAGCTGACTTTTTTCACATCGTGCCAATTGCCGGAGCGGTATTGCTGCAAGGTGTTACCAGCCACAATGCGGTAGTCGAAACCCTTCCATCCGGTAGTTGGTTTCCGGTCCGTATCCAGGTAGAGCCGCATCCAGTTATCTCCCGAGTTGGGCGTAATTTCCTGACTGGTCTGCGCATAGAAATACAGGTTTTTGCCATCCCGGGCTACTTTCAACTGATCGAAATCATTCCGGCCGGTTTTGTTCACATACATATGCGCGGGTTCGGTCTGTGCGCCCGGATGGTTTCGTTCCTGCGTGTCACCCGTATAATCCCGATAAACCAATGCCACCTCTTTCCAATCATCCGGTTTACTGATCGTTTTCACAGGGCCAAGCTGCGGATTGCTCTCCACGCCCTTGTACCGCCGCACATTACTGACGAGCTGCATATAATAATGGTCCTTCAATCCTGCCGTAAGCGACGGTTCGATATCCCGGCTGTATTCCGGGCTGGCCTGGTCACAAAACCAGGAATGCTCGGGATTTTTGTCGTGGCTGGGGAATTTACCGGCGATCCATTCGTTCCAGCCTGTGACATATATAAATGGAGTGTTTTGTTTGATGGCGTAATCCCATTGCTCCTGGACATTGTAGCCGTAGGCAATGTCTTTTTTAGGATCGCCGTGCGAGCCGTTGCGGTAGCTTCGCCCCCAATTGTCCATGTTCCCGTAAAATGCCGAGCCACCCATTCCGGCAGTCGGGTTAGGATGCTGGGCCACCGATACATTGATGATCTCCCCCTCTCCTTTTGTATTATAATGTACCTTCTGCGGACGCGTAAACGAAATCCACGGCCAGCCATTAACCTTCTGCTTCTCGGTAGGCCATTGTGATTCGCGGAAAGTGAAGAAGGATTCGAAATTCCTGCCTTTGGCTTCACTGCTAATGCCGATGATCAGCGGTTTACCATCGAGCATGTACCAGCAGTCCGGATGACGGTAGGGGGCGCCTTCTTTGTAGAACATGTCATAAGCCTCCTGCATGGTTTCACCGGATTGGGTATTGGTGTAAAACACAATTTTCGGGGCATTGCGGCCTTGTGCGCGTATGGCGTCCATGGCTTTCATGAGGACGTCGGCTTGCTTGGGATAAGTCAGGCGGTTGGTAGCATCAATGACCAGAAAATCCACACCGGCATCGGTCAGGAGCTGGACGCTGCGGAGGTGTACCCAGTAATCGTCGGCTTTGTAATATCCATAGATGGGTTGCCCCCAGTAATACATCCCGAGGTTCTTTGGGTCACCTCCCCAGTTCGGGTTGTCAAAATCCCCCAGGACTTCGGGATGCCTGGAGACGATCTCATGCAAGTCCCAGGCCCTCGCCGGAGCCACATCATGCCACAGGAAATAGAACATACCGACCTGCCGGTTACCCTTGGGATTACCTGCGGCATCGTTTTGTGGTAACGTCCGGCCGAGATCGTCCGTACCGGCCAGTGGCTGCGCCAGGCCGGTACGGATCATGACTGAAAGAATAAAAAAGATATATAGCGTTATGTTCCTGTTCATTTGGATGAGGTTAAGGTGATGATCAAGGCGCCATTGTTGGTGTTATCACCAACAATGGCGCACGATCGCGCTAGTCCAGCCAGCCCGGGTTCTGCCAGTCAGCACCCGATAGCCCGATGATCTTATCTACTTCACTCTGATCGATGGGGTACATTAAATATTTGTCAGAATAAGCGTTCCGGTTCTGGAATTTGAAGCGCTTGTACACGAAGTTGGAGCCGCTTTTGGTAATGCGCATACCCGTTACAAACCGTTCGGCCGCATCCAGGATTTTCCATCGGCGCACGTCGAAAAAGCGGTGTTCCTCGAATGCGAATTCAATGCGCCGCTCATTGCGGTACTTCTTTTCAAATGCATCTTTCGACATACCCAACGGGAAACCCGGCATACCGGCTCTGGCCCGTACGGCATTCACCGCTTCCCGCGCCGACATGGACAACGCTCCGGCCTTCACGGGCACATCCGCACCCACCGACTGGTAGGCCGATTCCGCGAAGTTCAGATACAACTCTGCCAGCCTGAACAACCGGATCGCACCATCTGCATCATTGTTTTGCCCCGACCGGAAGTTGTTGAATTTACGCAGATAGTAACCCGTCCGCGTATGTTTGCGGTTGATATCCGAAATCTCCTCAGCCCCACCCACAAAAGTTTCCACCTTCTTTCCGTTTGGCTGGTCGAGGTTTCGTATCGAGCCATTGTAATAAATGGACGCATAAAAACGCGGGTCGCGACCGATGTAAGGGTCATTCTCTTTGTATCCCGATGCCACATTGACAAGGGGCACTGTACGGCTTTCATCGGAATAGCCGGTGATGGGCGGTTCGCCGTTGGCCATTTCGAAAGCATCCACGAGATCCTGCGTCGGACACGGGCCGGTTCTTTCCATACCCGGATTGGTAGGCATACCTGCATACCGCCAAACCTGCATGGGATCTCCCGCATGGTATATGGTTTCTTTATCGGTGGCCCGCTGGTCGTTCGAGCTCGTGAAGAAATACAATGCGTAGGCGCTCTGGGCTATATTCTCCGCTGGTTTGTCATTAAAAAGCCGGTAACCGTTCGCCAAGCATTGTGACAACGCTTCTGCATTGATCTCCGTCGCCTTCGCCCAGGTATAGGTGCCATCGGACCACAGCTGGGACGCAGCATAAGTAACCGCCTGACTTTTAATCGCATAAGCCACGGCCCGCGTCATAATGCCGTATTGGTTGTCATAGATCTCCCAGGGAAGGCCCTCACGTGTCGCCGGATACGACAATGCTTTGTCGCAGTCGGCCAGTATGAATGTCACAACCTCGGAGAATTTCGCACGCTTGTCCAGCGAAAAGTCGTGGCCGATCTCCAGTGGTTTATCAAAGATCGGGACACCGCCGTAGCGTTTGATCAGTTGCAGGTAGTATAGCGCCCGCAATGTATGCGCCTGCGCTGTCCACGCTGCCTTCTCTCCCTCGCTTGCATACACGGGAGCCGTCTTGATATTCTCGATAAATACATTGCATTTGCGTATTCCGCTGTACAGTCTCCCCCACGGGCTGCCGTCAGAAGAGTTTTTGGCATAGGTTAGTGAGGTTACATTTCCGCCGTACCAGACAATGTATCGTGATCCGGGGGTAATGTCGTCGGCGTCCTGAGCCTCGTCGGTAAATGAAGCGCGGTCCATATAAGGTGCGGGAATATAACCGTAGCACGAGTTGAGATAGCCGCGTGTACGGTTATAGTCACTGAAAACTTGGTCCATGGTAATGCGCCCGTCGGTAGGCAAATCGAGCTGCTCGTTGCAGGAGAACAAAAAACCGGAGAGCGCCGAGGTCAGCAGAAGTAGTTTATATTTTTTCATAATGGTCAAAAAACCTGATTTAGAAAATCACACTGATACCCGCATTGTAGACTCTGTACACCGGAAAGGCCAAGTAACCGTCGCCCTCGGGGCCAAAGTCGCCGGACTTCATCTTGTCCCAGGTGATGAGGTTCTGCCCGCTTACCAGCACACGCACTTTTTCGGCCCGGATCACTTTCGCGAGCGTAGCCGGCAGTGTATACGACAATTCTGCATTTTTCAGCCGGATGTAGGAGCGATTGTAGAGATAATAGTCACTTGCCTCATGGTTGACGGTCTTGGCCAGCGATAATGCCGGCGAGGTGATCTGCGCGCCCGATGCATACCGTTCGGCAGTCCATGCATTGCGATGGAGCTCACCGAACACGCCGTCATAATCGGTTTCCCACACACCGGCACCGACATACATCGAGGCATATTTGCCAACGCCCTGGAACAGCAGGCTCAAGTCAAAATTCTTGTAGGTCAATCCACCGGAAATGCCGTAGATCACCTTGGGCAAAACGCCGGTGCCAACGGGCGCTTTGTCGCGTTCATCGATCTTGCCATCCGCATTCAGGTCCTGATAACGGAGATCCCCCGGACGCGGCGTCCCGAAACTGTATGCGAGATTGCTGTCATCGATCTCCTGCTGCGAATTGAAAAAGCCATTACTACTGGAATAATCCACCTTGTAGCCAAACAGCTGCCCGAAAGCATAACCCTCTTCCCATTTGCGATAGGCATAATCTTCGGTCTTGCGTGCCTCGTTCCAGCTGATGATCTTGTTCTGGGTGTAGCTCAGCATCAGCCCCGCATGAACGGAAAAGTCCTTAGTCAGTATTTTGGAATAGCCAACATTGATATCGACCCCTTTATTCTCAAAAACCCCTGCATTCAGTTTCGGGTAATTATCCAGCGGGATACCCTGATACAACGGGATCGTCGACAGTGCCCCTACTACCATATTATCCATGCGCTCTTTAAACACATCCACCGAAAGGCTGAACGCATTCGCAAGCCCCAGGTCAAGTCCGTAGTTTTGTTTTTTAGACACCTCAGCACGGATACTCGGGTTACCAACCTGGCCCTCCTCGACCAGATATTGCAGCGACCCGATCGGTCCTCCGCTCTTCACCGTCACATTATCCAGGTAGGCGTACCGTGCCAGGCCGCTCTGATCGTTTGCGGTTTTGCCATAGGAAGCGCGCAATTTCAGGTTGGTCAGGAATGCATTGTTCTTTAGAAAACCTTCATTGGAAAGTACCCAGGCCACCGAAACCGCCGGTGTGCTCGTGTAACGTACATTTCTGGCATACTGCTCGGAACCTGAATAACCCAGGTCAAACTTCACCAAATAACGGTTGTCAAACCCGTAAGAAGCCTCGAAGCCCGAACTGACGCGATTATACGGCAGCAATGCAGGTGATGAATTATCGGCCTTTGTCAGGTTTTGGTAAAACATATAAGCCATTGCTCCCACCCGGTGCCTGCCAAAGTCACGCTTGTAATTCGTGGCAATGTTGTAGGTCAGGTGATAGTAATAGGAATGCGACTTGGAATAGGCGAGCGGTGTGTTGTTCTGTGCTCCCTTTTTGATAAATGTAAGGGCCGAGTCCCCGGTTTGCACCCAGCGTTCGTAATCCTGCTTCGTCGACAAGCTACCCACCGAATTGGTCTGATAAGCGAGCGTGCCGGTCAGGTTCAGGCCTTTGGTAAGAAAACCCATATCGAGATCCAGCCCAAACTGCGATACAATATTGGTTACCGTATGGCGGGTGTAGCCCGTGCGGTTGAGCATACCGTACGTGGGCGACTCTACCCGTTCGGTGGTGATAACCTTACCGCCAGGATCCACGATCTCGCCCGATGCATTCACGACCGGCTGGGTCACCGGCCCGTAAACCGTCGGCGGGATCTGGAAAATGCTGCGGTACACATCGGCATTGCTCGCTTCGCCCGGTGTGCGTTCACGCTTCACATTACCCGCAAGGCGTATGAAAGCTTTCAGATAACGGTTCAGGCTCATGTCGATGTTAGACCGGTAATTGACCCAGATATTGTTTGCATTGGGATCATAGCGCGTCTGATCGGTTTTGAAGTAGCCTCCCTGGTGCATGAAGTTGATATTCGAAAAAAACTGCACCTTGTCATTGCCGCCTGTTACATTAACGCTTGCACGCTGCATGGCGGCAAAGTCTTTCAGATAGCGGTCGTACCAGTTGTTGCTGGGATATAAATCGCGGTTCTGCCCAGAGCGGTAACCTTCGATCTGCTGCGGACTGAACAGGTAGTTGGCGCCTTGTCCATCGTTGAATGCGGCCTGATTGCGCATTTCGGCATAGTCTCCCGAATTATAAAAGGCAGGTTTTGTCGTCACTTGTTGCATTGACTGGTCAAACCGCGTCTTGATCTGCAATGGCCCTTTCCTCCCGCGTTTCGTGGTGATCACGAGAAGTCCGTTCGCGCCCTGAATGCCGTATAATGCCTGGGTCGAAGCGTCTTTCAGCACGGTAATGGATTCAATTTCATTGGCAGTGATGTATTCCAATGTCTGATTGCTGTTGTAGGCGCAGATAATGCCGTCGATGATCACGAGCGGACCGTTGGTGCGGGCGGTGGAGAGGCCCCGAACATAAATGTTGGTGTTTGCCCGCGACAGTTCCGAAAAGGTTTCCTGCGTCGTGAGGCCTGACAATCGTCCGGCCAGAGTCTGGGTCAGGTTAGCCACCGGTGATTTTTCCAGCTCCTCGCCTTTCACGGTCGATACCGCACCGGAAAGTTCGTCCCGAAGCTGCGACGTGTACCCCAGCTGTACTACTTCGTCTTTGTAATGCGCGTCCCATTCCAGCTTCACATCCAGGTCCTGCTTGTCCGATACCACAATTTTCTGGTTGCGATAGCCGTACAGCGACAGCACGACCGCATGGCTGCCATCGTCGATGCTCATCGCGAATTCGCCCTTTGCATTGGTGGAAGTACCATTCTTTCCGTTTTCGGAATGGATAACGACCCCTGCCAGAGGCTGCCCCCAGTTATCCCGCACAGTACCGTTGACCGTCCCCGACAGGTCCTGTGCCTGCAACTGGCTTCCGAACGCTCCGGTCAGGAGAATGACCAGCAGGCTGCTCATTTTCAATTGGATAAAATCTATCATATCGATGATCGTCTGAATCTTAAAAGTATGTTTTTACCAACCTTTGTTCTGCCAATCGGCACCGGTAATGGAGCGGAGCCGATTAGCCTCATTCAACGGAATGGGCACCCACAGGAATTTGTTCGTGTAATTTTTCCGCTCGGTCCCCCGCACGGTTCTGCGGGCGTATGAGAAGGAGCCGTCGGCATTCCGGGTAATTTCCATGGCCGTGACCCATCGGTCAGTCGGAGTGAGATCGTCCGTCGGTTTCGACCAGCGTCGCAGGTCGAAATAGCGGTTTTCCTCCATCGCCAGCTCCACACGGCGTTCGGCCCGGATGCGCTTGATGAGGTCGGTTTTGGATAAGGACGCAGGCAATGCAGGCATACCGGCACGTGTGCGGATCTCATTCACTGCCTTCACGGCATCTGCCGGTTGCCCCGCCTCCGCAGCCGCCTCGGCCAAGTTCAGGATCACTTCACCCAGTCTGAAAAGTTTCCAGTTGGCACCGGCGATCGGGTTGTCCCCACCCGAGTTGGGATGCAGAAATTTCCGCTCATAATAACCCGTGCGGGTCGCTTTACGCGTACTCGGGTGAATGCCTGTCTGTGGCTCGTTCTTGTAAGTCGCGATGATACGCGTGCGGTTGCCGATCGGCGCGGGATAGTTTTCGAACGACTCCGGAGATTCCGCAAAATTCCACATCGCCCTGCGTTTGGAGCCATTGTAATAAATGGATGCATAAAAACGCGGATCTCGGTTGGCATAAGGGTTTTTCGGATCGTAGGTTTTGTTGGCCGCATTGTAGTTCGGCTGCAGGTGCTGCTCGTCCAGGTACGGTTTATCGAGGTCGAGCACAGGCTGGCCGTCTTTGGTTTCATAGGCATCCACCAGCTCCTGCGTCGGACACGTACCTGATTTATAACCATCCTGTGAACCAATGCCATCGATATTCCAGATGTTACCCTGGTTTTCCCGGCTTTGGTAAATCGTTTCGCGGTCTACTGGATTAGGCGCGTACTTCATGGTCTGGGTGAAATACTCATTGTACAGCGCGGTCTTCTCATTTTTGTCCGAGCCCAGGAATGCGACTTCGGACAGGTAGGTCTGCGGCAGGTTCACTCTGTTATAAAGCTCATAGCCATTCGCCCGCAGGTTTTCGAGGGAAGTTTTATTGACCTGATATGCTTCCTGCCAATGATCCTGTCCTGCATTGTTCAACGGACTCGCTGCGAACAGGATCATTTTAGACTTGATCGCTTCTGCCAGCGCCTTATTGACCCGGCCTCCTTCGCTGTCGGTGGTGATACGCCAGGGTAGCTCAGCTGTTTTCAATGCCACGTCGCAATCCTCCATGATGAATTTGACCACTTCGTAGTAGCTGGCTTTGGTCACTTTTGAAAAGTCCTGCTGAAAATCATACGGCTCTCGTTCAATGGGCAGCACTGCGCCGAACCATTTGAGCAGCTCGGAATAATAATAAGCCCGAAGCAAATGTGCTTCTGCCTTCCAGCGAGCGCGGTCCGAGGGGTTTCGTACCGTCGCCTGATCAATGCGGCTGATAAACAGGGTACAGTTCCGGATCGCACTCCAGTAGCGCGCCCAGTAGTCACCATTGCCTCCCTCGGCACTGATGTTGGTGACCGGGTGGTTGCCGGCAGATGCATCCCCATTGTACATCCGCCCCGACATGATCCATGATTCTGCCTCGGCATCGGTATCCCACGATTCGTCACTCCAGTTCACCGGCCCCCGGCTCCAGAAGAAATACCGCGTCCCTTTTACCGGAATATTGGCATAACAGCTGTTCAGAAATGCACCGGTTTTGTCATTGTCGGCGAAAATTTCGTCCATGGTCAGCTTCCCGTCCGGTGCCATATCGAGTACGTCCTTGCAGGAAGTAACCGCAAAAGCGGACAGGATCAATGCATATAGTAAATTTTTCAGTTTCATAGTCGCCATTAGAAAGTGATGTTCAAACCGAAATTGGCCATTTTGGTTACCGGGTAGCCCAGCGAACTGTCGTTTTCAGGATCGAGGTGCCCCATTTTGAGATGGTCCCAGGTGAAGTAATTCTGGGCGCTTACGTACACGCGCATTTTGCTGACACCCACGGCTTTCAATGATCCCGCCGGCAATGTGTATCCCAATACCAGGTTTTTCAATCGCGTGAATGACCGGTTCATGACGAAAAAATCATTGGCGGTGTGGTTGGTATTGCTGTGGGTGCTGAGCGCCGGATAAGTGATTTTTTCGCCATTAGCATAGCGTTCAGGTGTCCAGGCTGTTTTGTGGTAATCGAAATAGGTGCCACGGATAATGTATTCGTAAACCCCCTGATGTCCATAATTGCTGGTGTATTTACCCACTCCCTGAAAAAAGGTGGTCAGATCAAACCCTTTGTATTCGAATGTCAGCGACAGACCATAAATCACGCGCGGGATGTTCGAGTAGCCGATCGGGGCCTGGTCTTTATCATTGACGACGCCGTCCTTGTTCAAATCGATATATCTGAAATCGCCCACACGCGGTTCTCCAAAACCATAGGTGGTGTTTTTGAGGTAACCGTCGAGCTCTTCCTTGGAATTGAAATAGCCATTCCCATTGCTGTAATCGATTTTGTAGCCCCACGACTGATTCAATGAAAAGCCCGTCGAACGGTTGCGGTAAGCGTAGGATTCATCCCGCGCCGACTCATCGAGGAACTTCACGGTGTTGTGGTTATAGCCGTAATTTCCCGAAACGATGACGCGAAAATCCTTCGAAAATGCCTTGTTATAGGTTAGTTCGAGCTCATACCCTTTATTGTCCACCAGTCCCATATTGACTTTCGGAATGTTGCCCAGCGGCACACCCTGGAATTCTGGGACAGTTCCGCGCGAAATGAGAATATTGCTGCGGCGCTCCTTGAAGACATCCAGTGTCAGGTTCAGATCTCTCAGAATCTGCAAGTCCAGGCCATAATTCTGCTTTTTGGCAATTTCCCAGGTGATATTCGGGTTCCCGAGCAAACCCTGGTTGATCGTCTGTCCCAAACCCAAGCTGCCCAGCGGTCCACCCCCTCCTATGGTGATATTGCTTTGGTACAAAAACCGGGCACTCCCCATTTTGTCATTCCCTACCTTGCCATAGGAAGCCCGCAATTTCAGATTGGTGATGTAGCGGTTGTTTTTCAGAAAGTTTTCATTAGTGATGATCCAGCCTGCGGAGAATGCGGGAAAAAAGCCGTAACGATGCCCCGGTGCAAATTGTTCGGAACCGTTATAACCCATATTGACTTCGGCCAGATAGCGCTCATCGTATCCGTAAGTGGCGCGGGCAGCCACCCCCAGCACATTAAACGGGATTTCTCCGCCGGTCGACTCCCAGGTGTCGCGCTGGCCGAGGATCATTCCGGTGATATCGTGCTTCCCACCAAACAAACGCTGGTAGTTAAGCGAACCCTGCATATTGATATTATAACGGGAATCAGCGCCTTTACTGAGTGAAAGCAGTGCCTCGTCCGAACGTTTGATCGCGTAACTGAGCTCATCTTTCACCGGATCTACCTCAGCCAGGTACAGCCTTTCCGACTTTTTACCCTGCATGGCGGTGGTGGACCGGGAATCGTAAGAAAGCATTCCCTTGATGCTCAAACCTTTTGTAATGGTGTTTCCCAAATCCCATTCCATGCCGAACGATGCATTCAGATTGGAACGGACTTCGTTCCGGTAACCCATCCGGTTCATGATCTCGAATGCGGAGCGATCCATATAACCCGGATCGACGATCTGTCCCGGTGCAACACCAAAACCCTCAATCGTGGTAGGCCCGGGCGTGATAGGCAGGATGGTCTGTGCCTGGTAAATAAGATCGCTCATCATCCAGCCGGTGTCACTGTTGCCATAGAGCCAGGCCGCAGGCATATTCACCTGCTCGATATAGCTACCTATATTGAGAAAGGACTTCAGGGAGTTGGTAACCTTATAATCGAGGTTCGCACGGAAGCTGTAACGGTCCATTTTGGCAGAAGGATCGTAACCCAGCACCGATTTCGGTTGCGTATTGAGGTTCCCACCTTGATGCAGATAACCTCCATTGACAAAATAAGAAACCTTGTCGGTACCGCCGTTTACATTCATGTTCACGCGCGTTTGCGGGGAGTAGCGTGAGATATATTCGCGGTAATAGTCGTGATCCGGATAAATGTATTTCCTCACCATCGCTTTGCGGGCATAATCCGGGTCATTCGGATCCAGGCCAGCCAGCGGGTTGGCATACTTGGCCATGAGTTCTTCGGAAAATGGTAATGGCGTGATACCGTCGTTTTTGGAAGCCTCATTGCGCAAAGCCATGTATTCCAGCGAATGCAGGCGTTCCGGCTCGCGGGTAAATGACGAGAAGCTCTGTTCCGCGTTGATGGTGAGTTCATTTTTACCGGCCGTTCCTCGCTTGGTCGTGATCAGGATCACCCCATTGGCACCTCTTACCCCAAACACAGCCGTTGCAGAAGCATCTTTCAGAATGGAAATGGTGGCTACCTCATTGGCGTCGAGCGTGCGGATGTTGTCCCGCGGTACACCGTCGATCAGGATCAGCGGGCTGCGGCCGTTGGTGGTGGCAGCGCCGCGCAGGTACATCGTCGCATCATCGCGTCCCGGCTGGCCCCCACCCGATTGAATGGAGGTCAGGCCCGGTAAGCGCCCCGACAAAGAGTTGGCTAAGCTTGCTGATGAACTCTGCTGTAATACTTCCGATGTGACGGACGCCACGGCGCCTGTCACGGATACCTTTTTCTGCTGGCCGAAACCCACGACCACTACTTCTTCCAAAGCTTTTTCATCGACTTTCAGTGTAATGTCCAGGCTGGTTGCATTGCCGATCCGGATTTCCTGACTGATATACCCTACAAAACTGAATATCACTATACCATTCTCCTCGGGCACCGAAAGCTGGTAGTTGCCCTCTATATTCGTGGATGTGCCCAGTGTCGTACCTTTAACGACCACGCTCGCGCCGGGAATGGGTTCTCCTTTTTCATCAATGACCTTTCCGGTGATTTCACGGTCTGTTCCACCCGGAACTGCCTTTTCGGCAGGTTCTGTTTTCAATGAGGCCTTTTTCTCAGCCATTTTCCGCAGCAGGATCGTCTTCTTCGAAACTTTGTACTCAATACCGAGTGGCCCCAGCAGCGTTTCAAGCACCACGTCGAGTCGCTGGTTCTGGCTTTCGAGTGTTACCTTGCGATCGGCATGGATCACTTCGGCGCTGTAAATGAAACGGATCTTGGTCTGGCTTTCGATTTTCTCGAGCACTTTATCCATTTCCATTTCATTAACGGATATAGATATACGCTGACTCAAAATTTCCTGTGCGCGCAGGTCTTTTGCGAGTGAAAGCTGCACACAGAGCATCCAGAGCATGCACGGGACAATGCTGATTTTCATGATCCGTCCGATGATCGTCATGTAATTTTTTCCCATATGTAAAAAGGTTTAATAAAAGCTATTCACAGCCTTGCGACGTGATTGCGATCACGTTCTCATGCGTTTCGTACCGCGCATTCACGACTGCACAAATCAGGTCCAGCTTTTCGCTGACGGGCTCGTCGCCCAGTCGTGCGGTGAGCGTACAATGTGCAATGGCTTTCTGATCAAATTGTATATCGATCCCATACGTGTCTTCGAGGATTGTAAAGACTTCGCTCAAAGGTGTCCGCCTGAATTCGAACGCCCGGCTCTCCGCCGGAATGTTCAGCAACACGGGCCGCTGAACGGTTTTCGTTACCATGCTCCGGCTTTTGCGGTTGAAGGTAACCTGCTCATTCGGTTTGAGAAGCAGCTTAGGAGCAACATTTGGCTTCGGCTTATCGGCATCCTCGCTGGCCGATACTTCTACAAGTCCAGTCTTCACCACGAGTTCGACTTCCTCATCTCCTTCATTGGCCTTGATGCTGAAACTAGTCCCTTTCACCCTGGTCACCATGTTTCCGGCGAACACAAAGAATGGCTGCTCGGGGTTCTTGACCACCTCAAAAAATGCCTCGCCGCTCATGGTCACCTCCCTCTTATCTTTTTCAAAAACAGCCGGATAACTAACACGGGCATTCTTTTTAAGCACGATGGAACTGCCGTCGGGGAGGTTCACCAGGCGGATCGTATTTCCGCTATTGATTACTTCCAGTATTTCAGGCTTTTCAAAATCCGTCATATCAGCTACCAGCGTTTGCAGTTTTTTCAGGCTTTGCTCCTGCCGCATTAAACTGAATGCTACGCCAAGCACCAAAATCAACA
This sequence comes from Dyadobacter ginsengisoli DSM 21015, assembly GCF_059568735.1. NCBI lineage: Bacteria > Pseudomonadati > Bacteroidota > Cytophagia > Cytophagales > Spirosomataceae > Dyadobacter > Dyadobacter ginsengisoli. The sequence continues at coordinate 656,785 of NZ_JCANTY010000003.1, forward strand.
TCGCAGCCATTTTGAGCCAATTGCTGCGCCACCATGGCAACGGCCGGATCGCAGGCTCATCCGGGATCGCATTCAGTATCTGGCTTACCCGCGCCTTTACTTCGGTTTCAGAAAGCACCTCCTGTTGTCCACGGACCGCCAGAAGAATTTCCCTCGCCTGCTCCATTGCGCCGAGCTGTCCGGGATGTTCCTGCCTGAAACGCTGCCAGAATTCGTCCCGTTCTCCTCGGTAAACCCAGCGCTGGAAAGGCAGATCTTCCACCCAGTCGTGAACCCGGAAGTCGCTATAATTATTCATGGATTTTATTTCACTATTTGCTTTAATACGATGAGTATGCCGTCAGCAAATAGTACCCATGAGCATGAATATTTTTTTCAGATTTTTTTAATACCAGACCACATCCGAAAACAATGTCATGAAAATCGCGGCGTGTTGCCAGTATTCGCGCAGTTTTGCAATTCCGTATTGCAGGTAATTGGCGACGGCTTGGCGCTGTAAACCCATCACGGTTGCGATTTCCTCGTAGGAAAGGTTTTCGTAATATTTGAGGTAGAGAGCTTCTTTCTGGCGTTTGGGGAGGGCGTCGATGGCTTGCTTTAACCGGTGACTCGTGAGCTGGTCTGTTTCCTGAATGATCCAATCCGTTTCAGGGGACAGGTCGTCTTCGACATCGTCGTCTCGAATGTCTGAGAAAAAGGATTGCTTCCGGACACGTCGGATAAGGTTGTTTCTGAGGGATTGAAACAGATAGGGTTTGATGGTATCAATGTGTGACAATGAATGCCTCCTTTCCCAGATTTCCAGAAAAAGGTCTTGCAGGCAATCCTTAATCAGGTCGCGGTCGCTGGTAAAGCGGGTTCCGTAGTGATAGAGGGCGGCGTAGTTGCGCTCCGTAATTTCCCCGAAGGCGTTTTTATCTCCCGCACAAAACTGCTGCCAGCGTGTGATCAGATAGGTTTCTGATAAACTTTCTGAATTTTTCACAGGGATCAGGAATAGTCAGCGATCTGTATTCACTCTCCGATACATCCAATAAAATCTTGCGATCGGTATGTAAATATCTGTGCTGCTCACCCCTAAACTATCCTGCCCTATCATGCTTTTATTTAAAAATTTCTCCGATTTGGTCAATATTCACTCCCAGCACCCTCAGGGCAATGGTATTCAAGGCGGCTTTATCTCCTTCGAAATGATAGGTGCGTTGGCGATGCGTAATGGATTCGCCCTGTTTTAATGCTTTCACTGATGAATTCGATTCCAGCTCATAGAAGGGCCCCATTTGCGTTCCGTCGGTCAGTTTACCGTCGTTGTAGGCGTTCAGTGCGTCGCCGTTGTACGGATCCTTGTGGATTTCCCAGGTGGATTTCATGTATTGCCCCTGCGGGTCTAAATCGTATTGGATGATCGTCAGAATGTTTTTTTCGGCATCATAGCTGCCGGCCACATTACGTGCCGAGCGCGGTGCAAGGCCAATCTTGCTCCGGTGCTTGCCATCGGCTTTGAGGAAAAGCGTCGAGTCTTTCACAACCAGCCTGTCGGCAGGGATTTTCCCAAAGTAGTCATCGGTGATCAGTGGTCTTTCGGACAATGCTTTGGTAAAGGGCGCAATAATGGTCGTGTGGTCCGATGGCCGGAACATGCCCAGCAGCCAGATACCCAGCATGCCGGTTTCAGGTTTCCATTCTTCGTCTTCGTTGGTAACGGAATTCACCGACTGGTAAGCTACTGCCTTCACACCGTCCAGCGAATGTAAATCCAGCAATGCAGTGATGTTTTCCTTACTCAGCATCGAAATCTTCCGGTCGATCCCGATCACGAACATCTTGCCGGAATAGTTCTCGATCATCGCATTCATCTGAAACTTCACCGAATTGGCATCTGATTCCACGACCTTGTATGAAACCGTATCGATTAGTGCCGGCGTCTGCCAGTTTGCGAAATCGAACGTATGGCCTTTTTTGAAATACACCGAAAACTGCCCGCCTTCGGGAGAAAGCCAAAACCGCTCCTCTCCTCCGTACCCATTCATATGGGGTTGATACTGTCCGCTTTCGATGAGTTTATAGTTGATCCAGCCATAGCTATTGCCGCTGTCGCCGGTGGCTGTGCTGGTCATTACCCTGCCTTGAAAGGCAGGGTTGATGAGGGCCTTTGCGTCGGTATTGTCCGGGGCGGTCAGGACGATGGTTTCTTTATATTTTGTCAAAAATGCAAGATCGTAGCCGAATGTACCGGCAGCCTGCGTCTGTTTTGTTTCCAATGCTTTCTGATCGCTTTTGTTGTTTAACTGGCAGCCCACGGCTGCGACCAGCATCGCCAACATGACCGGATAATGCCTTTTCATGAACCTATTCTTTGAGATAGTTACCATAACCGACGATCAAAACCGACAGCACGATGACCAGGATCCCGGTGATAATGGACGTGATGGTCTTTCTACTTACTCCTTTCCACTCTTTGAGGACTAGTCCCCAGGAGTTGGCGACCAAAATAATGAATGCCATGTGCAAGATCCAGGAGCTCGGCCCATTTCCTAACTTGCTCTCTCCCATTCCGTAAAAGAAGAATTGCAAAAACCAGGTAGTGCCCGCCAATGCGGAAAAAATGTAGTTCGAAAGAAGCGGCGTGGAAGAATCGGTGTAGTTACCGAAAGTTTTATTGCGGGCATTGAGCAGCATACACCAGATGAAATTGGTGGTGAGACCGCCCCAGAGGATCACCACGTAGGTGACATTGTTTTGGAATAAGAACTCCCCTTCTCCCGGATTCGCGGCTTTCCAGATCTCGTTCGCTTCCTGCGCCATGATTTTTCCCGCGTCGATACCGAATGCAAAACAGGCACTAAGGACACCGGAAATGATGGAGACTGTTAAGCCAAGGCCGATTTTGAACTCGGTATTATCTGCTGCCACGTGGCCTGTTTTCCGCAAATCGGCGTCTTTCATCGCCCCAGCCTTGCCGCAAATAATGATCCCGATCACACAAACGAGCAATCCGAGGAGCACCATCTGCCCCCAACTATTGGTAAAAAGCGCGGAAATCGTGTCTTTCCCGGGTTGCGGATTGAATTCGTAATAAATCGAGGGAATCAGCGCGCCGAAAACCGAACAAAGTCCGAGGATAATGGAGCTCCCGAGCGCAACGCCCAGGTAACGTACACCCAGCCCGTACGTGAGGCCGCCTATGCCCCAGAGCACTCCAAAAAAGTAGGTCAGAAAAAGGATGCCGCCATGGGTATGGGCGATGATTTCGGTATACCCCGGAATGGTCAGGTAAGCGGCGAGCGGCGGCACAATGAGCCAGGAGAAAAGCCCGCCGACGATCCAGTAAGACTCCCAGGCCCAGCCTTTGACCTGCTTGTAGGGAATGTAAAAACTGCCGGAGGCGAAGCCACCGATAAAATGGAAGATAACACCCAGAAGAGCTTGCATGAATATTTTTTGGATTTTATCATGTAAGGGCATTCGTCCGGGTATCTACTGCAAGGTCTGGCAAGTCTTGCTGACTTACCGGACCTAGTTCCCCACCACTACCTTTCGGACTATCCGGCTGTTACCGGCCGTCAATTCAACCAGGTACAGACCGGCAGGCCACTGTGCAGTTGATATCTCCTGTACCTCGTTGGCACGAATCCTGCGGTTCCGGAGCATTTTGATACCACCCGCCGTCAGCACATCGAAGGCACCTGCTTTGGAAGAATATATCTTAAAAAAATCAATCGAGGGATTAGGGAAGACTTTTACTTCGCCTGCATTACCCGGCTCGTTTCCGGTGATCGTAACCGGAAGGATATTGCTCAACAGCCGCACGCCACCCGCATTGGTACCAATGGCGACGTCGGGCTTTTTATCTCCGTTCCAATCGGCGATGGCGATGGACAGGTAATTGCCAAAATTGGTATCCGCCGCTTTCCCGTTAATGCTCACCAGTGTTCCTTTCCGCTCCGTCCATTTTCCCCAATCGGCATTGCTGAAAACACGAATGTTTCCGGTATGATCGACGGTAGCCAGGTCGGGTTTGCCGTCAAGATCGAAATCGGTTACGGCGACCTGAGAGAAGCGTCCCGCGAAGTTGATCCCTACGCCAGCGAATGCATCCGTTTCCAGTTTGAAAGTGTACTGCTTGTTGGTTCCGATGTTGGAATAATAATAAATATTGCCCTGGGTTTTACCTGCGAGCAGGTCCAAATCGCCATCGCCATCCGCATCATAAAAGAAAGGAGAATCACCGGTTTGAAGCTCTCCCGGCATGGCAATGGCCACCGCGTCGGCGATGTTGAACTGCGCTACTCCGCCTGTGGTGCCTTTATTGGGAATGTAACGGTATTCGAGTTTGAGGTTAGCCGATGACGTTGCCGCGAAACCGAGATCGATGATCCCATCGCCGTTGAAATCGGCCCATTGCGGTTTGATATTGTAGACCGACAACCTGGAAACCAGGTCGAGGTAATCCTGTGACTCGACGACAAAGTCAGGTGTGTTGGCGGTTCCATTGTTCCTCAACAGCCAGAAACTGCCTTTGTAGCCACCTGTCACCGGCATTCCTCCGGTACCGATGAGCATATCCAGGTCACCATCGCCATCGATGTCAAAAAACGAAGGCACGGCATTCTCTCCGACGTCGATCATCTGGTCCTGCAGAAAGTTCTTTCTTACCAGTTTGAAAACCGGCTTATCACTGGTGCCACTGTTTTGATAATACCAGCCCGAAGATTTGAAATCGGTAAGATTGATATCGTTGGCGGGAATACTCGGAGCGATCAGCAAATCTTTGGCACCATCGAAATCAACATCCTCGTAGAATGCCGCCGGGAAAATGTGCAGGGAAACCGGGTCCGCCGCCGGATAAGTATTGGTAAAACCCGTGAAATCAGCGATGATACCTTTGGCCGAATTGGTCAGGAATGAAATGTGCTCATTACTCACGTGACCGGCCAGCAGGTCCTTGGTACCGTCGCCATTCAGATCATGCAGCAGAATCGAATTTCCCGCATGCATGATACGCCCGCCCGAGGGGTCCGACACGACGCCGCAGTTGACACCCACGACAAAGTCCTCCGCATCGCCTTTATGAAAATTGCCCCAGCAATCACCATTGCGCTGGAATACCGGGCTCGCCGAGGTTCCCAGACTGTCGGGGACGCCGAATTTCTCCATGCTCAAGTTCTGGTGCAGTTCAATGTAAGTCCCTGAAAAATCGAATGTCAGCAGATCCAGGTCCCCATCGTCGTCCACGTCGGTAATGCCCGGAATATCGGTACCGGATACCTGTAAATTGATATTTCCTGAAAAACCTTTGGTATACAAGGCATCACGCATCAGCTTGAACGACCAGGTGTTGCCGGCCTTCACCTGCCGGTACAGTGTAATACCCAGCGAGGTGCTGGTGAAAAGATCTTTAAGGCCATCACCATTGTAATCGGCGAGGATCATCCAGTTATCGGCTTTGGGAAAAAGGGATTCGTAATAGGGCGTGTGGATGAACGTCTTTTTCCCGGTTTGTACCGGATGCGGGCCGGCCAGAAACGTGGTGACCTTGCTGTTGGTACGGTCATAAACGACCAGATCCTCATCTGCATCGTTATTCAAATGCATTTTCAGGTATTGCGGGGCATTGAGGCCGCCCGCCCATGGATTCGTCATTTTACCGCCATTGGCCGACACCTTTGTAAGCGTGTCCATTTTGAACCAGGCTTGCTGGGCCAGCAACGCAGGCAGGTTTGAGAAGTAGATCAGGCAGAGGATAAAGGAGGTAAATTTGGTTCGCATCGTTGAGGAATATTCTATTAGTTTTGCAGGTTTCAAGGCGTGTTTGTCCTAAACCTAACGAAATAAGCCCGCATTACTTTATAACGAGCTGTCAATTCATGTATACTTCCATAGAAACCATTTACGGGCTGTTCCGCCACCATTCCAAAGTCTCCACCGATACCCGCCAGATCAGTGAGGGCTGTATTTTCTTCGCTTTGAAGGGAGATAAATTCGACGGTAACCAATATGCGGCCGACGCATTGGGTAAAGGGGCTGCCTATGCCGTGGTCGACGATGCGGCAGTAGTAACTTCCGACCGGTACCTGCTCGTGAAAAATACATTGGAAGCACTGCAGGACCTGGCACGTACACACCGCAAAACGTTCGAATTTCCGGTGCTGGCACTGACCGGATCGAATGGCAAAACCACTACCAAAGAGCTCATCGCCAAGGTGCTCTCCATGAAGTACAATACTTACGCGACCCGCGGAAATCTCAATAACCATATCGGCGTACCGCTCACTATCCTGTCCGTTGATCCCGCGAAACAGGAAATGGCCGTGATCGAAATGGGCGCCAACCACCAGCAGGAGATCGCGCTGCTTGCAAGCATTGCCCAACCTACCCACGGCCTGATCACCAATATCGGCAAGGCACACCTGGAAGGTTTTGGCGGAGTGGAAGGAATTATCAAGGGCAAGGGTGAGCTTTTTGATTTTTTGTCGAAAAAGAAAGGGACCGTCTTTGTGAACTCGACGCAGGACGTTATCATGGACATGGTGAGCAAGCGCCGCGCATTTGGGGAGATCGTCTTTTATTGCTCCGAGAACAGCGCAGTGAACCCGACGCTGCTCGAAGAAAATCCCAATGTCGTGTTCAGTAATGGAAGTAAAACCGTGACTACACATCTGCCGGGCCGCTACAATTTTGATAACATATGCGCAGCCCTCGCTGTCGGAAAACATTTTGATGTGTCGGATGCCGACGCTTATGAAGCGATAGCCAGCTATGAGCCGGACAATAACCGGTCTCAGATCGTGAAAAAGGGCTCCAACACGGTCATTATGGATGCTTACAATGCCAACCCGTCATCCATGGCGGCAGCCGTAGCAAATTTTGGCCGGATGGAAGCCCCTCGCAAAATGCTCATTCTCGGGGATATGTTCGAGTTGGGCGACGCGGCGGCGGAAGAGCACCTCGCACTGGGAAAGCAGATCGCCGGAGAGCATTTCGATATCGTGATCCTGGCTGGTCAGCTGATGCAGCACGCGCTGCCTGCGCTACCCAAGGCCTATTATTTTCCGGACAAATTTTCGTTGCATAACTGGGTGATGGATAATCCGCAGGAAAATACACTGATCCTGATCAAGGGTTCACGCGGGATGTCGCTGGAAACCGTGTTGGGTGTTATGCCCGGTTGATAATTTATAATTACAGTTATTATTAATATAATTATATTGCAGAAATTTATAGCATTATAAGTGCTATCTATAACATCTCCGTTCCGATAAATAAAACTAAATTCATTCAATAAAATCAACTCTTTCCTGGCATAGTACCAGGTTAGAGGTTGTCCTGATTGCTCTGCGTTCGTAGTTTTGTAACACCAAAAAATACAATTTATAAACAAACGAGCAATCATGGCAAATAGACTGTTATCTGTGGGATCGGTTTTCCCTGAATTCAAAAAAACATCCGTAGTGTCTCTTGAAAAAGGAAACGAATTCTACGATATTACCTCAGAAGACCACAAAAATGCTGAGAAGTGGATGGTTATGTTCTGGTGGCCAAAAGATTTCACCTTCGTGTGCCCTACCGAGATTGCGGAATTCAACAAACACACTTCCGACTTTGCTGACCGTGACACTATCCTGATCGGTGCTTCTACCGACAGTGAGTACGTACACCTGGCATGGCGCAAGAATCACGACGACCTGCGTGACCTTCAGTTCCCGATGCTGGCCGATACTTCCAAATCACTGGCAGAAGAACTGGGCATCCTGGAAGCCAACGAAAAAATCGCTTACCGCGTAACTTACATCGTGGACCCACAGGGTATCATCCGCTGGGTATCTGTAAACGACCTTTCAGTAGGCCGTAACGTGTCTGAAGTACTTCGCGTACTCGACGCACTGCAAACTGACGAGCTTTGCCCTTGCAACTGGCAAAAAGGCGAAGCAACGCTTGCCTAGCTGGCCACGCCTAGCCGGCTGCACCTAATCAACCATTCCGAAGCGGTTCACAAGCAGGTAGCCAGCATTTGCGCGCCGGTTCTGTGAACTGCTTTTTTATTAACACCACCGGGAGGCCTTCCCGATCAACAATCACTGACATGTATCCATTTGCAGCAACGGGGAACACGAAAGAATCCTTGTATAAAGAAGTCAATCTGCCCGCAGAATTCGAAAGCGTGCTGATCAACAAGCTCGCGGCGCTCGATCACCGTTACCTGAAAGACCTGAAAATCAACGTAGGTAATGTATTGAAGTCGCAGACACTGAACCGCAAAGAAGCGCTGCTGCTTGCGTTGTCCGTAGCGATCAATGAAAAAAATGCAACCCTGATCACGGCCCTGGAAGAACTGGCTACCCAGGAAGGTGCCGACGAAAAAGAACTGGCCGAGGTAACTGCCTGTGTGTCATTGATGAATGCGAACAACGTATTTTACCGTTTCCGCCATTTCATGCACAAGGAGTTTTACGACAATGCACCTGCGGGTATCAAAATGAGCATTATGGTGAACCCGGTACTGGGCAAGGAGTTTTTCGAATTGCTCAGCCTTGTCGTATCGGCATTGAACGGCTGTGAAATGTGCGTAACCTCTCACGAGCAGTCGGTACTCAACCACGGCGGTTCACAGGCGCGTATATTCGATGCGGTTAGGCTTGGGGCAATCTTCAAGAGTTTTTCTGTTTTGGTATAAAAACAAAACTAGCCAGGTCTTAAAGATCTGGCTAGTCCCAAATTATCCATCCTATTTCTCTATTGTTTGCTCTTTTAAACCGCTTTACCTCACATTATTCCGTGTATGAGATGAAGGCGGCGTTCGAACCCCACATCGTGGAAGGCTCAAAATCAATGACCAGTGTATTTTCGAACTCGTCTTCTGAAAAATGGTTGCGTAATTTGACCGGCATTTTGCCATTCTCCCCATTGTAAAAGGCCGTCATTTCATACCTGCCCAGGGGAATATCGACCAGGTTACCATAGTCCTTCGAATACGGCTTGCCGTGTTTCACTTTTAAAACACTTCCCTTCGATCCGTCGATCAGCGGCCCTACCGGAGTCAGCGTAAACTCGATGTTTTCAGAGTCATAAATGGCGCTCATCACCGACTTGTTGATCCCGATCGTGGCACCGTAGTAACCCTCCCCTTCCGGGCGCTCGCCGGTCATCTTCCACTGAAAGTTCCGCACAGCCCCATCGATGCTGAATGCCTCGTACACGTCCGGATCGAGGTCTAGCTCGTACCGCCTGCCATTATACTGTTTGACCAGCTGCGCCGATGCCATGAACGTGCCGACCTTCGGAAGCTGGATTTCATAATTACCCTGCTCGTTCGAATTTCCTATCGAATAAGACGCGTGGATCATCGTGTTGTCAATTACCACCTCTACGCCTTTGATCGGACTGCCGTCGGCAGCGGTCACCTTTCCGGTTGCATAACCATCCTTTGCCCCCGGTTCCTTTGCGCCGGGACCATCCTCACTGCTGCACGCGGCGACCAGCCATGCCACCGCAACCCATTGTAGTAGCAATACCCCCTTTTTCATGTACCGCGGGCTAGTCAATTTTCTGCAATTCGGTTGTGGAAGTGGTTTCTTCCGACTTTTCAATGGTCTTCACGACACCCACGCCCGGCGAAGTCCAGAGCGATACGTTATAAACCTCGGTCTTTTCTTCAAGCGGCACGATCTCGGTTTCCATTTTGGTGTACACTTCGTAAGTATATTCCCATTTGGTACAGTTGAAAGTTCCGGCGGGAGTAGTAATGCTTTCTTCTTTGGTAGCCTTTCCCGATTTATGCGTGATTTTAGCTTCCAGCAGCGCATTAACGACATCATCTTCTCCGACGGGGAATTGCAGCTTCATTTTCAGCTTGATGGGGTCACCCTTGTATGTGAGCAAGCTGTTCACGGTCCCTTTGTTTTCGAGATTCTGATATTGGGGGAAGCCGGTGATTTGCAGGTCCTCGATGTATGCGATCTGATTCAGTTCGCTTACCATAGCCACGAGCGCAGGCGGGTAGGAAAGTTCATTGGTGGTAAGACCGTCGTGGCTGTAAGCTTTATAGTTTATTTCAAAGTCCTCATCCTCCTCTGTCATGATCTCCTGGATCGCATGGACCTGCAAGCCTGCAGAATCCCTGACGCTCGTCACCTTGGTTACGGAAGTGCTCGTTGCGCCGTCGGAATCTGTCGTCTTATATCGGTAGGTCTTGTCTTTGGCAGGGATAAATGCCTTTTCGGTACCGTCGCTTCCACCGTCGGGATCAACATTATCATCGTCGTCCTTACAGGCGGTGAAGGACATGGCAAGCACTGCGAGGGCCAGTACAGATTTCGTAAATCTGCCGATGACCGTGGAACGTGTTTTCATTTTAGTTAACATGGCTTTTTTAGATTGAATTAAAACTTATTTTGAAAAATCAGGTGAGCCAGCAGGATCACGAAGCCAGAAACCGACAGATATCCGCGGATGAAAATAAATTTCATCCATTCTTTCCGGGCATTCGAATAGCCTTGCTGCGTATTCAACAAATCACTGTTGATCAACTCATTGACCGGCTCGCTGCATTTCAGGATCAGCACCAGGTCGGTAACCAGCAACAGGAAGGCGATCAGGACCGGCCCGTAGGAAAGGAATCCGCCAGATTTATCCGTCAGGACCAGCCACGTGAACATGATCGCCAATGCAGACAGGTACAGTCCTTTGAGTTTACGTCTCACCACCGGGTCAACGGCCTTCCTGAGCTGGATGAACCCCTCAGCCGGAATATGGAACATCGCTTTTCCAAAACCAATATGATAGAAGGCACCCTGAGCCGCGATAAAAAAGTAGAGCACCACTCCGATAAGCCCGACAATGGAAACCATATCAGCGGATTTCATAGAGCCTGATGTTGGCCTGCGCCGTAGTATCTTTTTCCAGCGCCTTTCTGAGCTGTTCATTCAGGTACTTTCTCACGGAAAGCTTCGTCACATCCAGCTCACCCCGCGTTACCTCCTCGGAAACCAGATAATTGCTGTTGGCATAATATCTGACTGTGGTGGACCTGTGATCTGGTGCCGTTTCCACAACCCAGAATCCCCGGCCGGGAAATGGCTGCCGGGCAGAGCGTCTCGCTTTCCCTACCGCAGGCGGTTGCAGGCCCGCGGTCATGAGCAATGCCGCAAGCATCATGTGATTCAATGTTTTCATGGCTGTAATATGCTTTCAACTAAAAAAGTGGTTGATCACCGCCCTTCCGAAGTTCAACGCCCTGGTTTCCTGCCAATGTGTTTTCACCAGACTACGGATCACCACCAGATGTGCGCAAAGGATAATCGGCACGACCACTCCCGGCAAGAGGACAAACGGAAACTGGAAAGCGAGGACATTAGGCTGCTCAAACCCGAAGGTCTGAAAGGACAGCGGTGTGGACAACACCGACCTGAAAACTGCGTTGATCAGCAACCCGAGGCAAGCGAAATTCCAGATCACCAGCATCCGCCATCGTACTCCGTTCTTCATAACTCCCCAATAATAAATGCAGGGAGCTGAGAGCCCGGACAGGATATCCAGGTTACCTCCGCCGAACGTCATCTCATGTGGTACCATCCCGTCGATAAACGACCAATACAAAACCACCTCGATCGGCGCCCGCACCACGTGGATCATCGTGAGAAGGTGAATGTCCATCCTGTCCATCAGGACTTTCCCGGGCCTGGCGAAAAACAGCCAGGCCAACAGGATCGCAGGTGGAACCACTAATAACAACAATCTGGGAAAAATGGTATCGGTATTCTTGAAATATCCGGCCAGGGCGACACCGCTCTGCATCACTATCCAGATAACTGCCATCGCGGCAAACGTTCCGGAGCTTTTGAGGGCCTGGTGGAATGTAAAGACCACCAGGAACGTAATCAGACCAAATATGACACTGGCACAAAGCGTGGAGCTATCCATTACTCTTTCAGCAACTTAGCCTGCGCGTTGTCTTTAAATGTATTCGCTGTTTCGACGTCGGCATTGATCGTACCCTGGTAGTTAACAAAAATGCCGTAGCCACCGCTGTTGGAAATCACCGATTTACGGATCGTCATTCTGGACTGTCCGCCGTACACGGCGATGTTCGCTTTCTTGCCTGAGACAATCGGAATGTTGCCGCCACCCGAGATTTCCGCGTTTTCGAAGACATTCTGGTCGCTGGTGGAGAAACAGAGGATGCCTTTCCAGTACGCTGCGGTGTTTTCGGCCCCGCGGATCACGATTTTGCTGGTTTCAGTTCCTACGGCATTGATGTAGCCGCCATCGATATTGATATATCCTGCCCTCCCTATTTCGATGATCACACCGGGCAACAGTTTCCAGTTGGCATCGGACGTCACATTTTCAAGGATGCTGTAAGGGGTTTTGTCTTTAAATCCTTTCCAGATTACTTCGCTGGCCGCATTCTTAGCCAGGGATGACGCGTAGATCTCCACGACGTTCCGGCCATTGCCATTGGTAAATTTGGAATCCGTATCGAGGTTTTTCACATTCTCGGCGCCGAGAAGGATACCTGCTTCCGTATTGTCTTTGAAATTATTCTTTTCAAATGCGCCAAGTATTACAGCATGTTCCAGGTAGAGGCCGTAACCTGCATTCTGTTCGAATAAGCAATGCCTGATATTTACTTCCGCTCGGCCGCTTCCCAGCACAGCCATACCTGCTTTGGTAGTACCGTACAACGGCTTGCTTCCTGCATGCAGCACCTGTACGTATTCGAGTGTATTCGCACTGCTCGACGAGCGGAATGTCACACCCGCCCAGAAACCTTTTGTAGTTTCCTTTCCGATAAGGCGGATCGGTTTGGTGGAATCGCCCTTTGCATTCAGGATACCACCGTTGTCGTTGATTTCGAGCCGGGTATCCCTTGCAAAGGCAATAACTACCCCAGGCTTGATTTCAAGCTCCGCGTTGACCGACACGTTGGCATTGACGATGTAATCGGGAATGCCCGGGTTATCGATACGGTCTGCCAATGTTGTTTTGGCTTTGATGTTCGCGTCGATGATGATCGGCTCGATGGCAGTCGCTGTGATCAGTACTTTGTCTTTGCTCTGCCCATTGGCATTGCTGATGGCCAGCTCCACTTCATACTCGCCGGGAAGGTCGGCCGTGAATGTGGGCTTAGCGGTGGTGGCAGAGGTCAGGTTGGCCGTACTACCGGTTGGCCTCTTCGAGAATGCCCAGCTGAATTCGAAAGGTTTGTTTCCACTATCTGTGGATGCGCTACCGTCGAGGGTAACAATGGAACCGGCGTTGACATTCTGGTCCGCCCCTGCTTTGGCGATTAATGTGTCGGATGGTTTTACATCTTCGTCCTCCTTGCAACTACCCAATAACAGGGCAAAAGACAGGGCTGCCCAAAGAATTCTTCTGCTTTTTAACATGGCTAATGATTCTGATGGCTTAAAATTGATTTCCTCCATTTTTCTAATGGCGGTGCAATTTTAAACCGAAATGATGATCATCAGAAGGCGGAAGAACCGAGTGTCGATCAATAGCGGATTTTGTCGACAAACGCCTTTTGCAGCACCGTTCAAAAAGTCAGTTTAAAGCGGCGCTGGCAGTCATTTCGGAAGTTACGGCCGATGGGCAGCTCCTTCCCGGCGATTTCCAGCTTGTGGGAATGGTAGCTTTCTACCTTGTCGACAGACACGATAAAGGACCGGTGAATGCGGATAAAGCCGTCCTCGGGGAGCAACTCTTCGAGGAGGCTTATTTTTTGTTTGGATATCAGCGATTTCTCTTTCAGAACCACCTTAATATAATCCCTGAGGCTTTCGATCCAGTAAATGTCGTTTACATTCACTTTCACCATCTTACGGTCCACTTTCAGATAGAGAAACACATCCTGGTTCGCAGGCGTCGTTTTCTGCGACACCGACACCGATTGGTTTGTGATATTCAGGCCCGTAAATACCTTGTCCATCGCGCGCAGAAACCGCTCGAATGGAATGGGTTTGAGCAAATAATCGACGGCGTTGAGATCGAAACCTTCCACCGCATAGTCCTGGTAAGCAGTTGTAAAAACGACCTTTGGCGGATTCTTGAGGCTGCGAAGCAGATCGGTGCCTTTGAGGCCGGGCATTTTCACGTCCAGGAACATCAGGTCGATCTTTTGCTGCTGCAACACCTGAAAAGCCTGGATAGCGTCCTGGCAGCGCGCCGCAATTTCGATTTCCGTGAAATTGGCTAAGTAATTGTCCAGTACTTCGATAGCATGGGGCTCATCGTCCACCAAAATGGCTTTCAGCTTCATAAATATCAGATATCCAAACGTTTGTCAAGGTCAATGTCAAGGATTACAGCAAATACATCGTCCTCGTCCATAATTTTCAGATGATGGGCCGACGGGTACAGTATTTCCAGCCGCTTGCGCACATTGGCGAGCCCGATGCTCACGTGATGCGGGCGGTCGTCGCGCTGAGCTGTTTCGGGTTTGCTGTTCGAAATTTTGAACTTCAATGCGTTGTTTTTGACCCGCAGGTCCATGTTGATCCACGCCTCCCCGATCTGCTCACTCGCACCATGCTTGAATGCATTTTCGACCAGCGGCAGGATCAGCAACGGGGCGATCTTGTACTCCGGTGACAGGCCATTGATACTGAAATTGATGTCAAGCCGTTCCTCGTACCGGATTTTTTCGAGGGCGATATAGCTTTTAAGAATGCTGATGTCCCTTTCCAGCTGAACGATCTCAGTATTCGCCTCATAGAGCATGTACCGCAATATCTCGGCTAATCCCATCACCACCGACGGCGATTGGGGGGATTGTTTCAGCGTCAGAGCATACAGGTTATTCAGTGTATTGAACAGGAAATGCGGATGGAGCTGGCCTTTCAGAAAATTCAGTTCGGCTTCCATGGCCGCCTGCCGGCGATCGAACCACATTTTGAAAAACTTGATCGACAGCGCAATCCATACAAATATATTCGTCTGCTCAAAAGCGCTGATCAGGTATGCCGGTTTCGCCAGCTGCTCCCTGAAGGTCCCTTCCAGCTTGCGCCACACAAACGTAGGATCTTTGCGCTTAACCGCGTTGTAGATGATCGGGTCGGCGACCAGTATTTCCGTCAGCCTGAAAGCCAGTGTGGAACCTATTACAATGAGAACCAGGCAAAAGACGAACTGTACATACTTCTTGTGGTCGAAATACCGGGGGATGATCACATAGGCGATCAGGTAAAAATAGCAGATATGGATCGGCATGAACAAGGCCACAATGCCGATGGTCAGCCAATAGTCGGGCATCCCTGCCCCGTAAATCACGGTCAGTACCGTAAGAACTGTCAACCAGAACAGAATGTGCAGTAAAATTCTTTTTCGGTCCGGATAGTTCAGGATCGGGGCAATGAGGCGCATAGGACAAAGATAATTAATTCGCAGGCCAATGCTGGTCCTGCAAAGCATTGTCGACCAATGTCACGCTATTGTCGACAAACGGCAAGAAAACGTTAAACCTTTGGTATACAGACAAAATATCTTTGATAAAAGGAGAAAGGAGGCGGTATCACCTCGCAACGTGTACAGAACAGCCGTTTAAAAGATAAAATATCCAAATTCACATCGTATTTCACAATTTGTATCTGTTTTTATTCCCGTCGCTGGTTTTTCTACTTAGTTTTGTGATAAAATCAAGATATTAACTAAACTATCAAATAATGGCAACGTCAACCGAAACGTACATCCCGTACAAGGTAAAAGACATCTCGCTGGCCGAATGGGGCCGTAAAGAAATCACATTGGCAGAAGCCGAAATGCCTGGTTTGATGGCGATCCGTGCCGAATACGGTCCCTCACAGCCTTTGGCAGGTGCACGTGTTGCAGGTTGCTTGCACATGACGATCCAGACCGCCGTTCTGATCGAAACCCTTACAGCGCTGGGTGCTGAGGTTACCTGGTCTTCATGTAACATTTTCTCTACTCAGGACCACGCAGCAGCGGCTATCGCAGCGGCAGGAATTCCTGTCTACGCATGGAAGGGAATGAACGAGGAGGAATTCAACTGGTGCATCGAGCAGACTTTGTTCTTCGGCGAGGAGCGCAAGCCCCTCAACATGATCCTCGACGACGGTGGTGACCTGACCAACATGGTATTCGACGAATATCCTGAGCTGATCGACGGTATCAAGGGTCTTTCGGAAGAAACTACAACCGGTGTTCACCGTTTGTACGAGCGCTACAAAAACGGAACGCTTCACCTGCCTTCCATCAACGTAAACGACTCGGTTACCAAATCTAAATTCGATAACAAATACGGCTGCCGCGAGTCGCTCGTTGACTCTATCCGTCGCGCAACCGACCTGATGCTGGCTGGTAAAGTAGCAGTAGTAGCAGGTTATGGTGACGTAGGTAAAGGTTCAGCAGAATCACTTCGTGGTGCGGGCTGCCGCGTATTGGTTACTGAAATCGACCCGATCTGTGCTTTACAGGCTGCTATGGACGGTTTTGAAGTAGTAACTATGGACGAAGCTGCCGACCGTGCGAACATTTTCGTGACTGCAACCGGTAACTACAAAATCATCACCGACCGTCACTTCCTTAAAATGCGTGACAAAGCGGTAGTTTGTAACATCGGTCACTTCGATAACGAGATCGACATGGCCTGGTTGAACAAATCTTACGGCCACACGAAATCGCAGATCAAACCACAGGTTGACATTTACAATGTGGAAGGCAAAGACATCATCGTACTGGCAGAAGGCCGTTTGGTGAACCTGGGCTGCGCGATGGGCCACCCGTCATTCGTCATGTCCTGCTCATTCTCTAACCAGACTTTGGCACAGATCGAGCTTTGGACTAACACGGCTGCTTACGAGAAGAAAGTATATGTTCTTCCCAAAGCGCTTGACGAAAAAGTAGCTGCGCTGCACCTTAAACACGTAGGCGCAAATCTTGATACCCTTTCAGACGAGCAAGCTGCTTACATCGGTGTATCCGTAGAAGGTCCTTTCAAAGCGGATACTTACCGTTATTGATTTGTTTTTGTTGAAAATATGGAGCCCCCGCAATGGATGTTGCGGGGCTTTTTTTTGGTGCTTGATATCTACGTTGTCGAATTAGTAAGCAGCCTGATTGCTTCAATCTGGTATGTTTGAGCAGTTTGCAAAATCGCTCCAAACCAAACCACCACCTCCCCGCAAGCCCCTTTTTTACCGCAGGCTCTTTAAGCCTTACCATTTACGCATCGCATTTTTTGCAATTCGGCAACACTCCTATGTTTGATCCGGTTCAAAATCTACCTATTCACACTTAAACATTATGGTTATGAAACTATTTCGAAGCACCTCAATTTTCATCAATGGCATCCTGATAGTGGGTATGCTAAGCGCTTGCCAGAATGAGACGGATATGCCTGTAACGCCAGAAGCTTCCACGGAGACTACGGATCAAAATGCAAGAACTAATCTGGCAGCCGGTACCCTGTTAAATGATGGAAACATAAGTTTTTCATATGACAGCCAAAATCAGAAGCTCAAGAAAGAATCACATACCGGTTATTATTATGACATTAGTTACACACCACAGCTTATTACGGCTAACAAAATAAAATATGGCTCTCCCTCGACAGATTGCAAATATACGCTCGATGCCAACGGGCGGTGTATCCAGACGACCACAAGCGCAAACACTTTCATATATCAATATAATGCTGATGGTCAGCTAGCCAGCTATTACAACAAAAATTATCCGGAGCAGCAAATACTTTTTACATATACAACTGACACAAATGGCTGGAAGAAATCTCTAACCAAAGTAACGTTCTATGATGTGTATGGCATAAAAAAAACCGAAATAAAATATACATACGGAGCAGCAGCAAGCTTTATTCCGGACAACCATCCTTTGGCACCGGATGTTCTGCCGGCTGACGTTAGCAGGTATCTGCCAATCTTTGGATGTTTCAATACTAATCTTCCACAAACACGAGTGGAAGACGTATTCCTTCCTAACGGGCAAAAAGCATCAAGCACTGTGTACATGTACAGCTATACATTAGGTATTTCAGGCAAAGCCACAAATATAACTGTTAAGAAAACCAATGGAACGCTGGTCTCTTCAACGGATAGAAAATACCTCACGCCGTCATTTGTCATGTAGCAATATAATTTGCAACTTATTAACAATAGTTAATAAAATTTTATCAGGATTCTCGGCGACATGTAGTGAAAGTAATGTCAATTTGATTCATATAGTGGCAAAATTACTTAAATGCTAATTTGCTACCATTCATAAATTCAATTAAAAATAAGCCGGCTCGCTATTAAATGGGCCGGCTTTTTGTTTACGCCCATTAAACCCTTAACCGACAGCTCCGTGAAACCAACCTTTGCCATTGCATTTCTTAACATTTTAAAGTACACCTATGTTTATTGTGTTTGCAATCAATAACTTATTAAAATAGGAATGCTATAAAACTATTCCGAAATGAGGCCATGCCCGCAAATAGCCTGCTCTTGGTAGTACTACTGAGCGCCTGTCAAAATGGGAATGAAAATGCAATTATTCCTGTAACACCGACAACAACCTCTGGTCGAAATACGAAAACTTCAAAAGCAGTCGGTCAATTGATTAAAGATGGCAATGTTAGTGTCATTAAAATATAATGTTAAAACACGAACATACAGTAACGTTAAACTATTTCGAAGTTTAAATTCGATTAGCCTGGCGTTTCAGATTTTCCGGGTAATTCTATTGCCCTTGCCGGCGTAGGAAAAGAAACGTTGTTCTCATCAAATACCCGTTTCACAATCTTCATCACATTGCTCTTCGCCGGCCCGGGCCCGATCTTGTTCTGCCGGATCCAGAACAGGATTTCAAAGTCAATGCTCTTCTCACTAAAACGAGTGAAGTTGAACTCAATGGGCTTTAGTGGATCCAGGTAGTCTAATCCTTTTATCGCACTCACAGCTACGTTTTCCACAAACCCAAGGTCATCCTTATAGCCGATGCTTCCCTCCATGCGCACACGCCGCTCACCCGAATGCGTAAAGTTTACTATGGGTTTTTGAAAAATGTCCTTACTCGGCAGCTCGACCTGCTGACCTTCGAAGTTATCCAGTTTTACCGAGCGCAGGCCGATCGAAAGCACCTTTCCTGTAAAACCATTGGTCTCGATCACATCTCCCACCTGGATCGGCCGCTGGATGGCTATGAAGGCCCCGGAAATGAAGTTGGTTGTCAGGTCCTGAAATGCGAACCCCAGTGCCAGCGCGAGTACGCCCGCGCCTGCGAGCAGCGAGGTCACTGTTTTGTCCAGTCCCAGAATACCCAGTGCAAAGAAAAAGCCTGTGGCGATAATGGCGATCCGTGTAATGGTCGATATCAATCCTACGAGCGCGATATTTTGCGATGCATGCCCTAGTATGCGCTCGATGAACTTGCCGCCAAGCCTTGCCAGAAACCTGAAAACGATCAGGATAATGATGGCGATAAAGATATTGGGCAACAAGCGATAAATCTCCACGGTCCAGCGGTCAATTTTCACGGCAATGGGATCTACAATTTTGGATATCTGTGCGAAAATCATGGGTGCAAAATGAATACTGCCGGCGTACCGAATTAATAGGCGACCGTCAACTCTTAACACCGCAAAACTCGGAAATGTTGTGTGTTTCGCAAAAAATACGTTTTTGTAAAACAGCTGCGGGTGGCTATCCCGGCTTTTACCGTAGGCTCTTTAACGCACGCCATTCGCCCATCGCATTTCCTGTGACTTCGAAGCCGTCCTATGTTTAAGCCAGTTCAAAATCAATTTAATCACACTTAAACAAGGTTACTATGAAACTACTTCGAAACTCGGCCATTCTGGCCAATGGACTTTTGCTGGCAGGTATGCTGGGTGCCTGTCAGAATGAAAATGCGCCTACCCCGCAAGCGCCCGCGACAGTCTCGGACCGGAATGCGAAAACTTCCCAACTAGTAGGTCAATTGATTAAAGACGGCGCTGTCAGTCTGGCTTACAATACCCAAGAACCAAGTGCTTTATGGAAGGAAACTTATGACAATGGCGCGTACCATGAATTTACATATGGGGCGCAATTAATCACAGGCAAAAGATACATCAATGGTTTCGGCAACGCAACCAAGGTATTCACATACACCCTGGATTCCTATGGACGCTGCGTTCAAACCGTTATAGACAAGACTCTCTTATACGAATATAACGCCAACGGGCAGCTCGCGAAATATTACAACAAATTACAGCCCAACGAGCGAGCCGAATTTACATATCAGGCAGATCCCACCGGAACTGCAAATTCACTGTCTACCGTAACATTTTATGATGCCTCGGGCTCAAAGATCAGGGAGTTAGGGTTTAACTACAGTCTCACCGAACCTATTCCAGACAAATCTCCTTTGAATCCCGATGTCTTTGCGGTCGGTGTCAGCAGGTACCTTCCGATATTTGGGAAATTCAGTACCAATCTTGTTCAGTGCTCCTCAGACAAAAAGTTTCTTTGGAACGGTCAACAAGTATCCAGCACAAACCATTACTACAGTTACGCATTAGATTATGCGGGAAAAGTCAAGAATGTCACCGTCAAGAAATATGATGGCACATTAGTTTCGACAACGGACAGAAAATACACAATACCATCATTTAAGTTTTAACAGATTTCTCCAAAGGGTCCGAATAGCTTTGGACCCTTTTTGTTTGAGCCAAAATCCGTTACAATCTCGATAACAACTCCTCCTTCTTCGCTTTAAATTCCTCCTCCGTAATCTGCCCCTTCTCAAAAAGGACGTTCAGCTTTCCTATCGTCGAAATGATAATTTCCTGCGGGCTATGGTCGCCGCTTCGCAGATCGCCGGTTGCGGTGACGTCGTAGGCGATTTCCGGCGTCGGCTGGCCTGGTTTATCAGGATTGGAGACAATTTCGAGACTGCTCAGATCTACCCCACCTTCCTGGCTCGTAAACCTGTAAGAATTACCAGCGCCCTGCTGTTGAGAAATTCCGGAAATCTGATGGTGCTTGGTATCATAAATGGTCCGCTTTCCATTTTCCTCAATGATCAGACGATGAACCGGTCCGAAATAGGCATAACGAAAGTTGTTTTGCGAGCCGGTGGAGGTAGGATTTCCAAAAACGGTAGGCCATGAAGTGCTAACCTGTACGTGGGACTTACCCGCAAGATCCTTTACCATAGCATTCTCTTGCCTTTCTTCAAATAATACGCTAGTCGTTACCAGCTCCGCCAGCTCATTGCAAAGCTTATCGACATTCGTTTTGAGGGAATTATTGAACATATCCCCCACCATCGTCATTCCGCCTTTCATCCACTGGCCCTGGCCACCGAGTTCAGGAATATTGAACTGAGCCATCCTTCCATTGCCTCTAACCACAGCGCGGAGGAGAGTTTCCACTGATCGTGACGTCACATTATACTTCGCAGCGATGTCGTCTACGTACCGCTGCCCTTCCTGAGTCAATGCTTTCATAATGGCTTTCTTTTTTTGCGAGACCATCAAAAATAATGCCATTACACATTTACCGCCCTACATGTTTATTTACAGCAATGTCTTTAAACTTCTTCGATTGCTTGTAGATGTACTTTTCCCTCAAAAAACCGCGTGCCGAACGTTTTTTCATGGCTGCCGTTAGCCCATCGGATTCTTAACCCTATGATTTGTAGGCTATGTTTGACCCAATTAAATTATCGTTCAACCTATCAATATTTGTTATGAAACTTCAAATCACTACAGCAAAAATGCTAGCCGGACTATTGCTGCTGGGCATGCTCGGAAGCTGCCAGAATGAGGATGCATTGGTACCGCAGCCCTCAGTAACACCATCCGGCCAAGGAAATAATGCAAAAACCTCCGCGTTGGTACCCAGTCTCACCGAAGATGGTGACTATAAGTTAAAATACATTACGTCAGGCAGGTATCAGGGCCGGCTGTCGCATGTGATAGAGCCAACCGGTCACACCTTATACTACGGCTATAGTGACGGTAGCGACGGAGATCTCTGGATAACCGCAAAGCGTCAATCCAATACAAGCGGAGCATACACGAGTCAGGTCAGTTACCATGTTGTAAATGGCAGGTGTATTAAAAGCACGGATATCACTAATAATAAAACTTACACTTATCAGTATAATGAAACCGGTAGATTAGACAAAATCTCTCTGGATGGCAGTTCCGACAAGCGCGAGTTTACTTACACGTACAATAGTACCACCCAGACAGAGCGTCTTACTAAAATTACCTACTCAAATAGCAGTGGGAAGTACAAGGAAGTTTCCTTCTCGTATGTAGGGGGAGCTGGGGCTGGCTCTGGCGCGGCGCAAGTAGATAAATACTTCCTCAATCCTGAACATACCGAACTGGATAAATATCAGCCGCTGTTCGGAAAACTCAGCGACGTGTTGGTTCGGCAGGTTACTGTAACGCCGTTTCCTTACAATGGCCAGCTTATCCCTTATTACACCTTCGAATACTTTTTCAATGCAAATGGGTATGTAACATCCCGATGGAGACAGAATTATCCGTTCGGATACGGCAATCTTACAGGGATGACAACTAACATATTCGCTTTAAAATATGGCTATCCGGGCCAGGGAATATAGTAGGCAAAATTAAAATACCTAGACAAGTCAAATAGTCAGTATAATTGATAAACTAAAAAATAATCAATTTTACATAGACTAGAAAATAAAGGCGGTGTGTCTCAGACCGACACATCGCCTTTACATTAAATTCTCATTCCGTTCTATTAATAAGTATTGAGAAATAACACGACCACTCACCTCAGTATCGTTAATGCTATTTTCATAATCACAGGTACAAATGAAACAAAGTTTTCTCAGAACAAATCGTTCCAACATGTGATAATATCTAGTCTGTTACATGTCTCTCATTTTCCATTAGTCTCAATAAATTACAGGCAAGTGCTTGATTCTCACTGCCTGCTCATCCGGTGCACTAATTATTTTCACTTACCACTAATTTTAAATCGAATTTAACATATCTGTTACCCTTTTCATTTTAAACATATGAAACAATTTCACATCGCAGAAGCAGCATTGAAATATCTGTTGTTGATTGGCATATTGACTGCATGTCAAAATGACCAAACAATATTTCCTACTAAAATAGATGACATCGCCACCACCGATCAAAATGCCAGAGGGAATTCACAGCTCAGGCTTGTAAAGCGAGGTTACGCTACTATACAATATGCCAAAAACGGAAATTTTTTTGGTAAAATATCAAAATTGCTTGATGGCATTTATCGCACCGAATACACGTACGATGACAATAACCCTTCCGGGCTTCTCAAGATTACAAGCAAACGTTATAATACTTCCACCAACAAGCTGATAGAAGAGATCACCTATAAGGTATCAAATGGCTTATGCATTGAAAGCAGCAACCTGACATCTGCAACTCACGACGAGTACTACTATAATGCGCAGGGTCTCCTAGACGAAATAAAACACTATTCAGTAACCGGTGACTTTAGTCGAAAATTCACCTACTTCTACTCACCGGCAACCAGCTCTTACCGATTGGACAAAATCGAAACTTCCAACAATGCCGTGCAACTTAAAAAGGTTTCCATCACATATTCTTCGAAGCCCGACAATTATTCGTTAAATCCCGAACATACCGGTCTTGATAGGTACCTTCCGATTTTTGGAAAATTCAGTGATGTACTTACGGAGCAATACGTAGAACTCCCATTGGGCTCCTTGCCACTTTATCATAAATTCCTTTATGCTATTGATAGCGACGGATATGTCACTTTGGAACAGATTGAACATTCATATGGTGGACCCAATAAATGGTATGACAGTGTAATACTACAATATTCCTCCAACTGGCAGGGAATATAAATTTGAAACAAACAAAAGCTTTTAAATAGTTGATTTACATCGTAATAAATACGGGAATTTTCAACAAGTGACCGTATTTATTACGATCAATACAAAAACACACTTGCTAAGAATTCCCATGAATTGATAGATAGAGCCTCAACAACCACCAACTTAATAACACCTACCGGTGATCAAACGAATTTTCAGGTCTTAATACTTACTCTTAAGTTTAAACTGAAAACAATTTTTCATCCAACTATCAGTTCTAAAATTTATGAAACAACTTCACATTGCACGCAATTTATTAAATAGCCTGATGCTGGCGGAAATACTGACGGCATGCAGTAATGATCAAACTATCGCACCAACAGAAAACGTCGGCGTTGTTGGTGGTGATAAAAATACCAGGGTTTCGGCAGCTGTTCGGCTTGTAAAGGATGGAAATTTCGTGTTCCAATACATTAAAAACGGTAAATTATCAGGCAAAATATCAAAAGTAACAGGCAGCGATTATCGCATCGAATACACCTATGACAATAGCAATCCAGCCGGGGATCTATGGATTACCAAAAAAATCTATGGGATGCCTGGCAACTGGCTAAAGACAGAATTAAAATATCAGGTAATAAACGGAATTTGCGTGGCAAGCGAGAACGTAACATATGGAGATTCATATCAGTACAAGTATTCCGCACATAATTTATTGGATGAAGTTACAATTACCAATAGTGTGTCAGACAAAATTGAAACAAGAAAGTATTTTTACGCTCCCTCAGGGGCAACCGACGGTTTCAGACTGTATAAAATCAAAACCAACATCACGGAGTCCGGCAAAATTGTGTCCGAGAAAGAGCGTACTATTACTTATACTCCGACACCAGACAAGTACCCTCTGAACCCCGGATACACCGAACTGGATCAACATCTACCTATTTTTGGAAAATTTAGTGATTTGTTACCGAAAGATGTCTATGAAACGGGGGTTACAGACAACATTCTACATCAATCTTTAGAAAAAAATACTTACAGCACTGACGCTAATGGACTTGTCACTTCCCGAACAACGGAATATATCAACGAGTATTTCCCCTCCGGCATAACCTATAATTCGATTCTGAAATATTCGACAAACTGGCAAGGGATATAATCAATATACCCAGCAGGAGCTTTACCTTGTAATGATTTTCTTGGTTTTTGATCAATTGGGCCGTCAAACACAACGGCCCGCTATTTTTTTCACTTCCCACAATCCATTTCGCAGTTTCCAAAACCGAAAAATTAATGATCAAAACCGATAGTCAATCGAATTGTTGGTATTAAATACTTTTTGACAAGTTTGAACTGAAAATCATTTAGTCATTTAACTATCATTTTGAAACTATGAGACAATTTAAAATTACAAAAAGTTTATTAAAATCGTTAGCATTAGCAGGGTTGCTAACAGCGTGTAACGATGACAATATTGGCAACCCCACGGAAAATGCAGGCGTTACTGTTAATGATCAAAATGCCAAAATATCACCACTAACCAGATTAACAAATGATAACGGTCGATCAATCCAGTATGTAAAAAGTGGGAAGTTTTTCGGAAAGGTATCAAGAGTAAACGAAGCTCCATGGAGTAGTTACTACCTAACATACGCCTATGACGATAGTAATCCCGGCGAGCTATGGATAACGAGAAAAATGTATAAGAGCTCCACTAATGCGTTTATCAAAGAGAACAGATATAAAGTTATTAATGGGCTTTGTACACTGGTTGAAGATGATTTCGGATCTCTTCATGAATACAATTACACACCCGCAGGTTATCTGAATGAAGTTAAATATAGTAATAATGGGAAGTTATTGGAGTCTTGGGAATATTCATATAATTTTATTGCCTCAGCGCAGACCTATCGTCTTAATAAAATTGATAGGAAGCAAAATGGCCAACCTTGGATTAGTTATCATTTTACATACAATCAAAATCAAGATAAGTATCCTTTGAACAACCCTCTAAATACCGAAGATGGTAAAGTAGACAAATATCTACCATTCTTCGGAAAGGTCAGCGATCTCCTGATTGAATCAATCACTGAAGAAGATCTGTTAAAAAATAAAAGTGTACAAACCTTTTATACTGGCCACACATTAGATAGCGACGGACTTGTTACTTCCAGAGAAATGGTAAAATATTCTACCGTCCACAAAGAAACATTCAAATACTCCAGCACCACCTGGCAAGGAATTTAGCCCACGAAACAGCTAGATCAATGGCTTAAATTTTGAGTAATTCCGCGGGCCGTCAAAACGGCCCGCCCTTCATTTAAAAACCTTCAATGCCCTCCCACTTCCTCTCCAACTCAGCATCCTCTCTCACACTCCCCTGCCCTTCCATCATCTCCTCCGTCAAAGGATGCGTACTCAGCAACTTCAAACTCCCGACATCCCCGTGCTCGCTTTGCAGCAGCGCGAACAAATCCACAAAATCTTTTAAATCAATTCCGTCAGCCTAGAAAATGGCCATGGCTTTTTGGTCGACTTCGGCTTCGAGCTCGTGGGAGTAGGTGCACAGAGTATACGTCTGTGAAAGACCCGTGACGTTCGAAAGTATGATATTGAAGTATTCTGAAAATCGGCAAGTAAACAATTAACTAATCGAAATTTAAAATAATATAATCCAAGGATATAAAGCCGCTAGATCGTTCATTTACACCTATCGCTTATCGGGTTTTTCAAGCTCATCCCTTCATCCTAATTTCGATTCAAAAATATTTTAATCTCACCATTTTTTTCCAAAAATTTATGAAACAAGTTAAAATTATGGGTAATTTATTTAAATGCCTTTTGCTTTCTGTTTTGTTGGCAGCATGTAACAATGAGGAGGTTGTTACACCGGCGGATCAGGCCAGTGCCGCAGTAGGTGATCGAAATGCCAGGCTTGACCCATTGACTAGATTGGTTAACGATGCAGGGTTGTCAATTCAGTATGAAAAAAGTGGCAAGTTTTTCGGAAAAATATCAAAAATAGGTAATGCACCGGTAAATTCTCAATACGTTACCTATACTTACGACGATAGCAATCCAGCCGCCCTGTGGATAAGCAAGAAAACGTATAAGTCTTCCAATAATTCACTTATTGGTGAGCATAATTTCAAAATTATTAATGGTTTATGTATTGAGAGTATAGATGAAAAAGGAAACTTATTTGAATACAAATACAATCCACAAGGATACTTGGATGAAGTCAACAAGTCCGACACAGCGTACGTGTTAAAAGAATCATGGAAACACCAATATGATTGGGTCTATCGTCTGACTAAAATTAAACATCAAAAAGATGGAAAACCCTATCATACTTACAATTTCACATATACGCAAATCGAAGATAAATACCCCCTAAATTTCCCAACCGACAACATCGACGATATTAATTACAACCATATTGGTGGCAGTTATATTGGTGGCATCAATGATAAGTACCTGCCATACTTCGGAAAGCATACTAGTCCCCTGATCGATGTGATGATTGACAACAATGATGTAACAGGTCAAATTATGACCGGCGCAAGCATATACTGCTCGGGGTATGTAGTGGATAGCGATGGGCTGGTAATATCCAAAAACCTTACACAGTATAGCGCTGGTTGGACGGAAACGTTCAGCTATTCTGCTACCAGCTGGCAGGGCATTCCTTGAAATATACCTTTGTACCAATAAACACTGGCGGGCCGTCAACAGCGGCCCGCTTTTCATTTATTACCTCTCTCAATCCCCTCCCACTCCCTCTCCAACCCCAAATCTCTCCTCACTTCCCCCTGCCCCTTCACCATCTCCTCAGCCATCCTCAACCTCTCCTCCGTCAGCGGACGCGTACTCAGCAACTTCAAACTTCCCACCTCCCCATGCTCGTTGCTTAGCAGGGTAAACAAATCCACAAAACCCTTCAAATCAATTCCATCGGCCTGGAAGATTACCATGGCCTTCTGGTCGGCTTCGGTTTCCAGTTCGCGCGAATAAGTAAGGTTTGCCAATGCATTGGAATTGTCGGCAACTACTGCCGCGATGCCATTGAATTTGGTTTCTTATTAAGCATTTCGTCAGCTACAAAGGCTCGTTATTTTACACTAGCCACCACCCTATTTACTGCCTTCAAAACCGAAAAATTGCTATCCAAAACCGATAATAAATCGAATTATTTATTATCTATTGTTCTCTGATAAGTTTGAACCGAAAATTATTATTCATATAACTACCAGTTCAAAACTTATGAAACAACTTCAAATTGCAGATAGCTTGTTAAAAGTCTTGCTGCTTGCAGGGTTCTTTACTGCATGTCACAACGATCAGATAATTGCGCCCATGGCAACAGAGAAAATTACGGAAAACGATAGAAATGCTAAACTTTCGAACCAATTAAAGCTTGTCAAAGACGGCGATGCCATGTTAGAGTATGTCAAAAGCGGAAAATTTATTGGCAAAATATCAAAGGTAACGGATGCCAACATCAACGGCTACCACACGGAGTATATCTATGATGATAACAATGGAGCAAGCGATCTCCATATTACCAGTACGCGTTATTCCAACATCAATAGCGCAGTGGTCGAAGAGGTCAAATATCACATATCTAACGGACGATGCATTGCAAGCCAAAACATTACCAACAATCAGTCTTACGAGCATAAATACAACGGGAATGGCTTTTTATCAGAAACTAAGGCTCTCAATGGCCCTGGCGACCTCAACTATGAATATAGTTATGATTATAACGTGATTACGAAGGAATATCAACTTTCCAGCATTAATACGATTAAAAACCAAACCTATACAGATCAGATCACCTTCACTTATTCTTCAAAACCAGTCAAATATTTCCTGAATCCCGATCACACGTTACTTGATCCTTATCTACAAATTTTTGGAAAATTTAGTGGGTCATTAGTCGAAAGTGTAGCAATTTTACCTTACAATAGTGTCGGCAGGTCTTATAACTTTACATATACCATGGATAATAGCGGATATGTCACTTCTAGGAGTCAAGAATATCACCCAATCCTTGGAAGCAACAAAGGGGTTATAATATCAAATAAGGCCTTTGAATACTCCTTCAATTGGTTGTAATCTGACGGTTCGAAATAAGTTTAGTTTTTATTTCATCGAGCCAAGTCGACAATCCAAAGCGAGCCATTGTTCACAACGGCTCGCTATTTCTTTTTAGCTAAAACAATTTCCTTCCACCTGTTCTGCAATTCCGGCTGATCCCTGATACCAACCTGCTCCATGGCTTTGGTTTTTGAGTGCTTGAGACGCTCCTCCGTCAACGGATGCGTACTCAGCAACTTCAAACTCCCCACATCCCCGTGCTCGCTTTGCAGCAGCGCGAACAAATCCACAAATCCCTGCAAACTGATACCATCGCTTTGCAAAACATCCATTCCCTTGCGGTCCGCTTCGGTTTCCAGTTCGCGGGAATAGGTAAGGTTTGCCAATGCATTGGAATTGTCGGCAACTACTGCCGCGATGCCATTGATATCGTTCAGCAGCAATGACAGAAACAGATACCCGGCCAGGCTTCTGAAAATATTGCGAAGTGAATGCTTGTAATGCACATGGGCCACCTCATGGGCGAGAAGCGCCGCCAATTGTTCCTTGGTTTTCATCTGCCGGATGATCTTGTCAAACACCACGATATGTCCGCCCGGCAATGCGAACGCATTAACCTCATCCTCCTTCACCACCGTTACCCGGATCGGGTAGGGTGTTTTGAAATCGATGGATTTCGCAAAGTCATTCACAGCGTCCGTCAGTGGTTTGTCCACTTCGTACGCACGGATCATGTTCTCATACATGGTGTCGCCCATTTCGATTTCCGCGCTTACGGGAATACGGCTGGCGACAGCACCGGCCAGCCACGGGAGACCATACCAATAGCTGGAGCCCATCAGGGTAAGCACGAGCAGCGCCACTCCCACAATGGTGGTGTTGCTCAATTTGAAGAGATTACTGATGCGTTTCCTAAAAAATATCTTCTCCGGATACCGCTGTTTCAGCGCCCCCGGCAGGTTCTCATCCTTGCATTCAATGGTTTGCTGCGGAAATTCTCCGTACCGGAAAATAAAAAGGTCACTGAAATTTTCGTCCGTCACAATGCCCGGCAATGCCCAACGCACCGATATCAGCTCCTCCGAAGGGTCACGGTAATGAATGAGCCAATGATCGGGCATGAGAGAGAGCGTCGCGTCGTGCGCGATGGAAAGCCGGCCGTCGTGGTAACGGACACTAAAATGCTGCATGAAAAGAATCGCGTCAGTTAAACAAGGCCAATATCGATCATATCCGCGAGATCTTCACCGGTGGCGTCGGTATAATCTGCCTCGGTTTGTACGATGGCGTTCACATTCAGCGGGCCTTCGATCAGGATATTGGAGAACACAAACTTAAACGCCCGGACAATCGCCCACGGCGTTCCAAGACCCAGCGTAAGGACGATGATCAGCAGATTGACGACCACGAGGCCAAAGTAACCTCCTGCGGTAGCTGTGGAGCGGAAAGCAACCTGCTTGTCACTCTGGTACATGCGGATATTGTCCACGTAATAAGCAAACAGGTCTTTGGCGTACCAGAAAGAATAAATACCTAAAGTCAGGATAGAAAGAAAATAGCCTTTTACATTGAGCCAGAAAAACGCGGCACCTTCCCCTTCATAGGAAAATGTGATGTTCCCAAAACGCAGGTTTTTGAAAATGTACTTCCGCATTTCAATGATCAGCCAGAAAGAATAGATTCCAAACGTAACCAGTGTAATGAGACTGCCTACGATAAATATGTTCATAAATTCCTTACGGTCGCCACGGTATCCGAAATGGATTCCGCGCCAGGATGAACGGGAGGTCCTGTAACGAAGCGCCCCGTGAATCGCAACCGGGATCAGAAGCAATAAACCGATGTAAAACACCACAAAGCCGAGCAATGTGATCGTCACGTTTTTCGAGAATATCGCGGCAAAAAGGACACAATATAAACCCAGGAAAATACCGATCGCCTTGATAAAACCTTTGAACATTTCCTTACCGGTTCCGTGGAAAGTGAAACGGCTTCCTTCAAATTCGGACTCTTCATAATAGTATTTCAGCAGCGCCGCTTTGGCCCAGGGATAATAAAGCCCGAGGGTAATGAATGTCAAAAGGATATTGACAATGTAAATGCCAAATAGCTTGGCGCCTTCGCCGTGAAAGGTAATCTGACGTGTCTCGTTGTACTGTGTTTCCATCGGGGGGTGTGATCTGATGTGAGGATAAAACCAAATATAAAAATTTTATCGAAGCATTAGATTATTCTCCTGTCATGAAAACAATAATGCCGGAAGATGAATGATCCTCCGGCATATATTCAAACACAACCCTAATCATAATCCGGTATTACAAAACCGATCGAAAGCGTTTCATAGCCTATAATTCGTTGCGGACTGCACCGATAACCCGGTCTAATTCAATTTTAGCCGATAAATAATCGAACACTGATTCCAGATAATTGGCTTTGGCGGTGGTCAATGCAAACTCCGAATCCATCAGCTCCAGCCGCGATGCGACACCTTTTTCATACCGATACCTGGTAATGGAGTAGCTCAGTTCCGCCGTCTCCGAAACATTGCGTTGGGTTTTAATCCGCCCCGAGGTTTCCACCAGGCTTGCGATCACCTGCTTCACCTGCGTTTTCAATTCCTCTTGCGCATTGTCGTAGATTACATCGGCCTGCTGTCTTTCTATCTTGCTCAATGCAATGCGGTTGATATTTTGTTTGCCATTAAAAATCGGGACAGAAAACTGCACGCCCGCAAAGAACACCGGCGGATAACCCGCGTTTCCAAAGCGAAACTGATTGGTCTGCGTTTGCAACTGGTATTGGCTCACGAAATTCACAACAGGACGCCGTGCAGCTTTATTCAGTTCAATCTCGCGGTCGTTGATTTCCTTATTGAGTGTCAGGAGCCGCAGGTCGGGGCGCTGCTGAATCGACAACGCGTATGCGCCATCTTCCGACGGAATGGAGTCGCCTGGGTCCAGTTGAAGCGAATCCGACAGTGCATATTCTGTTTCCGCGAAATCCCCGATCAGTGTCCGGAGTTCCTGCTGACTGATCTGCAAAGCATAAGTAAGGCGTTGCACGTCGGGTTCGAGGTTTTTCACCTGCGTATAGGCGCGTAGCGTATCGACCCGCAGCGCCTTACCCTGGGCGAGCAGGTAACGCGAGTCTTTCAGGGCTTTCTCGTTCCGCAGAATGCTCTCCTTTTGCAGCCTGAGCCTTTCGGCCAGCACCAGCTGGCGTACATAGTTCTGCTTCACACGCGCAATCACATCCACCTCTTTATCACGAAAATACTGTGCGCTTCGCTTCTCATGTAGCTTAGCTTTGGCGATTTCCTGTTTCAGCGCCGAGTTGTAAATGGGCTGCACGAGCGAAATCTGAGCGGTGGCGACGTCCTCTCCGCCAAACCTTGCGTAGTCGATCCTTTCGGAAGAAGCCGACGAATTTCCACCCAGGCCGAAGAAAACCGGTCTTTGAAAATAATGCTGAACCGAGCCGGTTACACCGATATTCGGCATCAGCAGCCCACGCGTAATGGCGGTTTGCTGGGTTGATTTATGGATATTCATCGAATCGATGCGCAGTTCGCGGTTCCGTGACCGGGCTTGTTCCACGGCCTGTTCCAGCGATAACGTCTGTTTTTGCCCCCACGTCAAAGCGGGGGCGAGAGTCAGGATAACGGCCCATGCGGCCACTACCCTGGTGTATCTGTTCGAAATGTTCGTTTTCATGATTGAAATGTGTAGTCTGAATGCGACCCGATTTGTTTTTCCTCGGGTCAGTGTGCGTGCGCCAATGCTTCTTCCGCCCGCGGTGCGTGACCTTCTTCCGTGCGGTGACGCAGCGGTCTCGACAGGTAGGAATAAATGGATGGAATCACATAGAGCGTCAATACCCCGGCGAAGATCAGCCCGCCAACAACGACAATGCCGAGTGACTGACGACTACCGGAAGCCGTTCCGAGGGACAATGCAATGGGCAATGTACCGAAGATCATGGCCAGTGTGGTCATCAGGATCGGACGGAAACGGGATACTGCCGCCAGCTTCGCCGCTTCGAAAACCGAACTACCCTCCTCCTTGCTCTGGTTGGCGAACTCGACGATCAGGATACCGTTCTTCGTGATCAGACCGATGAGCATGATAATGCCGATCTGACTAAAAATATTGACGGTCTGTGCCGTGAACCAGAGGCTCAGTAATGCGCCGGTCAATGCCATCGGCACGGTCAGCAGGATAATGAACGGGTCGACCAGGCTTTCAAACTGAGCTGCGAGCACCAGATAGATCAGCACGATCGCGAAGATGAATGCGAAGATCAGGCTCGAACTGCTTTCGGAATAATCACGGCTCTGACCGGCCAATGCGGTACTGAAACCTTTGGGCAGTTCTTTCGCCGCTATTTTATCCAGTTCACCGATCGCTTCGCCAAGACTCACCCCAGGCGCCGGTGTAGCAGCGATGGTCGCGCTGTACGACTGATTATATCGGTAAATGGCCGGCGGACTGATGCCTTCGTTCTGGCGTGTCAGGTTATCAAGCGAAACCATTTCCCCACTTCCCGATTTGAGGTACAATGATTTCAGATCAAATGGGGCCGAACGATCCTCACGGTCGAGCTGACCGATCACCTCATATTGCCGGTCGTTGTGGATAAAATAGCCGTATCGCCTGCTACTTAGTGCCAATTGAAGGGTCTGACCGATCGATTGGGTTGAAATACCGAGCTGCGCTGCCCGCTGGCGGTCGATGCTGATGCTGATCTCGGGCCGGTTTATTTTGAAATCGGCATCCGCGAAAACGAGCTTTTTGTTGCTCCCCACCGCCGTCATCAGCTTTGGCATGACGTCGATCAGCCCATTGAGGCTGGGCGCCTGCACCACGTACTGGACAGGCTGCGCATTTCCGTAACCGCCGATCGTAGGCGTCTGCACCGGAATGATCAACACATTCCTGAATTGCTGCGACGCGACCACCAGTTTCTGAAAGATCTGCGCTTGTGAAAGTCCGCTTTTCCGGTCTTTGGGTTCTTTCAGGAATATCCATTGAAAACCTCCGTTTACGGGTTGAGCAAGGTTACCCAATCCCGCTGCGACCGCAGTATAAGTTCTTTCCGCATTCAAATCAGGTACAGAATCGGCTATGTAGGTCCCGATCTCCTTCATGCTTTGCTCCATGCTTTCGTAGGAAGTACCCTCCGGAGCGATCACGGCCAGCCCGATCATCGAACGGTCTTCGAGCGGTGCCAGCTCGGAAGGAAGCTTGGGCGCCAGCCAGTAAGCCACTCCGAATGAAACAAGCAGCAGGACTACCCCCAGCCAGCGCACTTGCATAAATGCGGCCAGCGAACGTCCATAGGCATTGTTCAAAGCCACAAACCAACGCTCTGTTTTTTGGTAAAACCAGTTGTGTCCCGAATTAGGTTTAAGCAGGTAAGCGCTCATCATCGGGGTGAGCGTCAGCGCGACAAAAGCTGAAATGGTCACAGAACCGGCCACCACAATCGCGAATTCCTTGAATAAACGACCCGTCAGACCACCCAGGAACAGGATCGGCAGGAACACGGAAACCAGGGTAATGGTGGTGGAAATCACAGCGAAATAGATCTCATTGGAACCGGTCCTGGCCGCCTCGATCGGCGACATTCCCTTTTCAACTTTGGCATAAATATTTTCCAGAACAATGATCGCATCATCCACCACCAGCCCGATCGCCAGTACCAGTCCCAGAAGCGTCAGTACATTGATCGAAAAATCCGCGACGTACATAATGAAGAATGCCGAGATAATGGAAACCGGTATCGCCAGCAGCGGGATCACCGTGCTGCGCCAGTCGCGCAGGAAGATGAAAATGATCAGCG
Organism: Dyadobacter ginsengisoli DSM 21015; assembly: GCF_059568735.1. Taxonomy (NCBI): domain Bacteria; kingdom Pseudomonadati; phylum Bacteroidota; class Cytophagia; order Cytophagales; family Spirosomataceae; genus Dyadobacter; species Dyadobacter ginsengisoli. The sequence goes on from NZ_JCANTY010000003.1 coordinate 691,540, forward strand.
AAACCAATGCGAACGCGAGCAAAAGCGTCTCTTCCACCTCCGCAAGCGAGTTTCTGACGGGTATGGTAAAGTCTTTTCCCAAAGCGATCTCATATTCCTTCGGGGCTGTTTTTCGGATCTCCTCAAAACGTTTGGTAAACTCATCCACGATCGCCAGCGAGTTGGCACCGCGTTGCGGGCTTACACCCGTCCCCACGCCATACTCGGCGGTCTGACCATTGTAAATGATCATGGAAGTCCGTTCGTTCTGGGAGGACATGACTGCCTGCCCCACGTCTTTGAAACGCACGATGGCACCGGCGCTTTCGCGGATGATCATGTTATTGAAATCGTCCTCGGTGACCAGACGGCCCTGCGTGCGTAACGTCACTTCGGTGTTTTGACCTTCAATGCGGCCACTGGGTAAATCTACATTCTCCCGCTGCAATGCGGCCTGGATATCCAGTGGTGTTAATCCGTAGGCAGCCAGTTTTACCGGGTCCATACGCAGGCGCATGGCACGCTTACGTCCCGCATAGGAGTCCACCAGCCTCACACCGGGGATGGATTGCAGCCTTTCCTTGATATTGATATTGACAAAATCGGTCACGTCTTCGAGCGTCTTGGTTTTGCTCTGCACGGTAAGGAACACCAGGATATCCTGCGGACCGGCCTTTTCGACGATCGTCGGCTCGATGTCCGTCGGTAGCTGTTGGCGGGATTTGGAAACTTTGTCCCGAACATCGTTGGCAGCCGCTTCCAGATCCACATTCAATTCAAACTCGACGGTAATAATGCTTACCTGCTCGCGGGAGGTGGATGAGACCGAACGGATCCCGTTAGCTTCGGCAATGGCCTCTTCCAAGGGCTTGGTTACCTGGGAGGCAATAATATCGGCACTGGCACCCGGATACACCGTGGTCACCATCACGATCGGCGAATCGGTTACGGGATATTCCCGCGTTCCCAGAAAATTGTAGCCGACTATCCCGAAAAGTATAAGCAATACGGACATAACCCCGGCCAACACGGGCCGGGAGATACTAACTTGTGAAATCGCACTCATGTGTAGTAGTATAAATTTTTAATGGACTGAAACCAGCTGTACAGCCGTACCTGGGGCCAGACGAAGCATATTGCTGGTAATAATGGTATCACCGGGAGACAGACCTTTGGTCACATGCACCGAATAGGCATTCCGCTGCCCTACCTCTATGGACTTGAAAGCGGCTGCGTTGTGGTTAACCACAAAAACGCTGTACCCTTTCGAGGAGGGAATAAGTGCCTGGTTAGGCACCATTAAAGCGTTAACGGTGTTGCTTAAACGCAATTTCAGACGGGCGCTTTGCCCTGGTAGCAGCTCACGGCCCGTGTTGTTGGTCACCGCGCGCACCAGCAGCGTGCGGGTCTTCTGGTCGAGGCCGGCTTCATGAGCGATAATGCGGGCTTTATAGACTTTATCGTCGGATTCCACATTGTATTCCACCTCGTCACCGGGCTTCAATGTGTTGACGTGCTTTTCCGGAACTGCAAAGTCGATTTTCAACCGGCTGTTATCGGTGAGTAAAGCGAGGGGGCTGCCGGGTGTCACGTATGCGCCCGGATGCACGTTCACGATTCCGAGATTACCGCTGAACGGCGCCCGGATGCTGGTCTTGCTGATCGTCACTTTAAGTTGCTCAATCCTGGCCTGCAATACTTTCAGGTTGGTAAATGCCTGATCATAATCCTGTTGAATAGCGGCCTCCTTATCGATCAGATCCTTTAAACGCCTTTCGTTGAGCAGCGTTAGCTTTTCCTGTTGTTTCAATTGTTCGAGCTCTGCGAGCAGGTCGGCGTCGTCGAGCTTGAAAAGCAGCGTTCCGGTCGAAACGGCCTTGCCTTCCCTGGCATACACTGCCACCACTTTGCGGCTGAGTTCGCTGCTGATGCTCACTTCCTGGTAGGCCAGCAAAGTGCCTGAAACGGCCATTTCATCATCCAACGACTGAGAGCGCAGTACTTGTACGTCCACTGGAACGCCAGCGGGCTTGGCGGCCGCTACGGCCACTTTCTCGGGAGCTCCGTCTTTTCCATCCTTCGAAGTATATCCCTTAATAAAAACCGAAAGCAGGATAACCCCGGTGATCGCCAGGCCGGATACGATTTTAGCAGATTGGATTGTCTTTTCCATTATTTATTTATTTAAATATTTGAATATATTGATTTATCAAACTGAATGATTCCCAGAATTTCCTGATTAGCAGGTTACCATCGGACACATATTAATATATAGAAATGTATCGATGTTTTTAGGCAAAAAATTTTTTAGACTTTTAACGTATTCAGGAACTCCACATATTCATCCAGTACCGATTTATTCAGCTTGTATTTCACATTCCTGCCTTCTTTCTCCGTAATGATCAGATCCGCATCCGCCAGTTGCTTCACGTGATGCGAAATGGAAGGCTGAGTCAGGTCAATAAAATCCGAAATTTCGTGACAGTACAGGCAATCCTCTTTCTGTTTCAATTGCTGTAATATCAGAATCCGGCTTGGGTCGCTCAATGCCTTCGATATCCTCTCCACTCTCCTCGCCTCCATATCCGTGATATATTGATGAATTTAAATATATTGACTTACTGCGCAGTGCTGACATTACAAATGCTTTAATAAAATAATTCCGCGATCAGGAAATATTTTCTTGAAACCATTGCAGTGTCTTCAAAAGGCCAACTCTCATCTGCGCAGGCACAGTTATTTTGAAGTCGCATATGCAATACATATTTCATCAAAACAGCTGGAAATCATGGATATCTATCAAATGGCAAACGAGTACCAGGACATTGTACAGGGAGGCGGTGATCCTACCGGCCCGCGCGAAACACCGCCGTTCGACCCACGGCCCGAAGTCCCCGCACCGGACGTACCTGAGGAAACGCCTCCCTATGAGAAAGAACCGGAAACTCCCCCGGTCAAGCCGGAACCTGAACTGCCGGATGTGGAGCCGGTCGTCCCGGAAATAGAGCCCCTTCCTGGTGAGGAACCCGGAATTCCGGCATTCAAATGACCTGTTAGTCTTCGTCCCCATCGGCAACCGGCGTTCGTGCCACCTTCCCCGCATTAGTTTGGGAACAAATAGTCTGTAATTCGATCGCAGACCGATTCCTTATCGCATTACATTGACAGCGAGAAAAATAGCATGCTGAAAGCTTCGGTATGGAATCTTTTTGCGCCTATCTTTAAAATGTGTTTTATACAGGGGCGAACAAAAACGATGGCATTTTTGAAGTTATTTCAGGGCAGCGGGATTATCTCTCAATATCGACATCAAAAAGCTTCTACAAAATTTGTAGCAAACATTAAACTAGTTGTATCTTCCCTAAATTTTTGTAAACCCAGGGAATGAAAAAACTTTTAGCTCTTTGTTTCTTCGCATACTCCTTCTCCATTCACGCTCAATCTAATACGTTACTTCCCGGAAAGATCGAGGCAGAAAGTTATGCTTCCATGCAGGCCATCGCCACCGAATCCACTGCGGATGCCGGTGGTGGTCAGAATGTAGGCTGGATAGCGGATGGCAGCTGGATGGATTACGCGGTACAAACCCCATCAGCAGGCTACTACACATTCCGTTTCCGGATCGCCAATGGTTATAGCCCCGAAGCAACCCTGGCATTGAGATCGTCCGACGGCCATACGCTCGGGCGGATCGTTTTGCCTCAAACAGGTGGAATGCAGGGCTGGCAGACGGTTTCATTCGTTGCGCTCCTTCCACAGGGAAATCAGACCATCCGTATTTATGCCGAAAAAGGCGGCTGGAACTTCAACTGGTTTGAAGTATCCGCGTCACGGCCCGCATCGGGCAAAGTCGAAGCAGAAAGCTTCGATGCAATGTGGGAAGTCCGGACAGAGGAAACAGGCGACGAGGGTGGCGGGCAGAATGTTGGCTACATCGACGACAACGACTGGATGGATTACAATATCAGTCTGGCCAACGCCCGGGATTACGAAATCCAATTCCGGGTAGCCAACGCATATGGAAACGGAATCATCGAAATTCAGAACGCCGCGGGCACTGTACTCGGGCAAGTGAATGTACCACAAACAGGTGGCTGGCAAAGCTGGGTAACGATTACTACCACCGTTCCGCTTCCGGCAGGTAGCCAGGTACTGCGGCTTTTCGCCAAAAACGGCGCGTTCAATCTCAACTGGCTTGCATTTGTCGCAGCCAGCCAGCCCATCACCGGCGTGATCCTACCTGCGAAAATCGAGGCTGAAAACTATGACGATTCGTACAGTGTACAGCTTCAAAACACGGAAGACGCGGACGGCGGACAGAATGTGGAATGGATCGTCGATAACAGCTGGATGGACTATGACGTACATGTGCCAACAGCCGGGATATATACCTTCAGTTACCGCATTGCCAATGGGTTCAGCCCGGAGGCGACGCTGACGTTGAAAAACAGCGATGACCAGGTACTCGGAAGCATTCTCCTGCCGCAAACGGGCGGAATGCAGGGGTGGAAAACGGTGAGCATGCTTGTTCAACTTCCCGCGGGGAACCAGAGATTAAAAGTTTTCGCTACCAAAGGCGGCTGGAATTTTAACTGGTTAGAGGTAAAAGAATCCAGGCCATTGACGAGCCGCATCGAAGCAGAAACATTTGATGTGGCTACGGACGTTCGTACGGAAACGACGGGTGATGCAGATGGCGGCCAGAATGTCAATTATATCGACGATGGCGACTGGTTGGACTACAATGTCAATGTTCCGGACGCAGGAACCTACACTGTCAATTTCCGTGTCGCCAACAGCTGGGGCAATGGTCATATTCAGTTTAAAAACATCAGTGGCAATGTTCTGGGCAATGTAGACGTGCCGCAAACCGGCGGGTGGCAGAATTACACAACGGTACGCACTACCGTTCAACTCGACGCTGGCAGCCAGGTATTCCGTATTTATGCCCACCGCGGCGCATTCAATTTCAACTGGTTTGAAGTAATACCCGGTTCGGTTCAGGGACAATCCATTATTGCTTTCGACCCTATTTCGGACAAAACCCTGACCGACGGCACATTTAACCTTGCCGCAAGCAGCACCAACCCCGAGACACCTATAGCATTTGCTTCTTCCGACCCGTCGATCGTTTCGGTATCCAATGTAACCGGCATATGGAAAGCCTCCATTCATGCGGCTGGCCAGGTTACGATCACAGCTTCCCAGGCAGGAAACAATAACTACCTGACGGCGGAGAACGTGGCGCGGACATTTACAATCAGTGATAATTCAAATCCCAATAACCCCTCCCTCGGAACAAAAATCCCCATCGATCCCAAACGCTGGTACCAGCTTACCAATGCAGCCAACGGTCTCGACGGCCTGTTTGATGGCAACACACAAGAGGACGTGCTGACCGGCTGGGGCAAGGTTATCAACAATTACGAAGCCTATTATCCATTGAAAGAAGGGGAGCAGATCACGCTCAACGGTATTAAGCTCTTTGACTTCACCGGTACTGCCCAGGATTTTCCGCTCACGCTTTCCGTTATCACCGATCAATGGGAGCGTATTCCGGTCGCCACGTTTACGGGCGAAATCTACAATGGCTGGGTAGGCCCCTACCCCGGCCGCCAATTGTCTGGCGATGCCCAGTTTAAACTCGATCAACCTCTCAGTAACATCCGGTACCTGGTGATGACCATGTCGAACACCTTACCGACGGAAATCGAGTTTTACGGTAGCTATACACCCGGCACTCAAACCAGCAACCCGGCGCGAACAAAGCATATCAGGCTCAATGATATGCTCGGTATTAATGGTTACGAATGGAATTTTCAGGACGGCGCACATATCGAATCGCTGGTGGAAGCCAAGGTGCAGGCCGCCAAAAGTTTTACCGGCCTGCGGCATTACATGGACTGGGAAAAGCTGGAATCGTCGGAAGGCGTGTATTCCTACAATCCGACATTGAGCGGCAGCTGGAATTACGACCTCATTTACGAACGTTGTAAACAGGAAAACATTGAAGTATTGGCCTGCCTTAAAACACAGCCAGCCTGGATGAGGGAAACCTACCCGGAAGATCAGCGTGACCCTGAGAATGTGCCGGTGCGTTATGGAAAGAATTTCGCCGATCCGCTTTCTTACATCGAACAGGCCAAAGTCGCATTCCAGTATGCGGCGCGCTATGGAAGCAATACCAACGTCGACCCATCGCTTCTGAGCGTTTCGACCACGCCAAGATGGACCCACGACCCACCTAACACAATCCGGATCGGCCTAAACCTCATCAAATACATCGAATGCGACAACGAGCGTGACAAATGGTGGAAGGGACGCAAAGGCTACCAGACCGCACGCGAATATGCGGCCAACATGTCGGCATTCTACGACGGGCACAAAAACACGATGGGTGCCGGCGTGGGCGTCAAGAACGCCGATCCCAATATGAAGGTAGTAATCGCCGGTTTGGTTACCGGTTCCGATTTTGTGAAAGGAATGGTCGATTGGTGCAGGGAATTCCGCGGTTACAATGTAGATGGCAGCGTGAATCTCTGCTGGGACGTGGTGAATTTCCACCTTTATACCGACAATGCGTCGTCGAGCCAGAGCGGTACGTCTACCCGTGGCGCGGCACCTGAGGTTACCAATGCCAATCAAATTCTCGACAATTTCGTGAAAGTAACGAGAGAACTTTCCAATGACCTTCCCGTCTGGATTACCGAGGCGGGTTATGACGTGCATCAGGACAGCCCTTTGAAAGCGATCCCTGTTGGCAGCAAATCGGCATTGCAAACACAAGCCGACTGGATTCTTCGCTATTCACTGTTCTCGGCCCGTCACGGTATTGAAAAAGTGTTCTTTTATCAGATGTACGACGACAATGGCGGCGGTGGAATGTTTGCCTCCTCCGGATTTGTAAATAATGACCAGACACGCCGGCCTTCGGCGGATTACTTCCTGCAAACGCAGAAGCTGTTCGGCCAGTATGAATACAAGGAAACGCTTCACAACGACCCGATTGTGGACCGCTATGAATTGAATGGCAGGTCGCTGTTTATCCTGACCGTACCGGATGAAGTCGGGAGAACCTCAGCATATACCGTCGATCTGAACCAATCAGGTGTTGCGCAGATTTATACCCCAACCGCGGGTGCCGATAACATGGCTATGACCGAGCTGCCGATCGTCGATGGAAAGGTGACTGTGACGGCAGGGGAAACCCCGGTTTTCGTGATCGCAGCCGACGGCCAGAATGCGAGGCAGGCAGCCGTAGAAATGGCCCTTCCCGCATTATCCGAAACAGAAGTGCCCCTGCATGCCGATGTCAACGTGTACCCCAATCCAACTTCGGATTTCATCCGCATCGATCTTGCCAACAATCATATCGATCCGATCGAAATCCGCGTTTTCGACGCCAAATCGGGTACTCTTTTCAAAGATCTGCGGGTTATCAAAACTGCGAACCGTTTCTCGCACCAACTCAACATTACCCAGCTTCCGGCGAGTATTTATATTGTGGAGATCAAACAGGGAAATGACCGGGCGTTCCGGAAGATTGCCAAGGCTAATTAGAATATCATCAAAAAGCCCGGAGCACTGAGTTCCGGGCTTTTTGACAATTAATCCAGGTAAGAGGCTCCCGACATGCGCCGGTCGAGTCGTCCCCCGCTTTCCAGCCGGCCCATATTAAACTTGTCGCGATATTCTTTGGGAGTTACACCCGTACTTTTCTTAAAAAGCTGCCTGAAGGATTTCAGGTCGTTGTAGCCCGAGTTGAGCATGACTTCCAGCACGCTCTGATCCGTTTGTGCAAGCATTTTCTTAGCCGCCTCGATGCGCGTCCTCTGCAGGTACTCGATCGGCGTTACGCCTATGGCCTGTTTAAAGCGCCTCACCACATTCCGCCTGCTGGCCGGGATGTCCTGGATCAATACTTCAATGGTACTGCCTTCCTGATATTCTTTTTCGATTTTCTTCTGAGCCATATTCACCAGGCCGTCGCCGTGGTTTTGCGGTGGTGCAAATGTTCCGAAATAGGTCTGCTGCTCCCGATCCATGTCGATCGCAAACATCTTGGCGGTTCTTAATGTGAGGTCTTTGCCGCAAAAGCCCTGGATCAGATAGAGCATCAGATGAAAACTGCTGGTGGCCCCGCCGCTGGTATAAATTCCCTTATCCTCCGTTACCACTGCATTACTATTCATGATCACATCGGGGAAATTAGATGCCAGTGCCTCCGCCGCATCGATATGGGTGGTAGCGTGTCGTCCATTCAAAAGCCCTGCCGCGGCCAGAAGAAACGCTCCTGTGCAAAAGCTCGCCAGTTCGGCTCCGTTTTTATACTGTTCCCAAAGCCAGGGAATGCATTTCTGGTTACTCATAATGGAAAGCTGCAAATCGCCGGAGCCAAATGCAGGAATGAGTATCAGATCCTGTTTGACAAATTCATTGATCGATTGCATCTGATAGGCACCATAAAACTGCCCGGGCTCAGGGTCAGGGGAAAAAAGCGTAATCTTGAAAAAATGGGGCTGATCGGCCCGTTCGTAAAAGCTGTTCACCGATTCGAATACATCCAGAATCGCCGCGACGCTCAATAAACGGTGCCGGTTGCTAATTAAGAGACCTAATTGTATCATGTTGTTGATGGTTAAACCTTTGTCATTTGGACAAAGCGGCCACCAATATAGATATTTTTGTCCCAAATACCCCTCACATTTAGGATTTTAGCCCGTACTTTTCTAGTTACCGGATTCTTATTTTTGTTTAAAATTACAACCGTATATTACCAATACAGCTATTGCCGCGAATGCTCCGCAATAGCAGACCACGACTTTTCACAAATGCATTCGTCTTGATTCACGGACATTAAAAAAACGATTATGAGCCAGAGCAAATTTGAAGTATCTATGGAATCGGGTATCCATCATGAACTGCAGTCGCTGACCGGGACCTGGGAGGGAAAAACCAAAACCTGGTTCGAGCCTGATGTCCTTGCCGATGAATCCGATATGAAGGGCACGATCAGGCCGATTCTCGGAGGTCGGTTTCTACTACACGAATACCAGGGTAGCCTGAGTGGCAAACCTTTCGAAGGCGTTGCGATGATGGGTTTCGATATTCCCAACAATAATTTCCAATGCGCCTGGATAGACAGCTTTCACATGGGAACCGGTATCATGCTGTCCGGTGGGAGTCACGTCGGCAATGGCTTTTCCGTCTTAGGCAGTTACAGCATGCCCGAGTTCCCTGAACCGTGGAACTGGCGCACTGTCGTCAAACTGACCGACCCGGATACATTGGTCATTACAGCCTACAACATTTCTCCCCAGGGCCAGGAAGACAAGGCGACCGAAACCATTTATCGCCGGGTTGCAGAATAACGCTCCCCGGCTCTTTGTATACTTTATCAAAGAATAGGCCGGCGCTGTGGCATAACTTTATTACGCAGAGATCTTCAAACCACGCACACATGAAGACCCTGCAACAGATCACAGCAACGGCGTTTCTCCTGATTGCCCTGGCCGCGTGTAAGCCGGTGCCTGTCTCGCATTGGTTTCCGGCTACGCCGCAGGAGCATTATGAAAGAGCGCTGTACAAAGCAAAAATGGAAAAGACCTCCGCCGGACAAACCTGGCTACGAATGAGTACTGCCGTGCTTTCCGATTCAATAGCAGCTGCCGCGCCACATCAGGAACGGCTTTTCCTCGGTGATTCGATACCCGCACAAGCCTTCCGACTGACCGTTCCCGAAGGCCGCAGGCTGGTCATCTCTCCTAATCGTGCGAATGGGGACAGCACTTCGAGACTCTTTATGGAACTCTTCAAAATAAAGCGCAATGGAAAACCGCAGCGTCTGGAGTATTTAAAAGACAATGCATCTTCCATCACCTATGCCAACGTTCACCGGGATACGCTGCTGTTGAAAGTGCAGACCGGGCTTAGCGAAGTTGCAGCCGTTTCCATTGCCATATCAACCCAACCTACCCTGGCTTTTCCGGTCGCCGGACAAAGTATGTCGGGCGTGATCAGTTTCTGGGGCGCTGACCGGGATGCAGGCACCCGTTTGCATGAAGGCATTGACATCCGAGCTAAACGAGGCACCCCGGCCATCGCTGCCAGAAGCGGCTTCATCACGCAGGTAGGCACCAACAGCCTCGGCGGGAAAGTGATTTTTCTTTCAGCAACTGACAGTCCTTACTCATTTTATTACGCGCACCTCGACAGCCAGTTGGTCAGCACGGGACAACACGTAATGATGGGTGATACGCTCGGTTTGATTGGCAATACAGGTAATGCGAGCACCACTTCACCTCATTTGCATTTTGGAATTTATTCAAGAGGTTCCGGCGCTGTGAACCCGCTACCGTTTATTGATGACAGAGCAGAAAAATTACCGGGCATACCTGAACATTCACGATGGCTCGGCGACACCGTAATCATTAAAAAGAAAGCGAATCTCTATGCCTCTCCCCGATTCGACCCGGATCAGAAAATCGCTACGCTTTCGGCCAATACCGTGGTGCGCGTAGTGGGTGAAATGGCCAGAGGTTACCGGGTAAAAACGGCCGGCGGCAAAACGGGCTATGTTCCCACCGTGCCCCTGCAAAAGCACTCGGGGAAGCCAGTCGGTATCAGCCAGGTCTATTGATCAGGGATTGAACTTCGACTCGAAACCCTTTCCTTGATTGATCTTCGCCCAATCTTCCACGCCCACGCTTTTGGCCCATTGAGCATACAGATCTTCCAATTCAGCGGCGACGTCAGGATGCTGCGCGATCACATTATTCGTCTCCCCGCGGTCTGCCTCGATATCATAAAGTTCCCAGCGGTCCGAGCGAACGGAAATCAGTTTCCATTTGCCCTTTCTGACCGCCTTATTTCCCGCGCGCTCCCAGAAGATAGGTTTACTCCTAACCCATTCCTTACCTGACAAAACCGGCAAGAGACTTTCCCCCGCCAGCGGATGAATGGCGTTACCGCTATACTGCGCAGGATACCGGGCACCTGCAATGTCATACAATGTGGGCGCAATATCAATCAAATGGGCCGTGCCGTCTACCAATGTGCCAGGCGCAATTTTACCGGGAAAACTGGCGATGAACGGACTGCTGATACCTCCCTCGTATTGAAATCCTTTAAACGATTGCAACGGTGTGTTCGAAGCATAAGCCCAGTTCCGGCGATAGGAATCGTACGAACCGGCCGTCCCCAGCGGACCCCAATTCCGGACCGGCTGGTTAATCACTCCGCTGGTCACATCCTCTCCCGCTGCGCCATTGTCCGAAATGAAGATGATCAGCGTATTATCGAGTTTTCCAAGATCTTTGAGTTGTTGTACTACCCTGCCAATGTTCTGATCGAGATTGTCGACCTGCGCCGCGTAAACCTCCATTCGTTTGGCCCAGAGTTTCTGCTCTTCATATGTCAGGTTTTTCCAGGCAGGCAAATCCCTGTTTTTGATGCTGATTTGCTGGTCAGCACTTGCTATGTTCAGCTCCCGCTGTTTTTTAAAGCGAAGCGTCCGGAGCGAATCCCAGCCGATATCATATTTCCCTTCGTACTTTTTGATATCGACCGGCAGTGCCTGCAACGGCCAATGCGGAGATGTGTAGGCCAGGTACAGGAAAAACGGCTTGTTTTCAGCACTCTGTTCTTTCAGGAAAGCGGTGGCGTTCCTGGTTATTTCGTTGGTATAGTAAAAATCCGCGTCATCTTCCGGCCGGAACTTCGTGTCATCTTTCACAAAGAACGCCCGGCGGTTTTTCGGCTGCTGCTTCACGACATAGTAATCGCTGGCACCACCGATGTTTCCATAAAAGCGGTCGAAACCGCGCTGCCTCGGCCAGCGTGTGCTATCGTCTCCCACGTGCCATTTGCCTGACATCAGCGTGCTGTAACCCGCCGTTTTCAGGACTTCTGCCAGCGATACCGTTTGTTTGCTGAGATATCCCTGGTAGGCAGGGATGCCAAAATCAATATTGAAATAACCCATTCCGGCTGTGTGCTGGTACTGCCCGCTCAGCAGGCTCGCGCGTGTAGGCGCGCAAATGGCATTATTATAAAACTGCCGGAACCTGATCCCGTCCGCGGCCAGCTTGTCGAGATTTGGTGTTTCAATTTCCGACCCATAGCTGCCGATATCCGAGAAGCCGAGGTCATCGGCCATGATGAGCACAATGTTCGGTTTTGGGGCCGGAGTCGGAGACACTTTCCTCTTTTGGGCTGATAAAGAGATTGATATAAATAGAAACAGGAGCACAGCGCCCCAGGAAATTACAATTCGCATACGGTGGTTGACTATCAGATGGAAAATAAAAAAGATGACCATCGATTGAATCAATGGCCATCCCGATCTATTGAATTTTAAGCGACTGCAATGGTCGTAGCATTATCCGGTTTCAGGGTAATGGGCTCCTCCTCCGGCACGGCATCTCCTACCACCGGGCCATTGTGCGCCAATTCACTGCCCTCTTTCTTCGATTTAAAGATCGGCCACAAAAACTGCGCGTACCATTCTTCCTCTTTATAGTGTTTGATACCAAAAGAGGTGGGATACCTGCGGGTGATAATGCCTGTACCGAAGATAATATCCCAGATAAAGAACATGTTTCCGAAGTTGCCCTTGTAGTGACCTACCCCATCATCGCTGGTATCCGCATGGTGTGCATAGTGCGTGGCAGGTGTCGAAATGAGCCTTTCCAATACCCAACCGACCGGGTTAAGCCATTTGATCTCATACAGGGGCTTGTCCCAGGGAATACTCGAATGCGCCCCGGTCGTGATCAGGGATTTGATGACTTTCACAAACAATGCGGCATAGCCTAATCCCAGATAAGTCAATGCGACGGTCAGGTAAGTCTGCGAAAAGAAAAGTGTGTAAATGATATTCTGCCGTCCGGCCATGGCCATGCCCATGTAAGGTGCCGAGTGGTGCGTGCGGTGGAAGCGCCACAACCAGGGCACCTGATGATGTAGGCGGTGGTACCAGTACTGCGTCAGGTCGTCGGCCACGGCGATGATCAGGAACGCCCACCAGAACGGCACCCAATTGAAGCCGTCTTTGGCGTGGGGCAGAATGGCTGGCAGTAATTTCAGTCCGAAATAGGCTACGAAAGGTTTCACTACCAGCTTGGGCACCACGAAGCAAACGATATCCAGCGTCCGTTCGTTTTTGGTCCATTTGTTTTCATACAAACCCACCGCGAACTCGATCACCCCTAATACCAATACGATAACGGGTAATCCCCAACTGCTGAGGTTTTTGAAAACGGCTTCGATGAAACCCGGTGCCTTGAATGGAAATTCGTTACTGCCTTCCCAGGGGCGGTAGCCGAAAACCTGAAAGCTTGCGAACATCAACACAATGGGCGTAAGATACAGCAGAACGCTGAGCAGGCCGTCTCGGGAGATTTTCCGGGCCAATGCATTGTCCAGTTTCATGTATAAAAGGTTTTGAAGGTGAAAAAGAGACCGTTACCGGAATAGCTGCCACGCGAGCCAGATGCCGCCGGCGATCAGGACAAATGGGATCAGCGTAAGCAATATGCCGACGGCAATCTTACGAACCAGCAATACAACGTCCGAAAATGTGATCATATGGAACAGGAATTTATAAACCGGTTAGCTATAAACGCAGTGAGATTTTATAGTCCGGAAATACCCCGGGGCAGGACGGCCGGCACCTGAAATCGCCAACCACCGAAAATTTCAGACGATCAGCCATGACTGCCTGGCGGGATATTTCCGAAAAAGACTGAGGAACTTAGCCGTTTAACAACAGCTTTCGGGATGAAAACGGGAGACACAAAGCGAAGAAATGTCCGCTACCCTGCCCCTGTCTACCGACGGGACCCTACAAAGTAAATTAACCGCTCTCATATCAGAATGCCTTGGATTAATACTCAGCTCAGGGTGGTTCAGAAGCTTTGCTTAATAGTATAGTTATTTGATAGACAAAGTAAGTTTAATGTTTTTAAAAAAGCAATACGCCGCGGCAATTTTCTTAAAAATAAAAAAACGTGGCGACAGGAACACGCTGCCGGCCACGGAAACAGACAAAAAGGAGCCATTGACCCCTTCCTGTCGATTTGTATATAAACCAATTTATTTCAACTCGGTCAACCATTGCTGCGCGAAAGCGCGTGCTGCATTCGTGGGCGTTGCGCCCATGCGGAAGCAAAACTTCCAGACATCGCTTTTACCCTCATACCCTGCATTCACAAACTTCTTTCTCCCATTCGATTCCTTCGTCTGCGCCGCGAAGTCTACGCCCTTGCTCTGGTTCAAAAATTCCGTGAGGCGTGCAATCAAAACCTCTTTAGGATCTTTCCATTTTTCGTATTCAGCTGCATTCTCCTTATTGTGCCGGGCTACGGTCTCTTCCGACTGGCGGATCTCGTCATTGGCGAGATAGGTTGCATACTGTTTCTTAAACTCCTCCATATCCGTTTTCAGAAGCGGCTTGATCTTTTTGAAGAATGCGGCATTGCGTTTTCCTTCTTCGATCTGCTTTTTCAGTTCACCCCGCTGCTCGGCCGGAAGGCTGGTCAGCATACTTTCCATACCCGCGAATGTCTCGCCCGACTGGATCTGCATATCCACGACCGGTTCCATGTCTTTTGCATTCAATCCCTGTACTCCTTTCAGACGATTGGCGCGGATCTCTTCCTTCCTTTTCTCGCTCACGGTCTCGTCAGTCTTGCTAAAACTTTTCGTAAGCCAGTCGTTGTAACGCTTTTTAAAATCGTCCGAATTGAAGTAACTCTTTGCAAATGCACCGGTTTTCTTTATCGCCGCCGCCTGGCCGTCTGCCGAAATCGCCCGGCAAGCCGTTTTTACTGAACTACTGAAATAAGGAACGCCTGCTGTCTGGCTTTGCAAACTGTTCCAAACCCGGTTTTGGATGTCATTTTTTGAAATGCCATACTCCTCGAACTCATCAGAAAAAGTGAAATTCAGGAAGCAAATACAAACGACGTATAGCAGGATGGGTACTATTTTATTTTTCATGGCTGGTCATTGTAAAAAAGGCACAGTTATTGTTTTTCGGCTATTATTTCAAGATCTTCTCCTTCGTACACGACAAAAATGCTCATCTTGCCCGATTTGACATTCCCTACCTTCTCCGCGCCTTCGTAAATGTCGATGCCGGTGCTTCCTGCATTTTTGAGGTTCAGCGTTCCCAGGTTTTCATCCGGTTCCGAATCACCGTCAATCTTTACTTTCATCTTGCCTGTGACGGTTTCCGACGCGAACTTATTCAGTTGAACGATGATCACCGCGTCTTCCAGAGAGCGCTCTTCCCCATCGACTGTCAGCTTGGTAACCTTATAGCTGCCTTCCACCTGTGCGCTCAATTCCGGGGAAGGGTCCTTGTCCTTATCTTCGCAAGCGAACATAAAGGTTGCGAGGATCATCATAACGAAAATGTTTTTCAAAGCATTGATCTTTTTCATGGCTGTTTTTGATTTAAATGTTTTAAAACCGGATGTGATAATTTGCCTTTCGACACAACAAAGGTAGCCTGGTGAAGAAGCCGGGGGCAATCCTGTAAAAGCATGATTTTTCAAAAATCGTACTTTCATAGGATATTATTAAAAGGTTTTATTTCAGAGCTTTGCCACCGTAATTTTCCAGCCCATTCTACTCTCCGGATCCGATGAAGTTATTATTCAGAACCATTTTTCTATTCTTTTTACATACCCAGTTATTCGCCCAGAGCACCGATGTCCATGCAATCCTGGAACGTATCCGCAAAAGCAAACAGGACACCAACCGCGTGCTGGCTTACATTGAATACGGACAATACCTGGAAAACCAGAACCTCGACAGTGCCGCCAAGTATTATCTCAAGGCCGACGCACTGAGCGAAAAGCTGGACTACCAGATCGGCAAATTCAAGTTCCGGTCCAACTACACCTACATTCTGAATTTGCAGGGCAAATTTGAAGAAGGCCTGAAACTCAACCGGGAAAGCCTGGAAATCGCCAAAAAGCTCAACCACAGGGTCAACATTGGTAAAAGCCTGAACAACATCGCCGCCAGCTACACTTACATGGGCAACTTTACCGAAGCCATCAAGTACTTCCAGCTATCGGCCAGCGAGTTCGACAGATTGGGTATGAAAGAGTTCCTGCCGAGGCTTTACATTAGTATCGGCAGCGCATTCGAACAAGCCAAACTGTTCAACAAATCACTGATTTATAAACAAAAAGCACTGCAACTAACCCGTCCGATGAATGATAGCCTAACATTGGCCGACATTCTGACGAATATCGGAGGTTGCTATTTCAACCTCAAACGATACGAGGAGAGCCTGGCGCATTTCCAGGAAGGGCTGGTAGTGGCGGAAAAAATACATTCAGATATTTTCATTACACAGGCTTATGCCGGGCTGTGTCGTACAAACCGGCTTTTGAAGAACTTCGACGAAGCCTGGGGGTACGGACAGAAAGGATTGGTGCTCGCCCGAAAGTCGGGCAGCGTATTTCTGGAACTCGACTGTCTCCGCGCATTGATGTTCCTGGCTGAGGACAGTAAAAAGTACGATTTGTCGGCCCAATACACCAAAGAGGCACTCACTATCGCCGAATCCAATGACATGACCGACCACCTGGTGGAACTTTACGAGGATTATGCAACCGATCTGACCCGGCAGAACAACTATAAGGGCGCCTACGATTATCTGATGAAATACGTCATTCTGAACGACTCCATTCAGGGGATCGATGTTCAGAAGCAGTTACAGGAACTGGATACCAAATATCTCACGGCCCAAAAGGAAAAGCAGATCGTGACGCTTGAAAAAGAAAAACAAACCCGTAATACATTAATATACAGCCTGATCGCCGGCCTGGTCGGACTAATGGCCATTGCCATTCTGGCCTACCGGAACATTGCGTTTCGCAAACGTGTCGCCGAGCAGGAAGTATTGCAGCTCCAGCAGGAAAAGCAGCTGGTAGCGACCAATTCCATTTTGAAAGGACAAGAAGAAGAACGCACCCGCGTAGCCCGTGACCTGCACGATGGACTGGGCGGATTATTATCTGGTATCAAATTAACTCTAAATTCCGTGAAAGGAAACGTAATTCTGCCCGAGGAAAGCGCCAGGACGTTTACCAGGGCCCTGACCCAACTCGACGGTGCCATCAGCGAAATGCGCCGTGTAGCCCATAGCATGATGCCGGAAACACTTGTACGGTTTGGTCTGATCGACGCACTGAGCGATTTTTGCGAGGGGATCAGCGAATCGGGCAAATTGAAAGTGACAATGCAGGCATTCGGCTTCGACGAGAAGCGCCTCGACTCTCAGGTAGAAGTCGTACTTTACCGGGTTGTTCAGGAGCTTCTGAACAACGTGCTCAAATATGCAGACGCTTCGGAAGCGCAGGTACAGCTGACCTGGGTGGAAAACAATGTGAGTGTTACCGTGGAAGACAACGGAAAGGGTTTTGACATTAAAAACCTGGAACAAAGCAAAGGCGCAGGACTCCGTAATGTACAGGCGAGGGTGGATTACCTGAACGGAACACTGGATATCCAGTCCAAGCCAGGCGAAGGCACCTCGGTCCTCGTTGAAATCGTACTCTGACTTATTACGCCGCCGAGCGGCTTAACCTATAAAAAAGAACTTTATGAGTGTCAAAATTCTGATCGTAGACGACCACCCGCTGGTACTGGAAGGGCTGAAATCGTTGCTTGCGGATAGTGAAGGAGTACAGGTCGTGGGTACCGCCACGAATGCGATCGACGCCATTGCATTTCTCAAAGCCAACAAGGTAGATATTGCTTTCCTGGACATTAATTTGCCAGACATCAGCGGTATCGATCTCTGCAAAAAGGTGAAGGAACAGTTCCCGGAAGTAAAAACCCTCGCATTAAGCACATTCAACGAGCGTGCTTATGTTTCCCGCATGATCCAGAACGGAGCGTCGGGCTACCTGATCAAGAGTTCGGGGAAGGAAGATATCCTGGAAGCCATTCAGCAGGTTCAGGCCGGAGGCTATTTTATGAATGTGCAGTTTGATCAGGTAACGCCCACGGTAGCACCTAAATCGGTCCCCTTCCTAACCAGGCGCGAGAAAGAAGTGCTGGTACTCATTGCGGAGGGAATGACCAACCCGCAAATCGCCGAGCAGTTGTTTATCAGCGTCACGACTGTCAACAGCCACCGCCAAAATCTTTTAATGAAATTCGAAGTCTCCAATACCGCCTCACTGATCAAGCTGGCCGCCGGATTAGGATTGATTTGAACTGTTAGCACTTTTTAAGATGAATCCGGCAGGCCGGTAAGTGGCTGCCGGACTCGTTCGTCAATCAGTTTGTTGCCAGACTTCCAAACGGAAAAATTGCTGATGATACGTGTGCCCGATTCATGATCTGGCCGAGTTCTTTGGCTTTTTCCGGAAACTGGGGAGTCAGATTAGTCTTTTCTTGCGGGTCCCTGGACAGGTCATAAAGTTCAACCAATGCATCGGGGTTTCCCGCTGCTTTCAGTCGGACGGCCTTCCAGTTCCCCTGCCTTACAGCCTGCCTGCCGCCCTGCTCGTGAAATTCCCAATACAGGTAATCATGTTTCTTTTGAGACGGCCGGCCGCGTAATGCGTCGGTGAACGAGATACCGTCGATGTGCGCCGGGGCCTGCGCCGTGGCCAACTCGGCAAATGTGGGCAGGATATCCCAGAAAGCACCGATAAAATCGCTCTTGGATCCGGGTTTGATCCCCCCCGGCCACCTCGCCGCGAACGGTTCACGGATCCCTCCTTCATATAAATCCCTTTTGACACCACGGAAACCTGCGCTGCTGTTGAAAAATTGCGGGTCGGCACCACCTTCGATATGAGGACCATTGTCGCTCGTAAATATCACCAATGTGTTTTTGTCAAGCCCTTTTTCTTTTAATTTCTCCATAACCTGTCCTACATATAAATCCAGCCTTGCCACCATCGCAGCAAATGTCGCATGCGGGAACTCCTGAGACGTATAACCACCGCCCGTGGCATGGGGGCCATAATCGGCTCCCTTATATGGCTTTTCTTCAAATTTGCCTTTGTAATACCTGAACAGGCTGTCACCAGGAACGATCAGTTCGGCATGAGGCAAAATGTAGGGTAAAAACAAAAAGAAAGGCTGCTTGCCATCTTGCGCGTCTACGAAGCTTAATGCCTTTTTCTGGATCAGATCGGGCGCATATTCCTTATTGTGAATTAAATTCCGGTTGCCTTCCAGCACTACTTTTTGATTATTATCCCATAGGTGGTCCGGATAATAGCGGTGTGCCAGGCTCTGGCAGTTATAACCATAAAATTTATCAAATCCCTGCTTTCCGGGCTCTCCTTCGGATCCGACCGGCCCGAGGCCCCATTTACCAAATGCCCCCGTCACATAGCCCGCCTTCTTCAATACTTCGGCGATCGTCACCACCGAATCGGCAATGGGCTGCTGGCCTTCCGGCTCAACACCTTTGTTGCCACGAATGTACGTATGCCCGGTATGCTGCCCGGTAAGTAGCGACGATCTGGAAGGCGCGCATACCGAAGTGCCTGCATAAAACTGGTTGAATATCATCCCTTCCCGGGCAAGCCGGTCGATGTTAGGCGTCTTGATTAATTTTTGCCCATTGAAACCGACGTCGCCATAACCCAGATCATCGGCCAGGATAAAAACGATGTTCGGACGGGCAGGCTTGGGCGCCTGGGCTTGGGAACGGTGGGACAGGAACGAAGCGCTTAGGAGGGTAACCAGAAACAAATACTTTTTCATTTTTGTGGAGTAGGTTAATATACTTCAGAAAGACAATGCAACCCTCGGATTACTTGAATCTAACGAGGCCGGTGCCTTTAAAATTGGGAGAAAGTGCCTGCTAAGACCGTTTTAAGGGCAGATTTACAAAAACCGGGAGTGTGGAAGACAAAAAGCGAAATGCAGTGTATCTTTGTTCCCGATACCCTACGACAGCCCGGACGACCGGCATGAATTGACAACCACCGAAAATTCCGGCAAGTCGCGCCAGGACTGTCTTTTAGGGTATCGGAAAGCAGATACGTTCTGAATATTGCGAATCGGAAGACCGATATAATCTACTTATTTGATAGACAAAGTAAAGATAAAACGATTAAACAAACAAGTCCAAAATGAATTCGTTAAAAAATATTTATCGGGCACCGGCCGCGGGTGTAATTGGGTGAATGCCCTGGACCCGCCCGCTCTTCCTGACGCGCCAGATATCATACTTTTTCTGCATGTCCAGCCAGAATTCTGCACTTACCCCAAAGCCGCTTTCCAGCCTCACCGCCATTTCCGCCGATATCGCAGCTACTTCATTGACAACTTCCGAGAGCTGCTTACGACTAACATTCAGCTCCCTGGCCGCCCGCGTGACGGAGATATTCATTTCCTTCAAAATGTCCTCCCGCAAAACGGCACCGGGATGCACAGGTTTCATTTCATTTTCCATAGCTTAATGATAGCGTGTCACCCCGAGGGTTACAAATATTTTCAGCAGCAATACTTCCATTACTGCTGAAAATACTATCCGCTATTTTTTAACGGCCCGCCCGATCTCCCGAACGTTTTTCCCTGTCTTCTGCTGCAAATCATCCCCCATATCTTCCCGTGCCGCATCGGCAATTTTTTCGAGTTCGGCTACGATTTCCGGGTTTTGTTCCAGCACGTCGTAGCGCTCGCTTGGGTCGCGGGCGAGGTTGTATAATGCTTTGGGAAACTGATGGTCTTCCGGCGCCGGGCCAGGTTGACCGTTTTTGCCGGGCAACGAGCCTTCATAGGTGCGGCCCGGATGTGCGAATATGAGTTTCCAATTACCTTTACGGACGGCTTCCAGGTTGTTTTTGCGATAGTAGTACAGGAAACTTTCGCGTGGGGTCTGGCTTTCGTCGCCTTTGAGCAATGCGGTGAAATCGAGGCCGTCGATCTTTTCTTTGGGCAGTTTGGCACCCGTTAGTTTGGCAATCGTGGGCAGCACGTCGAGGTTGGAGAGCAGCTTGTTCGACACGCGTCCTGCGGGTACTACGCCCGGCCAGCGGATAATGCATGGCTCGCGCTGGCCACCTTCGAATGAGGTTCCTTTACCTTCCCTGAAACCGCCGGCTGATCCTGCATGGTCGCCGTAGTTGAGCCAGGGGCCATTATCGCTCGTAAAAATGACGAGGGTATTGTTGTCCAGTCCCTGTGCTTTCAGCTCTTTCATGATCTCCCCTACCGACCAGTCGAGTTCCATCATCACATCACCGAAAATACCACGCTGACTTTTGCCGCGGAATTTCGCGGATGCGGCCAAAGGCACGTGCGGCAGCGGGTGCGGTACGTACAGGAAGAATGGCTTGTTTTTATTTCTTTTGATAAATGAAATAGCCTTTTCAGTAATCACCGGCGTCAGTTCGCTGGCATCTTCGAGGTTCTTGATCTCTTTCACCTGCTTGTTGCCGTCGATCCAGTGCAATGGCGGGTATTTGGCGCGCTCCTGCCATGGATGCAGCGGCCACATGTCGTGCGAGTAAGGCACGCCGTAATATTCATCGAAGCCCTGTTGCAACGGCAAAAATGCTTCGTCGCTGCCCAAATGCCATTTCCCGAAAATACCGGTCGCGTAGCCTTGTGCTTTCACAAGTTCCGCAATCGTTTCTTCCTTAGGATTCAACCCAACACCCGCATTTGGCCCAAATGCCCCTGAAATACCCAAACGGTTGGGATAACAACCTGTAAGCAATGCGGCACGCGATGCGCTGCACACGGCCTGGGCCGCCATGAAATTGGTAAAACGCGTGCCTTCCGCCGCCATTTTGTCCAGATTGGGGGTCTTGTAGCCCAATGCGCCGTTGACGGATAAGTCGCCATAACCAAGGTCGTCGATGAAGAACAGGACGATGTTGGGTGTTTTTGCCGCCGGTTTTTCGGATTGGAAGGCCATCAACAGGCAAATGCCCATCGATACCAGCAACACAGAAAGTACTCGAAACATATCTAAAAGTTGGTTAAGGTAAATGATAGCGTCGCGATGGCGCCAGCGTTCCGCCGGCGCCATCGCGCTATTCCAAAAGTAATTACCAATTCGGATTTTGTTTCAGATTAGGATTCAAATCCCGTTCCTTTTGCGGGATGGGCCACAAATAATGACGGCTCGCATCAAACACACGGTCGGACGAGGCAGCCTGCACTGTAATCAGTTTACCGTCGGCCTCCGGGTAAGTAATGCCGAATACCGGCCCGTTCATCACCTGCTCCCCGATTTTCCAGCGACGGATATCGAATATCCGCTGCCCTTCAAATGCCAGTTCCACAGTCCGCTCGCGGCGCACGATCTCGCGCAATGCAGCCTGTGTGCCTGTTGCTACCGAAGGCTGTTTCACGTCCGAACGCCCGTTCCGTACCTGATTAATGGCAGCCAGCACGCTCGCGTCAATTTGCCCCAGCTCGATTTTCGCCTCGGCATAAGTCAGCAATACTTCCGCGTAACGGAGCAGGATGATGTTGATCCCGCTGTTGGTCGGGTTCGCAAAATCTTCGGTATTGATATACTTTTTAATGTTAAAACCCGTGGTAGAAGCAATGTAAGTACTCCCGATCGCATCGGCAGTTCCGCTCGTCGGGCGCGGCTGGAAGGTAATGCCGCTGGGCAATGCATCGCCTTCGAGGAAAACGGAAAATTTCAGACGCGAATCACGGTTCGCGTAAGGTTTCGCAGGATCGTAACCACTCGAAGGATCGGTGATTTTCTTACCAGCCAGCGTTTCGTAAGTATCTACCAATGTTTTTGTAGGAACATAAGTACTCTGCGCATTCTTCTGGCTGTAAGGTGCGAGCAAGTTGAAGACATTGTTTTGAGACACATCTTTCAAATACTGTTTGTCCATCAAAACCTCCTTATTGTTCTCCGCCGCATAGCTGAACAGTTTTTCATAGGAATCATACAAACCATACACCCCCAGCTTGATCACCTGATCGGCTGCGTCGGCGGATTTCTGGTAACGGCCCGCATACAGGTCTGCACGGGCGAGCAGGCCCAAAGCGGCACCTTTGGTAAAGCGTCCTTTGTCCGCAGCACCATAAGTAGCCGGCAGCAACGCCGCAGCTTCGGTCAGCTCTTTTTCCACAAAATTCCAGATTTCCTCCACCGGCGTGTTCGTCAGCGCGCGGCCTTCATCGATGCTGATCGACGACGTTACCAACGGCACCGGACCGAATAATCCGGCCAGTTTCAGATAATGATAGGCCCGCAATGCTTTCGCTTCGCCTTTCAGCTGATTAAGCAATGCGGTGTTGGTGCTAGGCACCTTATCGACGTTTTCCAGGAAATAATTCACGCCCCGGATGCCGCGGTAAGCACGTTTCCATTCATCATAAATCACAGAGCTCGTGGCGTCGTAGCTCCCTGCCTCAATGTAGGCGGCCACGTTGAAGCTCTGGTTAGTATGCGCCAGATCGGTAATGCCGTCCCAGGTAACGGCCGTCGTACTGTCAAGATCCGTGTAAAGTGAGTTGACGGCCAGTTTGGCATCATTCTCCGTTTTCCAGAACAAATCTTCCGAAAGGCGGTCGTTAGGCACAGTTTCGAGCAGGCCCGAGTCGCAGGAAGCCAGACTGAGCGTCAAAACAGCGATCCCTGCGTAAATGGTATGTTTGAATGTATTTGTTTTCATAAATGGGTCATAATGAGAGGTTCAAACCAAATGTGTACAAGGCCGTCTGCGGGAAATACACGGCACGGCCTGACGGAACTTCGGGGTCGAGGTTCCAGTCATTCAGCTTCGAGAATGTAAGCAGGTTGGTCGCCGAGGTATAAACCCGAATGCGGCTCACATGCAGCTTGTTCACGATTTCGGAAGGAATGTTGTAGGCCAGCTGCACGTTTTTCAGGCGCAGGTAAGAGCCGTCGATCACGAGCCGGTCCGAAGTAGCGACATTGCGCAGGTCAAACTTCACCGGGCGTGGGAAACGGGCACCGGTATTCTCGGGCGTCCAGTAATCGTTGGTATAAATCTCGTGGGTAAAACCTTCCTGGTTACCCATTTCGGCCAATGCTCCGGCCAGACGCGCATCCACTTTCGCTGCTCCCTGGAACAGAATGCTCAGGTCAAAACCTTTGTATGAAAAGTCGCCGTTCAGTCCGAATGTATATTTCGGGAACGAGTTACCGATTGCGGTCATATCGTCGGCGTTGATCTTGCCGTCACCATTGCGGTCCACATATTTCACATCGCCCGGCTTGGTATTGGCAATATAAGTCGCTTTGTATTCACTGATTTCCTGCTGGGTTTGGAACAATCCGTCGGTCTGGTACCCCCACAGCGTGTTGATCGGCAGCCCTTTGGCAATAATGTAGCGAGGGTCAATGTCAGAACCGGTAATGTACGGCCCGGTGCCTTTCAAATCCACGACTTTATTTTCATTAATACTCAAATTACCTCCCAGGCTGTACCGGAAACCCGACGAGCTGGCTGCGCCGCGGTAATTCAGGCTGAACTCCCATCCTTTGTTTTCCACCGAACCTGCATTCTGCGGCGGGGCTTTCAAACCGATCGTGGCCGGAATGTCGAGGTTCAGGAGAATGTCGTCGGTTAATTTGCGGTAGTAATCGGCGGTCAGGGTCAGGCGCTTGTTGAGGAATGCCGCGTCGAGACCGAGGTCAAGCTGCGTGGTCGATTCCCAGCCGAGGCCCGTGTTCGCCAAAGTCGTAGGGCGGTAACCCTGCACCGGCACGCCGCCGAAGCTGTAACCCAGGGAAGTCAATGCAGAATAATAGCTGTACAGATCCACCGACTGGTTTCCGGTGATACCCCACGAACCGCGGACTTTCAGATCATTCACAGCCTTTTCAAGCCCCTGCCAGAAGTTTTCTTTTGAAATACGCCATCCCGCCGAGAAAGAAGGGAACACGCTGTATTGCTTCGAACCGGTGAACTTGGAAGAACCGTCGTAACGGGCATTGGCTTCGAAAAGGTATTTTTCTTTATAATCATAATTTACCCGACCAAAGAAGGATCGCAAGCCATATTCTGCGTCATTTCCGCTGTTGCTCTTCGTGCCGTCATTTGCACCCTGACCAATCGAACCAATATCATTATTATAGAACCGCTCCCGGTAAGCAGAAAGGAAAGTTTGCGTATTCCCGATCTGCGAATAGCCTACCAATGCTTTCAAACCGTGATCACCGAAGCTTTTTTCGTAAGTCAGCAAGTTGTTGAGCGTGTATTCGCGCAACGTGTTGCGAACCTCGGTCAGCGAGTTGATCGCGACGGTTTTGGTGATGTTCGTATTCTTATCGGTGTTCGTGTAGGCGTTGGTATAATTTTTCTGATTGGTAAATGTTCCGCGGCCTGCGATCTGGGTCGAGAAGGTAAGGCCTTCTGCAATGTCGAAATCGGCTTTTACGTATCCTGCCAGGTAATCGGTCACCTGTCGCGATTGCCCGCCGATCTCATTAAACATCAATGGATTATTACCCTGCGTACTCAAACCGTAAGTACCGTCCGGGTATTTGGGAACCGCCCACAACGTACCGTGGAAGAAGTTATTCAGTGGCTGGGGGTTGTTGCCGGTGTTGTTGACCGTCGGGTTCAATGCACGGGCATAGCGGTAATTGATATCGCCGCTCACGCGCAAACGTTTGGAAACAGTATAGTCCGTGTTGAGGCGGAATTCGCCTATTTTATTGGAATAACCGTCAATGACACCTTTCTGATCCTGAAAACGGGCACTCAGCCTCGTCCGGATCACATCCGTGCCGCCGGCCACCGAAATGGTATGGTTCTGCTGGGGCGCCGAGCGAAGCATGGTCTCGAACCAGGTGTTCGGCATCGGGTATTTCTCCCGGTCGGTCGCATTCACGTACGCTTGTATGGACTCCTCCGTGAAGCGCGCCGGCACAGCCAGGCCCGCATTCGTGTACGCAGCCACCTGCTCGCGCATGTAAGCCTCTATACCCATCATTTTGGGCACATTATTGGATTTTTGAATGGCGTAATAACCGTGGTAATCGACTTGTACCTTGCCGCCTTTCGCACGTTTGGTGGTGACGAGCACGACCCCGTTCGTCGCACGTGAACCGTAAATGGCCGTGGAAGAGGCATCTTTCAAAACGGAGATGGATTCAATATCGTCCGGGTTAATGTCGCTCAAACGCTGCTCGATCCCGTCGACGATGACCAATGCATCGTTTTTACCCAGATCATATCCGCTCGTGCTGCTGCCATTGATATTGAATGTGGTAATACCCCGAACCCGGATATTGGTATTCGATTTACCCGGCGAGCCGCCCTGGTCGAGCACGGTTACACCCGGCATAAGCCCTTGCATTGACTGCTGAATATTCGATACAGGCCGTTTGGTAATCGCTTCCCCACTGATCTGCGACACGGAGTTGGTCATCGCATTGCGCTTCTGCGTACCATAACCGACCACCACGACTTCCTCCAACTGCTTCGTATCGGCAGCGAGTCTGATGTCGATCGTCGTGCGGCCCTTCACGGCCACTTCCTGGGTAACGTACCCGATTCCGGAGAAAACAAGGGTACCGTCGGACGGTGCATTGATTTCGAATTTCCCGTCCACATCGGTGGTGGTACCGGTAAGCGTGTTTTTAACAAGAATGTTGACGCCCGGCAAGGAGCCATTATCGGCAGCGGACGTGACGGTGCCCTTCACCGCGATGGTCTGGGCGTAGGCGCTGAGGCCAAAGAGCAGGAATGCCACAAGTAGCCGACCTCTGCTCACGAGAGAGTTTTTGGATAGATTTTGGAACATAGTATTAGTAAAAATGGGGCTGGGTTCTGGTAATCAGTGCATACAGCTGCGTTAAGCCATTCTTGACAACCGACCAGCGACCGCAAGAATGTTAGAACAATGGATCGCCGGATCGGCGGGTCGCGGATCGCCGGATCGTGACTGAAATCCTTAAAAGGAGAACACGTCGGGAAATAGTGCCGGCTAGCGGCGACAACAGCAAAAAGGGAATGTTTGGGAAAGGTTCATGGGGTAATTCGGGTTGTGGTTGTCAATGGGCTAGAAATACACTATAAATCCTATTAAATAAATAGGCAAAGTAAAATACAGAATTCTCAACAAGCAATCTGAGTTAACTTATTCTTAACAAATATGTCAAATATTAATATTTACTTATATTATTCATACAAAAAATCCAACAAAAGATTATCCCTGCCTGCCGTAGATCGTTTGAAGATATTGCCTCTGTAATGTCGAGAAATACAACACACCTCCTATGAGCGCCGCCCAAATCAGAAATAGCAATGTAGGATGCGGGAAATAGTGATAAGCCGTGATGAAGATCAATGCCCCGCGGGCAAATTCCAGGTAAAAAACCCAGCGGCGCTGTTCCATAATGGCCCCGCAGTTGATCAGCGTCACAAAAATGACCAGCGCGACCATGATTTGCAGGAAGGTTTCTTCCTGGTGTTCGAATAGCAGCAGAAAGAAGAGCGTGATTACGGTAATGGTGAACTGCACAAGCACGTACCTGCGGAACTTTTGCGATCGTACCCGCACTTTGTTTTTGGATAAAAAACGTTTCTCCACAATGCGCCGGACGGCCGGATCGAAATCGGACGGGCTCCCGAAAATAACCCTCAGCTTGGCCAGAATACCTTTTTTCTGTTGTGCGGAATACCATATTTCTACGAGGAAATGGAAATGCTGCCAGAGGAAACTGTAACTGTCGAGCTGCTTGGTGAGGCCGTAAACCGGTTCCTCTTTTTCCTCAGCGAAGGTTCCGAATAGCTTGTCCCAGATGATGAACATATCGCCGAAATTCTTGTCGAGGTACGCCTCGTTGCTCGCGTGGTGAACCCGGTGGTGCGAGGGCGTTACGAGGATGTATTCGAGAAAACCCAGCTTGCCGATCACCTGCGTGTGTGTAAAGAACGGATAGAGCCCGTGGACTATGAGCATGGTCGTGATCATCGGAGCGGGGAAGCCGATCAGCGGCAGCACCGACCAGAAGGCAGTCCTGACCACCGCCTGAAAGACCGTAATGCGCGTCCCGGCTGTATAATTGAACTCCTCGCTGGTATGGTGCACGACATGGAAACCCCAGAAGAGATTGATCTTGTGGCCCATCCGGTGATACGAGTACCAGACGAAATCGGTCGCGAGGATGAGCGCGATCCAGACCAGCAGGCCCGGCCGGATCTCAAACAGCCCGTAGTTTTTTTGCAGATAATCGTAAAAAAAGAAGAACGAACCGGCCGTAAACATGTCGATAAGCCGCTCTGCGACACCGACATTCATATTAGCAATGGAGCTGCTGAAATTGAACAACTGCCGCCCAAGACGCCTCGAAACCCAATATTCGATCCCGATCAGCAAAAGGAACAATGGAACGGCCAATGCCATGTAGTTCAGCGCCATAAGCGATTCTTTTACTATATTTAATTAATAGATTATATATACAAATATTGGATACGCGATTGTATTTGCCAAAAATTTGAGCGAAAACCGTTAAATAAAATCTAAAACCCTTTTATTCGTGGTTTTACAACGCAGGCACGTCCGCTTGCAGGATTTAGCTACTGATACCAAACCGCCCTTTTCCGGATGGAAAAAGAAAATATCTATTACGGGGTGAAAGAAATCGCCCGTCGTGCTAACGTCTCCATTGCAACCGTCGACCGCGTGTTACATAACCGGTCGGGCGTTTCGGAAAAGACCAAGAAGAAGATCAACGACATTATCAAGGAGCTGGATTACCAGCCTAATATCCTCGCCAGTCGGCTTGCTTCGAAGAAAATCATCTCGCTGGCCGTGCTGCTCCCGCGTGTTTCGGAGGAAACGGATTTCTGGGAAGCCCCTATGAAAGGCATTACCCGCGCCGATTCGGAGATCAAAAAATATGGCGTACAGGTCACGACTTTCTATTTCGACCTCAACGATCCGGCCTCATTCAACGGGCAGGCTGCCGCCATTCTCGATGGTAATTTTAAAGGTGTGCTGCTCGCGCCTTCCTTTATAGAAGAGTCCCGGAAGTTCATCCGTACCTGCCGGGAGAAAAAAATACCCTTCGTTTTCATAGATTCCGATCTGCCGGATGAAGATAACCTTTGCTACATCGGCCCGCATTTGTTTCAGAGCGGTTATGTAGGTGCCAAGCTGTCGACCTACCGATTGAAAGAGAAGCACAAAGTGGCCGTAGTGAACATTTCCAAAGAGACCGATAGCTACAATTACCTGCAAATCGAAGAAGGCTTTCGTTCCTATTTTAAAGACCATAACCTGCCGATCGAGATCGTCCGGATCGATATCAAAGACACCGACACCCTTTCCGTCACCCGCGACCTTACCCGCGCACTACACGAACACGATGATATTGAAGCAATTTTCGTCACCAACTCCCGCGTATTCTCCGTCGCCGCATTCCTCGAAAAAAGTAGGCGCACCGACATTTCGCTGATTGGTTATGATTACTTAAAAGAAAATATCGCCTACCTAAACAAGGAGGTCATCGATTTCCTGATCTGCCACAAACCCGAAGAGCAAGGTTATCGAGGGTTGATGGCACTTTACCAGACGCTCGTCCTCGGCGCGCCGGTAGAAAAGACGCATTTCATGCCGATTGACATTGTGACGAAGGAAAACCAGGCGTTTTATCAGAACTGATTTGTATCAAATGTTGCTCTGACACCAAAAAGCAGCATTTAATAATCAGATTCTTTTTCAAATCGAAATTTTTTGTAAACAATAACGCGGATTACTTGTAAATTAAAATATGTGTGTATATTTACGGGTACGTACCCGAAATCAAAATCGGATCGACTATTCCTGAACTCTTTTCCCCTTGTTTTATGCATTCGCTTAGTAGACGAAAGTTTATTCTCCAATCCGCAGCGACCGGTGTCGGTCTGGGTTTAATAGATTATTTGCCTGCACTGGCGCGGCCTGCGCTGGCCAAACCAGCCGATGGCAAAAGAGTCGGGATTATCGGGCTCGATACTTCACATGCCATCGCATTTACCAAAGCTTTGAATGCCGAGCAACCTAACGCGGTTTACGACGGTTACAAAGTGGTGGCCGCGTACCCCTACGGCAGCAAGGATATCGAATCAAGTACCAAGCGCATTCCCGGTTATATTGAAGAAGTAAAGAAAATGGGCGTCGAGATCGTCGGCTCCATTAAGGAACTGCTGGGCAAAACGGATGTCATACTACTTGAAACCAACGACGGCAGGCTCCATTTAGAGCAGGCGCTGGAAGTTTTCAAGGCGGGTAAACGGATGTTTATCGACAAACCGATTGCCGCTTCCCTTTCCGATACATTGAAGATTTACGAAGCTTCTAAAAAATACAACATCCCGATCTTCACGGCCTCGTCGCTCCGCTACATTAAAGGCATCGAAAGTATTGATAAGAAAAAGGTACTGGGCGCGGATACGTATAGCCCTGCCGTTCTTGAAAAAACACACCCGGATTTCTTCTGGTATGGTATCCACGGTGTCGAAACGCTCTATACGGTAATGGGCACGGGCTGCAAAAGCGTAACCCGAGTAAACACACCGAATACCGACATTGTGGTCGGCATTTGGGGCGACGGACGCACGGGCACGTTCCGCGGCACACGTACCGGCAAGCATGACTACGGCGGCACGGTTTTCACCGAGGATGGCAACAAAGTTCTAGGCCCTTATGGTGGTTATGAGCCGCTTTTAGTCGATATTATCAAGTATTTCAAAACCGGTGAAGTGCCGGTGACACCCGAAGAGACGATCGAAATTTTCGCTTTCATGGAAGCAGCCGATGAAAGCAAGCGCCAGGGCGGCAAGAGCGTGACGCTGGAAAGCGTGCTCAGCAAGGCGGGCAAAAAATAGGTTCCTGAAATCCAACCCAAAACCGATTGTTCCATGAAAGCATTCAGTTCCAAATTGTCGCGAAGAACGTTTCTCAAACAGAATTCAATGGCAGGGCTGGGTGTGGCCCTCGCTTCCTCATCGGTAGCAGCGCTGCCGGTGATCGGCTCGAAGGCCGCGCAAGTGCCGGCGATACTGGGCGGGGCTCCGGCCTGGGCGGCGGACAAATGGCCGATCTGGCCGCAATGGAACCCGGCAACGGATGAAAAACAGGTACTGGAAGTATTACGGAGCGGAATCTGGTCGCGGGCGGAAGTGGTGACGCAATTTGAAAAGGAATGGGCGGCTGCTTTGGGTGCGAAAAGGTGCCTGGCGGTTGTAAATGGCACAAACGCGCTGGTAACGGCCATTCATCAGCTCGGTATCGGGGCTGGCGATGAGGTGCTGGTGCCACCTTATACCTTCATTGCGTCGGTTTCTTCTATTCTTTCCAATGGCGCGATGCCGGTTTTTGTGGACATTGATGCGGAAACTTTCCAGATCGATCCCGCGAAAATCGAAGCTAAAATCACGCCGCGAACCAAGGCGATTCTGGCAGTGCATATTCTGGGGTTGCCCGTGGATATGGACCCGATTATGGTCCTTGCGAAAAAGCATAAGTTACTCGTGATCGAGGATGCTTGCCAGGCGCATTTGGCGGAATACGACAAAAAGAAAGTCGGTACGATCGGCGACGCGGGCTGTTTCAGTTTTCAAAATTCCAAAAACCTGCCCATTGGCGAAGGCGGGGCTATTGTGAGCAACAACGACCATTTTATTGACCTTTGTTTCTCCTACACCAACTTCGGCAACCCTTATGGCAGCGCGGTGGGCGCCGTCAGCACCGGGGCTGTGATGCAGGGCACTAAACTGCGGTTTTCGGAATACCAGGCGGCCATTGGCATTGCACAACTGAAACGCCTCGACGCCCAGACAACGACACGCAACGAAAATGCCGCGTACCTGAAATCACAGATCAAGGACATTCCGGGCATTGTTCCTTACAAATTATACGACAAAGTCACGCGCGGCGCGTTCCATTTGTTCCCTTTCCGCTATCAAAAGGATGGTTTCAAAGGTTTGCCAAGAGAGGCATTTTTAAAAGCATTGAAAGCGGAGGGCGTCCCCTGTTCGAGCGGGTATGCCACTTTAAATACACAACCCTATTTGAAAGACACCTTCGAATCGGAGAACTACAAGCGGATGTATTCGAAGGAAATACTGGACATTAACCGCTACAATGAAGCGAACAAATGCCCGGTCAACGATAAGGTTTGCAACGAAGAAGCCGTTTGGTTTACCCAAAATATGCTCCTCGGCACGAAGGACGATATGAAGTCCATTGCTTCGGCGATCGAGAAAATCCACCACAACGTCGACAAGATCAAAACTTTGGGACAGAAATGAGGATAGCTTTTGCATGGTCTTTGCTGCTTTTGTCCTTCCTCCCCGCACATGCGCAGGGCTGGAAAGCGGGCGTAGCCAAAGTGGCGATTACCCCGGCCGAGCCGATGTGGATGGCCGGTTTTGCTTCGCGCACGCATGCGTCCGAGGGCAAACTGCATGATCTTTGGGCAAAAGCATTGGCGATTCAGGATGCGAATGGTAAACAGGCCGTACTGATCACGACCGATCTGTTGGGTTTTCCCAAAGCAATGTCGGACGATATTCGTGCCAAAATCAATACGCGATACAAGCTGTCGAAAGCGCAAATTATCCTTAATAGCTCGCACACGCATTCTGGGCCGGTACTTGGCGCGGCATTGTCGGATATTTATCCTTTGAATGAAGGGGAACAAAAAAAGATCGACCAATATTCTGCTAAGCTCATTGAACAGATCGTGACGCTGACCGGCGATGCATTGAAGGCATTGCAGCCGGCGACGATCGAAGCGAAAAACGGCGTGACGCGCTTTCAGGTGAATCGGAGGAATAATGATGCGGCGACATTGGAAAGATTAACGGAAATCACCGGTCCCGGCGATCCTGCCGTGCCCGTACTGAAAGTCTCCGATGCAAAAGGTAAAATCATCGCTATTGCATTTGGTTATGCCTGCCACCCTACTGTTCTCGACGGCCTTCGATGGTCGGGGGACTATCCCGGCTGGGCGCAGATCGAGCTTGAAAAGCTGTATCCGGGCGCTACCGCATTGTTTTTTCAGGGCGCGGGAGCCGATCAGAACCCATTGCCACGGCACACGGTTCCGCTGGCCATTCAATATGGAAAAACACTTGCAGCGGCTGTGGAGCGTGTTTTGAGCGAAGAAATGAAGCCATTGGAACCACAGCTTGCTACGGCATATAGTGAAATTAACCTTTCCCTGACCACCGCTCCTACCCGCCAGCAACTTTCGGCAATGGCCGAAAAAGCAACCGGTTTCCAGCAGAAGTGGGCCAAACGGATGATCGCGCAGATCGACCAGGGCAAACCTTTTCAAACTTCCTACCCATTTCCATTGCAGGTGTGGAAGCTCGGCGACCGGGCCATTATGACTTTGGGCGGTGAGTTGGTCGTCGATTATGCGATTAATCTCAAAAAAATATTCGGTCAGGACACATTTGTAATGGGGTATTCCAATGATGTGATGACTTATATACCAAGCACGACCATTCTCCGCGAGGGTGGCTATGAAGGCGAAGTCGCGGCGATTGTGTACGGGCTGCCTGCAACCTGGGCATCCGATGTCGAAATAGAAATATTGAATGCGATGGTTCAACTCGCCAAACAGGCCGGGGTTGTCAAGCCGGAATCGCGGGTTATCAAGAATTAGCATTAATCAACATCAGCATTACCGTGAACAGTATCGATTATTCCATTGCTTTTGAAGCATTAACCGATCCGCAACCCTTGATTGCCAGGCATTATTATTCGGGCTTTTCGCGCGCGCATGACACCTACAACGCGCTGTCGGCCGCGAGCGACGGGAAGATTTACTACCTCCTGTCGTCGGACAACCATGAGATCGGCGGGCAGATGTTTGTGTACGATCCGGCAACCGACAGCACCCAACACCTCGCCGACCTGACCGACATTTGCGGTGAAACGCATTTAAAAGCCATTCCGCAAGGCAAAAGCCACGTCCGCTTTTACGAAAGAAACGGAAAGCTCTATTTTTCAACGCACGTTGGCTATTACCAGCTCATCGACGGCATGGATCGCCTTCCCGAGCAAGCACCGGAAGGTTACGCATTGTACCCCGGCGGGCATTTCCTTTCCTACGACCTGCAAACGGGCGCATTCGAGGACCTTGCATTGGTACCCAATGGCGAAGGCATGGTATCGATGACCATGGACCGCGACCGGGGGCATTTGTACGGCATTAGCTGGCCTTACGGCAACTTTATTCATTACGATACGGAGCAAAAAACCCTCAAAAACCTCGGCCCAATTTCCCACAAAGGGGAAGCAGGCACGCCGGGTTCTGATTTCCGGTCGCTTTGCCGCTCGCTGTTTGTGGATGCGGAGTTAGGCGATGTTTATTTCTCGGTGGCGGACGGTGATATTTTTACTTATAACCCTGAAACCCAAATCCTGCACAAACTCGAAAACGTAGACCTGCGCCTTGATTACTTCGGCAAATACGACCCGACCCGGCCTGGCAGCATGTGCTACAACTGGCGGAAGATTTTCTGGCATCCCAAAGAACAAGTGGCTTATGGTGTGCACGGCAATTCGGGTTACCTTTTCAGGTTTGATCCGCGAGCCGAGAAAATAGAGCTGGTCGAGCGCATTACTTCGGAGCCTTCCAGGAAAAGCGGCTTGTTCGATCAGTTCAGTTATGGTTATCTTGGCTTTCAGCTCGGGCCAGATGGGGAAACGATTTATTACCTAACCGGCGGTCCGATTTACGAGCATGGCAAGCGTGTGAAAGGGGCCAACACCATCGCCAAAGGCGCGGCGAAAGGGCTGGAAAACCTGCATTTGATTACCTACCATTTACCTACTAATACCTATAAAGACCACGGGGCGATTTTTTACGAAGACGGTGAGCGCCCGACTTATGTCAATTCCATTGCGGTAGGCGCCGACGGAGCAGTTTACACCCTCGCCCGCTTCGAGCATGAAGGAAAGATCATTCAAGACCTCGTCAAGATCCCGAACCCATTTTAATACTAAACCAGACATTAACTTTTTTCTTCATGGAAACTTCAAATCAAAATAACCAACCTGGCGGCCATAGTGGCAGCGACCATAATGGAAACAACCGCCGTGAATTTCTCAAAAAATCACTGGCCGGAAGCGCATTGCTGACTTTTGGCGGCGTATTGCCTGGTTTTAGTCCGAAAAGTTATGCCAAAATCATCGGTGCGAATGAAAAGGTACGCATAGGCATGATGGGCGTGAACAGCCGTGGGCTAGCGCTGGCGACGAACTATGCATTGCAGCCGAATTGCGAAGTAATATCTATTTCGGATGTCGATACCCGAGCCGCCGAGAAATGCATCGGCATCGTGACCGACACCCAAAAATCAAAACCCGCTAACATCCCCGACTTCCGCAAGGCGCTCGAAAACAAGGACCTGGACGCGCTGGTCGTGGCCGCGCCCGATCACTGGCATGCCCCGGCGGCCATTCTGGCTTCCAAAGCTGGCAAGCACGTGTACCTCGAAAAACCATGCAGCCACAACCCGCACGAAGGCGAATTACTGGTGGCGGTGGCTAAAAAATACAAGAATGTAATCCAGATGGGCAACCAGCGCCGTTCCTGGCCGAATGTGGCTGCTGGTATCAAGGAAGTGCATGACGGTGCCATTGGTCGGCCTTACTTTGCGAAGGGCTGGTATACCAATAACCGCGCTTCCATCGGCATCGGTAAAGAAACGGCTGTGCCCTCCTGGCTCGATTATGAATTGTGGCAGGGCCCCGCACCGCGCCGTGCATTCAAGGATAACCTCGTGCATTACAACTGGCACTGGTTCTGGAACTGGGGTACCGGCGAGGCGCTCAACAACGGCACCCACATGCTCGACCTCATGCGCTGGGGCCTGCAAGTCGATTTCCCGACCCGCGTAACATCCTCGGGAGGCCGTTTCCGCTACAAAGACGATTGGGAAACGCCCGATACGCAAGTCATCAACCTCGAATTTGCAAACAATACCGCCATGACCTGGGAAGGCCGCAGCTGCAATGGTCGGACGATCGAAGGCAGCAGCGTGGGAGTTGTTTTCTATGGTGAAAAAGGCTCGCTGCAAATCGGTGAAGGCAATAACTATAAGATTTACGACCTCGATAACAAGCTGGTAAAGGAGATAAAGAACGACCTGGTCATCGATCCGCGCAATAAAATGAACCCGTCGCAGAGCCTCGATGCATTTCACATCCAGAATTTCTTTGATGGTATCAAGAAAGGTGCGCCCCTGGCGGCTGAGATCGTGGGCGGGCACCAGAGTACGTTGCTCGCGCAGTTGGGTAATATCGCCATCCGTTCCGGAGAAACGCTGAATATCGATCCGAGCAATGGGCACATCAAAGGCAGCAAAGCCGCCGAGAGATTCTGGAAGCGCGAGTACCAGAAAGGCTGGGAGCCGACCATATAAGCCGTATCACCATAACCCAGGGTTTAAACCCTGGGTTCACAGCCAAACACTGAAAGCTCAATGAAAAGCGAAGCCATTGCCATCAAAGTACAAGACCTGACGAAGCGGGAAACGATGATCTCGATCTTCCTGATCGGGCTGATGTTCTTTATTTTCGGTTTTGTGTCGTGGGTCAATTCCATTTTGATCCCCTATTTCAAAATCGCCTGTGAACTCACCAGCTTTCAGGCTTACCTCGTCGCGTTTGCATTTTACATTGCCTATTTCGTGATGTCGGTGCCTTCGTCGTACCTTTTAAAAGCAGTCGGTTTCAAAAAAGGGATGATGATCGGGTTCTGGGCGATGGCTTTGGGGGCGTTTATTTTCGTGCCGGCTGCTTTGTCACGCACGTACGAGATCTTCCTCGCCGGCCTATTCACTATCGGCATCGGGCTTGCAATCCTGCAAACGGCTGCTAATCCATACATTACCATCCTCGGAGCCAAGGAACGTGCGGCGCAACGGATCAGTATTATGGGTATTTGTAACAAAGCTGCCGGGATACTGTCCCCAATTGTATTCGCAGCGGTGATCCTGAAACCCACCGACACAGACCTTTTCGCCCAGCTAAGCTCCATGACGGACGTGGAACGCAGCGCTGCCCTGGACGAACTGATCAGGCGGGTGATCAACCCGTACATTGGCCTTGGAATCTTTTTGTTCACATTGGGGATCCTCGTTTTCAAATCCCCGCTCCCCGAAATCGACACCGAGCATGAAAGCCAGGAAATAGCCTCTGCCAATGCAGGTAAGAAAAGCATTTTCGACTTCCCACACCTCATCCTGGGAGCGCTGGCGATATTCCTGCACGTAGGCACGCAGGTGATCGCGATCGATACCATTATCGGTTATGCCAATTCCATGGGTATTGATTTGCTGGAAGCGAAGGTCTTTCCCTCCTACACGCTTTTCTGCACCATTTGCGGGTATTTGATCGGGATTACGGTTATTCCAAAATTCATCAGCCAGGTAAATGCGCTGCGGATCTGCACGGTGCTCGGGACGATTTTTACACTATTAATCATCTTCACGCACGGTCAGGTAACCTTCCTGGGCCACACCACCGACATTTCCATCTGGTTCGTAGTGCTGCTCGGACTGGCCAACTCGCTCGTATGGGCGGGCATCTGGCCGCTGGCGCTAGATGATCTGGGGCGTTTTACCAAGCTAGGTGCGTCGGTGATGATCATGGGGCTTTGCGGAAATGCGATTATGCCCCTTTTCTATGGACATTTCGCGGATGTTGTGAATGTGAGAGAGGCTTATTGGGTGTTGTTACCTTGTTATTTGTATCTGGTTTTTTATGCGGTGAAGGGGCATAAGTTTCGGAAGTGGGGTTTTTAGGGGAGGAAGGGAGGATGGAGGAAGGGATCATTAGAAGTTGGATATGAAAAATATCAGTCTGAGCGCACGGGGCCACTCGGCGGTCGAAGACAGTCTGAGAATTGTCACCCTGAGAGATGTCAGCCTGAGCGTAGTCGAAGGCAGTCCTTACCGAGAAATGTAAGTGGCATCGTGCATGCGCTTCGACCGCCGGGCGGCCCCGTTCGCTCAGCGTGACAGTGCGGCCAATTTGGCAACATCAAACATTAAAAACAAGCATGAAAGTAAAAATCATAAACGGAACCATCATTACCCCGTACCGCTACATCCGGAATGGGACGGTTTTGGTTGAAGATGGAATCATCATCGGAATTGACACGCGGGATGTGGACTTTCCGGGGGCGGAGGTTATTGATGCGGGTGGACATTATGTAGCTCCCGGCTTTATCGACCTGCATATTCATGGCGGTGGCGGGCATGATTTCATGGACGGAAGCGTGGAGGCGTTTCTGAAAATCGCGGAAACCCATGCGCAGTATGGCACCACGGCGATGGTTCCTACTACATTGACGGCTGAAAAAGAGGATTTACTCGAAACGCTGGATTTCTATGAAAAGGCGAATGCGACCAACTTCAACGGCGCACAGTTTCTGGGAATGCATTTGGAAGGCCCCTATTTCGCATTGAGCCAGCGCGGCGCGCAGGACCCGCGTTATATCCGCAATCCCGATCCCGCAGAATATGAGGAAGTGTTGGCATATTCCTCTTCCATTACCCGTTGGAGCGCTGCGCCGGAGCTGCCGGGGGCTATTGATTTTGGGAAAAGATTAAAACAAAAAGGCATTCTGGCGGCCGTGGCGCATACGGATGCCATTTATGAAGACGTGCTGGAAGCCTACGAAAATGGCTACACACTCGCGACGCATTTGTACTCGGCCATGTCGGGCGTGACGCGCAGGAATGCATTCCGGTACGCGGGGACGATTGAAAGCGCCTTTTTGCTCGATATGGATGTCGAGATCATCGCCGATGGCGTGCATTTGCCCGCGCCGCTTTTGAAACTCATTTACAAAATCAAAGGCCCCGACCGCATTGCATTGATCACCGACGCCATGCGTGCTGCGGGTATGCCGGAGGGCGAAAGCACGCTTGGTTCGCTCAAAAACGGGTTAAAGGTGATCGTCGAAGATGGCGTGGCCAAGCTGCCCGACCGTACTTCGTTTGCCGGAAGCATTTCCACGGCCGACAGGCTGGTGCGCACGATGGTCAATATGGCCGATGTGTCGCTGCTCGATGCGGTGCGGATGGCGAGCGCCACGCCTGCACGCATTATGGGCGTACACGACCGCAAGGGCACATTAGTGGCGAGCAAGGATGCCGATATCGTCATTTTCGACGCCGACATTTGCGTTCAGAGGACCATGATTAAAGGAAAAACAGTTTACCATAACGCTATACAAAATTTAACTACCACATAAAATGAAAGTTGACCAGCTTGAAATAAAGATCTTCGAAACGCGCCAGGAAATGGGCGAAAACGCGGCCAAAGCCGTTGCCGACAAGATCCGCGAGATTCAGGATACCAAGGAATTTGTGAATATCATTTTCGCTTCCGCTCCCTCACAGAATGAATTTCTGGCCGCATTGAAAGAGGAAGCGGGCATTCAATGGGAGAAGATCAATGCATTTCATATGGACGAGTACATCGGCATCGCTGCCGATGCGCCGCAGAATTTCGGTTATTTCCTGAAAGTACGGCTGTTCGATCATGTGCCTGTGCGTTCTGTTTCGTACCTCGACGGTAACGCTACCGATCCGCAGGAAGAATGCGACCATTATGCGAAACTGCTCCGCGAGAACCCGATCGATATCGTTTGTCTGGGTATCGGAGAGAATGGACATTTGGCATTCAACGACCCGCATGTGGCGTTTTTCGATGATCCATTGGAAGTGAAAGTGGTGGAGCTCGACGATGCCTGCCGCCAGCAACAGGTGAACGACGAATGCTTCGATGCCTTCGGCGAAGTACCGCAAACGGCATTGACCCTCACCATTCCAACTTTGATGAAGGCCAAATATGCCTTCTGTATCGTGCCGGGCGAGAAAAAGGCGCAGGCGATTTACCATACCGTGGCCGAGGACATTCAGGAAGCATTCCCGTCGACAATCCTGCGCACGCACCCGAATGCGATCCTTTTCATCGACAAGGCAAGTTCAGGGAAACTCAAAGAAATTTCGTCATACTCGCAGGCATAGTTCCGCACCGGAGCTATCTTGCATGTATTACCTCAACCCATTCAAATGAGAAAAGAACTCTTGACAATCGCTTTATTGAGCGCAATGGTATTCAATCAGGGATGTAATTCGAAAAAGGAGGAAGCAAAGAATGAGGAGAAGAAACCGCTGAGCCTGATCGTGGTGGAACCCGGCCACTTCCATGCGGCGCTGGTCCAGAAATCCATGTACGCCGACGTTGATTCCGTCGTGCACGTGTACGCGTCCGAAGGCCCGGATGTGAAGGCTTACCTCGACAAGGTGGAGAAATACAACACCCGCCCCGAAGACCCGACGCATTGGAAAGAAGAGGTTTACACCGGCACCGATTTCTTTGAAAAAATGATTTCGGAGAAAAAAGGCAACGTAGTCGTGCTGGCGGGTAACAACCAGAAGAAAACCGATTTTATCAAAAAATCCGTCGACGCAGGCCTTAACGTCCTCGCCGACAAACCGATGGCGATCGATGCGGCTGGTTTTGATAAACTGAAAGAAGCATTCACGAGCGCCGACAAGAATAAGGTGCTCCTGTACGACATCATGACCGAGCGTTATGAGATCACCAATACCCTGCAACGCGAACTCGCATTGCTGCCCGACATTTTCGGCGAATTGCAAAAAGGCACACCCGGCAATCCCGCGGTATCCAAAGAGAGCGTTCACCACTTTTTCAAATACATTTCCGGCGAGGCGCTGGTACGTCCTACCTGGTTTTTTGACGTGAACCAGCAAGGCGAAGGGATGGTAGACGTAACGACCCACCTGATCGACCTCGTTCAATGGAGCTGTTTCCCAAATGTAGCGCTGGATTATCAAAAGGATATTCAACTACTGTCGACCAAACGTACTGCGACACAGTTGACGCCGTCACAATTCAAACTCGTCACCAAAAGCGAAACCTATCCTGATTTCCTCAAAAAGGACGTGAAGGACTCTCTGCTGAATGTGTATTCCAACGGCGAGCTGAACTACACCCTGAAAGGCGTGCACGCGAAGGTATCCGTGATCTGGAACTTCCAGGCCCCCGAAGGCACCGGCGACACGCATTACTCGATCATGAAAGGCTCGAAAGCCAACCTGATCGTCCGCCAGGGCAAAGACCAGAAGTACAAGCCTGTTCTTTACATTGAAACTACCGACAAAAGCAAAGCTTATGAAGATGCTGTTGCGGCCGCATTCAAATCCGTGCAGGAGAAGTTCCCAGGCGTAGAGCTGAAAAAGAATGCTGCGGGTTGGGAGGTTGTGATCGATGCCAAATACGATACAGGCCACGAGTCGCACTTCGCGCAGGTAGCTAATAAGTATATGGAGTATCTCAAAGTAGGGAAGTTGCCTGAATGGGAGGTACCTAATATGATTGCAAAGTATTGGTTGACGACGTCGGCGTTGAAGCAGGCGAAGGGCGGTAAATGATTTTAGCCGTCGTCTTAAGACGACGGGAATAGATTTGATTTGAGAAAAGACGAGCGGGATTTGCCGTTCGTCTTTTTTATATTTGTTGATCTCGCTCAATCCATGAAGCCAATTGCACTACGGGCAGCGGAACCCATTCTGATCGTTTGGATATTCCTCACCATCATTCTTATAGTCTCTGATTTGATGAACTTATCCGAGGCCAGCTTCCAGGATGACCCACTCAACGCTTACAGGAGCAACCCCGGAGTCATCAAGATTTCCATTGCATCGCTCCTTTCGAGGTTATTGTTTGTGGGTTGTCTGAGTCTTTTAAGATTCAAGCCGCAACACATAGGCAGGGTTCTCCTGTCAATATTCATCCTTTCGGGCCTCACTGCTGCCTTTATGCAATGGTACGAACTCTATTATGGCTCGACATTCTACTACGGCGAAGTCAGGGATAAACAGGGTTTGATGTTCCCATTGCTGGCATCCTCCATAGTTACGCTGATAATCTGGGAATGCTCTTAC
This sequence comes from Dyadobacter ginsengisoli DSM 21015, assembly GCF_059568735.1. Taxonomy (NCBI): domain Bacteria; kingdom Pseudomonadati; phylum Bacteroidota; class Cytophagia; order Cytophagales; family Spirosomataceae; genus Dyadobacter; species Dyadobacter ginsengisoli. Next base: position 733,455 of record NZ_JCANTY010000003.1, read on the forward strand.
TCTTCTAATGAACGCAGAGACCTGCTGTTGAAAGCAATTTTGACCGTCCTTGTTAACCTTGGATTATATGTTCTATGGTTGAATGTTTATGAAGCTTGGAATCTATTTCAATCATGAAAGATTGACGTCCAGGGCAGCCATGCGAAACGCACTTCTCCCCCGAACGAACCGGGCGGCTAGGCGGTCGAACAGCATTCACCCGACGATTCTTCATCATTTCGCTTCCCTATCGATGACATTGCTCAAAGCTGCTTGAATCTCGTCGTTCCTCGCTCCTCCCGTCAAATCCAAAATGACAACCGTTTCGATCTCAAAATCATCATCATGCGCCGCGACGATTGAAAACCAGATTCCCTCGGCGAAATCATGGTGAAAAGTCGTCATAATATCGTGCTTCGGTAAATACAGCGGTTCAATATCTACCTGCCGATAAACAATCTCTTCGTCAATCAGGTCATGCACCCATTCACATTGGTTGCCGATTGTCGCGACCCAGCACACATCCTTCGCAATGATTTTACTGATTACCTCATCCAGATATCGCCGCTCGCGATCGTCGCTGACCAATACACAAAGCCAGTTGGCATGTGGAAGGTGGTCCGACCAGTTGGTTGCAGTATCGTATTCAACGAGCGTTACCTTTCGGCCGTGGAGAAAGTAGTCTGGTTGCATTGTTATACGTTAGCTAAGACTTGAAGTTCGTTCCCATCATGGGAAGCTCAGCAATGACATCGAACTGCTTTCTATCGTCGTTGAATTTTCGAATGGCGAGGGAATTGCACCAAAATTGGGCGTTGAAATCTTTAAAAAGCGAATATGCTATGTCGATCCAATGCGGTTGCAGCCGCCTGCCGATAGTCATGTGCGGTGTTTCGAACATGTCGGTCCAGCCTTCGGTGTGGATACTTAGAATCTCGGGACTGAATGTCTGCCGGAATTGAATGCACCGGTCAATAACCGAGCTCGACGATTCGCTGGTCAGATGCACGTAAAATGCTCCGCTCTTCAAGAAGTGATGAAAGCCCTGAAATTCCAGTTCGAATGGTTCCAGACTTCCAGCCGCCCTTGTACCTTCTTCCAGCAATGCCGGATATTGCTCGTCAAATGCATAAAACTCAAAGAGCGTAATGTGCGCTTCTGAATTGACGCTATTGTAGAATCCGCCAATGGCTCTCTTCAAAGCCAGCTTCATTTCTCTCACTTCCGCAATGATGTCCGCGGGCGGGCGAATGGCGATGATATAGCGGATCGGCTGGCTCATTTGTGAAAAACACTTATTTCTCGTGAAAAGTAATTATTTATTGACTGTTTTCTTGAAAAGTGATTATTTACACGCTGCCACGGATGTCCCGTCTCACACTTATGCCAAACAAGCACCTTTACATCATAGCCGGTTGCAATGGAGCGGGTAAAACAACCGCCTCCTTCACTATTTTGCCTGAAATTATTGAATGTAGAGAGTTTGTCAATGCCGATGAAATCGCAAAGGGTGTATCGCCATTTCAACCTGAAAAAGTAGCTTTCGAAGCCGGACGGATTATGCTGAACCGGATTAACGACCTGCTGGCCAGTGATGAATGCTTTGCATTTGAAACTACGCTGGCTACCAGAAGCTACAAATCCAAGATCGAAGAGGCAAAACTGAAAGGATACAGGGCCACTATGATCTTTTTCTGGCTAAATAATGTTGAATTGGCCAAAGACCGGGTAGCAATTCGTGTCTCAGAAGGTGGGCATAATATCGAGCCTGAAGTAATTGAACGAAGGTATCTTAAAGGAATCAAGAATTTGTTCGATATTTACCTACCCATTATCGACGTTGCACTCATCTTCGACAACTCTTCAGGAAACCACCAACTAATGGCACAAAAGATGTTAGACGGGAGTATGAATGTAGTGGACGATTCAAAATTCAATCAATTAAAGAGCTACTATGACCACGGTTAAAGAGCAATTGGAATTCAGGGACAAAATTATTGCTGGCCTTGAAAAGGCCTATGAGAAGCTCATCGAATTCAAGAAGCAAAAAAACAGCGTACTCGTAGTAATGCGAGACGGCAAAATCACGCATATCAAGCCCGAATAGAGCCCTCCCCTCTCCCAATCCGCTCCACCTCTGCAAAAAACGCAATCAACTCCTTAAACGAAAAGTAGGTATCACAAAGCTCCGGCGCGTGGCCTTGTTCTTTGAGGGAGATGATGTAGCCGGTAAAAATCGTCCAGAGTTCGTTGGACCAGCTTTCGGCGCTGCTGCTGCTCAGGAGCTTGCCTACTTCCCTGCCATAGGCCAGCAAGGTCGGGTCCGAGGGGGCGAGTGCGTGTGTTTCTGTGTTCATGGGGTTGGTTTCAGATGTGTGGGACAAAACTTGCCTTTACGTTTTCAGTAAAGCACGCATTCCCGCCAATTGTATTCAATACAGCGGCCCGGTAACTTACGCCGAAATACCTGTAAATTACCCGAAAACTTCCCGCCGGATTTATATAAATTGCCATTTCAACGAAATCGCTTTCTGTATGACACATACTACCTCCAACCCGAAGATCCACGAAGGCCGCAACGTTAAGCGCTTTCGAGAAATGCTCGGCATCAAACAGGATTTCCTTGCCTTCGAGCTCGGCAGCGATTGGAACCAGCAAAGAATCTCATTGCTCGAACAGAGAGAAAAAATCGATTCCGACATCCTGGAACAAGTATCAGCTATACTCAAAATACCCGTGGAAGCGATTCGGAACTTTGACGAAGAGTCGGCGATCAATGTCATTTCAAATACATTTCACGACGGCGCATTCATCAGGAGTTCTGAAATAACTTACCATAACAATCCTCTTGCTGAAATTACGAAGCTACATGAAGAAAAAATGGAGCTTTATGAGCGGATGTTGAAAGAGAAGGATGAGATGATGGGACGGTTGGAGAGGTTGATTGAAAGAAAATAACTATCCATAGCCAAACGCAACGCTTATACAATGAAATGCCCTTGAATGGCTTCTTGCCTCACAAGGGCATTTTTGTATCATGCTCCATATGGTCTACTCCTTCTGACAATCCAACCATATGACAAGCACCAAAATAACCATGAATCCTATATCAAAAATTAAAATTTGCCATTTTTTTGCAAATTTTAATTTTTGATATATATTTGCTATACCAAACGATCCAACCCATGCTTATTGAATTCCAAGTAGAAAACTTTCTTTCCTTCAAGGACCTTACGACACTCTCTATGGTAGCCGTAAAATCCTTCAAGGAGCACCAAGCGACGCACACCACAGTTACTCCATCCAAACTAACATTGCTAAAATCAGCCATAATTTATGGTAACAATGCCAGTGGAAAGAGCAACCTGTTGAAGGCTATGAGATTCATGAAGGCCGCAGTTCTGAACTCCTTTCGTGATGCGTTGGTCGATAAATCAGAGAAAAAATTCCCATTGGAGAAGTTTTCTCTTAGCACGGAAACTGATGAAGCTCCGTCATATTTTGAAGTATCATTTATTTTCGCAGAAACTAAGTACAGGTATGGTTTTGAGATTGATGCAGAAAATATAGTTGCTGAGTGGCTTTATCACACAACTTCGAAGGAAGTATACCTATTTAAAAGAGATCATCAAGACATCGAAGTAAACAAATCGGCGTTTAAAGAAGGTCTTGGCAAGGAAACTGATGTTAAGAATAACGTATTGTTCTTGTCGCTTCTGGCGACACTTGGCAAAGAAATCTCGTCCAACGTTGTGTCTTGGTTCAAAACATTTAACCAAATCAGCGGCATTTACGACAGCTCGCACAGGCGCTATACGATAGATAAGCTCAAATCAGACCAAGCATTTTCAGACTGGATTCTCTGCTTTATCAAATATTTGGAGATTTCGAACCTTTCTACATCCGAGGAAGATGTAAATGAAATTGATTTGGATTTACTGAGACAGCAAGAAAAAGATGAAGAAATTATAAACCTGTTAACTAGCATACAGAAAATTCAAGCTAAGCAACCCAAGCGAGACCGCTTAGTAACCTACCATAGAAAATATGATTCCGATCGTACATTGACAGATACTGTACCTTTCGATTTTGACACTCAGGAATCGGAAGGAACTAAAAAGTTGCTTTATCTACTTGGCCCTTGGTATGATACACTTCAAAATGGAAAAATCCTGGTTATAGACGAAATGGACTCGCGGCTCCACAGTCATCTAACAACAAGGCTTATCGACTTCTTTCACAAATACAATAAAAGAGGAGCACAATTAATCTGTGCTGTGCATGATGTAGCGCTCCTAAATAAAGATATATTTAGGCGTGATCAAATATGGTTTATTGAAAAAAACCAATTTGGAGCATCTGAACTAATTTCACTATCCGATTTTAAGACCGATAAGGTACGAAACAAATCGGCATTTGATAAGAACTATCTAGAAGGCAAATATGGTGGCATTCCTTACTTTGATCTTGATGAAAAACTTATAGACCTTTTATATGGGGCAGAGGAAAAATAACTTTAACGAGCGCACCTCCGCTTCATACAAAAGGTCGCACGGAGTAAGAGAAGTAAAAGAACCGAGAGAAACACTTATTGTACTAAGTTTTCGGAACTTTGACAGAAATCAAGGACAGAACTTTGAAGAATGGCAGCAGGACGAGCTCTTAGCTTTGGCCATAAGCAAATTAAGAGAAATCTGTAACCTCACCAGGATGGAGGCAACGAAGCAGCAGATTATCAAAGAGTACGAAAAGGGGCTTTTCCCTCCGAACTCCGACTTCTACCATCCAAAACACATTGCCAATGACATTGCATGGTGTTCAATGCATATTCAGGGCAAAGAATGTGTTATCGGCTTCTTCGAGGAAAATATCTTTCATATAGTTTTTCTCGACAAGGATCATCGTTTCTGGATAACAGAGAAAAAGAATACATGAATTCCTATATGGTTAGTTTACCCGTAAATCCACATAAAATTCTATCATTTTAAATCTGTTGCATGATGACTGAAAAAGAACGTGAACTCAAATCCTTTAACCAATGTGCTGATGCGCTAAGCGTTTTGGACAAACGCTCGATTCTGAAAGTGTTTCATATGCTTTCAATACACTTTGAAGTGGTTGATAACCTCACTAATCCGAGCATACTTGACAAAACTGAGACCAACCACTATACTGATCAAGATACATCTACCTCAACACCGCTCATTGATGAGCGTTCCAAACCAAAATTAATAAGCACTCCTAAAAGGAAAACTCCTGCACCCAAAAAAGGTAGAAGTACGAATGGATCCGAACCTATATATTTGGTAAATTTTGAATTTGCGCCGCAAGGGCATGAAAGTCTGCGAGACTATTACAAAAAATTTGCCGTTAAATCGAATTTCGAGAAGAATCTAGTTTTTGTACACTATTTGCAAGAAGTAATAAAAACGGAAAACATAAGTAAAGACCATATTTACAGTTGTTATCGCGAAGTCGGAGAAAAAATTCCAAACGTACCTCAAAGCTTGAAAGATACAAAACACAATAAAAGTTGGATAGACACATCTAACATGAATGACATAAAGATAACACGTGTAGGGTTAAATTACATATCACAAGATTTGCAGCGTAATGATTGACAGTATTGCAGACTACATTCAAAGGGTGGACAAGTTTAGCGACCTAAAAGCCTCGGAGATGATTGATCATTTTGTTTATTATCTCCAAATCCACAAAGCACAGGTCAGTGTATTCCCTAAGCAGATAGCAGAATGTTTTGATTGTTTGCATATTCCTAGATACTCAAATGTATCGAGTTATTTATCAGCTAATTGCAAGAAAGTCCGCGGCCAACAAAAGTTTATTAAAAATAAGGACGGAGGGTATAAGCTAACACGGAAAACACTTGATCAATTGGAGAAGAGCGCCTCAATTGACTCGCCGGTTATTGTGACTAATGTTTCACTTCGTGAACTCGCAGATAAAATCCAAAACCCAAGCGAGAAAGTTTACTTAGAAGAAGCTATCTTAACCTTTGAAGCCGGAGCATATCGAGCGTCCATATTAATGGTCTGGTTACTCGCAGTCGATCATTTATATGAATACATTCTCTCAGGAAGGGTGCAAATATTTATTAACGCGCTAAGGAAAGCCAACTTAAATAAGTCAATACATTCGAAAGATGACTTTGGAGAGTTAAAAGAGAGCCAGTTCATTGAAGCTTGTAAAAGCGCGGGGATAATATCGAATGATGTGCGAAAAATCTTGGATACTAAATTAGGTATCCGAAATTCGTTCGCACATCCATCTACAATTACGTTGCCGAGAAGCAAGGCCTTAGAATTTATCGACGATCTTATCGAAAACGTCCTGCTCAAATATTGAAGTAGGCCATAGGCTTTAACATCTTGGCTGCTAAATTTATTCTGGCATCACCCTGTCCACTCCAACTCAACCCCCTCCCCTCTAACAAACCCCTGAAACCCCGCCAACAACCCCTTATCCTCCCTAACACCCCGCGGAAGCACCTTCTTCTCAGAAGCATACTTCACCAACAACCCCACAGCCTCCCCAATGCTCCACTCCACCGGATGCAACCGATAACACCCATTCGTAATATGCGTAGTACCAATATTCTTGTTAGCAGGCAAAATATTCTCCATCCGCACAGGCAGCAGCGCGCCCAGGGGAATCTGAAACGGCAGTGACCCGAAATCAATGTAATTATCCCCGCCGGTACTCGGATGCAAATCAATGTGGTAGTAGCCGATGCCGACGCTGTCCTCAAACTTAGCAGCTTTCACGCCAGCAGATTGGCCGGTGATGCTCGCGCGCTGGTCGGCGCCTACGTGTTCCTCCTTGATAGTGAACAGGGCCTTGATGCGGCGGGATTCGCGGACGTAGGGGTATTTGGCGAGGCCGTCTTCGGTGCCCATTACGTCTTTGCGGAGGCGGATGCCGGGCCAGCCTTTGCCGCCGTCGGGGCGCGGGGCTTCGGTTTGGAGCCAGTAAAGGAGCGAGAGGCTGAGTTGCTTGCCGCGCTCGAAATGCTTGTCGAAATCCTTTTCGCTGGGGCTGATGAGGTTGCCGAGGGTGTAGTCGTTTTGCGGCCAGTTTACGATGGTAATGTCGCCGGCGTAGGTGCCGGGGGCGAAGTTGGCCTTGTTGATAATGCGGCGGTAGAGCCAGAGGTTCAGCTTGTCGCCCGTCGGGATACCCTCCGGGTGGAAGCCGAGCTCTTTCGGTTCCAGGGTTTTGGGGTTGGAATACGAGAGGTCGAGCAGCCTGCCCGACCATGGTTTGGCCATTTTGGGGACGTAGTTCTTCCAGAAATCATATTCGCGCGGCTTTTCGATCACGTGGTTTTCGCCCGGGCGGTAGTCGATCGCGTAGCAGACGGTGAATGCCTGCACGTTTTCGGGATCGGCCTTTTCGGGGGCGTGGAATTCGCCGGTTTGAGCCTTGGATTCGGCTCCGGTCACGTATTCGGTGCCGGTCATGGGCAGCAGGTCGCCGAGCTCGGTGGCGTCCGCAAAATAGGGCGCGGTGAGGGTTACCTGGGTTTTGTTGCGGCGGTTGAGGGCGGTGAGCGATTGTACTTTGTTGCCTTTTACGTCCGCGGAGACGATTTTATGTTCCAATAGCAATGTCAGCTTGCCGGAGCTGAGGTAGGGATTGAGCAGGTCGGTGAGCACTGCTACGGTTACGCGTGGTTCGTGGCAGAGCTTGGATACCGACCCGTCACCCGGATTGAGGTTTTTGCGGGTTTTGGCCTCGGCGGTGAGCGGGTAGTTTTTCTGGTAATATTCGCGCACAGCCGTGCGGAAATGCCGGTAAGCCTTCGTGGCGCCGTGCGTTTCGATCCACTGGTGCTCGTCGGGCGGGACGCCTTGCTGGGAAATCTGCCCGCCGATCCAGTCGGTTTCTTCGGTGAGGATTACCGACAGGCCATTTCGCAATGCAGCCAATGCGGCCGCGCAACCGCCGAGACCGCCACCGGCGATGACGAGGTCGGTATTGAGCGTGGCTTTGGCTTTGTTATCCGGACCGGGAGCTTCATCTACGGACTTTTTTGCATTCGAAGGTTGGGAAAGCAAACTGCCGCCGATTGCGACACTTCCCAGAAAATTACGGCGTTTCATAAGGGTTAAGATGTTGTTTAGGAATCAAAAAAGAAAGCTCATTGCAAGGCTTTTACCCCGCAATGAGCGTGTATTGTTTTACAAATCAAATCACTACACCACTTTCCCCATCACGTACATTTCGTCCATGGTCGGAGTTGGGTTGCCGCCTTCTTTTTCCAATGTAATGGCAAATGCGGCGGAACCGGCTTTGGTGTTTTTCATTTTCAAAACTTTACCTGTGAATGCATTGTCGATCATTCCAATGTCGACAGGCTTGCCATCCACAATGCTCCAAAGCTGGTATTGCTTTCCCTGAGGCGCTGCGGGCAGGTTTTGCACGTCGATCAGCACTTCATTCGTTTGCTGGTTCCAGAATGCGGATACCGCACTTTCGGGCGACTTCGGCAGACCGGCCAAATGTATGTGCTTATAAGTTGGGCTACGGAAAAGTGTGGCAAGTGCCTGGTTGTATTCAACCTCTTTGTCGAGACGAGCCATATCCAGTTTCATTCTGTTCGTTTCGGCTGCCAACTCTTCCTGATTGGCTTTCATATCGGACATCCTGATAGAGGACCATCCGGCGAACAGTGCCAGCAACACGGCGGCGGCTACGGCGAGCTTCGACCAGAAAGGCGTCACTTCCCTCGTTTCCACGCGCTCGAATGCATTATCGATCACACGGGTATTGCTATCCGCCGGCTGTACAACCGCTGTTCCATCAGCAAGCGGAACAATCGTTTCACCGGTCGTTTCGTAGGACTGAGTGTCTTCTTCCGCAGCAGCTTCGAAATCCATTTGTGCAAAAATCGACTCTTTCAAAGAAGGAGGAGGCAATGTCTGATGTTTCAGCGCATATTCTTCCAAAGCGCTTTCGGTACGCAATAACTCTTCCCTGATCTCCGGATAAATGTGCGACATACACTCCACTTCCTGCTTCTCCTGAGGAGAAACAGTGCCCAATACATATTCCTCTAATATACCGGACTCTATATAGGCTTGGATATTCATACTGCAAAGTATTGTTTTAACTCTTGTAATGCGGTCCGGATCCTAGATTTTACGGTACCCAGCGGGATACTCAGTTCCTCCGAAATTTCTTCGTGTGTATAGCCCTGAAAATAGGCCATATCGATGAGGATTTTTCTCTCAGGCCTGAGCATATCTACAATGGCCTTCATGTCCGAACTGACAGTCTGTGAATCGTCGTACGTATCCTTTTCATTCAGGACCACCGTGTTTTCAATATCATCCATTGCCGGTTTCCGGCCTTCCGCCCTGACTGCATCTATCGCGCCATTCCGTGCGATATTCATAATCCATGTAAACAGTCTTCCCTTTTCCGGGTTATAGGAAGCAATATTCTTCCATATTTTCAGAAAGGATTCCTGCAAAACATCTGCGGCCTTCTCCTCATCCTTCAGCGTTTTCGAAATGATATTAAACAAAGCTCCTGAGTAATGGTCGTACAGGAATTCGAAGGCGCTTCGCTCGTTTCTTTTTAGAGCTGACACCAATTCCTCTTCCGAGTATTTTACCTTGCTGGTAGCCAAGAGTCGCTTAACATTTAGTTGTAAATTACTTACCGGCAATCTAATGAAATTTCCCAAATACCGGGTAGAGCCATAACAAATTATTGGCCGGCTCCCAGGGGAGAAGGATATTATCAGAGAAGGGGGTATAATCGGCGCACCGAGCCGTCTGCCTGAGGTCTTCATCTTAGTGTGTTTTTTCAGTCATATACGACAGCCACACCCGATTGGATTGACAGACGGTTAGTTCACATTAGAAGCCGTTTTATTTCCGGAGGCCTTCTACACGCCAGAGTGTCAGGAAGATAAAAAATACAATGAGACTGAGCAGATAGATGACATTCCGGGAGTCGATGAGCCCTTTGCCCAACGCCTGGTATTGCACATCGAGTGCTACTCCGGACAGCAGATTAGCAGCGAAACCATCTCCAAACATCCCGGAAACAGCACTGAACCCGACATACCAGATAAAGGCCAGGAAAACGCCCAGTATAAAAGCTACGATCTGGTTGTCGTTCAGAGACGAAGCCCAGATTCCCATGGACACCAGCACGCCGCTGAAAAGCAGCAAACCGATGTAGGATCCCAGCACAGCGGCCGAATCGACGTCACCGACCGGGTTTCCGAGTTTGTAAACACTATAATAGTAAATGAGTGTCGGCAGTAAGATAAGGACTACCAGCACCCAGTTGGCAAAAAACTTGCCGAGAATGAGGTCGATGTTCCGGAGCGGCTTGGTGAGCAGTAGCTCCATGGTCCCGTTACGCATCTCTTCCGCCAGCGAGCGCATGGTAATGGCGGGAATCAGGAAGATAAGGACATAGGGTGCGAGACCGAAGAAAGAACCCAGGTCAGCATAGCCATAATCGAGGATATTGGAATCCGGAAAAACCCAAACGATCAACCCGACGGCAGTCAGGAAAACCGACATCACAATGTAGGCGATCAGGGAATTGAAAAAACTCGCTATCTCTTTACGGAAGATTGCTGACACTATCGGGGAGATTAAAAGTCCTTCGGGAATACTTATTCGAATACCGGCTTTTCCCGGCGCATAATAGCTGCGATGATCAGCGAGACAATGAAACCCATCACGAGATAACCCAGGATCACTGTTACAAACACAATACCGGGCGACATGAATTTTTGGGAGATCTCAATGGCTTGTTCGATCTGTGCATCATCCTTACCCTGCCTTTCCATGTCCTCCCGGACCTGGTCCAATCCCTGTGCAAGCAGGGTATTATCTATGAATTGGATATAAAATATCGTAAAAGCCGAGCTCAACACGCCCAGCACAGCCGAGGTGAGTGACCCGAGGCCGAGCCCTTCTCCGTAACTGATAAAGCCCTTGTTCTTTTCGCGAAAATCTTTCATTGCCCAAACGATGGCAACGATCATAAAGATGTACGATAGGGATGAGAGTATCCGGTTCTGTCCCAGCCCGGAAACATACAGGATCGTCGAATAGATGATGGTCACTACGGCGACCAGGACACCATATTTCAATGCAACGCGGGCGGTAGATGTTTTTTCTTCCATGAGTTAAGGTTTATTCTGGAATACGCTGTAATCCTGTTTTCTCAATATCAAAGAAATCACCAGGATCGGAATGATCGCCATGACCGTTTTCTTTCCCACTTCATCCATAATGATTTCAGAAGTTTTCATTTCTCCAACGCCGTTATACATTTTCTGGAATTCAGCCAGTCCGATATTTTTGACAAGCTCTGCTTTTCCTTGCAGCATCAGGGACTTCATTTGGGCAATATATCCGGCAAAAACCGATGGATCGATATAAGTCACAAAAAAGTAGATCAGCCAGCCGGCGATCAGCGCACCCACCGTATTCACCACGTAACCGATCGTCAATGCCTCCCAAAGGTGCAGAAACCCATTTCCTACTTTCTTCCTGAAATACCAGCAGGCTGTTGCAATCAGAATAATGTGGATTCCGAAATCGAGTATCTTATTGTTTCCGAGCGGCACGATCCCCATGGCATACAAGCACAGAAAGAATGCAAAAACCAGTATTCCCGTCGCTACACCAAACAGCAACGACACTTTCAATATAGGCTTATTAAAATATTCAATAATCGATTTCATCAGTACCAATCCTGTTTTCCGTTATTGATCACGCCTCTTACCCTGCCTTTCAACGTTTGTCCCAGGAATGGTGTATTTTTTGATTTGGAATAACTCTTCGTGAAAACCCATTCGCTATCGGGCTCAAAAAACGTAAGATTTGCCTCTGCGCCCTCTTCAATCCGGACTTCCGCAAGCCGCAGTATCCGTCGCGGTGTGTCGGTCAGTTTTTCAATCACATCTTCGGTACTCAGCCCGCTGTGCATCAATGCCAGCGAAAAAGCAGTTTCCAGACCGGTTATACCGAAATCCGCATGATCGAATTCCAGGTTCTTGCTTTCCTCATCCTGAGGGCTGTGGTCGGACACGATCGCGTCGATCGTTCCGTCGGCCAGGCCAGCCCGGATGGCGGCAGCATCGGCTGCTCCGCGGAATGGCGGGTTTACTTTCAGGTTCGTATCAAATCCGATCAGCTCCTTGTCTTCATACGCCAACTGGTGTGCAGCAACGTCGCAGGAAACCGGCAAGCCTTTCGCTTTGGCCTCCCGGATCAGTTCCACCCCGCGGACGGTTGATACCAGTGATATATGCAACACAGGAGAAGAGGTATCATAAGTATTCTTTTCCAATGCGTATTCCAGCAATTTCAGATCGCGGATCAGCATCATTTCTTCCGCCAGGGAAGGCATTCCTTTCATTCCGATCAGCGTGCTGGTAATCCCCTCGTGCATCTGACCATACAGTGTCAGTTGCCGGTCTTCCGGGCGGTTCATGAGGAGGGCATTCAGGGGCCGCAGATACAAAATTGTTTTCAGGAGCAGGTCTGCATTCTGTACCGGATGTTCACCATCTGTAAAAGCAATGGCTCCCGCTTCGTGTAAGTCCATCATTTCGGTAAAGTCGACGCCCTCCGTCTTCCTGGTGATCGCCGCCGCGGGCCGTAGCGTTACCAATCCTCCCCGGCCGCTATGCCGGACGTAATTCAGCGTATCCTTGCTATCGATGACGGGTTGCGTGTTCGGCAGCAGCACGACTTCCGTAAACCCGCCACGCGCCGCAGCCTCCCGTATCGATCGGAGATCCTCTTTGTGCTCAAAACCGGGGTCGCGTCCCTGGACACGCATATCGAGCCATCCGGCCGACACACTCAATCCTTCTCCGCTGATCTCTTCGGCATCACCGGTTTCCAGACCTTCACCGATTTTACTTATTTTGCCATCTTCGACCAGGATATCCTTCACCTGACCATGGAATGGCGATTTCTTATCAATTACCCGAACCGAGCGAACTAACAATTTCATATTATTATCACAAACTAAACGCCGGTATAAAGTTCATCGGACCGGCTTCAAAAAAAAAGCTCCGGATGGAGCTTCAACCTAATATCAGGCACCTATAAATTTCTCGTAGTCCTCTGCGGACAACAAGCCGTCTTCATCACCTGGGTTAGCCAGACTGATTTTAACCATCCAGCCTCTGCCATAAGGGTCGGTATTAACCAGCTCAGGTTCTCCGTCCAGTTCTTCGTTCACTTCCAGGACAGTTCCCGGTACCGGGATAAACAGATCCGACACTGTTTTTACTGCTTCAACAGATCCGAAAACGTCTCCTTTTTCAAGCGCGTCTCCAACCGTATTAATGTCCACATATACAATGTCACCTAATTCGTTCTGCGCGTGGTCGGTAATGCCGATAACCGCTGTATCTCCTTCAATACGAATCCATTCGTGATCTTCTGTGTATTTAAGTTCTGACGGAAAATTCATGATAAAATCAGGTAAGTAGTGAACATCTTTGAAGCGCAAATTACACGATGTAGACTGTATTTTCCAAATCAAAAAATTATTCAGCCAAATTGAACTTCAGCTGCACGCCTCCCGCTGTATTGGCCCGGTAAAAAGAGTTGGATACCAGCGGGTCATTGAATGTCCGGTCGAAATAAAACTGCACACTCAGACGATTGTTAACCATGTAGTTAATGGTCGGTCTCAACTGAAAATTGATATTTCCGGCAATAGGAATGTTTTCTCCGTCGAACTTCCGCTGGATCGACCGGGTGTCTCTGAAGGTCATCGCCAGTTGCATGGTCATATCATTCTTGAGTTTCTTTTTTACCCCGTTGAGCTTGAAGGGAAGCGGCACATTGTTTTTTGTAAAGCCGATATTGACAGTAATGTCCTGGTTGAATAGCTCCGCGAGCTGTGAATTGGAAAGGTTCAGCGCAACGGTGCGATCCCGGTTATACTCGATCCTGGCGGTAATGCGGCTTTGCGTGCGCATTTCCACACCGACCAACGGCTGGAATTTCTCAGAAAGCGTGATCGTACTCATCGCGAAAACAGGAATGTATTGCCCCAGGTCGTTTAACCTCGACGATAAAGGATAACCCGTTACTGCCAGATTTACGTAAAGGGCCTCATAGTCGAGCGAAGAGGTGAAATTCCCTACGCTGTAATTAGACATATATTTATGCCTCAATGTGAACGAGCTGAAAAGTCTTTTGAATGCCGGTATATTGGAAAGACCGGTATAGCTCAGATCCCAGTTCGGCATCGGGAATTTCAGGAACGGATTGGTCCGGACCGTTTTGGGGTCCTTGCCCGTGTAGGCTGCGAAAAATGACGAGATCAATACATCCTGAGATGTCTCATTGTACTCTCCACCGCTCGGATTCTCTGCATTCAGGCGGTCTCTGAGAATAGCACGATAAGCGCGGAACTTGTCAAATACCGGCGAAGAATTATCACGCCGCATTTTGGCAAAAGCCGTCCGGAAAGACATAAACGACATGCTGAATTGGCCGTTCCTCAGCGGGCTTTGCGAAACAAAATTCCCGGTGGAATCGGGCCGGTAAAATTCCTGATAAGCGTCCTGGCGGGTCAGGCGCGCTTCGATGATCAGTCTGAAATCTTTGAACGGCTCCAGAGTGGTGTTGGCAGAAAAGTTCTTGGCGATAGTCTGCTGGAAAGGCATGTTCTGCTGCTGGCTCCTGGTGATCCAACCCTTCTCGGCCGCCTTCACCTGGAAGTTCCTATCCTGCTGACCGAGTACAAAACCGAGCCCGGGTGCATTCGCATTGTCCAGGCCAAAGTATTTCGGGGCACGCAGGTAACCTGGCAATGCCGTAGTTTCAAGAACCGAATAACTCACATTAATGCCTCGCACGGTCATCAGCACACGGGTAATGTTCTTGACTATGTCCGTGGTCCGCATATCGATCTCCTCGATATCTCCCGGGCTCCTCGCGAAATTTTTGCGGGCTGCAGAGGGGGTATTGGCGAATTTCAGATAGCGCAGCTTGTTATAAAGCAACACAAAGTCGACTTTCCCGGTTACTCCCCGTTCGCGGCTGTTACGGATGATATCCCCGAATGGCAAGCCGGTAGTGTCTTTCAACCCCAATGCATTGGCCTGGTATTGATAGGCGACCGAATGTTTATAATCCGCCGACATCCAGTCTAAAACAGGAATTTTGTCCAGCGGCAAACGATAGGTCAGGTCAATCTTCTGATCGAAGTTTTTGATACGTCCCAGTTTTTTGAAGTTATTCCAGAGCGAATCTTTCTTTTCACCTGTATTGATATCTCCCTCGGGCTCATCCACAATGGAATTCGCAGAAGCAGCGTAGGTCAGCGTCATGTTACGCGTCAGGTTCCATCCAAAATCGTAATATCTGTTAAACCAGAAATACTTTTCATAAAGCGGTTGGATACCGTCGGTTGTCAGGTCGGCATTCCTGAGCTGTGTTTTAAGAAAACGGCGGTCCACATCGGTCCGGAGCGCCACCATATTCGGCAGCAGGGTTACGTTAAACTCCTTGATGAATTCTGCCCAGCGGCTGGTGGCCTTCCATTTTTTGAATGGCTCGAATGCCTTGGGCTGGCTGCTGTACATGTAAGAGATCCCCGCCTTGTACATCCGCTGGTTATACTCCTGTGTCAGAACGTTTCTCCGCTTGTCATCACTAAATGCGTAGGTAAAGGAGAAGTTCTCGAAATCATAGAAGTGGTTTTTGGCACCCGGCTTGGTCTTGATCTTTCTGACATTGGAAAAGTTAAAGCCTCGTTTGACCGCATTCTCTTCCACCATTCGCCTGTATCCGTCCCGCTCCTCGTCCGTTAGCAGATTGTCCAGTGAAGTGTTCAATGGCGTATCCGGATCCAGCGGATTGAAATGGGGCTTCACATTGCGACGGTCATAGCTTACAAACAGCGGAATCTGGAAACCCCAGTTGGCGGGGAGCAGCTTATCCAGTGCGATGTTGGACGATACCCCGTACTCTGTAGTGAAATTACGGGAGCGCTCTCCGATTCGCTGCTGTACGGTTCCAAAACCAAAGGTCTCTAGCCTGCCCGACGCGGTGACGGTCGCGAAATCGGCCAGCTTCGCGTTCAGCTGAGCAATGGCCGCGATTCCACCTTTATCGTCAAAACCTTCGACGTGCATTTCATCCACCCAGATACAAAACGATTTCGAGCGTTCATCCGCCGATTTCGGGTTGCGCATACCGATCATCATTACGCGCACGGCGCTGAGATCCGGGTTACCGACGACGGTCAGCTTGAAGCGCCCGTCGGCTGTTGTAATCGTATAAGGTACGCTCAGATTCTTGTCGAGCTGCCTGTTCCGCAGCGCTTTTGCCTGTATCAGGTCATCCAAAGCGATGTTTATTTCATTGCTTTCAGGCCACACTTCCTCGGCAAGGCTGGCCGTCGGCCTGGTCGCTTTCAGGCCCGATAAATCGATCTCATAATAATTCTGGGTAAGATCTGTACCGATACGCATGAATGCACCCACCATATTATCCTCGCTTTGCTCGTTCTGCATGTGTACATACATACGCAGGCGCTTGCGGAAAAGCATGTCGAGATTTACGTTTTTGAAAACGGCACGAGAATCACCATCGCGCAGGTCGGTTACACAAAGGCTCATGGACTGTTCGTTCAGCTGCAACGGAGGACGCTGCGTATTATCCTGATCCCGTTTCCAGCCTGGTGGAATCGTGTAAACATATTTGTTCCCATCGTTATTAGCCTGGCTGTTTTCCTCAATACTTACCGTTCCTACCGTAAATTTTGCGTCATAAGGCTCGGGCACCTCCTGCAAACCGGGAGCATCGAGGTTGTATGTATACTTGCGGTATTGCTGACCTACCATCTGCAGTTGCGCGAAGCGAAGGACTACCGGTTGCTGGAAGTCCGTCATATACATGCGCATGAAGCGGATGGATTTGAATCCATTCATGTTCCCCACGACCCCTGAAAATTCCTTGATTGGAATTCTGAAAAGGTACCAGTTCTGTTTGTCTTCTGTATTTACGGTTTTATCGACGATGTAACCTTTACCGACGGCGAGCTGCCCGGGTTTCAGATCGATTTCATATTCATAATAAGATTCATTATCGTTGATGGTGTTATCCACATTCATATCCTCTCCGTCGGGAATATTGGTCGAGGCGGGTGTCACGTCCACCGATCTTCCCTGACTTTCGGGAGAGTTGTTCTCCATCCCGATATAGTTTTTGTAACGTTCCAGTACTTTGAGCCTCGCGCTGTCAGCCTCGGCGCCCAGGAAGAACTTGAAGTCATCTCCTGAAGGGTCGGCAAGGATCTTCTCCTTGGCTTCCGCGGTAAGGTTAGCCGGCAGGCGATCCAGGTATTGCTTGAAGAACCTGCGCTCTTCTTCATTTGACAAACCGTCGAGGCCGACGTCCTGTTTTTGCCGCGCGCCCGATTCATTGCTGAATGCATTGATCAGGTATTGCGATTTGGTCGCATACCCCCAGGCAGTCGAATCGACATTCACGCCTACCTGCTTAGGCACAAGCGGAAGTCCGTTTTCGAAGTTGTAACGTTCGTCGGGAATAACATCCTCTGAAATATCTCCCAGGTTGAAGACAAGTTTACCTCCGGTAGTGTTCGGAACACCTGAGAAACCGTCCCTCACTGCTCCGTATTTCTCATCATTGATAAAAGGATCCAGCATCCAGAACTCGATACTTTCAATATTCGCATTATCGAAGTCGTTGTCCGAAGTAATGGCCCTGCTGATAGCCCCGAAGTTAGTACGCGGCGTTTTCAAACGACCATTGACGTCAAGATCGGTGTTGTAGTTGTACATACCGCGCTCGCTGGGGTAGTACGCGATGTCCAAAACCTGTTGCGGATAAGTTACCAAACCCGCGATGGCCCTGTTCGGGAATATCTGGTTAGGGAGATAGAGTCGCTCGTAATAATTTTTCCGGTCGTCATCGTCGAAATTCGCCGGTGGCTGATACCCCCCTCCCAGCCCCTGGGATCCTCCGAAAATATTGTCTACGGTATATGCCGAAATTTTGGCACGCTTATAACCATAATTCAGATTTTTGCCGTCGAAACCATCCCGAAACTTGGTTGGAACCGCAGCCAGACGCCATTTCTGAGGCTGACGTGCCAGGTCGTATACAGTACGGGCGGCCTCAAAGTCGTCGACCAGCGACCGGTTGTTAACATCCTTCGTTACGCCCGGAAACAGTTTTGCAACCTCACCTTTGAACTGAATGCTTGACATTTCCTTTGTCTGCAAAAGCGGTAATGCGTCAAGCCATTTTGTAAGGAATGGGACATCTTTGCGCAGGTTGACGTCGAAGCCCAGCATGGTATTGTTCACAGGTTCATTACCTATTGATACCCGGGAAAGAAATCCTGCTGTACGTTCCTTGTATTTCATCGCAGTGAACCCTATGCTCAGGTCACGGTTCACCACGTAGTCGAGGCGGGTTCCGAGCAAGGTCCTGATCTGGTTCTGGAACATATCCGGACGCTCATATTCGATCACGATTTCTCGCCCTGAGTTCAGCACACTGCTGTTCAATATACGTACTCTTCCTATTTGTGCCTCTACAATATAATCCGACCCGGGCGAGAGCGGGACGCCACCAGAAGTAACGGTTACCGAAGTCTCCAGGACACCAAATGGCAATTGTACCTCAGCGCCACCACTGGATTGGTAAGCCCCTTTGATAAAAAACTTATTGCGCTCCGACACCTGTTGTGCGTCGATCATCGTGGTCCGGTATAGTTCATTGAACACATACTTGTTACGATACTGATCTTCGCCCGGCCCGAATTTTTTTGAGAGATTACTACCAAATGGCTCCAAAACCGGAAAAATAATCCGTCCCGTTTTGCTGTCTACTGTAATACCTTCTACAAAGTCAAAGTTGCCATCCGGTTGCAGATCATTCACCGGGTTCAAACGGTCGAGACCCGAAAGGCGGATGAGAGGAATGTTGGCAATGCTACTTTCCTGCAAATTAGGGTTATCGATACCGGTCTGGTCATCTTTGTAAATAATTCTTAACTGAAATCCCTGCTTATCGATCTGGCTGGTTCCAAGCGAGTAGACGTTCTTCATCATCAAGTCCCACATCGGCAACTTTGTGTTGTTCCGGATGGTCGACGACTTCAGCAATTTCAATGCAATCACTTCATTGTCCTTCCTCGCCTGATAGTCTTCTGTCAGCTCCCCTACTTTGAACGCCCGGCCATTGAGCGTATATTCATAGGATACCGCCAATACCTCGTCATTCCGAAGGGCGTTCGTCAATGAGATGTATCCCAGCTGCGGGTGGAACGTATAATCCCTGTCCGCGATCAGGCGCTTCGCGCCACGCAACAACTCATAATCAACAGCCCTTTCCAGTCCCAATCCCGTGATGGAGCTGTTTGTATTGTCGACCTGCCGGAATGCATCGCTGCTGGTAAGTGTTTTGTAAAGACCGTTGGCCGCATTGTCTGCCGGAGAAGTGGAACGCACCGGCTGCAGGTTGGGATTTCCGGCACGATAAGGCGCCGGCTCCCCAAGATCCGCAAACCCAACTACGTTTCGTAAAGATTCGGTAGTTGTGGTTCTGTTAGTAACATACACTTCAATACGCGTTACCGTTACACCGGATGTAATGGTAGGTGTATTCTGAAGAGAGCTTTCGTAAATATTTCTGAAATATTGGGAGAGGAAAAAGTTGCGGTTCTCATCATAGGTGTCGGCCCGCAGTTCAAAATCCCTGCTCTGCGCGCCGCCCCGCAGCGTGATCCTCTCCTTGCTTGATTTCTGCTGAGAAGCAACGAATGTGGCACTGAGACGACCAAACTGAAAATCCGTTTTTAAACCAAACAAATTCTGGACACCGGGTATGAGCTGACTGTTAATCGCCCAGTTAATATTACCGGCCTCTATTTTCCGGATAAAGCTTTCCTCCGGGTTTTTGTAGTTCAGCTTGATCGCATTCTCAAAGTTGAAGTTAGCCTTGGTATCGAAATTCGTTTGAAAGCCCAGCATGTCACCAAGCTTTGCATCGAAATTGATATTGATCTGCTCGTTGAAAATAAATTGAGTGTTCCTGCGCTGACGAATGGGAATCGACGGGTTGTCCAGGAACTGATGCATCAGTCCCAGGTCCAGCGACACGAAACCGGTTGGCTTGAAGTTCACGAAATCGTCGCCGAGCAATTTGGACAAGCCCGGAGGCAGATCCAGCTTGGGAAGCAATCCGCGTGCACCCATCGCACTGTTTCCGTCCTGCCTGCCTGCATATTCCCTCAGAAGGCTTTTGAATGCCCGGTCTTCCTGAATTTTGTCATAGGTTTCCAGGTCCATCCTCTCCGGCGCACGGTAATTCAGATTCCCGGTCGGTGTCTGAATTTTTTCCGTTACCGCAACTTTACCCGCACTGTCGAGCGTAATGTTAGTGGAGATATTAGAAGGATCTCGAAGATAAAAAGGCGAGCGCGGACGGGGTTCGGAAATACGATTGGAATAATAATCCTTCCATCTCATGATCAGCTGGCTACCCGAGCGATCGATGTTTTTCTTGGTGGTGTCCTCTCTGAGTGTGTCCGCAAGCATGGCCCATTCCTGCGCTTCACCTGAGTATGGCTCATCCCTGTCAGCGGAAACGTTTACGAGTAAAACCGCTCCTGCCGAAATGCTTAATACCTTAAAAAGGAAAGAGTAAATCGTTGATGACAAGGTAATATACTTATTTAGAGAAGGTTGTATTTACAAAAAAATCCATCAACACGATTTTACTATTGTAAAATTTTTCACCCGATATCATTTTGGTTCCGGTTATCGTAATGCCAGTTTAATCAGATTTTCAACGGAAATAGATTGCCCTTCGCGTTTGATAATCACATCCAGGCTTTTCTCCGCCGTTGCCTTCGGTATACCCAAGGTTACAAGGGCAGCCAGTGCTTCACTCCTCAGTGTACCAGACGACGTTTCAGCAGTTTTTGTCCCTGTTGAAACCAGTTCTTCCTTCCGAATTTTATCTCTTAGTTCGAGGATTACGCGTTGAGCCGTCTTTGACCCGATGCCTTTAATCGACTGAATGAGGCGAAGGTCTTCGTCAATAATTCCTTGCCGTATTTCCGAGGAGGATAGTGAGGAAAGCATTACGAGCGCCGTGGAGGGCCCTATTCCCGAAATCCCGACCAGGTCCAGGAAAAGCTTTTTTTCATCACTTCCCCAAAAACCGTAAAGGACATGGGCATCTTCCCGTATATTGAGATACGTTACCAGCTTGCAACGTGCACCGAGTTCGGGCAGGGAAGTATAGGTTTGCAATGATATACGAACCTCATAACCGAGCCCATTGACATCGATGATAGCGTACGCTGGGTCTTTATAAGTTACAATCCCGTTAACGTAGGCAATCATAAAAATAGTATGTGTATGTTAAAGCGTTAATTTTTAGGTAGAAATGATCAGTTTCTGACCAGGCTTGATTGAATTGCCCCTGATTTTGTTCCGTTTTTTCAACTGACCTATTTCCAGACCGTAGCGCTGCGAAATAATCCATAATGTATCTCCTTTTTGTACGGTATGATAACGTTTCCGGGTGTGGCGCTGCTGTTTCGCCAATTGCTCCTCGTCCTGCCGCGGCCGCGCTTTGACTGCTATACGTGTCGCTGGTACGGTCTCCTTCACCTCTTTGTAGATCACCAGGCGCTGTCCCCTGCGGATATTGTTGCGGCGGATGCGGTTCCATTTGCGAAGCGACACTACCGATACCCCGTATTTTCGCGCAATCCCGACTACATTGTCACCACGGCGTACGGTGTAGGATACGCGTTTGGTGCGGTTACGTTGAACCACTTCTTCTTCGCCGTCTTCTTCATAGCTTTCGTCGTCCGATACATTCTGCACGTTCGACGCGAGCACGTAAGGGAATGAACCGGTGCCGCCCAGCGAATCCGTTTTGGTGCTGTCGGCTTTGGCCACCATTACCCCGGAAGAAAGATATTTTCTTGTGCAGGAGTCCATGATTGATGCGCGATTGCTCATCAGGTAGGTGAACCGGACACTTGGTACCTTCAGCACAAAATCACGGGTCTGATCCGGAAGGACCGTTTTAGTGATCTGCGGGTTCAGCTTTTTGAGGACTTCGAAATCGATGCTTGCATTGTTACAAAACGTCGCGAGATCGATATAGCCATTGATATGAATGGTGTCGTTCGGAATCTGGAACTCCGTGTTTTCGGGAAAAATACCGTGATCGTAGCCGTAATTCATCATGTAGTTCATGGCTACATACTGCGGCACGTAAGAGCGGGTTTCGCGGGGAAGGACATTGTAGATCGTCCAGAAGGTAGTCCCGCGGGAGCGGCGCATGGCGCGTTTCACATTGCCGGGACCCGTATTATAGGATGCCAATGCAAGCTCCCAGTCACCGAAGATATTATAAAGTTGTTTCAGATAAAGACAGGCCGCCTCGGTTGCTTTGGCAGGCTCGAAGCGCTCGTCGATGTATTTGTCCTGATAAAGACCGAATTCCCGTCCGGTAGCAGGCATAAACTGCCAGAGACCGCCTGCGCGTGCATGGGAAATAACGGTGGGGTTCAGCCCCGACTCAATCATTGAAAGGTATTTCAGTTCGGTAGGCAGCCCGTGTTTCGCCAGCGCTTTTTCAAAGAGCGGGAAATAGATCGGCATGCGCTCCATCATGGTTTGCGTGAACTTGGCTTTTTTGTAGATGAAATATTCTACAAATTCATGCGACGATTTGTGGTAAGTAAGCGGGATTGCTTTTTCAAGCTTCGCAAACCGTTCTTTCAAAAGCCTCTCCGGCACAGCGGGGTTAGCTCCGATTTCCTCCACTTCCGGAAGCGACGGCATCAAATCATCTTCTTCCTGAGCAATAGTCTCAACTGTATCCTGCCCGGACATCAAACTCTCCTGTGGAATCATCGCCCCAACAGGCGCATTCCAAAACCCTGCACACATGGCTCCGAGCCACAATACTCTTTTCGAAATCCTCATTAATAAATGTTTTTTGAAGGTTAATCAATTCACGGTTTTCAATGGCTTATACCTGTTGATGATGGTACTGACAGATAAAAAGGTCCTTTTTTGCTTGAATTGCCCTGATGAATCAGAATAATCTCTAACACATTTTTTTAATACTCACACAACTCCCTCATTCAGAATAACGTAACATGTTGCCTGTTATTCTGGCATGATAATTTCCTTTAAAACATCGGTTGTAAATACAACTCATGCCATCTTGTTAGGCTAAAAATAGGGACCTAACGGCTTTCGCTGTATGCTACGGCATCTTTCCCATTCAGTTCTGTCAGATAACTGGCAAAAGCCAGCATCTTTTCCTCACCGAAATAAGGCGCCATGATTTGAATTCCGATAGGCATCCCCTGACCGTCCAACCCGTTCGGAATTGAAACCGCAGGATTACCCACGACATTCGCCTGCACCGTGAAAATATCAGCCAGATACATTTGCAACGGATCTTCCGTTTTTTCACCAATCGTAAAAGCAGTGGTAGGTGTTACCGGGGAAATAAGAAAATCAAACTGTTCAAAGAATTTGTTCGTTTCTTCCCGCACCAATCTTCTAACGCGTTGCGCCTTGGTATAGTATGCATCGTAATAATTTGCACTTAATACGAAAGTACCCAATAGTATTCTTCTCCTTACCTCATCCCCAAAACCTTCCGTACGCGTTTTTTTGTACATGCTTTCCAGGTCCGTCGATTCCGGGCTGCGGTAACCGTACCGAACACCGTCGAAACGCGACAGGTTGGAGCTTGCTTCCGCAGTGGTAAGGATATAATAAGTAGGCAAAAGCGAATCCAGCAATGGCATATCGATCGGAACGACCTCGTGCCCTTCCGCCCGCAGGCGGTTGAGCAGATCGGAAGTTTGCCTACGGATTTCCGGCGCAATGGCTTCGTTTTCTACCGCATCACGAATGTAACCGATTTTGGCTTTATTTGTCCATTCTAATTTTTCAGAATAGGCCGGAACTGCCCGTTCGGACACCGTACTATCGAAATCATCGGCACCCGCCATTACTTCCAAAATCAAAGCAGCATCTGCCACGCTCTTGGTAATCGGGCCAATGCAGTCGAAAGACGATGCATAGGCAATGAGACCATAGCGGGACACACGGCCGTAAGAAGGTTTCACACCGATTACACCGCAGAATGCAGCTGGCTGACGCACGGAACCACCCGTATCGCTTCCCAACGAAGCATGACAAAGTCCTGCCTGCACGGCTACAGCCGAGCCGCCCGACGAGCCGCCGGGGACTTTAGCATTGTTAATGGCATTCAGCACCGGACCAAATGAGGAGTTTTCATTGGAAGAACCCATCGCAAATTCATCACAGTTTTGCCTGCCAATAACAATGGCGTCCTCATCGAGCAATCGCTGAACGGCCGTTGCGGTAAAAGGGGCCTGGTATGATTGAAGGATCTGGCTTCCGGCCTGCAGACCATGGCCTTTCAGGGAAAGCACATCTTTAAGCCCGATTACCAATCCGGCCAGCTTTCCGGCAGTTCCATTGGCAATCCGGGCATCTACGGCCAGAGCGGCCTTCTTTGCCTCTTCGATATATACTTCGACAAAAGCATTAAGATGCTTGCCCAACTCTATTTGCTGCAAATAGTGGTCTACCAACTTGACGCACGTCAAACCTTCTTCACGTATATCTTTCTGAATTTCGGCCAGCGTCAGATACTCTTTCAAGGTAATTTCTTTGTGGGGTTGTAAATAAAGAATCAGAGCCGCTAAGTGGTAGCTTAATGGCTCTGGGTCAGACCTTCGATAAGATGGAAGCGTTATTTGGGGTCCTCCATGCTTTTTTCAATATTTTCCTTAACGTCCTTAGTAGCGTTCTTGAATTCATTGATACCTTGCCCCAAACCGCGCATCAACTCAGGAATTTTCTTCGCACCGAAGAAAAGTAAAACGAACAAGGCAACCAAAAAGATCTCTTGTCCACCCAATCCCATAAATGCCAAAACGGTTACTGATTCCATATCTGTTTCTTTTTTAATGTTTACAAAAATAATTATTCTTTTTTACAAGAACTAGACCTGCCTCCGGTTTATCCTATATTAATTGTCTTCGTAGCCTTTTCCCACTCGGCAAATTTTCGCACATCGTCACCCAGGGTCTTGACGAGCCATACAACCAGCGCCACATCGTCGGTGATACCGATAACCGGCAGAAAGTCCGGGATCAAATCAATAGGAGATACGAAATAAATAAGGACAGCGATGATCGAAACCAGACTTTTCCAGGGCAAATCCTTATACTCGCCCGACGCGTAGGCTTTCACCATCCGGATGAGCAACTGCACGCTGGCCTGAAACTCGCCCAGATTACCTTTGAAACCGACGGTCTGCAGCTTCCCTACCACGTCCTTGACCAGCTCAAACAACCGGGTCGAATTCCGTGCATACCGACCTGCTTTTCCCTTAGCATTTCTAAAAAAAATGGATTGTAGGATCCGAGAAATCATTGACTCATCATTCATTATACAAAGCAGGAAAAAGTGGTTTATAACGCCATTATAACTATCAACTTACAGAAAAAATTGCATTCGGGATGCCTCCCCGGACATTTGCGGCAAAAAATCAAATTCCGCTTGGTTTAAACAAATTATGTATCATACTTTTAGGGGAAAATATAAAAAGCATCAATTTCTATACAATTAACCATATTTCCCTATGAAGATTACTGTTGTAGGTGCGGGTGCGGTAGGCGCAACCACTGCCGATAATATCATTCGTCGTGAGCTGGCAGAAGAAGTGGTGTTACTGGATATTAAGGAGGGCGTCAGCGAAGGCAAGTCTTTGGACATGTATCAGACAGCCGCTTTACTGGGGTTTAACACCAAGCCCATCGGCTCGACCAATGATTACGAAAAAACCAAGGGATCGGATGTGGTTGTGATCACTTCCGGATTACCCCGTAAGCCCGGCATGACCCGTGAAGAGTTAATTGGTATCAATGCAGGAATTGTCAAGGGTGTTACTGAAAACATCCTGAAATACTCGCCCAAAGCGATTATCATCGTCGTTTCCAATCCAATGGATACAATGACGTACCTGGCGCTGAAAGAATCGGGTATTCCCAAAAAGCGCCTTATTGGTATGGGAGGTGCATTGGACAGCGCCCGTTTCAAAACTTACCTGGCCCTGGCCATGGACGTATCCCCCCTCGACATCCACGGAATGGTTATCGGCGGACACGGTGACACGACCATGATCCCGCTTACCAGGCTGGCAACCTACAACGGCATTCCCGTTAGCCGTTTCTTGTCCGCTGACCAGCTCGAAAAAGTTGCTGCCGATACGATGGTAGGGGGTGCAACCCTCACCAAACTGATCGGAACCTCCGCTTGGTATGCGCCCGGCGCCGCAACCCTGCTGCTTGTAGAGAGCATTGTCCGTAACCAAAAACGCATCGTTCCCTGCAGTGTTTACCTGAATGGCGAGTACGGCCAGAAGGATATCTGTATGGGTGTCCCCGTCGTGCTGGGTCGCGGTGGCTGGGAAAAAATCATTAACCTGCGCCTGAGCGATGCCGAAAAAGCTGCGTTTGAAAAGTCAGCCGAAGCCGTTCGCTCTATGAATGCGGCATTGAGCTTGTAAGCGTTTCCTAATTGATTAAAATACAGGCCGGTCCGGTTATCCCGGGCCGGCCTTTTGTTTGCCCTGATATTTGGTTTTAACCATTGCTTGTTTTAATTTAAGTATATATAGTACAATAATTAGTCAATATTATACTATCTAAGCAAACTATTCACCTTTAAACACACTGTTATGAGAAAAACACTATTACCACTGCTCTTCATTATCGCCACAATCCAGGCAATCGGGCAATCCATTAAAGGTCACGTAAGCGAAGAAAAAAATGGTACTGCACTGCCGGGCGTTTCCATTCTCGTCCAGGGAACCAACACCGGAACCGTAACCGATTCGGACGGAAATTTCGCTCTGACGATGCCAGACGGCAACTACAATATTGTGGTTTCATTCATTGGCTACACGTCAAAGATCATTCCGACAGTCGTCAGTGCGGGTCAGTCGCCAATGCTTAACGTAGGATTGAGCGAATCCTCCGAAGTGCTGGGCGAAATCGTAGTCACCGGGTCGAGAAGCGGCGGCCGGTCCCGCATCGATTCCCCCGTGCCGGTCGATATCATTCCGGTTTCGCAGATCACTAATAGCGTCGGGCAGGTGGATATCAACCAGATACTGACCTATGTGGCGCCTTCCTTCCAATCATCCCGTCAAACGATTTCGGACGGCTCGGACCACATTGATCCGGCGCAGCTTCGTGGTCTCGGGCCCGATCAGGTGCTGGTGCTCGTGAACGGTAAACGACGCCACCAGTCATCCCTGGTGAATGTGAATGGTACGGTCAACAGGGGCACCGTAGGGACAGACCTGAACGCGATCCCGGCGACTGCAGTTGAAAAAATCGAAATACTGCGTGATGGTGCTGCGGCCCAATATGGTTCCGACGCCATTGCCGGCGTGATCAATATTATCCTGAAAAGCCGGACAGGATTTAGCGGCAATGTTTCGTACGGCAGGAATGTAACAAGCTATGACAAAAACTACATCATCAACCAGAACAAAGACGCTTCCGTACACATTTCTGACGGCGGTACCGCCCAGGTCGGGCTCAATTACGGCTTAAAAATAGGCCAAAAAGGATTTATCAATATCACGGGTGAGTATGTCAACCGGGAAGCTACAAACCGGACCGGGACATACACGGGCCAGATTTTCCCTTCCGTGGACGGTACGGTAGTGGATGAGGAACTTCTGAAACAGAAAAACCTCACCCGCAACGACTTCGACATGCGCATTGGTAACTCGGAGGTGAAGGGAGGAGGCGTGGTCCTCAATGCAAGCATTCCTCTGAACCCGCAACTCGAACTCTACGCATTTGGGGGTTACAACAACAAAAAAGGCAATGCGGCAGGTTTTTACCGCTATCCGAACTCGGTACCCGCGGCGGTGAGGCCCAATGTATTCGCTGTATATCCCAATGGTTTTCTACCCGAAATCAACAGCGACGTTACGGATATCTCGGCGGCGGTTGGGCTTAGGGGAAAATTGGGCGAGTGGCGGTATGACCTCAGCAACACTTTTGGCAAGAATGATTTCGACTACATCATCAGTAATTCCGTCAACTACACGCAGGCCATCTCCAATGCTGCTTTTCAGCGGAAGTTCAGGGCAGGCGGAAACGCATTCATGCAAAACACGATCAATCTTGACCTCGGCAGAAAATTCGATGTGCTGTACGGATTGAATGTTGCACTCGGCGCCGAACAGCGTACGGATAAGTACACGATCACAGCCGGTGAAGAAGCCTCTTACAAAAACTACGACGTGGCGGCGGGTGTTGCCGCTGGGGCGCAGGTTTTCTCTGGCTTCTTTCCCCAAAATGCCGGATCACATTCCCGGAATAGCGTGGCGGGGTACGTTGATCTGGAACAGGACTTTACCAAATCATGGGTCCTGAGCGCGGCGCTACGTTTTGAGAACTATTCCGATTTTGGAAATACCCTCAATTACAAAGTGTCGACGCGTTACAAGCTGACCGACGGAATCGCCCTGCGGGCGTCCGCCAGCAGCGGTTTCAGGGCACCGTCGTTGCAACAGCGTTACTATGCCAAAACCAATACACTGTTTGTAACACAGAACGGCCAACAGGTAGCCCAGGAAAGCGGCACATTCACCAACGACAGTAAGCCAGCTGAAATTCTCGGTATTCCGAAACTCAAACAGGAAACATCACAAAGCTTTACGGTCGGGGCCACGATTCAACTTGGCAATTCATTCGAACTGACTGCGGATGCCTACCAGATCGACATCGACGACCGGATCGTGCTGACCAATAATTTCAACGACGGTGGCAACGCAAATCTGAAAGCGCAGCTGGCCGCAGCGAATGCGACCACCGCCAACTTCTTTTCCAATGCAGTAGATACCCGTTCGAAAGGAATAGAAGGAGTGCTATCGTATAATACGAAATTTGGCAGAAACCAGTCGTTGAGAGCAGTACTGGCCGGGACTTTCATTCAGAACAAAGTCAAAAAGGGGCCTGACGGAAAACCGATTATCCACGCGTCCGAAATTTTAATCCAAACCAATCAGGTAAATGCTTATTTCAACCGGGAAGATTTAAGCCGCTTCGAAATAGCCAGCCCCCGCAACAAGCAGAGCCTGACCATCAACTATAAAGCGGGAAAATTAGGGGTAATGCTTCGCGGTGTGCGGTTTGGAGAAGTTACCTACTGGGATCCAACCATTGACCCTACCAAGCCCGATTCATGGCCAGTCAATGCATTGACCGGCCAGAAAGAGTCTCTTGACCAGACTTTCGGAGCCAAACTGGTAACCGACCTGGCCATCAGCTACGATGTGATAAAAGGCATCGGGCTAACCATTGGTGCGAATAATGTGCTCGACGTTTATCAGGACAAGCATACACACTCAGGAAATGTAAGCTTCGGCCGGTTTGTTTACTCACGTCGCGTCCAGCAAATGGGTTTTAATGGACGTTACTTGTTTGCCAGGGTCAATTTTAACTTCTGAACCGAAGATCAGCCGTTGCAGATCGTAAGGCTGCAACGGCTGGTTATCATATCGAAATCTGGTATTGCAAAGTCCAGGAGCCGCGTCGGCCATTTTTCTCAAGTTCGTTAACAACGGAACTTGCACGATACACAGGACGATTCTCGTAGTTCAGAGACATTTTACCATTGTGGCCTTTGATCAGCCAGTTAACTCCTAAATTGTAGACACTAGCCGCGTCCCTTAGCCGATCGTAATCGCCGCGCTGCAGTGAAGCATAGGGCATCAATGTTCCCTGGCTACCCAGCAAGCCATCCTTCAACTTGTATCCCGCCTGCGCATACACTACACTACCCGTGCCGAACATCGGATACGCATTACCATGCATTCCGCTCACCCCGGAAATGGGTTGTGTTGTCCCGGTTGCCGGGTTCATAATCCCATTGTAGCGGAGGTAGCCTTTTCCGTAATTAGTATCAAAATAACCCAGGTAAGCCGACAAAGCCGTTCCTTTATCTTTATTGACCGGCATATCCAGATACGCTGCGACCGACCACAGGGACACATTGCTGTAAAGCGTATCGACCGCTTCCTTCCGCCAGGTTGCGTCTTTTTGGGAAGTGATACCGGCTTCGATATTCAGGACTTTCCGTTTGCCAAGATAAGTGCCGGTCATGTAGCCAGGTGTAGTGTTATCCTCCGTATCGAAGAAATTATAAATGAGCAGTCCTTGGAACTGCTTATGGTTCTTGCGCTGGGCAAATACCGCATTCTGATTGAGCGCCGGTGGCGTCGCACCGTTCGTCTCGATCGGGAATGGATCCGAAACACCCAGGCGATAGTTCAGCTTTCCTACCTGTCCCCGGCTATACACGGTGAGTTTCCTGGCAAACTGGTCCGTCTGATCTACGGTTGCCTGGGCAAATACCGGCACATCCATCGTCAGAATAGTACCGATACCTGGCTGCGAAAATCGTGAAAATCCATTGATAATCGTTAGTCCTCCCCCGAAACGGACAAAGCTCGTCCCTTTACGCTGGATTTCATATTCTCCTACCGCATCATGGAAAAAAGCCGCTACTTTCCGCTGGCTGTGGGTTCCTGCCGTATTGTACGAGGGTGACGCACTGGCCTTGTTGAAATTGTTCATTCCAAACTGCGTGTAGAAAAAGATACGGTCTGTGAGCTGTCCAAAAAGCTGGACCCGCGTACGCCTCAAACCAATATCGAAAGTGTTCGACTCCGGATCGCTCAGAACGGTAGTTCCGGGATTGTTTTCATTCAGCCGTAGCCAGACCTGATTGGTGAAGGTGAATTTTACATAATGTGAACCGGATTCATTAAGATTGTACCGGATATCATTCCTGGTGTTATCGTCTGAGGGTTTCACCTGCGCACATACCAGCGATGTTCCCAGGATGATGAGGGAAAGGATTTTAATCATTGAGAGTACTATTGAGTTATACAAACTAATATCGCGATAAACCCTTCTGAAAGAGCTAAACACGACATTAACACTTAATTGAAAATGATATTGAATGCGGGAGAAGAACGACTTGCAATAAGTCATTTTCCAAACCTTGCCTCCAAATATAAGGCCGGTTACGGTGTCGCCATACTCTTTTTTCTGACAATCTTCTTCCCCGCATTTGCACAGGAAACCCCTCCTTTGATCAATTATTCCTCTTCATTGTACAAAGCGCACAATCAAAACTGGGATATCTGCCAGAGTACCGACCAAATCATCTATTCCGCCAATTCGGACGGTCTGCTCGAACATGACGGCGCTTCCTGGAAACTCTACCCCCTGCCCGACGGCCAGATCGTCCGGACTGTTTTGTACGATGAACAGGCCACAGACGCCGTAAAAGGAAAGGTGCTCAACCGCCAGGCGCAGCCGGAAGAGAGGGTCTACGCCGGTGGATTTTCAGAATTCGGCTACTGGAAGAAAGAGGCCGACGGCCAATTGAGATACTATTCGCTGAGCAAGAAAGCCAACCTGCCTACACTGAAGACTGAAGAGATATGGCACATCCTGAAAACGCCACGTTATGTCTACTTCCAGTCCTTCTCCATTATTTATCGCTACGATGGTAAAAATCTGGTCGAGATCAAAGGCCCCGGCAACTTCATGTTCATGAGGTATGTACAGGACCGTGTGCTGGTGCAGCTGATAGGTAAGGGCCTGTACGAACTGAAAGGGGAGAAATTCGAACCGTTACCCGGGACAACTTCCCTGTCAGCGGCGATCGTGTCGTCCATTCTGCCTTTTTCGGGCAACCGCATTCTCATCACAACCACCAAGCATGGGCTGTTTACGTGGCAGAACGGCCTCCTCACGCCCTGGAACATCAGTATTTCCGAAGAGCTGAAACGGAACATTATCAATCGGGCCATTGTCGCGCGAAGCGACAGCAGTCTTGTTTTCGGGACTATTCAAAACGGCATATATGTCGTTTCCAAAAACGGAGTATTGCGTTATCAGTTCAATAAGGAGACCGGATTACAGAACAACACAGTCCTGGCATTGGAAGAAGACAGCCATCAGCAACTCTGGATCGGTCTCGACCAGGGTATCGATATGGTCAAAATGTCGTCACCCATTATTGCCTACCAAACCAGCGATAATCCCCTGGGTTCCACGTACGCAGCTGCCATCTGGCGCGATAAGCTGTACGTTGGGTCCAACAAAGGAGTATTTGTAAAGAAATGGCTTTCACCCGAGCCCTTCCGGCCTGTCAGGGGACTGGAAGGGCAAACCTGGACGCTCAAAGTAATCGACGATCAATTATTGTGTGGTCACAATGACGCCACGTATCGGATTGGCGAGAACGGGATCACGAAACTATCGAACATCAACGGAGGGTGGGTCCTGCTACCGATCCGAAACGGTAAGGATACTTTGCTTCTGCAGGGCGCGTACGTGGGCCTGCACGTGTACAGGAAGGATGCGAGTGGCGCGTGGACCTACGCTTACCCCGTGAAGGGAGCAGCCCCTATTCCGATCCGGCAGATCGTCCGTGACAAAAACGGACTGTTTTGGTTGGGGCATGCCTACAAGGGGTTATTTCAAACAAAACTTACGCCCGCACTGGACTCAGCCCTGACCTGGCGGGAATTCAAAGCTCCGGGTGACTTGCCGAGTGAGTTTTCGGTGGAGCTCATGCAATGGCTCAACGGACAGGTTCGCGTCAGGGCTGGCAATGCTTTTTTTCAACCAGACCGTTCCGGCAATCTCGTGTCCAGCAGCGATTTCCCTCCGGAGGAGGAAAATTATAAGGTACGGGCCGGTCTTCCGGGTGATTGGTTCAAAGTGTTTATGAACCACGTATCGTATTATTCCCTTGGAAAAGAACCTAAAAACCTGGCTCTGGCCTTGGTGAGAAATAGCGAAACGATCGTGCCATTATCAGAAAAATACTATTTTTTCTGTCTCGACAATGGATACGCCCTGTACGACCGCACGTCTCCCGACGAGCACAATGAAGCCATTGGTACGCCCATTATCCGGAAAGTAGCAAACCTGCGTAACCTGAACGAGGCTTTCAGTATTTCCGGCAGCCCTTCACTTCCCTCCGAAGTCAGGTCGCTTCGCATTGCCTTTGCATTACCCGCGTACGGTCAGAATGTTCAATACAAGTACAGGCTTAAAGGACTAACCGACCAATGGTCGGAATGGACGGACCAGAGTTTTGTCGAATTTACCAACCTGGAATCGACCGATTATATTTTCGAGATCCGAAGCAGCCTGAACGACACCGTTACGGCGTATCATTTTAGCATAAAACCTTACTGGCGCGAGACCCTCTTTGCCAAAATTCTCTTCGCTATCATGGTTGCACTGGTTTTTGCAACCCTCATCATTTATCAGGAAAAACGTCTGGCACGTCATCGGCGGAAACTCATCGAAGAGCAGGAGGAGAAGCTCCGCCAACAACGGCTGTCGAGCGAGCGGCAGATCATGCAAATCCAGAACGACAAATTGCAAAGTGAAATCCAGAGCAAGAGCCAGCAGTTAAGCAACGTCGCCATTAATGTCGTCCGTAAAAATGAAATCCTGGAAGAGATCCGCGATGAACTCAAACAGGTAAAAGCCGAAATGGGTCAGCAACTTCCGAATATCCATTATCAAAAACTGCTGCACAGCATAGAACGCAACGTGGCGGGCAAGGACGACTGGATATTGTTCGAACAAAACTTTGACGAGGTACATGAACAGTTCTTCAAACGCCTGAGGCAGATTTACCCCACCATCTCCCCTTCCGAGCTCCGGCTGGCGGCGTGCCTTCGCATGAACCTCTCTACCAAAGAAATGGCCCCAGTGCTTGGGATCTCCGTCCGTGGGGTGGAAATCAAGCGCTACCGGCTAAGAAAAAAGCTCGGACTCGGCGTAGATGCCAATCTGGTACAATTTATGATGGACATCTGATGCAGTTGCATTAATCCGCTAGTAACCCCTATTTTATTCAAGTAAACCTTGCATTATTCTCATTGATGTAGTGGTGATGTAGTGCTTTTTTTGATTCCACCACCCCTTCGAACTTAACTTTGAAGTCAATAAAATCTTATAATAATTCAATCAACTAATTTATAACTGATGAAAACTACTGTACGATTACTGTACATGCTCGTTTTCCTGACATTAGGGAGTGTCTCTTACGCACAGGAAATAAATGTGACCGGCAAGGTCACTTCGAGTGCCGACAATTCGGTGCTTCCGGGCGCCAGTGTGCTGATCAAGGGGACCACCAGCGGTGTACCCACCGATGCAGAAGGTAACTATTCCATAAAAGTCCCCTCGTCCCAGTCCGTACTCGTGTATTCCATGATCGGGATGGCAGCCCAGGAAATTACCGTCGGAACCCAAACGGTAATCAACGTAGCATTGCAAGAGGATGCAAAAGCATTGACCGAGGTCGTGATCACGGGTTATGGTTCTCAAAACAAGCTCGACGTTACAGGTGCTATTGCGCAGATCAAAGGCGCGGAAATTGCCAAACAACCTTCGATGAATGCTGTTTCAGGTTTGCAGGGAAAAGTTGCGGGGGTTCAGATCAACAATTCGGGTAAACCGGGAGAAGCACCGCAGATCCGGATTCGCGGTGTTGGTACGGCTTACGGTAGTGCCAACCCGTTATATGTGGTCGACGGGGTATGGTTCGATGACATCAGCTTCCTGAACTCCGGGGATATTGAAAACATGAGCATCCTGAAAGATGCATCCAGCCAATCCATTTACGGGGTGCGCGCCGCGAACGGTGTCGTTCTGATCACTACCAAAAAAGGAAAATCAGGCACACCGGTTATCGATTATAATGGCTTTGTCGGTTATCAGAAAGTGACCAACCAGATCAAAATGGCCAATGCGCAGGAATATGCGACGATGACCAATGAGCTGAGCAATATCAACGGTAAAGGCAATGTCCTCGACCCGAGTCAATACGGCGAAGGAACCGACTGGTACCACCAGATCCTCCGCAATGCATTCGTGACCAATCACCAGCTTTCGATCAGCGGAGGCGGAGAAAAATCGACCTATAACTTCTCATTGGGTTATCTCAATCAGGATGGTATCGTTGAAAAGAACAACTTCAAGCGGTATACCGCCCGTGTTCAGAACGATTTCCAGGTATTGAAAAACCTGAAAATCGGATATACCGCAACGGGATCGTTCAGCAAATCGAAAGATGAGGCCGGTGGTATCTTCAGACAACTATATGCGGCGGGCCCGGTCGTGCCGGTGTATTATGCCGATGGGAGCTATGGTGACCCGACCGACTACAATCTGGGTGATGGCAATAACTTTAACCCGCAGGTTACCGTCGATTTCTACAATCAGAACACCAAGAAAACCCTGCTGACCGGCAATGCTTACGCCGAGCTCTCCCTTTTCAAAGGCCTGACCTTCAAAACCAGCCTTGGGGGGCGCTACGGACAGGATGAAACCCGTACCTATGTGCCGCAATATGTAGCGACATTCAAACAACGCAATACTACCAGCTTCCTTGAATTCGTCCGTCCGCAAACAAGGTATTGGATTTTTGAAAATACATTGACCTACACCAAAGATTTTGGCAAGCACAGTCTCACCGCTCTTTTAGGACAGTCGGCGCAGCGCGACCAATCTTACAAACTGACTGCGAACGCATTGAATGTACCATTCAGCAGTGAAGGCGACCTTTACCTTGCATTGGGTAGCGCCGATGGCCGTAACGTGAAAGACGAAGGCGACCTGGGAACTTACGCTTCCTACTTCGGCCGTGTCAACTACTCGTTTGATGACCGTTACATGCTGAATGCGTCCCTGCGGGCAGATGGTTCTTCCAAATTTTTCCAGGGAGGCAATGCCTGGGGTTACTTCCCGTCGATCGGAGCTGGCTGGGTGATCAGCAATGAGGCATTCATGAAAGGGCAAACGATTTTTGATAACCTGAAAATCCGCGGTAGCTGGGGTAAGATCGGTAACGCATCTGTGCCTTCCAACCTCTCCACATTAACCGTTGCCACCGGTGGCGGACTCGCGGCAATTTTCGGCGGCCAGCTCAATACAGGAGCCAGCATCAACACGATCATCCCTCCTACCACTTACTGGGAGCGTGGCGTGGGAACCGACGCGGGTGTCGAAGCTTCCTTCCTGAAATCAAGACTGACGGTCGAGTTGGATTATTATGTTAAGAAAACTGAGCGTGCGATCTTCGATATTCCTGTGCTAACGTCCATTGGTACCGAATCCGGACGCATCGTGGGGAACCAGGCTGATTTCCAGAACAAAGGTTTTGAATTTGCACTGAACTGGCGCGATGATATCGGCAAGGACCTTTCTTACAGCATCGGCTTCAACGGGGCTGTGAATAACAACACCGTTCTCGCCGTATCATCCGGGGCCAACCCGATTTACGACGGTGGCGTGGGGCTCACGAGCGGCGCATTGGCGACCCGTACCCGCGTAGGCGACCCGATCGGCTCATTCTATGGGTACATTGTCGACGGTATTTTCCAGAATCAGGACGAAATCAGTAAATCGGCCCAGCCTAATGCAAAACCGGGAGATTTCAAATACCGTGATATCAGCGGAACCAATGGTACACCCGACGGCACGATCTCAGGTCTTGACCGCCAGGTACTCGGCAATCCAAACCCGAAATTCACCTACGGGATCAACACCAGCTGGAATTACAAGAACATCGATCTCATGCTCGACTTCCAGGGTGTAGCCAAAGTCGATATTTACAATGCCAACATGGGATGGCGATATGGCAATGAAAACTTCACCAAGGACTTCTACGACAACAGGTGGCATGGTGAAGGAACTTCCAACACCTATCCTTCGGCCAACATAGGCGGCGGCCAGAATTACCTGCCCAACTCGTTCTTTGTACAGAGCGGCAGCTACTTCCGGGTGAGAAATGCACAGATCGGCTACACATTCCCGCAGGCATTCAATGAAAAACTGAAAATCCGCAAACTGCGCTTGTATGCGAATGCACAGAACCCTTTGAATTTCTTCAAATACAAAGGCCTGTCCCCTGAGGTAAGAGCCAATGAAAACAAGCCTACGCAGGCAGGAATCGACGCCAACGTGTATCCGCTCTCAGCGACCTACAACTTTGGTATTAATGTCACTTTCTAAGATCAGAACCGATATGAAAAATATAAGTATTAAAAACAACTTGAAGCAGACAGGTCTCTATCTGGGGCTCGCAGTGCTCCTGGTTATCCCTTCATCCTGCAGCGACAGTTTCCTGGATACAGATCCGCAAGGCAAGCAGGCCGGTACCGTTTTCTGGGAAAGTGAGGCGGACGCGACCAAAGCGGTGAATGCAATGTACGCTAACCTCCGCGGCTGGAACAATACGGCTTTTGCAGCCATTGCGGTAGAAAGCGTCGGTTCGGATGATGCCGAAAAAGGCAGTACAGCATCGGATGCGACTTTCTTCAACCAATATGATAATTTCTCGGTAGGCTCAACCGATGGGCAACTCGGCGGCTTCTGGCAGGGACAATATCAGAACATCAATTACGCAAACCAGGTACTCGACAACATCCCTGCCATCAGCATGGATGAAAACCTGAAAGCCAGATATCTGGCCGAAGCTAAATTTGTACGTGCCTATTCGTATTTCAGGTTAGTGCGGGCATTTGGTGACGTCCCTTTGAGGTTGAAACTCCCCAAGGACGCAACGGAATATAACCTCCCTCGCACGCCGAAAGCCGAAGTGTACACGGCCATTGAAAAAGACCTCGTAGATGCCGCCGCCGTACTGCCACAGAACTATGGTGCGGCGGACCTCGGCCGGGTTACCAAGGGTGCCGCATTGTCGTTGCACGCCAAAGTTTCCATGTACCAGCAAAAATGGCAGCAGGTTTTCGATCTGACCACACAAGTGATCAATTCCGGTCAGTATTCCCTCTTTGCCGACTACGAATCGCTGTTCCGGATACCGAATGAAAATTCGACGGAGTCAATCTTTGAGATTCAAAATGAACTGATCCCTTCCAACAAAGATGCTTCCAACTCCCAGTACTCACAGGTACAAGGTGTGAGAGGAGTAACCGGGGGAGGCTGGGGTTTTAATGTTCCCACTGAGGAGCTCTCAAAAGCCTACGAAGCCGGTGACCCCAGAAGAGATGCTACCATTATTTTCCGCGGTGAAACCACGCCCTCCGGCGATGCCATCGCAGCAACAGGAGATAATCCGATGTACAATCAGAAGTCATATGTACCCTTCAAACTTTACATGACGGGATTCAATGAAGGCTCTCAGCAGAATGTTCGCGTGATCCGCTATGCCGATGTGCTGCTGATGAATGCCGAAGCTGCAAACGAAATCGGTAACTCCACAGCAGCACTTGCTTCATTGGAGTTGGTCCGTGCGCGGGCAAGAGGCGCGAGCAAAACCATTCTTCCGAAAGTGACCACCACCGATAAAGTCGCATTGCGCACAGCTATCTGGAATGAACGCCACGTTGAGCTGGCCATGGAATTTGACCGCTACTTCGATGTAATCCGCCAGGGACGCGGTACCGCAGTATTCGGGCCTAAGGGCTGGAAAGCCGGCAAAAACGAAGTATGGCCAGTCCCTCAGACTGAAATCGATCTCAGTGCAGGCGTCCTGACCCAAAACCCAGGCTACTAATTTCAAACCGCGATCTATCGATGAAAACTTTAAAGAATAAACTGACCGTAGCATGCTGCGCATTGACGGTTATCGGGGTAAGTTCATGCTATGAAAAATTCGACCCGGAAAGCTATGCTCCGAGTGTGACTATCGGGGGCTATACGAGCTCCGATGAAATCGCCAAAGAAAATCTGGTGGCATACTTCCCATTCAACGGCGATTACATGGACGCTGTGTCAAAAACGGCAGGCGCCAATACCGGCACCACTTTCTCAAACGGACTGAAGGGGCAAGCCATGAAAGGGGCTAAAAACGGCTACGTTCTGTTTGACCCTACTGCCCCGATTCTCGGTTTGAAAAGCTTTACGCTTACCTACTGGGTAAACAGTCAGTCGACCAAAGCGGCAGGCGGCATTATCGGACTTGTGGGACTTTCGCAAAAGGACGGCTTCTGGGGAAACATCGAAACTTTCTTCGAAAACGGGGGTACCGAAACGGATGGCATTTTCAAAGCCCATATCCAGAATGACAAAAACGACACCTGGGTTACCAAGGAGGGGATTGTCAATCTATATAATTCCTGGACCCACATTGCATTGGCTTACGACGCCACTTCATCCACTTTCTCCGTTTACGTGAATGGCTCTAAAACCGCTACCAGCACGGTAGCCAAGTTTGGCGACCTGAAATGGAAAAGCCCCGGTAAAATGGTCTTCGGTACGGTACAATTCCAGACCACTCCCAGCCTGACGTCTGAGTCCGAAGCGCAATCCTGGGCCACTTATCTGACGGGATTACTCGATGAAGTAAGGATCTACAACATCGCCCTGAAAGACGCGGATGTCGATGCACTGGTCAAACTGGAATCAAGAGGGAAATAATGCCATTCCATTACCTTCTTTGTCTTTGTTCATTTATCTGGCTCGGGGTTTCCTGTCAATCCGGCAAGGACCCCGGGCCATCCAATCCCGGGGTACCGTCATCCTTTGGCTTTAACAGTCTGAAAGTTAACGACAGCTATTCCGGCTTTAACTATACCGATGTAAACCTGAAACCGAAGGTCAGGTTTACATTTTCTGCCCCGCTAAACACCGCCTTGGCCGCAAGCGGCATAACATTCAAGTCTGCCTCGGGGCAATCCATTGCTTTTACAACTGCTTGGGAGAACGGCGACAGCTCGGTAGTGGTTATTCCTTCTGCCAATTTGGATTATCTAACCAACTACTCAGTTGTTGCCACCAAAGCATTAAAATCCAAAGCAGGCGGAATGTTGCTGAACGAAGTCAATGTCAGCCTTACCACTGCGCTCGATTCTACCGACAAATTCCCTGTCATTTCAGACGAAGCCCTGCTTACGCTTGTTCAAAAACAGACATTTAAATACTTCTGGGACTTCGCCCATCCAGTAAGCGGCCTGGCCAGAGAGCGAAATACTTCCGGCGATGTCGTTACTTCGGGTGGCAGCGGTTTCGGAATTATGACTATACCCATTGCCGTTGAGCGAAAGTTCATTACACGGGCCGAAGGATTGGAAAGAATGCAAAAAATAGTCGGCTTTCTGAAAAAAGCGCAGACATTCCACGGAGCATTTCCCCACTGGCTCAATGGCGCTACCGGGGTCGCAGTGCCTTTCAGCACGAAAGACAATGGTGCCGATTTAGTCGAAACTTCCTACCTGATCCAGGGATTGCTTACGGCCCGCCAGTACTTTCAGGAGAATAGTCCGGCCGAAACGGCTCTCAGGTTGGATATTACAACTATCTGGGAAGCAGTGGAATGGGATTGGTTCAAAAAAGGAGAAGGGAACATACTCTATTGGCACTGGAGTCCGGACTATAACTGGGATATGAACCTGCCAATTAAGGGATGGAATGAATGCCTGATCACCTATGTGCTGGCCGCGTCTTCCCCAACGCACGCTATCAGTAAAGCAGTGTACGACAATGGCTGGACAGATAATGGGGCTTTTGTCAATGGAAAAGAATTTTACGGGATCAAATTGCCGCTTGGTGAAACAATGGGCGGCCCGCTGTTTTTCTCTCAATATTCCTTTCTTGGTTTGAACCCAACCAACCTGACCGACCGGTTTACCAACTACCTGACCCAGAACCGGGCACATACTTTGATTAACTACAATTACTGTAAGGCCAATCCACATTCACACGACGGATACAGCGACCAATGCTGGGGGCTTACCGCCAGCGACATCCCTAACGGATACAATGCCAACTCCCCCACGAACGACCGTGGGGTCATCACGCCAACAGCGGCATTATCCGCTTTCCCCTACACGCCGGTAGAATCGATGCAGGCATTAAAATTCTTCTATTATAAACTGGGAGATAAGCTGTGGGGAGACTATGGCTTTCACGACGCGTTTTCCCTAGAAGACCTTTGGTTTGCGGATTCGTACCTCGCGATTGATCAGGGACCTATTATAGTAATGATTGAGAATCACCGGAGCTCGTTGCCCTGGAAGCTTTTTATGAGCAATCCCGAGGTCAAAACCGGGCTAAAAAAACTTGGATTCAGTAGTCCTGAAATCCAGTGAAACTTATCCCACCATTTAAATTTTACTCGACTATGAAGCTATCCTTCCACTCCATACTATGCCTGCTATTGCTCCTTTTTTCAGTGCATGTAGATAGTGAGGCACAAAAAAAGAAAGCTGCCAGTATGAAACCTGCGGCATTCAACCCGGCCGGCCGACCCAAAAATCTTTCAGATACTGCATTACTTGAACTGGTGCAGAAACAGACTTTCAGGTATTTCTGGGAATTTGGGCATCCTGTAAGCGGCATGTCGCGGGAGCGCAGCAATGTCGCCTACGACTATGGCGACGAAGTGGTGACCACCGGAGGAACCGGCTTCGGCATCATGGCAATGATTGTCGCTGCCGAAAGAAAATGGCAACCCCGTGATTCTGTGGCTGCAAGGCTCCTTAAGATGGTCAAATTTCTTTCAAAAGCGGATCATTACCACGGTATATTTCCCCACTGGCTAAATGGCGCTACGGGCAAGATCATCCCGTTTGGCCGCAAAGACGATGGTGGTGACCTGGTAGAAACTTCATTCCTGTTCCAGGGATTGCTCGCCGCCCGGCAGTATTTCGACAAAGACAATGACCTGGAAAGGGACCTTCGGAACCGGATCCAATGGATATGGAGCGAAGCGGAGTGGGATTGGTACACCCGAGGTAATCCCAATCAGCTTTACTGGCACTGGAGCCCCAACAACGGCTGGGCTATGAACTTCGAGCTGCGCGGTTACAATGAAACGCTTATCACTTACATCATGGGAGCCGCGTCGCCCCGCTATCCTATCACCTCGCAGGTTTATCATAAATGCTGGGCCCAGAGCGACCACTTCAAAAACGGAAAGGAATACTACGGCATCAAACTGCCATTGGGATTTGAGTACGGCGGGCCATTGTTCTTCACCCATTATTCATTTGTAGGTTTGGATCCAAGAAATCTGAAAGATCAATATGCGGATTACTGGGAGCAAAACGTGAATCATTCGTTGATCAACTACAAACATTGTGTCGCAAACCCGGGAAAATTCAAAGGCTATGGAGAAAACAGCTGGGGCCTGACCGCCAGCGATACCTACAATGGCTACAATGCGCACTCCCCTACCAACGATTTTGGTACGATCACACCGACGGCTGCATTGTCTTCCTTTCCCTATACGCCCAAAGAATCTATGAAGGCCCTGAGGCATTTCTATGATGACCTGGGTGATAAAATCTGGTCGGAGTATGGCTTTACCGATGCATTTAACGAATCACAGAACTGGTATGCCAAATCACACCTGGCTATTGACCAGGGGCCGATTATCGTGATGATCGAAAACTACCGTACAGGCTTGTTATGGAAGCTGTTCATGAAAGATCCGGACGTTCGGAACGGGTTGAAAAAACTCGGTTTTGAAAGCCCTGCGCTGGAATTATCGAGCAAAAATTAACAGCTGTTTGACAAAAATTGGCAGAAAGACCGGCTCATGACCGGTCTTTCTGTTTTATAGAATATAATTGTACCTTGATATCGTTTTTGAAAGTGATTTGTGCGTATCCAGCCATTCTAAACGTAATCAACATGAAACCTCTCTATAAAAAGGCAGCATTACTGATTGCACTTCAATGGGCCGCAATGCAAGGCTTTGCTCAAATATGGACGGTGTCGGAACCTGAAAACCTTCCAGAAAAACGACATGAAAACGCAATGGCAACGGCTAATGGGAAATTGTACCTGCTGGGCGGCCGTGGCATCAAAGCCGTTGATGAATACGATTTCAAAAAAGACGCATGGAGTGCATTGGCGCCATCACCGATAGAGATGAGCCATTTCCAGGCCGTCACCTATAAAAACGAAATATATGTCCTGGGCGCATTCACAGGCGGCTACCCGCATGAGGTTCCCATTCCCGACATTTATATATTCAATCCCGTCAAAAACGAATGGCGGAAAGGGGCTCCTATCCCCGAAAACCGTCGCCGGGGTGCGGCCGGCGCATTTGTTATGAGTGACAAAATCTACCTGGTCTGCGGCATACAGGACGGGCATTGGGACGGGCAGGTAAAGTGGTTTGATGAGTTTGATCCTGCCACAGGCATCTGGAAAACTTTGAGCGACGCGCCCCGCCCCCGGGATCATGTACAGGTAGCGGTACTGAATAACAAACTGTATGTAGCCGGAGGCCGCCTCTCTACCGCACGCATTAATCAGGTTCTGAACACCGTTATCAAAGAAGTGGATATGTATGACTTTAAAACAGGCACCTGGTCGACCCTGGACGCGTCCAACAATCTGCCAACATTACGGGCTGGCAACACTACCGTAGTCTACAATAATAAGATTCTGGTGATCGGGGGCGAAAGCGATGCGCACGTAGAAGCGCACAACGAGGTAGAGGCTTTTAATCCCCAAACTCAGAAGTGGGAGCGACTGCCTTCCCTGCACCAGGGACGGCACGGCACGCAGGCAGTTTC
The DNA here is from genome assembly GCF_059568735.1 of Dyadobacter ginsengisoli DSM 21015. Classification (NCBI taxonomy): domain Bacteria; kingdom Pseudomonadati; phylum Bacteroidota; class Cytophagia; order Cytophagales; family Spirosomataceae; genus Dyadobacter; species Dyadobacter ginsengisoli. The sequence continues at coordinate 777,143 of NZ_JCANTY010000003.1, forward strand.
TCTCAATAAGAAAATTTATATAGCGGCCGGTTCAGCCAACCGCGAAGGTGGTTCGGAGCTGAACGACATGGAAATTCTGGATAAATAGTACACTTCATTTAACAAAAGTCAAATGCTCAAGGTAATCGCAAGCATCTTTTTACTGACCATTTCAATACATTCTTTTTCGCAAAAGAAGGAATTTACTCACGCTGACACGCTCAGAGGCTCCATCACCCCGGAAAGAGCCTGGTGGGATCTCAGTTATTACCATCTCAATGTCAGACCGAATGAGAAAGACAGTACTCTATCGGGCAGTACGCTCATTGCCTACAAGGTTATTAAACCTCACCAAATAATACAGGTGGACTTGCAGGAGCCCTTACTGATCACTAAAGTAGTTCAGGATGGGGAATCACTCTCGTTCCGCCGGGATGGCAATGCTTTTTTTATCACCTTAAAAAAGAAACAGGAAACCGGCAAGGCAGAAGCCATAGAAGTGTTTTATGCCGGACGGCCAAGGCTTGCGAAACGTCCGCCCTGGGACGGCGGCGTGCAGTGGGTTCCGGACGGCAAAGGGAACACGATCATATCCACCTCCTGCCAGGGACTGGGCGCCAGTGTCTGGTGGCCCTGCAAGGATCATATGTACGATGAACCAGACAGCATGCTGATCAGCATCACCGTTCCCAAAAAGCTCATGGATGTATCCAATGGCGTATTGAGGTCAGTAGTTGAGAACAGTGACGATTCCCATACCTTCAACTGGTTTGTTAAAAATCCGATCAACAACTATGGGGTAAATATGAACGTCGCCAATTATGTGAGCTGGAAAGAGACGTTCAAGGGAGAAAGAGGCGATCTGCAATTGAGTTACTACGTACTTCCTCAGAATCTCGAAGCCGCCAAAGAACAGTTCAAGCAGGCGCCAAGTATGCTGAAAGCCTTTGAGCATTGGTTTGGCCCCTATCCGTTTTATGAAGACGGGTACAAGCTCGTGGAGGTCCCTTACCTGGGGATGGAACACCAGAGCTCTGTGACTTACGGAAATGACTACAAAATGGGGTACCGTGGCCGCGATCTTTCCAATACCGGCTGGGGATTAAAATGGGATTTCATTATTATCCACGAAAGCGGTCATGAATGGTTTGCCAATAACATTACCTACAAGGACGTGGCAGATATGTGGGTACATGAGAGCTTCACCAACTATTCAGAGAATCTGTATACGGAATATTACTTCGGGAAACAGGCCGGTGCCGACTATGTAATCGGAACAAGGGAGCTGATCGCCAACGACATTCCCATTATCGGAATTTATGGGGTTAATCAGGAAGGGTCAAAGGATATGTATTACAAGGGAGGGAACATGCTCCATACTATCCGGCAGGTCATCAATGACGACGAAAAATGGCGCCAGATCCTCCGTGGCCTGAACAAAACATTCTATCACCAGACCGTGGACGGCTCGCAGATAGAGCATTATATCAGCGAACATGCCGGAAAAGACCTTTCAAAGGTATTTGACCAATATCTGAGAGATGTCAGGATTCCGGTCCTTGAATATGCATTCGGGAACAAGGGGCTGCGGTATCGCTGGCTCAACACTGTCGAAAACTTCAGCATGCCTGTCAAGGTTAAGCTGGCCAGCGGAAAAGAGGAGTTTCTGCATCCGACCAACGATTGGAAAACACTGAAAGTAAAAGGAGAAAAGTCACTGACGGTCGACCGGAATTTTTACGTAGAATCGAAAGAAGTTAATTCGACCTCATTATAAATCCCAGCATTCCATAATCAGAAGATCTCCTTTTTGAGCAGAAATCCAAACCATTCCATCAGTTTCGGCCTCATTGCTGCTGCCGGTTCTATATCCCATTGTTAGCGTTTCGTTATTTAAGTTGTATTTCAAACCTCGTGTTTCAATACCTTCGACAGTTCCAATGGGAATCAGGGAGATTGGGGTACCGGCCGTGTACCACTTTTCAAATGAGCCTGTTAGCGGAAAAATTTTGGAGTAATCGTCAAGAAGAACAAGCTTAATTTGCTCCTTGTACCGTACCAGATCCGTAATATTGGTAATGGCGTGATCCGCACGGCGGCCTGTTGCCCAAACAACATTGGCCGCCGGGAAGCCTCTCTCGATCAGAAACTCGATCGCTTTATTAAGATCCGTCTTTTCCTGATCGGGGGTATTGATGATTTCCAACGGATGCTGGCGGACCCGGATCGCTTCGACATCATGCGGTTGATCAAAATCACCCATCCATACGTCAATTTTAATCCCCAGGTCCAGTACACGATAAATCGCGTGGTCGAGTACTACAATAAAAGGGCTCCATTCCAGCAACTGCCCCAATAATTCCGAACCGCATGCTTCACCGTTGGCAATGATTAACGCAGGCTCCTGTTTTTCCTTAACGATATGATGGGAAGACATTAATTCTATTTACTTCTTAGCAGTGTTACAAGATTTCAACGCCCTGACTCATTTTAACGAATTGTGCATTCAGTTTCTCAGCCGTATATGGAACGTAACATTCGTAGTCGGATTACGCAGAACCGAAAGTTTTATACACCCAATGCCTTCGCCTGGTTCCAATAAAAATCCATTTCATCGAGCGACATATCCGACAGCGATTTACCATCGGCTTTGGAAGCTTCTTCGAGATACTGGAAACGTCCGATGAACTTTTTATTGGTCCTTTCCAGAGCAGTTTCCGGGTTAATGTCTACAAACCGCGAATAATTGACCAATGAAAATAACAAATCGCCAAACTCGCCTTCGGCAGCTTTCTGGTCAATTACATCGGCAGTTTCTATATTGAAGTTGTCCTTGAATTCCTTCAACTCCTCCTCCACCTTTGCCCAGACCTGCTGTTTCTCGTCCCAATCGAAACCAACCCCACGGGCCTTTTCCTGAATTCTCATGGCCTTCACCAAGGCAGGCAACGATGTCGGGACCCCAGCCAGTACCGATTTATTCCCCTCTTTCAATTTCAGTTTCTCCCAGTTCTGCTTGACCGCCTCCTCAGAGTCGGCCACGAAATCGCCATATATATGCGGGTGCCTGGAAATCAGTTTATCGCAGATGCTATTCAAGACGTCCCGGATATCAAACTGATAGCTTTTTCCTTTCTCCTCCTCTGACCCTATTTTGGCATAAAATACGATATGTAATAAAACGTCGCCCAACTCCTTCTGAATTTCACGCAGATCATTGTTCAATATGGCGTCGGACAACTCGTACGTTTCTTCTATGGTCAAATGCCTCAGACTTTCCATGGTTTGTTTCCTGTCCCAGGGACATTGCTCGCGCAACTCGTCCATGATGGTCAACAGCCGGTCAAAAGCCATCAGTTGTTCCTGACGACTCTCCGGCAGGTCATTAAATTGTTTTTCCATATTGCAAAGATAAGCCGAAACCCTTTAACGCCCGGGAACTTCGGGCAATTTAAAGCCTGTCTGAATGAGGTTGCTGGTGCACTTGGCAATGATACGTCCATCACAGATAAGCCGGCCTTCCACGTGAATGATATTCTTCCCTGCTCTGATGATGGACGATTTAGCCCGTAAAATGTGTCCGGTGAGGGCAGGGTTCAGAAAGTCGCAGTTGAGATTAACCGACGTGTAACCAAACTCGCGCCCTAGTGCATAGACCATCGTTCCGACCACGTCATCCAAAATAGTAGCGGCAATACCTCCGTGCAGCGTTCCCATCGGATTACACATATCTTCCCGAACCTCGTACTCCACTTCCATTTCGCCTTCCCCGATTGAAAGCAGTTTCCCATTCAACCACTTTGCTACCGGTGAAAAATGCTGGCTCATCGGCTTACCTACCAACTCCTGAAGAAAAGTGAGACGGGTGTTTTCCGTGCGGGGATCTGCATTTGTGTGTGTGTTCATGGTGCTGCGCTAATTTGGAAAGACTGAAAGTGATTTTTTAAAAATAGTAATTATCGTAGAAAAATATACGTCCGACAGGCAATGCTATGGATTTTATTGTTACGTATCGAAGGTTATTACTACCTTTACCGGAGTTTTTGCCAGAGATAAAAGTGTACTCTTATATGAATTTTACGTTATCGCAGGTCCCCGATCGCTCCCAGAAACCCAGATCAAAAGGACTCACCATGGTGATGGACAAAGGGCTCAGTGTTAGGGAAACAGAAGACATGCTCTCCATTGCGGCGCCTTACATTGATATCGTAAAACTTGGTTGGGCTACGTCGTTTGTAAGCCCCAATTTGGACGAAAAGCTTGCCGTTTATAAAAGTGCCAATATTCCGGTGTATTTCGGAGGTACATTGTTTGAAGCCTTTGTAGTCAGAAACCAGTTTGACGACTACCGCAAGTTGCTCGATAAATATGAGCTGAGCCACGCCGAGGTTTCCGATGGCTCTATTGAAATGCCTCAGGACGTCAAATGCGAATATATTCATACGCTGTCCAAGCAGGTAATAGTGCTGTCGGAGGTAGGTTCCAAAGATGAGAACAAAATTATCCCTCCTTACAAATGGATACAGCTGATCAAATCTGAATTGCAGGCCGGCGCGTGGAAGGTAATTGGCGAGGCCCGGGAATCAGGGAATGTGGGGTTGTTCCGTGCAAGCGGCGAGGTACGCCAGGGACTTGTGGAGGAAATACTTACAGAGATCGCATTCGAGGATATGATCTGGGAAGCTCCTCAAAAATCACAACAGGTTTGGTTTGTGAAGTTGCTGGGCGCTAATGTCAACCTGGGCAACATCGCCCCGAGCGAGCTCATCCCGCTCGAAACAATCCGTCTGGGACTCAGAGGAGATACCTTCAATCACTTCCTGAATGCTAAAACCAGGCAGAAGTGGAAAATCGATTCCAAATAATTTCAGATTACCAAAAATAGATTTGTCAACTTAAAGATTAGCTATGGAATTTTTAACGCAGTTCATTGACTTCTTCCTCCATTTAGACAAGCACCTGTTTAACATTGTGGAGGAGTATGGTACACTCACTTACGTTATTCTGTTTTTAATTGTTTTCACTGAAACAGGCCTCGTCATCATGCCTTTGCTTCCCGGCGACTCGCTTCTGTTCGCTGCCGGTGCCATTGCCGCTAATGAAACCACGGGCCTCAATGTGTGGCTGATCATCATTATCCTCATCATCGCTGCTCTGCTCGGGGATAACGTCAACTACTTTATCGGAAAAACCTTCGGCGGGCAGATCAAGAAACGGGAGAAGATATTGTTTCTGAAAAGAGAATATCTGGAAAAAACCGAAGCATTCTACGAAAAACACGGCGGCAGCACGGTGATTATGGCACGATTCATCCCTATCGTTCGCACGGTGGCTCCTTTCGTGGCTGGTGCAGGAAGTATGAATTATTCGAAATACATTATTTTCTGCATTGTGGGAGCATTGCTCTGGGTACCTACCCTCACTTTGCTCGGCTATTTCTTCGGAAATATGGAAATTGTTAAAAAGAATTTCGAGCTCGTTATTTTCGGTATCATCGGCATTTCTATCCTTCCGATGATCTTCCAGTACTTGAAAAGTAGGTTCGCAAAACCAAGTGCAGCATAGGTAAGGGCTTTCGGCTTTCGGCTTTCGGCTTTCGGCTTTCGGCTTTCGGCTTTCGGCTTTCGGCTTTCGGCTTTCGGCTTTCGGCTTTCGGCTTTCGATAGTGAATTTTATAAATGACAAAGGCGTTGCAAGTTTTTGCAACGCCTTTGTCATTTATTTTCTAATTTAAACAGAGCCGACTGCCATTAGCCGAAAGCCTCCTCAGGATCTCGAATAGTTTGGAGCTTCCTTCTGGATCATGATGTCGTGAGGATGGCTTTCCTTAACACCCGCAGACGTGATCTTGACAAACTGTGCGTTTTGAAGCGATTCAATATTGCTTGCACCGCAATATCCCATTCCAGCCTTCAAACCGCCTACCATTTGATAAATGATCTCGGACACTTTTCCTTTGAAAGGAACTCGTCCTACGATTCCTTCCGGAACCAGTTTCTTCACATCGTCCTCGGCATCCTGGAAATAACGATCCTTCGAGCCGTCTTCCATTGCTTCTACCGACCCCATACCACGGTAAGCCTTGAACTTCCGTCCTTCGTAGATAACAATCTCTCCGGGAGCTTCATCGCTACCGGCCAGCATCGAGCCGATCATGATGGTACTCGCACCACCAGCCAGGGCTTTTGTCATATCGCCTGAGAAACGGATACCTCCGTCGGCGATAACAGGAACATCCGTGCCTTTCAAAGCTTCCGCAGCCCACATAACGGCTGTCAGCTGAGGTACACCAATACCTGCGATGATCCGCGTTGTACAGATACTGCCGGGACCTACACCCACTTTCACACCATCCGCGCCGGCATCGGCAAGTGCCTTGGCGGCTTCGCCCGTGGCCACATTACCGGCAATCACATCGAGTTTGGGGAACTGGGCTTTGATCGACTTCAATGCATCGATCACACCCCTTGAATGTCCGTGTGCAGTATCGAGGCTCACAACGTCCACACCTGCTTTAACCAATGCCTCTACCCGTTTCAGCAAATCCGGGGTAACGCCTACCGCAGCGCCTACACGAAGGCGGCCATATTCGTCTTTACAAGCATTGGGGTGTGATTTACGTTTCAGGATGTCCTTGTAGGTGATCAGTCCTGTGAGGCGATATTCCGAATCGACGATCGGAAGCTTTTCTATCTTGTATTCCTGTAAAATCTTCTCCGCATCGTCAAGGGATAACCCTTCGGAAGCGGTGATCAGTTTATCCTTGGTCATGATCTCCGTTACCGGTTTCGTCATTTCCCTTTCAAAACGTAAATCCCGGTTGGTAAGAATACCGATCAGTTTGTGATCTTTGTCAATAACCGGGATGCCCCCAATTTTGAACTCACGCATGATCTGGTGTGCGTCACCCAGCGTTGCTGAGTCCAACAGTGTAATCGGGTCGAGGATCATACCGCTCTCCGATCTCTTTACCTTTCTCACCTGCTCAGCTTGCGCTTCCAGGCTCATATTTTTATGGATTATTCCGAGACCACCTTCCTGCGCCATGGCAATGGCTAACTCAAACTCCGTAACCGTGTCCATCGCAGCTGAAACAATAGGAATGTTCAACTCGATGTTGCGGGTAAGCTTGGTTTTAGTTGTTGTGTCACGAGGCAGGACTTCTGAGTAACCTGGGATTAACAGAACGTCGTCGTAAGTGAGTGCCTCGAAGAGGACTTTGGATGGGTCTGTGCTCATAGCAAATAAACGATTGTTATTTGCCGGGCAAAATTAAAAATAAGTTTGGAGGAAATAAAATAAATTGCACTTTTTTTATGATACCAGCACCCTTACCTTCTTAATCCGCTTCTTATCTGCGGATTGTACTTTAAAGGTAACCTCTCGATGGGTTGCAATTTCACCGGTACGAGGCAAGCGCGAAAACAATTCGAGGAGTAATCCTGCGAGCGATTCGCTATTCCCCCTTACTTCGTCGAAATAGTCGGTTTCAATGTTCAGAATGCGGCAGAGGTCATTGATAAGCACCTTTCCCTCAAATACATAGGTATTCTCATCCACCTGCGTATAGTTGACCTCCTCGTCTTCATCATATTCATCATTGATGTCTCCGAAAATCTCTTCAATAATATCTTCGAGGGTAATCAGTCCGCTGGTACCGCCATATTCATCCACTACAATGGCCATATGGACGCGCCGGTTCTGAAAGTCCTTCATCAAGTCGTCCAGGCGTTTGCTTTCCGGAATGAAGTAAGCTGGGCGCAGCAATTTCTGCCAGTTAAAATGTTCGTCGAGGTGAATATGCGGAAGCAGGTCCTTCACATTCAAAATACCTTCAACGTGATCCAGGTCGTCCCTAAAAACCGGGACACGGGAGTAACCCGACTTATTGATCCGGTCCATCAGCTCGTGAAAATCCAGTTCGATGTCGAAGGCTGTAATCTGCAACCGTGCCTGCATAGCTTTACGCGCATTCGTCTGACGGAAGTTGGCCAAACCTCGTAACAGGTCCGTCTCTTCCTCACTCTCCGCCTTTGCCTCCAGCATCTCTGTTGTGATCTCGGCCCCTTCCGGTGTCAATATGCCTAACGAATACCCCAGCTTCATGATCGGCTGCGTGAGCGGTTTGCAAATCCGGATCAGGAATTGGGTTAGCCCGGCTATTCTGGGAATAAATTCGTGTGCTTTTCGGGCGCTGTTATAACGAACCAACGCATCGAGCCAGATCCAAACTACCAGAAAAGCCAACACGGCCCAGCGAACCACGTCCAGAGATCCTGCCTGCATGTGCAACCAGGCAAATCTCGCAGCGAGCAACAGTGTCATTAAAGTAATTCCTCGCTGTACCAGAGAGAGTGCCAACTGTTGTATGCGGGTAGGCAAATGGCTTTCCCCCTCCTGCTTACGATCCCAGGGATTTTCCATTGCACCGGAAGCAGCATATGCAGCACGGACACCCGATAAAAAAAGGGAAATTAAAAAAAGAAATATGACGAGAATAACGTCGTATGGTGCAAGGAAGTCGACCGGTAAAACTGCCCCGGCCAGCGCTATGTGCGTACTTTTCTGGGGAAAAACCATCCCCTTACGCGTTCGGGAAAGGGGGTCTTCGCTGTCTTCGGTTTCTTTCACGAAATTTCAGGAAATTTTCACTTTTGGATTTCAACAAGTTAAATGTAGCGAATCCCACTTAAAAACAGCATCAATTTAACAATAAATCCATTTTCAACGCTGATTCGCTACATAACTGTTGGAATACATCAGAACGGCAGATCGTCGTCGTCGTTACTACCGGCCGCCATCGATGGAGGTATCGGGTCCGATGGGCGCGGCGCATTGCTGCTCCTTGGTGCATTACCAGGTTGCTGGTAACCCTGATTGTCACCTCCCGAACTTGCGCCCGAAGGTCCGCCGAGCAGTGTCATGCTGTTCGCGCGAATGGTTACACCTGTCCTTTGCTGTCCTTCCTTATCCGTCCAGGTGTCGGTACGGATACGTCCTTCGATATAAACCTGGTTTCCCTTTTTCAGATATTTCTCGGCCACTTTGGCCAGGCCTTCCCACAGCTCAATGCGATGCCATTCAGTGTTGTCGACCCTTTCGCCATTTTTATTGGTATAAGTCTCTGTGGTAGCGATGTTAAATTTCGCTACCGCCGATCCGCTTTCCAGATAACGCACTTCCGGGTCGCTTCCCAGGTTACCTATCAATATAACTTTATTAACGCTTCCTGCCATGATTTTGTAATGTGGATATTGTTTGTTGCAGTTTTAAATATAGGAATATTAAATGAAATGCCTCCCCTAAATATCCTGCTCCGTAATTTTCCCTGTGGCCTTATCTTTCAATATCAGTTTATTACGGCCATCGTGGGTTACTTCCTGCTTAATGAGGTAATGCGTTTCGTTGTAGGAAACATAGTTAGAAGGTTTGGTAACGCCTTCCCTGCCGCGCCAGACCGGCAATTCAACTTTCTCCCAAAGTTTGGACTTCGCAGATTTATATGCCGCATCGATCACTGCATTGACGATATAGCCATCGTAGAACGTCTCTGCGGGCTCTGTTCCTTTTTCAGCGGAGTTGAACATATCCGTAAACATGTGATTATAACCCAGATCGTTCACTTCGTCTCCCACCGGAAATAGCCACCCTGTGTTGCTTTCTGCCTTTTCAGCGACATATTCTTCTCCGGCACCATCCGGATTTTGTCCGGTTGTAAACATTTCAAAACCGGTACGGAGAAAGTTATTGATCCAGATGGTCCCTTCGGTACCCATTACTTCGTCCCGTAAATCCATTCCTCCCCGAAAGGTCCAGCTTACTTCAAACTGCCCGATCGCACCATTCTCGTACTTGACCAATGCGATGGCGTGGTCTTCTGCATCAATTGGCTTCACCTGAGTATCCGCCCAACACATTACTTCCACGGGCCTGATGTCCTTTCCGATAAAATTCCGTGATATTTCAATGCAATGGCAACCCAGGTCCAGAATGCAGCCACCGCCTGCCTGCTCGATATCCCAAAACCACTCGCTGTGCGGGCCCGGGTGCGCTTCCCGCGACTTAGCCCAGATAATACGCCCTAATGAGCCGTTTTTCACGCTTTCCAGGGATTTCAGAAACTTCGGCGTGTAACAAAGGTCTTCGAGATAGCCCGCAAATATTCCTGCTTCTTCGACGGCCTTCATCATACGCAATGCTTCCTCGCCGTTGCGGCCCAGCGGCTTGGTGGATACCACCGCCTTCTTGTGTTTCGCGCAAAGCAGAACTGCCTCCTCGTGGACGTTATTGGGCAATGCAATGCAGACCATATTCACGTCGGGATGTGCGATGACCTCTTCCATATCCGACGACCAAAAATCGCAACCGTAGTCGGTTGCAAACTTCCGGGCGCTTTCCTCCCGCCGCGCGTAAATGGCAACCACCCGGTCGCGGCCTCGCTGCCCGTGAATGGATTCCGCATAAAAACGTCCGATAAAGCCGGACCCAAGCATTGCGATCTTCTGCATAAAGTGTTTTAAGATTAAGGTTGTTCAGGATATTGTTCTATCGCTACTTGGTTTTCACCTCATTCTCCCAGCCGGTAGTCTTCAAAGCGGGATCGTCTTCTTTTTTAAGGAAGTCGGCATTACCAAATGCGTCTGCGTTCCATTCCATCAAAGCATGATCCGGCACAATGGACACGGGCACGCGCCAGGAATTGGAGGTTTCGCTGTAAGCAATATTTGATTGGGAATTGTAACAGGATATAAGCGACCACCTCGGGTTCTCCGACAAATTGGCCTCGGAGCGATGCATTAAATTGCTGTGGAAAAACAGCGCGTCACCCGGCTCAATCTCGCAGTAAACCAGGTCCATAGTTGTCAATGCATGATTCACCATTTCCATATCCGCGCCTACCTGTTCGCCGGCAAAACCGTGATTGACCCGTCCCATTTTATGAGATCCTCGGATTACCTGCAAGCAGCCGTTTTCCCTATTGGCCGGTGTAAGCGCAATCATCACGCTCATGAGCTGGTCCGGAAAAATAAATTGATTCTTGTACCAATAACCGTAATCCTGATGCCATTCCCAGGCGCCACCCACTTTGGGCTCCTTCTGCATGAGTTTGGTGTGGAAATGGCAGACCGGACTTTCCTGCTGTAAAAGCTGCCACACAGAATTCACCATCCGTTCGCTCCGGATCAGATAGCCAAACACATCATCACCAGGTGTAAACCACAGAGACAGTTTGGTTTTCTTCCCAGACTGATCGTTCAGGTCCATCGCATTCTTCTGCATGACCGAATTTTCCAGTGCGGTGCGATACAACTTGTCTATTTCCTCGGTTGAAAACAGGCTTTTAACAATCAGATAACCATCACGATTATAGTCTTCAACCTGACCCGAATTTAAATTGAAATTGCCCATGACCTGTTATAGTTAAGTGTTTAGTACAAAAATATATTACTTAAAACACAATTCAAGCCAATCCGTTTCACCACGCTCAAAAGGATTTGAGACTAATAATCTGGCTGTCAGAGATAGCCTTCCTCGCGCAGGACCGTGTCGATCAGAATTGGCTTGGGAAGAACTTCAACCTGTTCGTGACTGTAAAAAGCCATTCCTTGCGGTAAATCTATCGCCCCGGTTTCGGGAATTTCGAGCCACCAGAACCTGACATGCAGTCGCTGGTGTGTGAGAATATGGGAATAAACTTTGCTAATTTCGGCCAGACGCCCTTTTAAAAGCAGATTTTGGAAGATCGGGTCAGATATTGTCAGATGGTCGGGTGTCATGGCGGGAGTTTTGGATTCGAAAAGGTAAAAGTCAAAAAGACCTTCCCAAATGTCACGCCCTCTTCGCTCGCGCAGGGCCAGTCTGTCACCTTGTTTAATAATAATGTAGTTTAAAAAGCGATGCTTGACAGTCAATTTCTTGATTTTCAACGGCAATTGACCCTGCATTTGATGTTCCAACGCAAAACAGCGATCGTTGAAAATACAAACAGTGCAGTTAGGCGACGCAGGTAAGCATTGCAGTGCACCGAACTCGATCATAGCCTGGTTATAGGTCGCAGGGTCTTCCCGCGACACCAGCTCTTTTGCCAAACCCGCAAACTCCTTTTTGCCCTCATTGCTAAGCATATCGGACTGTACACCGAAAATGCGCGCCATAACCCGGTACACATTACCATCTATGGCGGCAACCACCTCGTCAAAAGCAAAAGAAGCGATGGCAGCAGCGGTGTAATGCCCCAGTCCTTTCAGTTTCGAAAGCTGCGCGGCGGTTTCAGGAAATTTCCCGTCGAAATCGCTCACAACCTGTCGGGCGGTGAAATGCATATTCCGGGCACGTGAATAATACCCGAGCCCCTGCCAGAGCCGGAGCACATCCCGCTCGTCAGCCGCCGCCAGGTCAAATACCGTCGGATACTGATCGACGAAACGGTTGTAGTAAGGCATTCCCTGAGCGACGCGTGTCTGTTGCAGAATTACCTCGGACAACCAAATTTTATATGGGTCTTTGGTTTCCCGCCAGGGCAAATGGCGGTGGTTTTCGAGATACCAGGATTTCAGCTTTCTGTTAAAATCAATCACCTCAAAATGATCCGGTATCATATTATTTTCACTTATGTACACTGTTTTTTAACGAATTATATAAAAAAGGAACACCTCATCCTTTTAAGTTTTAGTAAAATTACCGTACCTTTGTGTTCCCAAAATTTACAGGAGTAAGTAAATTAATGAAATAATATCCACTTAAAGTAAACAATCAAAGTGACTAAGGCAGACGTAATCGCACAGATTTCCGAGAAAACAGGCGTAGACAAGGGCGACGTTCAGCAAACGCTAGAATCGTTTTTTACCGTGGTAAAGGACTCACTTTCTGATGGTGAGAACCTTTATGTTAGAGGTTTCGGTAGTTTCATCAACAAAAAACGTGCGCGCAAAGTAGCCCGCAATATTTCAAAGGGAACTTCCATGATTATTGACGAGCACTTTGTACCAAGCTTCAAGCCTGCAAAAGTTTTTGTTGAGCAGGTAAAAGAAAGTGACAAACTGAAAGCGGTCGCTGAAAAGTAATTTACCTGAAAAGGTTGGGTTATAAGAGTATGAAAAAGTCCATTCTTCTTTCTTGTGTATTTGCGGTCGCATTGGTCGGAACGCTTTTCAGCCTCCCCAAAGTGGTCGTCAACAACAAGGGGAAGGAAATGGAAAAGGAGGGAAGCCAGTCGGCTGCTGCTGCACCCGCAACAGCTTCCGCACCTGAATCCTCTCCCAAATCGCATGATGGAGCCGTTTTGTCCCCTGATCAGCAGAAAATGATTGATCAGCTGAGAAACGGCTTCAATCAGGCGGTAGAAAAAGAAAAGGTTAATGCAGGAATCAAGCTTTCCGATGAGTTTGCGAAACTTCAGAAGTTAGACAGTGCCGCATTCTACGCCGAGAAAGTGGCGATCTTGTCACCTTCCGTTGACAATCTCGTAAGAACGGGTGACCGTTACTATGAAGCCTACGGATTTGCGGTAGACGAGCAGAAAGCAAAAAACCTGGGCATCAAAACCCGCGAATATTATCAGAAAGCAATTGACCAGAATCCCGGACTATTGGCTGCAAAAGCTAATATGGCAATGACGTACGTAAACACCGAGAACCCCATGCAGGGAATCCTGATGCTACGTGAAGTGATTGACGCGGATCCTACCAATGAATTGGCATTGTTCAATTTAGGGATCTTGTCCATGAGGTCTAATCAATATTCAAAAGCTGCTGACAGGTTCAGACAGATTTTAACCAACAATCCTGCCAATACGAAGGCCAAGTTTTATCTGGGTCTTTCGCTGGTGGAATTGGGTGACAAAGAACAAGCAAGAAAGGTTCTGTCGGAGGTTAAAAAAGAGGAAAAAGATCCGGTGATCCAACAAGCCATCGGCGAGCTGGAAGACCGTCTGAACAACTGATCACCAGATCATTAAAGGAATTAATTTTTATTTATAAACGACATAATCATGCCTTGCGGAAAAAAGAGAAAAAGACATAAGATCTCCACTCACAAGAGAAAGAAAAGACTTAGAAAAAACAGACATAAGAAGAAATAATTGGTCATGACCGGATTTTAATCGTAAGATCCGGTCATCCTTATTCCCCACGTTTGTATCCCGCTGACAATCAGAATGCGGGAGGTTAAGTATCAACATTATCGAGCCATTCAGTTGGTTGAACATTGAGTAACGAATTACTAATCAATTCTACTCAAAAGGGAGAGCGTATAGCCCTTTTGCAGGATAAACGTCTTTTAGAATATCACGTAGAAACACCGGATCAGAGCTTTACCGTAGGCGATATATACCTGGGTACTGTTCGGAAGCTGGTGGCAGGGCTCAATGCTGCCTTTGTAGACGTTGGTTTTGAAAAAGATGCATTTCTGCATTACCTCGATCTGGGGCCCAATATCAATTCGCTGAACAAGCTCACCAAGGACGTTATCGCCAAACGCGGACATTCCGGCAAATTGAATAATTTCAAGATGGAGCCGGAAATCGAGAAGCTTGGCAAAATCGATAAGGTTCTCTCCAAAAACCAACCTATCCTGGTTCAGATCGTTAAGGAACCTATTTCTACAAAAGGTCCGCGACTTTCCTGCGACATATCGATTGCCGGGCGTTACATTGTCCTCGTTCCCTTTTCGAATTCTGTAAATCTTTCGAAGAAAATCACTGACAAACAGGAAAGAAACCGCTTGCAGCGACTGATGTCTTCCATTAAGCCTCAGAATTTCGGGGTGATCATCCGTACCGTTGCTACGGGCAAGGATGTGGATGAACTCAATAAAGACTTGCAGGATTGCCTGGACAAATGGGAGAATGGTATCAAAGCACTTCGCGATGCCAAGCCCCGTGACCGGGTTATCGGTGAAATGAATCGCGCATCCTCTATTATTCGCGATATGCTGAACGAGTCCTTCGACAGCATTACCGTAGATTCCAAGGAAGTATACGACGATATCAAAGCTTACATTCACAACATTGCGCCGGAAAAGGAAAACATCCTGAAATTGCACAATGGCAAGAACAAGCTGTTCGAACAATTTGGTCTGGAAAAACAGATTAAATCATTGTTTGGACGCTCGGTAAGCCTTCCGAATGGCGGTTACCTGATCATCGAGCACACGGAAGCGTTGCACGTGATCGACGTCAACAGCGGAAACAAATCCAACTCGGAAGAGGACCAGGAAGCGACTGCATTGAGTGTCAACCTGGAAGCGGCGAAGGAAATTGCCCGCCAGTTGCGTCTGCGCGATATGGGCGGCATTATCGTCGTGGATTTCATCGACATGAAGAAAGCGGAGAACAAGCGCACGCTGTTCGATGTCATGCGCGACGAAATGAAGGGCGACCGTTCTAAATACACGGTTCTCCCACTTTCAAAATTTGGCCTGCTGCAAATCACACGTCAGCGTGTAAGGCCTGAAATGAACATCGTTACCCGTGAAACCTGCCCTACCTGCGGCGGTACGGGCACGATCCAGGCGAGCATTCTCGTTTCCGACGTGATCGCCAACAACCTCGATTACATCCTCACAAAGCAGAACGAGCGCGGTATTACCATTTCGCTCCATCCGTTCCTGCATTCCTATTTCACAAAAGGGTTGATTTCCGAGCAGGTTAAATGGTTTTTCCATTACAAAACCTGGGTGAAACTGATCAAAGACTCGTCGCTAGGCGTGGTTGATTTCAAGTTCCACAACCGTTATGGAGAGGAGATCGAGATTGTGCCAACGAACTGACTAGTCAGGTCTGGTCTATTGTAGTCAGGAGTTGTCATTGCGCATTATTTCCCCTTCCAGATCGGTTCTCTTTTTTCTTTGAAGGCTAATGTTCCTTCTTTGGCGTCTTCTGTTTGAAGCAGTTTGTCCAGTTCGCTGTTTAGAAATGCATGCTGTTCGCTTTGAGGTAGGTTTTGTATTTTTTGCAAACCTCGTATTCCCGATTGTATGGCCAGTGGCGCGCTATTGCAAATCTGCGCGGCCAATGCAATCACTTCCGCTTCAATATTCCCTTTGTCGGCTAAATGGGTGACCAGGCCCATTCCCAGCGCTTCCTGCCCGGAATATGCTTTGCCTGTTATCGACATTTCCAGGATTTCTCTTTGAGAAATAATCAGGACAAGCGACGCCATTACCTGCATCGGCCAAATGCCCCGTTTCACCTCTGGCAAACTGAAAGTAGCCTCAGGAACACTGAAAACAAATGTGCAACCGCATATCATCAGAAAACCACCGGCCAGTACCGGTCCTTCTACCTGCGCAATGCAGGGTTTCAGTAATTCATTGAAAGCGTCACCAAGAGTCACCTCTTCGCGAATCGTCGGGAGTGTTGGATTTACCGTATTAGCTGATGCTTCATGAAATGCATTTAAATCCGCACCGGCGCAGAAAACGGGACCTTCTGCTTTTAAAACAACACAGCGAATGTCAGCCTCGTAATGTGCATAGGCGAGCGCGAAGATGATTTCCTCGGCCATTGTCGGCGTGAAGGCATTTCGCTTTTCAGGCCGGCTCAATATGATGGTAAAAAGATGTCCGGCTTTTGCAGTTTTAATGTGCAAAAACCGGACATTATCGAAAGACTGAATATCCTCTTCGGTGTAGAATCGCATGCCAAAACGTGGTTAGTTCCCTTTGGCAAGTATAGCAAATTATCGGGTTACAACGCCCTCCACCATTTTAATATACTGGATGATACCCTCTTCGATCTCATGCAGATAAATGAATTCATCCGCGCTATGCGACCTGGCAGAGTGCCCGGGACCCATTTTCAGCGAAGGACAGTCGAGCAGCGCCTGGTCGGAAGTAGTAGGCGACCCATAAGCATTTCGGCCTAATTTCAACCCCTCGATCACAATCGGATGGCCCATCGGAATGCTCGACGGCCGCAGACGAATCGAACGCGGCGTTACTTCCGACTGAATATTTGTCCTGATTTCAGTAACCACCTCTTCCAAAGTATACTGATCCGTCACACGCACGTCGATCGTGAATGTACACGCGTCGGGCACTACATTATGCTGCGTACCCGCATTAATGATCGTCACCGACATCTTGATCGGCCCGAGCATCGGGGAAACTTTTGGGAACTTATATTCAGTGATCCATTGAATGTCCTTCAATGCTTTGTAAATGGCATTTTCGCCCTCCTCACGCGCAGCGTGCCCGGAGACTCCTTTTGCCGTGCAATCCAGAACGAGAAGCCCTTTTTCAGCCACCGCCAAATGCATTTCAGTAGGCTCGCCGACAATGGCAAATGCAATTTCGGGCAATTCCGGCGCGACGATTTCCAAACCTTCTTTCCCTGAAATTTCTTCCTCGGCAGTCGTGGCGATGGCCACATTATAAGCGAGATCTTCCCTGTCGTAGAAATAACAGAAGGTTGCGATCAGCGAAACGAGGCAGCCTCCGGCATCATTACTTCCCAAACCATACAACTTTCCATCCTGCTCGATCGCCTTGAAAGGGTCGAGCGTCCAGGATTTGTTTGGCTTTACAGTGTCGTGATGTGAATTGAGCAGCATGGTGGGTTTGCTTGCATCGAAATGCTTGTTATAGGCCCACAGGTTATTCTTTTTGGTATGAAAAGGGATACTCTTTCTCGTAAAAAAGTCCGCGATCAGCTTGGCAGTGAGCTCCTCTTCCTTGCTGAAAGAAGGCGTTTCGATCAGGCTTTTCAGCAATGCAATGGCCTCGGTGGACAGCATTTGTATGTTTTCCAAAGTATTTACCATCTTACCTGTCCGTCACCTTTAACAATCCATTTTTCGGTTACCAATTTCTCCAATGCGAATGGGCCCCTGGCATGCAGTTTTTGGGTCGAAATGCCGATTTCTGCGCCTAATGCGAATACACCGCCATCCGTAAAACGCGTCGACGCATTCGCATACACCGAAGCCGCATCCACTTCTTTCAGGAATGTTTCGATAGCCTCCTCGTCGGTCGAAATAATGGCTTCCGAATGCCTGGATGAATAGTTTTCAATCTGTTTCAAAGCATCTTCCAGCCCGTCGACCACTTTTACCGAGCATTTGAAATCGAGAAATTCCTTTCCGAAATCGTCCTCACTTGCTTTTTGCAGATAGGGATACTCTGCCCTTTCAAGGATCACGTAAGATTCTTCATCCGCGAAAACCTCGACATTCCATTTAATAAAATCCTCTTTCAGCTTTGGCAAAAACTCGCCAGCTATCGCCCTATCGACGAGTACCGTGTCCAACGCATTGCAGGCAGCTGGTTTTGAGACCTTCGCATTCACTACAATTTGTGCCCCTTTATCCAGGTCGCCCGTTTTTTCAATATAGGTATGACAAACACCCGCTCCGGTTTCGATCGTAGGCACCAAAGAATTCTGACGCACATATTTGATCAACCCTTCCGAGCCACGTGGAATAATGATATCCACATATTGAATGGCGGTCAAGAGTTCGCCAACGAACTCCCGCCCGGTTGGCAGCAGGGTAGCCGCCGCCGCAGGTATACCGAAATCAGCCAGCGCTTCATGGATGAGACTCACCAGGTAAGTATTGGAATGCTGCGCTTCCTTTCCTCCTTTGAGCACGCACGCATTCGCGGAGCGCAGGCATAATGAAGCTACGTCGATAGTCACGTTGGGTCGCGATTCATAAATAACGCCCACCACGCCTAGCGGCACAGCTATTTTTTTCAGGGAAAGCCCCTGTTGAATGATTTTCTCTACAAAAATCTCCCCCGTCGGGTCCGGGAGTTCGGCTACCTCAATCAGGCTTTGCGCCAGTTCGTTGATCCGCTTCTGGTTCAGGAGCAAACGGTCCTTTTTCGGGTCGGCATCATCCATCAGATCCAGATCTTTCCGGTTTTCAACGATGATGTTTTCGGCATTTGCCAGCACTTTGGCCGAAAGACTGATCAGCAGATCCGCCCTTTGCCTGTCTGACAGCCTGCGCACCGCGGCAGATGCCTCGCGCGCTTCCTTTAACTGAGGTGCTATCGATTCCATTATAATAAAACTATATCATTGGCATGCGCCACTTCGAAATTCAGTGTTTTCAGATTCGCACGTATCGCGGAAGAGGTTTCCCGCGCACGCGCCACCGCGATCATTTCTGCTTCAGGTGAATAAATTTCAATGATCTCGCCGGTTTCAAAATCGCCCGTCACTTCGGTGACTCCCACCGCCAGCAGACTTTTTCGTTTGAGCAACGCCTTCGACGCCCCCTCGTCAATCTGTAAGCTGCCCGAAACCAACCCGCCGCTCCCCAACCAACGGTTGCGGGCTGACAACGTACTTTTCCCGGGTGTAATCAATGTCCCGGCATTCCCCCTCAATGCTTCCAGCAGTTCGTTGGGCTGATTCATTCCGAAAATCACCACGCGGATAGCCATTCGGGCGGCCAGCTTCGCAAAAGTCAGTTTCGAAGCCATTCCGCCGAGTCCGAGAAAAGATTTATCGGTCTTGACAAACTTAAAAACCTCATTCACATTCGATACGTTCCGCAGGATCTTCCCATCCTCATCGAGCAACCCTCCCACCGAGGTGCAAAACATCAGCGACTCAGCACCAAAACCGACAGCCAGTAATGTAGCCAGCTCGTCGTTATCTGAAAATTTTAGCTCACGATCACTCACGACATCATTTTCATTGACGATCGGAATAATGTCATTTGCCCACAGTTCCTGAAAGGTTTCTTTCAGTTGTAAAAACTTGTTCCTGTTGGCAAAATGCTGACGCTCGCACAAACTCTGTGCGATGAAAATGTTGTTCGGGGCAAAATAGGACGCATACAAACCGACCAGCAACGGATTACCCACCGACGCCGCGGCCTTGCGCTGGGTCATTGTGCCTTTATAATCGTTGATATAGCCTTTACCCGCCCCTACCGCTCCGGAAGAAACAATGATAATGCGATGTTGAGAATGTATTTCCGAAACCTGCCGGGCTATTTCCGAAATGATCCTGACATCAGGTTCACCGGATGGAAGCGTGATCGAAGCAGTTCCAAACTTTATGACGAGAATAGGTTTTGACACTTTGGTATTCTGGTAAGCGGCATGATAGCGAAGACTTTTTATGCCCGGTAATCAATACAATGCCCAAAAATACGTCATTTCAGATGAAAATGAATGCATGATGCAAAGACTGCAAGGGATCCTTCACAACGGCTCATCTAAAACCGTCCCGGTGAACCTCCTTTTCAGCTTTAGTGCTTTCTGAAGCCGATCGAGATATTCTTCCCTTGGAATCTCGATGGCTCCGTAACGCAGGACATTATCATTGATAAACTGTGTATCCAGGAGTGTGAAACGGTTCAGCCGGAGTATCTGGATCAGGTAATGAAATGCTACTTTCGAAGCATTGCTTTCAATGGTAAACATGGACTCTCCGAAAAACACACCGTTGATAGATACGCCGTACAAGCCGCCTACCAGGCGCTCCTCGCGCCACGCTTCCACACTGTGCGCATAACCCAAGCGATGGAGCGCCGTATAGGATTCGATAATCTCCTCGGAAATCCAGGTCCCCGGCTCCGCCGTGCGCGGCAATGAACATCCACGCATGACCCCTTCAAAATTGGTGTTAATTCTGATCTCGAAATGCCTTTTATTGATCACCGGCCTCAGTGACCTCGAAGGTTTGTAAGTATCGATGGGTATAACGGCCCTCGGATTGGGCGAATACCAGTAAATCGTACCGTCCGCCTCCGCCATGGGAAATATTCCGTTGATATATCCGTTAAGCAGATCGTCGGTGCTAATTGCAGACATGAAAGCCACTGAATTAAGATATTGTTGTTGATCGAAGGGTTAATGGCACAACTTGATACCGTGCGTAAGTTCCATCTTAAAAACTTTATAAATGTAAACGAACCATAAAAATATATCTTCTGTTTCTTTGGAGTAACATTTTTTTTTCCAAAATTTGCAGCCTCTTAGACGCACAAGCAAGTCAATGAATCACAACGGCATACATACTGTTCTGCATACTACGCCTTTCCGATTCAGGTCCCCCCGGACCGCATAATTATCTTTTACCTACGTGGTAAATCTTTCATACCCCCTTTTTCTTTCTTACAGTACTAGACGTCCCATCGTTTTTCTCTGGGTGTAGTTAATTATTGTCTTGAACATTTTGTCAGCATAGTCATCAATGAAAAATACCGAAGTAGTGGGCAGTAAGTTTATCGTACAAACTGCCAATGAAAATCATCTCCATTACGCCGAACAGATTTGCGCGGAAATGGAGGAGAGCGCCAAAAAGCGTGGTACCGGTATAGCCAAACGTTCTCCGGTTTATATTATGGAGAAAATGGTGGAAGGAAAAGCCATCATTGCTACTACGGATACAGGAGAATGGGTGGGGTTTTGTTATATAGAAACCTGGGAGCATGGAAAATTCGTTGCTAATTCGGGACTAATCGTACATCCTGATTTCCGCAACAGTGGCATGGCGAAGGCAATTAAAATGAAAGCTTTTGAACTGTCACGTCAAAAATATCCTGATGCCAAAATTATCGGTATTACCACCAGCCTTCCGGTGATGAAAATCAATTCCGACCTGGGCTATGAACCGGTTACATTCAGCGAATTACCTGCTGACGACGCTTTTTGGAAAGGCTGCGCGAGCTGCGTGAATTACGATGTACTCACCCGTACCGGCAGAAAGCATTGCCTTTGCACGGGCATGATGTACGATCCGGAAGATAAGAAACCCGCTGCAACCCCGACCAACGGAACGGAAGCAGTGGTCGAAAAGCATTCCTGGGATTTCCTGAAAGAATCCAGTCTTTACGAGCGCTGGATGCGAATCAAGCAACGCATTTTATTGCGAAGGGAAGAACGTGCCAAAAAGAAAAACGCCGGGGCCTTGCTGGTACACTAATGTACAGCACACTTTTATAGATTTTATATCTCTTTTTAATACCCCGCCCGGCAGCTTTTATAGGCCCGAAGCGGGGTATTTTTCGTTACTTTGCACTCTCAAATCAAGCATTTATCAGAATCAGATTCAATACATAATGTCACAGCCCAAAGTAGTATTAGCGTTCAGCGGGGGATTAGATACCTCCTTTTGTGTAAAATATTTAGCCGAAGACAAAGGTTACGAAGTCCATTCGGTTTTGGTTGATACAGGTGGTTTTTCTGACGAAGAACTGAAAACCATTGAAACGAATGCCTATGCTTTGGGCGTAAAGAAACATGCGACCATTTCGAAAACCAGTGACTATTACAATGATTGCATTAAGTACCTGATTTTTGGAAACATCCTTAAAAACAACACTTACCCGCTTTCTGTAAGCGCAGAACGTGTTTTCCAGGCTGTTGCGGTAGCGGAATATGCCAAAGAGATCGGAGCAAGCGCGATCGCTCACGGGAGCACAGGTGCAGGCAACGACCAGGTACGTTTTGATATGGCTTTCCGGATCATCATCCCGGAAGCGGAAATCATCACCCCTATCCGCGACCTGAAACTGTCCCGCGAAGCTGAAATTGAATACCTGACCAACAAAGGCGTGGGCCGCGAATGGGCGAAAGCCGCTTACAGCATCAATAAAGGGCTTTGGGGCACATCGGTGGGCGGCAAAGAGACGTTGACTTCCGAGCAATATCTCCCTGAATCCGCATGGCCTACCCAGATCACCAAAACAGAACCCGAGCGGATCACGCTGGAATTTGTAAACGGTGAGTTGAAAGGAGTGGCAGGCGAAACTTTTGAAAATCCGGTGGGCGCTATCCAGAAACTGGCTGCCATTGCACAGCCATTCGGGATCGGTCGTGATATTCACGTCGGCGATACGATCATTGGGATCAAAGGCCGTGTGGGCTTCGAAGCCGCCGCTCCGCTGATCATCATCAAAGCACACCATACCCTCGAAAAACATGTGCTGAGCGAACAGCAGCTTTACTGGAAAGAGCAACTTTCGAACTGGTACGGCAGCCTGCTGCACAAAGGGCAATTTGTGGAACCGGTTATGCGGAACATCGAGACGTTCCTCACCGACACGCAAGCCCATGTTACCGGCAAAGTCCATGTATACCTGGCGCCTTACCGTTTCCATGTGGAGGGGATTGAGTCACCATTCGACCTGATGTCGTCGAAATTCGGCAGCTATGGCGAAATGAACAATGCCTGGACCGGCGACGACGTAAGAGGCTTCTCCAAAGTAGCTTCCAACCAGGTGATGATTTATCAGAAGGTGAGCGAATCTGTTGAAAGTAAATGAGTTCAAAGTTCATGAGTTAACCGCATGCAAAATTATCAGGACCTTAAAGTCTGGCAGAAGTCTCATCCACTAGTGCTTGAAATTTATAAACTGACTGAATTGTTCCCGAAAAAAGAAACGTTTGGTATAATATCTCAGATGCGGCGATCCACTGTGTCCATTGCGGCCAACTTAGCCGAAGGTTGCGGCAAAAAGGGAACACTTGATATCGCAAACTTCTTTCAAACATCGTTAGGTTCCCTTCATGAAACGGAGTACTACCTGTTGTTATCAAAGGACTTGCAATACATTTCAGACGATGTATTTGAAAGGCGAAACCGGGAAATCAAAGCAATGCTTATATCACTAATTAAAACAATTCGCTCCTCGCAGTGATATTTTACGAATATGGACCCATTAACTCATAAACTCATAAACTCTGTAAACGTAGGCGTCATCGGTGCGGCGGGGTATACGGGAGGAGAGCTGATCAGAATACTGATTAACCATCCCTATGTCAGCATCGCTTTCGCACATAGTAAAAGTCAGGCTGGGAAGCCGGTACATGCAACCCATACGGACCTTCTGGGCGATACAGATCTGGTATTTTCGGGAGACGATATTCAATTGCTGCTGGATCAGGAAGGCCTGAATGCGATATTCCTTTGCTCGGGTCACGGTGAGTCGAAGAAATTTCTGGATGAATATAACCTTCCAGAATCCATCAAAGTGATCGACCTGAGTACTGATTTCCGGAACGAGTCCAACGGATTTGTTTACGGGTTGCCCGAATTGCAGCGGGATACCGTCAAGACGGCGACGAAAATAGCGAACCCCGGCTGTTTCGCCACCAGTATCGAGCTCGCTGTGTTGCCGCTGGCAAGTGCAGGATTGATTAAAGATGACATTCACGTCAGCGCGGTAACCGGCAGCACCGGTGCCGGACAGGCGCTCAGTGCCACAACGCATTTTACGTGGAGAAACAATAATATGTCGATCTACAAGGCATTCAGCCACCAGCATTTGACGGAGATCAAAATGTCTTTCGGGAAATTGCAGGCCGGGTTCGACAAGGCTGTGAATTTTGTCCCTTACCGCGGAGATTACACACGCGGCATCATGGCCAATGTGTACACGAAGTTTGCAGGAACCCTGGAAGATGCGAAAAAGATTTATCAAGACTTTTACGCATCACACCCGTTCACGCACGTAAGTGAAGCGCCGATCGATCTGAAACAGGTTGTCAATACCAACAAATGTTTTGTGCATTTGGAAGTCCATGACGGCCAGTTGCTGATCACCAGCATTATCGACAACCTCACAAAGGGTGCTTCGGGCCAGGCGGTACAGAATATGAACCTCGCATTCGGCTTACCGGAGGACGCAGGATTAAGGTTGAAAGCGCCTGCTTTTTAATGCATTTGGTTAAATTTAACGACATCTTAAAATAATCAGAAATGTCACATTTATTTGATGTTTACCCTATTTACGATATAGAACCGGTGAAGGCGCAGGGGAGTTACCTCTGGGATCAGAACGGCACCAAATACCTCGACCTTTACGGGGGTCACGCGGTGATTTCCGTCGGGCATGCGCATCCGTATTATGTGGATATGCTGACGAAGCAACTGAATGCCATCAGCTTCTATTCCAATTCGGTAAAGATTTCATTGCAGGAAGAACTGGCTGAAAAACTGGGCCAACTCTCGGGCTACCCCGACTACAAGCTTTTCCTGTGCAACTCAGGCGCCGAAGCCAATGAAAATGCATTGAAACTGGCGTCTTTCCACAATGGCCGTACGAAAGTTATTTCATTTACCAAATCATTCCACGGTCGCACGGCCGGCGCAGTAGCCGCGACGGACAATCCTTCGATCGTCGCGCCGGTTAACTACAATAAGCATGTGACATTCCTCCCCTTCAATGACGCGGCTGCGGCAGAAGAAGGCATTACGGACGAAGTTTGTGCCGTCATCGTAGAAGGTATTCAGGGTGTAGGCGGAATTAATGTCTGCACCGACGAGTTTTTACAGACATTAAGACGCAAATGCGACGAAACGGGCGCTGTCCTGATCCTCGACAGCGTGCAATGCGGCTACGGACGAACCGGCAGGTTCTTCTCTCATCAATTCAGCGGCATCGAGCCTGATATCATGTCGATGGCGAAAGGTATGGGCAACGGTTTCCCGATCGGCGGGATCCTGATCTCTCCGAAATTCAAGGCGAGCTACGGATTACTGGGCACCACTTTTGGCGGGAACCACTTGGCTTGTGCGGCAGGTGTGGCCGTTCTTGATATCATGAAAGAAGAAAACCTGATCGAAAATGCAGCGCAAATAGGTGAATACCTGTTCAATGGCATTCGCGAAATTGGGGGCTATAAAGAACTGAGAGGACGTGGCTTGATGATCGGGATTGAATTTGATTTCCCGGTAAAAGACCTGCGTAACAAGCTTTTATTTGAACACAAAATGTTCACGGGGGTTGCCGGGACAAGCACAATCCGCCTATTGCCCTCCCTGGCCCTGGGTAAAACGGAAGCAGACCAGTTCCTGCAAGCATTAAAAAAAGAAGTGGCACTTGCCATCGCTTGATATTTTTTGAACTATTACCATCCCTGCCATAGTTGAGAGAAGGAACACCTATCTCCGAAATAACCTAATTGAATGAAACACTTTCTTTCCATTGAAGACGTCTCCGACCTCCCCCAACTCATTACCAATGGCATCGCAGCCAAAAAAGATCCGTTTGCGGACCGTGAGCTCGGGAAAAACAAAACGATAGGCCTCCTGTTTTTCAATTCCAGTTTAAGGACCCGGATCAGCACGCAGAAAGCGGCCCAGAATCTCGGCTTGAATGTGATTACGATGAATGTAGGCCAGGATGGATGGGGATTGGAAATGGAGGAAGGTGTGGTCATGAATGGCGACAAAGCGGAACACGTGAAAGAAGCGGCGGCGGTGATCGGAAGCTATTGTGACATCATCGGAATCCGCTCGTTTGCAGGACTGAAAGACCGTGAGAAAGACTATTCGGAACTTGTTTTCCAGCAGTTCAAAAAATATGCACAGGTTCCCATTGTGAACCTGGAATCTGCTACCCGGCATCCGCTTCAGTCCCTCGCTGACTGCATTACAATTGAAGAGTTCAAACTAAAAAAACGGCCGAAAGTAGTTTTGACCTGGCTGCCGCATTTCAAGGCATTGCCTCAGGCCGTAGCGAATTCGTTCTGTGAATGGATGAACCCGATGGACGTGGAACTCGTGATCACCCACCCCGAAGGTTACGATCTCTCCCCTGAATTTGTTGGTAAAGGACAGATCATTTACGACCAGGACAAAGCACTGGAAGGTGCGGATTTTGTATATGGTAAAAACTGGTCGTCGTACAATCAATATGGCCAGGTACTGAACACCGATCCTTCATGGATGATTACCGAGGCTAAAATGGCATTGACCGACAATGGCAAATTCATGCATTGCCTTCCGGTTCGCCGGAATATGAAGGTGGCCGACGAAGTACTCGACGGTCCGCGTTCCCTGGTGATAGAACAGGCCGCCAATCGCGAGTGGTCCGCGCAGGCTGCATTGAAAGAGGTCTTGTTAGGAATGTAATTGCTATTTTTGCAAGACTAAAATACCGGAGAAAGGAGCCGTATCGCGGCTGCTTTCCATCATGAAACTATGAATGAAATGAGTACAACCACATTGGCTCAACCCTCTGATTCAACAACCCTGGATTCCATCCGTAAAACCGGCGTTCTGATCGTTAACCTCGGTACCCCGGACAGTCCTTCAGTACCCGACGTGCGCAAATATCTCCGCCAGTTCCTGATGGACGAAAGGGTGATCGATATCCCCTATCTTAACCGCTGGTTCCTGATCAATCTGATCATTGCGCCGTTTCGTGCTCCCAAGTCTGCAAAAGTGTACAAACAACTTTGGCGCCCGGATGGCTCACCGCTCAAAATATATGGCTACTCTGTAAAAGATAAGTTACAGAAAGTGCTGGGCGCTGATTATGTCGTGGAATTGGCTATGCGGTACCAGAGCCCGAGCATTGAAAATGGCCTGAATGCATTACGCAAGGAATGCCTGACTGATATCATCGTCGTGCCCTTCTTCCCGCAATATGCTTCCGCATCGACGGGCTCTGTGTATAAGGAAGTAATGCGGGTGATCAAGGATTGGGAAGTATTACCGCAAATCCGTTTTGTGAACCGCTTTCTCGAACACCCGAAATTCATTCAGGGGTTTGTTGATCTTGGTAAAAAATACATGGCACGGCACGACTACGATCATTTCGTATTCAGCTATCACGGCCTGCCCGAGCGACAAATCACCAAGGGCGATGTAACCGGCAGCTTTTGTCAGTTCGGCAGCTGCTGTGACCAGCTCGATCATCGCAACCAGCATTGCTACCGCGCACAGTGCTTTGAAACAACTCGCTTACTGGTGAAAGGCCTGGGAATACCCGAAGGAAAATATACCACCTGCTTCCAGTCAAGGCTGGGTAAAAATCCCTGGATCAAGCCTTACACCGACGAAGTAATACCCGGACTGACCAAAAAAGGCGTCAGGAGTGCATTGGCTTTTTCGCCCGCGTTCGTGGCAGATTGCCTTGAAACGACGATCGAAGTCGGTGAAGAATATAAAGAGTTATTTGAGAAAGAAGGCGGCCAGCATTGGCAGCTGGTCGAAAGTCTCAACGACAGTGACATCTGGGTGGAAGCCCTTGAAGATATGATTAAAAACCCGGCCACCTGATTCAGGAGCCGGGTTTTGGCTTTTATAAGGTAATGCTCTCTTTCTTGTACAAACCGATCAACGTCTCTGCCGCGTAATCGATCTCGGCTTCAGTATTGTATTTGCCGAATGAAAAACGGACGTTGGCCCTGTTTTCATCGATTCTGAGCTCATTCAATACGTGAGAGCCGATGTCTGTCCCGCTTGAACATGCACTACCGCCTGAAACGGCGATTCCCGCGATATCCAGATTGAACAGCAACATGTCGCTGATATCCGAAGGCGGCAGGCTTACACTCAAAACCGTGTAAAGGCTTTTGCCGATCTCCGCGGAATTGCCGTTGAAGGTTACCCCTTCTATTCCCTCACGAAGTTTCCCGACCATGCGGCCTTTCAGTCCCTCGATATGTTGTTGATGAGCGTCCATATCGCGGTAGGCAATTTCCAAAGCTTTCGCCAGCCCTACGATACCGTAGATATTCTCGGTTCCCCCGCGCATGTTACGTTCCTGCGCCCCGCCGTGTACGAATGGGTTAATTTTAATGCCCGGACGGACATACAAAAATCCAACTCCTTTCGGACCGTTAAACTTATGCGCAGCCCCCACAATGAAATTCGTTTTCATCTTTTGCAGGTCGTGGCGGTAATGCCCCATCGTCTGCACGGTATCGCTGTGGAAAATAGCGCCGTATTTTTCACAAAGGTCACCTACGGCTTCCAGATCGAGCAAATTACCGATCTCGTTGTTACCATGCATGAGCGATACCAGCGAACGTGGTTTCGACGCCAGCAACGATTCCAGGTGTTCCAGATCTACCTCGCCCCTTTCATTGAGCTTCACAAAACTCAGCTCGATCTGTCCGAGTTTCCTAAGGTGTTCAAGTGTGTGCAACACGGCGTGATGCTCGATGCGGGAAGTAATGGCGTGTTTCAGGTCGTAGGTCTCGATGCTGGAACGGATGGCAGTATTATCCGCCTCAGTGCCACCGGATGTGAAAAAAATCTCGGCGGGCGCTGCATTCAATATGCCGGCAATACTTTTTCTGGCTCGCTCGATAGAAGAGCGGACGGCACGACCGTAGGAGTGAATGGAAGAAGGATTGCCGAATTGCTCGGTCATCAGCGGCAGCATGGCTTCCAGTACCTCAGGGTCCAGTTGCGTCGTTGCCGCATTGTCCAGATAGACTTTCATAGGGATATAAAATTAGAAAGATCACTCATTGTCCAATTCCGACAACGAGTGACCCAATGACTTATGCAACAGCTTTATTACTTCTTCGGTTCCGAGATAATTTCCTTGATGTCCGAGATGATCTTGTTGGCCAGACTTGTTGCCGTTGTTTGCGTTTCCGATTCGGAGTAAATGCGGATAATCGGCTCGGTATTGGATTTTCTCAAATGTACCCATTCCCTGTCAAATTCGATTCTTACACCATCGATCGTATTCAGGGGCTGCTTGGAATAGCGTGTCTGAATGCGGTCCAGGATGTTATCCACATTGATGTCCGGCGTCAGCTCGATCTTGTTTTTCGAGATATAATAATTCGGATACGATCTCCGAAGGACCGAAGCAGTCTTCCCGAACTTTGCGAGGTGCGTCAGGAACAATGCGATCCCCACCAGCGCGTCACGACCGTAGTGGCTTTCAGGGTATATCACTCCTCCGTTGCCTTCACCGCCGATGATCGCATCGTTGGCCTTCATCATATTCACGACATTCACCTCTCCTACCGCTGACGCAAAGTATTTACCACCTGCCTTCACGGTTACATCGCGCAGGGCGGCCGTGGACGACAGATTGGAGACGGTATTTCCAGGTGTATTTTTCAGCACATAGTCGGCTACTGCCACCAGTGTATATTCCTCACCAAACGGCGTACCGTCTTCGCACATCAATGCAAGCCGGTCGACATCCGGATCCACCACGATCCCCAGGTTAAAGGATCCATCGTTCAGTTCCTTGCTGATCTCCCGCAAATGCTCTGGCAATGGTTCCGGATTATGCGCGAAATTACCGGTTGGTTCGCAGTTCAGCTTTTTGATATTCTTGGTAGCGACGCCTAACGCTTCCAGCAACATAGGCACCACGATGCCTCCGGTAGAGTTCACAGCGTCGACAACGATCCGAAAATTGGCATTTTTGATGGCTTCCACATCTACAAGCGAAAGCGAAAGCACGTGATCAATGTGTTTTTGCAGGTAGGTATCGTCAGATGTGTAACTACCGAGTTTCTTGACGTCGGTAAAAATGAAATCCTCCTGATCAGCAATTCTCAAAACCTCTTCACCCTCTGATTCGGAGATAAACTCCCCTTCATGGTTCAGCAGTTTGAGCGCATTCCATTGGATAGGGTTATGGCTCGCAGTGAGGATAATTCCACCCGATGCATCCTCTGCCTTAACAGCTATCTCAACCGTCGGGGTAGTAGAAAGGCCAAGGTCGAGCACATTAAGTCCCACTCCCTGCAAAGTACCGGCGACAAGACGACTCACCATTTCACCTGAAAGTCTGGCGTCTCGGCCGATTATCACCTTCAAATTCTGTGGATTACTACGCCTCAACCATGTTCCGTATGCCGCGGCAAACTTAACAACATCAATCGGAGTCAGCGCCTCACCCGATTTTCCACCCACGATTCCCCTGATTCCTGAGATAGATTTAATTAACGTCACGATCTAGAATTCCTCTTTATGTTTGGTTGCAAAAATACTAAAATTCCCTCTCCACAATTAGATTTTTCTACAAACAAAAAACAACTATTGAGTTTCTGGACTTATATCTTTATTATTTTCGTCCTCTCAGTGATTTGCCGGAAAATCCCCGCAAAATGTTCTTCGAGAATAGAAATTGCTTAAACTTTCGAAACTTCACTCATTTTACTGAGCACCGGATCCATCCATTCGAGCGACAGTTTCTGAACCGAATTGCTCAACAGCGCGCTCCATTGCTTGCCCACATAGTCCAGATCATCCTTCTCAAAACGATGCTCTAATAGCTGGAATGAATCTTTTTCATACATCACGACATCGATCGGGTAGTCCACGTCATTGGAGCTTACCCGGGTAGAGTCGAACGAAAGAAAACCTATTTTGAGGGCGTCCTGCATCGATGAATCAAATTTGAGACTGCGATAGAGCAATGGCTTTCCGTAACCCGAATTGCCGATGATGATGAACGGAGACCCATCGCCTACTTCCACCCAGTTACCTTCCGGGTACAATAAAAAAAGTTTGTGCTCCGAATCATTTTCAAGCTGCCCCCCGATGATCGCGAACAGATTAAACACAAGCCCTGCATTGCTTAGCGCATGCCTGTCTTCCTCTGCGACCCGCCGGACCTGCTGCCCCAATGCATTTACAGCCTTATAAAGCTTGTCGAATGAAGTGTCCCGTTCTTCCAGGACTTCTTTGAAATAGGTAATGGCCTTGTCCCGCACCGACCGCAAACCAGAGGTCATGACAAAGATCGAATGCTTTTCAGACTGGTAAACAGATACTTTTTTATTGGTTGAAACCTCGGTTCCGGAAGTAAGTCGTGTATCGGCAATAGCTACCAGGCCGGATGCTACTTTGATACCCAGGCAATATGTCATGTCTTGCGGCTCAATGGTGATAGAGTCGCTAAGATAGGAAAGTTTTGATCAGTTCATCCACTGGCTTTTGAAATGGCCCGACGTCTGCCCCATCGACTGGCTTTGTGACTGACCGGTTTCCAGACCAAAATACATATCAAAAATTTTGTTATCCACTTCGTTGTTTTTGATCTGGAACTTGTCCAGATACTCGTGCAGCCCCATTTTGAAAACATCCTCTACATCAGTGAATTCCAGCTCACTGCGGATTTTGCTCAATGCCCGTTCGGCCGGGTTGTTATAACCGCGTTCGGGGATGGATCCCGCTATGGCGTACAAGGAAAGTTCGGCCTGCCGCACACAATAAGCGATCGACCGGGGAAAGAGTTTATCCAGGATCAGAAACGCCACAATATTCATCGGTGTCAGCGCCCGATGGGTTTGCCGGTACATATTATAGGCGCTTACCGATTTTAACACCGCAGTCCAGAGCATCAGGTCAAGGGTAGAGCCGGAAGTGCCCGCATCCTGCATCAATGTGAAATATTTTACGTCCAGAAAACGAGAACATTTGTCGGCCCGCTCGATATGCCGGCCCAGCCTTCCGAAATGCCAGGCCTCGTTTCGGGTAATGGAAGCATCCACTACACCGTGAAAAAGCTGGCAATTCTTGCGGATGTCGGTAAAGTATGCCTGCATGTGGTCCATATTCCGGAAATCGTCGGGCGACGTCCCTTTAATGGCGAGGTAGAACGTATTGATACTCTCCCACATCTCCTTCGAAATCGTCTCCCGGATCGTACGCGCATTCTCCCGCGCTTCGTAAAGGCAGCTGATGATCGAATTCGGGTTGCGTTTGTCAAATGTCATGAAATGAATGACATCTTCCTTCGTGGGCTTCTCATAGTATTTATAGAACAGAAAGTGGTCAGCCGTTGCGATCAGAAGAGGCTCCCATTGTTCATCCACATCAGGGGGAAGGTCCAGAGCCAGGTTAAAATTAACTCCTACGAAACGGGCATAGTTCTCGACCCGCTCCATATAACGATTCATCCAGTAAATTGAATTCGCAACTCGGCTCAGCATAAACAAAAAGTAATGTCTGTAAAATATTAAATCAGAATAATCATTAGGCGATCATACCAAAATACCTAATAAAATTTTGCAAATACAAGGATATACAAAAAGTAATATTATTTCCTCAAAGAGTGTTATTCCGTGAAAAATCCGCAACCGGGCTTGGAATCTTCCCGAAACGTTTAAATTTTGTAACTTATCACATTGTAAACTATAACCGGTATTTTCTGTGTCAAAGAAAGAACAATTTATTGCAGCAATTCAGAAATCCTATCAAACTGACAAACCTGTAATTCATTTGGGGTCCGCCATACTGGACGGAGAAGTCATCGGCGAGGCGCGTGTTAACCTTCCCTTGCGTATGATGAACCGTCATGGCCTGGTAGCCGGGGCCACGGGATCGGGAAAGACGCGCACTTTACAGGTATTGGCGGAACAGCTTTCCGCGGCAGGCGTGCCGGTATTCATGTCGGATATCAAGGGCGACCTTTCCGGAATCGCGCAGCCGGGTAAAACCAATGCAGCCCTGGAAGAACGCGCCCAGGCACTCGGGACAGTTTTCGAACCCAAAGGTTTCCCGGTTGAATTGTATTCTTTAAGCGGACAAAAAGGCTCTCAGATGCGGGCCACCGTGCTGGAATTCGGCCCGATCCTATTATCCAAAATCTTTGAACTGAACGAAACACAGGCCGGGGTACTCGCCATTCTTTTTAAATATGCCGACGATAAGGATCTGCCCATGGTAGATTTGAATGACCTGAAAAAGGTGCTGAACTACCTCGCCGAAGGCCCTGGTGCCGCCGAGATCAAAGGTGACTACGGTACTATTTCAGCCTCGACAGCCGGTACTATTCTCCGCAAAATCGTCGCATTGGAGCAACAGGGAGTCGGCAGTATTTTTGGTGAAAAGTCATTTGATATCGACGACCTGATCAGCAAGGTAGACGGTCAGGGCGTAATAAGCCTTTTAAATGTTTCCGATGTACAGGATAAACCTGCATTGTTCTCGACATTCATGCTGAGCCTGCTCGCCGAACTATACCATAAGCTACCCGAAGTCGGCGATCTTGACAAGCCCAAACTGGTGTTTTTCCTTGACGAAGCACATTTGCTTTTCAAAGATGCACCAAGAGCCTTTATGGATCAGATCGAGCAGGTGGTGCGCCTGATCCGTTCCAAAGGTGTTGGTATCTTCTTCTGTACGCAAATGGCGCAGGACGTGCCGGTGTCGGTGCTGGGCCAGTTGGGTAACCGCGTGCAGCACGTATTGCGCGCTTTCACGCCGCAGGATGCCGACGCTTTGAAAGCGACTGTGAAGACTTATCCGAAATCCGACTATTATTCCATTGACCAGGTATTAACCACGCTCGGTATCGGCCAGGCGTTGATTACCGTGCTGAATGAAAAAGGTATTCCGACCGAAGTCGCGGCGACGCACCTGATGCCACCGGCATCCATTATGGGGCCCATGGTGCAGGCAGATTACGACAGGCACGTACAGCAGTCAGATTTGTATGCGAAATACAAAGATCCCGTCGATCCTGAAAGTGCCTACGAGATCCTGACCAAGCGTATGGAAGCCAATGCACGTGCGGAAGAAGAAGCCAAAGAAGAGGTGGTACAGGCGAAAAAGGAAAAGGAAGAAAAGAGCATGATCACCGAAGCATTGTCATCACCACTCGCCAAGCAAATCGGACGTGAAGTGGTGAGGGGCGTTTTCGGCATGCTGTTTGGCAAAACCACCCGTACCCGCAAAAGCGGAGGCGGACTGTTTGGTTTCTAAGAGCCCATTTCTCATATGTAAAGAGCCTTATGCATTTCGGATGCATAAGGCTCTTTACATTCCGGTTCATCAGGTCAAAGCGGATTGATTTCGTACCCGATCACGCAACGCTGGTCTTCCAGCTTATGCAGGTTCTCGGTCACGTCCAGCCTCGTTTTGGCATTGTCGAAAGCATCCCGGTATTTGTCTTTCAGCTCCCTGCGCTTGATCGCCTCCAGAAACCTCCTGGAGTCCTCTTCACTTTCAAGCACCAGTTCGGGAACGACGGTCGGCTTATCGTCATCGCCCTTTGCCACCATCGTTACATACGAAGTATTGGTGTGCCTCACAGTACGATTCCGGACATTTTCAGCGACCACCCGGATCCCTACCACCAGGGAAGTCCGGCCGACATAATTCACCGAAGCGTGAAGCGACACCAGGTCACCTACCTCTACCGGTGCCAGAAAGTCGACCGCATCCACCGAAACCGTCACGCAATAGGTGCCCGCATGACGGGACGCACACGCATATGCGACCTTATCTATGAGCGAGAGCAGGATTCCCCCGTGTATTTTCCCACCGAAATTGGCATATGCGGGGATCATTAATTCGGTGAGGGTAGTCTGTGAAAAACTGACGGACCTGGGCTCCATATACGCGTTGTTATTTTTTCAAAAAAATGGTTTTGCCTGATTTGGCGGATTCCTTCGCTGTTTCCAGTATCTCTACGACCGTCACATTCACAGGTAACCCGTACAAATCATTCTGATCGAGTTTAAGACGTCCCTGTACCACATCGGCCAGCACCGAAAACGGATCGGTATAAGGAGCCGGACGAGGATCCAGCTTGATGGTTTCTTCCGGTGCTTTCTCCTGCAGACGCTGACGCACCAACGTTGGGTTTACCGCGATTGCATATCCTTTATTGCCATAAACCTCCATGTCCTTTCGCGCAAACGACCAGTTCCATGAACCCTGGATAATGCATTGCGCCTTGGGGTATTGCAGGACGATGGATGCTTCGTCGTCCACGTTCTTGTAAATATCCGGCTTGTTTTGGTGCGTCACCGCGGTAATGGAAATGGGACGCTCGCCTTTCATCAGCCAGGTCATGAGGTTGGCCCCGTAACATCCGAAATCGACCAGCGCACCGGCGCCGTTCTTGACCGGGTCGGTGAGAATGGCGAAAAACTCCTTACTCACGCCGATTTCCTTAGGTCCCTGATGGCCGTCGTTCACCATTACTTTGCGGATGTCGCCCAGTTTACCTTCCTCTACCAGTTTGTTGACATGCTGGTTGCTGGCATACCAAGACGTCTCATAGTTGGTGAGTACCTGGACACCATTTTGCGTAGCGAGTTTCTGGATTTCCTTTGCGTCGGCAAATGTAGTAGCCAGCGGCTTTTCCACCATCACATGGATCTTCCTGGGTGCGCATGCCCGGACGATCACGACGTGCTCATTAATCGCTCCGAATGCTGAAACCGCTTCCGGTTTCACTGCATCAAGCATTTTATTGAGATCTGAATAAAATAGTTTGGGATCAAGTTTGTACCGTTCGGTAAACTGCCTGATCAGGTCAGGATTTGTCTCGTAAATACCTACCAGTTCGATATCCTTTTTTTCTTTCCGGTTAAAAATCCAGCCGACGTGCCCATGGCTCAGGCCTGCAACGGCAACCCGGACGGGTTTCTGGGCAAATGCCTGTACACTCATCAATGCAAAGCACAACAATACAAATGTTCTCATAGTAGTTACGGTTTAGGATAATTTATCAATTATGTCTTTGATGACTTCCTGCAGATAGGCACCGTTGTAGGGCCCGTACCAATTCATGGTCTTCGTTTCGTAGAGGTCACGGTCAAAATATTTGTCGTGAGTAATGTAGCCGATGTAGCCCCCATTGAAGCTGGTTACCATCAGGTTGAGCCCTTTTGTTTTGGCATAGGTATCCAGTCCTGCCACCAGCTCGCCCGAAAAATCACACGGCATTCCGACCATCAGAATATTTCCAATGCGCAATGCTTTCACAAAAACCGGGTATTCTCCAAAGGCCTTTTTAAATGCCCATGAACGCAAAACGATATTCATCGTGAGCCTGGGCGACGGCTCACGCAATGGCAGTGGCAGTGTAAGCGCCTCCACAATAGCCCCTTTCGATTCTTCCTTCACCGTATTGGGCGAAAGCAATGCATTTTGCACCCCAAACGCCTGGTTTTTAACCTCATCGAAATCGTCCGTACCTTGCTCGATGGGACCCATACTACCCACGGCTCCGGCGATGTACATGGCAAAGTCATATCGGCCTTTCTCCAGCGAGTCTACAAGAGCCCCCGGATAATCCCTCGACAAAACAATGTTTTTGGAATTAAGAACCGTGGAATGCGCTGCGAAGGAGCTGAGAATGGCTTTTTGTCCATCCTTCGTTACCAAAACGGCCGAACGGATCTCCGGGTCTATCCCGCCCTCCTCACCCACGAGACGGTTCCGGATATCGACCGAATCCAGCGATTCCATATAAGTAAGTTGAACAGGCTGGACTTTTTTCTGCGCCTCGGTAATGGCCTGGTGGAATGCATCGGCAAGGCGATCCACAACTGCCGGGTCGTATTTCCCCGAAAAGAACAGCGACGAAATACCGGTCCCCCAGCCGCCCACACTATTATGGCTGTGCGTTGCGCCGAAATAGATGTTTTCGAAAGGAATATCGCCGGGTGTCAGCCGTTCGCGTAGTGCTTTGATCACCGTCGGTGGGATAATGAGCAAATCAGCCGCAACGATAGCAGCCCGGGTGTGCCCATTGCCGATTACCATGGCACGCACATACACCGAGTCGTGGACGGCCGTGTACAGTTTCCCACGACGGTTGCCGTAACCGGCCGTCGGCGTTGGTGAAGCAGGGGTGATATTGACTCGCGCCCAACCCGCCTGCAATCCGGCAGAACCACCCGAGGTGTCTGCCCTTACTTGGCCTATGAGCTTTTTCCACTCCTTGTAATAAGACATCTCCTTGTAGGGAGTATGATCCATGGTAGTGATCATCGTGGCAATAGCAGCTATCACCAACAGCAGGAATATCCCGATCACTTTTAATAAAATGCGCAGCAATTTCATCTAATGCAGGTGGAAAGGTTAGGTTTGTTGGAAAAGACAGCAGGTTCTGTTTTCTATTGATATCAAAAATACCCGGCAAACCTGGTTTCGGTTTATGCCGGGTATTCCATAGAGGTTATTGTTGGTTGCGAAAATAGGACGAAGAAGATCAGGGTTGCTTCACGAGCTGGATATTCGCGATCAGTTTCACATCTTCTCCGATCACCAGGCCGCCGGAATCGGTCAGCTGCATATAGTTCAGTCCGAACTCCTGGCGGCTCAGCCTGCCTTCCACTTCGAAACCAATGCGCACATTTCCGTCGGCATCTTTTTCCGCCCCGCCATATTCAGCATCCAGCTCGATAGGTTTGGTAATGCCTTTCAGCGTCAACAGGCCTGAGAGCTTATAATTATCGCCTTTCACCTTATGAAAGTAGTTGGACTGAAAAGTGATATGCGGGAATTGCTCAGCATCAAAAAAATCCGCGGAACGAAGGTGCGCATCACGCATTTCCACATTGGTATCGATACTTTTCACATCCAGCGAAAAGTGGATTTCTGCGTTTTCGAAATTATTCAAATCCGAAGTAGCCCCACCTTCAAAATTATTGAAGGAGCCTGTAATCGACGAGATAACCAGATGTTTGATTTTAAACTGCACTTCTGAATGCGCCGGGTCTACGATCCATTTTGTAACTGCCATAGATGTATTATTTAAAATTCACTAACTACTATTGCTTGGCCTAAATTAATATTTCTGTCCTGTAAACGTGTATTCAAGCGTTTTAATTCTGGTCTTTCACCGGCTTCACGATAAAATAAATGGCACGTAATTTTTAAGTAACTAAGCATCATTACTTTTACTCTAAATACTAATTCGACTTATCGATGAAAATGAAGGGAAGAAGCATATTCACGTATGACGTGTATGCGCCCACTACCGTAACGACCATGTTACGCCCCCGCCGGCAGGAAGGCCAGGCCATTATTCAGGAAGGTTTCACCATCGAACCTTCAGTGCCATTTTCAGAATATACGGATTTGTATGGAAATCCATGCCAGCGTACCATTCTGCCGGTCGGCAGGGTTACTATTTCCACCGAAGTGGTGGCACAGGTGAATCCCACCAAACCCATTCCCGTACCTCCTCCCGCGTATATGCTTGTAGGTGACCTTCCCGATGAGGTGATGCATTACATACTCCCCAGCCGCTACTGCCAGTCGGACCTTCATGAGATCAACATGTTGGCAATGGAAATCGCGGGAAATCTCACGCCCGGGTATGCCCAGGTAGAAGCAATACGCGCGTGGATTCACCACAATGTCCGCTACCAGTATGGTGTTACCGACGCCAGCACCACTGCTTTTGATACTGCTCGCAGCCGTACCGGAGTGTGCCGCGACTTCACGCATCTCGCGATTGCATTATGCCGGAATCTCTGCATTCCAACCCGGATGACGGTGGGTTATCTCGATAAATTAAAGGATATGGACCTGCATGCCTGGTTCGAAGTCTTTATTGGCGGCGAATGGTATACATTCGATGCGGTGCAGGAAAAAACGGAAGGCTATCGCATCGAAATAGCCCATGGCCGCGACGCCGCAGATGTGGCGATGGTTACCCAATACGGTAATGCGACGCTGCAGTCGTTGCATGTGGAAGTGGAGTTGCTGGAAGCGGAAGGGTAAAGAATAGGTATTGAGCCGTTGCCGGCGACAACCTGCAACGGCTCAATACCTAAATAACGCCCAGCTCTTTTCCAACCTTGGTAAAAGCGGCTACGGCCTTTTCCAGATGCTCCTGCTCATGACCAGCGGAGATCTGAACCCGGATACGCGCTTTACCCTGGGGCACTACCGGATAGAAAAACCCGATCACGTAAATACCTTCGTCGAGTAATCTCGCAGCAAACTCCTGTGCGAGCTTCGCATCGTAGAGCATAATCGGCACAATGGGATGCTCACCAGGAAGTATGTCAAATCCTGCTTCGGTCATTGCATGCCGGAAATACTGCGTATTCGTTTCCAGCTTGTCGCGTAATGCGGTCGAC
Organism: Dyadobacter ginsengisoli DSM 21015; assembly: GCF_059568735.1. Lineage (NCBI taxonomy): Bacteria > Pseudomonadati > Bacteroidota > Cytophagia > Cytophagales > Spirosomataceae > Dyadobacter > Dyadobacter ginsengisoli. The sequence goes on from NZ_JCANTY010000003.1 coordinate 816,632, forward strand.
GAGGAAAGCAGATCCAGCACCTTGATGGATGCACCGACAATGGACGGCGCAAGGGTATTCGAAAAAAGGTATGGTCGCGAACGCTGGCGGAGGATTTCAACGATCTCCTTTTTTGCAGCTGTAAAACCGCCTGAAGCACCACCTAATGCCTTACCGTACGTGCCAGTAATAATATCGATACGCCCCATTACATTTCTGAATTCGTGGGTACCACGGCCTGTTTTACCCATGAAGCCGGTAGCATGGCATTCGTCGATCATCACCATCGCCTTAAACTCCTCGGCGAGGTCGCAAATTTCGTCGAGACGGGCTATGGTGCCATCCATGGAAAACACGCCGTCGGTCACGACCAGAATACGTCGGCTTCCTTTGGCGTCTTGAAGTTGCTTGCGAAGGTCGGTGAGGTCGTTATGTTTATAACGGAAACGTTTTGCTTTGCAAAGCCGGATTCCGTCGATCAGCGAAGCGTGATTCAATTCATCGGAAATAATGGCATCCTGCTCGTTGAGCAGCGGCTCAAAGACGCCTCCGTTCGCATCGAACGCAGCCGCGTACAGAATGCAGTCCTCCGTTCCGAGAAATTCCGCCGTTTTCCGTTCCAGCTCCTTGTGAATGTCCTGGGTGCCGCATATGAACCGTACGGACGACATTCCGAACCCGTGGCTGTGGATAGCCTCGATCCCGGCCTGGATCACGTCGGGATGCGAAGACAGCCCCAGGTAATTATTCGCACAGAAATTGAGCGCATCCACACCGTCGGTGGTAGCAATGTGTGCCGACTGGGGTGTCGTAATCACGCGCTCTTTTTTATACAGGCCTGCCGACCGGATCGCTTCCAGTTCGCCTTGCAGTTCTTGCTGAATGGTGCCGTACATATTTTAGTGTTAAATAAGTGAATGACTGAATGTTGATGGACTCATGAGTTTAGAGGTTTACTTTAAACTGATAAACTTTCGGCTTTTAATTCTTAACAAGATGATACTTCTTCCGCAGCTCAGCCACCATTTCCTCCGTCATTTTATCGAGCGTGTATGTGGGGCGCCAGGACCAGTCTTTTCTGGCTTGACTGTCGTCAATCTCGCTCGGCCATGAGTCCGCTATTGCCTGCCGGAAATCCGGTTGGTACGAAATCTCAAACAACGGAATGAACTTACGAATGCTGGCCGCAATTTCTGCCGGAGAAAAACTCATTCCGCCCAGATTGTAGGACGTCCGGACCGTGATTCTCTCCGCGGGAGCTTCCATCAGCCGCACGGTGGCATCCATAGCGTCGCTGATGTAGATCATCGGCAGCGTCGTTTCCGGTTTCAGAAAACATTCAAATGCCTCTCCTTTAACTGCCTTGTGATAGATATCAACGGCATAGTCTGTGGTACCTCCTCCGGGCATAGACTGGTATCCGATAATCCCCGGATAACGCAGCGAACGGATATCCAAGCCATATCTCTTAAAATAATAGTTCGACCAGTTTTCCCCGGCCGCCTTGCTGATACCGTACACCGTGGAAGGATCCAGATATGACCATTGCTCGGCCAGTGTATCGACGCGGTCGCCAAACACGGCAATAGAGCTTGGATAAAAAACCTTGTTTACTCCGTTCTCCTTCGCCACTTCCAGCACGTTGAAGTAAGTCTGCATATTGATGTGCCAAGTACGTAGCGGTTCCTGTTCGCCCTTTGCCGAGAGAATCGCGGCCAGGTGATAAATCTGCGTAATTCCGTATTTACGGACGATCGCCGCCATTGCGCCGGCATTGGTAGCGTCCAGTTGTTCAAAAATCCCCGTCGGGAATTCAGGCATACGGATGTCCGTAGCGACTACTTTTCCGAGCCCATAAATCCCTCTCAGATATTCCACCAGAACAGATCCGATCTGTCCGTTTGCTCCTATTACTAAAACGCAGTCCGTTTTCATAAAAACAACTTTTGGGTAAAGCATAAATCACTTGCAATTTCTTATTTATGAAAACTATTTTCAATAAACAGGCTTTTTTGCAGGAAACATTACCACACTATTTGATTTTTGAAGCAAATTTTACTTTTTGAGATCTTAATGACCCATCGCACCAGTAAATATTATTGCCTTATGGAACAATTGGACAAAATCGATACCAAAATCCTCCGCATCCTGCAAAAAGATGCAAAAAAAACGACGAAGGAAATCGCCACCATGCTGAATCTCACGGTGTCTCCTGTGTATGAAAGGATCAGGCGACTGGAAAGTCTGGGATATATCAAGCAGTATGTCGCTATTCTGGATAAAAAACTGATCAACAGGCAGGTCACGACCATCTGCCAGGTGTCCATGCGGTACCATAATGAGGCGTTCATCGAGAAGTTTGAGCAGGAAATACAGAACCTGCATGAGGTGCAGGAATGCTATCACATGGCGGGCCAGGTTGATTTTCTACTAAAAATCAATGTGTCGAGCCTCGATGAATACCATGACTTCGTAAAATACAAGCTATCTAAAATCGACAACATCGGCGTCCTCAACAGTACTTTCGTATTGAAAGAAATCAAGCATACTTCCGAGTTTTACATTTAGTATCAGAAGTTTGGCCTGTTCACATCGAAAGAAACGATTCTGCTGCCCGCAGTGCCATCGGGGGTAATGCCCTGGATCACCACCTGGTAATGGCCTGCCTGGTCGGAAGTGTAAAACTCGACCAGTGCTTTTCCACTCTTGTCGGTGGTTACATTAGGCGCCCAGTGCATCAGGTTTCGAAAATCGGCAATACGGCTACCGGTGTTGCCGCTATCGTACTTCGGAGCATAAAACTCCCGCTCTGCCTGCACGCCCTCGTAAGGCATGACAAATACTTTGGGATCGAGTTCAAAACCACCCAGATCGCCCCGGTAGGTAGAGAAACTGACGATTCCTGTAAAAATCATGGGACCCAGGAAATAGCGCGAGCTCAATAGTTCGATCTTCTTCACTTTCAATGGATCCATTTCGATGATCTTGTCTGCATCGAAGACCGGTATACCATCCAGAAGCATCAGCGGATCCGTCGTATAGTAGGTATTCGGAAGGATTTTATCGATCATTCTCAAATGAAACTCTTTCTGCCTTCTTCTCACGAGAATCCCTTTGACATACTCCCTTAAAACCTCCTCCATCGTGGGGAAACGGGTAAAATCATCCAGAAAATATTTCTCGTCCGGCATCCCGAAAAACGGCAAAGAGTCGGTTAGTACAGCTTTCTTTTCAGTGTAAAGCCTCGGAAGATATGCATTGGCAGTCTGCATGTTGATGGAGCGCTTCAGCAGTTGGTTTTCCAGGGTTTTATCAAAAAAGAAAGACGGCATCGGAGCTGTCGAAAATTGCTTCGAGAACGGGCTGGCCACTTCGAAACGGTAGGTCGAATCCTGGCTCAGGTTTGTTTGAAGGGTAATCTCTTTCGGACCCGTAAATTGCCGGACCTCGAACATCAGCTTTCCGTCACTGTCGCTGTAATCCACGTAAAGGCGAGCTGGAACGTCCAGAGATGCCAGGAAAGCATCTATATTCTTTGCGGGCGTGCCGTCGGCCTTGTTCAGGATTCTGCCCGTAATGAAATGTCCGTCATATTCGGGCAAATGCTCGAACGTAACCGGTTGTCCTCCGAAAACCTGGTCCCATTTCAGGCGGCGCCAGCCGTGTGTAAGCATCAGGTTGTCGAGCTGGCGGTCGGCGTCCTTGCCGGTATTCCTGAAATAATATCCGGGATTTTCGACATTCCCTTTCAAATCGGCGGTGAGCCAGAGATAGCTGTGAATATCCGGTTCGCGTTGATACTGGATTGAGTCGTCCAGGTAAACGGCAACCGACAAATTGCTCCATGCCGGCACAGCCTGCCCCACGCTCGCCGACAGATTCATCGCTACTTTCTCTCTAGTGATGAATGTCTTGCCCACCTGGGCGTCAATCGAGAGCTGTTTCTCCGGCCGTTTGAAATACAACCGCTCACAAACCGGTTTCAGCCTTTCGTTGAAAATCGTGATATGCGAAATACCTTCCCCCAGTTTGCCTTTTTCCAGCACAAAAACCGCCCGGCCGTTATTCAATGTCTTTTTGCCAAACATGGTATTCGACTGACGAGTGTGCGTGAGCATGTACACATTCGCGGGACCATCATTTTCGAGACGGGCAGCAACTGTCACTTTCACGAGGGTCGCGGTTGAATCTTTCACCTCCATTACATAACCATATGATGCCGCCTTCGGGAGTTCATATTCGAAACGACGCCCCTTACTGTCGGTAATGGTTGCTTTGTATGCATTGTTTTCTTCCGGCTTCAATGTGAAATATCCGATTCCGTTTACTTCGGGTTCGAACTCACGGATTGTTTCATTCTGCTGGTTCAGCACTACGCCTTTGAACCCGATACCTTTGCCATCCACCCCAACAGCCCTGAACGCTATTTTACTTTCGATTCCGTTTACCCAATGCCCCCCCTCTGGAAAAAACTGGACATCATAATGCAGTTCTTCCTTGGACGCCCTGTCAGGTTCGAACCTGACAAAGGGATTCACGATTGAGATAGGCGTTTCAAAATAGCTGTCCGCACTAAAATTCTTCATCCAGTTGGTATAGCACCGTAATTTATACTGGCCGCTTACAATGGCGGAAGGTATCAGAACGGAACCGTTGCCGCGCCCGTCGAGCATGGCAAATTTGGTTTGGAATACGGCGTTGTTTTCGCTGTCCAGCACTTCCAGATAACCTACTTTACTGAGATCCAGAAAACGGTGTGTCGATCCATTCAGGTTATATGCCTTGAACCAGATGGATTCGCCAACAAGGTAAAAGGGCCGGTCGATATGTACGTACATCTTCTCCTGCACCGCTCTCTCGGTGTACAGTCCGAACCGCTGCTGCATGGATGCCAGCATGGCGTCATCCTGGGCGTAAGAACGGCCAGAAAGAGCCAGGGCCAGCCAACAATAAATAAAAGTCCTGAGTTTCATTCTATTTTCAAATCATGAAATTGATCATTCCCAAAATGACGGCTTCGTGGTTGTCCCTCCCTGCGACCTGCAATCTGCACAGGATTCCGACGTCGACAGGTAACCGCTCTTCGGCTCGCCCATGTAGTAACTCAGCAACACGCCGCTTCCTTCGAGCGCGTCTTTCGGAGTGAGTGTATCGGGTGCCTGGCATCGTGGGTAGGCGCCAAGCGCTTCTTTTATAAAAATGCGTTTCTTTTGCTCCTGCGCCGCGCTGAAGTACCCGAAAACCAGTTCCTTGGCATTTGCTTTATTTTTGATATTCCCCGTTACCTGTGAAGGCTGTGGGTCAAAAAGGCTTCCCGTGCCCTGCGTGGTCTTGGCCAGGTCCGTCCAATATTCGAACGCCTCGCGTGTCAATCCATATTGCCTAACCAGGATGGTATAGCCAAAGTAAAGCTTGTTGGTATTGATGTCGATGATATTAACCGGCACATCACGGATAATGTCCTGACTCAGCTTGATGGTGGAGCCCAGCTTGATATCTTTCGATTCCAGTGTCCGCCAGCACACATTGATGTTGTCCGATCTCGGAATGATCTGCTTATTGGGAATATCTCGCGTCAGACTAGAATAATATGGCATTCGGTACTCATAGGTTTCCTCAAAGTTCCACCGATAAAACCGCGTTGCATTGGATGGGTCATGTGTGTTGATATACACCAGCATCGCATTGCGGTTGACATCTATCCGATGGGTAATACTATCGATCGGCGGCGTCTTGCTCACTACGACGTAATCCGACTCGTAATCTCCGCCATTCCTCAGCCTGACATGCAGCCGGTATTTTGTGTCCTGGTCAAACCCTGCCGGTGGCAGCTTGTACAGTCCATTACCGGTTTCCTGGAAAAGATAAGTTTCTCCATTTTCGGCCTCCACGGTTATCGACGCACCGGATTCGGTAACCACTGGTTTGTCGTCGTTTGTATTCTGGGTACGGCTAAGCCGGATGCTACTTGTATCTCCATTCACATTGAGGAAGCCATCAACCACCAGATAGGTTTCAGGATTGTTTACTTCAGGTGGGGAAAACGGATCGATACAACTATAGATAGTCAATCCAATGCCCATCAATAACCCGGACAGCAAAAATCTCGGCGAATTCGCTTTCCGGAAAATACGCTTGCACTTTGCCTGTTCGATGAAGTTTATTTCTTTCACAATTTCTATTACTTATAAATCACTACCAAAATGACGGACGCTCTGTATTTCCACCTTCCAGCCGGCAATCCGTGCATGAGTGCGGCGCCACCAAAACAGAATCTGCACGAAAACCCCAGTAAGTCAGAAGGAGTTTCGGCGTATTCAGCGCACATTCCACCTCGTCGCGTCCCGAGCAACGCAGCGGGATCGTGTCGGGCTCCGTGCAGCGCGGAAACATCCCAAGCCGCGGCGTGATGGTGAGCCTTTTGGTTGCTTCTGTCGATGCGCTGAAATAGCCAAATACCAGGTCCCTTGCATTGGCGACATTCGAAATGTTACCCGTCACCTGGGATGGTAAAACGTCAAAAAGGCTTCCCGTGCCCTGCGTGGTCTTCGCGAGAGCTGTCCAGTACTCGAATGCCTGCTGCGACAGCCCATACTGTTTTACCAGGATACTGTACTTGATATATAGCTTGTTGGTGGAAATCGGCACCCGGTTGAGCGGCAGGTCCTTGATTACATCGCTACTGAGTTTGATCGTACTGCCCAGTAAAATACTGCCGGATTTCGCCCTGCCCCAGCACTTATTGATATTATCCCTCCGCAAAACCACCGAGTCGTTCCTGACTTCCAATGCAGAGTAATAAGCTGACTCATACTCCCAGGTTTCTTCGAATTTCCAGCGGTAAAACTGTGTTTTGTTTTGCGTATCATGCGTGTTCACGTAGAAAACCGCCGCGTTCAATACCGGATCAACCTTGTAGGCCAGGCTGTCGATTTCAGGGGTAATGTTTACTGCTACATATTCAGAAAGATATTCCTGCCCGTTTTTCGTTTTGATCCGCAGCCTGTATTTTCCATTGCGCCCGAATTGCCGGGGCGGAAGTACATACATACCCGCTTCGCTTTCAGACAGTGCAAAGGTTTCTCCGCTTTCTTCTTCTACGGTCAACTGAGCGCCGGTTTCGATTGCGGGGGGGGTATTGACGTTGACATTCTGTGACCTGCGCAGTCCTATCCGGGTCGAATCATTCCCGCCGACATTCAGGAAACCATCCACGACGAGGTAGTTCTCGTCCGAATTGACCTCGGGTGGAGAAAAAGGCTCGACGCAGCTGTCAAACACTACCAGCAGTGCAAAAAAGCCAAGTTTCAGAAACCAGTATCTCATTGCCACCTTTTTAGAATCTGAAATTATAAGTGATGGTAGGGATCGGCTGTCCGAAAATCGAAAGCTGGTATCCATTAACCCTTCCGCCCACAGTCTGGAAATAAACCGAAGTCGGGTTTTTCCTGCCCAACAGATTGTAAACCGCCAATGTCCAGGAGCTATGCGCCAGCTTTTTGATTTTATGGTTCCCTTCAATATTCATCGCAAGGTCGGTGCGGTAGTAATCCGGAATTCGGAATTGGTTGCGGTCGGCATAATACACCCGCTGAGAGCCATCAATGACGTATTTTCCAATCGGCGGGGTATAAGGCCGACCGGTGCTGTATGTAAAGTTGAAAGAAACACTGAACCGGTGCGAAAAGCGATAATTGGAGATCAGTGTAAAATCATGCGGCTTATCATAATTGCTCGGATAGAAGTTCCCGTCGTTGGGTGCATCGGGCGAATCGCGGTCTACTGCACGCAATAATGTCCGTGCATAGGTATAACCCAGCCAGCCGTTCAGTTTTCCGGTCATTTTTTTGATCATAAATTCCACACCATATGCTTTGGCTTTGGTATTGATCACCGCGGCCTCGATATTGTGGTTCATGATCAATGAATCGCCCCCCTTGTAATCCAGGAAATTGCGGATGTTTTTGTAATAACCTTCCAGAGACACCTCAATTTTATTACCCCTGAAATTGCGGTAAAGTCCCAGCGATATCTGATCCCCGATCTGCGGCTTGATATACGGATCGCTGAGTTTCCAGATGTCTGTCGGCGAGACCGTCATGGTGTTTGTCAGCAAGTGAATGTATTGCCGGAGCGTGTTGTAGCTAACTTTCAGAGACAGGTTATCCAGAACACTATATCGCACCGACGCCCTGTATTCGGGTCCGCTGTAGGATTTGATCTTCTTGCCTGATTTGTATTCCTGAACACCTTCCTGGTAAATGTAATCGATGGGGAAGCCAGGCAGGTAGGTATTGACTGTCTTGGGACCGAGGTATTGGAAAAAAGAATAGCGAATACCGGCCGAAATCGACAGGCGCGGACTTACCTCGAATTTGTCTTCCAGGTACAATGCGCTTTCCGTTGCCTGCTCTGCCTCAAGTTGATCCGGCAGGATCAGCGATTCGCTCCCGCGTGGCTTGAAGGAGCCGGGGTGTAGTTTGTAATAAATAGTACTGAGACCAAACTCCAATGTATGCTTCGGATGCAATACATAGCTAAAATCCGCCTTGAAGTTGGATTGATTGATGTCGAATTTCAGATCGAATGAATTAAGGGGCAGACCTTCGGCTTCCATTGCGTACTGGTACTTACTGTGGGCCGCGGTAAACACGCCATACAATCTGGAATTAAAAGTATGTTTCCATTTAATGGAGGCGAGCTGGTTCTGATAGGTGTACAGTGTGTCTCCGTAAAGTCGGAAACGGTCGTCGCTGATGTAGCCGGTCAGAAACAGGCTATTTTTTTCATTGATTTCGTGGCTCAAATGAAGGTTAACATCATAAAACGACGCCGAGCTCTTATTATAATTCTCGTTATCCAACGCCTTGATCACCCAGTTCGAATAGGTCGATCGCCCGCCCAGTAAAAATGAAGTTTTGTCTTTTACAAGCGGGCCCTCCAGCGTCAACCGCCCTGTCACAAGCCCGATTCCTCCGGATGCTACAAATTTCTTTTTGTTTCCGTCACGACTATTTATGTCCAGCACCGAGGCAAGTCTGCCACCGAATTTGGAAGGAATAGTGCTTTTATACAGCTCGACATCCTTCAAAACGTCGGGATTGAATGCAGAGAAAAACCCGAAAAGGTGCGAAGGATTGTAAATAACGGCGTCGTTGTACTGGATAAGGTTCTGGTCCACTGAACCACCACGGACATTCAATCCGGTGCTGTTTTCGCCCACGGACTTAATCCCCGGCAACGTCAATATCGTCCGTAACAGGTCCGTTTCCCCAAAAACCGTGGGGACTTGTTTCAGGTTTTTGATCGTCAGTTTCACGGTCCCCATTTGCGTCCCCACCACGTTTCGGTCCATTCCCGCTTTTACCGAAACTTCTTTCAATGCGATCACACTTTCCCGCATTTCAATGTCCAGCTTGCCGTCGGAATAGAGTATAACCTGGCGCTGCGTCTCCCGCATACCCGTGCTCTTAATACGGACACTCTGTTTACCTCGCGGGATGGTCAGCGCATATTGACCGAGGGCATCGGTGGTGACACCAATCGATGGAGAATTGATAAAAACAGCTGCCCCGATTACCGGCTCTCCCGTAATGGCATTGCGTACATAGCCTGTAATGGTGGAATTGCCTGGCGTGATCCTATGCTTTTTAATACCGATCTCATGCACCTTACTTTCGGCTGTGGACAACAATTTCTCCTTGATATCGCTTTCCGGGCCGGCGTAAGCAATCGTATCCGTTTCCCCTGCTCTATCGGGATTGAATAAACCCGGAGTCAGCTGCGTGATGATTTTCTGTCCTTGCGTAATGAAGATCCTTTTCTGTCCATCGATCGCATATTCAAACTCCGAGCCACGAAAAACCTGGTCGAGTACTTCCCTCAGTGACAGGTTCTGGACGTTCAGGTCCAGTGTAAGACTATCGAACTTTGGCGCATCATAGTAAAAATAGTAACCGGTCTGTGCCTCCACCTGCTTCACGAACTGGTCGAACCGCGCCGAATCGAGCCGCATACTGATCTTCTTTTCAGGGGTATTTTGCCCCATTGAATGATTAGCGGTAAAGAGGCAACAAACAAAAAGGGCTAAGGGTAAAAGTATTCTCATGGGTTGGCTAGCTCGTCATGGGTTGAGACCATCCTGGTAATGGCCATTTCCCGGTTCTTCCGGAATTTGATTTTATTCTCCCGCAATACCTTGCGTAACTCTCGCTTGTGTTCCGGGAACAGGTCCAGAGCAGATCTCTTCGTATGGACCGAATGGTATCGTCCTTCCTTGAACACATAGAAGAAGTTTTTCTCGGGATAGTAAGCAATTACTCTTTTCTCGACAATTTTTTCCTGTCGCTGTTTGGTCCTGCGGACGATGGTCTTCGACTTTCCGCTATATATCACGTCATAAAAACCAGTGCGCATTTGGGGGTTGACATCCTTGCCCGCCTCCATTCTCGCAAAATGGTGATTATCGATGATGAATGAATCCACTTTAACCGTTTGCAAAAGAATATGGTCCCCATTGAAATGCCGGATCACGACTTCATCCTTAAAGATATCATAGAGCATGGGAATGCTATCGAATTGCTGCCCGTCATACAACACCATTCCATTCAGCCAGCGACGCTGTTTAAGGAACTGGTGCTCCTCCATCCGCGCATCGTAAACGAAATATTGCCTTCCGTTATAGAGATTTTGGGATTGATCGGTCGCCTTCTTGTAAAGTGACACAGGATAGGGCGCAACTTCCCTGGCCGAGGAACTACTCGCCAGTGTGCCTTGCGCATAGGGATTCCCTGATGCACAGACAATAAGAAATAAAACAATGGTAAAAATACGCATCTACGCAGTTGATTTTTATTCAATACGTTCTAATGTAGTTGACTTGTTGCAGTACCGGGGCTTTGTACCAAAAGATGTGAACATAAGTTACATACTTCATCTGATAATTAATTATTTTATTTAAAATATTTAATTAATTCTTAAAAGAATCAAATGCTATTTATTTAACGCATAGGTGGCTGTTTCTTCTAATCCCCTAACTTTGGCTTTTTATACGACCACACATTTCCACTCACCTTTATGAAAATTCTGATCACCGGTGGAGCCGGTTTCGTTGGCTCTTCGCTGGCCATCGCACTGAAGACAAACTATCCCGACTACCAGGTTTATGCCCTGGATAACCTCAAACGGAGAGGATCTGAACTGAATATCCCGAGACTAAAAAGGGCAGGCGTAGAATTTGTTCACGGAGATATACGGAACAAGGAAGATTTCGACGCTTTTCCGGCAGTCGATACGGTAATTGAAGCTTCCGCGGAACCTTCGGTGCTGGCCGGACTGGACGGCACCCCTGATTATCTGATCAACACCAACCTCGTGGGTACTGTGAACTGCCTCAATTACGCATTGAAACACAAGGCAGCTTTTATATTTCTTTCAACCAGCCGTGTTTATCCGATCAAAACGATCGAGACATTGAATTTCGTTGAAGAGGAAACCCGCTTCGCATTGTCGGATGAACAGCCCGTACCCGGCGTATCGTCGAAAGGTATTGCCGAAGATTTCCCGCTGAACGGTGCCCGTTCGCTTTACGGAACCACCAAGCTCGCGTCGGAGCTGATTATTCAGGAATATAACGAGTTTTACAACCTCAAAACGGTCATCAATCGTTGCGGGGTGATCACCGGTCCATGGCAAATGGGTAAGGTTGACCAGGGCGTAATGGTGCTGTGGATCGCCAAGCATTATTTCGAACAGCAACTCGGCTACTTTGGCTATGGCGGCACCGGGAAGCAAATCCGGGATATGTTGCACGTTGCCGATCTGTATAATCTCATCGATTGGCAATTGCATAATCTCGACAAAGTGAATGGAGAAATCCTGAATGCAGGCGGCGGTTTTCAAAGCAGCGCATCGTTACAGGAGCTGACCAGAATCTGCCAGGAGGTTACCGGTAAAACGATCCCCATTAAGGTGGTGCCCGAAAACAGGACTGCTGACATTCGTTTGTATGTCACCGACAATACTAAAGTAACCGCACTGACAGGTTGGGAACCCAAAATAGGTATCCGTCAGATCGTGGAAGAAATCACAGCCTGGCTGGCCGAAAACGAAGCCGACCTGGCACCCATATTGAAATAGACTGTAAAGTCACCTCGATTCCCGACTGCAATCACGTTAGTTCAAAGAACTACGCGATTGCAGTCTTTGTTTATAAAACACCCATTGCTCTATGCATCCCTGCGGGTATACACTTCAATTATCAATCATTCGGTCATTCAATCATTAATCATGAAACTCATAGAATGTCCCCGCGACGCCTGGCAAGGCTACCATCCCTTTATTCCAACTGAAACCAAGCTGGCTTATCTCAACCAACTAATCCGTACCGGCTTTGACACCATTGATTTCGGAAGTTTTGTTTCGCCGAAATCGATCCCCCAAATGCGCGACACGGCATGGCTTGCTGATCACCTCGATCTGTCGGGAAGCAATACGAGTATCCTCGCTATCGTCGCCAACGAGCGTGGCGCCGCCGATGCCTGCCAATTCGATCAAATCAGGCATTTAGGGTACCCATTCTCCATTTCTGAAACTTTCCAGATCAGAAACACAAATGCAACCATCGGGGAGTCGTTTGAGCGTGTGAAGCGGATTGCTGGATTGTGCGACCAATACGGGAAAGAAATGGTCATCTACATTTCTATGGGCTTCGGGAATCCGTACGGCGACCCGTGGGGACCGGATATTGTAATGGAATGGGTGGAAAGGCTGTCCGCATTGGGCGTGGGGACATTTTCGCTGGCTGATACCGTGGGAGTCGCCCGTATCGAGGACGTCCGTTCTTTGTTCAACACATTGATACCTCATTACCCGGAGGCTGAAATAGGAGCGCATTTTCATACCGAACCTGAAAACTGGCGGGTAAAAATTGAAGCCGCGTATGATGCGGGATGTCGACGTTTCGACGGAGCTATCCTCGGTTACGGCGGCTGTCCGATGGCGCAGGACGATCTGGTCGGAAACATGCCAACGGAACGCCTGATCGAATTTGCCCGGGAACAAGAAGAACTGACTTGTATTGATCCCGAAGAATTCAGGAAGGCCACGTCGATGTTCCGGCAAATAATAGGTTAAATAAAAATGCGCCGGAATAACGGGCACCCGACGCATTGATTCCGTTATTAGAATACCCTTTCAGGCAAATTTCCTTTTCACAATAGCCAGCAGCGCGGTCACAGCCTCGCCGTTTACATCCCAGGCGTATTTGGAAGCATAGCGGTGCCAGATCAGGTTTTCTGCCTCTTCAAAGCTTTTCACCCTGTCGAGTTCATATATTGCCTTGTCGAAATGCTCGCTGTTTCGGTCAAAAAGCTGGTTGACAAACATGAAACGCTGCCCCAAGGGGATGGAGCCCGCAATGTTCTCCACCTTCACAGGCACACTTCCGTAAGCCTTGTCGTCCGAAGGCTGGGGCAGTTCAACCTTGAAGCGACTATTAAGAGAATCTCTTTCGCCGCCAGCGTTAGCCTTCGCAACGATCTCACTGATCACCGCTGATGCCGGTTCTGCACGAGGTGCAGCAGGGCGCGACGTGCTGGGTTCAAGCGCGCTGAATGCGGAATCAAAGAACGATTCGTGCCGATGCGTCGGCTGGGCACCCTTGCTGGTATCCTCGACTTTTAATTCGCTCAGGTTGATCGGGAATATCTCAGAAAACTGTAACAGATATTCCTCGGTATCGTCGACTAGATCAACATTATCCTTAAACTCATACAGCCAGCTCACTGCCTGGGTCTGATACACGGAATCTGATCCACTGTCGGTTAGCCGCCCCAGAAGAGCTTCGGCAATGCCGCGGTGTATATGCGTATATTTCACGAGCTGTTCGGCTTTTGCATGACTAAACTCAGCGTCGGCGACAGCTCTGATCTTGCCTTCAAAATAACTGGCAGGCGCCAGCAATAGCTTTAATGACTCCTTCACTGAATCAGACAGCAGCGGCTCCAAGTCAGCCCTCCTTACTGCTATATGCTGCGACGCTATGTTCATAAACTCTTCCAGCGCGCTTTTTACTTCTTCATTGGAAAAATCAAAGTAAGGACTGCGGAAGGCTTCTGCATTGTTTTTCCATTCTTCAAACAGGCGATTGAGAATACCCAGGTTGACCTGTCTTACGGGTGTCAGTTTTAATAATCCGGCACCGGTAATGACGTCCTGCGACCTGTACACTTCGTTCAAAACTGTCGTTGTGAACCGTGCGGAGTACTGGTTGAGTGCGATTGAATTCAAATTATCCGGCATAACGAATAAGAGCTTTTGGTAACGATGTGTTGGGAAAAATATGTTTGATTTGTAAATATAAAATAAAAATCGACCTTTCAATGGGTCGGTCGGGCACCAAAATATGTTTGTAGAACCATCCCACAAAAGAGAAAATCAAAATCCCCGGACCGGCTGGATCGAAGTCATTTGCGGCTCCATGTTTTCTGGAAAAACCGAAGAACTCATCCGCAGGCTCACCCGCGCCAAAATCGCCCGGCAAAGAATACAGATCTTCAAACCTGCTCTCGATAAACGATACCACGACGAGAACATTGTTTCACATAATGACAATTCCATCCGCTCCATACCCGTACAATCGGCACATCAAATATCGGACCTGGCGCAAAATTGCGAGGTCGTGGGGCTGGATGAAGCTCAGTTTTTTGATGAAGGAATCGTAGCGGTATGCGACCATCTGGCCAACACCGGCAAGCGCGTAATCATCGCCGGACTGGACATGGACTACATGGGTAAACCGTTTGGATGCATGCCCCAGCTGATGGCCATAGCCGAGTATGTCACCAAAGTGCATGCGATTTGCATGGTTTGCGGTGAAGTAGCGTCGCATTCTTACCGCCTTTCGCCCTCCAGTGAGCGCGTGCTGCTTGGCGAAACCGATTTATATGAAGCGCGGTGCAGAAGATGTTTCAACCTCGGCGAAAAAGCCTGAGATCTGTTTGATATGAAAAACCAAAGGTTCCTGATTCTGTCGCTGGCTCTGAATGTGGTCCTGGTCGCAACCTTTTTGATATTCGCCTATATGTATCGTGATAAGATCGCGCAGCGGTTCGTACAGATCAAAGGGCACCCGACGATCGTCATGTACGGCAACTCCATTACCGCACAGGGAAAATGGGTGGAATTGCTGGGCCGGGCTGACGTGATGAACAATGCATTACCGGGGCAAAGTACTTACCATTTCCTGCAACTCATCCAGAGCCATGTTGTGAATCTGCATCCGAAAGTGTGTTTCCTTAAAGGCGGGATCAATGATATTACTGTGGGTGTTTCGCAGGAAAGAATGCAAGCGAATTACCGGGAAATGATTGAAATATTGATCGAAAATCGCATTATCCCCGTTGTGACACTCACGGTTTATGAACAAAATGACCCGATAAGCCAACGGGAGGTCGATCAATTGAACAGCTTTTTGACCCGTTACTGCATAGAAAACGGCATTACTTACATTGATCTGAACCAGTTCATTTCCGACTCCACCGGTCTCAAACCTGCTTATGCCGTCGACAAAACCCATCTGAATACCGAAGCCTATAAAATCTGGGCTCGGGAAATTACCAGGGTTTTAAAAGAGAAAAACATCTGAAACAACAAAAGCCGCTCCATCCGAAGCGGCTTTTGTTATTATATTCAGTTCGATCTTATGCGTTCACCTGGTTCATCACCTCGGTTTGCTTACGGATCGACTCCATGTGAACGAGTTTGAAAAGCTCATCCACGAGATTTGGATATAGATTCATGCTTCTTCCCCATCCGGCGCGGGTTTCCAGAACCTCACGGAAACGGTCAACCTGATAAGCAGCTACGTTGTTATCACGTTTATATTCCGCCAGTTTCTCAACCAGAGCCATGCGATTTGCCAATGTTTCGAGCAACTCACGGTCCAGGTTATCGATTTTACCACGGATGATTTCCAGTTGTGACTGGTAATCGCTGCCGTAAGACTCTTTACGAACGTGGAGGTCGTGCAACATTTGTCCCAATGCAGCCGGTGTCAACTGCTGGGCAGCATCAGACCAAGCTTTGTCTGGATCACGGTGTGACTCGATGATCAGACCGTCATAGTGCAGGTCAAGCGCACGCTGGGCGATTTCGTACAGGTATGCACGCTTGCCGGCCATGTGGCTTGGATCTCCGATTACCGGCAGTTGCGGGAAGATCGTTTTCAATTCGATAGCGATATTCCACATGGGGGAGTTACGGAACTTGGTTTCCTGAGCATTGGAGAAACCGCGGTGGATAGCACCCAGTTTTTTCACGCCAGCCTGGTTCAAACGTTCCAGCGCTCCTACCCACAGTTGCAGGTCTGGGTTTACAGGGTTTTTTACCAAAACCGGCACGTCGATTCCTTTCAGTGCATCGGCAAGTTCCTGAACGTTGAATGGGTTAACGGTTGTACGGGCACCCACCCAAAGAATATCAACTCCATATTTCAGCGCCAGTTCGATATGTTGAGGCGTAGCAACCTCCACAGCTACGGGCAAGCCTGTTTGCTGCTTCACAGCCTGCAACCATGGCAAAGCTGCTTCTCCCATACCTTCAAAGCTTCCTGGACGAGTCCTCGGTTTCCAAACTCCCGCACGGATTACGTGCGCAAATCCTTCCTCTTTGATCTGGGTTGCGGTTTCTAACATTTGTTCCTCGGTCTCTGCGCTGCAAGGCCCGGCGATTACCAAAGGCTTTCCTTCGGTATTGATCCAACTGCTAAGCGGTAGGATATCTAGAGAAGCATTCATACTCAAAAACTTGTCCTTTAAAAAAATTGATAATTGTAATATTTTGATCCGGTATTATGCGTATTTCTTGGATTGACGTACATTTGATGCCGTAAAAGTCAATCAACTTCTTAACGTGTATTACTTTCTTCCTGTGTTTTTATAATCATTTGTTAAACAGTTGCCCAGGAAAAACGTACATCAAAAATGGCATATCCGTCACCAAAAGACCAAATACCTGTATTTTTTGAAGATACTTCCGTTGCCTTCGCCTCCAAATCAGACGCTAAACTAAGGAAGACATACTGGTTATTCAGCCTTATGAATCAGGCTCGAGTGGTAAATTTAGGCACTTTTTTTATAAAGCTCGCACTAAAACTTAACTTACCTATAAAAAATCTCATCCGAGTCACCATTTTTGAACAATTCTGTGGCGGTGAGACGATTAACGACTGTAATCCGACAATCGCTTCCCTGGGTCAGTCGGGTATCGGCACGATACTGGATTATTCCGTTGAAGGAGAAGACAAGGAGAGCAGTTTCGACGCTACCGCTACCGAAATACTGAAAACCATCGATAAGGCCGCGGATTCAAAGACCATTCCGTTTTCGGTTTTTAAGGTAACCGGAGTAGCTTCCTCCGACCTCCTCGAAAAAGTGCAACGTAAAGATCCGCTGTCCGGGGAAGAGCAGGCGGCCTACCGGCGTGCCGCGCAACGTGTGGAACGTCTGTGCCAGCATGCGCATGCATTAGGTGTACGGATCTTCATTGATGCGGAGGAAAGCTGGATACAGGGCGTGATCGACGATCTTGCGTACGAAATGATGCAGCAGTTTAACCGCGAAAAAGCGATCGTATACAACACTTACCAGCTTTACCGCCATGAAACGCTTGAGAACCTGAAAACTGCATTTCTAAACGCCAGACAAAAAGGGTATTTTCTCGGCGGCAAACTGGTACGCGGCGCCTATATGGAAAAGGAGAGGCTCCGTGCACGTGAAAATGAATATTTCAACCCTATTCACACTTCCAAAGAAGCTACCGATACTGACTACAATCTTGCGATCGACTTCTGCCTCGATCGCCTCGAACACGTCGCTATTTGTCTCGGAACGCATAATGAGTACAGCTCCCAATATTGTGCGATCAAGATGAAGAAACTCGGCATTGCCCATGCAGACGACCGGATCTGGTTTGCACAGCTACTGGGCATGAGCGACAATATCTCCTATAACCTGGCCAAGGCCGGCTACAATGTAGCCAAGTACGTCCCCTATGGCCCTATTGATGCCGTTTTACCCTACCTGATCCGTCGTGCGGAAGAAAACACCTCGATTGCCGGACAAAGCAGCCGGGAGTTTTTGTTAGTTAAAAGCGAATTGAAGAGAAGAGGAATCGGTTCTTTATAAGTAAGTTATTACTTTCGCATTCTGAAAATCGTCAATTGTATTAAAAACCGAATGAACCAATCCAGAAATCCAGCTCCCTACCTCATTTTCAGTATTATCCTTATCGGTATTGATCAGGCTTCCAAACTTTTGGTTCATAAATACATGCAACCCGGCTTTTCCGGGCAGATTGCGCTGATCGGAGACTGGTTTAAACTGCACTATGTCCTTAATCCGGGAATGGCTTTTGGAATGCAGCTTGGACATGAGTACGGCAAGCTTTTCCTTACATTGTTCCGGCTGGTAGCCATGGTAGCCATAGGGGGCTACATGATCCATTTGGCGAGAGCGGGTGCCTCCAAAGGCCTGCTCTGGGCGCTGGCGATGATTCTGGCCGGCGCAGTTGGAAATGTTATCGATAGTACATTTTATGGTGTATTGCTGGATAATGCGCCTTATGGCTCCCCTACCCCATGGTTTCACGGGCAAGTCATTGACATGATTTTCGTAGATTTCTGGGAAGGTTTTATTCCCGACTGGGTACCGGTCTGGGGCGGGCAATACTACTCCACACCGATTTTTAACATTGCCGATTCCTGCATTTTCCTGGGAGTGTGCAGCATTCTGATATTCCAGGGAAGCTTCCATTCCGCCACGCCTCATCCCGATGACGAGGACACGCCGGAAGAGGATATCAACGGGAATCACGAGCCAGAATCTCCACAAAGTGAAACGCCTGTAACCGACACCACAGAAACCGGAGCAGAGAATGAAGCTCCGACAGCTACTTCCGCTCCGCAGGACGATAATGAAAACAAAAAAGAGAGCTGATCGCTCTCTTTTTTGTTGCTATACAAACCCTATTTTTCTCAATTCTCATCTTTGGTATAAGGAACAAAATCCTTGAATGCTTTTTTGATCGCATTGTCGGTCGCCTCTTTCTTATTCTCCCAGTTCGCATCCAGTTCCAATGCCACAAGTCCGCTGAGATTCATCAACGCTTTGAACTCGTCCAGCTTCCTGATAAAATCAGGTTGCCGTCTGGCCGATTTCTGTCCGTACTCCCGCGCGAACACGTCGCCTTTGTTTTGCAGTTCGTTTTTCTTCTGCATCACGTAGTTGAACCTATCCAGCAAACCATTTACAGACTTACCGATCACCTCTGTGGCTTCCAAAGTACCTACCGTTGCAACAGTTGTGCCACCGATGGTAGTGATGTAGCCTCTGACATTCTGATCCGTCTTTGCAATTACAGGAGCCAAACCGGTTGTCGCTCCAAGTGACGCATTAACAAGCGATCGGCTACGCTTACCTCTTTTTGCCCTGGAATATGCCTTCTTCAGTTCTCCTTCCTTTTCAGTCATCTGTTCAAGCAATCCCCATGCATTTACCAACGCTCCCCTGTACAAATTATAAACGTAAGTATCACGCAGACTCTCATCCACGGTATTCTTAATGACGAACTTCACTGTACGTTCTTTTTTGTTTTGGGCTTTATCCAAAACATAGAAGGTAATGTTGAATGCCAGTGTATCAAATGGATCCTTTACAAATTCGAAACCAGGCTCCCAGATAAACTCATAACTTGTCGGAGTGTTCTTTACTAATGCACCGGCAGGAACCCTTTTATTCTCAGAAATAAAATTGAATGTCGTAATATCATCCTCTCCATTAGGATCCGACAATGTAAACCGCAAATTGATACGGTTGTTTTCAGCACTGCGGATGACCGAATTCTGCGGGATGATCGTGAAGTCGGGTGCCAGATCCATTTGGGTGACATCCAATTTCAAACGCCCCTTGGTCCTCGTCTTGGAGGGTTGATCTTCTATATAGAACTCCATATACCTCGGGCCTTTCTTCAAAATACTGAATTGGGCGATGGATGGCTCCCAGGTAATTTCACCTGCGGCAGAAAGCTTCATCCCTTCCGGCATTTCTTCCAGGATAGGCACAAAGACGATAGGGTCGCCATCCGGATCGCGGACCGCACCCATGTCAATTTTATACACATTCTGTGTTTTATACTGTACGTAGAAGGGCTGCAACTCGTCCACCTGAGGTGCCCTGTTCACATGGTTTACCTTGAAAACAATCTCTCGGGAAACGCTTTCCCCCGCGGCATTTTGCGCTTCGAATACGATCGGGAAAGATTTGGTGGTGTTGATACGGTCCGCGATGTCATAACCCGGTGTCCATACGAAGTGCCCGGTCGAGTCAAACTTCATATCTTTTGTCAGGCCGCTGGCTACATTATAGCGGGCGGAGTCGCTCTTTCCACCCCTGACTTGTAAATGGAAGTTAACTTCTTTCCCTTCATATAAGACATTCCATTCGGGTTCGGCAGGGAATATAAGTTGTAGAGGTCCTGTTGAGTTGTTCTTCATATTATCCTGCCCCTGAACCCTGGAAACAAAAAAAACGGGTATAAGGAGAATCAGTATTTTATGAATTTTTCTTGTTAGCATAACATCAAAAATATAATTAATCCGATGGGTGAGCAGATACTTAGAATTAAACGCAAAACTAGCAATTCCTGTATAGAATGCCCTGCGATTAGATGCAAATTTAAAATGTCCTGAAAGCCGCCCGGCCTATGAAACGCGATTTGTACTTTTCGAATATAAGCACTTTCAAAGGTGTATAACAAAAATAAGTCCTAAGCGCGCTTATGTCCAATGCAAAAGCCGGGGTGCAGTCATTTAGAAGACTGCACCCCGGCTTTTTAAGTTCAATATTTTCTCTATTATTTTTTCTTAGGAGTCGTCGCTGGTGCGGTTGTAGCTGGCGCACTTGCCGGTTTAGCCGGGGTCGTTGCGGGAGCTGCAGCCTCTATCTTGTCCGGATCCACTCCCAACTTTCTTAGGATCAGATTCGTCGCATTGTTCTCTTCCGACGCCGCGAACAGGATAATAGGCGTTGTTCCTGCACCTGCATCCATATTCAGAATGTAAAGGAAACCGCTTTCTTTGCCCACTTCCTGAATAGCATTATTCACTTTTGTCAGGATCGGTTCCAACAGCTGTTGCTGCTTGGTCTGCAAAGAAGTCTGTGCATTGTTACGCATTTCTTCGATTCTGGTTGACAGGTTCTGCAGTTCCTTTTCTTTATCGGCGCGGATCACGTCCGTCATATTAGCCCCATTTTTTTGATAGGCCTCATATTTCTCCTGAGCCTCTTTGTATGTCTCCCCAATTGCTTTGTCCAACTGTGCTTTGGTTACTTCCAGCTGGTTCTGCATTACTTTACTTTCAGGCAATTTGCCAATTATATAGTCGACATTGGTATAACCGATTTTAGTAAGTCCGCTTGCAGGGGTAGTTTGGGCTAAGATAGGGGTGGTGATTATGGTCATCAGGACCAAAAAAGCCATCAATTTTTGTTTCATTGCGCTGTTACTTATTTAAGTTTACTGGTTGTACTTTTTTGTTTTTTGGTGAGTTTTGAGTAGGTGTCGGCTGTTGTGCAGGTTGCTCCGGTTTGGCGTTTTTATCAGCTGGTGCCGCTCTGTTCGCTTTTGGATCAATTCCCAGCTCCTCCATCACATAATCTGAATAGTCGTGCTTGGGATTCGTATAAAGCATTCCGATATCACTGGATTTATCAAACATGAAATCGAGCCTACGCTGACTGCAAACCTTGGTTACCGCCCGTTGCACTTTTTCCAGAACCGGCTTCATGAGCTCCTTTTTTTTCTGGAACATCAATCCTTCCATACCAAAAATCTTACTGTTGTACTCTCCCGCTTCGAGCTCTTTCTCCTTTATTTCATTCTGCCTCTTTCGTTTGAGTTCATCCGTTAATAAGATCTCCTCCGCCATGTATGCGCGTTGCATACGATCAATCTCCGCAATCTTGTCCTGGATTTCCTTGGCCCATTTCTCGGAGAACTTCTTCATCTCCGTCTGTGCCGCCTGATATTCCGGCATTTTACTGGTTATGAATTCCATGTCTGTATACCCAATCTTCTGGGCATATATAGATGAACTACATAGAATTGACAAAACTAGTAAAATAAAAATCTTCTTCATGCCAAGCCGCTAATAATTTGCAAACTTCTTAACGAAACTCTTACTCAGAATATTATCTGATTTGTTGACCTATTGTAAAGTGGAATTGAGGTCCGCTCCTGGTCGGTGACCCCTGGATTTTATCAAATCCATATCCCCAGTCGATCCCCAACAGACCGAATGCCGGCATAAATATTCTCGCACCGACACCAGCCGACCTTTTCAGATCAAATGGATTGAATTCCTTGTAGGTACCCCAGTTGTTACCACCTTCCGCAAAACCTAGTATGAAAATCGTCGCCTGAGGGTTCAGTGAAACAGGGTAGCGAAGTTCCATTACATATTTGTTATAAACAATACCTCCACCCGACGCCGGATAACCGTTCTGCGCTAATGGTCCTACCTTTTGATCCTGATAACCGCGCAAACCGATAATGTCCTGGTCAGCCAGCGAGAATGTGCCCTGACCTGCAAGCCCTGAACCGCCCAGAATGAATCGACCGAACGGACTGTAACCTACCTTGCTGCCATATGCTCCCAGGAAACCCATGTGTGCACGTGTACTGAGCACAAGTTTGCCTACGATGGTGGCGTAGTAACTCGCATCGAACATCCACTTGTGGTATTCTACCCAACGATAGGTATCGGTTTTATCCGAGAATGCTTTCTTCCGGAACAGCGAATACGGTGGTGTGAATGTACCACTCAACGATATATTACTTCCGCTTCTCGGGAATTGGAAGTCACTCAGAGTATTCCGCGAGATCGTAGTATTGAACGAAATGTTGTTGGAGTTACCCGTGCTGTAACCAATTCGGAAAATATCGAGGCTGTCGAGGCGGTAGCGCTGATAGGATAATGAGTGTGTCATGACTAGGTAACGGTCTGGTTCTTTCAGACGGCGTCCCAATGAAAGGGTAATCCCATTGTTGTAGTACCCCCCACGGTAGTTGACCCTTCCGGAAGCCGCTCCCGTATTGTAGCCGTAATAGGAGCTCAGGTCTGTCATACGGTACACCGTACGCTGGAACGACACACCGAAGTTGATAGGCTTCTTGCCTCCCAACCATGGCTCACTGAAAGAGAGCGAATAGGTTTGGTACTGCTTTCCGTTCGCCTGGAAACGCAATGAGAGTTTCTGGCCATCACCGGATGGAAGCGGTCGCCAAGTTTCCCGGTTTGGAATGTTCTTGATCGAAAAGTTATTGAATACCAATCCGAGCGTTCCAACGAATCCGATATATCCGCCCCATCCACCGGATAATTCGATCTGATCGGAAGGTTTCTCTTCCACTGTATATTCAATGTCCACTGTCCCGTCCGACTGGTTCGGGATCGGGTTGATCTGGATCTTTTCAGGATCGAAGTACCCCATCTGCGACAGCTGGCGCTGTGTGTTGATAATCTCCGTCTTGCTGAATTTCTGTCCCGGCAGTGTGAATAGCTCCCGCAGTACTACTCTGTCACTGGTTTTAGTATTGCCATTGAGAAGAATACGGTTGATCGTAGCCTGCTTACCTTCAAACATCCGGAGTTCAACATCGATAGAATCTCCGTCAACAGCTCTTTCCGTTGGCTCGATATGAAAATAGAGGTAGCCGTCGTCCATATAAATGGAACTGACGTCGGCTCCGGGAATGCCATTGATCTTTTTATCGAGTTCCTCCGGGTTATACACATCTCCTTTTTTCACACCCAGGCGGTCGCTCAGGTACTGTGATGTATACAGATAATTACCCGACCAGGTGATGTTGCGGTAATAGTATTTCTGCCCCTCATCGATTTTCATATCGATGCTGATCGTCTGATCGCCGTTCTTAATGGTATCGAATTCGATTGTAGCATCGCGATAACCGTTTTTCCGGTAGTATGCGATCAGCTTCTCTTTGTCCTCGTCATACTTCTTGGGAATATATTTGGAAGGGTTGAAAAGCCGGCCAATACGTCGCTGTTTCGTGCCTTTCATTTTCCGTTTCAGCAGCTGATCGCTGATCGCGGTATTTCCCTCAATATTGATCTTCTGAATTTTGACCTTTTTGCCCTTGGTGATGGCGAAATTGAGTGTAGCTTGTCCACGTGTCGAATCAGGGATCTGAAGCACCTTTACTTTGGTGTAATAGAAACCCTTATCCATATAGTACTTCTTAATGACCAGCTGGGTGTTCTTGATGATCGTAGGAGTGATTACCCGTCCCTTGATCAGTTTTACCTTGTCGTTCAACGTTTCCCGCTCTCCTTTACGGACCCCCGAAAACGAAACTTTGTAGAGCCTGGGCCGCTCCTTGATATGAATATTCAGCCAAATTTTTTCGGCCTCGACTTTCGTAGCCATGATCTCCACATCGTCTAAAGTACCAAAATCCATCATTTTCTTGATGGATGATGTCACTGCGGGACCGGGAATCCTGATCTTGTCACCTGGTTTCAACCCGGAAATGGATATCATGGAATTCGGATCCAGAAACTGAGTGCCCGAAACGGTTACTTCTGCAATAGTGTATTCCTTGGGGTCTGCGGGATTAATACCCAGATTGGTCGCTGCCGTTGTGGGCTTCGATGCGCCCAATCCCACGCGCTGCGCCTGCACAGAGAAGCAGCAACACAACAGCAACAGAGCAGAAAGACCTTTGAGATGTGCTAATGATTTATTCAAATTTTTCACTCGGTTCATATAGTTCTACTTAGCACCATTCGCTTTGATTTGTTCACCCGTTTTTCCGAAACGCCTCTCCCTGTTCTGATAGGACAGAATCGCCTCGTACAAATGCTCCCGGCGGAAGTCGGGCCAGAAAAGATCTTCATAAAAATACAGCTCAGAATATGCAAGTTGCCAGAGCAGGAAGTTGCTGATCCTGTGATCCCCTCCCGTCCTCAGCATCAGATCGACTTCCGGACGAGGAGCTGTCGACAGATTGGCAGCGATCAACTCTTCATTGACTTCCGCGGGCTGTACCACTCCGTTCCGTACGTCTTCTGCAATCTTCCTGGCAGCCTGCGTAATATCCCACTTACCACTATATCCTAATGCAAGGATCAGGTTGAGTCCGGTATTTTGGCGTGTCGCTTCAATTGCTTCTGCCAGCTGTCTTTGGCAACTCCGGGGAAGGCTGGCCATATCTCCGATCGTATCCAGTTTTACATTGTTTTTCTGCATCGTCGGCAATTCATTACCGATGGATTGCACCAACAACTCCATGAGTGCCTTGACTTCAAATTCCGGACGTGCCCAGTTCTCCGTCGAAAAAGCATACAATGTCAAAAAAGAAACCCCGAGCTCTGCACACCCTTCTGTCACCTCTCTCACGGCCTTAATCGCATTGCGATGGCCAAAAATCCGTGCTGCTCCCTGATTTTGAGCCCATCGCCCGTTACCGTCCATGATAACGGCTATGTGTTTTGGCAGATTGCCCGTATCAATGAGCTCCTTCATTACTCCTGACTCCTTTTAACCTTTTTTAACAAACAAAAACAACAATATCGAAGCGCGTTGTCAATTCGGGATGAATTTTTAGCTACCCCGGGTTTTCAGGAATCACTTTGCTCGCTGATAAATACGCAACAGCCGGCAAATCTGTGCCGAAATTTCGTATAATTCATTGACGACCCCATCCCAAACTACCTGAAACTCGCTGATAAACAGTGAATTAATACTCGAAAATAACAATGGAAATTTAAACGAGGGCGCAATTTAGGAATAAGTATCAGGTCTTCAAAATGAATATTCCGATGCATCCGGGAAGCAATTCGTTTAATTATCAAGAAGATGACGGATTGTTTCGCCATAGGTACTGCCACTTGTAACCTGGGAAGCCTTGCGATCGCGCATGATGATCACGTACTTTCCATTAAAATGTTTTTGGATTTCCTTGATATGATGCGAGTTGACTATCCCGGCCCGGCTTACGCGAAGATAATGTTGGGGAAGCTTTTCTTCGAGCGAAGTAAGCGTATAATTAAGAAGGTACTTTTGTCCGTCGAGCGTATTGAGGAAGACGTATTTTTCTTCTGCTTCAAAATGTGTGATCTCCGTCATCGGAATCAGCAGAATGCGGTCACCGGTTTTGACTGACAAAGAAAAGATCTCTTTTTTCGGTTTCATTTCTTCCAGTAATCTCAGCAGGTTTTCGGAATATGGATTGAAACCTCCGGCCTGACCTCTACCCGCATTGGCAATGTTCCGGATCTTTTCGATCGTCTTCATCAGACGATCATTTTCGACTGGTTTTAGAAGATAGTCAACGGAATTTTCCTCAAAGGCGCGGATGGCGTATTGGTCATAAGCCGTTGAAAATATCACCAATGGCATTCTTGTCAATTTTGAAAGCATTTCAAAACCGTTCAGTAATGGCATTTCGATATCCAGGAAGATTACATCCGGGTTGTGTCTGTCTATTTCTACCAACCCCTCCGCACCATTCTTCGCCTCCGACACAATGGTAAAAACATCGGGGTGCTTTTCCAGCAGCCGGCGCAGACGGTTCAAAGCGAGAGATTCGTCGTCGATCAGGATGGTTTTAAGAGGAAACTGCATGATTGGATTGCTGATGTTGTTCGATAGCTGATTTCTGAATGGCAATATTAACCGATTTATGGGGTTCGTTTTTGAGTTCCAACCGGGCATTGTCACCATAGAGCAATTTGAGTTTGTCCTGAATGCTGCGCATGCCGTATCCGGCACCCATGGTTTCGGAGAAAGCCGGACCATTGTCATGGACACAAAGGTGAAGCCATTGGTCCTGCTCATAAATTTTCACAACGATGTTGCCCTGTTCCGCCATGCGTGAAATACCATGCTTGATCGCATTCTCCACAATGGGCTGCAAAATGAATTTAGGTACCTGGAGGCTTTTCAGTCCCTCATCTGTCACTTCCACATTAAACCGCAGCCGCTCACCGAACCGTACTTTTTCCACCTGCAGATAGGTTTCCACCATTTCGAGCTCGTTCTCGATCGTGTCGAAATAGTCGCCCGTTTTACGGCCGGTCGTGTATCGGAAGAGCTTCGAGAGCAGCAGCGTCATTTCCTCCGCTTTTTCAGGGTCGTCGTGCACGAGGCTGGCAATGCTATTCAGGGAGTTATATAAGAAATGAGGGTTAATACGGGCTTGCAACGCATCCAGTTCAGCCCTGGTTTTGAGTTTTTCAAGATTAAGCAACTGATACTCCTGATCCGATATTTTGCGGGAGATCTGACGACCTTCGCGGCTCAGGAAATAGAATACGTTCGCGATGACCACCGGTGCCCAGGCATACCAGTACCATGGCGCATTTTGCGAAGGTTCCGCAGGATAACGCGCGACATAATCCCCCACAATATCAGTGGCGAACAGATGGTAAATACCGAGGCTCAATGCGCTGTCAAACAAGAAGACGACAATCGAAAGAATGATGTGTTTGGCAAGTAAACTCTTGATAATCATATCGAGCCAGGCCGTCAGTCCCTGGGTGACCAGGATCGTAAACACGCCCGTTGCGATGGTGAGCGTCGCGAGGTATTTGTAGAACGTCAGGCGAACCGGTTCCTCAGTAAAAGAAAGTTCGGCAGTGAAATAGGCGATCGCATTGAAACCGTACAATATCACCGCTCCGAGAATTGCCGCTACGAACGTCCCGACCCAGCTCTGGGTTTGAATAATGCCGATCAGACTGAAATCCTGCCAGTTGAACGACTTTTCCTGGGAAGTAAAACTAAAATTGGCCCCCTCGACCTTTGCACCTGTGAGATCAACATCCGAAAGACTGCTGAAACTCAGATCCGCATTGCGAAGATCCGAGTTCCGGAAGGTAGTCCTATCCAGGGCCGTGAAACGAAGTTTGGCATTGCGCAGATTCGCGCCGTCGAAGTTGATGTCTTTCAAACTCGAAAAGCTGAAATCCGCATTTTCCAGATCCATGTTACTGAAATCCCTTCCGTCCAACGCTGAGGCTGTCATGCGCAACGGCTTCGTTTTCTTTTCGTCCATGCTGTAAACCCTAATCGTTAATATCAGTTAGTTTGCGAGAGCATCCATTCGGTTTCCACCTTGCCCCAGTCCGGGTGGATAGCTGTCTCACTTTTGAAGGGAGCAAATTTCTGCTGCGCCTTTTCGAGCAGCGGTTTGGCAACTTTCTTCCCTCCTCCATATTCTTCGGGAGTGAAGAACAAACTCGACCCTTCCAGATAATAGATACGCGGATTTTCGGCGTTGATCGATTTAGCCGATTGCAGAAAACCTGTAAACTTTTCCCCATCAGCCTGCCAGCGGTTCATCGGGTCGGCAGCAAGGTGGATCTGCGACTGATAGGCTTTCAACACTTCCAATTCATCATTCGGCTTACCAGCAATACCCTCCGCATCTTTCAATAAGGCATTGGCTTTATCAAGATACTGGTCTTTCTCGTTAAGGGTGCTCCCTGCAAATCCCAACAGCACATTTGCATAGGCTGCATAGTACTTGGGTAACCATTCCTTCGGTTCGGCCGCTGCAATGCGTTCAAACCGGTTAGAGATATCCTGCAAGGTTTTCGGGTCTGGTTTCGCCCGGTCGATACTGTTCAATGCCTTGATCCCATCGGTCATAGCCTGGGTATACTTTTCGTTCTGTGCCCATCCCATACATGCCGATACGGCGATTAAGATTGTGGTTATGAGTAGTTTTTTCATTGGATAAAATGGTTAAAATTCTGATTGTGTTAGTGTTAAAAGTCGTCTTTATCAACTTTGGCCTTTTTCGATAACATGATCTGCATTCCCAGGAAAAAACTCCGGTAGCTCTGCGGCCCAACGGCGTAGCGGGTCTTCCCATCCGGTGTGTAGCGATAGGTGAATACATTCCTGGTATTCAGCACATTCTCGATCGTAGCATAAAAAATCAACAGATTCCCTTTGATACTCTGCAACTTGCTGGCCTGGAAGCTTACATTATGGACCGACGGTGTACGATCTTTCAGGAATTCGTCACTTTGGGGATTGTAATAAGGTCGCCCGCTGGTGAAAGCGTACGTCATGCTCACGTTGGTTTTGGCTTTTTCAAACCATTTTTTGGTGATGAGGCTGATGTTGTGGTTGGAAATAAATGTAGGCGTTGCAGACTCCGCAAATTGCTGGAACAGTCTTTCCGAATCCACAAAACTGTATGTAATCCAATAGTCGAGATTTTTAATGGATTTCTGGTCACGCCAGAAAAAGTCAAACCCTCTGGCATAGCCGTCCCCTCCATTATTGGTAGCTCCCCAGGGAAAGCGATACGGATCCGCATCGTACTTCTGTCCGGTAAACTCCCGCACCAGCTGGCCATAGTTCTTGTAAAATGTCTCTACCCGAAATGTGCGCTGATTTTTGATGATCTGATAATTGAGTATCAAGTGGTCTGCCCGCTCATATTTTAATGTTTGGTTGCGATACAGATATCGGTAGTCCGGATTCTGATAGAACTGTCCTGCGGCGAGAGATATCTGGCTGTACCTTCCGGTTTTATAAGCGAATGACAACCTGGGCGCTACATTGGCGCGGCTAATGACCGAAGAATATTCACTACGCACCCCGATGCGACCGGCCAGTTCACGGGTAATGTAAATTTCTGTTTCAATGAATGCAGCGGTATACCGGTCTTTGAGGCGATACAGCTGTCCGTCTACCCCATTACCCAGGTTGATCGCATGCGCCTCCGCTCCGAAAAGGATCGTGTTGTTTCCGGTAAGCAGCCGGGTCAGCACCAGGCGCGCCTGGGTACGCTGGTCGAACCGGTCGAAATTGACGCCATCGTACGTCATTTTGTCTTTATTGCGGCTGTATGAAAAACCCGAGTTCAATGTCCAGCGACCGTCTTTCCACGAGTCCGTATAAGTACTGGTAGTAAATGCGTTGGCATTGCGAAGCACCAGCCGCATTTTCCCGGATTCAGATGAAGGATCACGACTATCCATGCTCAGATGACTATCCGAATACATGCCGTAGATTTTCAGAACGCCATTTTTGGTGGGTTTCAAACGGTAGGTCAATGAGGAACCTTTAAACTCCGGCGCATGGATCCATTCAACGTTCTGTCTGACCAATTTGAAAAGCGGACGAAGGTTACCATAATATACCACTGCCGAAACCGATTGATTTTTATTTGCATAATCATAATTCAGCCCCGCATTCGCCAGGTTCAGACTGATGCCCAGGCCATTGTTGCTCACCTTGTCAGTCGTGTTCAGCAACAGCACCGATGATAGCGCCTGTCCATATTGAGCAGAATATCCGCCAGTACTGAAAGATGTACCTTTAAACATAAAAGGATTAAAGCGTCCGCGGGACTGGACATCCGGCAATGAACTAAAAAACGGATTCTGAACGATCATGCCGTCGATCACGATCTTGGTTTCCTGCCCCGAGCCCCCCCGGACAAACAACCCCTCCTGCTCCCCCACGCGCTGCGCACCAGGCAGAAATTGCATGGCGCCTGTGATATCGGCGGCCGCACCTGCCGTGGTAACAATATCCAGGGGTTTCAGCATGGCCATTCTTTTATCATCCGAAGCCTCAAATGCGCCCGCAGTGATCACGACCGTACTCAGTTCATTGGCCAGTTCAGCCAGCTTGATCGACAATGCAGCTGGTGCTTCCCTCAGGTTCAATTTACTTTCCGAAATTTCAAAACCAACATAGCTGGCCACCAACGTAGCTGTATCTTTCTCCGTCGTTGGGAAACTGAAAACACCATGGACATCCGTAGTTCCGCCGTCGTAAGTGCCTTTGAGAAAAACATTGGCACCAGGCAACGGGTTACCTTTCTGATCTGTCACTTTCCCATGAATATTCTTCTGCGCGAAAGCGACGGGCGAGACAAGCAAGAACAGACAATAAAAAAGCTTCATGGCTAATAGATTTGCGTGATTGTCTACACAAAACTATTGGCCATGAAGCCCTTTCATAAATGATTTCCGACGAAGTGTAGGTTTCAGGGGGATGAATCTACCCGCTGACGGAATGAAAAACAGTGGGATTTACAGCTCTTCCAATGTAATGTCCTTCCAGTGTACTTTGATACCGCCGCCGTCATGGATCTGTAATGCAATGGAACCTACACCTGCACCGATTTTCGCATCTGTCAGATCCACCATTTCATGCCCGTTCAGCCATGTCTGAGTACGATCGCCTTCCGCGCGGATACGTAATGTGTTCCATTCTCCCATTTTAAGAAAACCCTCTTTCTCGTCCGGAATCTGGACCAGCCAGTTGCGTCCGTACGACTCATAAATGCCGCCGGTATCGTGGTTTGGCGGCGCTACTTCCACCTGCCAGCCCGAAACCTTCGTTCCTTCCACAGTGGATCTGAAGAACACACCGCTGTTACCATTCGCTTCCTGTTTGAATTTCAATGAGAGATCGAAGTTTTTGTAGAATTTGTCGGTGGTCAGGTAACCGTATTTCTTGTCGGGGCCGCTTTCGCAAATCAGCTCGCCATTTTCCACGAACCATTTTTCGGTTCCGTGCACCGTCCAGCCTTTGAGATCCTTTCCGTTGAATAATTTGACGGGCTTTTTTAGAGGGTCCGCCTCAGGGCCATTCAGCGCAAAAAACGCTGAATTCAGCATCAGGACAGCAGCTCCGGCGACAAACAATTGTCTAATTTTTAACATGGTAGGTATGGGATTAGGATTAAAAAAATCTGGTTACAAATTCTGTCAAAATACATTTTCCATTAGTTTTACAGAAATTAACCAGTAGGAAAGCTATGAAAAAAAACCGTTTTGTAGGGCGTTGGGCAACATTTTTTTTGGCAGCAGGAGTATTCTCAACTGCTTTTTTATCCTGTAAAGAAAAGGCAGAGGATAAGGTAGCACCCAAAGCGATGACGGATATCATTCTGGAAAATCCGGAATTCAGCATATTGAAAGACATCATGAACCATGCTGAGATGAACGATGCTTTCAGATCCCAGAACTATACCTTTTTTGCGCCTGACAATAATGCTTTCAAAAAGGCCAACATTTTCAGCGCATCGGTCATTACTTCGATGCCTTCCGATTCAGCAGAAGTGTTCTTGCTGCGTCACGTGCTCTTGGGCCCCACTGTTTATTCGGAACTAAAAGCGAAACCTGGCGACAAAGAATCGGTAGGTAAGCGGAAAATCACGATAGAAGTTAAAGACACTGTGGTAACCGCCAACAAGTCCGAAATCATTAAAAAGGACGTGAATGCTTCAAACGGCGTTATGCAGGTGATCGACAGCGTATTGGTCAACC
The DNA here is from genome assembly GCF_059568735.1 of Dyadobacter ginsengisoli DSM 21015. Lineage (NCBI taxonomy): Bacteria > Pseudomonadati > Bacteroidota > Cytophagia > Cytophagales > Spirosomataceae > Dyadobacter > Dyadobacter ginsengisoli. The sequence goes on from NZ_JCANTY010000003.1 coordinate 848,994, forward strand.
CTATTAAATAATATATAAGAATACCCGGCAGGAACGCTGCCGGGTATTCTTATGCTGGTATCAAATGGCTTAAAACTGTTCGGTGTGCGAGAAAAAGAAATTGCCCTCAATTGCCGCATTCTCGTCCGAATCCGAACCATGGATCGCATTCGCTTCGATTGACTTCGCAAATAGTTTGCGGATCGTACCCTCGTCTGCATTCGCCGGGTTGGTAGCACCGATGAGTGTACGGAAATCAGCCACTGCATTCTCCTTTTCCAGGATCATCGGGACAATGGGACCCGACGACATATACTTGCAAAGATCATTATAGAAAGGGCGCTCCTTATGCACGGCATAGAACTCTCCTGCACGCTCTGGGGTAAGCTGTGTTTTTTTCAAGGCCACAATCCGGAATCCCGCTGCCTCGATCATTTTGATGATTGAACCTGAATGACCATCCTGCACAGCGTCAGGCTTGATCATGGTAAAAGTCTTATTCGTTGGCATACTTACTTGGCTAAATTGATTTCGGGTGCAAAGCTACTATTTTTCAATCTATATCCCCGAACCTTTCGCTAGCAAGGCCTTGCCCCAGGTTAAATCATGCCCTGATTGCCAGCCTTTAGCGCTCTTCATTAAGCAAATCCCAACAGATTTGTTAATTTTGTGGGCTCTAAGCAATCAGGAAATTCCTCTTTTGAACTAAGTAACTGTGAATCAAACCATTGAAGAGCTTTGCTCTTTTTTATCCCAACCCCAAAAAATCGTTATCACGACGCATCGCGACCCGGACGCCGATGCTTTGGGGTCATCCCTGGGCTGGGGCAGTTATTTAACGAAAAAAGGCCACGAAGTTACCGTCATCAGTCCTACCGATTATGCAGCTAACCTCCGGTGGCTATCGGGAATGGAAAATGTGCTGGTTTACGAAAAGTCATCTGAACAAGGTAAATGTAAAAAGAAGATCGCCGAGGCTACACTGATCTGCTGTCTCGATTTTTCCGCATTGTCCCGTTTGAAAGATCTGGGCAAGGTAGTTCAGGATGCGCCGGCCCCCAAGATGATGATCGATCACCATCTGGAACCTGAGCTGTTTGCCAAATGGATGATCTGGGATACTACTGCGGCGGCCACAGCACAGCTGGTTTATGAGCTCGTCAAAGAAATGGAGGGTGGTTTGCCTGCTGAGCAGATTTTTGACATCCCCATGTCCGAATGCCTTTATGCGGGTATCATGACCGACACCGGATCGTTCAGGCACGGCAATGTCACTCCTGCGGTCCATCTGGCAGTAGCCGACCTGATGCGCACCGGATTCGATTCCAGCCGTGTACACCGATTGATCTACGACAATGCGCCATTATCCCGCCTGCAATTTCTGGGTTATGTACTTTCCCAGAAACTAACTGTGCTTCCCGAATACCGGACTGCCTATATGGTGCTGACAGAGGCGGAATTGCAGAAGTTCAATTCCAGCTCTGGTGAAACCGAAGGCATTGTCAATTATGGATTGCAAGTCGAGAATGTGGTTATGTCAGCCATGTTCATCGAACGGAAAGGCGAGGTCAAAATTTCCTTCCGTTCCGTGGGATCATTCTCGGTACGGGATCTGGCAAGTACCCATTTCAGTGGCGGCGGACATAAGAATGCATCCGGCGGCAGGTCGGAACAATCGGTTAATGACACGGTTGCACGCTTTTTAAATATACTGCCCTCCTACCGGCAAGAGCTTTTAAATGTTGACTAAACTTAAATACTTACTTCACCAAAATATCTTTTAATTAACACATCCAATGAATTTAAAAACAATCGGTTATGCGATGGGCATAACTATCCTCGCAGCCGCTTGCAACAAGTATCGTACGCAGGTTACCGAAAGCGGCCTTAAATACCAGCTTTTCGATCACGAAGACGATGCAAGAAAAGCAAAACTGGGAGATATCATGACGTTTCACCTGGTTTTGAAGAATGGGACAGATTCCACGCTTCGCGACACATACAAAGAGAAAAATCCTGTTAAGATGGTATTGCAGGCCGCTCCTTACAAAGGCAGCTTCGAAGAAGGCCTTACCATGCTGGCAACCGGCGACAGTGCCAAATTCATGATCAATGCAGATACATTGTTTGCGAAGATCGGACAACCTATGCCCCCGATGATCAAAAAAGGCTCCGAACTTACCTTCACCGTGAAAGTGATCAGTGTACTGACCTCGGAAGAATTCCAGAAACAACAATCTGAGGCCGGTAAAAAACAGAAGGATATCGATGCAAAAATCATTGAAGACTATCTGACTAAAAATAACCTGAAAGGCAAAGCCAGGAAAACAGCTTCGGGACTGGTATATGTATCCCAAGCGGAAGGAACCGGCGCAAGCCCGGTGGCTGGTGATAACGTGAAGGTACATTACACAGGTAAATTCCTGGACGGAAAAGAGTTCGATAGCTCCAAAAACCAAGGCAAGCCGCTTGACCTGCAAGTTGGAGCCGGTATGGTAATTCCAGGATGGGAAGAAGGCATTATGCTGATGAAAAAGGGAGAAAAAGGCCTTTTGTTAATTCCTTCCGGCCTTGCTTACGGACCTGAGACTTACGGCCCGATCCCTGGCAACTCGGTACTTCAATTTGAAATGGAATTGATCGATTTCACTAAAGGTGCGGCACCTCAACCCGCCGGACCCGCTGCACCTGCACCTGCCAAATAAAGGACATTCGCATATTTGGAACGGCTATCTCACAAGGGTAGCCGTTTTTTGTGTAAAATGCATATTATAAATACGACCTGCCCATGAAACTTTGCTTTGCTACAAATAACCAAAACAAACTGAAAGAAATCCAAGCTTTGCTCGGCGACAAGTTCGAACTAGTCACACTGTCGGAGATCGGCTGTGTCGAAGAGATTCCGGAACCTTATGAAACCATCCAGGAAAATGCCCTTGCGAAAGCCAGCTATGTTCGAGAAAAGTATGGTGTGGACTGCTTTGCCGACGACAGTGGCCTCATCGTGCCCTCGTTGAATGGCGAACCCGGGGTCCATTCCGCCTATTACGCAGGCCCGCAACGCAGCCACGATGATAACATCAGCCTCCTACTCGAAAAGCTTTCGGCTGAAAAGGATCGACGTGCCCATTTCCTTACAGTTATTTCTTTGAGCCTGGGAACAGAATACTATGCATTCGAGGGATGTGTTCAGGGAACGATCATTGGTGAGAAACGTGGCACGGGCGGCTTTGGCTATGACCCGGTATTTGTTCCCGTGGGACACGACCGTACTTTTGCAGAAATGACCCTGGCGGAGAAATCCACGATCAGCCACCGCTCCATCGCCTTTGCTGCCCTGGTGGATTTCCTCGAAAATCATTGATTTTTATTCATATCAAATCAAACGGACATGTCAGACTTTAATTCGGATGATTATCGCTACGATGGCAGCAAAAAACTGGATATCAGCAAGGCAAAAACGAGGATCAAAGATATTTACGCGAACAAAGCCGAGTATGAAGCCATGCAAACCGAATCCTCTAAGCAACTGGACGAGCTGCAGAGCATGATGTATGCCCATAACCGCTATGGCCTGCTCGTGATATTTCAGGCTATGGACGCTGCGGGTAAGGACGGAACGATCAAGCATGTCCTGTCGGGAGTAAATCCGGTCGGAGTGAAAATACATTCCTTTAAAAGGCCTACCGAAACCGAGCTGGGCCATGATTTCCTTTGGCGGACGAATCTCGTTTTGCCTCAGCGCGGTACGATCACCATTTTTAACCGCAGTTACTATGAAGAGGTCTTGGTCGTAAAGGTTCAACCCGAAATCCTGACCCAGTCCCAAAGGCTGCCGACCGAGCTGACAGAAGACCTGGACAAGGTTTGGAAACATCGTTACTCGGATATCCGGAATCTGGAAAAATACCTTTACCGGAATGGAATCCGTGTAATCAAATTTTTCCTGAATGTGTCGAAAAAGGAGCAGGCAGACCGGCTGATCGAACGCATTGAAGACCCTTCCAAAAACTGGAAGTTTGAAGAGCAGGATGTCAAGGTCCGCGAAAAATGGGACGAGTATATGCAGGCTTACGAAGATTGCATCAATGCAACTGCGACGAAGAAAGCACCTTGGTATGTCATACCCGCAGACGATAAAAAAAACCTCCGCCTGACCGTAGCCGAAATCATTGCCGAGGAATTGAAGAAGATGAAAATGACCTACCCTGAATCCGGTCCGGAACGCACTGAAGAACTCCGGCATTTTATAGACATCATCAACGAACAGACGGGGCAGCCATAAACGCAAAAAAGGCAGCCGGTCGATGACCGGCTGCCTTATAGCTATGCATGGTGTGAAGTTATATCCTTATTTCTTGATGGTGAAGTTTCCACCTCCAATTTTATATCCTTCCGCATAAAGCTCCACATTGTATTTTCCAGGGCGGAACTTCGAAGTATAGTCGTACAACATTTCCACTTTCTGGTTGTTGTTCTGATATGCGATTGATTCACGGGTAGTAAACTTGGACGGAGCCCCATCTACTTCAAACTCTCCTGAACCCGTAGCATCGTCAGCTACAACTGCTCCTTCCGGATCCAATACCCTTACATAAATGTCTTTGGGCTCCTGAGCTGTCAGCTCATTTTCAGGCAGGTTGAACACCAGTTTCAGCTTATCGACACGGCTGGCTTTGTATTCCTCTTTTTCTCTCGTTTTACCTCTTGAATTAACGGTCAGAATTTTCAGATTCTGCGCTTTCAATGCAGCAGCCTTAGTCACTTTTGCGCTCAACTCCTTGTTTGCAGCGGTAAATGTTACCACGGAGTCAGTCAATTCAGCCTGACGTTGCACCAAACGTTCACGTTCGCTTGTAAGCGTTCCTACGTGTGTGTGCAGGGAGTCGTTGCTTGCTACCAGATGCTCGTTTTCAGCTTTCAACTGCGCTATCATCTCGTCTTTTTCTGTCAGGAATTTCTCGTATTCCTTGATCTTACCGAGATACTTGTTGGTTTCCACTCTTCTGCTGCGTGAGAATGCTACTTTATCAGCTTCGAGTTTCTCCTTCATTTTGGTGAGTTCTGTGATGTCACCTCCTAATTTTTCAACTTCTGCAATCTTGGCATCAAGTACCGTTGAAATAGAGTCCAGTTTAGTTTTGGTTACAGCAAGCTCTCTCGCTTTCTCAACGACCATCGACTCTTGCTGAGTCAATTCTTGCTTCTGAGTGGTAAACAGGTAGCCAAACATGGCTGTTGCAAGCCCAAGGACAACGACCATCGCCCACGCTATGCTTTGCTTATTTTTCTGTTCTTGTTGCATTGATTTTAAAGTTTACTTGTGTGATTTAGTTTCCATGTGACGGTTAAAATAAAATCCGGGTCTACATGATTCTGTTGACATTTAAAACCAATTCTGTGCCGCTTGATGCGAGTAGTGTCATTTGTGAACCCGCAGGTATCAAAAACTCTCCTCATCAGCACAAAAAGAGCCTAATTCTTGCGAAAAAGGCTCCTTTGTCAGATAAATTCTCCATTATGAAAAGTATGCTGAACCGCAGGCTGCTTCAACCCGGAAACAGAAAATTGGGTAATGTTTACCCAAACTATGGTGCTAGAGTACAGCGCTATTCAGCCTGCAAACCTGTCATAATCCTATTTTTGCCCGGATACTAAAAGTCTTTTTGTCCATTAAAATCAATTTCTGGTAACCGTCGACCTCATAATTGTCGACTTGCAAAAGATTATCCTTTTTTTCCAGTCGCATCACAATCTTCTTTTCAGAATCATAAATCTTATTTTTCGTATGAATCAGTGCTTCTATATACAGAGGTTGTTTCAAAACCGAGTCTGTTTCAATTTTCAGGTATCTGACCGGCAAATCCGCATTGGTCTTGAGCTGGTATTCGTAGTGCGTCGGGTCCTGCTGCATTATTTCATAACTCTGGCGGTAGGACGGCTTATTAAGATCAGCCTGAATAAACAATTCCAGCTCCTTTTTCCAGTCGACCAGTGTGGTCTTTGCAACTTCGCTTTTTTCGCCCAACCTTGCCGTCTTGTTGATTTCGGGCTTTTTATCATTCAGTTGAATAATCTGATTTTCAATGAAGCCTTTCAGGTCATAATAAAGCTTAGGACCATCGTCCTGCGCCTCTTCCCGCCCACATGAAGTCAATAAAAAAAGAAAGAAAGCTAGTGTGATACCGCCGGATAATATGCGAAATACATCTGGCAGAAGAGGAAAAGTTCGGTGATTCATGAATAGTAGTGTCCCATTCATCGGGACTATACAGTAGTGTCTAAAAAAACAGAGAGCCCACCGGACTCTCTGCTGTTTAACATCATTTAATGGTGTTAAGTTTAAAGAATGCTTGTTCCGGTCATCTCTGTTGGCTGAGCAATGCCCATCAATGCGAGAATAGTCGGTGCTACATCTGCAAGCTTACCATCTTTGATAGGATGCTGATAGTTGTTGTCCACCAGGACGCAAGGCACCAGATTAAGTGAATGCGCAGTATTGGGCGATCCGTCGTCATTCATCATGTAATCTGAATTGCCATGATCGGCAATAATGATGGATGAGTAACCATGACTCAAACCGGCAGTCACAACCGCTTGGACACATTGATCGACCGTTTCACAAGCCTTTACTGCGGCTTCGAAAACACCGGTATGCCCTACCATGTCGGCGTTGGCAAAATTGAGGCAAACAAAGTCTACCTCTTCTTTTTCGAGTTCAGGGACAATGGCATCCCGGATATCAAATGCAGACATTTCAGGTTGCAGGTCATATGTCGCGACCTTCGGCGATGGGCAAAGCAAGCGGCTTTCGCCCTCGAAAGGCTTTTCACGACCTCCGGAGAAGAAGAAAGTAACGTGTGGATATTTCTCAGTTTCAGCGATCCGTATCTGTTTTTTTCCGGCAGCTTCCAATACTTCACCAAGAGTATTGTTCAAATTATCCTTATCAAAAATGACGTCCACACCTTTGAAAGTATCATCATAATTGGTCATGGTGATATATTTCAAATTCAGCTTGTGCATATTTTGCTCGTGGAAATCCTGCTGAGTGAGCGCTTCTGTAATTTCGCGGCCCCGGTCGGTGCGGAAATTGAAGCAAAGCACTACATCGCCATCCTGAATCAGCGCAAGCGGCGCACCGTCTGCATTCGTGGCGATAATAGGATGGATAAATTCGTCCGTTATACCTTCTTCATAAGAAGCCTGTACAGCCGTCAATACATCGGCAGCTGGCACATGCTTGCCCTCACCAAGTACCATGGCGTCATAGGCGAGTTTCACACGCTCCCAGCGCTTGTCACGGTCCATTGCATAATAGCGACCGGTGATGCTGGCGATCTGCCCGGTTGTTTTAGCCATCGAGTCATTCAGGTCCGTCAGGAAGCCTAAGCCACTCTTTGGATCCGTATCACGGCCGTCGGTGAATGCATGTACAAATACATTACGCAATCCTCGATCGGCGGCTATTTTGCAAAGACCTTTCACGTGTTCGATGTGTGAATGCACACCGCCATCTGAGACCAACCCAATGAAGTGTACCCTCTTTCCTTGTGCCTGCGCATAGTCGAGCGCATTGGTTAATGCAGGCTCCTGCCCCAATGTCCCTTCCGAAACAGCCAGGTTGATTTTCACCAGGTCCTGGTAAACGACACGACCTGCTCCAAGATTGGTATGCCCAACTTCGGAATTACCCATTTGACCGTCGGGCAACCCAACCGCCAAACCGCTTGCTTCAAGCATGCTATGCGGGTATTGTTGCAAAATCGAATCGTAAAACGGAGTCTTTGCAGCGAGGATGGCTGACCGGTTCTCCTCGCCTGACTTCGCGATTCCCCAGCCGTCCATGATAATAAGAATGACTTTCTTGCTCAATGTCTTAAATATTAATTGTGTAAGTATTGAAGGGATGCGGCGCCCTTACTCTGTCTTTTTGCTTTCGACGGGCTGATTGTTTTCATCTACAATCACATAAACCTCTTCATTGGGCCGGCGCATCATAAATTTCTCACGCGCCCATTTTTCGAGCATTTTAGGATTTCCGAAAACCTCATTACGTTCCTTTTTTACTTCCTTGATTTTTTCCAGAAGAATGGCTTTTTCTTTTTCAAGATCTTTCATCTTCATCCGGTTCGAAAGCACGATCCGGGCATTGTTATTATCAAGAAACAATATCCATATCAGCCACGCGACGAAGGTAGCGACATAGAAGTTCTTCAATGTGTGCAGTGACCAGAACGAATGATTTTTCATCGTGGGAATGCCCTGAAACGAGAACCGGAGCACTGGGCTCCGGCTCTCTTATATGGTTGATTAAAATTTCAATCCCGGGAAGTAAGCGCTTTCACCCAGTTCTTCTTCGATGCGAAGCAACTGGTTGTATTTCGCCATACGGTCAGAACGTGAAGCCGATCCTGTTTTGATCTGTCCGGTGTTCAATGCAACAGCAAGGTCAGCAATCGTTGCGTCTTCTGTTTCACCTGAGCGGTGCGACATAATGCTCTTATAGCTGTTGCGTTTTGCGAGGTTTACAGTATCGATTGTCTCAGTCAAAGAACCGATCTGGTTTACTTTTACCAATACCGCGTTAGCGATCTGTGATTCGATACCTTGTTGCAGACGGGTTACGTTAGTTACGAATAAGTCGTCACCCACCAGCTGGCATTTCTTCCCAACAGAGTCTGTCAGAGTTTTCCAACCTGCCCAGTCGTCTTCGTCCATACCATCTTCGATTGAGATGATAGGATATTTAGCAACCCATTGAGTCCAGTAGTCAGCCATTTCATCAGAGTTCAACTTGCGGCCGTCTGACTTTTTGAAGTGGTACAGCCCGTTCTCGTAGAATTCGGAAACAGCGGCATCCATTGCGATAAAGATCTCTTCGCCTGGTTTATAACCTGCTTTCTCGATTGCCTGAAGTACTACCTCGATGGCCTCCTCGTTGGATTTGATATTTGGAGCAAAACCACCTTCGTCGCCTACGTTGGTTGAATATCCTTTGCTCTTTAGAACGGTTTTCAAAGTATGGAAAACCTCTACGCCCATGCGCAGTGCCTGCGAAAACGTGTCGGCCTTAGCGGGCATGATCATAAACTCCTGGAAATCGATGGAGTTATCAGCATGGCTTCCTCCGTTCAGGATGTTCATCATTGGTACAGGTAGCGTATTTGCATTGGTTCCGCCCACATAACGGTACAATGGCAGGTTAGCTTCCTGCGCCGCAGCTTTCGCAGCAGCAAGAGAAACACCCAGAATTGCATTGGCTCCCAGCTTCGCTTTGTTAGGCGTGCCATCCAATTCCAGCATGATTTTATCTATGAGGTTCTGCTCGAATACTGAGCAGCCGATCAGTTCAGGGAAAATAATGTCGTTTACATTCTCAACCGCTTTCAAAACACCTTTTCCAACGTAAACACTTTTGTCGTCATCGCGAAGCTCCACTGCTTCGTGTTTTCCGGTAGAAGCACCAGATGGTACAGCAGCACGTCCTAAATAACCATTCTCGGTACGAATATCAACTTCTATTGTGGGGTTTCCTCTTGAATCCAGAATTTGTCTTGCATGTACTGACTGAATCGTACTCATTTGCAGCTTGTGGTTTGATTAAAAATTGGAATATGTTAACGGTACAAAATAACACAAAAAAATCGTCATCCATAAACTCCATTTGATTTTCAGCTAAATTTACAATCTCATCAACCACCTTATTTTCGATGAAAATAACCCACATTTTAGCATTCCTGCTCTTGACTTCTATCTCGGCCTTCCAGGCTCATGCTCAGATCAGTATGGACGAATTTGAGAATAAACTATCCAAAAGCAGGGACGCCCAGCTCCTCGACGTTCGCACACCGGAAGAGTATGGGGAAGGGCATTTGAAGAATGCCGACAACATCGATTACAAAAGCGCCGATTTTAAGGATCAAATTGCCAAACTGGATAAAAACAAGCCTGTGTTTGTGTATTGCCTATCAGGAGGAAGGAGCGCAGCGGCGGCCATTGTATTACGGGAGAACGGTTTCAGGGAGGTTTACGATATGAAGGGCGGCTACCTGAAATGGAATACCTCAGGCAAAACGATCGAAGGCGTCAATAAAGCAGGCATACCGGGTTTAAGCTCCACTGAATTTAACAAAATCATAAACTCTGAAAAAATCGTTCTAATCGACTTTTACGCCAAATGGTGCCTGCCTTGTGTAAAAATGCTTCCCACCGTTACCAAACTACAGACAGAATACCAGGGCAAAGCCAAAATTGAAATGATCTCTTATGATCCTAACAAGACATTGGCCAAAGAACTTGGCATTGATGAAATACCGGCATTCCTGCTCTATAAAAATGGCAAATTAGTAACCCGAAAGAACGGCTTCATGGAAGAAAAGGACTTCCGTGCCTTGCTTGATTCCAGTTTATGATCGTATTCTGAGCTAACAAAAAATCCCTCTGCAAATGCGGAGGGATTTTTTGTTAGCTCGCTGCGCTCAGCAGCTTAATAAATTCATCGAACAAGTAACGAGAATCGTGCGGGCCAGGCGATGCTTCCGGGTGATACTGTACCGAGAATGCCGGGTGATCTTTCCTACGAATACCCTCGATCGTCCTGTCGTTCAGGTTAACATGTGTTACCTCGATATCAGGATGGTTTTCAATCTCTTCTGGATTGACCGCAAATCCATGGTTCTGTGATGTAATTTCGCAAAGACCCGTAATCAGGTTTTTCACCGGGTGGTTCAGACCTCGGTGACCGTGGTGCATTTTATAAGTATTGATTCCACTCGACAGAGCCAGTAGCTGGTGTCCCAGACAAATTCCGAAAAGTGGCTTGTCAGTCTCAACCATTTGCTTCACGCTCGTTACGGCATAGGCCATGGCCGAGGGATCCCCGGGACCGTTTGAAATGAAGAAGCCGTCCGGCTTCCATTCCATTACTTCCTCGTAAGAAGCTTGCGCTGGAAACACCTTGCAATAGCAACCTCGTGAAGTCAGGTTATTAAGGATACTCTTTTTGATCCCATAGTCCATTACCGCTACCCTCCATTTTGCAGTAGCTTCATCTCCCATATAATATGCCTCCTCGGTAGTTACCTCCGAAGATAATTCAAGTCCGTCCATCGACGGGATTTTCTTCAACTCCTTCATGAGCTCCTCCTCATCCAGAATCTCGGATGAGATGATCGCATTCATTACTCCTTTCTGTCTCACATGACGCACCAGGTGGCGTGTGTCTACATTACTAACGCCCACGATGTTTGCCCTTTCAAAATACTCCTGCAAGGAAAAATCTGCCGTATCCCTGGAATAGATCTGAGAGAAAGTGTTACAAACCATTCCGCGGATCTTTACGGAACCAGATTCTTCCTCATCTTCGAGCTGAACCCCGTAGTTACCAATGTGCGAATTGGTGTTAACAATGATTTGTCCGTAATAAGAAGGATCGGTGTAAATCTCCTGGTATCCGGTCATACCGGTATTAAAGCAAATTTCACCGCCTGTGGTGCCATGTATTCCCAAAGCTAGTCCTCTGTATGCGGTTCCGTCTTCTAGCAACAACAGAGCTTCCTTTTTCTGATTCATATATGGTTTATTCTGTTTATCTACCCGCCTCAGAGGCCATTCCTTGCGAGGTGATTTCTATTTTAATGCAAAAATACAGTTTTTCACTCATAAAAAAGGGTTAAACGAGACCGTTCAACCCTTTTCCTATATTTCAATTTTCGATTTCCAAACTATTCTTTCTCAGTTTCGCCTGGCAATTCTTCAGTCTTAGGAGCTTCCTCAGCAGCTGACTCTGTCTCAGCTACGATTGGATGATCTTCCTTTTTCACCGGGGCAGCTGCTTCCGCTTCCACGCCATCTGCCTTTTTACCACTACCTCCTCTTCTGCTACGACGAGTCTTAGCAGGCTTGTCAGCATTAGCAAGCAGCAATGCGTCATTGAAATCAACCAATTCAATCAGGGCTGTCTCAGCAGCATCACCCAAACGGTTACCCAGCTTGATGATACGCGTATACCCCCCAGGGCGAGAGGCAATTTTATCTGAAACAATTCCGAAAAGCTCCTTTGTGGATTCTTTATCGTTCAGATAAGCAAATGCCACCCTTCTGTTATGGGTAGTGTCTTCCTTCGCACGAGTCAGCAGAGGCTCAACGAACTTGCGAAGTTCTTTTGCCTTTGCCAGGGTTGTTTCAATTCTTTTGTGGAGAATCAAAGAGGAAGCCATATTGGAAAGCATTGCCTTCCGGTGTGATGCTGTTCTTCCTAAGTGATTGTCTTTCTTACCGTGTCTCATTGTTTTGTTGTTTAGTTGCTTCGAGCGGCGACAGGCGCGCTACAGAATACATACTTATGATTGGAATACTAATTAATCCTCGTCCAGACGATACTTCGTCACGTCCATTCCAAATGTGAGCTGTTTATCAGCCACCAGCTGCTCCAACTCGGTCAGAGACTTCTTACCGAAGTTGCGGAACTTCATCATGTCGGAAATTTCAAGCCTCACCAAGTCACCAAGTGATTTGACGTCCGCTGATTTCAAACAGTTGTAAGCGCGTACTGAAAGATCCAGTTCCGACAATGAAGTCTTCAGAAGCTTTCTCATACGCAGCATTTCCTCATCTACCTGGTTGTCCTCTTCTGCTTTTTGCTTCTCAAACGTCATCGTTTGATCAGAGAACAACATAAAGTGTTGAATCAGAATATTTGCAGCACCTTTCAATGCATCCTCAGGGTGGATTGAACCGTCCGTCTGGATATCAATTAAAAGGCGTTCGTAGTCCGTACGCTGTTCCACACGTGTGTTTTCCACACTGTATTTCACATTTTTGATCGGAGTATAGATAGAGTCTACCGCGATATAACCAAAAGGCAGTTCATTAGCTCTTGGTTCGTCAGCCGGTACATAACCTCTACCCTTATCCAGGAGAAGCTCCATTTCGAACTCCTTCTGATCATCAATATGGCAAATGACCTGATCCGGATTCAAAACCTCAAAAGCGCTCGTAAACTTGCCAATGTCGCCGGCGGTGATCACCGATACATTTTTCAAGTTTACTACGATCCTACTCTCACTCAGGTCAGAAACTTTTTTAAAACGAACCATTTTCAGGTTCAGGATGATTTCTGTAACATCCTCAACTATACCTTCGATAGAAGAAAATTCATGAAGAACTCCTGGGAACTTCACGCTCGTAATGGCATAACCTTCCAAAGAAGAAAGGAGAATTCTACGCAACGCATTACCAATGGTTACGCCGTATCCTTTCTCTAAAGGCTTAAACTCAAACAACCCGTGAAAGTCGTCTGCTTTCTCCATGACGACCTTATCAGGCATTTGGAAAGCTAATATTGACATAGTCCTTGCTCCTTTTATAGTAGTAAATGATAGTTGATCACGCTACCTTACCTTTGCGATCGCAAAATTGGCCGTTTCCGGCAAAAAAAGCACTGCCCCGAATATTCGGGGAGTGCATGTAATATGAAGATTATTATTTAGAATACAATTCAACGATAAGCTGCTCGTTGATGTTTTCCGGAATTTGTTCACGTTCTGGGAATGTTACGAACTTGCCAGACAATTGCTGACCGTCCCATTCAAGCCAGTTGAAGCCTTTGGAACTATGTCCTGCCAGGCTACCTGTTACTGCTTCAAGAGATTTCGATTTCTCGCGAACCGTAACAACCTGTCCCGGACGCAATGAGTAAGAAGGAATGTTAACAATCTCTCCGTCTACCAGGATGTGCTTGTGCGAAACAAGCTGACGTGCAGCGCGCCGTGTAGGAGCGATACCCAAACGATAAACTGTGTTGTCCAAACGGGCTTCACAGTATCTCAGAAGGTTTTCACCGGTGAGCCCTGCTTTAACAGAAGCTTTCTCAAACAAACTACGGAATTGTCTTTCGAGAATACCATAGATGAATTTCACTTTTTGTTTCTCCGCTAATTGCAGAGCGTACTCTGACTTCTTAGAGCGGCGACCCTTTCCGTGCATACCGGCAGGGTAATTCTTTTTCGCAAGCGCTTTGCTTGGGCCCAGGATGGGCTCTCCGTAACGTCTTGCAATTTTGGTTTTGGGACCTGTATAACGTGCCATTAAAACTATTTGTTTACTTATTAATTAAAAACCATTCAGTAACCCCAGTGTCCAAATTACGAATGGGTATCCTCAGCGGATACTATTTACTATACTCTACGACGTTTTGGAGGACGGCATCCGTTGTGTGGAAGCGGAGTGATGTCACGAATAGTGGTCACCTCGATACCTGCATTCTGAATAGTACGGATAGCCGACTCACGGCCTGATCCTGGTCCTTTAACGAAAACTTCTGCTTTACGCATTCCAAGGTCAAAAGCAACCTGCGCTGCACTTTGAGCCGCAGTTTGAGCTGCATAAGGCGTATTCTTTTTAGAACCACGGAATCCCATTTTACCCGCAGAACCCCAGGAAATAACCTGGCCATTGCTGTTAGTAATTGAGATAATGATATTATTGAAAGAGGCCTTGATGTGAACCTGACCAACAGGCTCAACAACAACCACTCTCTTTTTTGCTTTATCTTTTCTTTTATTCTGTGCCATTGCTTCTCGAATAAGTTGTGGATCACTCCACCGCTCATTATTTATTTAGTAGCCTTTTTCTTGTTAGCGATTGTTTTGCGTTTACCCTTACGAGTACGTGAGTTGTTCTTCGTTCTCTGTCCACGCAATGGCAATCCTTTGCGGTGGCGTAGGCCACGATAACAAGCAATGTCCATAAGACGCTTAATGCTCAACTGAACTTCAGACTTAAGAGCGCCTTCTACCTTGAATTCTCCGGCAATAACACCACGAATCGCACCAGACTCATCATCGGTCCAGTCGATTACTTTTTTGTTCAAATCAACACCCGCTTTTTCGAGAATTTTCTTAGCCGAGCTACGGCCAATTCCGAAAATATAAGTCAACGAGATCTCGCCTCTTTTACGGTCTGGAATATCTACTCCTGCAATACGTGCCATAATTATTATCCTTGTCTTTGTTTATACCGTGGGTTTTTCTTGTTGATTACATACACCTTACCCTTCCGGCGGATAACCTTGCAGTCTTCACTGCGCTTCTTAACTGATGCTTTGACTTTCATCTGATTAAACTTTGTGTTAATTTAAGGTAATCAATCCCCTTACTTATATCGATATGTAATCCGGGCTTTCGATAAGTCGTAAGGAGACATTTCTAGCTTTACTCGGTCGCCCGGCAATATTTTGATATAGTGCATTCTCATCTTTCCAGAAATATGAGCTATCACTTCGTGTTTATTCTCTAATACAACACGAAACATTGCGTTTGACAATGCTTCGAGAATTACTCCATCTTGTTCGATTGATGCTTGTTTTGCCATTCGTAGCTTCTGTTACTGTACTTCTACCATAAGGCTGGTGTTGGCCGTTACTTTTTCAATGTAATCGAAGGTTGTCAGGATCTCCGCTTTGCCTTTCCGTACTACCACAGTGTGTTCAAAATGCGCAGAATACTTTCTGTCGTTAGTCCTGATCGTCCAGCCGTCGCGTTCCTGCACTACTGCCTTTGCCCCCAGATTGATCATCGGCTCGATAGCCAGAACCATTCCTTCTCTCAATCGTATTCCTTTACCGCGCTTTCCGTAATTTGGTACTTCCGGGGCTTCGTGCAAATCCTTGCCAACCCCATGTCCTACCAACTCTCTCACTACCGTATAACCACGGTCTTCCACAAAACTCTGAACTGCGTGGCCGATATCGCCGATCCGAAGACCATCCACCGCCTGCTCTATTCCCTTATAGAGGGATTTTTTCGTAGCGGTAAGAAGATTCATCACCTCCCTGGATACTTCCCCCACGGGATAAGTGTAGGCGCTGTCACTATGAAATCCATTCAACTTCACTCCGCAATCGATGGAAACAATGTCCCCTTCTTTCAGCACATAGCCCCCGGGGATGCCGTGGACTACAACTTCATTAACCGATATACAAAGAGAAGCCGGAAATTTGTTAAATCCCTTAAATGAAGGAATTCCACCATTATCTCTGATATATTCCTCGGCAACCGCATCCAGTTTTCCAGTTGTAACACCCGGTTTTACCCAGGTGGCTACTTCCGCATGTGCCTTGCCGAGCAGTTGAGCACTAACCTTTATCAGGTTTATTTCCTCTTCTGTCTTAAGATAAATCATTTCAGATTGCTACGCTCTCGGTGCGTCCTTTTACACGTCCCGACTTCATTAAGCCTTCGTAGCGACGCATCAGCAAGTAGCTTTCAACTTGTTGAAGTGTATCCAACACCACGCCGACCATGATCAGCAATGACGTTCCTCCGAAGAAGTGAGCGAAGTCCGTAGAGATTCCCAAAAGACTTGCGAATGCCGGCAAAGTTGCAACAACTGCCAACATCAACGCTCCTGGGAAAGTAATGCGGTCCAATACAGAACTGATATATTCAGATGTCTGCTGACCTGGTTTAACACCCGGAATAAACCCGCCTCCACGCTTCATATCATCAGCGATTTGCTGCGGATTGACTGAGATCGCGGTATAGAAGAACGTAAATACAATAATCAGTACTGCAAACAGCAAGTTGTATTGCCAGGTAGTGTAGTTAGCAAAAATCGTTGCTACGTTGCTGGCAAAATCACTCTTCTCAGCGAAATAAGATGCACCCAAGGAAGGGATAAACATCAAAGCCTGAGCAAAAATGATGGGCATTACACCTGCCGCATTTAACTTCAATGGAAGATACTGACGTTGTCCACCCATTACACGGTTACCAACTACCTGCTTTGCGTACTGGATAGGTATTCTGCGAACAGCCTGGGTCAACATTACTGCCCCCATAATCACGAAGTACAAGGCAACAATTTCCAAAACGAAGAGAAGGATCGAACCACTCCCCCGAGAAACAAACTCCTTGTAGATCGCACCAGGAAAACGCGAAACGATACCGATCATGATCAGCATCGATATACCGTTACCAATTCCTTTGTCTGTAATCCTCTCACCAAGCCACATGCAAAACATGGTACCAGCGGTGAGAACAAATACCGAAGAAATTGTGAACATGCTTCTCGTCACCAGAAGAGCCTCGTCAGGTACAGTTGTATTCAAATAAGCAGTACCCTGAACAAGTGTTACAACGATAGTCAGAACGCGGGTGATTTGGTTCAGCTTTTTACGTCCGGATTCCCCTTCCTTCTGCATCTTCTGGAAATATGGCAACGCCATCGTCAACAGTTGAATAGCAATGGAAGCGGAAATGTAAGGCATGATACCCAACGCAAAAATGGAAGCTTTACTGAAAGCTCCACCCAGGAAAGTATCCAGCAAACCTAACAATCCCTGAGATGATACATTCATTTGATCAGGTTCTACACCTGGCAACGCAACGTAAGACCCCAACCGGAAGATCGTTATAAACAAAAGAGTGTTGAGAATACGTGTTCTCAACTCCTCAATCGCAAATATGTGTTTTATAGTCTCTAAAAATCGTTTCATCTTCTGGGCTTACAACGCTCTGTTCAAAGTAAACAAATTCTGTCGGGTAAAGCAGCTAAATTACAGTTTGACTGTTTTACCTCCCGCTTTCTCGATCGACTCTACTGCCGATGCGGAAAACCCATGAGCCTGAACCTCTACCGCAGAAGTAATCTGACCTCTGTTCAAGATTTTGACCAGGTCGTTCTTCGCGCTAAGACCATTTTCACGAATCAGATCAAGCGTTACAACGGCCGCTCCGGTTTTTTCAACCAATGCCTGAATTGCATCCAGGTTCAACGCCTTGTATTCAACGCGGTTGATGTTATTGAAACCGAATTTCGGCAAACGTCTCTGAAGAGGCATTTGACCACCTTCAAAACCCAGCTTCCGGCTATAACCGGAACGAGACTGCGCTCCTTTATGTCCACGTGCAGCAGTTCCTCCTTTTCCGGATCCCTGACCACGCCCAACCCGCTTTCCTACTTTAACAGAACCAGCAGCCGGCTTTAATGAACTTAGATTCATACTATTCGTATATTAAATTTCTTCAACTTTAACCAAGTGGCTTACCTTGCGGATCATACCCGCAATGGCGTCGCTGTTCTCTTTTTCAACAGACCGGTTCAACTTACCGAGACCCAATGCTTTGATAGTCAGCTTTTGATTCTCAGGGCGGTCAATTGTGCTTTTAACTTGTGTAATACGTACTTTTGACATGATTACTCTCAGATAAGGGATAATCCCGTGGGGATTATCCGTTGAATACTTTCTCCAATTTGACACTACGTTGGAAAGCAACCTGATGCGGAGCTCTCATCTTCAAAAGAGCATCGATTGTAGCCTTGATAACGTTGTGCGGATTCGAGGATCCTTTGGATTTCGCAAGTACGTCCTTGATACCTGCGCTTTCCAGCACCGCGCGCATCGGGCCACCTGCCAGTACACCTGTACCAGGAGCAGCCGGCTTGATCAGAACGAAACCACCGCTGAACTTACCTTCCATTTCGTGAGGAACGGTATGTTTAAGCATCGGAACTTGGATCAGGTTTTTCTTAGCATCGTCGATTCCTTTGGCGATCGCGTCAGTTACTTCATTGGCTTTGCCCAATCCGTAACCTACTACTCCGTTACCGTCTCCCACTACCACGATGGCAGAGAAGCTAAAACGGCGACCACCTTTTACTACTTTTGCCACCCGGTTGATCGCTACTACGCGCTCTTTCAGGTCAGATTCGTTAACCTTTGAAGGTCTTGTATTTGTAGACATAGTCTTTGTTATACTTAGAATTTCAGGCCACCCTCACGAGCTCCGTCGGCCAATGCTTTTACCTTACCGTGGTACAAATATCCGTTACGGTCAAAAACTACTGCCTGGATACCTGCTTCCTGCGCTTTTTCAGCGATCTTTTTACCTACCTGGGCAGCAACTTCAACGTTTGCGTTTTCTTTTCTGCCTCCCAGATCTACCGATGATGCACTTGCTAGGGTAATTCCTTTAATGTCATCGATAATCTGTGCATATATGCTGGTGTTTGAACGGAAGACCGAAAGTCTCGGACGTTCTGCGCTCCCCTTCACCCGTTTCCGGATATGAAGTTTCAAGCGTGTTCTTCTATCTGCTTTTGCGTTAGCCATCTTTAATCTTATCTTACTTGTTTATAACATTGATCGGTGGCTACGCACTATTTCTTAGAAGCAGACTTACCTGCTTTACGACGGACCACTTCACCAACAAAACGTATACCTTTTCCTTTGTAAGGCTCTACTTTACGCAGGGATTTGATTTTCGCTGCTACTGCACCAATCAGCTCTTTGTCGATTCCTTCCAGGATAACCTTAGGATTCTGACCTTTTTCTGAAGTCGTGGTAACCTTGATCTCTCCGGGGATCGCCATGAAAATATTGTGAGAGTAACCCAATTGAAGTTCGAGAACATTGTTCGCCGAGCTCGCCTTGTAACCCACCCCGATGATTTCAAGCTCACGCTTGTAACCTGCATCCACACCGATCACCATGTTGTTGATCAGTGAGCGATACAGACCATGTAATGCTTTATGACGCTTCTGTTCTGTTGGGCGCTTCACCTTAAGTTCGCTGCCTTCAACTTCAACCGTGATATCGCTATCAACGGTTTGGGTAAGTGTGCCTTTTGGGCCCTTTACAGATACTACGTTATCTTCTGCAACCGATACAGATACACCTGCGGGCAAAACGATAACTTTATTTCCTATTCGTGACATTTCCTGAATAACTTTTAAATATTAATACACGAAACATAACACTTCACCACCCACATTCAGTGTCTTCGCTTCTTTATCTGTCATTACACCTTTCGATGTAGAGATAATCACTGTGCCTAAGCCTCCCAAAACGCGTGGAAGTGTAGATGAGCCTGAATATTTGCGTAATCCAGGTTTACTAACTCTCTCCAATTTCACAATTGCAGATTGTTTCGTCACAGGATTGTATTTCAAAGCTATCTTGATCGTTCCCTGAGGACCTACTTCATCAAATTTATAACTCTGAATATACCCTTTATCAAAAAGTACCTTTGTAATCTCTTTTTTTATGTTGGATGCAGGTATCTCAACAACCCTATGCTTCGCTTTGATAGCGTTTCTGAGTCTCGTCAGATAGTCTGCTATGGGATCCGTTAACATGTTTATGCCAAGTTTAAACACCCCCTTTTAAACGGGAGTGCAAAGTTAAGTAATTGAAATCAGAATTGAAAGTATTCTTACCAACTTGATTTTGTAACTCCTGGAATTTTGCCGTCTGACGCCATATCGCGGAACAGTACTCTGGAAATTCCGAATTTACGCATATATCCGCGAGGTCTTCCAGTGATCTTGCAGCGATTGTGCAGACGAACCGGAGAAGAGTTACGTGGTAACTTGTCAAGACCAACCCAGTCACCGGCAGCTTTCAACTTGGTACGCTTTTCAGCATAACGTGCTACTAGCTCTTGTCTTTTTCTCTCCCGTGCTTTTACTGATTCTTTTGCCATTGTCGGTAAATAATCTTTGTAGTATTTTCTTATTTATTCGCGTTGGTGAAAGGCATACCCAATGCTTTCAGCAGTTCGTAGCTCTCTTCGTCAGAATTGGTTGAAGTCACAAATGTGATATCCATACCACTGATCTTGTTCACTTTTTCGATGCTGATCTCAGGGAAAATAATCTGCTCCTTCACACCGAACGTATAATTTCCTCGTCCATCAAATCCCTTATCGCTGATCCCTTTGAAGTCACGTACACGTGGCATTGCAATGCTGGTCAAACGATCCAGGAATTCGTACATTCGATCGCCACGAAGCGTCACTTTTGCTCCGATAGGCATATTCTCACGCAACTTAAAGTTCGAAACTGCTTTCTTAGAAATAGTTGCAATTGCTTTCTGTCCTGTAATCAGGCTCAACTCTTCTACACCGGTGTCAACAA
Source organism: Dyadobacter ginsengisoli DSM 21015 (assembly GCF_059568735.1). NCBI lineage: Bacteria > Pseudomonadati > Bacteroidota > Cytophagia > Cytophagales > Spirosomataceae > Dyadobacter > Dyadobacter ginsengisoli. The sequence continues at coordinate 869,895 of NZ_JCANTY010000003.1, forward strand.
GTTTCTTATCTGCAACAGCAGCACCAATTCCCTTATTGATAACAATCTTTGTCAAACGGGGAACCTGCATGCTTGACTTATACTGGAATTTCCCCTTCAATTGCGAAACGATTTCGCTTACGTATTTCTCTTTTAATCTAGGCTGTGCCATGTTTGAAAGTGATTATGTGGATTGCCGACCCACGCGCTTGGTTATAAACTTAACTGCTCTCGGCAAATCCGGGTTACAAAAGGTTCCCGGATTTCTTTGAATAGCGTTGTAACTTTCCTTTGTCGTTCGCTTTCCGGCCGGTTCTTGAAGCTTCTCCCGTCTTAGGATCTACTACCATCAGATTACTGATGTGAATTGTGCCTTCAAGCTTCTCTATGCTTCCCTGTGGATTCTGTGCATTAGGCTTCACATGCTTTGTGATCATGTTTACGCCTTCCACGGTAGCTCTTTGTTTTTCTACAAGCACCTTTTTGATTACGCCGGTCTCGCCTTTCGCATTACCAGAAATAACTTTAACAGTATCCCCTTTGCGAACATGCAATTTTGCGGGTGCCTTTTTATTTGTACTTTCCATTGAGGTATTCTCTTAAACAGTTTAAAGAAATACTGACATTTTGATTTCTTACAACACTTCTGGTGCCAGTGACACGATCTTCATGAATTGCTTCTCACGCAATTCCCTTGCAACAGGTCCGAAGATACGTGAACCACGGGGTTCATCGTTGTTGTTCAATAAAACGGCCGCATTATCTTCAAACCGGATGTAAGTCCCGTCCTTGCGACGCACTTCTTTTTTCGTGCGTACAACTACGGCTTTCGATACCGTTCCTTTTTTCATGTTGCTCGAAGACAGAGCGGATTTCACTGTCACGACGATCTTATCGCCCACCGAAGCATAACGCTTTCCAGTTCCACCCAGCACCCGGATTACGAGTACTTCCTTTGCGCCACTGTTATCGGCTACTGACAGTCTTGATTCTTGCTGTACCATGATTATTTCGCTCTTTCAAGGATTTCTACCAATCTCCAACGCTTGTTTTTGCTAAGCGGACGAGTTTCCATTACACGGATGGTATCGCCGATACCCACTTGGTTGGTTTCGTCATGCACCATCAGTTTGGTAGTTTTTGTCATAAACTTACCGTACTTGGCATGCTTCACTTTACGCACGACAGTGATCACACAGGATTTCTCCATTTTGTTACTCACCACCTTGCCAATTCTCTCTTTACGTAAATTTCTTTCTGTTGCCTCCATAATTTCTAAACTGTTTACTGTTGGTTAGATTTAGCCGACAGCTCGGTTAAGAGTCTTGCAATTTCCTTACGTGAGGCGCGAATACGCAAAGGATTCTCAATTGGAGAAATAGCATGCGCAAATTTCAACCGGAGTAAGCGCTCTCTCTCTTGGGCGATCTGCTCTTTAAGCTGATCCTGCGACAGATTCTTTATTTCTTTACTAGTCATTGCTTTAAATAATTAGCGTTCTTAATACGTTCGGACTAACTTCTATTCCTGATAATCCCGGCGTACGACGAACTTTGTCTTAATTGGCAACTTTTGTGCAGCCAAACGCAATGCTTCGTTTGCGGTATCCAGCGCAACACCAGTCGCTTCGAAAATAATAGTTCCAGGTTTAACAGGAGCTACCCAATACTCAGGGGCACCCTTTCCTTTACCCATACGAACCTCTGCAGGTTTCTTGGTGATCGGCTTGTCTGGGAAAACCCGGATCCAAACCTGACCTTCGCGTTTCATTGCACGTGTTACCGAGATACGGGCTGCTTCGATCTGACGAGCAGTCAACCAACCTGGTTCCAGCGCCTTTATTGCAAACGATCCAAAAGCGATCTCATGTCCGCGGGTCGCGAGACCGTTGTGCGAACCTTTGTTCTTTTGTTGCTTGCGAAATTTTGTCCTTTTCGGCTGTAACATGATTCTAATCTATTTGAACCGGTTTGATACCGGAAAGTATCTGATTACTTCTTCTTGTTCTTGTTGCGTTTGCGACGATCTGCATCACCGCCTCCTCCTTCACCACGTGGAGCACCGTCGTTTCTGTCACGACCGCCTCTTCTGTCACCTCTTCCGCCACGGTCGTTACCACCCCGTTCGCCGCCGCCTGCACTTCTGTCAGCTCTGTCAGAAGCAGCAGTTGCTGCACTTGGAGTCAGATCACGTTTTCCGTACAATTCACCTTTGAAGATCCATACTTTGATACCGATCTTTCCGTAGATGGTTTGCGCTTCTGAGATAGCGTAATCGATGTCCGCTCTCAATGTATGCAAAGGAATACGTCCTTCTTTGTATTCTTCTGTACGGGCCATTTCAGCACCACCCAGACGACCCGCCAACCGGATTTTGATTCCTTGTGTTCCTACACGCATGGCCGAAGCGATAGATTGCTTCATTGCACGACGGTAAGAGATACGAGCCTGCAATTGCTGGGCGATAGCCTCACCTACCAGTTTCGCATCGATTTCAGGACGTTTGATTTCGTAGATGTTGATCTGAACATCCTTTCCTGTAATCTTTTTAAGCTCTTCCTTGATTTTATCGACCTCGCTACCACCTTTACCAATTACGATACCCGGACGGGCAGTGTGGATGGTCAAAGTGATGCGCTTCAATGTACGTTCAATAACTACTTTGGAAATTGATCCTTTGGGGATACGCGCCTTGATGTAGTTACGGATTTTTTCGTCTTCAACCAATTTGTCAGAGAAGTCTTTTCCTCCGTACCAGCTAGATTCCCATCCTCTAACAATTCCTAGTCTCAGACCTATAGGATTAACCTTTTGTCCCATTCGATATAGATCGTTTTACTTATGATTCGCTAATTACTGCTTCATTTACTGACACCGATGCATCATCAACCACAATAGTAATGTGGTTGGAACGCTTACGGATCCGGTGTGCTCTTCCCTGGGGTGCAGGGCGCAAACGCTTCAACATACGTCCACCGTCGATGAATACGGTCTTAACGATCAGATCAGCGTCTTCCAGCTTCGAACCTTCGTTCAGTTGCTGCCAGTTGGCAACCGCTGAAAGAAGTACTTTGTGCAAAACCGGCGATGAAGCTCTTGGTTGGAATTTTAAAAGTGCCAACGCTTTGCTGACCTTTTGTCCGCGAATCATGTCGGCCAACAGTCTCATCTTGCGAGGAGAAGTAGGCACATCTCTTAATATAGCTCTTGCTTCCATGTTCTTTCAGATATAGGCTCGTCCGTATACCGGACCAGCTACCGTCGACAATTATTTTCTTCCTTTATCTTTTTTTGCGGTATGACCACGGAAGTTACGGGTTGGAGAAAACTCTCCCAGCTTGTGACCTACCATGTTCTCAGTCACATACACGGGGATAAACTTGTTTCCGTTATGAACTGCAAATGTGTGCCCGATAAAATCAGGCGAAATCATTGAGCGTCGCGACCACGTCTTGATGACAGACTTACGAGAAGCATTATTCATTGCTTCAACTTTGTTCTCAAGACGAAAGTCGATATATGGTCCTTTTTTTAATGAGCGTGCCATGTTTTACTGCTTATTTTTTACGACGGCTGATAATCAATTTCTCAGAATGCTTGTTGCGGTTACGGGTCTTGAGACCTTTTGCAAACTGACCATTTCTAGAACGAGGTTGGCCACCTGACGAACGGCCTTCACCACCACCCATCGGGTGATCTACAGGGTTCATTGCAACACCACGTACGCGAGGACGACGTCCCAACCATCTTCTACGACCAGCTTTACCTAAAGCTACGTTCATATGGCTCGCATTGGATACTGTTCCTACCGTTGCAATGCAGGTCGACAAAACCATACGCATTTCACTTGACGGCATTTTCAATACAGCATACTTGCCTTCTCTTGCTACCAACTGCGCGTAAGCACCCGCACTTCTCGCAAACTGACCTCCTTTACCAGGAGTCAATTCGATGTTATGAACGATCGTACCGATTGGCATTGCTCCTAGAGGAAGTGCATTCCCTACCTCTGGTGCTACTGAATTGCCGGACACAATTACTTGTCCTACTTTCAGACCGTTTGGCGCGATGATGTATCTTTTTTCTTCATCTTCAAACTGAATCAGGGCTATACGCGCTGAACGGTTTGGATCGTATTCGATTGTAAGTACAGTAGCGGGAGCGTCGAAACGATTTCTTTTGAAATCGATCACACGGTACTTTCTTTTATGTCCGCCACCAATATATCGCATGGTACGATGTCCCTGGCTGTTACGACCACCCGTTTTCTTGATGGTTTCCAGAAGACTCTTTTCAGGTTTCGCAGCGGTGATCTCCTCGAAAGTAGGAGCCGAGCGGAAACGCTGACCAGCACTTGTAGGTTTTAATTTTTTAACTGCCATTTGCTATAAACTCGTCTAAGATTTGAATCGCTCAACTAGGCTTCACCGTAGATATCGATGACCTCGCCTTCGGCTACTGTAATGATAGCCTTCTTGATAGTTGACGTTTTTCCAGTCACAAACTTTCCTCCCGATGTGCGGGATTTGCTCTTACCAATGCTGCGCATGGTGTGAACGCTTTCTACGGTAACCCCGAACAGTTTCTCAACAGCCTTCTTGATCTCTACCTTGTTTGAAGTAAGGGAGACTTCGAAAGCGTATTTTCCTTGACCACCCTGAGCCGTTACCTTTTCGGTTATAATCGGACGTTTCAGTACACTCATTGTTATTTGTTCAATTGGGTTTCCAAAATAGAAATAGCAGATTCACTTATCAGAAGACGGTCTGCATTCATCAGGTCATATGTATTAACCGCATCCACAGTTGTAACTTTCGCTTTCGGAATGTTACGGCTCGACAGGTATACATTGTTGTCGATCGCCGGGAGGATCAATAATGTTTTTGTATTCACCAGAGAAAGTGAATTCAATACATTCAGGAAAGACTTCGTTTTAGGAGATTCGAAAGTGAATGCTTCCAAAACTGAAACAGCGTTTGATTGCGCCTTAACAGAAAGAGCCGACTTACGAGCCAAAGACTTAACTTTCTTGTTGATTTTGAAACCGTAGTCACGTGGACGTGGCCCAAAAATACGACCACCACCTACGAACACCGGAGACTTAATGCTACCTGCACGAGCTCCGCCGGTTCCTTTTTGGCGTTTGATTTTACGTGTAGAGTGGCTGATCTCTGCACGCTCTTTTGACTTGTGTGTCCCCTGACGCTGATTAGCCAGGTAAAGCTTCACATCGAGATAGATCGCGTGCGTGTTAGGTTCGATGCCGAAAATTTCCTCAGACACGTTTACCTTCTTGCCGGTATCTTCTCCTTTTATATTTAATACGGACAGTTCCATCGGTGCTACTTCTCAATAATTAGAAATGAATTCTTTGAACCCGGTACTGAGCCACTCACAACGAGAATATTCTGCTCAGGTATCACTTTCAGAATACGCAAATTCTGAATCTTTACACGATTGTTACCCATGCGTCCACCCATACGAATGCCTTTAAATACGCGCGATGGGAATGAACAAGCACCAATCGAACCTGGGTGACGCGCCCTGTTGTGCTGACCGTGTGTCTGGCCTCCAACCCCGGCAAATCCATGGCGCTTTACAACACCCTGAAAACCGCGTCCTTTGGCAGAACCCACAACATCAACAAACTCGCCCTCTTCAAAGATATCCTGAACGGATAGTGAAGTTCCAAGTTCATGCTCCACTTCAAATTCCTTGAACTCAACCAATTTTCTCTTGGGAGTTGTGTTGGCTTTCTTGAAGTGACCAATCATAGGCTGGGAGGTGTTCTTTTCCTTCTTCTCACCAAAACCTAACTGGATAGCCTTATAGCCATCCTTCTCTTCGGACCTAACTTGTGTAACAACACAAGGACCAGCTTGGATCACAGTACATGCCAGAGCCTGCCCGTCAGCATTGTACAAACTAGTCATTCCGATTTTTTTACCAATTAAACCAGACATGTTTGAAATTTAAATTTAGCAGGTAAAAACCCTTATTCTTTAAAACGGACTGCAAAGGTAGAAAAAACGATTTTAGCATCCAAGCAGCCCTAAAATATTTCTCGCTGATAATCAGCAAAAAAGGTCAGATGAACGAACATCTGACCTCATTTTTTGAAAAGCTGACTGATCCTTGGCGTAATCCCGTGCCTGTCAGGCTTTCTGAGCTCAGATGTGGTTTCCGGAGGATCCGGACCTTCATCCAATTTATGTGTTGGCTTAACTGAATAAGCCGGTAATAACTATACTTTGATCTCTACATCAACGCCGCTTGGCAATTCAAGCTTCATCAGGGCGTCTACTGTTTTTGCACTCGTAGAGAAGATATCTACCAAACGCTTGTAAGTACAAAGCTGGAACTGCTCTCTCGACTTCTTGTTCACGTGAGGGGAACGCAGAACAGTGAATTTCTCTGTCTTTGTCGGCAAAGGAATAGGACCGCTTACAACTGCGCCTGTCGCTTTCACTGCCTTTACAATTTTCTCGGCTGATTTGTCAACCAAGTTGTGGTCGAATGACCGAAGTTTGATACGAATTTTTTGATTCATCTTGCTTGTTTGTTTCCGGTTCAGAAAATTAATCAGAGTTGTTCTGATCATCCATCAGCGAAAGAACCATTTACTTCACTGACTCAAATCTATATAAAGAATCCGTTACCAGATCACTCTGATAACGGATCATTAATTTACGCTTTAACCAAACCTTTTGCCTTCTCGATAACACCATCAGCGATGTTATTCGGAACGATTTCGTAGTAAGCAAATGTCAGCGACGCCGTAGCACGACCTGATGACATAGTACGAAGGTCAGTTACATAACCGAACAATTCAGAAAGAGGTACATCAGCTTTGATAACCTGTGCTCCATTGCGGGAGTCCATACCTCTCATGATACCACGACGACGGTTAAGGTCACCTGTGATAGGTCCGGTGTATTCGTCAGGAGTCAGAACTTCAACGTGCATGATAGGCTCCATCAATTTCGATCCCGCGTGGCGAGCCGATTCTTTAAAACCAATCTTGGCAGCCAATTCGAAAGAAAGTGAATCTGAATCGACATCGTGGAATGAACCGTGGAACAAACGCACTTTCATCGAATCCAATGGATATCCTGCCAATGCACCGTTTACCATCGCAGCTTCGAAGCCTTTTTGTACCGGAGCGATGAATTCGCGAGGAATCGCACCACCCACTACTTCGTTCACAAACTGCAAACCTTGTTTTGGCTCTTTTCCTTCTTCGTTATCGTCACGTGGCCCGATTTCGAATACGATATCGGCAAATTTACCACGACCACCCGTTTGTTTTTTGTAAACCTCGCGGTGTTCGAAATTCTTGGTAAGGATCTCTTTGTAAGCAACCTGAGGAGCACCCTGGTTAACCTCCACTTTGAACTCACGACGCATACGGTCGATGATGATTTCAAGGTGAAGCTCACCCATACCTTTGATGATCGTCTGACCAGTCTCTTCGTTACTTTCAACTTGGAGGGTTGGATCTTCTTCGATCAGTTTGGTAATTGCTTTCGAGAAGTTATCGCTATCCGCAGCTTTCTTAGGCTCGATCGCATAACCGATTACCGGTTCCGGGAACACCATCGATTCGAGAACGATCGGTGATTTTTCCTCAGAAAGAGTATCTCCTGTTTTGATATCTTTAAAACCTACTACCGCACCGATGTCACCAGCTTCCAGCCTATCGATCTGGTTTTGCTTGTTGGCGTGCATCTGGAAGATACGGGAGATACGCTCTTTATTCCCTGAACGGTTGTTCAATACATAAGAACCTGATTCAAGTACACCCGAGTAAGAACGGATAAAGCAAAGACGACCTACATAAGGGTCAGTTGCAATCTTGAATGCCAACGCACAGAAAGGATCTTTTTCAGAAGGCTGACGGCTGATCTCGTTACCAGTACGCGGGTCTGTTCCGATAATGCTTTCACGGTCCAGAGGTGAAGGCAGGATAGCCATCACGTAATCCAGCATTGTTTGAACACCTTTATTTTTGAAAGAAGAACCGCAAACCATCGGTACGATCTTCATGCTGATAGTTGCAGCGCGCAATGCAGCAAGGATTTCGTCTTCCGAGATCGAGTTAGGATCTTCGAAATATTTCTCCATCAAAGTATCGTCGAACTCAGCAACCGCTTCGAGCAATTTCTCTCTCCATTCAGTAGCTTCTTCCAACATATCGTCAGGAATAGGCACCTCAGTGAAAGTCATACCCTTATCAGCTTCGTTCCACTCGATACCACGGAAGTTAACAAGGTCAACTACGCCACGGAAAGTATCCTCAGCGCCAATCGGCAATTGAAGAGGCACAGCGTAGCTTCCCAGCATTTCTTTAACCTGCGTACAAACTTTCAGGAAGTCTGCACCTGAACGGTCCATTTTATTTACGAAACCGATACGGGCAACATTATAGTTGTTGGCCAAGCGCCAGTTCGTTTCAGACTGAGGCTCAACACCATCTACTGCACTAAAAAGGAACACAAGACCATCCAATACACGAAGAGAACGGTTTACTTCTACTGTGAAGTCAACGTGTCCCGGAGTATCGATGATGTTGATGTGGTATTTCTCGTCGCGGTAGTTCCAGTTAACAGTCGTAGCTGCGGATGTAATGGTAATACCACGTTCCTGCTCCTGCTCCATCCAGTCCATCGTTGCAGCACCATCATGTACCTCCCCAATTTTGTGGCTTACCCCTGCGTAATAAAGAATACGCTCCGTAGTGGTTGTTTTTCCTGCGTCAATGTGAGCAGCAATACCTATGTTTCTTGTTAATCTTAAATCACGTGCCATGACAGATGGTGATGTGTTTTTTATATTCGATGTGCAATTCAATACGAAGCAATTTGAACTTTCAACGGTCGCGTAACTCGCTGGTTTTGAAAATTCAGAGCGCAAAAGTATAAATTGTTGATTATAAAAACAATTAAGGAAAAGTTATTTTTTTGAAAAAGATCAAAATAAAATCGGAAGCCTGGAATGACCAGACCTCCGACCTCATTATGATTGTGACTCTGCCTAGAAACGGAAGTGCGAGAACGCCTTGTTGGCATCTGCCATACGGTGCGTATCGTCTTTCTTCTTCACAGCAGCACCTTCACCTTTTGCAGCAGCGATAATTTCACCGGCCAGACGGTCAACCATTGTCTTTTCACCCCGCTTGCGGGAATAGTTGATCAACCATTTCATGCCCAGTGACTGCTTACGCTCCGGACGAACTTCGGTAGGAACCTGGAAAGTAGCACCACCTACGCGACGGCTTTTCACCTCTACGGAAGGAGTTACATTGTTCAATGCTTTTTTCCATGTTTCCAGACCATTTTCACTGGTTTTTTTCTCAACCAGTTCCAATGCATCGTAGAAAATAGTAAATGCAATGCTCTTCTTTCCTTCGTACATCAGGTTGTTAACGAATTTGGTAACCTGTACGTCCCTGAACTTAGGATCAGGAAGGATATATCTTTTCTTTGGTTTCGACTTTCTCATTTTGTCTTAATTTTTTACACGAGGTTTCGTTTTGCAACTTATTCACCCTGGGGCAATTGCCAGGATTACTTCCCTTTTATCAGAATTGAATTACTTAATAAAAGCAGAGAGAGTTACTTTTTATTTTTTCTTACCTTTTACTGGTGCTGCAGGAGCTTGTCCTGGCTTCGGACGCTTAGCGCCATATTTAGAACGACGTTGTTTACGTCCGTTAACACCGGCGGTATCCAATGCACCACGAATAATGTGGTAACGAACACCTGGCAAATCCTTCACACGACCACCACGGATCAATACGATCGAGTGCTCTTGCAGGTTGTGGCCCTCTCCTGGGATGTAGGCATTCACCTCCTTGTTGTTCGAAAGGCGAACACGCGCCACTTTACGAAGTGCAGAGTTCGGTTTCTTAGGCGTTGTGGTGTACACCCGGGTGCACACGCCCCTACGCTGAGGGCATGAATCCAAAGCCGGAGACTTGGATTTCCATGTAATGGTCTCTCTACCTTTACGGACTAATTGTGAAATAGTAGGCATTTAACAATTTGATTTTGATTCGGTTACCTAACCGATCGTTTGTTATATAAACACTTTTCCCGAAAAATCGGACTGCAAAAGTAATAATCAATACTTGATTTACAAATCGTTAGAGATTTTTTTTATTCAATCCCCACCATTCTCCGCCGCAGATTGTCAGGAAGTAACCGGTGCGCGGCAAATGAATAGCTCGTTTGAACGAGTAAATGCAGATAAAATTCGCTTGTAGCTCACTAAGGCAATAAAATTCTTCCTATCTAGTATCCGGAATTTTATTTCCAAACGTTGTTTATTAGTATTGTTTTTCAGAAACCCAGTGCGCGTCGATCGTTTGATTTTATACTTTACATTATGAAACTTTTCCGGAGTTACTTTACTCTCATAGTTTGTTTTGCCATTTCTTTATACTTGTCCGGCTGCAACTCGGCGATGCAGGCCTATAAAGACGGTCAGAAGAAGTTCTCAAACGGAGAATATGAATTGGCTATCAAGGGTTTCCAAAAAGCCGCCGAAGCAAATATCGAGCCAGTGCAAACAAGCTACCTCATCGCGGAGTCCTACCGCCTCTCCAACCGGTTCAAAGAAGCCATTCCATACTACAAAAAAGCTCTTGACGGCGGCATCACCAATCCCGACGCCCGTTTTCAATATGCCTATGCATTGAAAACGACCGGGGAATACGCAGAAGCATCAGCGCAATTCTCCGAGTTTGCCAAAGGTCAGAATGTACCTCAAAACTTACAGGAAAGGGCATTGCGAGAAATCGAAATCATACGCATCGCCGATCGTCTAAAGACAACCAAAATGGAGGTCGGGCTGAAAGACCTGCCGTTAAACACAACCGGCGCGGAGTTCGCCCCGACTGTGATAGGCAACGAACTGGTATTTTCTGCCTCCAAAAAAGAGAAGATATATACGAACAACGGGCAACCCATGCTGGGGCTTTACAAAATCAATATCGCCTCCGACCCAGGTAACACGCAGGGAAATCCAGTCCTTTTTAGTCAGGACGTTTTTGCGGCAGACGCACACGACGCGTCTCCTGCATTCTCCCCGGACGGCAAGACTCTTGTTTTTGCCAGAAGTAACACAGGTAAGAAAAAAGACAAATCCGCCGATGTGGACCTATATATGAGCCGCAATATCAACGGACAATGGACCCTTCCGGCAATTCTTCCAATTAACGATTCACTTGCCTGGGACGGCTCGCCTGCATTCTCCCGCGACGGCAAAACACTTTACTTCGCATCCAACCGCGCGGGCGGCGTCGGTGGTATTGACATTTACCGTACCAACATGGATGCCTCAGGCCGGTTCAGCCGCCCGGTAAATATGGGCCGGGACATTAATACTACCGGAGATGACATGTTTCCTTACGTAGCGGAAGGGGGTAAGCTCTATTTCGCATCGGACGGCCACCCGGGACTTGGCAAGCTTGACCTTTTCTCGGCAACCAGAACTCAAGGTGTCATTACGATTGAAAACCTTGGTCTGCCGTTCAATAGCCCACAGGACGATTTTGGTCTGGTATTTTACCAAAATCTGAACAAAGGCTTTTTCGCATCCAACCGGGATGGCGGCAAAGGGGATGACGACATTTACTTTTTCGCAGGACCGGAAGAAGAAGACACAACGAAGATCGCCAAACATACCGATCCCAACGACCCGCTTAATCCCAACAATCCAAATTACATCAATGGCAAACCCAAAGTGGTACGCTACTTCCTGGCGGGTAATGTGATTGAAAATGGCGAAACACCTAACCCGATCGATTCAGCGGTAGTGCATATTCTGCCCGACACGTCGGATACACAGATCGCCCAGTTCCCAACAGGAAAGGATGGCAAGTTTGGCAAGCAGCCGGTTGAAGAAGGGAGATCGTATTCATTGTTGATACAGCGCAAAGGCTATATCAGCAAGCGCGAGCCCTTCTCGATGTCGGGCCGCAACATTCCGCCGATATTCCTGACCAAGGAATTGACGGATACGACGTTCAATGTGACCATCAAGCTGGATAAGCTGGAATTGAACAAAACATTCGTTCTCGAAAACATTTACTATGATTTAAACAAGTACAATATCCGTCCGGATGCCGCCATCGAGCTCGACAAGCTCGTCCAGATCCTGAAAGACAACCCGACGATGACGATCGAGCTCAGCTCGCATACGGATGCGCGTGCGACGGACTCATATAACATGACGCTCTCACAGAACCGTGCGGAATCCGCCGTCGCCTATCTGAATACGAAGGGAATCGATGCAGATCGAATGGTGGCAAAAGGCTATGGCGAGAGGGAGCTCGTCGTGCCCAATGCCAAAACCGAGGAAGAACACCAGCGAAACCGGCGTACAGAATTCACCATTCTGAGTTACTGATAATCGAAAAACATGAGGAAGCCCGCTGTGAACAGAACGATTCGCAGCGGGCTTTTTTAATGCCCCGGTTCATTTTTCGTATAATTGCATTTCATAAAATTTACCACAAGCATTTACCATTAATGGCCCGACGCATTATCTATTGGTTCAGGAACGATCTGAGATTAAAGGATAACCAGGCTCTCTTTTCAGCCATTGGATCCGCAGATGAGATCATCCCTGTATACGTTTTCGACACCCGTCAATTTGAAAAGACAAAACTTGGCTTTAGAAGAACCGGCGCCCTGCGTGCGCGTTTCCTGGTAGAATCCGTCGCTGAACTCCGTGAAAACATCCGCGCGAAGGGTGGCGACCTCCTGATCCGCACCGGCGATCCTGAGAAGATCATTGCACAATTGGCGGAAGACTACGCAGCCGAGTACGTATATACCAGCAAAGAGATTGCTCCCCAGGAAACCCGCATTGAATCTTCGCTGAGTAAGAACCTCAAAACAGCTAATGTAGACATCAAGTTGTTTTGGATGGACACCATGATTAGTGCGATCGATCTGCCATTTCCTGTTTCCAGGCTTCCCTCGCGATTCAACTCTTTCGTAGAACAGTTAAGCAACGATCTTAAAATAAAGGAGCAGTTTCCAGCCCCTGATAAAATCACCTTGCCAACCGATTTTGAAGCCGGGGCGATGCCCACGCTGGCAACCCTGGGTGTCGATCCTAAGGAAATCCAGATGGAAATGCCCGATGCGTACCTGCCAGGCGGGGAAAGCCATGCGCTCGCTACTCTGAAAGAATATATTGAACAGTTTGCAAAGAAAGACATTCCATTTGCATCCGGCGAGCCGTTAACAGACACACGTCTCTCCGATTGGCTTTCACTCGGTTGTATCTCCGCTTCTTACATTTACCGAAGCGTCAAAGCTGCCCGGTCGTTCGCCGGAACGAATGACGCGGTCATTACTAACCTGCTGCATAGAGAGTTTTTCCACTGGACTCTGCTGCGCTATGGCCCACGGATGTTTAAGCCAAGTGGAGTCAAACATCATTTCGACAGACGCTGGGCCAATGACAATGCCACCTTTACAAAATGGATGAATGGCCGAACCGATAGTCAGGAGATCAATGCAGTAATTCTCAAACTGAATGCAACAGGATTTGTCACTGCAGCAGAACGTGAAACAGCGGCCCGGTATCTTGTTGACGACCTGGACATTAACTGGACCTGGGGAGCAATGTATTTTGAAAGCCTTCTTACCGACTATGAAGCAGCGGTTAACTGGGGCCGGTGGAACAATATAGCAGGGGTTGGCGAAGGCTAATTGATCTTATTTTTTCAAAAAAACCCACTATCCTGCCCAAACAAGGCAAAATTAACTCAGGGAACCGGCTATGTAGTTTTTCTTAAAGATTTTGCTAGCTTTGGTCAACTTTGAATCACATTCAATAACTCTAAACTGAATATTAAAATGTCAAAAGGACTCATTGCAGTTATCGTTGTAGTTCTGATTCTCGGATTCGTCGGCTGCGGTAAATATAATGGCCTTGTTCAAAAGGATGAGGCAGTAAAAGAATCTTGGGCACAGGTGGAAAGTCAGTATCAGAGACGGGCAGACCTGATCCCCAACCTGGTTAGCACCGTTAAGGGCGCTGCCGATTTCGAAAAGAGTACACTGACCGCGGTAATCGAAGCGCGCAGCAAGGCAACACAAACCACTATCAGTGCGGATCAGCTCACACCTGAGAATATCGCTAAATTTCAGGCAGCACAAGATCAGTTGAGTGGTTCATTGTCCAGATTGCTGGTCTCGGTAGAGCAATACCCCCAATTGAAAGCCAACCAGAACTTCCTCGAACTGCAGGCCCAATTGGAAGGGACCGAAAACCGTATCGGCGTAGCCCGGAATAATTTCAATCAAATCGTGAAGGACTATAATCAGGAGGTCCGCACGTTCCCTAACAACCTTTTTGCCGGCATATTCGGTTTCTCACAAAAAGGATACTTCACAGCTGCCGCAGGCTCCGACAAGGCTCCGACCGTCCAGTTCTAATATTCCGCCGGGCCTCTCCTACCTATTCCCGGGAAGGCCCGGCGGGTCAATATCATCCCATCCGTTTACACACGTTTCCATGGCAAGCGAATCACTTTTTTTCACCGAAGAGGACCAGCGTTACATTATTGAAGCCATCCAGGAAGCTGAAAAACAGACTTCCGGGGAAGTTAAAGTGCATATCGAGAAGAAATGCCCAAACGATGACGTGATGGAAAGGGCCAAGGAGGTGTTCCTCTTCCTGCATCTGCATGAAACGTCAGAACGGAACGGTGTTCTGTTCTATCTGGCCCACGAAGACCGGAAATTTGCTGTTCTCGGAGACAAGGGGATTGACGAAAAAGTACCCAACAATTTCTGGAACAGCACCAAGGATCTGCTACGATCTCATTTTGCGGCGGGCCAATACAGGGAAGGATTGTGTAAAGGAATAGAAGAAGCAGGCCTGCAACTGAAAAAGCACTTCCCGTATCAGTCCGGCGATATCAACGAACTTTCCGACGATATCTCGTTCGGCCAATGAACTCTATGAAGCAACTCATCTTTTATATCTTGCTCGTCACTATCACGCTCGTGGGAGTACAGGCGCAGGATATTCCGCCTAAGCCGGATCCTCCCCGGCTTGTCAACGACCTTGCCAATCAATTGAATGCGTCTGAGAGAGCACAGTTGGAGCAAAAACTGGTTGCTTACAATGATTCTACTTCTTCTCAGATCGTCATCGTAACAGTTCCCACCCTGGCAGACTATCCCATAGCCGACTATGCATTCAAACTAGGAACTGTATGGGGAGTCGGACAAAAAGGGAAAAATAACGGCATTGTCCTGTTATGGGCACCAAAGGAACGGAAGATATTTATTGCGACCGGTTACGGTCTCGAAGGCGCAATTCCTGATGCGATCGCCAAGCGTATTGTTTCGCAGGTGATAACACCCCGTTTCAAGGAAGGACAGTTTTACCAGGGGCTGAGCGATGGAGTCGACATGATCTTCAAGTATGCCACCGGAGAATACAAAGCCGAAGCCAGCCAGGAAGACAGCGACGGGTCATTTCCGCCAATACTGATATTCGTAATCATCTTTATCGTCATCCTGATCATCATGTTCCGTAATCGCGGTGGGGGTGGCGGTAACCGCGGATACGGCGATTTCGGCGGACCGATCATCTGGCCATATACCACGCATTCCGGCCGCGGCAGCCAATCGGGCAACTGGGGCGGCGGGTTTGGAGGAGGTGATGGTGGTGGCTTTGGAGGTTTCGGAGGTGGCAGCTTCGGAGGTGGGGGTGCCGGAGGCGACTATTGACAGCGTTCATACCTACGCAGGAAAGCGGGTGGAGATAGGGTTCTCCATCCGCTTTCCTGCGTATTAGCCTGGCATTGCGTATAGTGTGGCACGCTTTTTTGAACATAATCCATAAATTATATCACCAAACCTAAACAAACATTTATGGAAAGGAAAAGTAACACCGGTCTATTGATCGGTTTGATCCTAATGACCATCCTGGCGGCAGTGTTCGGATATCTGTACTATAAAGAACACAACATCACACAAAAACAGGAAACAGACCTCGAAGCCAGAGTGAGCGAACTGGCAGCGTCCGAAATTAAGCTCGACTCGATCTCTAAACAGTTGGATGCCCGCATTCAGGAAGTACAGGGCCTGGGTGGCGACATTGCCGAATTGCAAAAAGTCAAAGCTTCGCTTGAAAGCGATCGTGTTGCACTACGCAAAGGCAATGCGTCCATGGGTAGGAAAATCAAGGAATATGAAGACTTTCTGACAAAAAAAGACACGGAAATCGCGCAATTGCGTGAAGAGAACCAGCAACTGATCAGCCAGAACGAGACGCTCAACCAGGAAAAGACGGAGCTTCAGACCAGCAAACAGGCCGTCAGCGATTCTCTTCGTGGGGTAGTTGAAAAAAACACGGAGCTGGAATCCAAAGTAACACAAGCCGCCGCGCTTCGCGCTCGTAATGTGAAAGTCTATGCCGTGTCTTCGAAAGGCAAGGTCCGGGAGGGCGAGAATGTAAAATCAAAACGGGTAGACAAGGTCAGAGTCGACTTTATCCTCGAAAAAAATCCGCTGACTTTGAACGACAATAAAACCGTCTACCTCCGTATCATCGACCCCAGCGGCGCCACGATTTCGGACACCAAAACCGGCTCCGGCGTATTCCAGTACAATGGACAGGAACAAGGCTACACCATCAGTAAGGATGTGGCATATTCCAACAACAACCAGGATGTAAGTATCCTGTATGATCGTGACGCACCCTTCACCTCCGGCAAATACACCATTGAACTTT
The DNA here is from genome assembly GCF_059568735.1 of Dyadobacter ginsengisoli DSM 21015. Taxonomy (NCBI): domain Bacteria; kingdom Pseudomonadati; phylum Bacteroidota; class Cytophagia; order Cytophagales; family Spirosomataceae; genus Dyadobacter; species Dyadobacter ginsengisoli. Next base: position 886,640 of record NZ_JCANTY010000003.1, read on the forward strand.
ATTCCGAAGGTTTTTCAATCGGTGAAGGCTCATTTTCTGTGAAGTAAATCCATTCAAATAATTGTAGATAAAAGCGGTAGCGGTCTCTCATGACTGCTACCGCTTTTATTTTTATGATTGATTGTTATTTACCCATAATTCCTATCTTGCACGACTAAAACCTATCGTTTATTACCCCGAAAACCAAATAAAACACTTCCCTTCCATGTCTTCACAGATTTCCCAAAAACACCCCAAAGGACTGTATGTCTTATCCTTTGCCGAAATGTGGGAACGTTTCAGCTACTATGGCATGAGGGCCATTCTTTTGCTTTTCCTCCTCGATAACATCAATGGCGGAATGGGAATGAGTGCTGCTGAAGGTACGGCCATCTATGGTCTTTATACCAGCTCCGTTTATCTGCTCACATTGCCCGGTGGCTGGTTGGCAGATAATATTCTAGGCCAAAAGAAAGCTATCTGGTACGGGGGAATCATCATCATGCTGGGCCACATCATTCTCGCTATTCCGGCTGGAAATGCAATATTTTTTCTTGGATTGGCCACTGTGGCCGTTGGCACCGGGCTTCTCAAACCAAATATCAGCTCGATCGTGAGTGAACTCTACCCAGAAGGTGGAGCACGTCGCGACGCCGCATTTTCTATCTTCTATATTGGAATTAATCTTGGATCATTCTTTGGCATTCTGCTGGTTGGTTATCTGGGACAAAGAGTCGACTGGCATGCCGGCTTCGGTGCTGCGGCCATCGGAATGTTGTTTGGATTAATCGTTTTCAAATTCGGCGGAGCAAAGTATTTGCATGGATTAGGTGAAGTTCCTGCCGCTAAAATGGATACATCCGAAACCAAAGATTCGCAGTCAAGTACCAATAAAGTTCTCGGCTATGGGTTGGTTGCATTGCTCGCGGCTTTTCTTGCAGCTTTACAATATTTCAACGTCGTCGATATGACGACAGCGCAAGGTCTTGCACAAGGAGCAGGCGTTATTATTGTTTCAATTGCCACTGCATACTTTCTGTACATTCTTATCGCGGGTGGGCTTACGCGGGTAGAACAATACCGTATCGTGGTTCTTATCATTTTATTTTTGGCTATTGCATTATTCTGGGCAGGATATGAGCAGGCAGGCACTTCATTGCAAATTTTCGCCGAGCGGCACACGCAGCGCATGATCGGTGGATGGGAAGTTCCTTCTAGCTGGTTCCAAAATTTCCAGCCGGCATTCGTACTGATTTTTGCACCGCTGCTCGCAAGCTTGTGGATCAGACTGTCTTCACAGGGCAAAAACCCTTCTACTCCTGTAAAGTTTGCTATGGGTCTGATTCTATTAGGTCTTAGCTTCTTTGTGATGGTCGCCGCCTCCAATATTGCTGTAAAAGGCGAACTAGCTTCTCCATTCTTTCTGACATTTACATACTTCCTGCATACCATTGGCGAACTTTGCGTAAGCCCGGTCGGATTGAGCTCCTATACAAAACTCGCCCCTAAACGCTATATCAGCCAATTAATGGGGATATGGTTTGTAGGCGCCGCTCTGGGTAACCTGATTGCCGGACTTTTCGCAGGCGGTTTCGATGAATCGAATATCCTTCAAATGCCGGCACTTTTCAACCAGGTGGCGATCGTTACCACCATATTCGGGCTGATCCTGCTCGTCTTCTGGAAACCAATCAAAGGTTGGATGGGAGGCATTCATTAATGCTATTTTATATACTTCAAAAACAAATACATCAAAGATGAGATCAGCCGCATTCGGCGCTGCCGCGTTGGCCCTTGTTGTGAGCCTGGCAGGGTGCAAGAAAGAAAAGGAAGAAACAGACTCTACCCAAGTCCCTGGATTCGACATCAGCTCGCTGGATTCGACCGCCAAAGCTTGTAACGACTTCGATACCTATGCCAACGGCGGGTGGAAAAAGAAAAACCCCATCCCGGGAACAGAGAGCCGCTGGGGCGCATTCGGGATACTCGACAAAGAAAATAAAGAAGTTCGCTTAAAGGGCATTATTGAAGAAATCACCAAAACACAGGATAGAAAAAAGGGAAGTGAAGAACAGCAGATCGCCGATTACTATCAGTCGTTCCTCGATACCGCGACCATTGAAAAACGTGGATTGGCGCCTTTGAAACCTTATCTCGACAAAATCAATACGACTGCTTCCTTAAAAGACCTGGCTTCGGTGGCCGGTGAAATGCAGAAAGTTGGCGTCTCGACCCTCACTGGTTTCGGAGTAGAAGGCGATTTGAGAAATAGTAAGGTCAACATCCTTTACCAGGGCCAGGACGGACTGAGTCTGGGTGAGAGAAGCTACTACGACCGGACAGACTCCAGTACAATTAAAGTCCGGGCAGAGTTTGTCAAACATGTCGATAAGATGTTCTCCATGGCCGGTTTCACAGAAGCGGCTCCGGGGCAGACCATTCTGGATTTCGAAACCAAGGTAGCGAAGTTACAGTTGACGAATGTAGAGCTTCGCGATCCGGTGAAGACCTACAACAAAATGGCATTTGCCGATTTCGAAAAACTGATCCCGGACTTTGATCAGAAGACATTTGCAGATAAACAGGACGTAAAAACCGACACGCTGATCGTCCAGAACAAGCCTTACCTGCAGAATCTCAACAAGCTCCTGAAAACAACGCCGCTTGCCACCCTGAAACTTTATACGAAGTGGCAGCTTCTTTCCCGCTTTGCCGGCTTCCTGCCCAAAAGCTTCGATCAGGAAGATTTCCGCTTTTTCAGCACGGTAATGCGTGGTACCAAACAGCAGAAGGCCCGGGTAGAACGTGCTATCCGGTCAACCGATGGATTGCTGGGCATGCCCCTCGGAAAGCTGTTTGTTAAAAAGTACTTCCCCGAAGAAGACAAGAAAAAGGTATCTGAAATGATCGAGAATGTGCGCGCGGTATATGGCGAAAGGATCGATAAACTGACCTGGATGAGCGATTCCACCAAGGCCAAAGCACATAAAAAACTCAAAGCATTCACTTACAAAATAGGTTATCCTGATAAATGGAAAGATTATTCCTCCATTGAAATAGCACCTGACAAGCTTTTTGAAAATGTGATATCGGCCTCGTTGTTCGGCCATAAAGAACAAGTGGAGAAGATTGGCAAGGAGGTAGATAAAAAAGAATGGCTGATGACACCACAAACTGTCAACGCCTATTACAATCCGTTAAATAACGAGGTCGTTTTCCCTGCCGGCATTCTGCAACCCCCGTTCTATAACCGGAACGCGGACGATGCGATCAACTACGGGGGCATTATTGCGGTGATTGGTCATGAGTTTACACACGGATTCGACGACCAGGGCTCGCAGTTCGACGACGAGGGAAATCTCAAAAACTGGTGGACAGCCTCCGATCGTGCCAATTTTGACAAACTGACTAAAAAGTACATTGACTATTTCAGCGGAATCGAAGCATTGCCCGGTTTCAAGATCAATGGCGCATTGACCATCGGTGAAAATGTGGCAGACCTCGGCGGTCTGACACTGGCTTACTATGCTCTGGAAAAATCCCTGAAAGGCAAAGAACCCGCTCCGATCGACGGCTTCACCTGGCAGCAGCGCTTCTTCCTCGGCTGGGCGCAGGTGTGGCATATGAACACGACGGACGAAGCATTGCGCAACCAGGTACAGACAGATCCGCATTCACCTGCCAAAGACCGCATCAACGGCCCGCTCCCGCACCTGAAGGAGTTCCAGACTGCCTGGAGCTGTGGCGCCGGAAGCAAAATGGTATTATCCGACTCAGCCCGTGTGGTGATCTGGTAGCTACTTGCCGGCCAGGTATTTGTGGCGATAAGCACTTGGACTACATCCCTTAGCCTGCCTGAATTGGCGGGCTATATTTTTGCTATCCCCAAGTCCCATATCCAATGCGATTTCAAAAACCGACATATCGGTATCGAGCAGTTTTTGAGTGAATTTCTCGATCCGCAGGTTGAAGATGTATTTATAGATCGGATAACCCGTGATTTCAAGGAAACGCTTTTCCAGTGCACGGCGTGACAAGGGTACCTGCTTCACTACTTCATCCACGTGCAGGTTTTTATCGATGTTTTGATGGATGTACTTCAATGAAGATGCGATATGATCATCATTCGTAGCATAGATATCCGTCGAATGGCGGGTAATGACCTGGGTAGGCCTGACAATGATGTCATAATAATCGGCAGTCCCGTGTTTGACCATATGATCCAGCAACTTTGCCGCATCATAACCCCCTTTTTCAACATCCAGCGCAATGCTCGATAAGGGAGGATCGGACAGGTCGCAGATCATTTCATCATTATCCACACCTAACACAGCTACCTCTTCAGGTATACGTATGCCTACGTGCCGACAAGCTTCTGTGATATGCTGTCCCTGGTTATCGTCGCAGGTCATGAGCCCAATGGGCTTGGGGAGGGATTTCAGCCAGCGGCTCAATGAGCTGGGTTTGTAATACCACAGCTCCGTAGACCGCGACTTTTTGTGCTCGAAGTAATGCACTTTATGTCCTTTGGAACGCAAATGTCCCTCAAACCCTTCGGCCCGTTCCCGTGACCAAACAATATCATTGAATCCGTAAAAGGCAAAATTGGTGAAACCCTTTTTCAGAAAGTAGTCGGCGCCCATTTGGCCGGCCTCATGATAGGCACCGGTAATGTTGGGGATTTCGGTAAAGCGCTCTTTAAAGTCCTGCGCAATAACCGGAATTCCCGCCCGCACGATCTTGTCTATTTCTTTATTATAAAGCTGTCCGACAATACCATCCGCACCCCATTCCAACGCCCATTTCAGGATTCCGTCGATCCCGATCGTCTCCCGGTGAAAAAGCGGCATCCGGCAGAAGATCCAGGGGCCAAACTCTTTGGAATACGCATTAATCCCTTTCATCAGGCTTTTGCTGTATTCCTCTGCAAAGTCCAGGAGCAGGATAATCTTGTACATTGTAGTAGTTGTTAATACCCTGTTGAATCACCTAGCTAATGCCAAAAAGCTCTTTCAAACTGGAAACTGTTTCATTGTTGACCAATGGCTTTGCCCACAGCCCGATGCTGAGAATATAACCCAGCGGAAGTAAAAGGAATAACATGGCCCATTGTAGTCCGACCAGCTCCCCCAGCCCACCGACGATCAGCGGCACCACGGCCCCTCCGGCAATACCTGCGCAGAGAATGCCGGAAAACGTTCCGTGATGCTTGGGTACCGAGTTAAGCGCCAGTGAAAAGATCACAGAATACATCACCGACGCGAAGAAACCCGTAAGCGGAAATGCGATCAGCGCCATCTCCTTGGAGCCGAAAAGTGCCAACAAAAGAGACACGATCGCTCCACAGGTGAAGAAAACAAGTACCTTCCGGCTATCCAGTATTTTGAGCAAAACCAATCCGAGAAAACAGCCGACCGTCAGCAAACCCCAGAAATACGATATGACGGAAGCGCCGGTGGTTGCAGGATCCACTGCATGGTATGTTTGTAGGAACTGCGAAATCCAGTTGGCTATGCCCTGCTCCGTTCCGACATAAGCGAATATCCCCAGAAAGAAAAGCCATACCAATCGGTTCGAAGCAAGCTCTCCGAACGATTTTCCTACATCGATCCGCTCATCTTCCAGTAAATCTACTTTGGGAAACCGGACCATCGTGATCACAACAACCATCAGTAATGCAATAACGGCGAAAACCCAGTACAAAGACACCCATTTAAGGTTCTCAGGCACCAAGCGGTTCAGGGTATCGAGCAGAAAACCCGATTGCTCCGAATGCACATTCAACACCAGATAGCTGTACAATAGCGGGCTCAGGAACGAAGCTGCGCCAAAAAACAGCTGCGCAAGCACCGAATAGAATGCAAACTTCTCCTCGCCACCTGATACTCTTAACAATGGATTGATCACCACCTGTAGAATAGCCATACCAACCCCGATGACAAAAAGCGAGAACAATGCCACAAAAAAGCTGGGCACCAAAGCAAAAAGCAATGCCCCGCTAAAAGCCAGAAAGAAAGCCAGGATGAGCATCACCTTCTCCCCAAACTTCTCTACCATCAGACCGGCCGGGATAGACATTACCCCATACGCGACAAAGAACGCGAATGGTAAGAAACCGGCTAGCCCGATACTGAGATCAAAGCTCTTGACGATATCCGGAATAATGGGACCCAGGATGTTGGTCAGAAAGGAAATGACAAAAAATATAAGAAGGATCAGAATGACAATGAAGATATTCCTTTGCATGAGGGCTGTTCCTGGTTTGATAAACCTGATTTAAATTTTATTCCGCATTACGCTCAATCGTCCAGCAAGGCAGCAGCCCCCAATAATGCAATATTTTCGTTTTCGGACACGAGCAATGTTAACTTTTTCAACGATTCCGGATAAGCAAAATTCTGAATACTGTCGAGCATGCTTTCTTCAAAAAAGCGGTTTGCCTTGGCAATGGAGCCTCCCATGACAATCGCCTCAGGGTCGTAGGTATACATAATGGCCTTAATCACGGCGCCAAGGTGTACCCCGAATTCCTCCCAAACTTCAATGGCCTTCTTGTTTCCTTTTAATGCGGCTTCGTGCGCTGCATAGGCGTCGATTCCCAGGCAGTCTTCAAAAAACCGGCTGCACACATAATTTTCAAGCACCGAGTCTTTGTATGGCAGCATTCCGATCTCACCTGCCCCGCAATTTTTGCCGGCATACAAATGATTATCGATAATAATCCCCGAGCCGAGCCCCGTACCGATCGCCATTCCGATCACCGATCTGAATCTTTGAGCCAACCCAAAACGGTGCTCTCCCAAAATAAAGCAATTTACATCGTTGTTAATCGACACCGGCAAATTGAACTCCTTTTCTACAATGTCCCGCAATGCCACCTCTTCCCAGGACGGAATGTTTACCACATTATAAACAATCCCCTTGCCGACATCGACGACCGACGGTACCCCTATACCAATGCCCTTGACAGGATATGCGGTGAGGGGACGGATGACATCCATCAGTTGATCGAGAGTCGACGACAACGAATGCTTGTTAGCCAGTACAGTTTTGTTCTGCCGGGTGATATAACCACCCGATTCTATCCCGGCACGAATGTTCGTGCCGCCGATATCTACACCAATGTTCATCGACGGATGTGTGGAGTTGAGTAGGAAACTCTCATAATTTTTAAACCTTCATCGGGCTGACACAACACTACTGCGGCTCGACCTACCGGCCAGATCGAAGCTTTTCAGTATGACAGTTCCCGAAACCTTCACAGGGTTTTCATAAAGCTGGGACCGTTCGGTAGGCTCGGAACCGTCGGTGGTATAGCGAATTGCCAATCCGGGCAGTTCGACATTCGCCTTCAGCATTCCGTTTTCTACGACCGCACCCGGTTGGGGCAAGCGGTAATTGTAGCCTCCGTTGATATACTTTAGTCTGGGCAGATGCTTTTGGGCTATCGAATTCGCAAAAATATTCCATCCCTCCTGCATCAGCTTCTTTCTGGCCGTATCATCCGCAACGTTCTCCCACTTGCGCTCGGCTGCCCAGGCGCTTTCCGAAAAACCCAGCAATTTCGGCAGGATCGAATATTCCATCATGTCGCGTCCCTTGATCGTCTCACTCCAAAGCTGCGCCTCCACCCCGATCACATTCTTTCTGGCCTCGGGTTTCATAGCCTGTTTTCCTACAAACTCTTCCTTCATAGGCTTGCCCATCGAAGTTTCCTCGGTGGTCCGGAACATATTGAAAGGCGCAAAAGCCCAGTTATCGCGCGTGTCTACAAACCCTGCCCAGTAAAGCCCCGGCTCTTTGGGGTCATTGTTGTATGACATATCGAAATAGAAGTTGGTCACGTTACATAAAACCACCTGATAACCCGCATTCGCCAGGCGGTTGCCCAGATCTACGTCGTACACATTGTTCCAGATATAGGGTATTACAGGATGTCCTACAAACTCCGGGTTCGCGAGGTAAGCGCCGCTTTCCGTTTTGTTTAATGCTACCTCTTCCCATCCGTGCACTTTCAGGTTACGCTTTTCGAGCATGGGAAGCAGTCTTCTGAAAAAATAGGTCTGCAAATATCTCGGACCTTTAACCTCGGGATGCTCCTGCAATAGCTTGGCGGCCATAGGCGACTTTGTCCACACGCCGTCAGCAACCTCGTCACCACCGGTGTGGAAAGTATCCATCTTCAGGCCCGCCTGCTCGTACAGTTTCGAGATCTCGTCCACCACTTTCACAAAGAAATTATAGGTTGACTCCCGCGCTACACTCACCACATTGTTCTTGTAACCCTGTGCCGAGATGTAAACTGACTTGTCATCGGGGTCGATCAGCCGGTACTCGTTGGCCTCTTTTTCTTTTCCTTCTTTCATCAACCGCTCATACCGGGCCTCCATCGACTTGATTGCCGCCAGCGCGTGGCCGGGGAAGTTCAGCTCCGGGATGATTTTGATGTGCCGTTCATGAGCATATTTAAGTATTTCAATGAAATCCGCCTTGGTATAATAGCCGCTGCCATGCTTACCTTTTTCATTGGCAATGGGGCCCGACCCATATCCCGGGTGCAATGCAGGTGCGCCCATCCCCGACGTATGCTGGCGTTGCGCGCCTACTTGCGTAAGTTCCGGCAAGCCATCTATCTCGATCCGCCAGCCTTCGTCCTCGGTCGTATATAGCAACAGGTGATTGACCTTATAGGAAGAAAGCAAATCAATCACACGTTTCACCGATTCCTTCGTCTGAAAGTTACGTGCTACATCCAGGTGCAAGCTTCTGAACTCAAACCTGGGCGCATCCTGCACCTGAACAAATCCAAATCCAAGAGAAGCGACGGGTTTTTGGTAAGAATCCGTAGGAGCCAGTTGCAGCAAGCTCTGAACGCCGTAAAACACGCCGGCAGCGTCGCTCCCCTCAATGGTAATGCCGTTCTGATTGATACCCAGCTGGTATGCTTCGGCAGCCACCCCGTTTACATTCACCTTTCCGGTTTTCAGGACAATAGCGGACTGGTCGGCGGAAGCGGCATTGGGCAAACCGGCCTGGATCGGAAGATCCGTACCCGTTAGTGCCTTCAATTTGCTGATCAGGTACCTGGCTTCGTTTTCGAGCCCTTCCTGGTAAAATACATGGGTACTGCCTGTCAACGTGAATGTGCCCGAACCCGGCGTGATCTTAACCGGACTCGGAATGATCTTCAAAAGCTGATCGTCGGCCAACCTCGTAAATGTCAGATTATCTTTATATCGTGTCTCAGCGGTTGGAACTCGTTTGAGATCCATTTTCCCGCGCAGAATTTGCTCTTTGGTCGTGAATGGCTCTATCTTATAATCTGCCACCTGAACGATATCCTTTTCCTTTCCATCCTTGTCATAAAAAACAAAATACAAGCCCAGCGGCGCATCCGTTTCCTTGACTACCCCCTCTGTACCGGTATAAGTAATTATCACCGAATCTCCCGGTGCCAATTTAAAGTCCTTTGCCGCTACCATTTGGTACCAGTCGCCGTTGATGTGTTCTATTACAGCTGGCTGCGGTGTTTTGTTGGATTGAATAGGTCTTGGGGACATATTCCAAAACAACTTCCAGTTCGACCCGTCCAGCGTAAAATCACTCCCGTTCCGGATCGTAAACTGCGCTTCAAATCTTCCCTGTGGTTCGATAAAATTGCTGACGAGCTTCCATGAGATGCCGATTTTCTCGGCCTGCTCCTTTGATACTTGGTCCGATTTGTTGCAACTCACCAACAGCAACAGGCCGAACAAGGCCAGAGAAAGAAAGAATAGTTTGTTCATATGATTAAGAAAGAAGGCTGGATTAGGATGTGCCTGGATGTACAGGATAATGATATCCTAATTACTGATAATTGCGCAAAATATACTAGTGCAGGGAGCAAAAAGCGTCAGCGTGGAGTAAAGCACCTGCACATAACCCCTATTTTCTTCGTTTTGCCAATAGCCCTTCCAAGCCATGCACCCGTATTGAATCCATTAAACAGCTGATATGGAAAATCCTTCTGCCCCATTGTCGAGGCTACTTTCTCTGGATGCGATGCGCGGCTTCACTATCGCAGCCATGATCATGGTCAACTTCCCTGGCAGCGAGAAATATGTCTTTCCTACCCTTCGCCATACCAAATGGAACGGGCTCACATTTACGGACCTTATCGCACCGACATTCCTTTTTATCGTCGGAGTATCCATTACGCTGGCGTATTCCCGGCAGCGAACTTTCAGGGCCAAAGGCGGTCTCGAAGGTGACCTGTACCGGAAGATCCTGATCCGCTCCCTGAAAATCTTTGCAGTAGGGATGTTCCTTAACATGCTCCCTGACTTCAACTTTTCGGACCTGCGCTATACGGGCACGCTGCATCGCATCGCAATCGTATTCCTGGTTTGTGCAATCCTTTTTCTGAATACCGACTGGAAACAGCAGGCCTGGATCGGGGCCAGCCTCCTGCTTTTGTACTGGCTCGCATTAACGACAATCCCTACTCCGGGCGTCGGTAAGGTCATGCTGGAACCCGGAGTCAATCTCGCCGCCTGGATCGATCAACAATATCTCCCCGGTAAAATGTGGCAGGGGACCTGGGACCCGGAGGGCATCATGAGTACGATCCCATCCATCGTTACCACGATCACCGGCATGCTGGCCGGCAGGCTCATGCTTAGTCCGCTCTCACCTAATGAAAAGAGCAACAGTCTCATGACAGCCGGGTTTATCTCGGCAGCACTAGGCTACTTTTGGGGCCTGATATTCCCTGTCAATGAAAATCTATGGACAAGTTCCTTCGTAATGGTCACGTCCGGCTTCGCATCCATGCTGCTGGGGCTGCTATACTTCCTCATCGACATCCGCGGAAATACCAGAGGAATATCGCCAGGCGTCATTTTCGGGGCGAATGCCATTACTGCCTACGTTCTGGCCGACATCTTTGCACTCTTTTTTTACTTGCTTCCGATTCGGGGTTCTACATTAAATCATCACGCCGTTGCGGGACTGGCCCAAACCGGCATGGATCCACGCCTCGCAAGCATGCTTTATGCGCTGTTTTTTGTAGGAATTATTTTTATCCCGGCGTACCTCCTGTATCAAAGAAAAATATTTATCAAGCTCTGACCTCCATTTATGCGCTGCCAAACGTCTCTACTATTATTCATCCTGCTCTTGTTGACCATTCCGGCAGAACATGCGTTTGCCCAATCCGTCAATCTGTCCAAAGCTCAGATCTTCACGCCCACAACAGAGAAAACTGCATTGCTGAGGAGTATTGAAGTACTCCAGGAGGAGGTTGAGAAAAGGACTGGCATCAAACTTCCCATTGCCCAAAAACTCCCCAAAATCGGAAGTGCGATCGTGATTGCGCTGGAAAATGATATTGCAAAGCTCCCCGAAGCTTATCGCATGGCGCTGGCCACATTGCAGGAAACCGGAAGTGAGGGTTTTAAAGTCGTAACGGTCGGCAAATCCAATACAGTGATTGTTGTCGGAAAAGACGCAAGAGGTATTCTCTACGGCATCGGACGTTTGCTGAGAAAGGCGGAGATGGGACAGGGAAAGCTCATCGTCTCCGACCAACTGGCCATCAGCACCAGTCCCCGTTACCCGATGCGTGGCCATCAGCTAGGTTATCGTCCCAAGACTAATGCCTACGACGCATTTACGGTCGCCGCATTCGACCAATACATCCGGGAACTCGCACTGTTTGGAGCAAACACCATTGAAATATTACCTCCACGCACAGACGATGACGCTACGAGCCGCCACATGAAAATTCCGGCGGCACAGATGATCGTCGAACAATCCCGTATTTGCAAGTCATACGGGCTGGATGTTTCGATATGGTATCCCAACATGGGCAAAAACTACGTTCATCCCGACTCCCTTGCCAGAGAGCTCGCAGAACGCGATCAGGTGTTTGCAAGTCTTCCCAAACTGGATGGCGTGTTCGTTCCCGCGGGAGACCCGGGTGAACTGGAACCTGACGTACTGTTCGCCTGGCTGGAAAAAGAGGCTGCTGTTTTACAGAAATACCATCCCAAAGCCAAAATCTGGGTTTCACCACAGGTTTTCCGTCCTACCGCCAAATGGTTCGATAGCTTTTTTGCCCACGCCAACAAGGAATATCCCTGGTTTGGCGGCGTTGTATTCGGGCCTTGGGTCAAGATCCCGGTACAAAAAATCCGGGAGCTGCTCAAACCTTCCATTCCCATCCGCCATTATCCTGACATTACACATAACTATAGCGCGCAGTATCCCGTGCCCCATTGGGACCTGGCGTGGGCGATGACACTAGGCCGTGAAAGCATTAATCCCCGGCCTTTTGATGAAAAAGCGATCCACAATGCATTGGATCAATATGGCATCGGCAGTGTCAGTTATTCGGAGGGCACCAATGACGATCTGAACAAATTTGTATGGAGCGATCAGGACTGGAACCCTGAAACACCGGTTATGGAAACATTGCGCGACTACACCAGGCTGTTCTTCGGGCACGAGTATACCGAAGCCGGTGCCCAGGGACTGGTTGCACTTGAAAAAAACTGGCGCGGCGAGCTGCTCACTAATGACGCTGTAGACCTCACCCTCACTCAATGGGAAACACTGGAAAAGAATGCGCCGGTTAAATTACTGCAGAATGCCCGCTTTCAGATGGCCTTAATCCGCGCATACTTCGATGCATATACGCGGCAGCGGCTCCTCTATGAAACCGAATTGGAACAACTTGCGCGCCGAACACTTGAAACAGCAGGTACTCTGGGCGCGGTAAAAACGATGCGTGAGGCAACAGGCATATTGGAACGCGCCTGGAGGGAGCCCATCTTAGCCGCCTACCAACAAAAATGCCAGGACCTGGCCGATTCACTATACAAAAGCATTGGTGCACAGCTAACGATGAAGAAACATGGTGCGATGTCGGGACGAGGGAATTTCGTGGACCTGATCAACATGCCGCTGAACGATGCGCCTTATCTGCTCGACCAGCTTCGCAGAATCGAAAAATTGAACAGCGAAAACGAAATGCTGAAAGAAATAAATGCTGTCCTGCATCGTACAGACCCGGGCCCGGGTGGGTTTTATGATCATTTCGGTGACCCTGAAAGCTGGTACCGCGTTATTCCCGGGCTCTCGTGGGAAGAAGATCCGGGTAGTCTGCAATCGCCTCGTGTCGGTTTTGGGGTTGGGCTGGTAGGAGAAGAATGGGTCGATGAAATCCAGGCAACCGGTTTCAAGGGCCAGGTTACGCCAAGGACCTGGATGAAACAAGCCAAAACCCTCTACGACCAACCATTACAGATCAAATATGACAACCTCGACCCGGAGGCTACCTACCGCATCCGGATTTCCTACACCGGACGATTCCGGTCACGCATGAAAATGACCACTGACGACGGACAAGCAGTCCACGACTTTATTCAAACCGGTGAGCAACCGACATTTGAATTCAGTGTACCCAAGGTCGCTACCTCCGACGGGAAAGTGGTATTCAACTGGACCTGCGGCGAAGGCGAGCGGGGCTCTCAGGTGACCGAGATATGGCTTATGAAACAATAACTCAAACCCAAGATGGATTCTGCATTACTTGATAAATTAAACAATGGCAGCAATGTGTACGGTACCTGCATTACCTCAACTGCCCCAATGTGGCCTGCCGCGATTCAAAAAACCGGTGTCGATTTTGTGTTTCTGGATACCGAGCATGTACCGCTCGGCAGACCAGAGCTTGCCACCTTGTGCCAGCAATTCAGACATCTCGGCATCACACCCATCGTTCGCATCCCCTGCCCCGACCCGTATCTGGCCTGCCAGGCTATTGATGCGGGTGCCAAAGGAATTGTAGCCCCCTACCTCGAATCAACAGCGCAAATCACCGAACTGGTTGGTGCAACAAAATACCGTCCGCTTAAAGGCGAAATGCTCGACAACTATCTCAGCGGCGCGGTTCCCATGCCTGAAAATCTGCGGGCATATGTGGAGAAATATAATGCAGGAAATATCTGTATCGCCAATATCGAAAGCGTGCCTGCGATGGACAACCTGGATGCCCTGCTGTCGGTGCCCGGCCTGGACGCTGTTTTTATTGGCCCCCACGATTTGTCCGTCAGTCTGGGGCTACCAGAGCAGTACGACCATCCCGACTTTGAAAAGGCGGTTACCCACATTATCCGGACCACCCGCGCCAAAGGATTGGCGATTGGTATCCATTTTTCGCTGGAACCGGAAAGGCAGATCCAATGGATGAAGGAAGGGGTCAACATCGTCGTACATAGTTTTGATGTTGCGCTCTTCACCCAAAGACTCAATGCGGATCTGGATAAAATCAAAGCCGCAGCGGGTGATACGCTTACCAACAGGAACGGTGGTGCCATGGTGGTGTAGCCAGGTTATTTGCCCTGCCACATCATCAGCCCTTCGATCAAAGCGGTAAGCTGCTCGAAAGGCATAGCGGGGGTAAGATAAGCGTGCGGACCCATCGGATCATCCACCCAGCTGTTGTTACCCCCATTAATTACAATTTTTCCTCGTTTGACCCCGAAATAGGGCTGAATGCCACGAATAGCCACCAGGACCGCTGTCTGGTCCCAACTCATCCGGCCATCTGCATCGCCCTTACTTTGGGGCATTGCCATGGCAAAGACTTCTTTAACCGGACTTTTCAGGTTCTCATTGGCAATCACTCTTTTGCCGGTTTTTATTTCCTTTCCGATTTCCAGCCCGCTGAAAAGAATCTCGGTAGGCCATTCGGCAAATACTTTTGCAGACGCGACCGAATCCACCAGTACATTATACTCCCGCCCCGTCGGAAACCCACCCGCCATTGCGACCAGCTGCCTCACTTTCTTGCGGACCAGGCTGCTCCCGGACAACTGCGAGTAGGCATCCGGTGCGGAATCCAGCAAACCAGCCAGATTCGTAAGAAAGCCCACGGTTACGATGGTGACACTTTGGTCGGGTTGTTTGGCCAGGATCTTCCTATAGGTCTCCACGGCATCGGGGGCATCGGAAGTACGCGCTATTTTGTGTGAGTATTTTTCAACCAGCATTTCGGGCCACTTCTGAGTAGCGCCAAAGTTTGCCCCATTGCCTTTCGGAGCGCCGGTCGGAAGGTCCGGTCTTCCAAAGTAGGTGTTCAGAATCTCGATTGTAGGGACTACAAGCTCATTTTTGTTGGAGGAAATAACGGCAAGCGGTCTTACTTCACCTTTGTCTGCCAGCGCGTGCATTACAGCCATTGCGCCCACATCGTCGTAATCCGGCCCAATATCCGTGTCCAGGATCAACGTATTTACGGATCGGCCGGTTGTTTGAGCATCAGCATAGGACAGTGTGAAAAGGCAAAGGATCAATAAAACTTTGTTCATAATCGTATTACTTGAAGGCAGCGCGATATAAGTACTATTCGCATTTTTCTAAAGACCTGATGCGAAACATACCATTTTCCATCGTTTCACATCAACCATTGTCTCCCCAGGTCAATCTTTCAACACCTGGAATGCCTGTTTTGTTTCACCGCTGACTATTTCCAGTACATACATCCCTTCCCTGAATTCTTTTCCTGACAGATCCACTTTATAACGCTGCATGGCATCGGATATCGGGGGACGGAGGCTTTTCAAAACCCTTCCGTGCAGGTCATAGACATTAACAGAAACATCCCGGTCTGAATCTGAAAGATTTCCGATGTAGAATGTGCCCTTTGAGGGGTTCGGGAAAACCGAGAAAGCATTGCGCTCATCGAAGTTGACCACTCTTATTCTGGAATATTGAAAAGTACTGTCGGCATCGGTCATTTTGAGGCGATAGTATAACGTCCCCGCTTTGTCTGGGGTCTGATCGACAAAACCGTATCTCCGTCCAATTTTCAGGTCTCCTTCCCCATCGATGCGGGTCAGGCTAACAAACTTATTTTCCCGAAGCGCCGCGTCCCCGCGTGCTACTTCCAGATTAAAATGATCGAAGTTCTCCTCAGAAGCTGTTTCCCATTCCAGAATAACATCGCTCTTGTGCTCAACACCTTCTTTCTTTCTCGCATTGAAACTAACGAGTTCAACCGGCAATGCGTCGGGATTACCCGCAAATGCTTTGGAAAGCCAGAACTCTGAAAAACTCTTCACTTTCATCTCTGCATAATACCCTTTATCATACGGGACAATTTTAACCTGTCCGGCCGGGTGAAAAGTCCATCCTCCCTGAACGCTGTTCGCAATCGAGCCGTCCTCTTTTGCTATATCCGCAGCATTTCGATATTTGGAAACG
Organism: Dyadobacter ginsengisoli DSM 21015; assembly: GCF_059568735.1. NCBI lineage: Bacteria > Pseudomonadati > Bacteroidota > Cytophagia > Cytophagales > Spirosomataceae > Dyadobacter > Dyadobacter ginsengisoli. Next base: position 902,867 of record NZ_JCANTY010000003.1, read on the forward strand.
CCCAGCTCAAATGCATTTCCTGGTTTTCCGCATGTAACACATCCGGCAGCACTCAGCAGTCCTTCACTCTCTGTTTCCAAAAAGAAGAACCGTACCGTAACAGAATCCGAAAATACCGGATTAGCCGGCTTGACAGTAAAATTCCTGTTCAGATAGTACTGGCCGTTAGCGTTTCGTACGGAACCTGTATAAACATAGGCCTGCACCTCCGTATTCCCCAGATTCTGTCCGTTCGGGTAAATCGAAGCGATCACCTTTCCGGACTGTACGAAGTGGACCCAACTGTTTCCTCCGTTTACATTTTGAGTCACCGGTGCACCCTGCGCATCATTGATCGCCGATTGGCGGTCGTAGATATGAATATCATCAATCGCAATGCCCTCCCGGTGTGTGAAACCATCCGACATCATCACAAACCTAAGCTTCATCGTAGTAAAACCGGTAGGTAACGGGATGGTGGCTACGTGCCAGCGGAGATAATCCTGCAAACTCCAGGCACCGCTTCCCGAGTAAGTTTTATTGTACCAGTTGGTGCCCTGTCCCACAGCGCCCAGCCGTGTCCATGGGCCATTGTTACCTGAATATTCCAGATAGACATAATCACACGGTGTAGGCTCACACACTTCCAGATCAATAGCTGCACTAAAACTCAGTGTGGGGACGGAAAGACTGCTTACATTAAAACAAGGTGAATACAGATACGACTCTTCCTTATCATTATGCCCTCCCGACAGGTTTGTTTTCCATATTTTGCTGCCACTTGCAGCTTTATTGAGATTGGCTGAAACAGGTTTTCCGTATTGCCATGAACTGTTCGTGCCTTTTGCGCTCCAGAAGCCATCATTGTTTTCAAAGGTTTCAAGATAAGGAAAAGTGCTAAGTACCGGGGCGTTGTAGATTTTGACTGTCAATGTATCATTATCGTGATAGCTGTCGGAATCCAATGCCGACCATACTTTGATGTTCAATGGCCCGATCGCAGACAAATCGGCCTTAGCTCCGAATGTAAAATCGATCGTAGTCCGCTTGTTAATCGAGGGAATCGTGTCTCTGACAATCGTGCCGTTTGGCGCCAGGAATGCCACGGGAAGCTTGGTAATATTCCTCGCCGAACTGTTCCGAATTTTGACGGATATCGGTTCTGTCGTGCCGAGGCCGCAGTTTTCTTCAGCCGGCGTATTCAATGCAAGTACCTGAATATCGTCTGTAACGGTAAAGATCTTGATATCGTCGAAGGAATATCCGGAACCATTGCTATAATCGGCGGTAATTAACCTCCCCCATTGTCCCCATCTCACCTGAAAACTTGACGAGAAATTTTTGCTGTTTTGGGAAAGCAAAGCGCTTACCTCAATGCCGGGAGTCGTTTTATAGCCCTGTCCGGTAAGATTTTGATTCGCAAAAAGATCATAGACCTCGATCCATGGGTCGGTATCTTTACCCCGGATCCAGACTTTGTTATTCACATTCGTTTTCTGTCCGTGGTTTTTATAGGAAAAAATCAACCGGACGTCATCCGAATTCATATCATAAGCACCCAGGTTGTATGTGCCCACCAGGTAATTGGTGTTTCCTGCTGTATAAAACCTGTTTACATCCAGCGTCAGTGCCCGTTGACCTGATTTTGCAAATCCCGAATTGACAAAACTCCGGATCCTGCCGGCATCCGTCGTAGGGGAGAAATCATACCGGCCATCGCCTGTGAGTCCAACCTGCGCTGCTACCGCCGTCTGTACCGGGAGATACTCCAGGTCATCTGTGAAAGGCAATGCAATCGCATCATTGGTCAGTTGCCTGAATGTTTTGGTCAATGTATCGTTAGCGGTTACGGCATCATTGTTGCCATGGATGAAAACTTTGAAAGTATAATCTCCGGGATTGAAAAGGTCAGCGCCGACTGAGAAGGTGTGATCATAAGTCTTTCCCTTCTCAATGAATGGCGTAATTTTTTCAATGGGAATGGCATTGCCATTCAGCACGTAGCCTACATCCACCGGGCCATTAAAATCCACATCATCCAGGTTTTTGATCCGGATCTTTACAAACACTGAATTCCCCAGCTGGGCGGAGGTGTTTTTTCTTCCCGAAGCAGCAGGCGTAAGAATGGATTCGACTTTCAGGTCATTGTTTGAAATAGTACCCGCGCACGTTCCGCTATCAGGCTTTCTCGAGATCGCCAGCGCTCTTCTCCCCGGCTGCCCATTGATCCTCGCACGTACGGAAACGTAGTAAGTCGAGTCTTTGAGCATCCCGTTGAATACGTAGTTAGTACCCGAAGTGGTACCCACAGGTATCATCTCATCGCCTTTCAGGGCCACTACCTCATAGTCCGTAGCGCCCGTTACGGCAGTCCAGTCTATGGAAATATAACCTTCACATTGCAATGTGGATAAAGTCACAGCCGGAACGCCCAGAATCGTAAAAGGTTCACTGATGCTTTCTGCACCGGTACTGTTTTGAATAACCTTAACCTTTGCTTTTTCAGCAATTGTACCCGCCGGGATCGTCCATAAAAGCTGCCTTGTCGCTGCTGCCAGATTATTTCCGATCGTAGTCCAGGAAGCGCCATTGTTCAAACTATACTGAACCGTGAAGGTGCTGGCGACATTACCATAAGCATCCCAGCTCACATAGAATGCGTCAGCATCCTTCAACCGCTCTTTTCCGATGGGATAGGTAAGAGTCAGCGAATTCGGGACGATATCGTATACAACCACGTAATCCTGGAGTGGCTTTTGCCCTACGGATGTTCCCTTAACCGAGATGGTGTAATTGCCTTCGACGGGATTGTTGATGACGACCTGCTCCATATTGTTGAGATTGTCGACCCCGGTGCCGGCGACGTTATTGACATTGGCGGGGGCCGGATCCAGTAGCCGGGGTAAAGTCACTGCTGCAAGGGGATTCGTCACCGACAGATCCAGGTTATGAACCAGGTTTTGACTCGACAAAACAGAACCGGCGGGATCATTCCAGTACAGCATTACCTTTAACTGCGCTGTGCCGGAAGGGACCTGAATGGAAATATTCTGAGTCCCCTGGTGTCCGACTGAATCGTTTTTATAACTCTGCGATTCAAGCATCTTGACCGAACGGAGCAGGTTAAGCCATCCGAAGCCAAATCTGTAGTCCGGCCCCTCATTCCCTTTGTCCGTTGCTCCGTTACAGAGCAGCGCCTTAACCAATGCATTCTTAGGATTTTGATTTCCGTTCAACTGTCTGTAACGCTCGTACAGCAGCGCGGCTCCACCCGCCACCGCCGGGGACGACATGCTGGTGCCGCTGCCGCTTCCATAAAGGTTAGTTGGAATTGTCGACATCACTGCCGAGCCCTGGGCAGTAATCTCCGGCTTGATCCGCCCATCCAGTACCGGGCCCCGGCTCGAATTCGTCGAAAGCGCAGCCACATTAGTTGTGTTGCCTACGCAGAGGACATTTTTGGCTGTTTGATATCCGCCCAGCACATTGGCAAAACCAGCAGGATATGGCGAACACATTACATTTCCGCTATTACCCGCCGCGAATACGTGGTGCAGATTTGGCATTTCAATAGCCTGCCTGTCGAGCAGATACGAATAAAGATCATACACTCCAAAAGTCTCACAGGTATTCACGTCACCCCCATAGGAGTTGTTGGTAACAACCATTCCAAAGTCCTGCACATACTGGGGCGCATACGCAAGGAGACCCGAATAACTTTGGGCAACGATGCGGGCTTTGGGTGCGTATCCGGCGAACAGTTCATTCATCAGTCCAGCACCGCCCAGCGTACCCATCACATGAACACCGTGTGAACCTGCTTCAATGGGAGTGCGGTTAATAATGCGCGTATTGAAGTCCACATGCTGTAATGGGTTCGAGTCGTCTCCTATCCCTACCACCACACCTTTTCCCGTGAGGTTTCTCCCGCCTGGCAGAGAAGATGCCAGCACGTTGGCACGCGAATTGGCAGTGCTTTTATTATTAAATGATTTATCTTCCTGCGGAATCGCCTGTACGTACTGGATGTAAGGCTCGCCTGCCAGTTCGCGGATCTGATCGAACGGAACCCTCACGGTCAGTATCTGGTATTGCTTAAACTCGTCTCCAACCAGCTCCCAGTTGCGTGCCTTCAACGCACTTGCGATTTCGGTAAAGGCAAATGTTCTGGGATAACTGATCCAAAGATCCGCCATGCCCGTCACCTTTACCGAGCGGATCGGAATCTGCCCGTTCACGAGCGTTCGTTCCATCTTCTGCTCCGCGGTTAACTGGATCACTGCCCGTCCTTTCGTCCGGGCCAGCGCACCCGGATTGCCGGATCCTGAAATCGTAGCTGTGTAGGCGAAGTTCGGTATGTACTCAAGGAGTTCTATCCCTTCTGCCCGGAGCTGCCGTCGTTCTTCGTCGCCGGGAATATCATCAAACTGGATGATCACGAAAGATTTCTGTGATGGGAAAGCGGACATCCTGGCGTTCCCAGCCGCCGATACATTCTTTTCCGGGGTATAGGAACCGCTTCGCAGGTGCAGTCTGTAATCCCCGACCTGAGCATCAGCGCCGATACGCAATGCGAGCACCAGCCATAGTGTGTGGTAAAGGTTTTTCCATTTCATACTTTTTCGAACTTTATTGGGAGAGGTTATTCTACTTTATTTGGCTAAATAATACAAATTAATTCTGAAATTGTTAAATATAATTTACTACACGATCAAAACTACTTGATTGTCATCCTGATAGCAGAATGAACAAACGGCAACACCATCCCTCCTATACGTGTAAAATACAACCCCGTCCGTTCTTCATCGATTTGTAATTAGCTGGTGGCTGGTTTAACTTAGCGCCCTCATTATCGCCATTGCACGCATTCCCATGAATTTATACGGCCTGATCGGATACCCACTTACCCATTCTTTCTCCAAGCGATACTTTACGGACAAATTCACCCGGGAAAAAATCAAGGAGAGCAGTTACGAGCTCTTCGAAATAAAGTCTTTGGAAGAACTGCCTGCCTTGCTGAAAAAAAAGACGGATCTCCGGGGTCTGAATGTGACCATTCCGTACAAGAAAGATGTAATCGCTTACCTCGACGATCTGGACGATGCTTCGGCAGAGCGGATCGGAGCCGTGAACACGATCAAAATCTACGCCGACGGCAGTACCAAAGGCTTTAATACCGATTACTACGGCTTCCAGCAGTCGCTCATTGAATGGCTCGACCGCCGTGGTGAATCATGTACCGGTTTTAAGGCGCTGGTTTTGGGCAACGGAGGAGCAGCCAAAGCGGTACAGGTAGCTTTGCAGGATCTGAAAATGGAATACACCCTGGTGTCGCGCCAAAAAAGCGATGATTGCATCGCATACGATGAGCTGACCCAGGATGTAATGGAAAGTCACCTGATGATCATCAACACAACGCCTCTCGGCACCTATCCCAATACCGAGTATTGCCCGCTGATCCCTTACGAATGGGTAACGAAAAGGCATTACCTCTATGACCTCGTTTATAATCCGGCGGAGACATTATTCCTGAAAAATGGTACCGAAAAAGGAGCCGCTACGCAAAACGGCCTGAAGATGCTCGAACTTCAGGCGGAAAAGGCATGGGAAATCTGGAATACGGAAGAAAATCTCTGGAGCGTCTAGGTCCGGCTGTAATAGGTCCAAAGGTCTTCCTGGACCTTTGCAGCGCCTTTTAAGATCCCCCGGGGAGCAGGCGCTTTCACGCCGTTGGCAATTGCAGCCGGCCCCTGGCAACGGCGTATTTCGTCCCACATTCCACTTTCAAGGAATGCATGAATTATCATGGCCCCTCCTTCTACCAACACCGAATGGATCTTTCGCTGATAGAGTCCATTCAAAAGTGAAACGATTTCGTCTTCTCCCCGAACAAGTTTCATGTAGGCAATCGCCGATGTGGCCGCATAGCGTTCCGGATCGACCGGCATGGCTGTTTCCCGATCATAATTAGCAACGATCGTGGGCTGTTTCCGATCGAATAAATGGAGCTTCTGCGGTAACTGTAAGTGCCGGTCCAAAACCACTCGCACAGGATTCTTCCCGGTCCAGTGCCTGACATTCAGTCTCGGATTATCCATCAGGGCTGTCTTATACCCCACCAAAATCGCGTCCTCTTCGGTGCGCCACCGGTGCACGTTCATATCGGACGATTCTCCGCTGATCTTCATGGGACTTCCGGTTTCGTAACCCAGAAAGCCGTCGGCGGTTTCCGCCCACTTAAGAATTACATAGGGCCTGTGGAGCATCATTGCGGTAAAAAAACGCTTGTTCAGATTAAGGCCTTCCGCCGCCAGTGCATCGCAGACCACCTCGATCCCGGCGTCTTGAAGTCGACGGATGCCTCTGCCTGATACCAGCGGGTTTGGATCTGTATTGCAAATGACAACCTTTTTCAGTCTCCGGCTCACCAGCAAGTCTGCACAGGGAGGTGTTTTACCCGTATGCGAACAGGGCTCCAGGGTAACATAGGCCGTCGCTTCCGGCAGTAAATGCGCATTCCCCTTCTCATCGGCATCTTCAATGGCCCTGACCTCGGCGTGCGGACCGCCATAAGCGCGATGCCATCCCTCTCCGATAATGGTGTCGTTATGAACGATCACACAACCCACCATCGGGTTTGGACTTACCTCTCCCCGGCCGTATGCTGCCAGCTGCAATGCCCGTTGCATCCATTGATTGTGCGTCTCCATGTGGCAAAAATACAAACGTGCTTTCAAACTCAACTTTCGGGAGTTCCTATTATTTGCTAACTTTCCGACATTGGAATCAAAATTGGTGAAAATGACCTCAGCACGGCAGCTATATTTATATATATCAAAAAACATCAGAGTTTATCCTGAAAAAGAAGCCCAGGCTATCGCATTCATGCTCCTTGAGCATTATATGAGGCTCCGAAATATCGATGTACTAGTAGACCGTCCCATCGCGGAAACCAGTGCCCAGCCCGACTGGGACAGTATTATCGAACGCCTCAACAACAATGAGCCCGTACAGCATATCATTGGATCCACTGAGTTTTGCGGACTCGAATTCCGCGTTTCGTCGTCGGTACTCATTCCCCGCCCGGAAACCGAAGAGCTGGTTCGTATGGTCACGCGCGATTATGCGGAACCCGACAAAAATATCTCCATTCTCGACATCGGAACCGGCAGCGGCTGCATCGCCATCGTGCTGGCGCGCTTCCTCCCGCACGTAACTGTGCACGCCTGGGATGTGTCCGATGAGGCGCTCGAAGTAGCCAAAGAAAATGCACGGCAACTCATTGCCGATGTGAAGTTTGCGAAACAGGATATGCTGAATGTCACATTCCCGCTACCCGGCAACGTGATTCAGTTCGACTGCCTGGTAAGCAACCCGCCGTATGTTACCTACTCGGAAGCTGAGCATATGCGTCCCAATGTCCTGCGCTTTGAGCCGCATGAAGCATTGTTTGTAGAAGACAACGACCCATTGCTGTTTTATAAAGCCATCGCAGATTTCGGCGTCCATCACCTCAAACCGGATGGCAAATGTTACGTAGAGATCAACGAGCATTTTGGCGCGGAAACCCAAAAGGTTTTTGAAGAAAGAAATTACAGGAACGTGGAAATCCTTAGGGATATCAACGGCAAGGATCGCTTTGTAAGAGCATTCCGGGGCTAGCCAATGCTGTTCCGCTAAATCATTCGAATTCAATTTCATGTATATAGAAAAAATCAGGGAGGTACTGGACGAAATGGGAAAGGTAGTGGTGGGGCAGGATAAACTGCTGAACCGTCTGCTGATCGGCCTTTTTACCGGTGGCCACATCCTGCTCGAGGGCGTTCCGGGCTTAGCCAAAACCCTTACGATCAACGTAATGGCGAAGGTGCTGCACCTCGAATTCAAACGCATTCAGTTCACCCCCGACCTGCTTCCCGCTGATTTGATCGGGACGATGATCTACAAGCCTAAAATAGGTGACTACGAAGTCAAAAAAGGGCCGATTTTTTCGAATCTCATCCTGGCCGACGAAGTAAACCGCTCTCCGGCCAAGGTACAGTCGGCTTTGCTGGAAGCCATGCAGGAGAAACAGGTCACGATCGGAGACGAAACCTATCCCTTGGACCGCCCTTTCGTAGTGCTTGCAACCCAGAACCCGGTAGAACAGGAAGGAACCTACCCGCTTCCGGAAGCTCAGATCGACCGCTTCATGATGAAGGTATATGTCGATTATCTCGACAAAATGAAAGAGCTGGAAGTCATGCGGCGCATGTCCGACATCAACTATGAATATAAGATCCGCCCGATTCTCAACAAGGAGGAAATATTCGCGATCCGCGACGAGGTGAATAAGGTCAATATTTCGGATACACTGGAACGATATATCATCGAGCTCGTTTTCGCGACCCGCCGGCCACTCGACTATGGCTTACGTGATGAGGCGCGTTACATTCAATTCGGGGCATCGCCAAGGGCCACCATTTACCTCAATCGCGCCGCCAAAGCACTGGCTTATCTGGAAGGACGGGACTATGTGCTGCCCGAGGACATTAAGGAGCTTGCCCCCGACATCATGAACCATCGCATTCTTCTCAACTACGAGGCCGAAGCCGATGGTATACGGACGATGACGATCATCGACTCCATTTTACGCAAGGTAGCTATCGGCTGATCAGGGCACCGGATCATGCCCGTGTCCTCCCCACGGATGACAGCGCGCAAAACGTTTCAATCCCATCCAACCTCCTTTCAAGGCTCCGTGCTTCTGCACCGCCTCGATCATATATTGTGAACAGGTGGGGGTGTAACGGCATGAATTCGGCAAATAGGGCGATAATGCGCCCTGGTAAATCCGTACCAGTCCTATGAGTAAAAATTTCATTTCGCGTCTTGTCTCAAAATAGTATATTTGACCATTAACATCACAAACGCATGATTTCATACATAATGTGGGATGCAAGTCCCGAAATCTTTACCATTCCTGAAATCGCTGGCTTTGGTCCCTTCCCTGTTCGTTGGTATGGTCTTCTTTTCGCAGCCGGCTTCCTGATCGGCCAGCAAATTATGATCCATATTTTTAAGAAAGAAGGAAAGACGCTGGAAGATATTGACTCCCTTACATTATATATGGTTCTGTCGACCGTTATCGGTGCACGTTTGGGCCATTTTCTGTTTTACGAACCGGAAGTACTGTTCAAAAACCCGCTGGAAGTAATCCTCCCTCCTTACGCCGGTCTCGCAAGCCACGGTGCCGTGGTGGGCATCGTCACCGGCCTATGGCTCTATTCCAGATCGAGAAAGGCGACCGGACAGACGTTCTTCTGGGTAGCCGACCGCATGGTGATCACCATCGCATTGGGTGGAGCGTTTATCCGCTTCGGCAATCTGATGAACTCCGAGATCGTGGGTAAGCCTACGGATCTACCCTGGGGCTTTATTTTCAGGCATAACACAGAATTTCTTCAAATCCCCCGCCACCCGGCCCAATTATACGAATCCATTTCCTGCTTCATCCTTACCTTTATTCTATTCGCGATCTGGAATAAGTACAAAGCGGCTACTCCCCGTGGATTGATGGTGGGCGTATTCCTTGTATGGGTATTCACGCTTCGCTTCTTATATGAGTTCCTGAAAGAAAACCAGGAGGCATTTGAAGCCAATTATCCGCTGAACATGGGACAGTTCCTCAGCATACCGGTCGTCTTGCTCGGTTTGTACTTTATTATCCAGTCTCGCAGAAATCCAAAGGAAATAGCCGTTTAAGTAACCGAACGAAAGCGAATGAAATAATAGGCGTGCATCAGTGATGTGTTTTCATTAAATTGAAGTTTGTTTGAAACAACTCTAAAACTTGACGGATGAAAACATCGTTTATTGCCGTGCTCCTCTCCTCCACCCTGCTGCTAACCAGTTGCGGAGGTAATCAGGAAGAAAAAGAAGCCCAGGAAAAAGCCGAAGCACAAAGCCCGGCCGACGCCCTTCAGGCCATTGCAGATAAAGCCAAGGAAATGGGTGACCGTGAAGCTGTCGATCCCATCGATTTCCGGAAACTGAAAGAGCTGCTACCCGAAAGCCTTGTTGGGATGAACCGTACCGAAGCCACCGGGGAAAAAACCGGCGCGATGGGTTTTACCGTATCAACCGCCCAGGCCAAATACAAAGGCACCGGCAATGAATCCCTTGACATAGAGATCGTCGACACCGGAGGCATTGCCGGTGTTTCTACCATGGCCCTCGCCGCCTGGTCGATCGCCGAAATTGACAAGGAAACTACCAATGGCTACGAAAAGACAACCACGATAGACGGCCATAAGGCATTTGAAAAATACGATAACGAAAGCAAGTCCGGTGAGATCAACGTGCTTGTGGCAGACCGGTACGTCGTGAATGTCGAAGGTGACCAGGTAACGGTCGACCAACTGAAAGAGGCATTGAAGGGGATCGACCTGGGTAAATTGGAAGATATGAAATAGATCCTATCCGATTTTTTGCGGGGGATCAAAAGTAAAAAAGCAGAAGCTTAGCGGCTTCTGCTTTTCAGGTTTTAGGAATATATAATGCTGGGTTAACGCAGGCACGCAATGATCAGACCGCGGCGAGATCCACTTTTTCTCTCAGAATCTGCTTTGCTTTCACCAATTGGTTTTTCACGGTATTTTTGGAAATGCGCAGAAATTCCGCGATTTCCTGATAGGATTTGCCCTCTTCGATATTGAGTTTCAGGATTTGCCGTCTTTTAACGGAAAGCGAGTCTACCGCAGCCTGCACAATGCTCAATCTTCTCTCGGCCTCCTCTTTCTCATCTTCGCCCGCTGTACGAATAGCCTCGAGGTAATGCTTGCGAAGCTGCTCGCTCTTTTCGATCTTCTTGAAATGATCGAATGCCATGTTACGTAGGCAGGTAAAAAGGTACGAATTGAAGTTGTAGTCGGGCTTGATCTGAGCCCGTCTTACCCAAATCTTGATAAATACGTCCTGTACCATATTCTCAGCCTCCTCTTCGTCTTTGAGCAGTGATACCGTAAAACGCAGTGCAGGTGTTTTATAGTAGTTATACAACTCCGCGAAGGCCGCTTCGTCGCCTTGCGTTACTCTTACCAGAATGTTTTCGTCGGGGTAGGCCACAGTCGTATAGGTTTAACTTATAGAAAAGGGTAATGGATGCTGCATTCAATTATTGACAAATGAACTTTTATTCTTGATTTGATCCTATTCACTTTTTCGGATTCAAAACCACCGGAGAACGTTTACTATATAATTGACAATCAGTCGTATTACTAAAATAAAGTTGTTTATAACATTACCATAGCGAGTGAAAATTCTGCTATTCCAACAATCGGTAACGTTTTATATTGAGCGGCGTATTTGTAATTGTTTGATAAAGCTACGTCTTCAAATGTGATTTCAAATCGCAACTTGCGTAAAAATATCTTCATTTTGCGCACGGTTGTACGATTTAATCAAATCATAATAATAACTTATCATTTATTACATATTTGCTCATTTACAGCCACTTCTCAGTGAAAAGCGTACAGCAAATCCGGCCGTTTCTGTAAAGCATTTCTCCTGGCCTGTTTTCATAATTTCATAACATTTGGATCAAATGCGTCCGGAGCCGATAGCCCTCCGCTGCGGATCGGAAGTATTATCCGCAAAAAACATAACGTTATATCCATTCAACCTAAATCCCGACCCGTCACTGCTCATGGATCAAATCCGCATCAATCAGATACTGGAGAAAATTACCGCCGTTCAAATAGCCGTCTACGGCGACTTCTGTCTCGACTCCTACTGGATTATGGACAACCGTGCCTCAGAGGTTTCCATTGAAACTGGCCTGCAGGCCCAGGCAGTGGACAGGCATTACTATACGCCCGGCGGAGCCGGAAATGTGGTCGCTAACCTGGTGGCTTTGAAACCCGCCGGAATCCGGGTTATCGGTGTGGTTGGCGATGATATGCAAGGCCGGGAACTGACCCTCCAAATGCAACAGCTGGGAGCTGACACATCGGCATTTCTGGTGCAACAAGAAAAATTCAATACCTATAGTTATCTTAAAAGACTGGTCGATGGCCGGGAAGAGCCGCGGATCGATTTTGGTGTATATAATGAAAGAAGCCTTGAAACCGATCGGCAACTTATCGATGCAATCGAAAAAGCATTACAGGAATGTGATGCGCTGATCTTCAACCAGCAGGTAACCGGCAGTATCAGCAATGCCTCTTTTATAGATGAGGTCAATCAACTCTTCAACCGGTACAGCGACAAAATCATAATGCTCGATTCGCGTCATTTCAATGATCGCTTTCTGAATACCTGTCTCAAAGCCAATGATCGTGAAATTGCTTCACTGAACGGTCTGGATGTACGCCCTGACGAAAACGTACCTGTCGCCGACGTAAAGCGGTACGGAGCGGAAGTCTTCGGGCGATTCCACAAACCGGTTTTCGTCACCTGCGGCGAACGGGGCATTATCGCATTTGACAATGCCGGTCATTCCGAAGTCCCGGGCATCCAGCTGAAAGGAAAGCTCGACACCGTGGGTGCGGGCGATACGGCGATCAGCGCCATCACACTTTGCCTCGCAGCCGGACTGTCCCCGACCGAGGCGGCACAGTTCGGCAACCTCGCCGCGGCTGTTACGGTTCAAAAACTGTACACCACAGGAACAGCGACCGGTTCCGAGATCGCACAGGTCGCCAAGGAGCCCGATTATATTTATAATGCCGATCTGGCGGAAAACGAACGCAGCGCGGTTTACTATCCGGAAACTGAGTTTGAGATTTGCGCACCTGAAGTCCTTGAAAAACTGGGACATATACGGTATGCCGTTTTCGATCACGATGGCACTATCAGCTCGCTGCGCCAGGGCTGGGAAGAAATCATGGAGCCAGTAATGATGAAGTCCATACTCGGCGACCAATACGACTCCATCGATGCAGGAACATTCCATAAAGTACAGCAGGAGGTCAAATCCTTCATTCACAAAACCACAGGAATCCAGACCATCTATCAAATGGAAGGGCTGGTCAATCTTGTACGCGAATTCGGTTTTGTGCCCGAAGAAAAAATTCTCGATAAGTTTCAATACAAGGAAATCTATAACGATGGTCTCATGGAGATGGTCGACAAGCGGATGGAAAAGCTGGCCAAAGGAGAACTGGGGCAGGAAGATTATACGCTCAAAGGTGCCGTAGCATTTCTCCATCAGCTTAAAGAGCGGGGCGTGACAATGTATCTCGCCAGTGGTACCGATGTGGACGATGTCAGAAACGAAGCCCAGATGCTGGGGTATGCCGATCTTTTCGATGGCGGCATTTACGGCGCGTTGAAAGATTATACGAAGTTTTCGAAGAAAATGGTGATAGAAAAGATCATCCGCGACAATAATCTGCAAGGCAAAGAACTAGCCGTCTTCGGTGACGGCCCGGATGAAATCCGTGAAGGTCGGCGCGCTGGTGGCATTTCGGTAGGCATTACAAGCAACGAACTACAACGTTTCGGGCATAACGCCGCCAAGCGCCCACGTCTGGTACGTGCGGGTGCCCAATTACTGATCCCGGATTTTTCTCAATACAAAAAACTCGTAAGCCTGTTGTTCCAGGAAAGCGAAAACTACGCGGAAGCCTGATGCAGACCTACGGAAAACACCTGGGCTATTGGCTGAGCTGCGCTTTACTTCCATTGCTTTTTGCATGCGGGAATGGTAAGACGATGGAAAGCGGACAGTCATTCTATCAGGACCAACCTTTCTGGCAGGAATACCACGAGGCATACCCAGTTGGATCCTCGCCCGCGATGCAGGACGTCAGAGCAGTACTGCCCGATCCTCTTGGCAACATATGGGCAGCCACTGCGGCAGGTGTTTTCCGGAAGAACGACGGTACCCGCGAATGGACGCCTGTTATGACGGGCGAAAACGATGGCCCGGCCTTCGCTATCGCCATGGATTCGGCGGGAACAATATGGCTGGGTACCTGGAACGGATTGTACAAATATCAGAATGGCAACGTCAGTAAAATGGAAGGACCAGCCGGGCCGGTATCAGCCCTTTGCATTCGGGGCAATACGGTATACGCCATCGGCCCGAACGGATTCTGGCTGGGGAATGCGAACGGCTTTAAAGTTCAGCAATCAACTATTTCCCGTTCTGTTCGCGATGCCATACTTGATCAAAAGGATGGCTTATGGATTGGAACCGATGTCGGACTTTATCATTGGACGCCCGCGTTAACAACACACAGCTACAAACAGGATACACTGATTTCCGCCTATGTGAAGGGATTGGCTTTCAATTATGATGGGAAGCTCTGGATCGGCGGCTTAGGAGGTGTAACCATCCGGCATGCCGGTAAAAAAGAAAAAGAGCTGACGGTTAAAAACGGCATTCCTTCCACCTACGTCACGGCAGTACGCCTGGCACCCGACAGTAGTATGTGGGTCGGTACGCAAACCGGCGTCGTACGCTATCGCCCGGACGGGAGCCGATCGCTCCTATTTTCAAGACGATGGCTCATGAATGATCAGGTGAATGACATTGCATTCGACAAGGAAGGAACAGCCTGGATCGCCACGCCGCAAGGAGTGAGCGCCATCATAAAGCGATCTATGACACTCGCGGGTAAAAGCGATTTCTTTGATGATGTACTCATGAAACGTCATATCCGCGCGCCCTGGATTGCAGGTCAGGCTCATTTAAAAATACCCGGGGACACCACCAGCTGGGAACCCGAGGACGACGACAACGACGGCGAATTCACGGGTAATTACCTGGCAATGGAGAGTTTCCGATATGCTGCTACCAAAGACCCAAAAGCCCGCGAGCATGCGAGGAAGGCATTCGGGTTCCTGAAATTCTTGCAGGAAGTAACCGGAACCGGTGGCTTCTTCGCCCGCACGGTCATTCCCGCCGAATGGACGCGCATGCATGACGGCAACCGCACGTACACGGAGCGTGAGAAGGCCGACGAGCTTGTTAAAGAGCCGCGGTTCAAGCCTGTGGAGGTTCGCTGGCGCAAATCGGCAGACGGCAAATGGCTGTGGAAGGGGGATACCAGCAGTGACGAAATGTGCGGGCATATGTTCGGGTATTACTACTACTATACCCTCGTAGCCGATGCGACCGAAAAAAAGGTGATTGCTGCTCACGTTGCCCGCATTGTAGACTACCTGATGCAGCACAACCTGAATTTCGTGGATGTCGATGGCACACATACCCGCTGGTCGGTGTGGTCGCCGGATCAGCTCAACCGCGATCCGGAATGGCTTCCCGACCGCAACCAGAACTCCATGGAAATGCTGGCATTCCTCAAACTGGCCTATCACATGACCGGCCAGCCGAAATACGAAAAGGAATACCTGCGGCTCATCGAGAAAGAGCACTACCTCGATAACATGAAGGATGTTACCCGCCAGAATCCGGCATGGTTCATCTATTTCGATATGATACTGCAGGCTTACCTTTACCCTATCCTCATTCACTGCGAGAAAGACCCCGGACGCCAGAAGTTTTATCAAAAACATCTAGACGAATGGTTTACGCGAAGGATCGCAGATCACAACCCGCTGATCAATTTTATTTACAACGAGTGCCTCGATCAGAAAGCGGAGCTTGAAAACTCGGTCGGCTTCCTGAAAGATACCCCGCTTGACCTCATTGACTGGCCCATTGACCATGGCAAGCGCGAAGACATCAGCATTATCCGTACCCCGGTTCTGGAAGATCAGCAGGTGAGCGAATTACAACCTGCGAATATCCGGCTCACCGTTCGCTGGGATAAAAACCCCTGGACACTGGCAGGCGGGAACCCTGAGGTGGAAAGAGAGCCGGTATTCTGGCTGCTGCCGTATTGGATGGGGCGTTATCTCGGAATGATTTCCAAATAGTAAGCCATTGATCAATCCGTTCGTTATGAAAAAGTGTCTTTTATTTCTATTCATCAACCTGCTACTATTTGCCATGCAAGAAACATTCGCACAGGACAGACAGACCTATGCCGAAAAGCTGGGCTGGCCAAAGGGCTCTAAAGTCATTATTTTCCATGTCGACGACGCCGGCATGTCGTATTATTCCAATGAGGGGGCTAAAAAGTCCATTCAAAACGGGATCGCTACATCATGCAGCATCATGATGCCCTGTCCCTGGGCTGCCAGTTTTACCAGGTTCGCCATTGCCAATCCCGGCATGGACGCAGGCTTGCATCTCACGCTCACCTCCGAATGGGACGATTACCGCTGGCCCCCACTCAACGGCATTGCGCACTCAAACGGACTGGTGGATGAGGAAGGGTGTATGTGGCATGAAGTTGAACAGGTAATTAAAAATGCCACCCCCGACGTGGTGGAACAGGAAATCAGGGCACAGCTCGATCGTGCCTTAAAGCTCGGCCTGAAACCCACTCATATGGATTCACACATGGGGACGTTGTTTTTCCACATTCCATTTCTGGAAAGATATATCAAAGTCGGGGTGGAACATGGGATCCCGGTCATGTTTCCCGGCGGCAACAATATGCTGCTCAAAGAGTCCCTGAATAATCCATTGGTTAAAAAGTTGAAAGCCGAGGGTAAATGGAAGGAGGGAATGGAACTTCCCGAACCTGAGCTCATGAAACGGTCAGCAGAGTTTGGCGCTAAAATATGGAATGCCGGCCTGCCTGTGCTCGACGACCTGCACACGATCAGCGGCGACTGGAAGCCTGATGGCGAATCCGTTACACCGGAACAATGGGGAAAATACAAAGCAGCGAAATTCCGGGAAACGATAGCAAAAATGCAGCCGGGTGTAGCCATGATGATCGTCCACAGCAGCGATATCACCGAGGACTTTAAACACATATCTTCATCAGGAGGCTCCCGGCAAGCGGACATGTTGTCGATGCTCGATCCGGATCTCAAAAATTACATACGGTCGGAAGGTATCATCCTGACCACCTGGAAAGAAATGATGGAAAGGAGGAAAAAGGTAAAATGATTTTAAAAAAAACAATTTTGACATGGGCCATCCTGCTTGCATCCGCGGTAATGGTAAAAGCGCAGGATGCCACAGTAGTAAAACAAATGCTGGTTTTCCCACACCAGGAAAAGCATGTCCACGGAAGCAGCATTGTAAGCCTTCCTAATGGTGATTTGCTCGTGGCGTGGTTCCAGGGAAGCGGTGAGCGGACAGCCGATGATGTACTGATCATGGGTTCGAGGTTAAAAAAAGGAGAAACCAAATGGAGCGAGCCATTTTTAATGGCGGATACCCCCCATATTCCGGACTGTAACCCGGTGTTGTTCCTGAATGCACAAGGAAAACTCTTCTTGGTATGGATCGCGGTGCAGGCTAACCTTTGGGAGCAATCCATCCTGAAATTCCGGACATCGACTGATTATAACAATGCTGGCGCCCCGCATTGGAACTGGCAGGACAATATCCTGCTCAAACCCGACCAGCGGTTCGCCGAAGAAGTTGAAAAGAAATTCAAAGCGTTGCCTGAGAATACCACGGGCTGGGCCGGCTACGCACCCAAATATGATGACATGGTTGTCTCTGCCGCAAAAGACGCTACCAAGCGCAGTATCGGGTGGATGACGCGGATCAAACCGCTGCTGATGGAAAATGGCAGAATTGTGCTGCCGCTTTATTCGGATGGCTACAATTTTTCGATGACTGCCATTTCAAACGACGACGGAGCTACATGGAGCCCCGGGTTACCCATCGTGGGACGCGGCCCTATTCAACCGGCGTTGGTCCAAAAGAAGAATGGCCACCTTGTCGCACTCATGCGGGATAGCGGTGACTGGCCAACGAGAGTACATATCAGTGAATCGACAGACCGCGGTGAAAGCTGGAAAGCGACTACCAAGACCGATATTCCAAACACTGCGAGCGTCGAGCTGCTGGTATTGAAAGATGGAAAGTGGGCATTCCTGGGCAACGACATCGATGATGGGCGCTATATCCTTAGTCTCCGTATCTCGCCGGATGAAGGTAAAACCTGGAAGCGACATTTTATTGAAAATGATAAGACCAAAAAGGGAGGATATTCCTACCCTTCACTGATCCAGACCTCCGACGGTCTGCTGCATATGACTTACTCCCATCATCCGGAGAAAGGAAAAAAGTCGATCAAATATGTGGTGGTGGCCCCCTCTGCACTATGACATCCGGCTACCCGCAGGTTGCCATCAGAATACAACCGGGCTGTTAGCCCTTTTACCAACAAATACTATGACAATGCAAAAGCCCATTTTACTATCCCTCCTATTTCTGTTCTGTGCAACTCTTCTCGACGTGCGGGGGCAGTCCGCATATAAAGACAAGCCCTTTTTGCAGGATTTCAGTGTCAAATATTACGCGGATAGCACCCAAAATTCACTACTGCAAGCAGCCGCTGACCGCAACGGGGTCATCCAGATCCTTGCCAAAGAAGGGCTGCGACACGTTTACGACGGACAGTTTCTTTATCCAGGAACCATCGTTCCCGACCGGAATTACCGTTTCATGAAGGATAAGAATATCACCGCCCTAACCTCCTACCAGGACCAGCTGGTGTATCTGACCGATCAGGTCGTGATGAGCAATGCATGGGCAGGTACATTATTTTCAAAACACAATCTCCCCAAAGCAAGTCTTTTGGCCGGTGGCAAAGAGTTTACCTTTCTGGTATCAGATGGAATGTCATTGGATTTGATCAGGGATTCGAAGAGTCTCTGGAGTGGCCGATTACCGGACGATTCAATAATTGCACTGGCATTTCAGAACAATGCAAACCAGTTCTGGATTCTCGGCAGCAAATCGCTCTATAAACTGAGTGTTCAGGACAAAAAGCTCACCAAAGCGCTGAGCGGGACGGATTTCACGGCGTTTGACCTTTCTTCGAAAGAGACTAAAATCATTATTGGTACGACGGATGGTTACGTTTCGTTCGATATCCAGACGGGCAAGCAAACCGGGACCATCAACCGGAAACTCCCGGCCACAAAAATCACGGCTGTTCGTGAAGTGAATGGAAAGGTTTGGTTTGGATCAAATCTCGGCGCGTTCGCATTGCGTACAGATGGCAAATTTGACTACTACTTCGGCGAACGCTGGCTTCCGGGCAATTCGGTGACCGACATTGCAAAAGGGCCGAAAAATTCTGTGCTTATATTGACGAACAGCGGTCTGGGGCAAATCCAGTTTAAATCGATGACGCTGGAAGACAAGGCAATGCTCTTTGAACAACAGGTAAGGCTACGTCATATCCGAAATGGCTTCAATGCAACACTGGTGGGGCTTAACCACGGCAATTTGTCGACCGGCCAAATGGAAGATTCGGATAACGATGGATTATGGACATCCATGTATCTGGGCGGCGAGATTTTCAGATATGCCGTAACCAGAGATCCGGAAGCGTTACAAAATTGCCGCGAGTCCATGGACGCTATGGAGCGGCTCTATACCGTCAATCCCGTAGCAGGCTTCCCGGCGCGTTCATTCGAGCGCTCAGGTCATATGAAGGAACTGCACGACATCGAACGCTGGCAGCATTCCCCCGAAAAGGAATGGGATTGGAAAGCAACCACCAGCAGCGACGAGGTGATCGGGCACATTTTTGCGTTCGGCGCCGCAGCGGAACTGATCGATGATCCGAAATTGAAAAAACAGGCTATCATGCTCATCGATACCGTCATGTCGCATATTGTTAAAAACGACATGTATCTTATTGACTACGACGGCAAACCTACCATGTGGGGCAAATGGCATCCCGACTACGTGAACTCATTCCCTACCAATGTAGGTGACCGCAAACTCAACTCGTCCAATATTGTGGCTATGTTGCAAACAGCCTACCATTTTACTAAAAAGGAAAAATACAAGGCGAAGGCATTCGAACTCATGACCAAGTACGGATATCTTGAAAATATGATGCGCCCGATGAGTGTCATTGGCAGAGCACCCGCGGACGCAGATGACCACGCCAAGCACATGTCCGACGGCTGGAACCATTCGGATGATGAAATGTATTTTGTCGGTTACTGGGGCCTCTATCGCTACGCATTCAACGATACATTGAAAGCCAAGTACAAAAAACAGATCGTCGATCACTGGCAGGCCGAAAGGCCCGAAAAGGAAGGCGCATGGAATATCTTCACCGCTGTGACAGGCACCAGGGAATTTGACCTCAATGAGGCGGTGTGGTATCTGCAGGAACACCCGCTGGACCTGATCGACTGGGTGATCAAAAACAGCCACCGTAAGGACATCGAAAAATTAGAGCCCAACTTCCGCAAACAGACTACCAAGGAAGTTTTACCGCCAGACGAGCGCCCTATTCAGCGTCACAACGGCAATATGTTCAACCTCGACCGCAATGGAGGAAACGGAGCATCGGAGCATAGCGCCGGTGATATCTGGCTCCTGCCTTACTGGATGGGCCGTTATCTTGGCATAATTACCGCGCCCCAAAAGTAGATTTTGCCATGAGACTTGTTTCTATCCCCGTTTTATCGTTCCTAACAATACTAAGCATGCAATCCTGCCATACAGATACCGCTGAAAAACAGATCACGCACGATCTGACCTATCATCACGACCTGGACAATAACGACAACTTTTCGCCGGATGGCCAATGGCTTGTCTATGATACCAGAACCGATGACGGTGGTATCGCGGAATCGGCCCGGATCGAGCGGGTAAACATCAAAACGGGGGAGAAACAAGTCCTTTTTGATGTTAAAAACAACGGGGTTTGGGGGCCGGGAGCCGGGGCTGTAAGTTATAGTCCCAAAGAGCATGCAGTCGTATTCATTCACGGCCTTGCCAACAGCACCAAAGAAAACCCCTACCAGCAATGGAGACGCACGGGGGTAATCATCCACGACGACCGTCCGAATGTACCCGTGTATATGGACACACGAGACGTGACACCCCCGTACACCCCCGGCGCATTACGAGGGGGCACGCACCGGCATGAATGGAGCGGCGATGGGCAGTGGATCGGGTTCACGTATAACGATGCTATTCTGAAAGCGCTGGAAGATTCGACCGGCCAAAAGCATAACCTGCGGACAATCGGAGTTTCCAAAAAGGTCGGGCCCGTTAAAGTTGAGGAAAGTGCTGAGAATGTGTCTGGTGAATGGTTCAGCGCACTGGTGGTCCGGGTAGTTGCAAATCCAACACCGGGAAGCGACGAGATCAGCCATGCCGCAAGTGACAGCTGGGTGGGAACAAATGGTTATCTCAGTCAAAATGGGGCAAGGCTGGTCGCACGCGCATTCCTAGGTACAGTAAAAGACCAAACCGGCAAGGATGTGCCCGAAGTATTTATTGTCGATATCCCAGACGATCTCACGCAGCCCGGACCGCTGGGCCCATTGGAAGGAACGGATACGGATTTCCCCATGCCGCCCAAAGGCACTGTACAGAGAAGACTGACTTTTACGGCAAATACACCGAATCCCGGTTGTGCAGGTATTGTTCGGTCGTCTCCGGATGGCAGTCAGCTCGCATTTCTGGCCAAAGACAGCAAAGGTATCAGCCAGATTTTCACCATATCTCCGCTAGGCGGCCAACCCCGCCAGGTCACAGAATCACTTACCGACATCGCCGGCAATCTTCGCTGGCACCCGGACGGCGAACATATTGCCTATGTCCACCAAGCTAGCATCATGCTCTGCGGGACTGGCACGGTCCCATTTAAAGAAAGAGTCCAGACGCTGACCGAGACGTCGTCCGAAACCCCTGGCAACCTGGTCTGGTCACCCGATGGGAAAATGCTTGCTTTTAATCGTATGGTTAAAAATTATGCAGGAAAAGCTACACAGCAGGTCTTTGTGAAGAATATAAACCTCGAAATGCTAAAATGATGTAGCTGGCGGGAAAGTTACCTTTTTTATAGATCGTACTGACGGGAAGCCCAATTTTAAAATAAGGAAGATTAATTACCTCTTCCATTTTGTCAAAAAAACTGACGTACCAGCGTTCTCCATCCCGCGTGTATACCTCAATACTACATTCTGCTTGTGAAACGATCAGAGAGTATTGCAAGGAAGGTATCTGAGCGTATTCGCGACGCTTCACCACTCTGTCTACATGAGCAATACTTTCTGACAAAACTTCAACAATCAGAAGCGGATCAGTGGCATACCGGATAGCATTGCCTTTTTCTTCACAAATCAGAAAATCCGGAATGCGGAAAATCTTGTCTTCCTCAACACGTAGTTTCACTGCATTTTGAATGAACAGATAGGATTGATTTTGCAAACTCCCACGCAGATAGAAATGTATATTTCCCGCGATCTGATTAGCTGTAACTGTTTATCCAGACATCTCGACGATTTCTCCGTTGACGAATTCAAACAGGCCTTCGTGAGATTCGCAAAAGGCGAAGTTCCAGTGAATAGAGTCTTTCAGCCACAGCTTCCATATTGATCCGCTTTTCTATCAAAAATAATGAATTACAGGGGAAATTCTAAGTGGCAAACGTTGTAGTGAACTGCAAACTACAAATTGCCCGACCGTTTCGACGACCCTCTGATAATCAGTTCTGAGCGTAGGATAATTGGCTCGGTTCGATCCGTGTCCCCCTTGCCATTGAGTTGCCCTACAATCGTCATGACAGCCGTCTTACCCATTTGATAGCCGGGATAAAAAATCGTTGTGAGCTGAGGTGCTATCACTTGTGAAACGGGATCATTATTGAAACCCACCACGGCGATATCACGGGGTATTTCGTAACCCTTTTCCTTTAAAGCCTGCATACAAACCGCTGCACAAAGGTCATTGGCAATGAACAGGCCATCGGGTTGGTTTTCCATCTGATGTATTTGATCAGCAATCAGCCGTCCAGCCTCCTGGCTGAGGTCTGTCGCCAAAATGAGAGCGTCTTCTTCCAGCAAATTTCTTTCCGCAATTGCCCGTTTGAAACCTGAAAGTCGATCAGCGTAGACATTTCTACGAAGATCACCAGTCACATGCATGATCCTCCGGCAGCCTTCATCCAGCAAATGGCGTGTTGCATCATATCCTGCCTGCTCATTGTCGATAATAACCATCCCGCATTGCGGATGCGCCAGGACCCGGTCGAAGAAAAGTACCGGAATGTTCCGGTTGATAAATGCCGAAAAATGGTCAAACGATCCGGTGTCGTATGCCACAGATACCAAAAGACCATCCACACGGCTGTTAAACATGGTTTTGGCATTAGCCCTCTCTTTTATTTCCGTTTCCAGCGACTGGCTGATCAGCAGATTGTAACCCACATTGTTGGCTACTTCTTCCATCCCCGCCAACACGGTCGACATGAAATTACTGTTCAAACGCGGCACGATAACACCAAGCGTATTGGTTTTGCGTGTGCGTAAGTGACTTGCAAACGTATTGGACCGATAACCAAGCTCGGCAGCCTTCTCCGCAATGAGCACCTTGGTTTTTGCATTAATCGCAGGATGATCGTTCAGCGCCCGGCTGACGGTTGCCGACGATATTCCGAGTATTTTTGCCAGGTCGTAAATGGTAATTTCTTTTTCCATCATGCTTTTTTTGTAGGGGACAACAGGGCCGAAACACGTCTCAAGATTATCCCCCAAATTTGACGGCCTTTTAATTTAGATATTTTGCTCAAATTTATGGCAAGTTAATGCAATCGGTTACAATACAAGTTTATATTTGTATATTAATAAAATTTAAAACTATGATTCAGACCATGCGCTGGTTCGGCCCCAATGACCCGGTATCTCTTATGGATATCCGCCAGGCGGGATGTAGCGGTGTCGTGAGCGCGTTGCACCAGGTCCCGGTTGGTGAAGTTTGGACCAGGGAAGCCATCGCCGAGCGTGTCCGGCTTATTGAATACGGCAATGCACATTACACTACTTTGAAATGGCTGGTGGTAGAAAGCCTGCCGGTTCACGAGGATATCAAAAAGGGCCTAGCTTCCCGTGATAGCTACATTGAAAACTACAAAGAATCACTCCGCAATCTCGCCGCAGAAGGGATCAAAACCGTGTGCTACAATTTCATGCCGGTACTCGACTGGTCACGTACCGACCTGACTTACACTTTTCCCGAAGGCCATAAAACGCTGCGTTTCGTCTGGGAAGATTTTGCACTATTTGACCTGTACATTCTGCAAAGACCCGAGTCTGCGAAGGATTATGATCCTGAAGTACAGGAATCCGCCCGCCGGAAATTGCACAATATGTCACCTGCCGAAATACAAAAGCTTACCAACACTGTTCTATTGGGCTTACCGGGTTCAGAGGAAGCATTCGAGCTGGCCAATTTTCAGGAGTTGCTCGATGCCTATGCGCAGATAGGAGACCAGGAACTTCGCGAAAACCTTTACTACTTCATCAACCAGGTAGCCCCTGTCGCCGAAGCAGCAGGGATCAATCTTTGTATACACCCCGACGATCCGCCCCGGCCACTACTCGGCCTTCCGCGTGTGGTTAGTACCGAAACAGACCTGGCGCTATTACTGAATGCATGCGATATCAGAGCCAATGGCATTACATTCTGTACTGGCTCGCTGGGTGTCCGCTCCGATAATGACTTACCTGGTATAATCGAACGCTTCGGCGATCGCATTCATTTTGTGCATTTACGTACTACCAAAAGAGAATCCGAAGACAATCGGAATTTCCATGAAGCCCCGCACCTCGACGGGGACGTGGATATGTATGCGGTCGTAAAAGCATTGCATCGTGAAGAGCTCCGACGAAAGGCCGCTCATTATCCTGATGCGCAGCTTCCCATGCGTCCCGATCACGGTTTTCAGATGCTCGATGATCTGCATAAAAAGACCTACCCCGGCTATTCGATGATCGGGAGGCTTAAAGCACTGGCTGAGCTGCGTGGCCTTGAAATGAGCATCGCCCGGTCGATGCAAGGTTTTTTAGTTTAGAATTATTGATTTTTAAAATACATGTCCGTTCACAATTCAGATTCATCACTTCAAATATTTTCACTGGAAGGCAAATTGGCACTGGTCACAGGCGGAGGAAGCGGCATTGGGTTCCATATTGCGCAATGCCTGGCCAAAGCAGGTGCCCGGGTCGTGATTACCGGTCGCAGGGAGGCTGTTTTGCAGGAAGCGCTGCCATTCCTTGGCCCCGATGCCCGCTATTTTGTCAATGATATCACCGATCTTAAAACAATTCCCGGACTTATAGCCGACATTGAAGCACAGGTAGGAGCCATCGACATTCTTGTCAACAACGCAGGCATCAATATGAAGAAGCACGCTATCGAAGTTTCCGACGAGGATTTTGACCGCATTGTTCAGACCAACCTGCACGCCGTTTTCTCGATCACGCGCGAATGCGGAAAACGGATGATCGAACGTAAACGGGGTTCTATTCTGATGGTTACTTCTATGGCCGCATTATATGGCATCGACCGGGTGGTTGCCTACACAGCATCCAAATCGGCAGTTGGCGGAATGGTGAAAGCATTAACCACCGAGTTTTCTCCCTACAACGTACGTGTCAATGCCATCGCCCCGGGCTTCATCGAAACACCCATGATGCTCACCGCGATGAACGGCGACCCGTCCCGCCGCGACAAGGCCATGGACCGCACTCCGATGGGAACTTGGGGTAAGCCTGATGATATTGGCTGGGCTGCGGTATTCCTGAGCTCGGAGGCTGCGAAATTTGTCACTGGTGTTTCATTGCCCGTGGATGGTGGTAATTCGATAGGATTTTAGTTAAACTTAATTTTAAGCAACTTATCATACACATGAACAAGAACTATTTGAAAACCGCCCTCATCGCTGTGATGGTCTTAGTGGTGTCAATGCCCTTTCACTCCCACGCACAAAAAATCAAATGGACCAAGGTCAAAGTGCTTGTTTATACCAAAAACGGAAAGGGATACGTCCATGACAACATTGCGAATTCCAAAATCGCCATCCTGGCTTTGGGTAAGCAACATGGGTTTGCAGTCGACACAACTTCCGATCCTTCCAAATTCACCCAGCAGAATCTCAAACAATACGACTGCCTGATTTTCTCAAATACTAATAACGACGTCTTCGATACCGACGACCAGCGGGTTGCGCTGATGCGTTACATACAGGCGGGCGGCAATTTCGTAGGCTTGCATTCGGCATCAGGCACCGAGCGTAAATGGCGATGGTTTAAGGATATGCTAGGCGGCACTTTTTTCTGGCATGAGCCGGGCCAAAGCTTTTCTGTGAAGGTTCTGGACCAAAAAAATCCATCACTGGCACACCTTGGGAATGTCTGGCAACGGCAAACGGACGAGTTCTATTTTATAAAGGAACTTGGCGTGAACCTGAATGTGCTGGCGGTGAATGACCATTCTACGATTCAAAAGCCCGCCGGCAAGGCACTTGATACTTTTGGAGACGTTTTCCCCTCGGTATGGTGGCATGAATATGATGGCGGAAGGGCATTCTACACGTCGATCGGTCACCAGAAGGAAGATTATGAAAAGGATGATCTACGGAAACACATCCTCGGCGCCATCGAATGGGCCATCGGGCCGCAAAAACCAAGAAATTACAGCAAGGCTTATGCGACCAGCCCGCAGGATGCGGTACGGAATTCCGTCCCCGCACTCTCGAAATAATCAGGAACATATCAGTCATCAATCCTAAATCTGCATACAAAATGAAAGATCAGCAGGAGCAAAATCAGGACAGAAGGTCATTTTTGAAAGCTACGGCAAAGGGAACAGCCGGAATTATCGCGGCTTCAATGTTTCCTACCATCGTCCCTTCCAGTGTTTTTGGTAAAAATGCGCCGAGTAACAAGATCAATATCGGCCAGATCGGTTTCGGTCGTATCGGCTCCACCCACGATTTGCCGGAGGTGATCAAAAATGAGGCCGCGCACGTAATTGCCGTGGCCGACCTTGACAAGAACCGTTTGGCAAAAGGTAAGGAATGGATCGAGCGGAAATATGTGGAGCGCACTGGCAAGGAAAAATATCTTGAAGTAAAAACATATGATGACTACCATGAAATACTGGGGCGTAAAGATATCGACGCGGTAATAATCAGTACGCCGGACCACTGGCATGCGCAACCCGCGATGGAAGCCGCTGTGGCCGGGAAACACATTTATATGCAAAAGCCCACCTCGTTAACGATTCGGGAAGGCCGCCAGATGGCTGATATGATCAAGAAAAAAGGGGTTATTTTCCAACTGGGCAGCCAGCAGCGGTCGGTTAACCCCTGGCCGCAGTTCAAACGTACCTGTGAACTGGTGCGCAACGGTCGCATTGGAAAGCTGAAAAAAGTTTATGTGGGCCTTCCGGGCGATCCTGCGGGTGGAAGTACCACGCAAATGCCTGTCCCATCCAACCTCAACTACGACATGTGGCTCGGCTCCACTCCGGAGATTTACTATACGCTGGACCGCGTGCATTCCCAAACGGACATTAACGACCGTCCGGGCTGGCTTCGCCTGGAACAATTCGGCGCGGGCATGATTACCGGCTGGGGTTCTCACCACATCGATATCGCGCATTGGGGTATGGATACCGAACTCACCGGCCCTATCGAAATCGAAGGTAAAGCGACATTCCCTGCCAAAGGATCGGGCCTCTGGGATGTCCATGGCGATTTCCTGGTGAATGCATTATACGCAAATGGCGTCACTATGGAAATCGGTGGTACCAATCCAAACGGCGTCAAATTCGAAGGAACCGACGGCTGGATCTTCGTTTCCCGCGGCAATGTAGGTGTTACCGCCTCTGACCCCGTTGCTGCCCAAAATGCCAAAGAAAATAAAGCATTCTACGCCAGCGATCCAAAAATCCTGGGTTCTGTAATTCAGGCAAATGAAATCCATTTGTACGAAAGCCCTGAGCAACACCAGAACTGGATCGAAAGCATTCAAAGCGGCAAACAGACGATCAGCCACGCGGAGATTGCGCACCGCTCATGCACTGCATGCCTGCTCGCACACACGGCCATGAAACTCGGCCGGAAAGTGAAATGGGACCCGAAAAAGGAGCAATTCATTAACGATAAGGAAGCGACTGCAATGCTTTCACGACCGCAACGCGGGAAGTATGGGACTAATAATGTGAAAGGGTAATCCTGAAAATATCCTGACAGGCATCATTCGGTCAGGATATTTTTACAACTTAGAAGTTTCCAAATTTAGAAACACACAGTCGGCCAGAGATGCTTACGAACATAAGTTGAGTATGGATTTGTTACGAAGAATAATCCGTACATTAAGACTTGAACGTAACTTCACACAGGAACAACTTGGAAAACTGATCGGCGTCCAGAAAGCGCAGATTTCAAAACTGGAAAACAGTAGCAACAGCGCTACCATTGACACGATCTTAAAGGTATTTACTGCTCTGAAAGCAGAGAGCTATTTCAACATTATCGCCGACGATCGCAGGCTATCAATACCTTAGATATAAGCGTGGATTAAAACGATCCGGAGTTATTCAATAATTCCCCTTATACTCCCGCGGCGTATGGCCGATGTATTTCTTGAAATTCCTGTTGAAGTTGGATAGCGAATCGAAACCGCTATCGTAGGCGATCTGGGCGATGGTCCATTTGTCTTCAAGTAGCAGCTTGCAGGCATGGCCGATGCGGATTTCGTTGACGAAATCGATGAAAGTCTTGTTAGACCGGGCTTTAAAGTAGCGACAAAATGCAGCCTCCGTCATACCCGCAAGCGAAGCCACATCGCTTAGCCGGATTTCCTGAAAGAAATGTTGCAAAACATAATTATGCACCTTCTGCATCCGTTCGGTTTCCGAAACCTTGAAGTTATTGACATAACCATAGCTAGAAATTGGTTCGCCGGAGGTGTCATGGGCGAGTTTGTCGAGCAACGTCAGTAATTGCAAGATGCCTTTGAACCCCTCGATACTGGTGAGTGCAATAAGCTGTTCGCGGATGTGCTCGGCCAATGCGCCCCTGTAAGAAACGCCACGTTTCGAATCGACCAGCAACTGCCGCAGTCCAAGCATTTCGGGCTTTTCCAAAAAATCCTTTCCCAGAAAATCTTCCTGAAAATACAACACAATGCCGTGGGTCATTAAACCCGAGCCCGCTTCAAAATAAGCAGGGTCGCTTCTCCACAAGTGTGGCACATCCGGCCCCAGAAAAACCGTGTCTCCAGGACCAAAAGTCTGTATGGAATCCCCGATCAGCCGCTTGCCTGTCCCCTCCAATACCGTGAACAGCTGGTAATGTGGATGAAAGTGCCAGTTAGGGTCAAAATGAGGCTCTTTTAGCTCGTGCACGGTCACTGTGTGCACTTGGCTTTCGATATTTTTATGAATGGGTGCTTTCATACTCTATCAGGATTTTACCCAAAATATTGACAATAATACAGTATTGCTGTCAAAATATGATTACAATTCATTTATTCTTGGTAAAAATTCATTAGTCAACCGGCAAAAGAAAATCCATTTCCGAACGTTATAATTTTTACCAACCAGGTTCGGAAGCCTGGCATATTTTTTATAAATTTATAGAGCCGCTCAACTTTTTTGCAACCTTTTTTGTGCGTACGATGTCAACAATAGGTAGTTCTGAAATTTATTTACGTTTATGAGAGCCCTTATACTTCCGACAGCATCCGTGCTGTTTTTTTCGCTGTTATCGGGTTGTGGAAAAACAACCGCAATCAACAGTAACATGGAGTTGACAGGCAAATGGCAATTGGAAAGTATCGTGCAGGAGGATGACACCATCAGAAAACCGGCGACAGCAAAAGGGTTGATGGATATAGGCCTCAATTTCAAAGACAAAGGGGAACTGGAAGGTACCACATCCACTAATATCCTGACCGGCTTTTATGAAACAGCCCAGCAAAACACGATCCAGATTGGTGGAGGAGGTACGGAGAGGGCTGAAACCAGCTGGGGTAACCTTTTTGTCAACGCCTTGCCCAATGTAAATCTCTATGATTTGAGAACCAATAAATTGATCCTGTATTACGAAAACAGCAACCAGCTCATTTTCAGCAGGGTTCAGTAAATAGTCATTATTCCGATTTCATCCAGATGGCGGTCCTTACCCAGGGCTGCCATTTTTTTATTTACTTCCTCTGGTTCGATTTTGCCCCATTATCCGGGCAAAGGGCTGCCAACTTATCAATATCAGCTAAGTACTCGTCAAATCGTGTATATTGAACGGTACTTTTTTGCTTTAAGATTGTATATTGAAAAGACCCGGGTATTCATATCCCGCCTTATCCATTCGCCAGCGAGATAACTACAATTTTTGATGAAGTACAGCATGAACCTCCTTTTGTGGGGAAACCAGATTGACGAAAGCCTTTTTCCGACCCTCGACCTTATTAAAGAGATCGGTTTTGACGGCGTCGAGGTGCCGATTTTCAATACGAATCCCGAACATTGGTTCAAGTTCCGGCAGAAGCTGGACAGCCTGGGCCTCGCGTGCGAGACGGACACGATCTGCGGACCTTCGGAACATTTGATCAGCGCCGATCCCGCCATGCGCCGCCACACGATTGACCATTTGAAAAGTGTGCTCGACTGCTCGCTCGTACTTGGTGCAACCCGGTTAATGGGACCTTACCACTCCGCACTGGGCGTTTTTACCGGTAAACCTGCCACAGAAGAAGAATGGCAATGGGGCATCGAAGGTATCCGCGAAGTGGCCGACTATGCCGAATCATTGGACATTACGCTCGGACTGGAATACCTGAACCGCTTCGAATTATACCTGACCAGCTGTGGCGACGAGATGATCCGCTTCGTGGACGAGGTCAACCACCCGAACGTCAAGATCATGTTCGACACTTTCCATGCGAACATCGAAGAGAAAAATATCGGCGACACGATCCGCAAGGCCGGCGACCGTATTTCATTCATCCAGCTTTCCGAAAACGACCGCTCGACGCCCGGTAAGGGAAATGTGGATTGGGACGGCGTCTTCCAATCGATCCGCGACATTCAATATGACGGGTGGATCAGCATCGAGGCATTCAGCCCGAAACTGCCGGTAGCCAATATCTGGCGCAAGATGTTCGATTCGGAAGAGCAACTGATGCGCGATGGATTGGCATTTATCAAGTCGAACCTCGGGTAGTCCAGAGCAACGAGGCCATCGCGGTATCTTCACTTTTTTTATTGCCAGCCAAATGTAACTCCTAGCTACACTTGGCTGGCAATAAAAGTTTTAGCAGAAAAAATTGCATAATTAGAACGAATTAAAAAGTGAGTACAGAATAACAGATTTCATTATTTGGGATTGGTCTAAATAAGACTATTTTTGCCACCGCTTTTTGGCATCGCTAGTTTATTTAACCCCTATATCATGAGGATATTCTTTTTACTCATCCTTTCTCTTTGCTGCTCGTTTGCATTTGCACAAACCGGCCAGATCAAAGGCAATATTAAAAACGCCGCGGACCAGCCGGCGGAGTCTATCAACCTGATCCTCAAAGGAACAGGCAAAGGAACGCTTACCGACGCCGAGGGTAATTTTGAATTCAATGCATTGGCTCCCGGCCATTATCAACTCGTGGGTACAGGCGTGGGCATCAGGCGTATCGACCGCAACGTGCATGTGAAGGCAGACCAGACGCTTACGCTCGAAATCACTGCCGAAGAAAATGCCCAGGAACTACAAACCGTCGAAATTATCGGTAACGGCGGGACTAGCTACAAGAACGACTTGTCGTTTATCGCCAGCAAAACCGCAACGCCGGTCAAGGAAGTACCCCAGGCCATTGCCTATGTCACCAAGGAGGTAATGCGCGACCAGGGTGTATTCCTGATGGGCGATGCCGTGAAAAATATGAGCGGCGTGAACCAATTCACTTTTTATGATGACCTCACGATCCGCGGCTTCCGCATGAACGGCGGAAGTACTACCCAGCTTGTAAACGGCCTTCGCACCTTCTCCGGTTTCTGGAAACAGCCGCCGGTAAACTACCTCGAACGCGTGGAAGTTATCAAAGGCGCGGCATCTGCATTGTATGGCAATACTTCGCCGGGCGGGACCATTAACCGGGTCACCAAAAAGCCGCTCGCAACACCCCGAAAATCATTGAGTTTCACGACTGGGAGCTTCAACACGCTGCGTACCCTGGCCGATTTCACGGGCCCGATGAACGAAAGCAAGACTTTGCTTTATCGCCTCAACCTGGGTTATGTGAATGCACAAGGTTTCCGGAATATGCAATTCGACAAAAATATCATCGTTGCGCCGTCGGTATCATTCCTGCCGACCAACAAAACGCGGATCAATTTCGACCTTGTCTTCAACCGTTCGAACAGCCGCCTCGATCGTGGGCAGTCGGTAAAAGGAAACGATCTTTATTCAAGTTCGATCCGTACATCGCTGAACGCGGTGAATGATTATCTCAATGAAGAAACCTACCTTATCACGACTTCATTGAACCATCAGTTTACCCAAAACACATCGTTCAACGTCGCATACCTGCGTACGGGCTACTCCGAAGACCTGCTCGAACACCGCAGCAGCAATGTGAACGGCGTGGATTCGGCCGGAAAATCGATCGACAACCTGGTGGCACGTCAGGTCTTTATCCGCAAGACGAAGTCGTTCATGGATAATGTGTCGCTGTTTTTCAACCATAACTTCAACACAGGTATTGCAGAGCACAAACTGGTAGCGGGTTATGATTTTATCCAGTCGTCAACGCCAAAAGGTTCGGGTCAGCAAACTGCGAATGGTTACCTCCTGAAAGCGGGCGGCGCGGCGGCTTACAATCCGAAAACGCCTGAAAAGTTTGTTTTCTACAACTACACTGAGAGCGGCGTTACATACAGCATTCCCAAGCCCAACATTTCGCACTATGACCTGACGTTGCAGAATAACAACATGGAAGATCCTTCCAAATACATCTACAACGTAACAGCGAATGCGGCGACAACACCGGTACTTTACAAACTGCACGGCTTGTATTTGCAGGAACAACTGAAAATCAAAAAGCTGCAAATTCTGCTAGGCTTGCGTTACGATACGTACATCGATAAGAAAGGCTACACCACCAATAACGAGCAGAATGTAACACAGCACGCATTGCTGCCACGCATCGGGGCCGTGTATTCGCTGACGAACCATATTAATATTTACGGAACCTACACCCAGGGCTACAATCCGCAAGACCCGGCTGTGCAAAGCAACCCATTGTCGGGCGGGCCGTTTGACCCGATCCGCAGCAGCCTGTCAGAGGCCGGTTTGAAAACCGAATGGCTCGATGGCCGCCTGACGGCGAATGTTTCGGTTTACAAGATTACGCAGACCAACACGCTGTATTCTGCCAATGCAGCCGACCGCCCCGATCTGATGATCCAGGTAGGTAAGGAAACCGCGAAAGGCGTTGAATTCGACGTGACCGGCAATATCCTTCCGAACTGGAACGTGATCATGACTTACAGCTACAACGACGCGAAGATCACCGACGCCGGCTCCAAAGCGACCGACCAGGTGCTGGTGAATCTCCAAAAACCGAACGCACCTAAAAACCAGGGAAGTATCTGGACAAAATACACATTCGCGAACAGCTTCCTGAACGGGTTCGGCGTGGGCCTCGGCGGAAACTTTGTGACCGAGCGCAACCTGTCGCTGAACAACAACCAGACATTACCGGGTTACGAGTTATTGAATGGGGCTGTTTATTACAAAATCGACAAGTTCCAGTTCCAGGTGAACCTCAACAACCTGACCAACAAAACATATTGGGTAGGCGGTTACGATTACCTACGCCTCTTCCCGGGGGCACCGCGCAACTTCATGGCGACCATTTCATACACCTTTTAAAATGCGTGCTATTTCATAAAATCTGTGAAAAAGACATTCAAGAAAATCGCATCGCAACTACATTTATGGCTGGGGGTTTCCTCCGGCCTTGTGGTTTTTATAGTGGCGCTCACCGGCAGCATCCTGGTTTTCGAAGACGAGCTGGAACCTTTGATTTACCGCAAATTCCACGTCGTCGAAGCTCCGAAGGATCAATCAGCGCTTCCGCTGGATAACCTACGCGCCGCCGTTGCGAGCCGCTATCCGAAACAGCGCATTGCCCGCATTGCCATCGAGCCCCACGCCGACCGGACGGTCATATTTGGCTTGGTGAAAGGTAAGAAAGAAAAGGATGTCTTCTCGGTGGCAGTAAACCCGTATACCGCTGAAATCACGGACACGCGCCGCGAAAACAAATCATTCTTCCACGTCGTACTGCAATTGCACCGCTATTTATGCCTGGAAGACACCGGCAAGTTAATTACGGGAGTGTCTTGTGTGATGTTCATCGTGATCATGATCACCGGACTTGTTCTCTGGTGGCCCAACCGCAAGCAGACCAAACAGCGCCTGACCATCAAATGGGACGCCAAATTCAAGCGCCTTAACTGGGACCTGCACGCCGTTTTCGGCTTCTACGTGCTCCCATTCACATTCATTATTGCATTGACTGGCCTGGTATGGAGTTATAAATGGGTTAACAGCATGATTTTCCTCACATTGGACGGTAAGCCGCAGGAAAAACGCGAAGCCCCGGCCAACATTGGTATTGCTAATACTGCTGTAACCGGCACCTTAACCAAAATCACCGCAGAAACTGATCGCCTCCTTCCCCACCCGGGCCGTATTCAATTCACCCTTCCTGAATCCGACAGTCTTTCCATCACCGTTTCCAAAGTCAATGAAAATGCCTCCATCGCCAATGTGGTCGACTTCCTTTACTTTGATCAAAATGATGGGCATTTGATCAGCAAGCGGCTTTATGATGATGAAACTGCGGGTATGAAAGCGCGGCGGCTCATATTTCCGGTTCATACCGGCAGCATTTGGGGGTTGCCTACGAAGATTTTAGCATTGATTGTGGCGCTCATTACCGCTACGCTGCCGGTTACAGGGGTGATTATCTGGGTTGGAAGGAAATTTAAGAAGAAAGAGAAAAAGCGACAAATGAAGGCAGTCAACACGACGGCGGTTGCAAGGAAACCGAAAGTCATTGCTTGATAAGTTTTTCCAGCCTTCTGATTCATGTTTAATGATAACAAAGGCTAATAATTCCTCACCAAATTGTGGGCTTTTCCCACAATTTGTTAACTTCGCTTCATGCAGACTTTCAGTTCTGTTGAGGAAGCGTTCGAATGGTGGCTTAACAACATCTACCCGGCTATCCCCGCAGAAACCAAAGAAGGCAGATACCGTAATGCGTGGCGTGACTATACTTTCAAAAAAGGGATTTCACAGAAACGCATGAAGGAGATTCTGTCCGATTTTGGTGATGTTCACGAGAAGACTATCATCACTTTTAAGTTGAAATAAAAAATTTACCCCTCACATGTGGGGTTATCCCACATAAAAAATACGGCAGCACATTGTTCAAACTAGCAATTCACGGAATTATGGACACACTTCAAACTCAAACCAGCAGCCCTACCAAAGTCGACGACTCAGCGACCTCACAACAAGAAATAGTTAGAGACTTCTTCCAAAAAGACAGCGGCAGTGAAATGATCGAATCGCTCAACATCCTAATTGAGACTTACCTATTTGGCGAAAACCTCACCCGTATCACTCCTGAAATGCGAGAGCACATTGTTAATCAATTGCGCGTAGCGACATTAATTGCGAAGCTTGACGCAAGTAACAATGAAATTGCAGGCACCTGAAAGAAGCTCACGAAAAGACTATTACCCGAAAACCCACAGTTATTGTTTGGACAGCCAGACTTGCCGGCTGATAATTTGCGCTAATAAATCGTCCATAAGGGAAAACTTCATCATGGAAAATTAGGCATAATTGCCTTTTTTTGTGTTTGTTGAATGTCGCACTGTTATTATATCAACAGCCAAATTGTATGGAAAAGATCGACAGCTACGGGTGCAAAGCAACCGAAATAGCCAACTGGTTTCTCTGTCATATAGACAGGGATGCCGGTGATTCCATCACGCATTTGAAGCTGCAAAAACTACTGTATTATGCACAGGCCTGGTGTATGGTTCTGTCTGGCAAATCGCTATTTGAGGATGATTTCGAAGCATGGTCTCATGGACCGGTTCTACCAGTTATCAATAATGAATTCAAGCCATTCGGATTTGAAGCTTTGCCCAGCTGTGACTGTGTGAACAACATCGAAGAAGATGTTGAAAATATACTGGATGAGGTCCGGAGAGTTTACGGCGAAAAAAGCGCCAAATATCTTGAAGAATTAACCCATCAAGAAGCCCCATGGATTGAGGCAAGAAATGGCCTTCCACTTGAAGTAAGATGCTCCAATATCATATTGAAGAAGAATATGCTTCGCTTCTATTCTGAAATGCTTCAGGAGAATGAGGAATAGGAAGTCGGAACGTCACATACCTGATTCTGTAATCAACAAAGAGGACGAAAAACGAGGCATTTTGTTCACGATTGACGAATGCAAAATATTCGGTATTCAAACGAATATGCATGACCATCCTTACGTAAACCTCAAATACTTCGATAGCAACTACGAATGCTTGTCTGCCTGGGAAAAAGATGAATTGAAGTTACTATCTGATTTCATTCAAAAAATTTCCAACAGCAACTGGTTTGACATACAGAAATCCTGCACCAAACACAAAGACAAAAGTGTTTTGCCCAAAAGCAGGAAAATAGAAAACGTTAGCCCCGACATTACCTTTTTTGAAGTAAGAGTGAGCATTAAAGCACGCGTGCATGGCTTTCGGTCTGCCAACGCGTTTTTCCTGTGTTGGCTGGATCGAAATCATCAGATTTATCCAATGTGAGACATTAGTTGGTCATTCAACGAATCAACTTACCTCCTCCCTAACCAGCGCCTTCAACCCCAAAACCTCCATCATTTCCCGATCCTGTCCCATCCCCGGGTTTGGCGTTACGAGCAATTCCCCGTTCTCATTCGTAAAAATTGAATTAGCTCCTGCCATAAAGCAGAAGGCCTGCTCATACTCGCTCATTTCCATGCGCCCGGCGCTGAGGCGGACCATCGCTTTCGGCATCAGAATACGGGCTGTCGCGATCATGCGCACCATTTCCCAGGTATCGACCTTTTTCATATCGCCGAGCGGCGTTCCCTGCACGCGGGCGAGGGCGTTCACGGGTACGGATTCGGGGTGCTCGGGCATGGTGGATAATGTGTGGAGCATCTGAATGCGGTTTTCGCGCGTTTCGCCCAGGCCTATAATGCCCCCGCAACACACGGATATGCCCGCGTTACGCACGTGATCGACCGTGTGCAGGCGGTCGTCGTAGGTGCGCGTGGTGATGATTTGCTCGTAATATTCGGCGGACGAATCCAGGTTGTGGTTGTAGGCATAGAGGCCGGCAGCTTTGAGCTTTTCGGCCTGGGATTCGGTGAGCATACCGAGCGTGCAGCATACTTCGAGGCCCAACCCGGCCACTTCCGTCACCATTTCGAGCACGCGGTCGAAATCGCGGTTATCCTTCACTTCACGCCAGGCGGCGGCCATGCAGAAACGGCTCGAACCGCCTTCACGGGCACGGCGGGCGATGGCCATCACTTCTTCCTTTTTCATCAATGCTTTTACATTAATGCCGGTCTGGTAACGGGCCGCTTGTCCGCAGTAAGCGCAGTCTTCCGGGCAGCCGCCGGTCTTAATGGATAATAATGTGCATACCTGAATGCGCTCCGGGTCGTGCCACTGCCGGTGGACGGTCGCTGCATCGTAGATCAGTTGCAGTAAGGGGCGGTTGTAAATGGCTTCGATCTCGTCGAGCGTCCAGTCGTTGCGGATGGTTTCGGTTTGCATGGCAGCATTGTTTTCAAACCAAATGTAGCCGGCCAGCCGGCGCAGTACTGCGTCCGGTTTGGAAGAAAGACAATAGTCCGGCGCAACAAAAATGCCTCCCGGTTGTAGTCCGGAAGGCATTTGACCATCGCATTCATGCGCTTGCTTAATATACTTTTGCCAGCAAATGCGGACGTTCTTTTTCGAGTTTCAGGATTAGCTCGCCGAACAGCGTGTTCACCCACGCGAACCATTTCCGGGTAAATTTCGAATCATCGTCCTTATCAAACGATTCGTGCATGAAACCGGTGTGGTTATGCGTCGTTTTGAGCAGTTTCAGCTGTGCCTCGATCTCCTTGTCGTCGGCAGATGTGATGGCGCGCGCGATGATACCCATCGGCCAGACCTGGTTCACCAGCGTGTGCGGACTACCCAGGCCTTCGCCGGCTTTTCCTTTGAAGAAATAGGGATTTGCATTGCTCAGCACATATTTTCGGGTATTAATATAAATCGGGTCTTTCGCCGAAACTGCATCCAGATATGGCATACTGATCAGCCCGGGAATACCGGCATCGTCCATCATCAGGTGGTTTCCAAAACCGTCCGCCTCGAATGCATAGATCTTACCAAACTGCGTGTGCTCTAATACGGCATGTTTTTTCAGCGCAGCTTCCACTTCCGTCGCCAATGCCCTGAAATCAGCGGCCAGCTTTGCGTTCTTCACGCTGGATGCTTTTTCCAATAGTTCGGCAACCTGACGGAACGAAACTACGGCAAAGAAGTTCGAAGGAATAAAGTATGAGAATATGGTCGCGTCATCAGACGGCCGGAATGTACTGGCAATGAGTCCCACCGGTTTGATCGGGTTACCGTAGCCATTGCCCGGAACCGTGTCGGTAGACCAGGATGTGACGCGGCCGAACCTGTAAGGCCCCGGACCATCTTTGCGCTGCTGTTCCTTGCAGGTTTGCAGCACCAGCTCCATGGCCTTCAACCAATCGGCGTCGAACGGCTTGGTGTCGCCGGTAGTTTTCCAGTAGTTGTATGCCAAACGAATGGTGTAGCAAAGTGAATCGAGCTCCCATTTCCGCTCGTGGAGCATGGGATTCATCTTCGTCTGATCCTTGCTCCATTCGCTCTCTTTCGGACGGTCGTAAAATGCATTCGCGTAGGGGTCGATCAGGATGCATTTGGTCTGGCGGTTGATGAGGCCAGCCACCATATCCTTCAGCTTCGCATCTTCTTTCAGCAATGGCAGGTAGGGCCAAACCTGCGCCGTGCTGTCACGGAGCCACATGGCGTCGATGTCGCCGGTGATCACGAAAGTATCGGGCTTGCCGTCTACCGGATTATAATGTACGGTGGTA
Source organism: Dyadobacter ginsengisoli DSM 21015 (assembly GCF_059568735.1). NCBI lineage: Bacteria > Pseudomonadati > Bacteroidota > Cytophagia > Cytophagales > Spirosomataceae > Dyadobacter > Dyadobacter ginsengisoli. The sequence goes on from NZ_JCANTY010000003.1 coordinate 941,870, forward strand.
TCGATCGTATTCGGGAAGCAGTTTTCGAAAAGCCATGCCAGCTCGGGGTCTTTGATCACCTTTTTCATGCGGGTAATCGTCGCCTCCACGGCTGGACTTGTGAAATTACGTTTATCAACCGGGATGCGGACTACCGGGAAATCAGCACTTTTGGCAAACGACCATTTGGGCATGGCCATGCCAGCGACTGCCAGTGCACCCGCTTTGATGAAATCTCTCCTTCTGAACATGAGTTAGGGTTATTTTTTATGGGTGCTTCGGAAAATAAAAAAGCAATTTAGACAAAAATTGGTGATGCCTACCGACAAATCTTGAAACCTTCCGTTCGCCAGATATTACACCTTGAAAACCAATTTATTCCGATAAAGTACCCAAAGAAGCACAAACCACAGCGCCACCAGCAGCAATGCCTGCGCCAGCGAAGCATTTCGCGGATCAGCGAAAAGTGGGACGATCTGGTGTTGGTAGAAATAGGGCACCAGATCCATTTTTTTGGTACCGCCAGCCGGGTCAGCCACTTTCACAGCATTCAATAATCTGAATATCATTCCCGTAAAAAAGAAGACGACCATCGGGTTCACACCGAAAATCACGAAGAATGTCGTCCATTTCGAATGGCCTTTCAAATCGATGATGTAATACAAAATGGCAAGGCAAAGCAATGCCCAGCCACTGGCATAAAGCACGAAAGAGCTGGTCCACAAGGCTTTATTGAGCGGAAATACGAAGTTCCAAAGCCAACCGGCAATTACGCCCGCCGCACCGCCGAGGAGCATATATTTCACTTTCTCTGACCTGTTAAAACCCTCCGATTTCAACAAAGTACCGATCAGCAGCCCCGCAATGCCGGTACCGATGGCCGGAATGGTGCTCAGAATGCCTTCCGGGTCCCAGGTTTTGGAAGTAGCCCACAAATGCCCCGGCAGCAAAAGGTTATCCAGCCAGGCCGCCAGATTGGTCCCCTTTTCCAGGTTCGATTCGCCCACACCCGGCACGGGGATCAACGTCATCACACCCCAGTAACCCAGCAGTAATACAATACCCACCGCCGCCTGCGTGCGCCAGCCGGTTTGCAAATACAATAATGAAGCAATTAAATACACCGCCGCAATGCGTTGCAGGACGCCCGGAATGCGCACGGTGTTGAACGGCTCGATGCCGCTGAATGCCAGGCCGATCATAACCACGAAAATACCTGCGGCAGTGATGAACTGCCATTTCCGGTCATACTCGGAGAATAATGCGACGACCACGATGGCGGTAACAACCAGCCGCGCCGCGAGCAAAGCATTACCTTCCAGCCCGAATAAATGGATGCGCACGAAAAAACCGGAGAACATACCGAGGCAAAATATACGCAGCGTCCGGGTGACGATCCGTTGTAGTGTGAGGCCGTTTAATGTCTTCACAGGCGTGGCGAGCACGATGGAAATGCCGACGATGAGCAGGAAGGTTGGAAAAACCAGGTCAGTAGGCGTGCAGCCGTGCCATTCGGCGTGAAGCAGTGGCGGATACACGTTCCCCCAGTCGCCCGGGTTGTTCACGATCGTCATCAAAATCATGGTCAGCCCGCGCAGGACGTCCAGGGAAATAAGCCGTTGTTTCATTCATATGAGGTTTAGGATAAATACTCGTTAAAGTGCGCGGACCATATGAAAGTAGCGGTGACCCATAAAATCTTTCTCGCCGACCACCCGGAAGCCCAGGTTGTCGTACAGCCGCCTCGCCGCCGGATTGACCATGTCCACGATCAGCCCCGTGCGGGCGTAACCGAGCGCGCCCGCATGTTCGCAAAAAGCGTGGATCAGCTTCTTGCCAATGCCTTTGCCCTGATGATCGGGGTGGACATTCACACAGTCGATGTAATATTCCCCCGGCTCCGTTTCGTCATTTGGCGTGAAATCGGGCTCGGCTTCGCGCAGCTTGTCGAGTACCGGCTGGCGCAGTTCGTGCAGCCGGCCGCCGTCATAACCGGTTATCGAGCCGATCACACCGCCTTCGGTTTCATAAACGAGCGTGTTGGCATAGCTGTACTGGTTGGCGCTGTCTTGAAAGAATGCTTCGAAAAAAGGGATTGCATCTTCGTAGCGTTCGGACCTCGCAAAGATGCCCGCGATATGGCCCATGGCCAACACCAGCAGCGGGGCCACGGCTTGTGCGTCTTCGGGAAGGGCGGCTCGGATCATAAATTCGCAATTTTGGTAAAGAAAATGCCTCAATTATCGCAAAATCGGCATTTTCGTTCGCTTTTTCTAGCTATTTTTTGCATTAAAACCGACATTAATTCAAAAACAGGTCAAAATACGCACAGTACTAATCAAAACCTGAAAAGTTTTTAGCACTATTTTGCTTTAAAATTGTATTGTCGAATAATACCCAGGGGCGACAGCAATTTACATGCATGATACATCGCCCGCGGCCAGAGCGGAATAAGGTATATTTTTTCGGCAAACTGCTGATCCACTGAATCATTAACCTGTTAATCAATATGTCCAAGAAAATTAATGTTGCCATTATCGGATTAGGCTTTGGTGCCGAGTTTATCCCCATTTACCAGCAACATCCCAATGCCAACATGTACGCGATTTGCCAGCGTACCGAGTCGAAACTGAATGAAGTAGGCGACCAATACGGCATTGAAGTACGCTATACCGACTACGACGAGCTGCTGAAAGACCCGAACATCGACGCGGTCCATATCAACTCCCCTATCCCCAACCATGCCGAACAGACCTTGAAAGCATTGCGCGCAGGCAAGCACGTGGCGTGTACCGTACCCATGGCAACGAGCGTGGAAGATTGCATCGAGATAGTGAAAGCAACCCGCGAAACGGGCAAGAAATATATGATGATGGAAACCGTGGTATATGCGCGGGAATTCCTTTTTGTAAAAGAATTGTACGAAAAAGGCGAGCTCGGCAAAGTGCAGTTCCTGAAAGCAAGTCACCAGCAGGATATGGAAGGCTGGCCTGACTACTGGCCGGGATTGCCTCCGATGCATTACGCGACCCACTGCGTGGGGCCGGTAGCCGGTTTGCTGAAACTGGAAGCGGAGTACGTTTCATGCTTCGGTTCAGGAACCATCTCCGAAGACCTGATCAAGATCCACAATTCGCCATTCGCCGTGGAATCTGCCCATATTAAATTCAAAGACAGCGACTTGTCGGCTTATGTATACCGCTCGCTCTTCGACGTGGCGCGTCAGTACCGCGAGAGCTTCGAGGTTTACGGCAGCAAAAAATCATTCGAATGGCCGTTGATCGAAGGCGAAGATCCGGTGATCCACACAGCGAAAAAGGCCGAGCATGAAATCCCTGAAAAAGTAACGACACCGGATTACGCGCATTACCTGCCGGAGGAGATCCGTCATTTCACTGGTCACGGCGTTTATAACCTCGACGATAATGCACACTTGTCGTTCGTACAAGGCGGCGGCCACGGCGGCTCGCACCCGCATTTAGCGCACGAGTTCATCAGCGCATTGATCGAAGACCGCGAACCATTCCCGAATGCATGGCAATCGGCCAACTGGACGAGCGTCGGTATCCTGGCGCACGAATCGGCATTGCAGGGCGGCGCGATTATTAAGTTGCCGGATTTTCAGAATGTGTAAAGGATAGCATAGTGCACGATCCTTCGACTGCGCTCAGGATGACAGTGCGGGTGTCACCTGAGCGAACCGGGCAAGAAAATACATTTGCCTTGTCACCCTGAGCGCAGTCGAAGGGTATGCACAATGTTAACAAACCCAACCAATTCCATTACAACAAGAAACAATTAACCTCAATGAAAACCAAAGCGTTATCCTTTATCTTAGGTATTGTCCTGCTGGGATGTGCCTCTCAGCAAACGTCCCAGAACGCGTCGGTTAAAAGTGCTTCTTCCAAAGGTGAGGCAGGAAAGGCACGCCGACTGGAAATCCTGTTTTTGGGCGACAAAGGGCATCATAAGCCCGCCGAACGTGTTCCGCAGATCATGGCAGCTTTGGGTCCCAAAGGCTTCAACTTTACCTACACGGATAACCTCAACGATCTGAACCCCGAGACGCTGAACAAATACGATGCGTTGATGTTGTATGCCAACTGGGATTCCATTGCTCCCCAGCAGGCGAAGTCGCTGCTCGACTACGTGGCCAGCGGAAAAGGTTTTATTCCTGTTCACTGCGCTTCTTACTGCTTCCGCAACAATGCCGACGTGGTGAAGCTGATCGGCGGACAGTTCTGGCGCCATACCTGGGACACCATCCAGCCGGTATGGACCAAGCCCGACCACCCAGCCATCGCAGGTGTGAAACCATTCAAAACGGTGGATGAAACCTACCTGCACACGTTGCTGCAACCTGATAACATCGTGCTGACAGAGCGCCTGATCCAGAAAGACCAGGAAAAAGACCGTCCGGGCCAGCAAAAAGAGCCTTATACCTGGGTGAGAACACATGGTAAAGGCCGCATTTTTTACACCGCGTACGGCCACGACGAGCGTACCTGGGGCACACAGGGTTTCCAGGATCTGATTGAAAAAGGCATCCTCTGGGCCGTAAACGACGACGCACGCAAGTCGCTGGCCGCATTGGCCCCGAAACCATTCGAATACCGCGAGGCCAAGCTGCCTAACTACGAACAACGCCCAGGCGTACAAATGCAGCAGTTGCCACTTTCGCCGGAAGAATCTGTGAAACACATTCAAATCCCGGTTGATTTTACATTGGACGTGTTCGCACACGAACCCGACGTCATGCACCCGATCGCGATGACCTGGGATGAGCGCGGCAGATTGTATGTTTTGATTACAAAAGATTATCCCAACGAACGCAAGGACACTGGCGGTAGCGACTACATCCTGATCTGCGAAGACACTAATAATGACGGTAAGGCGGACAAATTCACCAAGTTCTCGGATGATTTGAGCATTCCAACCGGCCTGGCGTTCGCTAACGGCGGCCTGGTCGTGTCGCAGGCACCTCATATGCTGTTTTTGCAGGATACCGACGGCGACGATAAGGCTGATGTGAAGAAAATCCTCTTCTCAGGCTTCGGCACCGGCGATACCCACGCGGGACCTTCCAACCTCCATTATGGCTTCGACAACTGGGTTTACGGCTCGGTGGGTTACTCGGGTTTCAAAGGAAAAGTAGGCAAAAGCGATGAGCTGGACTTCGGTCAGGCATTGTTCCGCTTCAAGCCGGATGGTTCGGATATGGAAATCGTAGCCAAAACTTCCAATAATACCTGGGGATTGGGCTTCAATGAGGCCGGTGACCTGTTCGGTTCCACTGCGAACAACTCGCACGGCTGGTACAGCGCCATTCCCAACCGCTATTTCGGAGCCAGCAAGGTCGATAACGGAAGCCGCAGCACCGATACGCATAAAGACATGCAGCCTATTACGCCGAAAGTGCGCCAGGTTGACGTTTTCGGTGGATTTACAGCCGCAGCAGGCCACAACTTCTACACCGCCCGCGCTTATCCGAAACAATACTGGAACAAAGTCGCATTCGTTTCCGAACCTACCGGCCACATTCTGCACCAGAACGTGATGGTAAAAAAAGGTACGGACTTTGAAGATCAGCTGGGCTTTAACCTCCTCGCAGGTGCCGATGAATGGGTAGCTCCTGTATTCGCGGAAGTAGGCCCGGATGGCGCCGTGTGGGTAGCCGACTGGTATAGCTACATTATCCAGCACAATCCAACTCCAAAAGGATCTGAAAACGGAAAAGGAAATGCCTACGAAACGCCATTGCGCGATTTTACCCACGGTCGCCTCTACCGCATCGGCTGGAAAAACGCACCGAAATACACGCCGATTTCTCTGAGCAAATCACGTCCCGACGAGTTGGTAGCTACTTTGAAAAACAACAACCTGCTTTGGCGCCAGCACGCGCAACGCCTTTTGGTAGAACGCGGAAACAAAGATGTGGTGGCCAAACTGGTTGAACTGGTAAAAGACAAATCGGTTGACGAAATCGGCCTAAATCCTGCTGCCATCCACGCATTGTGGACGCTGGAAGGCCTGAACGCGATCGGCGACGCGCAGGTATTGCCTGTGGTAGTGGACGCATTGAAACACCCATCCAACGACGTGCGCAAAACGGCTGTAAAAGTATTGCCGCGCACCGCAGCTTCCGGCCAGGCTTTGCTGACCGCCGACGCACTGCACGACAAGGAGCCATTGGTCGTGCTGAATGCATTGCTCGCATTCGCTGAAATTCCATTGACCCCGCAGATTGAAACGGCTGTCCTCGCATTGCTGGATACCTATTCCAATGCCGAAGACCGCTGGATGCCGGATGCATTTGCCGCCATTCTGAACGCGCACGATGGCGCATTGCGTGAAAAGTACCTTACCCAACGCATTGCTAAAGCGGGTTCTGCCGGTCCTGCACAGCAAACCAGCACAGCGCAAAAGGTAGATCACTCGGCAATGAACCACGAAGGCCACGGCGCCAGCAAAGTAACCGTGCAAGGATCGGCCGAACTGGCTGTTACCAACATTACCATCGAGCCAAAAACGCCTTACGTGCGTGAATATGCCCGCGTGGTGATCGAGATTACCAACCAGGGAAGCGTGCCTGTTACCAAAGAACAGGTGCCTGTCGTGAATGTAGGCATCAGAAGCCGTGCTTTGAATACCAACTACATCAGCCGCCAGCTTATCAACGGCATTGCGCCGGGAGAAACGGTGAAGCTCGTGGAAGGTAACAACGGCCCGTGGAAGTCCAACTTCGGCTTTACTTCCGACGAAGCCGGTAAAGTAACGGTAACCGCGACCGTCGACGTCGATAATGTGGTTCCTGAAAAAGACGAGAACAAAAACAATACGTTCTCCAAAACTTTCGAAGTACGCCGCCTCGACCGCCTTTCGGACTTTGCACTGGAACGTACCGTGCGTGGCTATGCATCCTACGCCAGCGGCGACGATGTACTGAAACTGATCCAGACTTCGCAATCACTCGATCCGCAGGGTCGCAATGCGATCATCAAAGGCGTCCTCGGTGCATGGAACCCGAAACGCAAGGAAACCACCAACGACGAAGGCCGCAAGCTGCTGGCAACGGTCAAAAGCACGATCCCGGACGATTTGAGCAGCCGCTACACGACCTTGCTCGAATCTTACGGCATCAAGGAAGAGGTTGCCTCTGATCCGAATGTACAGGTTGTGACGATCAAGGCTATTCGTGAAGAAATGAAGTTCACTGTCACCGAATTCACTGCGGTGGCTGGTAAAACCGTTGAAATCGTGTTCGAAAACCCGGATGCGATGCAGCATAACATTGTGGTAGGACGTCCCAAGTCTACCGAGATCATCGGCGCTGCTGCCGACAAGATGATCACCGCCAAAGATGGCGCAGAGAAGAATTATGTACCCAATATCCCTCAGATCCTGGCTGCGACACCGCTCGTAAACCCCGGCCAGACCTACCGCTTGAAGTTTGTAGTACCGGATCAGGTTGGAGACTATCCGTATGTATGCACGTTCCCTGGCCACTGGCGTCTGATGACCGGGGTAATGAAAGTTGTGAAGGAAAAAGGGTTGTAATTCTTAACTGCAAGAGCCTATGGTTTCAAAATCAATTCAGGTTTAGCGTATAGCAGTCATCGTTCAGATTCGCAGGGCATTCAAAATGCCTCCTGCGAATCTGGGCGAATGATTTAGTTCAACAAATGGACGACGGGCATCACCAGCCTGGCGGAAGGTTATTTTTTTATCATTTTTTAAATAGTATTTATTCAATATTTTTTATTAATAAATAATCAGAATGCCAATAAACATAATGCTGTAATAACTACTACTCACATCTAACCCAGGTTAACAATGAACAACCAAAACAGACGAAACCCACTCGCGGGGCTTCGCAGGCCTCTTTTTGCCCTTTTGGCGGCAGGATGCCTGTCGCCTCAGGAGGTTTGGTCGGAAAATCTCCGCGTCGGTCAGGAGATTATCTACCGAAAGCTTGTCGACAAAACCATCACCGGAAAGGTCGTCGACGAAAAGAACACCCCGCTCCCGGGCGTAAGCGTGGTCGTGAAAGGTACCACAACGGGGAGCATTACCGGCGCCGACGGCACTTACACGCTGAGCGTGCCCGAAACGGCGACCATCCTGTCGTTCTCGTTCATCGGCTACACTTCGCAGGAAATCGCGATAGGTAACCAGTCCGACATTAAGGTAACGCTGCTCCCCAGCAGCGAGGAACTGACGGAAGTGGTCGTGGTGGGTTACGGAACGCAATCGTCTGCGGCGGTAACCGGCGCGGTGAGCAACATCCAGGCCAAAGACCTCGTACGCACGCCATCCATTGGAACGGCCGATGCACTCGTAGGTCGCGTTCAGGGCATTACGGCCAGAAAAGCCGATGCACGCCCCGGCGCCGCCACCACCATCCAGGTCCGGAACATGGGTACGCCGCTCTTCGTCATCGACGGGATCCCCTCCGATGCGGCCAGCTTTAACAACCTTGGACAGAACGACATCGAGAGTGTATCCATCCTGAAAGATGCCTCGGCCGCCATTTACGGTCTGCGGGCGTCCAATGGCGTCGTGCTCGTGACGACCAAACGCGGCAAGGCGGGAGATGGCACGAAAATCAATCTTTCGGGCTATTATGGTTTGCAGAACTTCACCCGCTACCCACGCCCGGCGAATGCATTCCAGCATATGCGCGGGCTCGTGGAGTCGGATGTGAACCAGGGACGCACACCGTCCATCACCCCGGCGGAGTTGGAAAAATGGCGTGCCGGCACCGAAAAAGGCTACCAGAGCTTCGATTACTACGATATGGTCATGCGACCCAATGTGCCTCAGTATTTTGGAAATGCGAATGTGCAGGGAGGCACGGAAAAGATGAACTACTTCCTTTCGATCGGTCACCTGAACCAGGACGCATTGATCCGCGATTACAACTTCAAAAGGACTAATATCCAGGCCAACCTGGAATCGAGCCTAACGAAAGGCCTGAAAGTGGGCACACAGATCAGCGGTCGCATTGAAGACCGCTTCCAGGTGGGCGTGCCGGGGCTTGATGATTATTTCAACCCTTTCCTCAGTATTTTCACCATGTGGCCTACGGAACGCCCTTACGCCAACGACAACCCGAAGTACATCAACCAGACGCACAATGTGAACGTGAACCCGGCTACTTATAAAAAGGAAGTAACAGGTTATATCGATGAGGTCACCAGGGCTGTTAAGGGTAACTTTTATGCCGAATATGATTTCAAATTTGGCTTGAAGGCGAAAGGGACCTACTCATACGGCTTCTCTAACTTCGATTTTGATGGTTTCGAATATACCTATGATGCCTACACCTACGATCAGGCGACGGATACCTACAATGTCGTACCCGGCGGCGGTAACCAAAACCCCTGGCGCGAACGCCGGAAACGCAATATCGTCGACCGGTTTGCACAGTTTCAGCTGAGCTACGCGAAAGCATTTGGCAACCACGATATTTCCGCCGTTGCGGCCTACGAGCGGTCCGACAATGTGAATACCTACCTCGTCGTGCACACCGTTCCACCAAACAATTACATTCCATTGATGTCGTTCGCGAACCAGGATATACTCATCGATGAGTGGAGTACCGAGGCACGGGCTGGTTATGTGGGCAGGATCAATTATGATTTCAAACAAAAATACCTGCTCGAACTCGTGGGCCGTTACGACGGGTCGTTCCTTTACGCACCCGGCAAACGTTACGGTTTCTTCCCGGGCGTATCGGCAGGATGGCGTATTTCGGAGGAGAATTTCTTCAAGGGCAAACTTGAAAATGTGTTCAGCAGCCTGAAACTCCGCGCTTCCTACGGCCGTACCGGTGCCGACCGCCTCAACAATCCCAACAACGATTTTGTAGTAGCGCCGTTCAGTTACCTGTCGGGTTACGATTTCCTGCAGGGCAGCGCGATCTTTGACGGGACCTATAACATCGGCGTTCGGCCGCGGGGCTTGCCGATCACCACGCTTTCCTGGATCACGAACATTACTACCAATATTGGTCTGGATTTCGGTCTGCTGGGCGGTAAGCTCTCGGGCCAGTTTGACATTTTCGAAAGAAAGCGCACCGGCTTGCCGGCTGCCCGCTACGACGTGCTGCTACCTTCGGAAGTGGGTTATTCTTTACCTAATGAAAACCTGAACTCGGATACGAACCGCGGTTTGGAAGGGGTACTGAGCTATAAAAGCAATGTAGGACAGGTTGATTACACGTTGAGCGCCAATGCGACCCTCTCCCGCCGCCGCGACCTGGATTTCTACAAACCGCGCTTTGGTAATTCTTACAATGAGTACCGCGACTCGTTTGTAGACCGCTGGGGCAATATCAACTGGGGTTACGAGGTAGTGGGCCAGTTCCAGTCGATGGAAGAGATTGAGAGCTACAAAATCGACAACGACGGCCAGGGCAACCGCTCGCACCTTCCCGGCGATTTTATTTACAAAGACGTGAATGGCGACGGCATTATCAACGGCCTCGACGAACGCCCGATCGGCTACGCGGAAGGTGCCAACCCGTACCTGAGCTTTGCATTGAACGGCAGCGTTTCCTACAAAGGTTTCTCGATGTTCTTCGACTTTGCAGGTGCGTCGCTGCAAAGCTTCCAGCGCAACTGGGAGTTGAAAATCCCTTACCAGAACAACGGTACATCGCCGGGTTACATGCTCGAAGACCGCTGGCACCGTGAAGATCCGTTCGATCCGAACAGCAAATGGATCTCAGGAACCTATCCGGCCATTCGCAAGGACAATACGAGCCACGTGAACTTCCGCAAAAGCGATTTCTGGATCACCAACGTGCGCTACATCCGCCTGCGCAACATCGAGCTCGGTTACAGTTTCGACCAGAACATTACCAAAAAGATCGGCCTTTCGGCGCTGCGCATTTATGTAAATGCCTCCAACCTCTTCTCGATCGACAATGTGAAGAAGTACGGTATCGATCCGGAGATTTCATCGAGTAACGCACTCGTGTATCCACAGCAGCGATTGTTCAATGCAGGTTTTAACCTCACTTTCTAAAAACTGGTTATGAAAAAATTATCACTGAAAATACTGGTTTCTGCCTCCATGCTCATCGTTGCCGGTTGCAACGACTGGCTCGAACGCAAACCGCAGAATATCATTCTTGAAGAACAGGTTTGGAACGAGCCGAAGATGATCACCGGGCTGCTGGCCAACTATTACGATCGTCTGCCTTACCATACCGACCTTAACCACGGCTCAAATGGTGACGCCAATGCCGTGAACCGGGAAGGATGGCAGGATTTCGCCGCGTATGACGAAGCGATGTGGTCCAACAATGACGATGCCCGGAACAATATCCTCTCCTACCCTGTAGACCGCTGGAGGCTTTGGGATTATGGTCTGATCCGCGACATTAACCTCGCATTGGAAAACATCCAGACTTATGCGGTGAAGCTTTCGGACGGCCCAAAGGCACAGTTTTCGGCGGAACTGCGTTTTCTCCGCGCCTTTGTGTATTTCGAGCACGTGAAGCGGATGGGTGGCGTTCCGTTGGTAACCAAGCAGCTGATCTACAACTTCGATGGCAACCCGTCGGCCTTGCAGCAGCCCCGCAACAAGGAGGAAGAAGTGTACGATTTCATCGCCAGCGAGCTGGATGCGGTGAAAGATGTGCTCGGCAATGGTACCAGCAACACGCGTGCGAACAAGTTTACGGCGCTGGCCGTGAAAAGCCGTGTGATGCTGTACGCCGCGTCTATTGCGAAGTACAACAACAAAATGGCTTCGCCTATTTCCACTCCCGGCGGCGAGGTGGGGATTCCGGCGGCAAGGGCTAACGATTATTATACCAAATCCCTGGCAGCTGCGGAGGAGATCATCAGCAGCGGCAGTTATGAGCTCTACAAAACCAATCCCGACAAGGGCACCAATTTTTACGAGGCCATCACCAAAAAGAACGCCAACCGGGAAGTGATATGGGCACAGGATTTCCTGGTTAGTAAAGATAAACGCCACGGTTTCACGTACGACAACATCGCGCGCAACGTTCGCGAGGATAACCTTTCGTCCTCATCCATTACCCCGTCGCTCAACCTTGTCGAAGATTATGAGTACCTCGACGGTTCTTCCGGTGAGCTCAAAAACCGCAACGCCGGCAATACCGACTATGTTTACTACGACAAGTTGCAGGACATTTTCGCCAACAAGGACGCCCGGCTTTACGGAACGATCATTTATCCCGGCACGAGTTTCCGCGGTTCGGAAGTTCAGATCCAGGCCGGTGTAAAAGTGTGGGACAATGCTACTAGTGCATTCAAAACCGTCGAATCCAACGTCCTTGGCTCTGCTTACGACGATGGCGGCCTGCTTACCGGTGCTTCCGGCCCGCAGCGTTCGCAAACGGAGGTTTCCAATACGGGCTTCTATTTGCGTAAATATGTCGACCAAACAGCCATGTCGAGCACGCGCGGTATCCGCAGCGATATGTGGTGGGTGCGGTTCCGGTTGGGTGAAATATACCTGAATGCAGCCGAGGCGGCTTTCGAGCTGGGACAGAATGCGAATGCATTGAAATACGTGAATACCCTGCGCGAACGTGCCGGCTTCCCTGCAAACAGCCTGAAAACGCTGACGCTCGAAAAACTTCAGAACGAACGCCGCGTAGAACTTGCCTTCGAAGACCACCGGGTGTGGGACGTGAAAAGATGGCGCATTGCACATGAAGTATGGAATGGCAACGCCTCTAACCCCGACGCAGTAATCTACGCCTTGTACCCTTACCGCGTCGTACGCCCGGGCCACGCAACGCACGGCAAATATGTTTTCGATAAGCTGGTGGCCCCGCGTTTCCGCGCGCCAAGGTTCTTTCAGATGGGCAACTACTACTCGGCTGTTCAGCAAAGCGTGATCGACAATAATCCGAAAATCATCCGTAACCCATTCCATTAATCGCAATGAAATCAAAAATCATACAATGCATTCCCGCACTGCTGCTGGCATTCATAGTAGGCCTTTCGGGATGTGAAAAAGATAACCGCACCGAGCCGAAATCGGTTTTGAAAGGTCGGGTTGTGTTTGAAGGGCAACCGGTAGGCGTGCGCTCGAACGGTGTGCAGCTGGAACTTTGGCAGCACGGCTATCAGCTTTTTACCAAACTTCCCGTCCATGTGAACCAGGACGGCACTTTTTCGGCCTCGCTTTTCGACGGTAATTACAAGCTGGTAAGGCTGCGTGGCAATGGTCCGTGGACCGACAATACGGATTCGATCGACGTGGAATTGAGAGGTTCGAAGGAGATCGATGTGCCGGTTAATCCTTATTTTGTATTCAAAAACGAGGCTTATTCTAAAGGTGAAGGCAAAGTTTCGGCCACGTTCAATATCCAGCAAATCGCCGCCGACCGGCCCCTCGAACGGGTGAACCTGTACATCGGTACCACCACGATCGTCGATGCCAACAACAGCGTCGCCAATGTTCAGGAAGTTGCCGCAAACCTGACCGATTTATCGAAACCGGTTACGCTGACTGTCAACATTCCTGCGGCACACGCGTCACGCACGTACATTTATGCGCGCATAGGCGTGAAGACTTCCGGTGTGGGCGAGATGCTTTTCGGCGCGCCGCAGAAGATTATGCTGAAATAATGAAGCCAATAATTGTCTTATTACTCATCCTGGGCGCGCAAATCGGTCGCGCCCAGGATTCATTGCAAACGAATATCCCTGTCCACGATCCGGTGATGATCCGGCAGGATGGGGTTTACTATGTTTTCGCGACGGGCCGGGGCATCAGCATGTGGTCGTCGAAGGATATGCAAAACTGGAAAAAGGAGAAACCTGTTTTCAATGCGCCGCCCGAATGGGCGCTTAAAGCGGTTCCGGGTTTCAAGGGACACGTTTGGGCACCGGATATTTCGTATCACAAGGGTCTTTATTATCTCTATTATTCCATTTCCACATTTGGAAAAAATCGCTCTTGCATAGGTCTGGCAACTAATAAAACGCTCAACTCTGCCAGCCCCGATTATCATTGGACGGACCACGGGCAAGTGATCGAATCGGTCCCCGGCCGCGACGAATGGAATGCGATCGATCCCAACCTGATCGTCGACGAACAGCAGCAACCCTGGCTTGCATTCGGCTCATTCTGGAACGGTATCAAACTCGTGAAACTCAACGCCGACGCCAGCAGCATCGCCCAGCCGCAAACGTGGTTCACCCTCGCGAGCGTGCCGCGCACGAAGCCGGGTAGCGATTCCACAGCCGGTAACGGGGCCATCGAGGCGCCATTTATTTTCAGAAAAAATGATTATTTCTACCTTTTTGCCTCCTATGACTATTGTTGCCGGGGCGCAAAAAGTACCTACAAAATGCGCGTCGGCCGTTCCCAAACATTATCCGGCCCCTACCTCGACGGTGACGGCAAGCCCATGACCCAGGGCGGCGGCACATTGCTGCTCGAAGGCAATGCAGACTGGCATGGCGTGGGGCACAATGCCGTTTGCTCGTTCGATGGCGTGAATTACCTCGTTTTTCACGGGTATGATGCGAAGGATAAAGGGCGGGCGAAGTTGCGCGTCGAGCGTTTGGAGTGGGAAAGCGGGTGGCCGGTTTTGCGTTTAAAATGATGCAGCACCAATAACCTAAAAATACAATACATCCATTGAAAACATCCCAGGCATGAAGCATTAATCAACCTTCCTGCTTATATTTAATGTTATGAAAGTCGTTCAATTCACTATTCCAGTTTCCCGCGAAAGTACAATTGTAGTGCAGGAAGAAACACTCCCGCATTACTACCCGCATTTGCACCGCCACCGTGAAGTGCAGATCGAATGGGTGGTGGAAGGTTCGGGGATCCTGGTCGCGGGGAACTATATGCAGCGGTTCGAGTCGGGCGACATTTACATTATCGGGGCCAACCAGTCGCATATTTTCAAGAACGACGACTCCTACTTCAACCCCGACGAACCCAGGCAAATCCATTCCGTTTCCATTTTCTTCGATCCCAATTATTTATCCCAAAATATCCTCAGCCTGCCGGAAATGGCTAATATCCGGAAGTTCGTGAATGGTGTGCACAACGGCTTTCAGATCCCGGAAGAAGGGCGGGAAAGCATTCAGAAGATCATTTCGGAAATTATCCATCACAAAGAAAGTCAGCGGGTTGCGGCATTTATCAAGTTGTTATACCAATTTTCCACCACCCGCGACCTGAAACCGCTGGCAACGAGCAATAGCGAACAAGTCATTTCCGAAGTCGAGGGTATCCGGATGGACCGCATTTTTCAATACCTCGTCACGAATTACAAACGTCATATTTCCCTCGCCGAAATCTCCGAAATCGCCAACCTCACGCCCCAGGCATTCTGCCGGTATTTCAAGAAGCATACCGATAAGACATTTGTGAGTTTTTTGAATGAGGTCCGCATTAATGAGGCCTGCAAGATCATCCTTTCGGGCAAGTTTGACAGCTTTTCGGATATCTGCTACCAAACCGGCTTCGACCATGTGACGAACTTTAACCGGGTATTCAAAAAAACGACCGGTATGTCGCCGGGCGAATATCAGAAGGGGTTTCGGGATATTTAAAAGGGGTATTTGCATTGATCAGGAGGCCCCGACGGAGCCAAAAATTACGCCAGGCGTTCGTTTTTCTGCAAATAGGGAACCGCTCCGTCGTAGTCCTAAACCGAACATGGCCATGGAATGGCCTCCTGTTTATAGCAACACAATTGTCCACCCATCTTCCGCGGCTCCGGAGGAGCCTCCTGATGCCACCATTCGAGCCCAAAACTGCAATTTTGAATCATTAAAACGTGTCCGAAAACCGGTTCTATGTTATTGATTTGCCTAAATTGGAATCCGATCGCTCTACTCTCACAAATTCATTGTTTTGAAAAACACCCCTGCAATCGCCTGGCAAATCTGGATCGACACCGGCGGGACATTTACCGACTGCCTCGCTATTGATCCGGCCGGGAACAAGACGCGCATCAAAGTACTCAGTTCCAGTTGCCTTCGCGGGCGTATTACCGGCAAAATAAGCCCGAACACCCATCGTTTCGAAGCTTCCTGGCCTTATGATGGCGACCTTTTCAAAAACTATACATTCAAACTGCACGGCAGCGACGAGACGAGTCGCGTTATCCATATTGACCGGCAGCAACACACGATCACTTTAGCGGACGATCTGGCGTTCACACAACCGGCGGATTTTGAAATAACCACCGGCGAAGAAGCCCCGATCCTGGCCGCACGCGTGCTCACGCAAACGCCACTGGATAATCCACTTCCACCCATCGCAATGCGGCTGGGCACGACCAGGGGCACCAACGCATTACTCGAACGGAAAGGCGCTAAAACATTATTGGTTGTTACAAAGGGCTTTAAAGACCTGCTCTACATCGGCAACCAGCAACGCCCCTCTCTTTTCCAGCTCGATATTCCCGAACCGAAACTACTTTATAGTGAAGTGCTAGAAATTGAAGAGCGGCTGGATGCGGGCGGTAATGTGTTGGAAGAACTGAAATTAACCCAAATCCAAGACGGAAACAGACCTGCTGATTACAACTCAGTAGCTATATCACTGCTGCATTCCTACCAAAACCCGGAACATGAAAAGCAGGCTGCAGGCTATTTCCGGGACAATGGTGCGAAATACATTTCCGCTTCCTCCGACCTGTTCCCATTTTCACATTACCTGCGAAGAACGCAAACCGCGGTCGTCAACGCCTACCTCGACCCGATACTGGATCAATACCTGACCAATATCAGGACTGTATTGAACGGTGGCAGCCTGCAAGTGATGACCAGCACGGGGAGCCTGTCGGAAGTGATCGGTTTCCGCGCGAAAGACAGCCTGCTCAGCGGCCCGGCGGGGGGAATGGTCGCAGCCACCAATTTTGCGCAAAAACTGGGCTTTTCGAAAGCCATTACCTTCGACATGGGTGGTACAAGCACCGATACCGCGTTGATCGACGGCCAGCCGGAATTGAAATACATTACCGAAATCGACGGCATTGAATTTCACAACCCTACCCTCGCCATTGAAACGGTGGCAGCGGGCGGTGGCTCGGTCTGCTGGTTCGATGGCTTTTCCCTGCAAGTAGGCCCGGAAAGTGCGGGTGCCTCGCCCGGCCCTGCTTGCTACGGCGCCGGCGGGCCATTAACGGTAACCGATGTGAACCTGCTGCTCGGCAAGCTGGAAACTTCCAAATTCAGCATTCCGATCAATCCGGCGGCAGCGATTGCGCGGTTGGAAGAACTCAAAAACACCATTCAGGCCCAAACCGGCAACTTATTAAGCCATCACGAAATACTAACCGGGCTGGAACACATTGCCAACGAGAAAATGGCCGATGCGATCCGCAAGATTTCGGTGGAAAAAGGTATTAACCCCAATGCATTTGCCCTTGTCACTTTTGGCGGTGCGGGCGGCTTGCATGCATGCCAGTTGGCCGAATTACTGGATATGGACACGGTGTTGCTGCCCTACGACGGCGGGCTTTTCAGTGCCGCGGGCATTGGCGAGGCGCTGATCAGCACCATTGTGTCGAAGCAACTCCTTTCGCCGTGGCAGGAAGCATCACAGCACATTGCCGGATGGCGTGATGCTTTGGAAAAACAGGCGGGCGGAATTTTGCAGGAACAGGGCATTGATGCTTTTAAAACTATTTTTTGTCATCTCTACCTGCGTTTTACAGGTCAGGAAAATACCATTGAAATACCCTTTCAGGCGGAAAATACGCTGAAAGCATTTGAGGAAACCTACCGCGCGCAATTTGGCTATTACCCAGCCAATGCGGTGGTGGAACTGGAAAGTATCAAGCTGAAAGTGCAGGAGCAAAGTCCTTGTCAGGAACCGCTCACAGTGATCGAAACCGGGCGAAAAGCTGCGAGTTCTGGGTATACCAGGCCTTTTATTACCGACATTATCCTGCCCGAAACAACCGTTTTTGAATGGGATAACCTACAACCGGGCGACGGAATTGACGGGCCGGCCATTCTACTCAACAATACTTCTACCACTTACCTGCCGGCAGGCTGGCAACTCGTGATCCAGCACGGACAAGACGCCATTGCCCGGAAAATGCAGACCGCGCAAATCCATAAAAACCAGCAAAGCGAGGAAGTGGCATTGCAGCTTTTCACGAACCGTTTCAAAGCCATTGCCGACGAAATGGGTGTTCAATTGCAGCGGACGGCCTTTTCAGTGAATGTCAAAGAGCGCCTTGATTTCTCCTGCGCACTGCTCGACGCAGACGGCGAGCTGCTCGTGAATGCGCAACACATCCCCGTGCATCTGGGCAGCATGGGCATATGCGGGCGTCTCGTGCGCGAGGCCATAGCGGTTGGTCCAGGCGATGTGGTGATTACCAACCATCCGCGTTACGGCGGGTCGCATTTGCCGGATATTACGTTGCTTTCCGGCGTTTTTACGGAGGACGGGACTTGCGTGGGTTACGTCATTAACCGCGCACACCATGCGGAAGTCGGAGGTAAGACGCCCGGCTCGATGCCGCCGGACGCTACCTGCCTGGCCGAAGAAGGCGTGGTGATCGTGCCGCAGTACCTGGTGAAGGCGGGGGAATTTCAGTGGGAGGCATTGCGGGGGCTTTTCGCTCGCGGCCCCTATCCTACCCGGTCGTTCCTTTCCAATGAAGCGGACATTGTCGCGGCATTGTCGGCATTGAAAAAAGGCAGCGCGCAATTGTTGAAACTGGTGGAAAACCATGGGTTGGAAACCGTGCGTAAATACATGCATATGCTCAAACAAACGGCGCTTTCGCAGCTTCGGAATGCATTGGTACCATTGCAGGGCCGGGTTTTCGAAGCATCCGAATCGCTGGATGATGGTCATCGGATTGTCGTTAAAATCAGCATCACCGATACTAATCAGGTTTTTGATTTCACCGGCACGTCGGCTGTCCATCCGAATAATCTGAATGCCAACATTTCCATTCTGTACAGCGCCATTCTATATGTTTTAAGGCTTTTGGTTGATCAGGAAATTCCTCTGAACGACGGACTGATGCGAGATGTGGAAATTAAACTACCCGAAAACAGCTTCCTTCACCCCGATTTTTCGGACGACCCATTGCACTGCCCGGCGGTAGTAGGCGGCAATACGGAAGTGAGCCAGCGGCTGGTCGATACCTTACTGAAAGCATTCGGGCTCGCGGCTTGCAGCCAGGGGACGATGAACAATTTCCTTTTCGGGAACGAGCAATTCGGCTATTACGAGACCATCGGCGGCGGCGTGGGTGCGGGTAACGGCTTCAACGGCCGCTCGGCGGTGCACCAGCACATGACCAACACGCGCATTACCGATCCCGAACAGTTGGAGCGGAAATATCCGGTCAGACTACTCGAATTCGGCATTCGTCGCGGTTCGGGTGGTGCGGGGCATTGGCGCGGCGGGGATGGTATCGTTCGTAAACTGGAATTTCTCGCGCCCTTGCAGGTAACGTTGCTCGGCCAGCACCGGCGGTATGCGCCTTATGGGATGAATGGCGGTGGCGACGGAGCCTGCGGGCGGCATTCGCTTCTTTCAAATGGTAAAACTGTTGAATTGCCTGGGATTTGTAGTCTGAAAATGAAGATGGGGGATGTTTTAACTATCGAAACGCCGGGTGGTGGAGGGTTTGGTGTTTAAATTAGTGCCTTCGTGGCAACACAAAACAATGTCAAAAAACAAGAACGCCCTGCTAGGCGCAGCATTCCTGATGGCCACCTCCGCGGTAGGCCCGGGCTTCCTGACGCAAACGACCGTCTTCACCGAAAAACTGGCGACGAGTTTCGGCTTTATCATTTTGATATCCATTCTGATCGACCTCGCCGTCCAGTTCAACATCTGGCAGATCATCACCGTTTCCGGCAAACGCGCCCAGGACCTGGCCAATGAGCTGCTCCCCGGCCTCGGCTACCTCCTCGCATTCCTCATCGTAACAGGCGGACTCGCATTCAACATCGGCAATGTGGCCGGCGCGGGCCTGGGCGTCGAAGCCATGACAGGCATTTCGGTTAAAACCGGCGCCGTCGTCAGCGCAGGCATTGCCATCGCCATTTTCCTTTTCAAAGAAGCCGGCAAAGCGATGGACAGTTTCGCCAAAATCCTTGGTTTTGTGATGATAGCCCTCATTCTCTACGTCGCATTCACCTCGCACCCGCCATTGGAAAGCGCATTGAAACACACCTTTTTCCCCGAAAAATTCGACGCCATCGCCACCCTCACACTCGTAGGTGGAACCGTGGGCGGGTACATATCTTTCGCCGGCGCGCATCGCCTGCTCGACTCGGGCGTACATGGCGAAAGCGCATTGAAAGCAGTCAACCAGGGCGCCTCCACGGGCATCCTCATCACCGCCACGATCCGCTACCTGCTCTTTCTCGCCACGCTGGGCATTATCCTTACCGGCGTGAGCATTAATCCGGAAAACCCGGCCGCTTCGGTATTCGAAAATGCCGCCGGGACGTTCGGGAAGCAGCTTTTTGGGTTGATGATCTGGGCGGCGGCCATTACTTCCGTCGTGGGCGCTGCCTATACTTCCATTTCGTTCCTAAGGTCGTTTCACCCGCTCATCGAGCGATACCATTCTTACATTACCATTGTTTTTATCCTTATTTCCACCGTCGTTTTCCTGCTGGTCGGCCGGCCGGTGAAAGTGCTGGTATTTGTAGGGACGCTGAACGGCTTCGTACTCCCGGTGGCGCTTGGAATTTTGCTCGTAGCGAGCCGCAAACCTCGCCTGATGGGCAGTTACCGGCATTCGCTGCTGCTGCAAATCGCGGGCTGGGCGGTCGTGCTGATCCTTCTTGCCATGGGTTTTAATATATTTTGATTAATAATATTCCTGAATCCTTTGTCCATGAAAAAACTACTGACTACTGCTCTTTCACTGCTTTTCACAGTTACGGTTTACGCCCAAAAACCGCCTGAGCTGGTTGTTCAAATAGACATCAAAAACAAAGCCCAAAAAATCGACAATTTCGGAGCGGCCGGGGCCTGGTTCACGGAAGGCATCGCTAAAAACTGGCCGACCCAAAACCGCGAGCAAATGGCAGAATGGCTTTTCAGCAAGGAATTCGACACCAAGGGCAATCCGAAAGGCATCGGACTCTCAGCCTGGCGTTTCAACATCGGCGGTGGCACCGCGGAGCAGGGCGACAGCAGCGGCATCACCGATTTCCGGAAACGCGTCGAATGCTTCCTGCGCCCGGATGGCACGTACGACTGGTCGAAACAGGCCGGTTATATATGGTTTACCAAAAAAGCGAAGGAATACGGCGTCGAAAACCTGATCGCATTCTCCAACACACCGCCGGTACAATTCACGAAGAATGGCCGGGGCTATAAAACGGACAAAGATTACATTTCAAACCTCAAACCGGAGCATTATGGCGATTATGCAGGCTTTCTGGCAACGGTTTTGAAGCATTTCGATGGAGAAGGTTTGCATTTCAACTACATCAGTCCGGTCAACGAGCCGCAATGGGACTGGTACCATGCCCCCGGCCAGGGTGCCAAGCAAGAAGGCAGCCCGTGGCACAACGACGAGATTGCCCGCTTGACCAAAGCCCTCGACAGCGCATTGACCGCCACCGGTTCTACCTCCAAAATCCTCCTCACCGAAGCCGCCCAGCTTGATTTTCTCTACGGAAAAACAGGTAACGCTACGCAACAAACGCAGGCCTTCTTCAAACCTGGCAGCAAGCTGGTATTGAACAATCTCAAACACCTCCCCAATCTCATTGGCGGGCATAGCTACTTCACCGACAAAGGCGACAGCGCCCGCATTGCCATCCGCCGCCACGTAGCCGACACGACGGCCAAATACGGCGTAACCTTCTGGCAAACCGAATATTCCATGCTCGCCGACGGCTACCGCGAAGGCAAAACCGGCCGCATCCCCGCCATCGACTGCGCCCTGTTCCTCTCGAAAGTCATCCACGACGACCTCGTGTACGGCAACACCGCCGCATGGCAACTCTGGAACAGTTGGGAACCCGGCAACCCTGATTTCGACACCCGCTACTACCTCATCGCCCTCAAACCCGCCAACAAAGAATACACCGACGGCACCATCACCGCTACCAAAAACCTGTGGGCGTTAGGCCATTATAGCCGGTTCATCCGCCCGGGCATGCACAGGCTGAACATTACCCGCAATGACGGTCTTACCCCCCAACAAATCGCGCAGGATCTGATGGTTTCGGCTTATGCGAATGAGAAGCAGGTGGTTTTGGTGGCTGTTAATTACGGGAATGAAGCGCGGGTTTTAAAGCCGGAGGTGAGTGGGTTGAAGACGAAGGGTGCTGATCTTTATTTGACTACCGGGGAGGTAGGGCTTGATATGCGGCGGGGGAAGGTTGGGAATTTGAAAGAGGGGGTGAAGATTCCGGCGCGGGGAATGATGACATTGGTGGTGAAGAAATAGCAATTATCAACCGAGTGATGCAAACTTTCAAACAGCAAGTTCCAGTCATGGAAACAGTCAATCCGGAAACCGGCATTCAGCTTATGCCGAATATGGTCGCAGACCCGCGTCTGCGCAGGCCTGATGCTGTCAATATTCCTGGCCAACAAAAAAGGGGAAAAGCGCATGCGCCGTTCCCCTTCCTTCAAAACACGGCAAACTATTTACTCAGCGCCGCATTCACATCCAATCTACCGCCGGTAACTGTTTTCCCGACCAATGAAGCAGTAGGTACCGCGCTGGACAGAATAGCATTGCGGATCTGCGCAACAGACGCACCCGGATGTGTAGACGCATACAACGCAACAGCGCCTGTCACGTGCGGAGTCGCCATGGAAGTGCCGTTGTAAGATGAATAAGTGTTATAGGCCGTAGTAGAGTTGATGGCAACGCCCGGCGCCCCAATGTCCACAGTAGTCGCGCCATATTGGGAGAAACTTGCCAGTGCACCGTTTTTATCGATCGCTGCCACTGCAATCACATTGGGGAGATTGTAGTTGGACGGATAGCTCGCCGTAACGTCATTGTTCGTCCCGGAGTTACCGGCAGCAGCAATGAACATGATTCCCGCATTGTTCGCCCTGGCTATGGCGTCATAAAGTGCTTGTGAATAGCCTCCGCCACCCCAGGAATTGTTGCTGGCAACGATATTGATTCCACGGTTTTTGAGATTGGTGAGATAGTCGACTGCCTTCACCGCATTGGCCGTGGTCCCTCCGCGACGACCGAGGAACTTCGCCGAAATAAGTCTGATGTTCCAGTTTACACCCACAACTCCCTGGCCGTTCGCCTTGCCGCCGATGGTACCCGACACGTGCGTACCGTGGTCGTCGAGGGAGCCTTTGGTGCCGCCGTCGTAAATGGTGGCGTCGTTATTGGCGAAATCCCACCCGTTGGTATCGTCTGCAAGACCGTTACCATCGTTGTCGGCGCCGTCTGTGGGGTCGGCAGGATTAACCCAAATCTGACCTGCCAGATCCGGGTGTGTGAGTTGGATACCTTCATCGATCACACCGACGTATACGGAAGCGAGCCCGGTGTTACCAGCCGCCCAGGCCGCCGCCGCATTACTGCCATAAGGGCTAGCAGGGCTCGTACCCGCGCCGTACATGCCCCAGAGCGATCCATTGGTAAAGTAAGTGTCTGTCGAAATTGCGGTGTGGTAATACACATAATTGGGTTCGGCGAACTCCACGCCTTCCGCGCCTTTCAGTTCGGCAATGGCTTCCAACACATTTTTGTTAACCTTCACCAGCACCAGCCCTTCTTTCTTACCGGCCCGTTCCATCGCCTTCGTCAGGATTTTCTCAACAGGTTGCCCTTTTACCTTGTCCAAAGCCTTCTGTTTGGCAGCGGCCGATACGCCTTCTTTAAACTGGATCAGCAATTCCCCTTCCACAAATTCATCTTCACCACTTGTCCGCAGCGCATTGCCGGAAATTTCCGTAGGCGAAGAAGGTTGGTTTTCAACGGTGGTTTCCTGACAGCCAGCCAACGTAAACGCCGCTACCGAAGCAACAACCAATGACTTGGTTGACAGCCAGTTGTACATCTTTTTCATAGTTCAAATTTTTAAGGTGCGATTGACCTTCAATGTCCATAAAAATTACTTTCCGGTAAAGCTTTCTGACAAATGATTCGAAATAAATTTCAAAAAACTTGTGCAACTAAAAAGTTGCATATATATTTGCAACCATCAAGTTGCATATTTCGATCGTGTATGAAAGGAGATATATTTCAAGCTATTGCAGACCCTACGCGGAGGGCGATTCTTGTGCTGATTGCCGCGCAATCTATGACGCCCAATGCGCTGGCAGAACATTTTGATACTACCAGACAGGCGGTTTCGAAGCATATTAAGGTACTCGCCGATTGTGAGCTGTTAACGCAGAATAAGGTCGGGAGGGAGATCCATTATTATTTCAATCCGGTCAAAATGAAAGAGTTCGACCACTGGTTGACACAGTTCAAAAAACACTGGGAAGACCGTTTTAATCAATTAGATCAACTTTTAATCAACCTAAATTCCAATCCAAATGAAAAGTGAACTGTTAATGAATTTTTCGGTAGACAAGGAAAATAGCCGTGTCAATGTAGAACGTGAATTTGCCGCCCCGGTGGGGAAAGTTTGGGCAGCCTGGACACAAAGCGAGCTGCTCGACCAGTGGTGGGCGCCGCGTCCGTGGAAGGCCCGTACCAAATCCATGGATTTCCGCGAAGGCGGTTCCTGGCTTTACGCCATGGTGGGCCCCGAGGGCGAAGAGCATTGGGCCAAAGTGGATTACAAAACGATCGAGCCCCAACATCGTTTTTCGGCTAACGACGCTTTCTGCGATGAAAATGGGACGATCAACACCGAGTTCGCGCAGGCGATTTGGACGAATACGTTTACGGAAGCCGATGGCAAAACCACCGTTTCGGTAGCCATTCAGTACGATAAATATGAAGACATCGAGCAGATGATCCAGATGGGCTTCAAAGAAGGCTTCACGATGGCGCTTGGTAATCTGGACGAGCTGCTGGAAAAGTAATCCTGCACATTTCATCAACAAACCAAAACCGTTAAATGCCAGCTTGAACAATGTCAGTCTGAGCGCACCGGGCCGCCGGGCGGTCGAAGACAGTCCGTACGGTACAACGTCTTGCTAGACGTTACGCACCGACCCTTCGACCGCCCGGTGCGCTCCTGACTGACATTAGCATCCCTTAAAGCTCCCTGCTACTCCACCGGCACTACGTCTTTTTTGGCCACCATATAATATACCGGTATCCCTAGCAACACAATAATCAGCCCCGGCCAGGTGTATTCCGGCTTGTAAATGATCAGCAGCACACAGAAGGCAATACCCATAATAATGTAAATAATCGGCAGAAACGGATATCCAAATGCCTTATAAGGCCGCTCGGCATCGGGGCGCTTTTTACGGAGAATGAATATGCCGATAATCGTAAGCATATAAAATACCACCACCACGAAAGAGATCATATCCAGCAAATTGCCATACTTCCCGCTCAGCGCCCACAACGAGGCGATGACGCATTGGAGCCAAAGACCGATTTCCGGCACAGCATTCTTATTCAATTGCCCTACTTTCTTGAAAAACAGGCCATCCTTCGCCATCGAGTAATACACCCGCGCGCCCGACATGATGAGGCCATTGTCGCAGCCAAAAGTGGAGATCATAATCATTACCGCGATGACGATCGTTCCCGCATTACCGAAAATGACGTGCGAGGCGGCTACGGCGACGCGGTCCTTATCGGAGGAGGCGATTTCCTGCAACGAGAGCACGCCCGTGTACATCACGTTGGTGAGGACGTAAATGACGGTTACGATAATCGTCCCTAATGCAAGACTGAGGCCGATATTGCGTTGCGGATTTTTGATTTCTCCGGCAATGAATGTCACGTTATTCCACGAATCGCTGCTGAAAATGGAGCCTACCATCGAAGCGGCAATGGCACCGAATGCGGCGATGGTGGTGTAGGACTCTATGCTGCCGTCCGGACTGAGCTTGTGCAGATCCCACATGCCTTCGCCCCAGTTGGCCGCCCATACTTCGGGTTTCATGAAAAGTAGCCCGAAAACGATGAGGCCGAGCAAGCTGAGCAGCTTGGTTAAGGTAAATGTAGTTTGAATAATTTTCCCGCTGTTGACACCACGTGTATTCGTAAACGTCAGCACGACGATCACGACAATAGACAATAGCTGGGCGGGACTTATTTTGAGAAACCCGAGGTCCAGGGCCACGAGGTCTTCACTGAATTGCGGGACCAAGTAGGCCGTAAATTTAGCAAATGCCACGGCCACGGCGGCGATCGTGGCCGTTTGAATGACGGTGAAAAAGCTCCAACCGTATAGAAAACCGATCAGCGGGTTATATGCTTCTTTGAGATAAATATACTGACCACCAGCTTTGGGGAACATGGCGCTGAGCTCACCGTAGCTTAATGCGGCCGTGAGGGTCATAAAGCCGGTGATGAGCCACACGAACATCAGCCAGCCTACGCTTCCGGTATTGCGCATGATATCGGCGCTGACAATAAAAATGCCCGATCCGATCATACTGCCGGCAACGAGCATCGTGGCGTCAACAAGCCCTAATGAGGGCTTGAAAGAGGTGTTTTCTTCTGGCATAAAGGGTAATAGGTTATCAAGTCAGGTGTTAATCTGTGTAAACTACGAAGTATTTGGCCTACTCACAAAATCTATCCCCTTACATACCTTAAAATGGCTACAAGCCTACGCGCCGAGCCGACCTATTGATAACGCTCCGGATCATAAAGCGTCACATCGACCGAAGGTTTAGAACGCTCCGCGAGTTCCGCCACGATCTTTCCGGTACCAGGCCCGAGACTGATGCCCATCATTCCATGCCCGCCGGCGACGATCAGGTTGCTCAGCTTTTTGGAATAACCCAGGTAGGGCAACCCGTCGGGCGAGCAAGGCCGGAATCCGTACCAGATGCGGTCCTTCGCGGGCACTGCCACATTCAGTTCAGGATAATATTGTGGAATTGAATTAACAATCCCCTCTACCCTGTTCATATTGACCTGGTTATTCAACGGCGCCAGCTCCATCGTTCCGCCGAAGCGCACCTGCCCGTTCATGGGTGTTACGGCCACACGGGCTTCGAGTAGTAATGCAGGATGCGCGATAGGATGCGCTGAATTGGGCTCCATAAAGGAATAGCCCTTGCCTGGCATGACGGGAATGGAAAGCCCGGCTTGCTTGGCCAGCTGCGGCAGCCACGAGCCGCCGGTCATCACCACCAGGTCTCCTGAATAGCTTTTCGAAGCCGTTTTTACCGACTTAACCTCTCCATTCTGAATATCAAAGCCGGTTACTTCCGTATTTTTAACGATTTGAGCGCCTAATGCAGTAATGCTTTTAATCAAGCCATTGATCAATGCCGTCGGGTACAAATGGGCGTCGCAGCGGTAATGCACCGCGCCTGCTACATCCAGTTGAATGCCGGGTTCCAAAGCCTGTACTTCTTCCCGGTTCAGCATAGCAATGTCCAGACCCAATTGCTGGCCCTGCTTGCCGACGTGGATTTCCTCTTCGCCGGTTTTGTCGGATTTGTAGAGCATTAAAATGCCTTTTTCTTCCAAACCAAAATCCAGCTTTTCGTCTTTCACCAGATCTTCATACAGTGCTTTGCTTAGCAAATGGTAGTCGCGCAAATGCGGTGCAGCGCGTTCGACGTTGGCTTCCGTGGCCGCTTTCATGAATTTGAGCCCCCATGAAATCAGCGAAAAATCGAGGGATGGTTTTACATAAAAAGGGCTGCGGCTGTTGAACATCCATTTGATCCCCTTCGAAACCATACCAGGAGCGGCAAGCGGGATGAAATGACTCGGTACGATCATGCCCGCATTGCCCGTCGAGCAATTATCGAACAGGTCGCCCTTGTCGAGTAACGTCACCTTCCATCCGCCTTTAAGCAGGTAATAGGCCGAAGCCAAGCCCGTAATTCCGCCACCAATAATGACGGAGGTGCCTTTTTTGGTGTTCATTGTTTTTGTTTTTGCTTTAAGCTTTAGGCTATAAGCTTTAAGCTATTTTTAACTCTATTACTTAATTAGCAGGATATAAACCATTAGCTTATAGCCTAAGGCCCTACAACACCTGAAAACCAAACGCATAGGGATCCTCCTCATCATCAATGAAAATGGTATTGTGCCCGGTAATCACGGCCCAGCCTTCGATGCCGGGGATCATGGCAGGCTTGTCGCCAATAGTCGTTTCGTCCTCTACGGTACCAATAAACTTGGAACCGATAATGCTTTCGTGCACGAAACGGTCGCCTTTTTTGAGCTTGCCCTTCGCGTGCCATTGCGCCATACGTGCGGACGTACCCGTGCCGCATGGAGAGCGGTCGATGGCCTTGTCGCCGTAGAAAACGGCATTACGTGCCGTGGAAGTCGGGTCAAGTGGTGCGCCAGTCCAGAGGAAGTGGCTCAGGCCTTTGATATGCTCATTTTCGGGATGTACAAACTGGTATTGCTCGTTCATTCGCTGGCGGCATACTCGGCTCCAACTGATCAACTGATCGGCCGTATGGTTTTCAATGCCTTTGAAATTCTCCTGCGGATCGACGATCGCATAGAAATTACCTCCGTACGACACATCGACTGTCAATGTGCCCAAATCAGGGCATTCGACCGTCAGTTTTTCAGCTGCGAGGAATGATTTAATATTAATCAGCTTGACAGACTTCACCTTACGGCCCTCCTGCACATATTCCACCAAAACCAACCCGGCCGGCGTTTCGAGCCTCAGCTTCCCCGGTACTTTGGGCGTTACCAGGCCTTCTTCAATGGCAATCGTCACCGTGCCGATCGTTCCGTGCCCGCACATGGGCAGGCAGCCGCTGGTCTCGATATACAACACACCAATGTCGTTCGCCGGATCAATAGGCGGATAGAGAATGCTGCCGCTCATCATGTCATGGCCGCGGGGCTCGAACATCAGGCCCTTGCGGATCCAGTCGAATTCCCTCAAAAAATGGAGCCTGCGCTCCATCATGCTGTTGCCCTCAAGGAGCGGCCCGCCACCTGCGACTACCCGTACGGGGTTTCCGCAGGTGTGGGCATCGATACAGAAAAAAGTTTTACGCATAAAAGGACTTTAGGCATTAAGCTGTAAGCTTTGGGCCAGTTTGTTCTAGATTTATGCCGTAAGCTTTAAGCTGTAAGCTTTAGGCTAAGTTTGTTCTATTCTCATCATAAAATGAGCTTAAAGCTTACAGCCTAAAGCTTAAAGCCCTCACAACCTTACAGCTTCCTTCGTCACCTCATTATCTACCGTCCGCCAAATACCAAGCGGATTCGCGTTTTTCAATTCGTCTGGTAAAAATTCGTCGGGCCAGTTCTGGAAGCTCAATGGCCGTGTAAACCGCTTGATCGCATCCGCGCCTACCGAGGTAAACTGGCTGTTGCTTGACGACGGGAATGGTCCGCCGTGGTGCATTGATTTGCAAACTTCAACGCCCGTCGGGAAATTGTTGAAGATAATGCGGCCGCATTTGTTCTGGATGGCCGCCACGAGTTCGCGATGCGAGGCCAAATCCTCACTGGTTGCCAGCAATGTAGCCGTCAGCTGACCGTGCAGTTTTTCCGTCACCGCCAGCACTTCCTCCGCATTCCGGCATTTCACGATCAATGCGAATGGCCCGAAAACTTCGGTTTGTAAATCATCGTTGATCAGGAAATCCACACCGGAAACGGTTGCGACCGTAGCCGCGCCTTGTCCTTCGCCAGCCTCGGTAGTCGCTACCGAAAGCACTTCCACGCCCGCCTGACCGATCACTTTTTCTCGGTTACCGCGGTACGCTACCGCAATGCCCGCATTCAGCATCGGTGCCGGAACGATATTAACAATCTCCTGATCCAATGCCGCGATAAACCCTTCCAGCGCCGGGCTATCTTCGGTGATCAGCAATCCGGGGTTTGTACAAAATTGGCCCACCCCTAATGTGAGCGAACCTGCATATTGCTTGGCCAGTTCCGCGCCTGCTGTGCTCAGCTTTCCAGGAAGCAGGAAAACAGGGTTAATGCTGCCCATTTCGGCAAATACCGGGATCGGCTCCTTACGCTTGTTGGCCACTTCCACCAATGCCAGTCCGCCACGGTTAGAGCCGGTAAAACCGACCGCTTTGATCACCGGGTGGCTCACCAAAGCCTGGGCTTCTTCATTGGTTTCTGTAAAAATGTGGGCAAATGTTCCTTTAGGAAACCCGCTTTTAGCCACACCGCGACTAATGGCATCGGCCATCAGCTGCGAAGTTTTCGGATGGCCGGGATGTGCTTTCACCACCACCGGACAACCGGCCGCAATGGCGCTCGCGGTATCGCCGCCGGCCGTGGAGAATGCAAAAGGGAAATTACTAGCCCCGAAAACAGCCACAGGACCTAATCCTACATTGGTTTTGCGAATATCAGGCTTCGGCACGGCACGCTGCGGATTGGCGGTATCGATGCTCGCATCGAGCGAATAGCCGTATTCCACTGCTTGCGCGTAGCTTCTCCATTGGAACACCGTCCGTACTTTTTCGCCGTTCAGGCGTGCCTCTGGCAGATTGGATTCAGCCATGGCGGTTTGTACCAACTCAGGGCCTAATGCCTCGATTTCGTCGGCAATTGCGTTCATTAAAGCCACACGGCGGCGCAATGCGTAGGCATTCATAGCCACGAATGCCTCCTGGGCTTTTTCAAGAATAAGGTCTAAATCGGACAATTTCATAATCATTTGTTTTTGACAAAAACAGAACAAATTCCAAAGCGGAAATCGATCAGATCTCCGCTGGAAGTTTTGTCAATATTACGGTTTTTGTAAGGATTGAGACCATTCGGCCACTTACACCACTGACGTATCCACCGTCAAATTCAAATAATCAGGTAACTCAGGCTGCGTAGCGATGGCCTGATCGATGATAGCAAGCACTTTCTCACGCTCGGCACCATGAAGCGGCAGGCGCGGTGCACGTACGTATTCCGAACCAATACCCATCTTCGCAGCGGCGAGTTTGATGTTTTGTACCAGCTTAGGATGAATGTCGAGTTCCAGCAATGGCAGGTACCAGCGGTAAATCGCCAATGCTTCTTTGTATTGGCCCGCTTTCACGAGGTTGAAGATCGCCACAGTTTCTTTCGGAAATGCATCCACCAAGCCGCCGATCACACCGTCCACACCGAGCATTACCTCTTCCATTATCAATGTATCCACCCCGCAGAATACGCGGAAACGGTCGCCGAATTTGTTGAACAGACGCGTTACATTGCTCACGTCGCGGGTCGATTCCTTAATGGCGTGGATGTTCGGAACTTTGGCCAGCTCTTCGAACATTTCCATCGTCACTTCTATTTTGTAGTCGACCGGATTATTATAGATCATGATCGAAAGCGAAACGCTCTCGGCGATGGTCTTGAACCAGTTTACGGTTTCGTCGTCGTCGGCCTTGTAGCGCATAGGAGGAAGAATCATCAGGCCGTCGGCACCGATGCCCTCTGCTTCTTTTGCAATACTCACCGCTTCGGCTGTCGATTGCTCGGCCACACCCAACACAACGGGCAGACCAGCAGGAAGAACCTGTTTAGCATACTTGACCAGCTCCATTTTCTCGGCCCTGGTAAGTGTACTGGCTTCCCCGAGCGAACCGCCAACGATTACCCCGGTTATTCCTGCCTCAACCTGCGCTTCGAGGTTTTTGCCGAACAGTTCAAAATCAAGTGTATCATCCGATTTGAATGGCGTCACCAACGCGGGGAAAATGCCGTACCATGCTTCTTTGTTCATATCCTGCTTATGTTAAAATTTTAGTCCAAAATTAATCCATGCGGCCATGCGGATATTCACATGTTTTAATCAATTCCTTACATATTTTAACATACTCCCAAAAATCGGCTCAAAGCTTGTTTTCGACGAACACCACCTGCGCCCGATCGGCCTTCCGGATCTTTTTCAGGAAATCGACCCAGGCCGCAAAATCCTTCGATTCGTAACGTCCGCCGTTCATTACCACTTTCCTCGCACAAATGAGTTGGTTGTTTTCAAAACTGGTTTTCAGTTCATAGCTGCCAAATGCCGAGGTAATCTGGAATACCGGCAATGTGGTTTCCAATTTGTAGCTGGCCGGAACCTGATAAGATACCGTATCAAGATCGGTAAAGTTGTAATCGGAAACCGGGAGGTAGAAATCCGTCGTCCGCTCTGTAGTCGCAGGTAACTCGAACGGTCGGCTGAGCAGGCTGGGCTTCACAAACAGCCGGGTGCCGGTTTTGGTGGCGCAGTTACGGACGTTCAAGGTGAGTTTTTCGGTGACCGATGGCTCGCTGTCTTTACCGGCAATCAGTTCAAAACGCTGCAAATCGAGGCTCGGAAGGTTAATTTGATTTAAAAGCCACTTCTTCTGCTCCTCTTTCGTGGCGACCTGCAACACATTGGCCCTCGTCTCATGCTGCAAGCCGGTGTACAGTACCTTCACCTCCACCTGCCCGTCGCCACTTGCTTCCAGCGCCACATTGGCATGGCTGTCGCGCGTGTTCTGCGAGGATTTGTAGTCAGGGGTTTTTACGAGCTTGCCGCCATCAGGCGTTACCAGCAGGGCATAACGTCCGCCGGTGAAAGTGCCCATAAAATTGGGCCGGGCCGTCTGGCTGGTACATTCCAGCCACAGGGTGTCTTTTTCAATAATAGCACATGCGATGGCATGATTAAACTGGTTGGAAGGAAAGTCCGACTTGATAACCTCCTCATCGCCCGCCCTGATCAATGCGGTATAGCATTTGATTCCTACTGACCGCAATGCTGCGAGCGTAAAATTGGTGAGTGCCTTGCAATCGCCATAGCCGGTGTTGGCTACGGTGGTGGCGTCAATCGTTTGCCAGCCGCCGATCCCCAGCTGAATGCTCACGTACCTGGATTTCGATTGCATCCATTTATATATCAATTCAGCTTTCTCACGCTCGGAACGGGCAGTTTTGACCAGTGCCTTCACCTGCTCGACCGACTGCGGGGGCAACATGTCTCGCCCTGCGTTCAGTGTGCCATAGAATTTCCCGAAATCTTCCCAGCTATTGAAATTCCCTTTGTAGCCTTGCACTTCGAAATCGGAAGGGGCAGTCATTATAAGCGGCGTGCGTTCGATCGAAGGCAATTCGTAAAGGTCTTTCGATTTCTGCGCAGGCAAATCTTTCACCGACCATTCATAAAGCTCGGAAGCATCTGCTGCCGTAGACTTTACAACCGCCGGAGCCTTATTATACTCTTTATACCTGAATTTAAACCCTGCGGGCGCCTTGATCCTGTAAACTGAGAGTTCCACCGCCGACCCTTCTTTCTGAGCCGATGTCCAGCCGGGATACGACATCATGTTCCTGTCGCGGACTTCGTACACATATTCTATTGTATAAGGATAATCGTAACTTTTCTTTCCAAAACTGGCCAGTTTCATACGGGCATCGCTGATATTGTCGCCTCCCCCGCCATAGCCGTAATCTTCAATTTCTGAATTCTTGAGCTTTTTGACCTGCTTCCCATTCGCGTCATAGATGTTGCCGCTAATGTCCGTGATTTTGGTAAACTTATCATATCGCACCCGCAATTCGCCGTGCTCATCCTCTCCTTTCTCGTTCAAAACAGTCACCACAACCCGGCTTTTGAGAACTGCCTCGGCTTGCGATTTAATATCCCACACCGTTTCGTCCAGCCGCACCACCGCGTCAGCATCTTTTAATAGTGTTGGGCTTATCTTACTTACACTAAAATCCGTCTGCCCTAAAACCGTCAGCGGAGCTATCAGGGACATCCCGGCGATATACCTGAGCATTGATTTAAACTTTTTCATGAAATCGGGAAAGATATTAAATTGTCTTCTTCTTAATGACCAGCGGCTGGGCGTGTTTCTGCACAACGCGCTCAAAAAACTCTTTCAAGTCGGGATATTCTTCCGGCAGGAAACGCGTGCGGGTAACCTGGATCATCGTATTAACCTGAATGACATTGCCAACCTGGCGAACCTGGTATGAAAACTTCCCGCCTTTGTCCGGGAGCATGATGATTTCGGCTTTGGGCATTTCCTCCAATGCATAGCCTTCCGGCAGGGTGAAATTGCCAATGAATGAGGCGGAGATGCCTGTACCCAGGTCGATCGGATAAATGCGCTCCTTTGCTTTGAGCGGATTCTTCGTCCACCGGCCCGCCATGATCGGATTGAAATAGAATACGCCGGGCGATGCACTTTCATCCTCCATTTCAAAATCGCAGCTCACATTGACAGTCCCCTTGAAGTCTTCGATTTTATTTTTAATGGCTACATTCTGGATTTTCCATTCGGGCACTTCCTTTTTCAGGTCCTCATGAAATACATTATCGGCCTCGGCGCCGTATTTGGAACGCCAGTCGAGCGCTTCGTAGCCTCCGTAAGAAATGCTGTAACTTCCCTTTACCGTGCCGTCCTCGGGCACGATGCTGGCGGTAATCATTTCCAGCTTACTTTCAGAATCACCGGGAATGATCTCCACAAACCTGCCCTGTCCTTTCTTTGGAATAAGCCTTCCAAAACCATTTAATGCCCTTTCCGGGAGCAAACCGGGTTTAGAATAAGACTCAGAGGCATCCAGGAACAACTCCTTATCGCCCACTTTGGTATGTACCACCACATAGTTGAAACTTTCGATCATCGGGATTTCCTGGTGCAGGTATCCGTGCGAGCGCGTACTGATCAGAACAGGGTCGCATTCAATATCCAGTTCGCGCAGAAGCACCGTGAGCATCAGGTTGATATCGCATGCATTGCCCTTACGGTTGTCGTAAGCCTTTTTGATACCGTCGCCCGAATAGAGCCCCGAATAGCCGTCCCATTTCATCCGTTCCTGAATATGTTTGTATGCCAGGGTCATTCGTTCAACAGGATCGGTGGTTTTTGCAGCGATTTCATCGCGTACTTCTTTCAGAAAGCCGCTTCGCCTGAGCTCTCCTCCAAACCACTTCGCTTCGTCGAGCGTCCTTTCGACATTATCCCAGGTTTGCGAAAAATTCTTGGTCATTTCGCCCCGTACATTCACCCTCGACAATTCGAACCGGATTTTCGACAGATAATCCGCGGCTGTCGTAATGAAAGGTTCGTTTACGAAAGCCGGGGCGTCCTTCACTGCAAAGCGGTACGAAATCCCTGGGCCATCATAAATCGAATGCCCTACTCCCACATTAACCGGTTCCTGTTTATTCAAATGCAGGGAAAGATAGCCCCCCATCGTCATTTTGTAGTCGAGAAAATAGGGAACGACGATATTGAATTCGCTCCATTTGGACGGGATCGATCCCTGAAAATTCCAGGGGGTGGGCTCATTCCGCACAGCCAGAGGTGATACCAGGGTGTACGAATATTCGATGATTGAACCTTTTTTGGCATTCGCCAGGTTAAACTTGGTAGTACTTTGCGAGTCGGTCGATTTTTCGCGCCGGATGGCTTTCTTTTCGAGTTCGGTGCGTACGATCTGGTCATTTTCGAGGTTATAGGTATAGCCTTTGAGGTCCTGTACCCATTCCTGCTCTTTATAACTGGGCCCCTCGTAATAAGAAATACCAACCGACGCCCTGTCCAGCGCGGATTCTTTCAAGATCTTGATCCGCACCCAGATATCGGTCGACATCAGGAGGCCTTTAAGATTGTCGTAGCTGAAAGTCACTTTGCCGTAGTCGTACAGGTAAACGGCATCGGCGGTACTATCGCCTGGATAGGCTGTCATTTCAAGCGAAGTACGGTCGATTATCCCTAGTTTGGGTTTGAAATCTTCCTGCGCAAATGCGTGGAAAGTAAAAAACAGCAGTAAGGAATGGATGAACAGCACATTCCTGGGGTACAGACCGGACAGTCTGATAGGAAGTAAAAAGTTAGTCATGAACAAGTAGATGAGGAGTAACAAAATTCATGCATTATCGTACAGTTATTTCGATTTTCAAAAATAATTATCACCGAAACGGGATTTTTTTTCACTTGGAATGAAACTGACCGAAAACGGATTTTAATGCCTAATTTTGACACCTCAACACGACGGTTCTGTTGCATGGCCGTACGTTCCTGCTAACCCATAATCTTAACAATTACCTTTTATCTATGTCATCTTTTGAAAACCAAAGCCCCATCCGCGTACTCGTAGTCGGTTGTGGGAATATGGGTGCTTCCCATGCATTTGCGTACCAGCTGCTCGATGGTTTCGAGATCTGCGGGATCGTTTCCACCGGAAAAAGTAAAGAGGTCCTGAATGAAAAACTTGGTGGCGGCTACGCGCTTTTCAACGATTATGAAACGGCACTGAAAGAAACCACACCGGATGCTGTTTGTATCTCGACCTACCCCGATACGCACGAAGACTTCGCGATCAAGGCACTGGAATCCGGTGCGCACGTCTTTATCGAGAAACCGCTCGCGGACTCCGTCGACGGTGCGAAACGCGTAGTAGAAGCTGCTAAAATGGCTAACCGCAAAGTGGTGGTAGGTTATATCCTCCGCGTACACCCGTCGTGGGAGCGCTTTGTAACCGAAGCGCAAGGCCTGGGCAAGCCGCTGGTAATGCGTATGAATCTCAACCAGCAAAGCCATGGCTACATGTGGGGCGTTCACCGCAACCTCATGAAGAGCCTCAGCCCGATTGTGGATTGCGGCGTGCATTACATCGATGTGATGTGCCAGATGACCCGTTCGAAGCCGCTCCGCGTGAATGCGATCGGTGCGCGCCTTACCGAAGACATTCCGGCAGGAAACTATAACTATGGTCAGCTCCAAATCTGGTTTGAAGACGGCTCAGTAGGCTGGTACGAAGCCGGCTGGGGCCCCATGATCAGCGAAACGGCGTTCTTCGTGAAAGACGTGATCGGACCGAAAGGCTCGGCATCCATCGTGGCGAAAGATGCAGGCGGAAGCGGAAAATCATCTTCCGTGGAAGCGCATACCAAAACCGAGTCGATCCGCATACACCATGCCGATCTGAATGGCTCCGACGAGTTTGCAAAAGAAGACACCTGGATCAACCTTGAAGACGAGCCCGACCACCAGGAGCTTTGCAATCGCGAACAACGTTACTTCCTGCGCGCGATCACTGAAAACCTGGATCTGACGGATCACTTACAAGACGCCGTGACCAGTCTGCAGATCGCGTTTGCCTGCGATGAGTCCGTCAAAACCGGACGGACTGTGGATCTCATCTAAAGATTCCCCATTACATACCCTGCCCTGTCCCGCGATTTTTCCGTGGCAGGGCATTTTTATTGAAACATCCTGACTCCCGAGGCAACAGTAGATTTAACAAAAGTGTCTTCACCATGTCATTATCATAATTACCTGATATTCTGAGATCATGCCTCGCGCGGGTTACGACCGTTACTTTATGTATTTAAACACATCACCCCACATGGGCTACTACGCCACAACTATTCACTTAATCTTAAAACAAATCCGGGTTCACCAGTGGATTAAGAATCTCCTGGTATTCGCTCCGTTGCTATTTTCAGGAAAATTACTCGATCCGTATTCGGCATTTTCGGCGCTTCTTGCTTTTCTGGCATTTTCCTTTGCGGCTTCCGGCATTTATGTCCTGAATGATATCAAAGACGTAAATTCAGACCGCAATCATCCGGTGAAGTGTCACCGGCCGCTGGCATCAGGGAAGCTGTCAATGAAAACTGCGATTGCAAGTGCAGTTATCTGCATCCTCGCTTCAACCGCCATTATGGTAATCCGTGGCGACATCAAATTCACGATCATTCTGGCTGCCTATTGTATTGTCAATGTCCTGTACTCCCTTTACTTCAAAAACATAAGCATTGTGGATTGCATAATTATCTCCATCGGATTTGAACTGAGGATATTGGCTGGATGCCAGGCCATACAGGTAAACCCCTCCGATTTTATCCTCGTGGTTACGTTTTTCCTGGCGCTGATGCTCGCGTTTATTAAAAGAAAAGGAGAATTGAAAGTACTGAGCGAAAACGCAGTTGGGCACCGGAGCGTTTTGTCCGACTATTCAGTCAAACTGATGGACACCTACATTCACTCCTGTACAACCATGACGCTCATCAGCTATATGTTTTATACGATCGATGAAGATGTCATCACGATCATCGGGGCAGATATTCTGAAATACTCCCTTATTTTCGTCGTGTACGGCCTTTTCAGATTTATCCAGCTGACGGATATCGACAAGTTCCAGGGCGAAGGAGACCCAACGACGTTGATATACAAGGACAAAGCTTTGCAGCTCACGGTGCTGCTCTTCCTGGCTTATGTTATTTTCTGCTTTTATTACTGGCCCACCGGCATCCTATAATTTCTTCGCCAGAATCGTATAGTGCGGATACACAAATGACCGCTTGTACATGATTTCCGAGCATTCGAAGCCCGAGTCGGCCAGCGCGCTGGCCGACTTTTCCCCACTCCATTCGTTTCCGATTTCCCCTGCCAGAAACAAGTCGTGAAGCTTGTTGGTATAAACCAATGGGCTCGCAGCATCTATATCCTTGAAAACGAAGATACTACCGTGCGCCATTTTCTGGTAAAGCTGATCAAAAAAACCTACTTGAAGCGGTTTGGGAATGTGATGAAATACGTCGATCATGGTTACCACATCATACTCCCCTATCTCCTCAGGAATATTGGTCCCGTCATATTTATTGATATCCACCGGCACTTTCGCCGTCGACAGCAAAAGCCGGGCGTTGTCTACCAGGACCTGGCTGATCTCGATGCCGCCCAGCCGTACCGGTTGCCGGAAATGATTAATGAGCGACAAAAGCGAGCCCGAGCCACAACCCAGATCAAAAACGCTCTTGCCCACCGGTATCGACTCTAAAATCTGATCAAATGGGCAGATAACAGGTCGGTAAACGGTTTTCAGGCGATTAAGTCCTTTCAGGTTCTTTCCCTCACCTGTCTTCAGAAAACCTATTAATTCATTTGAAGTTATCATTTGCCTTTTTTTAGGATTGCAGGCCGGTAAGGCCCGCCAATAGTATACACCAAGCTGATACACTCACTGGTATCGGAACCTAGCCAAAAATTTTCTTGTCGTGATGCGGCCTGTTCGATATCTTCATCATTTCCAGATCGCCGGCCGAGTCGCCATATGCGTAGATATCCTCATAATCAGACAAATTCAAATAAGATTTGATCCTTTCGACCTTCTCGCCTCCATAGCAATTACGTCCATTAAAAGTTCCGGTGATCAACCCGTTCTCAACACCGACGCAGGTAGCCAGGAGTTCAACCTGTTCCTGCCTGCACCAATGTGTGAGGATCAGATCAAAACCTGCCGAAACTACGATCACTCTATCTCCCTGTTGCTGATGCTTCCTGATGCATTCCAGTGCCTTGGGCTTGATGAACGAATTGATTTCCGAAAGATATGCATCCGACCATTGTTCGAACAGGCTCAATGGCACACCCCGGTAAAAGGCGCTGAAGAGCTTTTGCTTGGCCACTTCGTTGGAGATGAAGCCTAGCAAATATCCCGCCAGGTCCGGTGCCACCGACACCAAGTTGTATGCGATGCGGGGGAAACTGTGTGTATAGCGCAAAAAGTAGAGGAATGAATCCTTCGAACTTATCGTGCCGTCGAAATCAAATAGTGCGAGTCTTTTCATTCAGGTTTGAGGTTTCTACTCCCCAGAGTGTAACCGGAATAATCCCCAATGCAAAAGGCACCAGGAAATACCGCGATTCCAAAACAGGAAAGGACCAATAGTGAATACCAAACCAAACCGGGATGATCGTAATCCAGATTGTCCTCAAAATAATAGGGGAGGAACGGAGAAAAAACAGGCTTAAAAACGGCAGTATCAGCATAATGGCAAACTGTCCGCTCATGATCGAATAATTCGTAAAATTCTCGACCACACGGAACCACCCTGACTCTAATACATAGGGCTCGTAGCCATAATACCACCGTAGCCCAACAAATCCTGCGAGGCCAATGCCGCCCAGGATCGCCGAATGGATGAAATTCCAAATTTTGACCCTGTATCCGTCCCGAACAAAACCGACCGTTGCAAAGAGGGCCGGAATGAGCAGCGAAGTTTCCCTGTTCAGAATCCCGATCACCATTACCGGAAGCAGCCAGAGCGGAGAATAGTTCTTTACAATAACAATGGCGCTCAGGATAAAAAGCAGGAGATCAATATAAGTGTCAAACCCGAAAGCAGTGTCCCTGAATGCGTTATTTATCCCGTTGTCCAAAAATACAACGCCCATCAGGACCATCCAGCAATTCGCGATAAAGAGCTTATAGAACCGATATGCAAAGAACAGTATCGCCAGATTGATCGCAAATCTGAGGATCATGAAAACGATGAAATAGCGATGGTATTCTTTGAACACCTCCCATTCATCCTGGCCTGCATTATACTTTTTAAAGAAATATTGAGGACGTGACACTTCATACCCGTTGTGGCTGAATCTGTTTAAATCAGCCGTAATTGCGAACCTTTCGTTGCTCACCGGGCTGATATACTGAATGAGGCCGTCAACCGGCACCAGTTTATCAATCGTATGTGTGTAAAGCTGGTAGCTCCCTTCGACCAGCCACACTGAAAATACGCGGTACTTCCAAGGGTTCGGGAACCAGAAATCTCCTGCCAGCGCTGCCTTATGGGCCGCAAGCTGGTGCAATCCCAGCCCCGTGTCTATGGTTCGCACAACAGGCATTCCCGCCATTAGAAAAATCATGATAAACCACAGTAACTTCTTAAATGCCTTTCTCAAAATAATCTTATTAAAACAAAAACGATAATGTATTAGCCGGCTTTTACAACATTCATTTCCATTCAGGAGTCAGCCAGAGGTACATTTCCGGTTAAAGTCTTCTTGCGAAGCTTCAATGAACAGACAAGCCGGGCCAGGTCTTCCGCTGCATATAGTTCGATAGATCCGCTGCCTGCACTCTTTCATTCAGATCAAAAAACGCGCCAAATAAATAGATTAAAATCAGATTTCAAGCACGAATAAATTCGGGTATAAATTTGTCGTCTTTAACTTATTGCATTATACACAGACTTTCTTTAAAGATTTCAACAAACCTAACCCATATCCTGCCTATGCAACATCCCTGCAGCTAATCGCGCAGCCGCGCCAGCCAGTACTTCTTATTTTCATTACTACTCCAAAAACCTAACAAATGAAAAAGAACACTACCCCATTGCGCATAGCGCCGACCGGTGCTATGCCCCATTCCTTTTTGCCTCTCACCGCTCTTTTGCTCCTGTTTTTATCGATAACGTACGGCATAGCCGGTGCTTCCGGCCCCCTGGAAAAAACAGTCAAAGGCCGCATCAGCGATTCTGAGAACGGCTCGTCATTGCCCGGTGTCAACATCATCGTGAAAGGTACCAGCCAGGGAACGTCTTCGAACTCGGACGGAGATTATGAAATCAAAGTGAATGACAATAGCGCTGTGCTGGTATTCAGCTTCGTAGGGTATGAGAAACTGGAAGTGCCCGTCGGCGATCGCACGCAGGTCAATGTCACCATGAAAGTGGATAGCAAGAGCATGGATGAAGTAGTCGTGATCGGGTACGGAACGGTGCGAAAAAGCGATCTGACCGGCTCTGTGGGAGCTATTAAAGGCGAAAAGCTGCTCGACCGGCAGGCTACCAACGTGGCACAGTCGTTACAGGGCCGTATACCGGGCGTGGACGTGGCCGTCAACTCTTCGGCACCCGGTTACCAGCCCCGCATACGGATACGCGGGGTGGGTTCTATCAACTCCAGTCTGGAACCGTTGTACGTGATCGACGGGATCGTAGGGGTCAGTAACCCGAACTTACTCAATCCGAACGATATAGAATCGCTGGAAGTGTTGAAGGACGCGTCGGCAACCGCCATCTATGGAGCGCGGGGTGCCAATGGAGTTATTATCATTACTACCAAACGCGGAAAGTCCGGTGCGACGCAAATCTCTTACGATGTATGGGGTTCCTACATTACCCCGGCAAGCAGGCTCGGGACACTGACGTCCGAAGAGTTTATGAAAGTTTACAATACTGCATTCGACAATGCAGCCAAATTCGACGAACAGGGCTTCAAGGATGGCAAATATGTTCGTAACCTGCCTGCCAATTTCCCTAATCTTTTCGATGCCAACGGCAAACCGAAATACAACACCGATTGGGAGAAGGAAATATACAAACCAACCTGGGCTCAAAACCATGAACTGGCAGTTCGCGGGGGCAGCGAGAAAAGTGCTTACAGCATTTCAGTTGGGTATACCGACCAGGGCGGCTTAATGCGCCACTCTAATCTGACCCGCTATTCCGCCAAACTAACCCTGGACAATGACGCCACCAAATGGCTGAAAGTAGGCGGAAGCATCTTTATCAACAAGGCACTCATCAAGGAGGTTGATGGGGGTTCCGGCGGATTGAATGTCCCGAGGATGGTGTTCGAAGCTGTTCCCATTTTACCCATCAAATATCCCGATGGCAGCTGGGGGCGCAACAAGGATTGGCCGGGAATGGAAGGCGGCGAGAACCCCGTCCGCATCGCAGACCAGCGTACCCAAACCAACCCGCGCACCGAAATACTCGGGCAGCTTTACTCTAATATCAAGTTTACACCCGATCTGACCCTGCGCACCAATTACAGCTACGAGTTCCGGTTCGATAAAAACAACTTTTACTCGGGCAGGGATCTCAATGCATTGTCGGCAGACCAGAAAGGATCGGCCAGCATTTCGGCCAATAACGAATTCTACTGGCAGTTTGAGAATTACTTCAATTACAA
This sequence comes from Dyadobacter ginsengisoli DSM 21015, assembly GCF_059568735.1. Lineage (NCBI taxonomy): Bacteria > Pseudomonadati > Bacteroidota > Cytophagia > Cytophagales > Spirosomataceae > Dyadobacter > Dyadobacter ginsengisoli. Next base: position 984,578 of record NZ_JCANTY010000003.1, read on the forward strand.
CAAAGCCATCGGTACCGATCATAATATAACGGCCCTTGCCGGATTGTCATGGCAAAAACGTTCGTGGGAAAATTTTGGCGTCACGGCACAAAACTTCATCGACGATTTCTGGGGCTGGCATAATCTCAATGTTGGAAATACATTGGTCAAGCCTAATTCCAGCGACCAGGAATGGTCATTGAATTCATATTTCGGCCGATTGAATTATAGCTTCCGCGACCGCTATCTCTTCACCTTTACCGGACGTTATGACGGTGCTTCAAAATTCGGGGTCAACAACAAATATGCTTTCTTTCCCTCCGCAGCTGTTGCCTGGAATGTGAGCCAGGAGGATTTCCTGAAAGCGAATACAGTGATCACAAACCTCAAACTCCGTGCAAGCTATGGCAAAACCGGGAACCAGGAGATTGGTCAGTATGCCTCCCAGCAATTCCTGAGCACCGGTGATGTGCTGCTGGGCGGGGCGAGACAAACCGGTATCTGGCGTGGCTCATTCGGGAATTCCGACCTTCGCTGGGAATTTACCAACCAGCTCGACATCGGAGTGGATATGGGCCTGTTCAACAACCGAATCGACCTGACCGTAGATTATTACCACAAAATCACCAAAGACCTGCTGCTGAATGCCCCTATCCCATGGTCGACAGGGTTAAGTTCTGTCACGCAAAACATTGGATCTGTCGAGAACCGCGGGATCGAAATCGGGCTGAATACCCGCAACATTGCCCGCGAAAACTTCAACTGGAGTACCAATTTTGCATTCTCCGCCAACAAGAACAAAGTGCTCAAACTCGGTAAAAACGGAGATGACATATTTCCTGGCCCCAATTTTCTCGGCAACACCAATATTCTGCGGATTGGCCAGCCGATCGGTACGTTATGGGGATATCGCAGGCTTGGTACCTGGGGAAGCGACGAGGCCGGCAAAGCTGCCGAATATGGCCGGCTGCCGGGCGATCTGAAATGGGAGGACATCAACAACGACGGAAAAATTGACGGGAAGGACGAAACGATCATCGGTCGGTCCTACCCTAAATGGAACCTGAACATCGCCAACACATTCCAGCTCGGCAAATTCGATTTATCCTTCGATATCCGCATCGTCATGGGTGTAAATACAGTGAACGCCACCAAGCATTCGGTAGAAGACCGCCAGGCGATCGCGAGCAGTTCCCGTACGGTGCTCGATGCCTGGACGCCGGAAAACCAGAACACCCACATCGCACAGATCCGCCATTATAATGCAGGTTATGACACGCACATGGACGACTGGTGGGTCGAAGACGGTTCGTTCATCCGTGGACAGAACATTGTGCTGGGCTATTCGCTGCCAACAAAATTCGGGAAGGTGAATTTTCAACGTCTGCGCATCTACGCCAGCGCACAAAACTTCTTCCTGATCGACGATTACTCGGGTTATGACCCCGAAGCCTTGACCGGATTTGGGGGCCAGTTGAACGCCAATATGGAGTTCTTTCAGTATCCGCGCCCCAGGACCTACAACCTTGGTTTGAACATTGTGTTTTAAGGTACTACCCACAAACTGACTACGACAATGAAAAAACATATTCTGTATACCTGTCTTACGCTGGGCCTGATTTCCTGCGATGACTTCCTGACCGAGAACCCGACCGGCCAGCTTACCACTTCTTCGACTGTTTCCAGCCCGGAAATCGCACGTGCTTTCGTAGACGGCGCTTATTCTCAGATCGGCACCTTCAACAACGGTGGCGGCGGATGGGGCGGCAACAATGCATCCCTTACGGAGTTTATGACTGGTAAATCCGATGGAAACTCTCAGACCGAAGCATTCAAGTTTTTTAATCTCGAATACGACGCGAGGGCTTTTTACATTGATAACTGGTGGGCCGGGATGTATTCTGGTATTGCCCGGGCTAATCTGGCTATTCAAAAGATCGGTGAAATCACTACGCTGCCTGCCGCCACCAAGACCAATATGATCGCAGAGGCCAAAACCATGCGCGCATTGTATTACTTTCAGCTGGTAAGAATGTTCGGAGACCTGCCCAAGATTACCACGCTGATCACCTCGCTCGACGAAGTGCAGACGCCACGGTCCGCCGCCAGGGAAATTTATGACGAGATCATCATTCCGGATCTGCTGGAAGCCGAAAAGTCGACATTGCCATGGCGGGATACCAACGGCCGGGTTTCGAAAGGGGCTATCAAATCATTGCTTGCGCATGTATACCTAACCTATGCGGGTTTCCCGGTTCAAGGCGGGGCCGCTGCTTACGCAGAATCGGCGAAGCGTTCGAAAGAACTCATTGACAGCGGTACATTTTCACTTTTCCCGGAATACACCGATATGATCGTTCCCGCCAATCGCAACCAGGTGGAGTTTATATTCCAGGTACAGCATGAAAAAGACATCCGTAACAACGGCCTTACACCCGTCACGCTGCCGGCATTCAGTGGCATAGCGGCCTATTCCGACGAATATGGCGGACTCATCCCGCGGAAGGAATTTGTGGAAAGCTATGAGAAAGGCGACAAACGCGCCAGAGAAAAACAATTCTTTTACACCTATTACAAAGGACATCCGAGCGACTATCCGGCCGGCGATCCGAGACGCGACAGCCTGAACCTGGGCGGATACTACATCTATAAATACTTTGACAAGCAGGCGATCGACAATGACTCAAAGGCCAATATCAACTATACGATCTACCGGTATGCGGATCTCCTGCTCATGTACGCCGAGGCTTCCAACCGTGCCGAGGGAAAACCGAATGAGCAGGCACTAAAGGCCTTGAATGATGTGCGTAAACGGGCACAATTACCAGCTGTCGCTACTACCAACGTTGATGAGTTCGAAAAGGCTGTGTGGGCGGAGCGATACTTCGAACTCTGCTATGAGGGCAAGATGTGGTTTGATATGCTCCGCACCAGAAAGGTCCGTAACGATATCACGAAACAATGGGACAATTTTGTGGGCCACAAGACGGTCTATGGCAAAACCTTCACCGAGAAGAACCTGCTCTTACCTATCCCGCAGCGGGAAACAGATAATAACAAATCGCTGGTTCAAAATGTAGGATTTTAACTAAATATCAGCACTATAATAACCTAAAATTATAGGATTTTGACAAAGAGCCGCCGGACGGGATATTGCCCTAACGGCGGCTCTTTGTGTATTGTCGACTTCGTAACTAGTTGATTATTTGACAGAAAAGTAATTTTCAGCACACAAATTATGCAAACGTTTGCACAAATATTTATGTTTTTTAACGCTCGTTATTCGAAAACTATTGTAAAATATCATAATATTGCAATGCGTTTTTTTAAAGACTTTTATTAATGCCCACTGACGCCACTCACTTTTGAAGCATTTTACCGGCAGATTACCGGCTTATGCCCGGGCTTAATCTCCTAATTCCATCCTCCGCCAGCGAAGACGCAGCGTTACCATTGCCTTCTTTGAAACAGTGTTGCCAGACCAAGTGATCAAGATTTGATTTCAAAAATCCAGGCGATGGAAAACTATGGCCTTAATGGAATGTAATTAATTGAATACCAAGTATAATTTTTTACCCATAAACGAACATTGTTAACTGTAAACCGAGAACTATGATTAAAAAAGAAAAGCAACCGCCTAACAATCTGCTGAAAACTACTACGATTCGCGATTTCCAACACTGCATGAGAAACGTTTAACAAGCCTACTAGATGAAAAATACCGATACCTATCAATGGTTGCTCCGAGTGAGGGGCATCCGAAATTCCCTATTGCTCCTGCCCGCGCTCGCAAGCCCAATGCTGGCGACCGCAAACCACGCCAACTCCGGAATTGCTTCCATTATCCGCGCCGATAAAACACTCAAAGGAAAGGTAACTGATCAGGAAACCGGTGACGGTCTCCCTGGCGTGAACGTCGTGCTCAAAGGAACCAGCACGGGTACCACCACAGACGGAGAAGGTAATTACACGCTCTCCATCCCCGACAACGCGACCCTCGTTTTCAGCTTTGTAGGCTATATAAGCCAGGAAGTTGTTGTAGGTAACCGCACGTCGCTCGACCTTGCACTTCAGTCCGACTCCAAGGCATTGAGTGAAGTAGTCGTGATCGGGTACGGTACCGCAAAGAAATCCGACCTTACCGGTTCCGTTGGTTCCGTCAAAGAAGAGCAATTGAAAGAACGCCCCGCCCCGTCCCTGAACCAGGCATTGCAGGGTAAGATCTCCGGGGTACAGGTGAACGTGAACTCGGGTCGCCCGGGTGGTCGCGCCAACGTACGTATACGCGGGTTCAGCTCCATCAACTCGTCCAACAACCCATTGTATGTGGTGGATGGCGTAATGTTGCCGCAAGCGAATCAGAACCAGCAGAGCCAGGCTATCGACTTTATCAACCCGAACGACATCGTGTCTGTGGAAGTACTGAAAGACGCTTCATCCACGGCGATCTACGGGGCCAGAGGTGCCAATGGGGTGATTATGATCACCACCAAAAGAGGCAAATCCGGCGAGGGCGTTGTTACCTATGGCCTTGATTTGAGCGTACCAACAGCTGGTCCCAAAAGAGCAAAAGTCCTGAACGCCAAGCAATACATGCAGGTGGAAGACCTTGCCTACAAGAATATGGAGAAATACGATCCGGATGGCTGGAAATCCGGAAAATATAAGTCGCATGATCCTCAGGTACGTCGCGCACAATTGCAAGCTGCTCACCCTGATATTTTTACAGTCCAGCCGGATGGTTCATTCAGCCCCAACTACGATACCGACTGGTTCAGAGAAGCAACACAGAACAGGGTTTCTCAAAACCATCAGCTGGGTTTCAGCGGTGGTAACAACAAAACCACTTATTCATTGTCGCTCAACTACCGCGACGACCAGGGTTTGATCAAAACATCGTATCTGAAGCGTTATGCTACCCGTTTCAGCATCGATGACCAGGTCAAAAAATGGTTACGTATCGGTGGAACCCTGAGCTATAACAACCAGGCTGAAAACCTTGTCGACATCAGCGATGCTGTTCCCCGCCAGATGGTGGAAGATTTTCCTTTTCTTCCTGTGAAGTATCCCGATGGAACCTATGCCAACAACCGAGATTATCCGGGTGCAGAGGGTTCGTTCAGTTCGGTACACAGGTTATACGGACGGAAGTTTCACCTCAATACACAAACAACGCTTGGTAGTCTTTACGGAAACGTAACCCTTGCCAAAGGCCTGGAATTCCGTTCTGTATTGGGTGTCAATATCATTACCCAGGAAGCGAACCAGTCACAAACCCGCACGCTAACCCCCAATGAACTGGGTACGGCGAGAAAGGAAAACAGAAAGGAGACCTTCTGGTCATGGGAAAACTTGCTGACCTATAACAAAACCTTCGGCGTTCACTCATTTAATGTACTTGCCGGTATTTCATGGCAGGAAACGAATGTCGCTACCACCGGTGTGGGTGCACAAAATTTCTCGACCGACTATTTCGGTTATGATAACCTTGGTGCGGGAGCGACCTTACCATCTACCAACCCTTACGTATCAGGTGCACAACGTTTCGCATTTAATTCGTACTTCGGTCGTGTGAACTACACGTTGCTGGACAAATACCTATTCACGGTAACCGGCCGGGCTGATGGTTCCTCCAAATTCGGGGAAAACCACAAATTCTCGTTCTTCCCGTCTGCCGCGCTTGCATGGAAAGTTTCGGATGAAGAGTTCCTGAAAGGCAACACATTGATTTCCAACCTTAAAGTACGTACCAGCTATGGTTTGACAGGTAACTCGGAAATCCCACCGTATTCATCATTACCGTTGCTAAGATCCAACTATGCTACGATCTACAACGATACCAGGATCAGCGGAACCGGTATCAACAGGTTGCCCAACAAGGATCTGAGGTGGGAAAAAACAGCGCAAACCGATGCCGGGGTCGAAATCAGTTTCTTTAAGGGAAGAATCTCCCTGGAAGCAGACTACTACTACCGGAAAACAACGGACATGCTCCTGGATGCACCCGTTCCCCGTACAAGTGGTTACGCTGTAATGAGAAAGAACATCGGTTCGATGGAAAACAAGGGATTTGAGTTTACCCTGAACACGGTAAACATCGAGACAGCCAAGTTTTCATGGAATACCAACTTCAATATCTCGTTCAACAGAAACAAAGTGTTGTCACTGGCCACGCCTGCTGACATTTTCGGGGTAGGCGGTCCTTCGATCACCAACCAGACCAGCATTATCCGTATCGGAGAGCCTGTTGGCGCTTTCTGGGGTCTTACACGCCTGGGTACATGGAGCGAGGCCGAAAGAGATCAGGCTGCCAAGTTCACCAGCTATCGTGGTAACCTCAAAATGCTGCCCGGCGATATCAAGTACAAAGACGTCAATGGAGACAACGCGATCACCGATGCCGACCGCAGCATTATCGGAAACGGTAGTCCAAAAGGCTGGGGATCCCTTTCCAACACCGTCCGCTACGGCAATTTTGACCTGACTTTCGACATGCAATTCTCGTACGGAAATGACTTGATGGACATGAACCTGCACGCCAGCGAGGACCGTCAGGCCCTTGCCAACAGTTACGCGACCGTTCTGGGCGCCTGGACACCGAGCAATCAAAATTCACAGATCGCAGAAATCCGGGATACCAAAGCAGGTTATGTAACGAACGTGGACACCCACTGGATTTTCGACGGATCATTCCTGCGCGGCCGGAACCTATTGCTCGGTTACAACTTCCCTGCTGAGATTGCGAGCAAAATCAAGATGAGCAGACTGAGACTCTATGTTTCTGCACAAAACTTCTTCTTGCTCAGCAAATATCCGCATGGAGATCCGGAGGCGACACCGATTCGCGGAGGAGATGCCGACAACGTATTCTCACAGGGTATGATCTGGCATGGCTATCCTAGACCAACCACTTATATGGCAGGTTTACAGATCGCATTCTAATGGCCAGAACCGTTGTATCATCCAAAATGACATTCAGCATGAAACTTTATAATATCAAAAATATCTCTAAAATATTGCTCCTAGGGGCAATTTTGCTGGGTCCGACGAGTTGCTCCGACTTCCTCGATGAGCAGGATCCGTCTAACCTTCAGCCGGACAATTTCTACACGCTTCCCGATCACGCGGAGGCGGCCATCGCTGCTACCTATTCGGAGTTACGCTTTTATGGTGAAGGTGCTGGGATCTTCTCTGCCAACTGGCAACTTCTCGAAGCTGTTACCGGAACCGCTACCACTGAAACCGGGCAAAATTCCGACCTGAACAACCTTTACTCGCTTATCCACGACGGCAACACTGCTCACACCAGCAACTGGTGGAATGGTCTGTACCGGATTATCGCCAATGCAAACCTTGCCCTGGAAAAAATTCCCGGGATCACATTTCCAGCTGCCAATGAGCCGCAGAAGGTGAAGCTGCTGGGCGAAGCACGGTTCTTAAGAGCATGGGCTTATTTCAACGTGGTGAGGCTGTGGGGAGATGCTCCGTTGATCACCAAGCCACAAACTTCTGAATCGGAAGACTTTTTCCCGTCCAGAGCACCTCAGGAAGAGATCTACAAGCTCATCGTGGAAGATCTGGTCGCTGCCGAAGCCGCAGGGTTTCCGGCATTCGCAACAAACGGACGTGCTACGCAAATGGCAGTCAAAGCGCTTTTGTCGAAGGTTTACCTGACAATGGCGGGCTTCCCGTTGAAGAAGGGTGCCTCCCATTACAAGCTGGCTGCCGACAAAGCCTTTGAAGTGATTACCTATTCCAAGGCGAATCCTTCAACCGTTAATTTGTTTGCTACCTACAAGGAGCTTCACCAGGAAAACCTGAAAAACAGGCTGGAACATCTATTCCAGATCCAGTACAATACGGCGGTCGCTGGTTTCCCATTGAATGACTACTTCCCCAACTTCAAAGCGGTGACCTATGCAGGACTGAGCGGAACGGGAAGTACGGTACCTACACGGTCGTTCTACGACTCATTTGAAAAAGGAGACCTTCGTACAAAGGATCAGGAGGGATGGTTTTATACCTCTTACTACACGAATGGTACAGGCGCTCCCTTTGAGCTCGGTGCTCCTTACGTGTTCAAATACTTCAACATAGCGGCATTAGGCGGCCCTGGTATCACACCTACCAGGCTTAACAACCTGAATGTAAACCTGATTCGTTACGCAGAAGTACTGCTGATCTACGCGGAAGCACAGAACGAAATAGAGGGCCCGACTGACGAAGCTTATAATGCTTACAAACGCATCCGTGACCGCGCTCAACTGGTTACTCCCGCAAAAGCTACCTTCACCGCAAACTCTTTCCGCGAAGCAGTTTGGAGAGAGCGCTGGTATGAGTTTGCCTATGAAGGTATTACCTGGTTCGACATGGTGCGTCTGCGTAAAGTGTTCAACGAGAAAACCAAAGGGTTTGATGAATTCGTGGGCCACCTCAACCTGAACGTAGGTTCCGGTGTACCTTTGCAGGCAAAGCACCTGCTGTTCCCATTGGGTACCCAGGAAATGAGAAACAACCCAAACCTGACGCCACAAAACCCAGGTTATAATTGATATTTTCTTATCTGTTTTGTGAAAGCCGGCCTTCATATGAGGGCCGGCTTTTTTCGTTCTTCATCCAGGCGATCATCCCCGCAAACCATTTTCCCTTATATTCATCCCCAAAACAACCCCAGGTAATAGCCCATGTTGGAATGGATTTATCGCGCTGCCTCCCGGCCTTTGTATCTCCGGATCAGTTTATTGCTGCTCATCAGTTACGGCTCTTGCCGGGCACAGCTCGTTATTACGTCCCCTGCTCGCAACCTGGTGATGCAGCGGAATGCATCCGGAACTGCCACGATCACGGTTAGCGCTTATGCCCACTACCCTTATTCCAGCGTTACGGCAACGCTGGCACCCATTGAAGGAAATACACAACCTGCACAGGATCACCTGTTCACGGCGGATCAAACCACACAGGGATTTCTTAATACCACATTCGCCGCCTCCACGGGCTGGTACAAGCTAAAACTTATCGGAACAGCGGCCGATGGTATTATTGACTCAGCCATTGTCGACCGGGTAGGCATAGGGGAAGTGTTTCTGATCACCGGAAATTCCAATGCTATGGGGCTACCTGGCCTTGGCTCTAAAAATGCGACTTCCAATGTTATTTCTTTTAATGCTACCAATAAAACCCTCAACCACGAGAATATTACCGTAGCTCCGGATGGTCCGATGCTGGCGCCGCAATTCACAGTACTGACTCATGAAAATCTCATTTTCCCGAACGGCGAGACGTCCTGGTATTGGGGGGAGCTGGGTGATATGCTGTTTAAAAAGTGGAAAACACCAGTCCTATTTTTCAACGCAGCATGGGCGGCGGCCAATGCGGAGAACTACCGTGACGCCGCCTCCGGCAAGGATGCGTATAACCTGTATGTCGGTAAATACTGGCCCAACCGGCAGCCTTACAGCAATATTGTCAACACCATGCGATACATGACCGCTTCAACCGGCATACGGGCCGTACTTTGGTCGCACGGCGAAAATGACGCCCAGCTGGGTTTTAAGGAAGAGGACTATTTCAATGGCATTAAGACCCTGATCCAGAATAGTCGTAGGGATGCAGGTTACCAGGTCGCCTGGTATTTGGCACGCAATTCGGCAAGCAACTCCAAGCCCGACCCCTATCTTCCGGTCCTTAATGCACAAAACCGGCTGATTACCACGTCGGGTTTAAATGTCTTCCAAGGCCCCTATCTCGACACGATTCAGATTCCACGACCTGTTTCGGGGCATTTTGAAAATGTTTCGGGCGGAATCCAGGGACTTACCCTAGCCGCTACCGCCTGGAACAGGAGCCTGGCCGATTCTGCGATCCGCAAAACGGTTCCTGTGCGACCAGCGTACACACTGCACCCAGGTGTTACGCCCTCCCGCATGCACGCAGGGGCGACTTTTATTTTGCCCTACCACACCACCGGTAAAGCCCCCGATACCCTCCGCATAGGTGCAGAGGTCATGGACGACCAGGGAAACTTTGCGGGGATAGCAGACATTACTGCCGTCACTCCACTCACGGTGCGATTGCCGTCGGGACTTGCCAATGGGATTTACAGCCTTCGTCTCACCGGCCTGAATCCCGTGCTGCCAGGTAGCTTATCCGGGCCTTTCTACATTGATCGCGCGCACAAAACCATCGAGTATGTCAATAACATTTCGGCAAGAATCGTCGGGCAGTCCCTGCATATTGCCTGGGTAACAGCGCCGGTACCGGGTTTGCAGCAAATGGTCTTGCAAAAGACTACCGACGGAATTAATTACAGCGATTTGCAAAGTTTCACACCTCCCGCAAACGGGCAATCCGGTGTGTTTGGCTTCACGGATTCCAATCCAGGAACAAATACGGCCTTTTATCGTGTGAGAATGGAGTATTCTGATGCCGAAGCCACCCATTCGACTATCGTTACGGTTTTCCGCAATGGTGCACCGGCATCCTGGACCATCTTCCCAAACCCCGTCACCCGACAGCAGTTTTTCGTGATGCCTTCGGAAAGCAAGGAAGTACAATACCGGCTTTTTGACGCTGCAGGCAGGGAACACCCCATTTTAACTTCGGAACGAGAGGCCGTGGGACTCACTTCGATACGGCCGTACTATCCTTTGCCAGCCGGGAAATACATATTGCAGATCGGCTCATCCGACCAAATCAGTACGCGGAACATCATCTTCAAATAACACATATCAGGCTGTACTTCAACCCGTTCCAACCTTCTGAAATATAAAGGTGTCCTTGAGGTCAGTTCTTCGTTCCCAAACCAACCGCCCCTTCCGCTATGAAAAAACTGCTGCTCTCTTTACTCCTTCTGACATTATTAGATTCCTGCAAAAAGGGGGAGAACGAAGTTCCTGTTCCGCTGGATATTTCAGGAGCTTCATTCCAAAATTATCATGTGATATCCATCGCCTTCGACGCTTCCGGCACGGCCTGGATGGGTACGCTCGACCTGGGACTGATCCGCTACAACGCGACAGGCATTGCCGTTTTCGACTCTACCAACTCCATTTTACACAAAGCCCCCATCTGGGATATTGAGGTCGACAAGAAAGGAAATGTCTGGATCGCAACCGATGACCTGATCAAATACGATGGTACAAAATTCACCCGTTTTGAATCCAAACAATTCAACCTGCCCGGCAAGGCGGTCCGTTCGATCGGGATCGATGGAGCCAACAACGTCTGGTTTGCCACGGGTGGTTTCGGTGAAGGCGGGCTGAACAAATATGACGGAAACCGTTTCAGCACGTTTACGCCAAAAAATTCCGCGTTACCCGGCAATCTCATTGCCGACATTGCGATAGATCAGCAAAACGTCATTTGGGCTGCGCTCAATGATGGCGTCAACACTACTTCGATTGTCCGCATTAGGGAAGGTAAATGGGACGTGTTCAGTGCAAAGGACCTTGGGTTCAGCCCCTACTACTTCAGGAATATCGTCACCAACAAACAAAATGAATTATTTGCTTCGATCGACTACGGACTTTCGAGTACTATGGTTACCGGGCGACCGCAAATATTCCGTTTTAATGGTCAGTCGGCCAGTATCATCAGTCTGCCGCAGGAAGATAAAGTGATCTATATGACCCGCAGGGTGTTCGTTGATCGTGAAAACCGCATCTGGGCGTCATTTTCGAGCGGTAAGGAATATGGCGTATTCCAAAACGGGCAATGGGAGCTGAAAGACCTGGATGAAAGCGAGGGCGTATTTACATTCGCACAAAGTCCGACGGGAGAAATATGGTTGGGTACAGGCAAAGGAGTCTATATTTTGAAATAAAAACGAAAGGCGGGCCGGTTAAGCTCGCCTTTCACATTTAAATAGGATCCTCACTAGTCCTCAAAAAGACTTCCCAAACCTCCTATCACGGATCCGCTTTCCTTGCGCGCGTTAGGCCCGGCAATGGAAAGCCGCTGGATGAGTTTGGAGATCGGCATCGACTGGATCCAGCAGCGCCCCGTTCCACGCAGTGTGGCCAGGAACATCCCTTCACCACCAAACACCATTGATTTCAAACCACCGGATCGCTGGATATCGAAGCTCAACGATTGCTCGAAAGCAACCACGCAACCGGTATCGATCCGCAGGGTCTCGTTGTTTAGCTGACGCTCGATCACAACACCCCCAGCGTGTACAAACGCCAAACCGTCGCCTTTAATTTTTTGGAGAATAAAGCCTTCTCCGCCAAACAGACCGGATCCGAAGCGCTGGTTAAAATGGATTTTCATGCTCGTTCCCATGGCTGCGCAGAGAAAGCCGTCTTTTTGGACGATCAGCTCATTACCATAGATTTTCGACAGATCGATCGGCATCACCGTCCCCGGGTACGGGGCTGAGAATGCGACCTTCTTTTTACCTACGCCGCGGTTGGTAAAATGGGTCATAAACAGCGACTCCCCTGTGAGCAGCCGTGTTCCGGCCTGGAAAATCTTACCCATGATGCTTTGGTTCGCCTCCGAACCATCGCCCATTTTGGTTTCAAACTGAATACCATCTTCCATAAATAACATGGCACCCGCTTCCGCGATCACCGTCTCGTTCGGATCCAGTTCAATTTCAACGACCTGGATATCGTCGCCAATGATTTTGTAGTCAATTTCGTGTGAGATCATCTTTTCGTAAAAGGTTTATTGGTTGGTCAAACTGAACTTTGCGGGTGGCATGCTATTCCTCTTCCTCCTCTTCTTCCTCCGATGTTTTCTTTTTGGATTTGCGTGTCTTTCTTCCCGGAATATCTTCCCGGTCACGAAGCTTTTTGTCATCCACATTTTTATTCAAAAATTCATTGATACGGTCCATGTCAAAACTGGTGGTGATTTCACCAAAAGAATTGATCTGAATATCAAAGCCATCGAGGTCTTTGTGAACACGCGGTTTTTCGGGTGCTGGTTTGGAGGTATCCGACTGTTTTTTCTTAGCCATGTGTTTGATAGCAATGGACCGTTGCGCGGTCCGTTTTCAACTTATTACGAAAATATACAATGATCTCACGGACACCAATGCAATTTGATCCTGCGGTTTTATCTGCATTATGCCAGCCTGATTTGCGCTGACAAGCGGCTTATCGCATTTTCCAGGCGTTTGATCACCTCGTCTTTTCCAAGGATCTCCATAATAATCATCAGATCCGGGCCAGCCCCGGCGCCGGTTACCGACAGGCGCAATGCCTGCATCACCTTGCCCATTTTGATGCCCAGCGAATCCATTGTTGCCGATAGCACTTCTTTAATGTCATGCGCTGTAAAATCCCCCTCGAATCCGCCCAGAGTGTCCTTGAATGCGGAGATCGCATTAACTGCCTCTTCGTTCCACTTTTTGATCACTACATCCTGGTCATATTCCTCAGGCGACTGAAATAAAAAGAGCGATTCGGAAACAATCTCTTTGACAAAATGGACCCGCTCTTTCAACAGATGAACGATCTGGCTCAATTGGTCCCCATTAACATGGATTCCTTTTTCGCTATACAATGGTTTCAGCTGGCTGATGATCTCAGCGTCATCCAGTTGTTTTAAGTATTGCTGGTTAAACCAGTTTGCTTTCTGAATATCGAATCTTGCGCCTGCCTTATGCACACGCTCGAAACTGAATGAACTGATCAGCTCATCCATACTGAAAATCTCCTGCTCTGTTCCGGCATTCCAGCCCAGCAATGCCAGGAAGTTGGCCGTTGCACCGGGCAGATACCCTTCCTCCCGGAAGCCCCTTGCCTTATCACCGGTAACGGGATCCGTCCATTCCAGCGGGAAGATCGGAAAACCGCCCAGATCCGCGTCCCGTTTGGACAGTTTGCCATTTCCGTCCGGTTTAAGTAAAAGCGGTAAATGCGCAAATTGCGGCATGGTACTCTCCCAGCCCAGATAACGATAAAGCAAAACGTGCAACGGAGCCGAAGGAAGCCATTCCTCACCGCGGATCACATGGGTAATGCCCATCAGGTGGTCATCCACAATGTTGGCAAGATGGTAAGTAGGCATACCATCCGATTTGAGAAGTACCTTATCGTCGATCTGCGAAGAATGCACCACTACCCACCCACGAATCAGATCATTGAAACGGATATCCTCCTTAGGCATGATCTTCATCCGGATCACATACGGCTCTCCGCTATCCAGGCGTTCCTTTGTTTCCTCAGCTGACAAAGTCAGGGAGTTGGTCATTTCCGTGCGCGTAATTGCATTGTACTGGACGGCGGCCACTTTCGCCGCTTCGAGACGCTTACGCATCTCATCGAGCTGTTCGGTGGTATCGAAAGCATAATAAGCTTTCCCTTCCTGAACCAGCCTTTCCGCATATTCGCGGTACATTTCTTTCCTTTCCGACTGACGGTACGGCGCATGAGGACCGCCCTGCTGCGGACCTTCGTCAATCCGGATTCCCAACCAATCCAGTGCTTCCAGGATATATGCTTCTGCTCCGGGAACATACCGGTTCTGATCGGTATCTTCAATGCGAAGCAGCATCTGGCCGCCTTGCTGGCGCGCAAACAGATAGTTATACAGGGCTGTGCGCACACCACCCGCATGTAGCGGACCAGTGGGACTGGGCGCGAATCGTACCCTGACAGGTCTATTATTCATTTATTTCAAAAAATTAAGTTCAATTATTTTTGCCGGTGATGGTTAGGTGTTGTCATTGATAGTCAGGTATTGTCATTAAATTATCTCCCCATTCAACACCTGACTTACTGACTATAACTGACCACACATGACCGCCAATGGCGTTACTCAACGGCAACCACCGATATTTCCACGTTCACATCTTTGGGAAGACGTGCTACCTGTACAGTCTCCCGCGCAGGAGGTTCCTTAGTAAAAAAGCTGCCATAAATTTCGTTTACAGCGGCAAAATCATTCATATCACGCAGGAAAATGCTCGCTTTCACGACGTTGTGGAAGCCAAGCCCTGCTGCACCGAGAATATGCCCGATATTCTGCATGACCATCCCCGTTTCTGCCTTGATATCGCCCGACTTCGCCAGTTCAGCGGCGATCTGACCTGAAACATAGACAGTACCATTTACTTTAACAGCCTGGCTGTAAGGACCAATGGGGGCCGGTGCTTTGTCTGAAAATATGATTTGTTTGGGCATAAGTAACAAAGAGTTGATCCTGCAAAATTACCAAATTATGCCTTCTGCACCGACTTATTCTACCTTAAAAAGCGCTTTCAGTTCAGTAGCTTCGGACGCATTCATACGTCCGGCCAGTACGAGCCGGAGCTGACGGCGGCGGAGGGCGCTCAGAAACAGCTCTTTCTCTTCGTCCGTCTCGGGCTCCAGCGTGGGAACTTCAATAGGCCTGCCATTCTGATCCACAGCCACGAAGGTATAAAATGCGCGGTTGGTACTTACCCGCTGACCGGCGGGAATATCCTCCGCCCACACTTCAAGGAATACTTCCATTGAAGAGTTGAATGCACGGGTCACTTTGGCATGCATGGTCACGATATTGCCCAGGCGGATCGGCTCTGTGAAAGACACGTTATCTACCGAAGCCGTCACGACAATACGATTGGAGTGTTTTTGTGCCGAGATCGCCGCGCAAATGTCCATCCAGTGCAGCAACCTTCCACCCATCAGGTTATTCAGTGTATTGGTATCGTTGGGAAGCACCATTTCGGTCATGGTTACTTCGGATTGATGGGGCTTTTTCGGTTTCAGCATGTTGGTATTCAAATAGATTTAAAATTTCGGGCAGCGGGTTTTCCTTCGTTCGATGTTCTGGGCACGGTTACCGATCGAATAGGTCGCCCGAAGCTGGAAAAACAGGTAGCTATCCTTGCTTTTGGCACTTCCACGGTTCCATCCGGGCTGACGAAGCGGTTCCCCGATTTCATAGGAACGGTCCGAAAGCAGGCGGGCGATGTCGCTGGGCAGCTGATCGGGATTCGGGTAAACTGTACTTACATCGTCCAGATAGTCGGAATTGACGAAGTTGTTGCAAAGTTCAAGACCGAGACTCAGCCTTTGTGTAGTTTTAACCGAGACACCGATCCCGGCGGTAAATACCAGCGGCATTCGTTTGTACTTGATTCCTTCTGTTGTGAGCGGCGCCAGGCTGTACCAGGTGCCCTCGAGTTTCGCTTTGGGGTTCAGATGCGTAAAACCTACGCCTCCAAAGAGGTAGGGATTGATCGGCGCCTGGCGGTTATATGCAAACAGATCAGCTTGTAAACCCAGGTTAACGTCTGGATTGAATGTTTTAAAGGAAAGGTTGTTCTGATAATTCTTAGAATACTTCTGGTCCCCGGAAACCTGGTAAAACCGGATTTCCCCCCGCGCACTCACATGTTCCGTCAACCGGTATAAAGCGCCCAGCGACACCGAAGGTCCCAGCCCGAGGTGCTTCATATTGATACCGTCGTTCAGATCACCCATATAGTAGGCTACACCTACACCCGCCGTTACGCTCAAAACACCGAACGGGTCGACATACCGGCCACCGAATTTGGACCTGCCCTGCGCCCAGGCCGCCTCGTGACAGAGTATACAGAGCAAAGCAACGGATAGTAAAAGTTTTCTGGTCATTATAGTGTCATTAATGCGTGTTGAGTCATGCAAGTTGTAAAAGAATCGGATTTATCCCAAATTGTTAAAGTTAATCCGGGTTACTTGCAACTTATCCCTCAACAAGCTTTCTTAACATACCACAATTGCGATCTACTTTACTTAAATCAGTTTCATGCGCAACTCTTCTTTGCCTGTTACATCTTCTTTTAACTTCCTGCTCCAAAAATAAAGAAGTCGACAAAGAAGCATCCTGCAAGTATTTGGGAAAGTCTTATGTATATGAAAATAGATATTTTGGGTTAAAAACAGTTGGAACCTATAAAACGGATATTCTCCAAAATGATGACCATTCGCCTACGACAATTCCAGGAATCCCGAAACGCTGGTTTCAACCGAATTCAAGGGAATCCCAACCCCTTATCTCACCGTACAAAATACCGACGGCATCAACAACCGGATAAATTTCAAAACAACTTCCTACGGTAGCGATAATTCGTTTACCACCGAAGAAAGTACAATCTTCACGTATAACACATTCAATCTGCCCGAAAAGTCTGTTTCAACATCGGTAACGGCGGGAGGCAAAAATGTAACAAAAACCACCTATAATTATGAAGGTTGTCATTAACTATACCCCGAACCAGAAAAAAGGGGCGCCGCAAATGCAGGCCCCTTTCCGTTCGTGGTGAATATTAATGATTGCCTTTAATCTCTTTTAACCGAGCTGGCACCGGATGTGCTTGAATGAACATCCTTGGCACCGCCCGAATAACGGATGCTGCTTGCACCGCTGGCTTCTGCATTGACCGTCGCGCTGGCTACTACTGCCGCACTGCTGGCGCCGGATGCATCGATATTGACTGTTTTGGCAGAGAATTCACGGCCTTTGAATGATGAAGCTCCCGAAACATCGCCGGTCAGAACGTCACCGTTACCGTCCAGTGTCAGTGATGATGCACCTGAAAGGTCCACCGTTACTTTGGGCGAAGAGCAGCTCATCGTTACCTGTGATGCGCCCGATACATCGATGCTCATGTTCTTTACACCGCTGAAACGCGCCACATTTGCCTTGCTGGCACCGGAAAAATCGACACCGTCCAATGCGGGCATCACGACAGTCACTTCTACCATCTTCCGGTTTTTGTTCCAGCCATTACCTTTATATCCCAGGTGGAAAGTGCCACCTCTTACCGATGATTCCAGGTCGTCCAGATCCTCGGCACGGCCGGTGGCCACGATGCTAAAACCATTACCCTGCTTCACATCGATCTTGAAGGCGCTGCCCATCGATAATTTCGTAAAGC
Organism: Dyadobacter ginsengisoli DSM 21015; assembly: GCF_059568735.1. Taxonomy (NCBI): domain Bacteria; kingdom Pseudomonadati; phylum Bacteroidota; class Cytophagia; order Cytophagales; family Spirosomataceae; genus Dyadobacter; species Dyadobacter ginsengisoli. The sequence continues at coordinate 1,002,414 of NZ_JCANTY010000003.1, forward strand.
CCGACGCGGAAAATTTCCGGGTTTCCTGAGCGATGGCGCTGAGCGAAAGGGTTGTCAGCAATATCGCTGCGAGAAGGAATAGTTGCTTTCTTTTCATGGTTACTAAGTTAGATTTTTTGGAAAGATGAGTGCCTTAGGCAGGAAGTTGCACGACTTCAAAATTATTCCTGCACATTGATCTTGCTCGCACCGCTGGCATGGCGATTCAGATTGGGCACACGGCTCAGATCGACCTTCGACGCACCCGATGCATCTACTTCTGCATTCTGGATATTCATTTCTGTTGCGGTAACCTTGCAAGCCCCATGAGCGTCTAGTTTGGCCGATTTGGCCGAACCTTTCAAAGTCGCCTTGGATGCGCCCGACACGTTTACAGTCAGTTGGTCAGTTTGCACATTGATCTCCGACTTGGAAGCTCCCGAAATATCCACATTCAGTCGCGCCAAGCCTGTAAACTCGGTAAGCAACGTTTTGTTGGCACCGGAAAGAGAAAGTCCTTCGATAGTAGGCATCGTGATCACCAATCCTACCCGCTCCCACTTGTCACCGTCGAACAAATTAAACTCACGGGTACGTTTCACACGTAACACTCCGTCTTCAACCACAACCTTAATATCATCGATGTTTTCCTGGTTGTCCGAATCCGCAGTTACATTGAACTCAGGCCCCTGCCGGATGATAATCGAATATGCGCCTCCGATGTCGATCTTTTTGAAATCGGAAACCGGGAATTGCTTGCTGTAATTACCTCTTTCACCCAGTTCAAGATCGCTGTTGTCATTGTATTCGAATGAATAGCCGGAATTATTCTGATTCTCTTCGCTTTCAGTCTTGAGATACTTGGCAGGGATATTCACACAAACCAGTCCGGAATCACGCTTCATCACCCAAACCAGGTTACTCCAGATCACATCCTGCCTCCCCAGATCATAGCGCTTGATATTCTGCTGGCTGCTTTCCCAATCGCTAAGCTGATAATAAAAATCCCGGGTCATCACGAAAGGCTTGTTGTAAGGGATATTCACAGCCAGATCGATCTGCTGGTCACGGAACTGTGTACGACCGGAATGTGCAGGCCCCTCAGTGAAAAGGAATACGGAATCTTTGACATCAATCGCATACTTGATATTCCGCGCATTGCGCTCTGCGTCTTCCCTGGAACGGCCGCGGGCGTACAACCTTTTGTCAAGCTTAATACTGTCGCCGCCTGTTGCGCCTTCCAGTTTGATATCGACATCGACATTCTCAGTTTCGTAATCTTCGCGGTAATCCAAGGTCAGCGTCCCCGCGGGAACCGCATAGTATGAAGACTCATTGACTTCGCCGCCTTTTGCAAAATTCCGTTGAAAAGCCACACCGCCAACTGTTGCGCCGATCACGCCTACGATCCACAATCCAAGTAAAGTCAGCCAGACACTCGCACCAACGATACGCTTATTGGAAACAAGGGTTAATCCCAATAAAAGGAATGTTACTAATGGAATGGCCGCGACCAGAATACCCGACAGCACCAGTATCCCGGGCAGCTCCTGGTAAATGAGGAATGGAACAGGCAGGTTATCGAATGGAACAGCGTTGGTCAAACCTAATGCTACCCCACCTGCAATAATAAGCCCGAGTAGCCCGAGAACCGAAGTACCGATCAGGAAAGCCCCGATCATCACCCGCACGATCGGCCCCAGCCCTTTCAGCAACTTACCCAACGCCCCGATCACCAATGCGATCGCACGAAATGGGAACAGCAAAATCTTGGTAGCCACATGCTCTTCTCCCCCTCTTTCTTCCAAATTGAGACTTTGCTTAATATTAGACTCTATATTGGAGAGGGTAATAGGCTCCCCCTGCATTTCCATTTTTTCGGTAAGCGTGTTGGCCACCGGCGCTATCACCCACAATACGATATATATCAGGAAACCGGTTCCAAACAACAGGATAGAAAGTACCCAAAGGAAACGGACCACTCCCAGATCAACCCCGAAGTATGAAGCGACACCGGCGGCAACCCCTCCCACCACTTTACGGTCCGGGTCACGGTAAAATTTCTTGATATGTGCATCTTCCTCCAACGTCGTAGATCCCGGAAACGCTACCCACATTGCGATGTAGACCAGCACCATAAATCCTGAAATCGGGCCAAAGATATCTTCGGCATTCCAATCGAGCATTCCGGAACCTGCCGGCAAACCGACCACCGCAAAGAGGAAGGCCAATCTCACCCAGATCGGGTCTACCGTGAAGTAGTGAGCCAAACCTGCCCCGACTCCACCCAGAAGTTTCCTCCGCAAGTCGCGATAAAGTTTTCGGGGTGCACCGGGTTTCGCAGGTTCCGTCTTGGGTACGCCGGGAGCCTGGTAGGAAGTATAGCTTTCCTGTTTTGGAACGCTCGTTTGTGCCGAGGCTGTCTCCAATGGATCTGCCAGGATATCCTCTGCCTGTTCAATGGCTTCAAAATCGGCTACCGTACCCATCGCCGCGATCAGTTCATCCACATCGGAAAGCGAAATAACCTGCTTGCTTTCTGCCTTTTGCTTGTTCAAAAACCGCTCCGCTATCCTCCCTTCAATATCCGAAAGAATCTCCTTGCTATCCGCGAATGAAGAAAAATACTTCTGGATAGACGAAAGATAACCTTTCAGTTTCTCGTAGCCATCCTCCTCGATGTGAAAGATGATGCCGCCTATATTAATGCTGATTGTCTTTTTCATGATTGAAATAATCGAATGTCTCTAAGTGATCAGTTAGGGTCAGGAAGATTGCCCGAAGCCGTTTTACTCAATTCCTCCGAGCGCTTAATCACGGTTTGCACCGAATCGGCCAGTTCAAACCAAGTAGCCTGCATCGCGTCTAGAAATATCTTCCCCTCCTCCGTCAAAACATAATATTTCCTTGGAGGCCCCGATGATGACTCCACCCATTTATAGTCCAGCCAGCCTGAATTCTTTAACCTGGTTAGAAGAGGGTATAATGTACCTTCCACCACCATGATGTGAGCGGAAGTTAATTCATCCAACATATCCGAAGCATATACTTCGCCCCTTGATATGATGTGCAGGATACAGAATTCTAAAATCCCCTTCCGCATCTGCACTTGGGCATTTTCAATATTCATGTGGTTTCATGTGTTAATTTTTAATGAATAAAGTTCATGGCTAACAGATAGAATTTATACTTCTAACAATACAAAGGTATACACAGGTACTTTGCGATGCAAGGTACCATGTTAAAAAAATAATGTGCTTCGGATGAATGGTAAAATTACAGGGCCGATCGGTTGAAAAACACTTTGGCAATGAATGCGTTATTACATTGCATGATTTTGCGTACCATTCCGACTATAATTACCTTGAACATACCGCAACTTTACATCATCGCCGCCATGAGCGAAAACCGGGTTATCGGGTATCATAACCAGCTGCCCTGGCATCTCCCCGACGAGTGGGAGCACTTCCGGAAAGTAACGGAAGGCAAGGCATTCATCATGGGAAGAAAGAGCTACGAAGCGCCTGACGCACTGCATTCCACCTATCGGAATGTCATTTTATCATCCCGGGAACTTTCGGATCCGGAACCCTTTACCTCCTATGCAAAAGATATTTCCGAAGCCCTTGCGTTACTTTCCGGTGAAAGTGAAGTATTTATATTGGGCGGCGCCAGCATATTTGAACAAATGCTGCCGCTGGCCCAAAGGCTTTATTTAACCATCGTACACGCACAGGTAGCAGGAGACGCATATTTCCCGGCATTCGATCAGGACGACTGGCAACTTCGAAGTTCCGAATTTCACGACACGGACGACGAGCACGCCTACTCTTTTTCCATGAACATGTATGCAAGAAAAGAACGGAAATAGGCCACACGGTCCTTGTGCCATAACTAAAAGTGATGACAAGGGTCCTGATATACACTTTCCTTATCTTTTGCTGCACGATACGTTTTCAGGCGTCCGCACAAACACCTTTCGGCAACGAATGGATCGATTACAACCGGCAGTATTTGCGCATTCCGGTCGTGGAAACAGGTTTTTACAAGATTACCGGGGAAGAACTGGCCAGGCTCGGAGCCCCCGTCGATTCGATATTGACCACCTCTATTCAAATCTTCAGACAAGGCAGGGAAATAACAATCGAAGCAACGGGACGGCGTTCCGGAGTTTTCGGACATGACGGGCATTTACTCTTTTACGGGGAGAGAAATGACGGGAATACCGACGCGGGACTTTATACCTCGCCAACAGCGATGCCCCATTCCTATCATGGCCTGTACACGGATACCACAGTCTATTTTCTGACATGGCGAACGGATGAAGTAACGGGCCTCAGGATGGCCGATGCACCACCTGGTCCGGCAACGACCTCTGTTGACTTCCATCGGGGAGAGTCGTTACAACTCTTCACGTCCCATTATCTGCCCGGCAAATTTTACCCTCCGGAAAGCAATTTCGAAAATGGATCGGTACTCACTGCGTACGATGAAGGTGAGGGATGGACTGGACCGGAAATAGCAGAAAATACGCCGCATGAAATCATTTTGGAGACCAAAGACCTGACCAGGGAGCGATCCGGGAACATAGAAGTCGAGCTGTTGATCGCTGGCTGGTCGCCGGGAATTCACGCATTTACATTATGGAGTGGAGAGAAGGGACATTTGAAAAGACAACTGGCCAGTATCCTGATAGAGGGGCGCCATACGCAGAAGGTGAGCGTTGCGCCGGAACTGAACGATCTTGACGAGTCGGATAGGTTGATTCTGACCCTGATGCCGGCTAACGCGGGTGGACATGTTTCGGTCTCTTACGCACGCATGCGTTATCCGCAGATGGGCACCTTTGAAAGCGGGCAAAAGCAGAAAACCTTTCACTTCGCGGGGGTGGGGGATATTCTTTATTCAAAAAAAATACCTCCCGATATTGTCTGCTATGACGTTTCCAACCCCCATCGGATAAGAAAACTCGCTCAAAACAGCGCAGGAGTAATTTTAGCAGGCGCCAGAAAGATCATCGGTATACGGGAGTCATTCAAAATACTTACACCCAGGTTCGTCCGGTTTTCCCGTATTGAGCCAACGGCAGACTACCTGATCATTACACATCCGCTGATGCGCGTGCCTGTGAACGGGCGCGACGCCGTTCAGGAATATGCGCAGTACCGTTCTTCCACATCAGGTGGCCATTTCAAAACGGCAGTCATTGATAGCCACGAACTTTCCGATCAGTTCAATGGCGGCCAACCCGGTCCGCAGGGAATCCGCAATGCGATCCGCTGGATGCATGAGAAAGGGAATCTGAAATTCGTACTGCTGGCCGGACAGTCCATCGACCCGCAAAAGGCCCGGAAAATGCCCGGGGCCTGGCAAACGGATATGGTACCCAATGCGGGCTGGCCAGGCTCCGACATAGCGCTGGCAACATTGAATTCCTCGCCTGACTTTTGCCCCGTGGTGCCCATAGGCCGGATTAATGCACCGACATCAAAACATTTACTAGACTATCTGGAAAAAGTAAAAGCAATGGAAGCAGAGTCGTCTTCCGCAGCCTGGCGAAAACAGGTATTGCATTTGAGCGGCGGCAGATCAAGGGATGAATTGAATGCTTTCCGGGGCTATGTGCAATCCTTTGCAAAAAAACTGGACGATTCCCCACTGGCTCTCAATGTCACAACGCTCTCAAAACTAACTGACAATGCCATCGAAAGGATTCCTATCGACAACCTGATCAATCAGGGAGTGGCGCTCGTTACTTTGTTTGGACATTCAGCCCCCGATGTCACCGACGTCGATATCGGCCTTGCCACGGATCCATTGCGAAATTACATGAACACCCCACGTTTTCCCGCGATTCTTGTCAACGGCTGTGCTTCGGGGAGCATTTTTTACACAGGTAAGACGCTGAGCAGCGACTGGATTTTCAGTCCGGGAAACGGCGCAGTGCTTTTCCTTGCACACACATTCAACGGTTCATCCACCGCTCTGAAACGCTATACAGATATCTTCTACGAAGTTCTCGCGGATCCATCATTCGCCAGTGAGCCCTTCGGAGCCATTCAGCGCGAAGCCATACGGAGGAATATGCACCGGAAACCCACCATTCTGGATAGCATTACTGTCCAGCAAATGACCTTACAGGGTGATCCTGCGATCCGGATCTTCCCTGCCAGGCTCCCCGACTACACTATTGACCGCGAATCCATTATAGTTTCCCCGATACCAGGTGAATCCGGTGTCAGAGACGACAGCGTCCGCATCGGACTTATTATTAAAAATAATGGCAGGTACAGGCACGAAGCATTGCAAATCAGGTTTACGAGGCATTTGGATGGTGTCGTGACCCGCTATCCCGATTCGATCAGACCAGCAGCTGCCATCGCAGACACTCTATTCTTCCATATAGAAGGCACCATTGAAGCCAAAGCACAGGAGCAATGGCTCTTCCATCTCGATCCGGAGCAAATGCTGACAGAGGAAAACGAAGAGAACAATATGCTGACCATTACACCTGCTGACATAGCGCACGTTAAGGCCATTGATCACGTCGCTCCGGTATTCACCATCACGATCGACGGACGCCAGCTCAGACGGGATGACGCGGTCTCCGAAAAACCTGTTCTCAACTTACAGGTTTTTGACGACACCCTCCCCATTCTGCCGAACGACACGACCATCATTGCACTATGGCTCCGAAAACAATGCGAGGGCTCTACCGACAAACGGATTGAACTGCGAAATTTGAAGGGGCAAAAAACAGGAGATCGGTCCTATCAATTTGAATTGACTTTGCCATTTTTTCTATCCACCGGACATTACACGCTAACCGTTCAATGCCGGGACCTGGCGGGTAATTTAGCTGCCCCCTACCAAATCGACTTCATGGTAAGCGATCGGTCCCGAATCGTCTCCGCCTCGGTGTCCCCGAATCCGTCCGGTGAATGGTTTCGCTTTTCGCTGAACCTGCAGGGACCCGTCCGGCAAAACTTCATTCTTTCGATTACAAGCCCGTCAGGAACAATGGTCTTCCAAAAACTGTTGACATGTCATACTGGTCTGAATGAATGGTTCTGGACGCCGGAACCATTACCCTCGGGGTCGTACTACTACAAGATCACACCCAATCAACGCCCCGGAATACCATTATCCGATATTCCCGAAGGCATGCAGGGGCATCTGCATTACGTTCATTAGGTTAACCCCAAATCACCGCGGGGTTGCCAAGGTGCCTGTTTTAGCATTATTCCTCATTTTGTTTCCACAAAAACTTATTATTTTTGTCCATTATATAAAAGATATCCCATTGAAAGAATACGGTAGTAACGTACAAAAGCTTGCCGACCACATTGTTAAGATGGAGGACAAGGCAAAACGCAACCTTTACGCACACATTCTGGTCGAGCTGATGCGGCAGATCCACCCTAATATGAGGGATAACCAGGATTACACCAATAAGCTGTGGGACGACCTTTACATTATTTCCGGTTTCGAATTGGACGTTGACAGTCCATTCCCTCCTCCCTCCAAAGAAGCACTCGGGAAAAAACCGCTTCGGGTAGGATATAATCAGCAAAACCTCACATTCCGTCACTACGGACGTAATATCGAACTGTTACTGGAAAAGGCTGTACAGACGGAAAACGAGGAAGACCGGATCGCGTTCGTGTCCTACATATTCCGCCTGATGCGCTCATTTTTCAATGCCTGGAACAAGGACAATCCTGAGGACAATGTCTTACTGGTCCAACTGGAACAATTGAGCAAGGGCCGTCTGAAAGAAGAAATCGATTACATCCGGAAAAACGGCCCCGTGGAAGCCGCTCCCAAAGACCGGAACAATAACCAGGAGCGCAACCGGATCAACCATACCAGCCACACAGGCGGAAGCTTCAAACCGCAATCCGGCCATAACTCCGACAGGCAGGGAGGAAATAATCAGGGAAATCAAAACCGTAACAGGCCCAACAAGTTCTCCGGCCGAAACAACGGAAACAATAACAATCGCAACAACAACCGCAAAAAACCTGGAATGTAACATCCAGGTTTCATTTTATACAGTCTCAACTGCCCAAAATCTTCTATGGCATCATTCAAAATAACCGGAGATAAGCGTCTCAAGGGTGAAATCGTACCGCAAGGCGCCAAAAACGAAGCATTACAGATCATCTGCGCTGTGTTGCTCACCAAAGAGCCGGTCACTATTCATAACATTCCCAATATCCGTGACGTAAACCAGCTGATCAACCTCCTGGGTGATCTGGGTGTACGCCGGACGCGTCTGAGCGAGACTTCTATCCGTTTCGAGGCCAGCGAAATCAACCTGGATTACCTGGAATCGGAGTCTTTTCGTCAGAAAGCTGCGGCTTTACGTGGCTCTGTGATGTTATTGGGGCCTATGCTGGCGCGTTTCCGCAAAGGAAGGATTCCACGTCCGGGAGGTGATAAAATAGGCAGAAGAAGGTTGGATACGCACTTTTTGGGTTTCGAAAAGCTCGGAGCCACATTCAGTTATGATGAAGAAGACGGCGGATTTTACAAGGTAGATGCCGCCAACCTGAAAGGCACCTACATGCTGCTGGACGAGGCATCCGTGACCGGAACCGCCAACGTGCTGATGGCTGCCGTAATGGCCGAAGGTACCACCACTATTTATAACGCAGCCTGCGAGCCCTATTTGCAGCAGCTTTGTAAAATGCTGAACCGCATGGGCGCTAAAATCTCGGGCATTGCTTCCAATTTATTGGTGGTAGAAGGTGTAAGTGAACTGAACGGTACCGAACACACGATGCTGCCTGACATGATCGAGATCGGAAGCTTTATTGGCCTTGCCGCCATGACCCAATCTGAAATTACGATCAAAGACTGCCGCATTCCGGAACTGGGCATTATTCCAGATGTTTTCCAAAGATTGGGAATCCAGATGGAATTCCGCGGAGACGATATTTTCATTCCGGCTCAGGAGCGCTATCGCATTGAAAATTACCTGGATGGCTCTACACTGTCCGTCGCCGACGCGCCATGGCCGGGCTTTACACCCGACTTGTTGAGTATCGTCCTGGTAACAGCCACCCAGGCTCAGGGAACCGTGCTGATTCACCAGAAAATGTTCGAAAGCCGCCTGTTTTTTGTAGATAAGCTGATTGAAATGGGCGCGCAGATCATTCTGTGCGATCCGCACCGTGCCACCGTAATCGGGCACAACCGCGAAACACAGTTACGCGGTATTCGCATGACCTCTCCCGATATTCGAGCAGGAGTTGCATTGCTGATCGCAGCCATGTCGGCAAAAGGTGTAAGTATCATCGACAACATTGAGCAAATCGACCGGGGCTACCAGAACATCGACACGCGTCTGAATGCGATCGGTGCGGAGATTGTGCGGTTGTAATATTGTGTTTGCAGACTGAAAGAGGATGTCACCCTGAGCGAAGTCGAAGACAGTCGGTACGGAAACATCGTGCACGACCCTTCGACTGCGCTCAGGGTGACGTTTGTCAGTTAATGCAACCTATTTCTTCTTCCCGTAATTACACTTGCTATTATCAGCCTTCACGTAATACGACTTGTAGTTCGCAGCTTTCGGGTCCATACAGCCTTTCAGATCCAGAATTTCCACTTTTCTGAATTCAACGGGGTGGCTTTCACTTTGCAATGAGATAGACCCATGGTCGAGCAGCTTGCCGGCGATCATCAATGACGGATCGTTGCCGCTCACATTGCCACCGCCCAACTGCGGTTTGTTATATTCCAACACCATTTCACCGTTTGCAAAATGCTGGATCAGGGAATCGCCCAGCACAAGTACTTCAGCCCTCACCCATTGATCACCATTATAAGTTTTGGATTTGGAATTAACACAGTGCTGAGTGATCAGCTTGCCATCCATGACCACATTTGTACCGGGTGTACACAGGTTGCAGGTAGTCCGTACTTTGTCATTTCCACCCAATAATTGCACCTCAATGGACGCCGGAAAGTCCTGATTTTTCCCCATCGTCGCCGCGGGTTGTCCATGTACCATCACGCCGCTGTTACGCCATGCCCAACCTTCTCCCTTGGGTGCCTGTTCTCCCACAAAACGATATTCCACGGCAATGCGGTAGTAAGAAAAATCGTCTTTGTAAAAGATATGCCCATATTTCTGCGCAAAGTCATCATACTGATCGTAGCGGACCACCATTTTACCATCTTCTACCCGGAACGTGTTTTTGTAGTTATCGTTCAGGTCATAGCCACGGATCTTAATGTCCCATCCATCCAGGTTCTTCCCGTTGAACAGCTGCTTCCATTCTTGTTTGTCGGCATTCTTTTGTCCAAAAGCCGCAAGGCAAACAAGGCTGAAAAGGATTGCGAGTGTAAATTTCATGAATTCAGATTAAGTTAAGATTGATTGGTGAGGACAATGCATAATAGCCAGGCCGCCCAGACGGTAAATATACTATTTCAATATCCATACTCGCTCCAGACAGGCGCATTAAAAACCGGTTCCGGCTGTTGATTTCAAATCATGACAAAATCTAAAAAAGGGCTTATTTCGTAATTAATTCACATTCACCCTTACCTTATCGTGACCACCCAAATCGCATGAGTCTGAAAACGAAGGAAAAAATTACGCTGTTCTGGTTCCGTCGGGACTTGAGGTTGCACGACAATGCGGGTCTTTACTACGCCCTGCGGTCAGGGTATCCGGTTGTACCGCTGTTTATTTTCGACCGTGCCATCCTCGACGACCTGGAAGAAAAAAAGGATTTAAGGCTCGGTTTTATAGATCTTGCAGTGCGGAAAATACGCGGGGAACTGAACCAGTATGATGCAGATATTCGGGTAGAATACGGATTTCCGGTAAAAATCTGGGAACAACTCGTCGAAGAATATGATATCGCGGAAGTTTACACCAACACCGACTACGAACCTTACGCAATTCACCGGGACAAGGAGGTTTATAAAATCCTAAAAAAGAGAGCCATTCCGTTCAAAACTTGCAAAGACCAGGTTATTTTCGAAAAACAGGAAATCCTGACATCCCAGGGTTCTCCTTATACCGTTTTCACGCCATACAGCCGCGCATGGAAAGAAAAATGCAGCGACTTCTACCTGTCGTCGTACCCCAACAAAAAGTATTTCAGCAAGTTCCAGCATTGGAAGGGACCAGGCCTTCCGACCTTAGAAGAAATGGGTTTCGCACACGTACACTATGATTTTCCATCGGATCATCTGACATCAGCATTACTCAAAAATTACGATAAGGAACGTGATTTCCCGGCAGCGGAAGCCACCAGCCGCATGGGAGTGCACCTCCGCTTTGGCACGGTAAGCATACGGGAGCTTGCGCGTCAGGCCAGGGAATATAGCGGAACCTTCCTGAACGAGCTGATCTGGAGGGATTTCTACCAGCAAATACTCTTCAACTTCCCGCACGTAGGCAAGGGTGAGGCATTTCGAAAGGCCTATGACCACATCAAATGGAAACATGATAAAGCAGACTTCGAAAAATGGTGTGAAGGAAAAACCGGCTATCCGCTTGTGGATGCCGGCATGCGACAGCTTAATGCGACCGGATTTATGCACAACCGTGTCCGAATGGTCACAGCAAGCTTCCTCTCCAAGCACCTGCTGATCGACTGGCGATGGGGAGAAGCTTATTTTGCGGAAAAACTATTGGATTATGACCTTGCAGCCAACAATGGCGGTTGGCAATGGGCGGTCGGATCAGGTACAGATGCCGCGCCTTATTTTCGCATATTCAACCCGGCATCACAAGCGGAAAAATTTGATCCGGAAGGAGAATATATAAAAAAATGGGTTCCGGAAATTGGCACCGCCAACTATCCAGAACCCATGGTCAACCATAAAATGGCCCGGGAGCGTTGCCTTAAAGCCTACAAGGATGCATTGGATAAAGCCAAGGGCTAATCATTTACCACCCGCAATCACTGTCAACATATCGTCCGATTTCAGATAAGTATTGGCCATTGCCATCACATCCTCAGCCGTAGTAGCATGAATGCGGTCGATATATTGATTGAAGAAATTGGCTGGCAGATCATCCAGCAAAAGAATTTTACGACGGTCTGCTACTTCAAATGCAGTGTTTAAGGAACCTGCGAATTCACCAGCCATAAAACTCTTGACAGTCTGCAGTTCCTCCGCACCGACAAGTTCGGTTTGCAGGCGGTATATTTCTTTGTTGATTTCGTCGATCGTTTGCTGAGTGAATTCTTTTTTCACATCCGTCCCGATCATGAGATATCCCGCATTCCGCAACGTCACCAAATGGGATGAAATCCCGTAAGTAAGCCCTTTTTCTTCCCGAATGTTCTTCATCAGCCGCGAACCGAAATACCCGCCCAGTATTTCATTAGTCACCAGCATTTTAAAATAATCGGCATGATGGCGGTTGAACAATATCCGACCCATTCGGATTGAAGATTGTACACTGTCGGGCCTTTCTACCAGCGTCTCAACACCCTGATAAACTTCCGAAGGGGTAAACGCGACCTTGGTGCTATCTGCGCTCACAGGGCTTTGCCCCAAGGCCTGATTGACATACGCTACATCTTCTTCCGTCACCTGTCCGGCCAGTACTATTGTGTACTTCCCATTCCTGATAAATCGGTTGTAGTGATCGAGTACTGCGGCCATTTCCAGACCGGCGATTCCGTCTTCGCTCTGACTCTGCCCATAAGGATGCCCAGTCCCGAAAAGCTTCGCCCTAAACTCCACTGTGGCCAGATATGCATTTTTTTCTTTATTGACTTTGAGGTTCTGAAGAGTAATATTCCTTAGTTCCTGAAACTCTTTCTCAGGAAAGGTCGAGCTACTGATCAACTTTTCGACCAACGGCAATACATCCGGCAGAACCCTGGATAAACAGTAAACGACAATCCCGACGCGGTCGGAAGTGTGAGTCATCTCGGTAAACGCACCCACATTATCAAACGCCTCACTGACCTCCTGGGACGTCATCCCGGTTATTCCTTCCGGCAACATCTTGATTGCGAAATAGGAGGCTGCAATGTGGCTCTCGTACCAGTTTCCCGCTTCAAAAATACACTCCAGTCGCACTACCGGTTGCTCACCGATGTTGATCACATGCAGGGCAACGCCATTGTCAAGCGTGTAAGTCCTGGGTTCCGGCAGGTTAATGGTTTGAATAACTTTGAAGTCAGGGGCAATCGTGCGGTCCAGTAACATGAGTGGCGGTGAGTATAAAAAAACGAATGACGTTGCAATAACGCCATTCGTTTCGACAAATTAAATCTCTGATATCGCTTAGTTTTCGCTGTCGCTTACGTCCAGTTTTTCTGCTTTGTTCAATGCCAGCGACAATGTGATACGCAATGTCTGTGCGAGCGGGCTCCCTTGTGTAGTTGGGAACATATAAGCAAAATCAACCGCATACTTATCAGCGAAACGAAGACCTGCACCAGCGGTAAAGAACCGGCGGTCTCCTTTGTTTTTATTTTCCCCGAAATAACCTGCTCTCAGGGCGAAGATATTGTTATACCAGTATTCCAAACCCGTTGCGATGGCGACTTCCTGAATTTCTTCTTTAAATCCGTCCGGAGCGTCCGAGAATGAACCGAACACACCGTTCAATAATGGCTTGGTATTGATATCCGTTTTACCGTCCGGAGTTGGCACCATTAGTTTGCTAACATCGAGGATAAAGTTAAAACGGTTTCTTCCATCGCCGGTGTAGGACAATCCTGTACCTATTTTCAGGTTGGTAGGAATGAAGTTCTCTGTATCGGAGCCGGAGCCGTAGTTAATTTTACCGCCCAGGTTGGATAGCACCGCACCCAACGACCACACCAGCTCGCTGCCTGTGTCTTCGTTTTTGAATTCTTTCTTATAGTAAGCGCTGATATCACCTGCCGCAACACGCGCGGGGCTTAATGACACACCGTTGATTACCGCACTACCTGCGAGGTTGGATGAGATGTACTTCAGAGTCAACCCCATGGAGAAGTTTTTACCAAGCTGGCGTGAGTACGTTCCGTTTACGGCGAACTCTCTTGAATTGAAATACCCTACATTATCGCCGGTCGCATTGCGTAAATCCAGTTCACCATTGTTAAAATAGTTGAAGGAAAGAGCCACTGCCTGTCTGTCACCCAATTTTTTATAGGCAGTCAGATATCCCAGCCACATGTCGTCCACCAGATAGCGCAACCACGGTGTATAGGAAGCAGAAACTCCAAAATCTTTTGTGTTGTAGGGAAGCTTTGCCGCATTCCAGTAACTCGAATTGGCATCCGGGCTCAACGCTACTCCCGCTTCTCCCATCGCAGCACTTCTAGCATCCGGGGCAAATGTTAAAAAGGAAAGTGGTGATGCTGGTATCCTTCTGGTAGAATCCAACTGGGCGAAAAGCGTACTGGATGTTAAAATGAATAGTGAGGATAATGTAACAAAAAAAAGTTTCATAGAAATTGGATTTGCGATAGGAAGTGCCTTATATCAGCTTCGTTAAAGGGTCAAAAATACAATGAAAGATAGTTATTACTAAAAAATTGATAAGTTTTATTATCCTAAGGAGATCGTATCAGTTTACCTGCTTTGCGGTCCTCGGAATTGTCTTTTAACGATCTGATCTGTAACAGATATACCAGCGATTCGTAAGCAGGAACCCTGTTTCTCCAGTTTAATGTCTCCAAAGTCTCCCGAATAACCGGTTCGCTGTTATAATACTGTTTTTTGAAAGTACCCAGACGTTGCCCATTAGCAAGCAATATATTAAAAATTAATTCGACGTCCTCATTTACTCTGTTGTGGCTGAGTTCTATACTCAGGTCCTGCTGAAATGGATTTGGGTAAATATTAAGCGTGTTGAGTCGGATTCCCTTTACCGGGCCCACTAGAAACCCGAACGCTATTTCAGAAAAGTTAGTATATGTATCCCACACTTTTACGCGGACTATATATTTACCGGGAGGAAGATTCTCTAATGGATATATAACCGTCCCGGCGGAATAGCTATCGAGCTCGGTCGTGTAAAAATCGTTCAAAACCACCGTAAGCGTGTCGTTCAGAGTCATCGTAATGTCGTGCCCAATCCCCGCCCGGGAAATACTGATCCCGTTTTCATCCCGTACGCGAATCACAAGCGTTGACGATGGCTCAACGGTGTCCCCATCCCTGAATGATGGCGTATTCAGATAGCCTGTCAGTTCCGGCGGTGTTGTATCCGTCCCCGGTGAAGCACTGCCGCCAACCATCACTGATAATTGCCCGGAAGCATCTGCGGTACTGTCTGACCTGACTGCATAAACGCTCACACGTCCTGCACCCATTCTGTAATCAATGTCCTTCGGGGTTAACAACGTTAAATCAAAACGTCCTGCGCTGACCGATACCTTGCCGTCAAACAACTTGCTTCTGAACTCAGAATAAGCCTCCGTGCTCCCTTCGTTGCCGAGCGTACTGAACTCGATTTGCTTATCGTAAATAACTACCCTGGCCGTTCCGTCAAAAAGAATATCCTTTTTCCCGTTCAGCGGATCAAAAATCTCTCCCGTCAATGTAACCTTTTTCAACGCCTTCAATGTATCCGGCTGCATGGTCCAGCGTATCCCTTTCTGACCAGGCGACAGCATCATGGACGGGTCCGCGAGCAATGTAAAATTGCGGTTGAGACTACCGCTCAATGCATTGTTTTTCGTTTTCCTGAACAAATCTCCCAAACGTTCGTCAGGCTCCGCATTGAGCAAAGCCTCGTAAAATGCCTTGTTTAATGCAAAATTGGTACTGGAATAAACAGGCCGTGTTGTGCTGATAGCCCCTATCGCAGCTCCCTTCGGGCTCAGCACCATCAGTTCGGCGCCCGACACAGTGCCCGGATCGTCATAACGACCAAAATCACAGGTCGCTGTCAGCAGCAAAGGCAAGTTATTCATTCCGCGTGCCGAGAGCATATCTGCCAGCGTAAGCACCTGCTCTTCAGCCCAGCCGGTCACACCTCCATGCCCCGTATAGTTCAGGATCAATGTACCGTTATCGATCGCGCTGCGGATCGCCCGATTGATATCCGGTGCTTTCTGCCCCTGCTCGGTCGTGGTTTGAACAACTTCATCAACAAATACTCTCTTTGGAAACATGCGTCCCTGGATGAGCTTGCCCAACTGGTCCGCATGACGCTGGTGAATATTCCCGTCTCCGTCGTCGGCCACAAATATTACCCCGTTTCTCCACGCCCCGAGCGTAGCACCTGATTCATACCGGATCAGTTTATCCACAACAATCCGGGCTTCCTCCCGGCTTTTTACAGGCAGTCGCCCTACTCCGATATCGACGGTGTGATCACCCGCAGTTGTCTCATTCCAAATTCCCTCATCCGCGTCCATGAAACCATAGTAATCGTCCGATGAATACGTATAAACAGGGTTCAGCGACTCCCGGCTTTCATACACCGGCACCCAGGCGGCCCTCTGCGATACAGATTGATTCGCACGCAGGTTTCTGTAATCATACGTGGCATCGCCGAAAAGCAGAAGGTATTTGAATTTTCCGGGAGATTTCAAAAAAAGTTGACGCACAAAATCCCGGATTGCGGTAGGATCCGGCTTGCCCGAAGCATATTCATTATAAATCTGTTCAGTGGTCACCACCAGCACATCCAGACCGTCATGCGTGTTCCTGAACGCCGCCAGACGGTTTGCTTCACCCTTCCACGCCGGAGGAGTAACGATTAAAAGATCAGGAGTCGACACATTTCCAACTCCCTGATTAGCGACCGGCTGCCAGGCTGCCGGCGCAGGTGTCTCTTCCGGCTTAAAGCTAATGTATCTCCTCAGGTTCTTTCCATCTCCCCCCGACCACTGAAATGCTCCGTTGACGTCCTTTCTTAAAATCGACGACGGAGCAAGGGAATTTGTAATATTCCAAAGATTGAACCCCTCTGATGCCGCCATAAACTGATAAGTCACCGTGTCCGAAACCCCGGGCAGGAAGTGGTACACCTGCTGTCCGTCGTACACACGCAGCTGGCGTTTCGTCTGTAACGCCAGGTAGTTCAGGTAAGCCTCTGCCGAGCTTTGACCATTTTTATTATAGTTAACTCCTATTTGGAATATTCCGGAAGAAGGAACCGCATTTTTTATGACATAACTGGCCTCAGACTTTAAAGCCTTCACATCGTAGGTCCCGGGACTAACGGTTCCAACAGACGTTTCGCCCGCCGCACTCCCGTTAATGTGCCACGAAAAACGGGTTGGTACTTGCGCCGCCCCGATTGCCGATACCCGGATTTTGAAATCTGATGCGGGAACAACGCCGGGAATATTCACCTCCATACTGAATCCCGATGTATTTCCAAGATACTCCCCCCACCAGTCGCGGCCTGATTTCAGAACGTTATATGATTCGTTTTCGTGGTACCAATAATCATCGAACTGGCTCAGTATCTTCGCATTGGCGTTAAAAATATCACCTACCGGTTTGATTCTCAGTCCATTTTCGCTACCAAACGTGAGAAAATAGTAAGTAGTATCGGAATAGTAGTTGATCTGATGCTGTAACTCAGCCCTGGCGGGATCATACTGGATGATGTGAGGGCCTTCTGCATAAAAATATACGGCACCCTCCTTGTCGAATTTTCCATCGTCCTGGCCGGTCACCCAAATGGCGTTTTCAGTAAGTGCATTTTTATATCCCGACCCGTTCGATTGTGGCAGCATAGCTCCGCCATTTCCATAAATCCTGATTCCGGCAGGCTGAATAGCGGAAACATCGATTCCCATCCGGCCAAGCATTTCTATATTTATCCGGTATACACCCGATTCTGTAACCGCCAGTTTAAACCATTGTCCACCTGCAAGCACCGATTTTTGCGCACGGACCTGGAATGATATCAACAAACCCAGGCAGCATAACACTGCGCAGCCTAAGATTTTGCGTACATCAACATGCTTCAACCAATGCATGAGCTGGAATAGTATAAAGACGCTTCGAGGCATTATCCGTGCATAGTACACGACTTCTTCTAAGAGATCCTCGTGTAAATATCCTGTCCTGGAATAGGAAGCTGGAACCTTCATCGAGTTGAACAAGACATACTTTGCCGGAGCTTAAATCCTGATCATCGTACTTCCGGAGCGCATTGAACAACTTCTGGTCGCCTCCTGTAGATGCAGCAGGGTTTTCAGAATAACGAAGCAAAGGGACGAGAATGTCTTCGGGGAATACCCTTTCATTCATGACAGGCAGTAGCAACTGCCGGAACTCATACTTCCATTCAGGCCCGTGCGGCGCCACCCGCTTGCGGCCCCTTCCTTTGTAGTTGTAATGCACAATGCAATGCGCCACTTCGTGTAAATAAGTAATGAGAAAACCGTAGGGATTCAGATTGGCATTGACTGTGATACGGGGAGTAAGTCCGGGCTTCACCGTAAAATCCCCAAGCCTGGTGCGGCGCGGACGGGAAAGGAAAAAGTCAAACCGGTGGGCACGAAACAAATCCTCGCAATAGTCACTGGCCGCCGCGGGAACATACGACCTCAAAGACACATTTTTCATACCCGAATAAAAAAAGAAAAGCCCTACTTTCATAGGGCTTTTCAGAATTTTCGACTTGTACGTCTGATTACTTCTTAGTAGTGTCAGCAGCAGCTGTATCAGCAGCAGCTGTATCAGCAGCAACAACAGCAGTATCAACAGGAGTTTCTACAGTTACAGCAGTAGTGTCAGCAGATTCGTCAGCTGGTTTGCTAGTACAAGCAGCGAAAGCTACCATCCCGGCAACAAACGCAAATGCAAAGAATTTTTTCATTTCTTGGGTGTAATTAAGGTTCGATGCAAAGGTAATAGGATCGAATTGAATATTCCTAAATTTTGAGTTTGTATTTTTCCAAGAACTTAAAATTTCCTTAGAAAATTCTCAAATCACTTTATTTTATCCTATTAATTCTATCATTACCCCTAAACACTTTCTAATTTCCCATTATAGGCCTTTACACATGCGGCAATTTCGGGTAATAGCTCCTGATTTGCCTCGATCCCATTTCCAACAACGATCACATCCGCACCGGCATTTAATGCATTATCTGCCTTTTCGTAGGAATCGATTCCCCCTCCGACGATGATCGGTGTATCGACTGCCTCTCGTACCGCAGCGATCGTTTCTCCGGTAACAGGAAATTGTGCTCCGCTACCTGCGTCCAGGAATATGTTTTTGAGTCCAAGATATTCCCCTGCCAATGCAGTACAGGCAACAATGCCCGGCTTATCGCGAGGCAACGGCGTTGTGTTGCTGATGTAGGAAACGGTGGTCAGTTTACCACTTTCGATGAGCAGATAGCCCGTTGGAAGTACTTCAATTCCGCTTCTTTTCAGAAGAGGCGCGGCAATGACATGTTGTCCAATCAGTAATTCGGGATTACGCCCGGATATCAGCGACAGCAACAGGATTGCGTCCGCCGTTGGTTCGATATGCAGGCTGCTCCCCGGAAAAAGAATGGCGGGAATGTCGGTATACTCATGAATTGCAGCAATAAGCTTATCGATCGCATAATTGGTGATCAGGCTCCCTCCTACAAAAAAGAAATCAACGCCATGCTCCGCCGCATATCCAAGGAATTTCGGAAAAGTGGAAAGGTTAATTTTATCCGGATCCAGAAGAACAGCAAACGATTTCCTTTTTTCTTCTTTTCGTTGGGAAAGGAGGTCTGCGACTTGATGTTTCGCTGCTTTCATTCGGTTTTTCGTTCGTCTTCAATAAAATGTTTCAGCTTCTGGCGCGCCCATCCCACAGCCAATGTCCAGGCTAAACTTTGAACGGCTTGTCCCACTGCAGACTGGGTTTTGATTTCAGAGACCTTTATTTTTTCAGGCTCAACAGGTTCGATATAAATTTCCTTTTTCTTTTTCTCCTTGGGCAACAAAGCATTCATGACTACAAAAGTCGTTGCCAAAACACCCCCTATCACCAGCGCCTGCTTGCCATATTCCGTGGCTTCCTGCTTAAGGCCGTTCCACTGAACTTCCAGTTTATCTCGGTAAAGATCTGCGTCATGCAACAAATCTTCTTTGTCCTTGTCCGTATCCGATGAAAACGGTTTGGTGATTTTTACCGAAGAATCTGTTGAAGAACTCATTTCATAGCTGTTTAAATACTGACCTGAGAAATTTTCAAAAGGAATCCAAAAATAGCAATTCGAAGAAATTTATCCCCAAATAAAGCTGCCAAAAAGCATTATTCCCCTTTTTCCTTCACAAAACGAATGATAATCCTGCGTATCAATTTCACCCAGGTTTCCCTCCAGATAATCGTTATAGCGAGTTTCAAGATGAACACACCGAGCAATATAACAAAGCCCAGATAGTCGCTTTGCAGCCATTTATTCAGGAATGTACCCAGTAATATGACGAGTAGGATCAGGATCGTCAGTCCCAGACACAGCAAAATGGCCGCATAAAAAGCCATTACCACCGCCCGCTCGATCTTCTCGCGGGTTTCGATCTTGAACAGGTCGATCCGGGTTTCGAAATACTTAAAAAGGGTATCCTTGATTTCCTCCAGTTGACTTAGCATAGGCTGTAAATTTCAAATCATGTGAAATGTTTACAAATCTGATCACCAGACTTTTCTTCACATCAATCCAAAAACATACCAAGGATCGCCGAAACAATAGAAACCACCAGACCAAATAACAATGCGGAAATAAAACCACTTATCGCAAAGCCGTCTACAAGGAAAGTGGCCAGGTAAATAATAAATACGTTGACCACAAAATAGAATAACCCCAGCGTCAGGATGGTGATCGGGAGTGCGAGTATCTGTAGAACGGGTTTCAGAAAGGTGTTTAGAACACCCAGCACAATAGCGACAATAATGGCCGTGGTGGTGCTGGCAACGAAAACCCCCGGAACGACATTGGCCGCAACAAGTATCGCCAAAGTACTGATTACAAGGCGTAGGAGTAATTTCATACTGATCTGGTTTTTATTGGTGACGGCTACGAAGTACGTCAATTACCTCATCTAAGTCAATGTTTTTTTGTTCCAGTAAAACCAGCAGATGAAACAGCAGATCCGAGACTTCGCTTTTAAAAAGATCGTCGTCGTTGTCTTTCGACTCAATCACTACTTCGACCGCTTCCTCCCCAACTTTCTGTGCAATTTTGTTGATTCCCTTTTTGAAAAGACTGCTTGTATACGAAGCTTCCGTAGGGTTCAGTTTCCTTTCGCGGATTACTTCTTTCTGAAGATAATTGAGAAAGGATGCTTCTCCCTGCCGTGTTTCAGCAATCTCCGGCTGGCTATTTTTTTCCCCAAAGCAAGTGTCCGCCCCAGTATGGCAAACCGGCCCGGCCGGGGTTGCCTTGATCAGCAATGTATCCCCGTCGCAATCGGCTGCAATTTCATTCACAAACAGAAAATTCCCGGATGTTTCGCCTTTCGTCCAGAGGCGCTGCTTGCTCCTGCTGAAAAATGTCACGGTACCTTCCTTGCGTGTTTTCAGCAGGGCCTCCGCATTCATATATCCCAGCATCAGCACTTTACCGGTTTTTACATCCTGGATCACGGCCGGTATAAGTCCGTCAGCCGATTTATCAAAATCAATGGTTGAAAAGGTTTCGCTCATCTTAAATTGGTCAATTAATCATGTCGCAGTTACATCAACTACCGATGAAACCGCAATATATTCTTTTGAAACGCACCTTTACCGGGTCATACGGATAGGCAGGTCTTTATTTTTTAAATAATCCTTCAAATCCGGGATATCGATCTCCCTGAAATGAAAAATACTGGCTGCCAGGCCGGCATCCGCCTTCCCTTTCGTGAACACATCATAAAAGTGTTCCATGCTCCCGGCACCACCCGATGCAATTACCGGAATATGGGCATTGCCCGATATCGTGGCGGTTAGTTCCAGCGCAAAACCATTCTTCGTACCGTCTGTATCCATGGAGGTCAGTAGTATTTCTCCCGCTCCCCGGTCTTCAACCTCTTTGGCCCAGGGGATAGACCGTATTTCAGTCGCCTTCCTTCCTCCATGCGTATGCACGATATGCTCGTGTCCGTTTTCCGTTGCGATATAACGCGTATCGATCGCGACCACAATGCACTGACTTCCAAATTCCAGCGAAAGTTCGTTGATCAGGTCCGGATTGCGTACCGCTGCCGAATTGATAGAAACCTTATCGGCGCCCGCATGCAATAGTGCGGATACATCCGCGATGGATGAAATACCACCACCGACGGTAAAAGGGATATTGATCGTCTGTGCTACTCTGCGCACGAGGTCAATAAATGTCGAACGACCGTCGACGGTAGCGGTAATGTCCAGATAAACCAGCTCATCGGCTCCCTGAGCGGCATACAATGCGCCCAGCTCTACGGCATCGCCCGCGTCGCGCAAATTCACAAAATTGACCCCTTTGACCGTCCGGCCGTCTTTTACATCCAGACAGGGAATGATTCGTTTTGTAAGCATATTTTAAACTGAAAAACGCTGTAAATCGGCGAGGCTGATCCGGTTTTCGTAAATGGCTTTACCAATGATCACGCCGTAGATGTTCATTTCCGCCAGTTTTTCCACATCCTCGATCCCGGCAATGCCACCGCTGGCGATGATATTCAGGTTGGGGCATTTTTCCTGAAGGTTCTTATATAAATCAAAAGAAGGGCCTTGCAGCAACCCGTCTTTCGCCACATCGGTGCTGATCGCGTACCTCGCGCCCTTGGCTACATATTCTTCCACAAAATCATATACCCAGATGGCCGTTCCTTCCTCCCAGCCGCTCACGGCGATCTTCTCATTTTTTGCATCCGCGCCCAAAATGATCTTCTCGCCGCCGTAGGTTTTAAGCCAATGCTCAAACAAATCGGGCCGTTTCACGGCGATGCTGCCACCGGTAATCTGCTTCGCACCGCTTTCAAATACGATTTTCAGATCATCGTCCGACTGTACGCCTCCACCGAAATCGACATGCAGCGATGTCTTGCCCACAATCCTTTCCAGCACTTTCCAGTTGACAACCTTTTTGGCTTTGGCACCATCGAGATCCACCAGGTGAAGCCTTTTCAGCCCGGCATCTTCGAATTGCTGCGCAACTTCCAGCGGGTTTTCATTATAAATCTTTTTCTGACCATAATCGCCCTGGGTAAGGCGAACGCATTTGCCTTCAATCAGGTCGATAGCGGGTATAATCTGGATCATGGACTTGGGGCAGGCGGTTATTGAAGTTTAAGAAAATTTTCGAGGATCTGCTGGCCGGCGTTTCCGCTGATCTCGCAGTGAAATTGTGCTGCGTAGAAGTTATCCTTGCGTAGCATGGCGCTGAATGGCGATGCATAATCGCAGCTGGCAATCGTATAATCGCACAGCGGGGCCGCATAGCTATGCACAAAATAGACATATGCATTATCAGGCAGTCCTTCCGTCAGGGATGACTTGTAGCCGGATATATTGTTCCAGCCCATATGCGGCACTTTCAATCCCGGGGGAGCCTGAAAACGTTTGACATCGACATCAAAAATCCCCATGCATTCGGTATTGTTTTCTTCCGAAAACCGGCACATCAGTTGCATGCCCACACAGGTTCCGAAAACAGGTTGTTTTAATGACGGAATCACCCTATCCAGTCCGACGCTCCGCAGATAGTTCATCGTGGTGCTGGCCTCTCCTACACCCGGGAATATCACTTTATCGGCCGACCGGATCTCCGCTTCGTCGTCGGTATAAAGGTAAGTTGCGCCAATACGGTCGAGCGCATACATGACCGATTGCACATTGCCCGCGTTGTACTTGATAATGACGGTTTTCATTCTATTCTGAGCTTGAAATCGACAACAAAAAAGCCCGATCTTATCAATCGGGCTTCTGGGATACTATGTATTCAACCTTATTACAACACTACTTGCAAAAACACATCACCCTAGACGTCCGAGAGCCAAGAGGCCGTGATGCAAATGATATGTTTCAGCTGTTAACATGGCACAAATGTAATCAAAATTTAAAATAATAGGATACCTGGGACGTAAATATTACATTAAAATTTGCTTAGAAAAATCTTTACCTTGCGGCTGACAAATGGCCTTGTACCATGCAAAAACATTTCATTCCACAACTCGTTTTCCTGCTAATTACCTTGATTACCGTTGATTCCCTGGCACAGACTGAAGACCTCGCACGCCGCCTTTTCAATGCACACGAAAACTACCGTGAAAAGACGCTTACGCAGCGCCGCTTCAAGCAAAAAGACATCCTTCCGCTGATTTCCAACCGACAGGGTAATGCCTTGTACCAGATCGAAAAAGTGGGCGAGTCGTTCGAAGGGCGGCCTATACAGATGATCAAAATCGGGAACGGCAAGAAGAAAGTGCTGTTATGGACCCAAATGCACGGCGACGAGCCCACAGCGACCATGGCCAGTTTCGATATCTTCAATTTCATCGAAGGACGGAACGATGGCTTCGACAGTTTCCGCAAAAACCTGCTGGACAACACGACGTTATATTTCGTACCCATGCTGAACCCCGACGGTGCCGAACGCTACCAGCGCAGGACTGTGCAGGGTATCGATATGAATCGTGACGCCGCGGCCCGCCAAACCCCGGAAGCGGTAATCCTGAAAGGCCTGGTGGACCGTCTCAAACCCGATTTTGGATTCAACCTGCACGACCAGCTCCCACGTTATTCCGCCGGGCGCAGTGCCAAGGTGGCAACCATATCCTTTCTGGCTACCTCCTATAATTATGAGCTGTCGATCAACCCGGTCAGAGAGCGATCAATGCAATTAATCGTCGGGATGAATAAGATCCTTCAAAAATATATTCCCGGTCAGGTAGCGCGATATGCCGATGACCATGAGCCACGCGGGTTTGGAGATAATGTTCAGAAATGGGGCACCACACTGGTGCTGATCGAATCGGGAGGCTATTTGGGCGACCCGGAGAAACAATACATCCGGCAACTCAATTTCATGGCAATCCTTTCTGCATTGGACAAGATCGCCGATAATTCACTGACGAAAGAAAACCGGGAAGAATATTACAGCATTCCCGAAAATGGCCGCTGGATCTACGACCTGGTCGTCCGTAATGCGACGGTGAAGCAATCGGGCAAATCCTTTACCGCC
The DNA here is from genome assembly GCF_059568735.1 of Dyadobacter ginsengisoli DSM 21015. Taxonomy (NCBI): domain Bacteria; kingdom Pseudomonadati; phylum Bacteroidota; class Cytophagia; order Cytophagales; family Spirosomataceae; genus Dyadobacter; species Dyadobacter ginsengisoli. The sequence goes on from NZ_JCANTY010000003.1 coordinate 1,027,475, forward strand.
GACCTGGGTATCAACCGGAACGAAATCAATTATGCCAATGCGAGTAAATTCTTCTATTACAGCAAAGTTGAAGATTTCGGAGATTTGCACCCGCAATTCGGAAGCGAGGAGATCGATGCCGCCGGACTGACCATCGAGAAAGGAAAGATATACCCCACCACCTACCGGAATGTGAGTGAAATCAGCAAACTGAATGCATATAATCTGCTCAAAGAGGGTTATACGTACGTCAGGCTCGCACCCGACTCCAACACGCGTGCCCTGGGACTGTATTTCACCACCGCCCCCTTGCATATTCTCCGGAGCGGGCAACCTGCTCCTACCGGCACTCCCGGACTAGGCAATACCGCCACTTTCATTCTCAAAAAAGGAAGTAAAGTGAAATATGCGGTGATCAATGGTTTTGTATACGATATGGATGACTTCGAAGCGGCAAAGGGGCAGGGTATTGTGGAATAGACTCACAATCTGACCTTTGAATTTTCAAAAGCCCGGGACGCAAATCCGGGCTTTCCTGTTTCGTAGCTCGTCATTATAGTTTTCTTGCACCTGTCGTATTTTAATTACACTGTTGGTTTCCTGCCCCTAAATAAATATCTTCGGTTTACCTATTTTTGTCTTGACAATTAATTTTGTCGGTCTCACGTTTCCTAACCCTAGTTTAATGTCCGAGTTTCAGGCCTACCTTCAATTAGGTTTCAACCACATTACTGATTCCAACGGCTATGATCACATCCTGTTTATCATGGCGCTTTGCTCCGTCTATACATTGGTGGATTGGAAAAAAGTCATCGTTCTGGTGACCGCATTCACGGCCGGGCACTCCATTACGCTCGCTCTTGCTACATTGGGTTATGTCAGTGTCAAACCTGACTGGATCGAGCTGCTGATACCCGTCACGATCATGGTCACCGCCTTTCTTAATTTCTTTCATAAATTCCCAAAAGGCTCATATACTTCCAAGGAAGAAGGTCCCGCGTTCAGGTATCCGCTTGCATTATGCTTCGGACTGATCCATGGATTAGGCTTTTCGAATTACCTGAGAGCGTTGCTTGGTAAGGAAGCAGAGATTTTCAATCCACTACTCGGGTTCAATGTCGGGCTGGAATTAGGACAACTCATCATTGTGTTTATTATCTTAGTCATTGCATTTGTAGTGACAGAACTCCTGCGTGTCCAGAAGATTACCTGGATCCATATTTTATCGGGGATCATATTCGGAATGGCCTTTTCCCTGATCCTCCAAAACGAACTTTTCCGGACATTGACCGGTATGCCGGTAAACTAAAGAGAACCTAATTAATGATTAACCAATTATGAAAAAAAAGCTGCTCCCGTTACTCATGCTGCTGTTATCCATCTGTTCGATGGCCCAGCAGCTGCCCACTTCACCCAATTATCAGGCCAACGATCGTTTTGAACAACTCGGCACCGTGCTTCCCACTCCAAACAGCTACCGGGCAGCATCCGGAGCACCGGGACGGGAGTATTGGCAGCAACGCGCCGATTACGATATCAAAGTCGAATTGGATGACGACAACCGCCGGATTATCGGTTCCGAAACCATTACGTTCTTCAATAACTCCCCGGACGATCTCAAATACATCTGGCTGCAACTGGATCAGAATCTGTTCAAAAAAGATGGTATCGGGGCCATGTCCAGGACAGGGACTGTCAATGAAAAAGGGATGACCACCGCCCAGCTTCAGGCATTGAACAATGGCCGGGGGTCACTGGATCCCAAGACCGAGTATGGCTACATGATCTCCGCAGTAAAGGACAAAAGCGGCAAGGCACTGCCTTACACCATCAACGGAACGATGATGCGAGTTGATCTGCCGATGGTGATGAAATCCGGTACAAGCTTCGTTTTCGGAGTGGACTGGAGCTATTACATCACCGAGTATTATGGCCGCAGCGGCTACGAATTCTTTCCCAAAGATGGCAATGCCAACTACTTCATCGCGCATTGGTTCCCGCGCATGGCCCCATACGACGACGTCAATGGCTGGAATCATAAGCAATTCCTCGGGCAGGGCGAGTTTGCATTGATATTCGGTAACTATAAAGTAGCGATCACCGCCCCCGCCGACCACGTGGTCGCTGCCAGCGGCGAATGCCAAAACTATGCGCAGGTACTGACCGCAACACAAAAACAACGCCTTAAACAAGCCGAAACATCCAAAACGCCGGTCCTGATCGTGACCCAGGCAGAAGCGGAAAAAGCTGAAAAACGTGAAAACAAAAACCCAGGCAAAAAAACCTGGATCTATAAGGCCGACAACGTACGCGACTTCGCATTTGCGAGCAGCCGGAAGTTTATCTGGGATGCCATGCAGAGCGATGTCTACAAAAGTGGGCGCAAAATCTGGTGCATGTCGATTTATCCCAAGGAAGGCAATCCGCTTTGGGAACAATACTCAACCAGGGCTGTGGCACATACCTTAAAATCCTACGGTGCCCGTACTTTTGAATATCCTTACCCGGTTGCGATCTCCTGCCATTCGGTAGCCGGCGGCGGGATGGAATATCCTATGATCAGCTTCAACGGAGGCCGGCCGGAAGAAGACGGCACTTACACTGAAGCCGTGAAATATGGCATGATCGGCGTGATCATTCACGAGGTAGGCCACAACTTCTTCCCGATGATCGTAAACTCCGACGAGCGCCAGTGGGCATGGATGGACGAGGGGCTGAATACATTCTGCCAATACCTGGCGGAAAAGGAATGGGATTACAACTTCCCTACCCGCCGGGGCGAGCCTAACCAGATCACGGAATATATGTCGTCCGACAAATCCGTTCTGAGCCCCATCATGGCTTCGGCAGAAAATGTGATCGGCCTCGGCCCCAATGCCTATGGCAAGCCTGCCACTGCATTGAATATTCTCCGCGAAACTGTCATGGGACGCGAGCTGTTTGACCATGCATTCAAAGAGTACGCTACTCGCTGGCGTTTCAAAAGCCCTACGCCCGCCGATTTCTTCCGTACCATGGAAGATGCTTCCGGTGTGGACCTCGACTGGTTCTGGAAAGGCTGGTTCTATGGCGTAGAGCCGGTCGATCAGGATCTGGTAACCGTGGACTGGTTCAGCATAGACACTCAAAATCCTGCTATCGAAAAAGAGCTTGCGCGCAAGGAAGATGCACGCAAGAAACTGACAATGAGCAAAATTCAGGACGCCAAAACGAAAGGTGAAACCGTGGTAGCCGAAGATTCTACCATGGCCGACTTTTACAACCGCTACGACCCGTTCAAGGTAACGGAAGCCGATAAGCAGAAATATGAACAATATTTGTCGACACTGACGGAAAGTGAGCGCCAGCTCATTCAGGAAAATGCTAATTTTTATACTTTATCCATTAAAAACAAAGGAGGCGTTCCTATGCCTGTGATCGTTAAAATGGGTTTTGAAGACGGTACCGATTCCGTGGCTGTGTTCCCGGCGGAGATCTGGCGCTTCAACGACGCACAGATCAACAAGGTGATTTCAACCAAAAAGAAAGTCGTTCAATGGACACTGGATCCTTACCAGCAGATCGCGGATATCGATACCGAGAACAATTCGTTCCCGCGTATCGCCCAACCTACCCGGTTCCAGATCTACAAGCAGCAATTGAAAAAAGGGCCCAACCCCATGCAAATGCAGGGCGCAGGCGCGGGCAAGGTGAGTACCGAACCCAAGAACTAATCGCCAAACTGATTAAAAAGCCCTCCCGATTCGGTAATTTCGGGAGGGCTTTTTAATGCAAATTCAAAATTTGATCTATGTAATTTCAGAATTGGCATCAAACGGTCATGAAATCTACTTACTCGCTCAAAACGGCAACTCGTTCGATATCTTTGAAATCAATTCTACCCGGACGATCATGTTGGAACATTTCAAAGAACTGAATTGCTTTGCCGAAATTTCAAAAAACAAACAGGCTAAAAAACATTAATCTACGGAGGTAGTAACAATCAGCCGCATAGCCAGTACTCTGTTTTAGGATGGAGAAATATCTAAAAAATCACCTTATGAACATCGTAATTCTCGACGGCTATACCCTTAATCCCGGCGATCAGAACTGGGAACCCATTCAGAAACTTGGAAAAGTTACCATCTATGACCGCTCCGGAACGGATGAGATTGTCGGCAGGGCCGCAGATGCGGAAATCCTGCTGGTCAACAAAGTGGTACTCTCGGCAGAAACACTCGCGCAGCTTCCAAAAGTAAAGTATATCGGGGTAATGGCGACCGGCTTCAACAACATAGACATCGAGGCTGCCCAAAAGCAGGGTATTACCGTTACCAATGTAAAAGCTTACGGCCCGGCGTCCGTAGCCCAGCAAACTTTCGCATTGCTGCTATCGATCGTCAACCGGGCAGAAACACATAGTCAAAGTGTTTTTGCAGGTGAATGGGTCTCGTCGCCGGACTTCTGTTACTGGAAAACCCCGCTGACCGAACTATCAGGGAAAACAATGGGGCTGATCGGCCTGGGTGACATCGGTTCGCAGGTGGCACGCATAGCGCTCGCATTCGGCATGCGGGTGATCGCCTACCGCAAGCATCCCGTGCCAACCGAAGGAATCGAAATGGTGTCGCTTGACGACATTTTTACACAAAGCGACGTCATCAGCCTGCATTGCCCGCTCACCGGGGAAACGCGTGAAATCATCAACAGGGATAGTCTGTCGAGAATGAAAACCAATGCGATCATCCTCAATACCGGCCGTGGCCCGCTGATCCATGAAGCCGACCTGGCCGACGCTTTACGTACAGGAGTGATTGCAGGCGCAGGCCTGGATGTGCTCTCGGTTGAGCCTCCGCGGCCCGACAATCCGTTGCTTTCCGCTCCTCACTGCGTCATCACCCCCCACGTCGCCTGGGCTACATTCGAGGCACGGCAAAGGCTGCTGCGAATGGTTGCCGACAATCTGGAAAGGTTTCAGAATGGTTCTCCGCAGAACGTGGTTGCATGAATTCCGGTACTAGCTGAAAAAATATACTTTCATGCACGTAAACTAACTACATCTGGTCTCAGCGCGAATTATAGCATACATTTGCATTACCAGGCCGCCAATTAAAGGCCCGTTTTTTTGACCTCAATACCATTTTCATAGTATGGGTATTTGTTTACTCCTGATTTCGTTTGCGTGCATTTTTACGATTTTCTTCCTTCGCTCTACCGAGGCAGGCATTTACACCAATATCCGCAAATCATTTATATTATCGCTCGTCACCAACGCGGCGGTCATTTTCCTGTACAACGAGCTGTTTTCATTCTTCGACGCCATTAGCACGACATCCGCCTGGGCATTCTGGACGGTCGAGGCGGCCGGCGTTTCTGCACTTGTTTACTATCTGAATCATACGAAGAAGATCAAGCTGAACGGGCTAAGCGAATTAAAGGACGCCTTGCGCCTGAAGGGATTCGGAAGCACGCAAAAGGTCGTGATCACCGGCATTACATTGCTGTACATGGTACCCTTGTTGTTCCTGGCTGCTTATGTGGCACCGAACAATTACGACACCCACATGTACCACCTGAACCGCATCCTCATCTGGATATACAACGGAAATCTCGATCATTTTCCGACTATGCATTTGCAGCAGCTATACCTCAATGTATTTGCGGAATATATGGTGCTGGATACTATGCTGCTTTCCGGCTCCGATCAGTTTGCGGGGCTGGTTCAGTTCGGCGCATTCCTGGGTTCGATCTGCGGGATTAGCCTGATCGCCAAAAAGTTTGGCCTCGGCAAAGACGGACAGCTACTGGCGGCTATCTGCTTTCTTACCATACCCATCACCATTTTCGAAAGCACCAGCACCCAGGTCGATCTCTGCGGCTGCTTTTTCTTCATCACATTCGTCTATTTCGGGTTCGAACTGCTGGAACGGAAATCCACGCTGGCGCTTGTCGTGTTGCTACAATCCCTTGCATTCGGAGGATTTTCAAAATACACCATACTCATCTTCGCACTGCCGTTCGCGGTCTATTTCGGTGTACGTATTCTGCTGCAATACCGGCTCGGCTATGCAGCCAAAGTACTGGCGCTCGCGATTGTGTTGCTTACCGCGACATTCGGACCGTTCTTCTACCGTAATCATGCCCTCTTCGGCCATGTAATGCGACCATTGCGTGATACCCCGTTTGCTTCGGAAGAGCTGCCTGCCAACAAACATTCGCCGCTTTACACTTTGTCCGGCATCGTTAAAAATGCGGGGCTGAATATCGGCCTTCCCGACACCCGTTTCAACCGTTTCCTCGATACGGAGATCAGATCTTTACACGAAGCCATTGGCGTCAATATCGACGATCCTGATCTGAGCGTCGACCCGTTTTCGGTCAAATACTCGGTGCAGGAGGATATGATCCCCAACACGATCCATTTCTGGCTGATTGTCATGGCGGGAATTCTGCTGCTTTTTGCGCCGCTGAATGCAGATATCAAATGGTTTTGGACATGTTCCGCGCTGGGGTTCCTGCTGTTCTGTACATTGATGAAGTTTCAGCTGTGGAGTACCCGGACACAAATGCCGCTTTTTGCCCTGGGCGCAGTCCTGATCTCCTGCATTTATTGTTTGAAACTACGCTGGCGAACCATTTACCTGAGTGTCGTGCTCCTGCTGACTTCATTGCCATTTGTATACGGAAACCCGAGCAAAGAGCTCATTTCCATCAACTATCTCACCCGCAAGGCGCTTGGCCACATCCCGATCGCCATTTGCGAGAGCAGCGACGCGGTCGGGAAAGTATATGAAGAATATTTAAGCCAATATTATGAATGGCCTGGCAAAGATCATTGCCACCCATTGAAAGGATTCCCGGGTTACAGCGAAAGGCGAAAGGTTTTCTCCCTTCTCGAAAAAGCAGGATACTACGATCAGGACCGTACCTCGAATGTCTTCTCGATGGGGCGCGACAGGGCCTATTTCCTGAGCCATCCTGACGATTACCTCAGTTTCAAGGAACTCTTGCCACACATTCAGGGGGATAACCATAACGTCGGCATTCTTTTCCGTAAAAACATCGGGTATTACCATTTCTGGAGCGCGATCGGCAACAAGGTTAACCGGCCCGGAAAAATGGATTATATCCGCTATATGAAAGAACTGGCACCGTTGGAAAACTCAAAAAGGGAATTCTGCTATGACTATGTTCTGTCAGATGATCCGAGCCTGATCGATTCCTTTATTCCCAGGGGTAATATCGCGAAGATCTATTCCAGTGAATTGCTGCATTTGGTAGAACTGAAAAAACCGGGGTGCGAAAAAGTGTTGTTCTGAAAATCAGGCCTGCTATCGCTTTTTTCTAAAATAATAATAGTAAGCCCCCGCTCCGCTTTTATCGCGAGACATCAGAGAGTCGTAATGCTCCCAGCCATTACTTTCCATGAAACCGAGTAATGCGGCGGTGGACGCAAAAACCTTCTCCTTCTTTGCTTCGGCGTCGAAGATCGTCCGGGCCTTGTCATCGTTATCAAAGCTGTCGGCTCTGAAATTCGTCTTCTGACCATAATCAACGAATACATTAACCGACTTGCTGGAAAATCGCTCAGTGATCAGGACCTCGACAATCCTGATTCCTTCATCTTTGTTAATATCAACATCACCGACCCACACCTGGGCGGAACTATCATGAACAACACACCAAAATAGGATTGACGCAAGTATGAATTTCATAGGAACAATTGTTAGAAGTTACAAATCGAAAAAAAAGCCGGAAGCATCGCCTCCGGCTTTTATGAAATTCTGACACCAATTATATAAGATCTTAATATTCTGTATTCTGAGGATCAAAGTTGGTCCAGCCGGTTGTCCAGTCCGTTGTACCAAATGCTCCGATGTAAGTATTTGCTTCAAAACCGGCTGGCAAAGTCACACCGCCTGTCAGCAATGGAGAACCTGTCTGAGGAAGTACTTTCAGGCCTGCTCCCAATGTGTTGTAAGCCGCATCGAGTTTCAAAGTTGCCACGTCGGTTCCGAACATATTTTTGCGGGCTGCATCTTTCAGCAATGTCGAGTCACCCGAAACTATTGGTTTAGCCATTCCAGTAACCACCAGGCCTCTGTAATCGGATTTGCCGCTAACAAAATTCGCTTGCGAAGCGGCTTGTTCCAGCTCCAAACCTCCTTTATAGTTACCAACAACGACGGAGTTGAAGATACTAACAGCTGAATTACGACGAATTCTATATGCCGAACGATACTTAGCATTAACAGTTCCAGGAGCGAGGAAGATACTCACGTTGCTGAATTTAGCAGCTGTCTGAGGAGAATCGTTAGAACCGGAAGCGTCGTTATCAGACTCAAAACCATTTGAATCGGAGCATGAGCACTGGTCAGCTATTGCGGGATCTCTCAAAGCCATTGCGTATTGTACGTTTCCGCTGAAACCCCAGTCGGTATCGAAATCGTCATCCAAAGTGCGGTAAGAGATAAGGTGCTTAGGGCTAACAGTTCCACCGAACCATTCGTAAGCATCGTCACCGCTGTAAGAAACCTGTACATAGTCGATTGTAGTTCCTGAACCAACGCCACCAAACGTAACGCCGTTGATCTCCTTATCGGTTTCAAATCCGATACCTGCAAATTCAACTCTTACATATTTCAACACGCCTGAATTGTCTGCTGCATCTGTCCCACCGAATGTCGAAACGTTCTCACCTTCAATTGTCGGCTTAGGTTTGTTAACAGGGGCTTTTCCGAGCAAAATGATACCACCCCAGTCTCCGTAGTTACGCGCACCTTTTGGCGCGGAAGAAGTAAACACGATTGGTTTAGTAGCAGTACCTTCTGCGATCAGTTTCGAACCGGGTTTGATGATCAGAGATCCTTTCGTCAATTTATCGCCTTTAATGATTGTTCCTGGTTCGACGGTCAATACCGCGCCGTTGTCAACATACACAAAGCCTTCGAGGATATATTTGTTTGCAGCTTTCCAGGTTGTCGAAGCCGAAATTGTTCCTTTAACGGTAATTGTTTCACCCACTGGATCCGTTGGTCCCGGATCTTCTCCATCATCATCAGTTTTACATGACACAACTACGAACGATGCGGAAAGTACCAGCATTGCTAATAACCAAGTTGCTAACTTTTTCATTTAACAGGTTGTTTAATTGATTTGTTTTTAATTTTTATGATCAAAGTGTGCAGCGCAGGCCGATCATTGAATAGGTTCCTCTGCGGTATTTTTGATACAGACCATCCGTTTTGGTGTCGATCTTGTTGTCGCGGTTGGTATCCTGGTACAAGCGGAATGGCTGGTTCAGCAAATCCTGGATGCTTGCACGGATTTCGAGGCGCTTGCCGATTGTTTTAATAATATTCAGATCAATCACATTACGCGGCATTTCGAAGATATTCGCGCTGATCTTATTGTCACCGATGATAAAAATCCGCTTTCCGATCACGTTGTACAATGCATTTATCTGGAAACCACGCTCGTCGTCGTTGTAGAACAGACCTGCGTTCACGAGGTAAGGCGATTGTCCTTGCAGGTAACGGTCGGAGCTACCGGTTGTCACGCTCGTCTTTACATCGCTGGTGATGAGCGATGCGTTCAATGTTACGAGCATCTTGCTCAGGAAAGTCGCATTCTCAGGGTTCGACAGCGCCTTGCGAACTTCCAACTCTACCCCTCTTGCATAAGCCTTCTCCGCATTGGCCACGGTAAATGCTACGGTACTACCATTATAGAAGATCGCTGCTTCGATCGGGTCTTTGAATGTCTTGTTGAACAACGACAGGGTAATCAACTCGCTTTTGCTTGGGTAAAACTCGTATCTGAGATCGTAGTTCTGGATCGTCGCATTCACCAATGCCGGGTTCCCTTTACGCGACACGTCGAAGTTGAAGTCGTAATAGGTACTTGGCGAAAGCTCGCGGAACTCAGGACGGTTTACCGTGGTGCTGTAAGCGGCACGGATCGCATGCTGATCATTGAATTTGTAAGTCAGGTTGACAGAAGGTAGCGGAGTGAAAACCGGACGGTCCACATTTACCTCGATACCACCCCCACGTTCGAAACCTTGCAATTGCTGGCGGTTGTATTCGCCCCTGAAACCTACGGTTGCATTCAAATGTTCCGTAATAGGCCAGTAGAACGATGCATAACCTGCTGCGAGAAGGTTTTGAGCCGAATATTTATCATCGAAGTTGGTTCCTTCCGAATAGTATACTTTATCAGATGCCAGATTCGATTTTTGGAAGAACTCCCCAGGAGTTTGTGTCAGGATTTCGTCACCGACACGGTTCGGATTTACGATACCAAACCAGCGCGCCGAATACTTGCGGTCTTTGTACTCCACATAAGTACCCACATTCAATTTCATCTGCTGCTCCGCATTGTCCTTCTTCGCGCCGATCAGTTGTTCGAAAGAGACGGTTCCTGTTCCTACGATCTCGCCCAGACGTGAGTAGAAGCGTGCTGCCTGTTGCAAAGTCGGGCTTTCAAATTGTTGCAGGTTGATCTGGAAAGGTTGATTGGTTCCGGTTTGGCGTGTCGATGTAAATCTTCTGAAATCCGGTTCGTTGCGGTAAGTATAACCGGCACCGCCGATCCAGCGGAGTTTCGATTTTTCAGTCAGCTCGTGCGTACCGCTCAACTGACCCGAGTAAATGCTCCTGGCTTCGTAACGGAATGCACCGTTGCTGTAATCCAGGTTGTTTTCAAGGTTTCCACCACCACGAACAACCGTCTCCTTGTTACCCATCTGGTTGAACAAGTTCCGGAATTCGATCTTATTTTTTGGGTTAAGGATAAATGCCCAGTTAGACATCACCCCCAAGCGTGCGTTTTCCTGCAAAAACTGATCACTGAAAGTCTCTATCCGCTCGCCCGGGAAGTTGAAGCGGTTCTGGGTAACCTTATTATTTATACGTGAGAAAGAATAGTTCACGTAAGATGTATTGGTAACCTCAACGCCTTTGACAAAGAAGCGGCGGCTGAAATTGATACCTGCTCTCCAATCCGGTGAGACATTGATCGACTTCGGCGCATAGTAGTCCGGCAAATCCTGGAATTTCTGGATAATAGTAGGCGATTTGGCATTCAGGATTACGCCTCTTCTGTTCGGGAAGTTGTCGGGTAATGTACGCGTTCCGTTTTCGATCCCAAGGAATTCCAATGCGCCGCCTTTATGACTCGTCGCCGAATTGAACGTCGTTCCGGCACGGTAACCTGCGGAGAAGTTTACCGAAAAGCTGTTTCCGTCGGGAATCGTTTTGGTGTAGATCTTGATCGCTCCACCGCTGACATCCCCCGGCAGGTCCGCCGAAGCGGATTTGAAAACCAGCATCCGGTCGATAGCAGAAGATGGGATCAAATCAAAGGAAAAGGATTTAGTATCGACTTCAGTAGAAGGAGTGATGATATCATTAAGAAGTACCGTATTGTAGCGCTCGTTCAACCCGCGGACAACTATAAAGCGGTCGTCAAAGATGGAGATACCAGGGACCCTGCGAATGACGGCGGATGCGTCCCTGTCCTGTGTACGCTGGATTTGCTGCGCCGAAATACCTACCGCGATCTGCTGCACCTGCTTGATTTCGGTGATGACAGAAACTTCGGTGTTCGTCTGCCGCTGCCCTTTCACGACCACCTCCTGCAATGTTTTGTTATCCTCGACGAGCGCAGTCGTAATCACCGTTGACTTGTCCGCTTCTACGCGAACATTGTCTATTTCTTTTGTCGCGTAAGAAACGTAGCTTATCTGAACCTTATAAGATCCGGCGGGTACTTTCTGAATTTCAAAGTTGCCCTCGACGTCGGTCACAGAGCCCAACGGGGATGTAGTACCTATGATCTGAACGGTTGCTCCGATGATCGCTTCGTTGTTCTTGCCGTCTTTAACATTGCCCTTAATGGAGCCGAATTGGGCAAAACAGGCCGAAGTCGTTAAAATAAGGAGGGAAATTGCTGTAACCAAATGTCTCATAATCAGTGTCTAATATTTTGACACGAAACTACTAGCACAACATTATTCCCATATGTCTTTAATATTAAGTTATTGTTAACTCACATTTTTACATGATTGCGTACTTAAGAGTATTGATCTCCTTGTAGACGGGATCATGAGAACCGAAGAGGAACCGAGAGCGGTTGCAGATTGCATTACATAGCTCCTTGATCCGCTCGAAAACGAAAAGTCGCTCATCGTTTACCACATAGACCTTCTGGATCAGACTCGACACTTCCTTACCCAACGCCTCCGCCCGGTTGATCATTTTTTTACAATCGTCGATAGCATAGGGAATACCGATGGGTATCTGCTGTCCCGCTTCGATCTTCTGCACCATGGATTTGAAATGATCCAGAATAATCGAATATGATAATATAAATACGTCCAACTCCTTGTCGAAACCAGGTCTGACCACATCATACGGAGGTGCCAAGGGGTTTTGCGCAAAAATGGCGGCATAATGCATTTTGATTTCCCTTGCATGAACCGCGTCCTGCAACCTGTCCTTGATCACGGCCATTTTCATTACGTAGGCAACATGTCTAATGCTATCGTCCTCTCCCTTGAACATGGCCTTTCGGACCAGCGAGGTCGCCACATATTTCTCCACCGTATATATATAGGTATCGTTTAAAAGCGCGAAGTGCCGAAGTTGCTCCTGAAGCTCCTTTACCAACTCCACTTCCTGACCATTGGCACGACTGGCCGGTCCCTGTGCCAACTCCGAAACCATCCTTGCCTTTGCTACTCTCCTTGCAAGCGATCTTTCAAAAGGCGTCTGACTGACCAACTTGCTATATGAACTACTTTCAGTTTCGATTTTTTTCATTTCTGCCACGTCATTCGGATTGCTATGCCGCCGGCCCCGCTCAGAAAGCATCACCACGGCGTTTTCCCGCCGACGAACCTGCCCAAAAGTAGTATTATTGCAATATTAAAATCACAACGGATTTATTATGAATATGTTAATTATCGTAAAAGGCTGATCCCGAATCGGCATCCCCGCTTCAAAAGGTCGTACTCAGTTGGAAAAGTGGCAGATACATGGCGATAAGAATGAACCCGACGATCGCTCCCAGCAGTACGATCATGAAAGGTTCCAGCAAACCCCCGATCAGGGCTGTCTGATGCTCTACTTCCTCGGTGTATTGTGTTGAAATCTTCTCAAAAAATGCGTCCAGCTGATTTACTTCTTCTCCTACCTTGATAAGGGACAACATTCTGTTCGGAAAAATTGAAAAGTGCGAAAGCGACCGGTGAAGAAACTCCCCTCGCATCATATCCTTCTCTACCTGGACAAGGGCGGCTTCGATAGGGTAAAAGCCGATCATCTGTCTGACCAGCGTGGTGGCCCGCAACAACGGCACTCTAGAGGCGATCAGCAAGGTCATAGACTGGGAAAAGCGGGCCAGATAAATTTTACGTATGATTTCCCCGACCAATGGGAGTGCGATTACAAATGCTGCACCCTTTTCCCTGAACCAATCCTTTTTTCTGTTCTTCCATAATCCTGCCCCCGCTGCCGCCGCCATCAGAAAGCACATCAACGCATAGGTTGAGAAAAAGTGTGAAATGTCGAGGATCAGCTGAGTTACCCATGGGAGTTTGCCTCCAAAACGCTTAAAGACGTCGGCAAACATGGGTACTATGAAGTTCAGCATAAAGAACACGGCAGCGAAGGAGGTCGCCAGTACCAGGCCCGGGTATGTGAGGGCCTGAACAATCTGACGCTTCTGCCTGGTCTTCTTTTGATGATACACCGCCAGTTCTTTCAGGATTGCCGGCAACTTGCCCGTCTCCTCCCCGATCTGGATGCTGCAATACTCATAGGTACTGAACAGCTTTGTCTCCCCCAGAGCATCCGACAAAGCCTTTCCTTGCAATACGGAACGCCTCACACCCTCAAAAATGGCCATTTCGCCGGCTTTGCGCTGGTCTTCGACAATCAGATCCAGCGCACTCTTCAAATCCAGTCCTGCCGCCAGAAGAATACTCATTTCCAGATAGAATGCTTCCTTTCTCTTGTCATTCAACCGCGAACCAAATAAGGAAATTTCCTTATTAAGGATATCCGACCATTTACGAGCTGGCTCCGGGACGGCTGCTTTGTTCCGGGCAGCTATTTTACGCAAGTCAATCGAGGCCATGAATTGGGTCGTTTGGACGATGATCATGCAACCAGCTGTCGGCACCATATAGTTTTTGAAAGGAAAGCGAGAACTCATCTTCGTCAATCAAAAATCTCATTATAAGCTCGTCGATCATTTCTCCATTTTCTGCAACATCCTGCCCGGTTTGCCGCACTTCAATCTGGCTGAGCGGTATGTTGAAAGAATCGCGTTGTGCACTGTCCGAGCGGACGATCATACCATCCAGAAAATCATAAGATACTGTATGTGAATCATATATACAGGAGCAACCCTGCTGTGTTTTGAGGATATGCCGGCAATCCGAAAAATCCTTTGTCAATAACCTATCGATTTCCAGATGAACAGAAAATGCTTCCTGTCTTTCCTTAAACCTGAGAAATTGACGCTGTATCAGATTAAAACAGGCAAAGCAAATGGATATAGCCACGGAGCTGACCACCATTACAACCATCATTTCCATCAACGTAAATGCCTTCAATTTATTCATGCTCCTGTATATTGATTAACTGTCGCCGGACAGCCACTAAATGTCCTTCCTGACCATATACTTCAATCTTTAAAAAAACAAGCTGCTGGTTACCTTCGTAAAAACCGACAGACTTCACTACCGTGTAAATACCTCTGATAAGCTGCTCAGAATAGTAGGTCCCTGCTTTTTGAGTCTCAGCTGCCACCTCGCTGATAACCGCCATTCCCCCAAACTTTTCGCCTGAGAAACCAGCCCTGCCAGCATTGGCGACGATGGCTGCGCTCACGGAAAACACAACCGCTATCAGCACCATCGCCACTACCACCTCTATCAACGAGGAGCCGCTGACCCGTAAAATCCGTTTCAATACCATTTGACAATCTTTCGGTTGAATATGGGCGATGAGAACAACGCCGGACCCACATACTGGGCCGGTAGTTTGCCGGGGTCAATTACGGCGTTCACCAGATAGTTTTCATAAACAGACGAAGGTGTTTTCAATATAAATTTCCGGCAAATCACCTCTCCATGCACCTTACCATGCAATTCGAGAAAACCATCCGCATAAATCTGCCCGGTAACCAAAACATGATCCGCTGTTCGAATAACGGTTTGCTGCAAGTCCTGAACTTCCTGAAAGGCCATCAGTATTCCTTCAATATGACTATTTTCGCCAATAACAATGGAGGGTTGATTTACATGAAAGTCCCTTTTTAGCAACCCAATAGCAGAAGGATAGTAAAGGGAACAACCTTTCCCGATCCGAATCGAATCGGTGGCAAAAAATTGCGCATTCCCTCTAAACCCCTCCTGGATCACAATAGCGGGTGCAATCAGGATCACATCGCGGAGTTCTGCTCCCGCAGCGATACGTATCAGCGAGTCAGAAAGGATAACTAATTGACCATCATACACATTCCGCAGGTCTAGCGCCCCGTGCCGATACAGCAATGCCGGTACCTCAGTAAAAGACCGCCTCAGCGTATCCCGCTCTATGGATTCAACCGTCGCGATATCCCAACCGTCCCCTCCCGGGCTTGTATCGAAGAGTTTCTCCAAATGGGAGATCACTGCTTTATTCACGGGTGGGAGATCAAACGACGAAGAACTAATTTTACCATGTACGGGGTCGGCTCCCGGATAGTGAAATCCCTCCACCTGTACACTTTGCACACCTGCTTTGGGAAGTTTGCAGGGCCCTAAAATCGAAGTTTCGCCGCTCACGGACAAGGGTATGCCATTGTCTGCCAGGTAAATGGCATGCGCTGCAACGTTCCCCCGCCCCATCAGGAATGCTTTGGTCCGCCTGGCCGGACCAGCATAGGCAGCTACCGTTCCAACCTCATACAGTCCCCAGGGCTGCCGGGTTACGGACACTGAATCTACTCCCTCTCCAAACAAGTCCCATGTTCTTTCAAACCGAACGATACTGTCAGGTGAGGCCAAAAGCCATTGTACACCGGATTGCAGATTCAGTTCGATCCGCTTCATTAGCAGCGCCTGGTTCACCACACAGCGGTGGTAATAACCAATAAATACAATGGCACTACTCAGAACGCCGCAAATCATGGCAAGCACCACTACAAGCAGCAGCACATTCGCATTGAATTTGTGAGTGAAGTGAAGCAACATTTTCATAGCTGTTCAGGCAATTTATTGACAGCACGATTCCTACGCTTTTTTGAAATGATTTTACTTTTAAATTGCCCGCCCAACCTACTAAGCAGCTTGAAAACCCCTCGATTCCTACTGAGCGGCCTGCCGTTTCTGAAATGGCGGATCTCCAAACTGTCCAAACCATATTGCGTTTTGAGCAACCCATGCAACTTATTCTTACGATACCGTCCCGATCGGATGATCTCTCCTTCTTTGTTGTATTCGTTAAAACGACCGTGCAGCTTACCGTTCTTCCACCTGACCCGTTGTTTCACTTCTCCATGGCTGTACCAGCTTTTCCAAACACCATTTTTTTTGCCTTTCCAGAACTCCCCCTGCTCCAAGAGATTTTTATCAGGGTACTGAAACTGCGCGTACTTCCCATGCAGCAACTTGCCCCCGAACCCGCCACGTGTAACGTGGATATGGTTGGAGCTATACCAATGATACAGAACTGATTCCGAAATTCTGGTTTTCTTTCCTCGTGGTATCACCTCCGCATGCGTAACGGTCGTGTCAGTATGAATGGTGACCCGAAGTCCCATTCTGCCTGCATCGACGCTTTCCTGAGCCGACACACACGATTGCATCAGGAGTTGCCAAATCAATAATTGGAGCAGTATCGCGGGAAAAAGTCGAAAGGGCACTAGCGGGAGCGTCTCAACCATTTTGTTTTATGTTCAAATGTCACCTTCAAAGAATCCCCTCTTTGTTCCACCATCCGGACTCCACCGGCAGTTTGCCCTTCCGATAGAAGGTACTCTTGGCCATTTAATCTCAAAACTGCGACTTTCCTTCCCTTTTCCTTATTTAGGATAAGTCCCAGATAGACCGCCACGGAATCCAGCGGCTTCGGAATCACCCGATCTTTCTGTTCGGCAATCGCACGCAGCGGCCGGTCCGCAACGAATGATGCCGGGACAACAGGCGTGTTTTCCGCTACTTCGGGCCGGCCCGTAAAAGGATCATCATATACGGGCAGCAATGAAAACGTATCAGATACGGATCCCTTAACGGAAAGTTTCTCAGCAGCCTTTACCGGACCGATGGACAACGGCTGATCATTATTCATCGAACGGATCACACGAAACAGGATCATGCCCCAAACAGCGCCGACTACGGTCAGCAATGCGAATGTCAGTTTACTGCCTTTCATAGATCAGGCAATTCACAGCCCCTCACTACTTTGCCGTGACCTGTTCCCGCCCGCCCCCCGGCAGACGCGGAATCTACAAAAAGCGTGTATGTCTGGAAGTCGGTATGGCTGACATCGTCAACGGCGCGTATCCGCCACTGATACTGCCCCTGGCCAAGGTTTACAGTCATCTTGTTTGACTTGATCAACGTATCCGTAATCAATTCCTCCATGCGCTTAAAGCTGGGCTTTACGATCTGCATCCGGTATGCACTGGCTCCCGGAACCGGGTCCCACCAAAACAAGGGCTGGTCTGGCCCCACCCGGGCACTATCGAGTGGGGCCAGAACGGCTACCCCGGATTGCTGAACCGACGGGTCCAGAAATTCCGAGCATGCCCACATCATGAAGGTTACAGCCAGGCCGATCAGGGTGTTCTTCCGCCGTGCTCTCAATGTGATTGCTGTCTTCATTGCTTGCGAATGTTTTGCCAGAATACGGTCAATTCTATTGCACTTTTTTCCCCCGCCGGCCCGCTCGCGGATGCCAACGCTATAGAGGATGCTTTCCCCGTACCTTGCTTTTTTTCAAGTTCAAAAAGCAATTCGAGCAACTTGCGATAACCTCCCCCAACCACGAACTTTGCAGTCGCAACGTCCAGTCCACCGAACTGCGTGATCTCCGGACTGGGAAATGAATGAAGCCTGACACCTTTTTGCTGGCATAGGTTGCTGACATTTTCCATAAGCTGCTCGGTCTGCCGATCGCCACCACCACTATTGAACCCAACCCCTAATGTGACCAGCCGTGCTTCAAGAGATTTTACATCGTTCTCGCCGGCCGCCATTGTTTCCATTTCAATTACCGACTGCCTGATAGCAAGCGTCCTCCGGATAGCAAGCAGGTATGATAGTAAAGCCATCAGCACGCAGGTCGCGGCCAGGTAAACGTTCTTCTTTCGATACCTTACAGAAAATAGGTTCATACTACTGAATTTCAAATGTGACCAGAAATTGGCCGCTGCTCGTTTTTTCATCAAAAGAGTACTTATGAACTTCCACGTTATGTACCCATCCCAGCGACCGAAGTTGCCTTACCCATAGATTTAGGTCCGTGGGTTTCCCGCAATACCCGCCTATCCTTCCTTTCCCGAGCTCAAAAACCAGCCTTTTTTCAAATTTTGTCCGTTTTTCGTCCGGCGGATTTATGACCAATTGATCAATCTGGATCGACTGTGGCACCGTTGCCCCGATCCTGTCTACATAAAACGAGGTAGGCTTAAACCGAAGCCAGCCCGTTTGGGTCAGAAACGCCTCCTGAACGGCAATCCGTTTACGGAGTGTATCTGCTTCCGCGGATTCCTTCTCATGTCCGGCGTATTGATATTCCAGTCGCCGATATTCATTGGCGTAATGATGATAGCACAATGCATTTGACAGAAGTAAGAGGAGAAAAAAGCAAAGTGCAGTATAACCCGAGTAAATGAAGCGCTTCTTCTGCAGGTACTCGTCCAGCTGGGCCTCAGCGGCACTGACCGGCAATGCGCTCTGACCGGTCCTTCCCGATACCAACATATGAAGCGCTGCGCCATACGATGGAAGCACTTCCTCCGCTACATCCGCTCCTCCTAAAGCAACCTGCCCAAATACCGGTTCGCTTCTGTTTTTTCCAAAGCTGTAATCCGTCAATTCGCCTCCGGAGAAGCTTATTTGATGATGTGCCAGGTGCAAAAAACCTTTCCCGCTTAAAACTTCATCACTCAGCAATACTTTGAGTGCATCAAATGCGACGGGGACCAATATTACATTCACCACCTGATAACCTGATTTCGAAATGATTGCCACCAATGAATCGATCGAGTCGCGCCGGGCAACAGCCGCTAAAACACTACTGCCGGAAGGAACATATTGTATGTAGAAATCACTTTCATTCGCATTAGGTAGGATTTTCTGAAGTAATTGTCCGCTATTTCCCTCTGGTAATTCGAGCTTTTTGCAAAGCACTCCACGTCCACTCGCGACCAAACTCACCGGTGTCGTTACCGGCAAATGCTCCGGAAGCCTGGCCAGTCCGTCAACATTTGTGAAGCCGGCAACTGTACTTACCGCTTCCCCTTTCCGCAGGAGTATTACACCTTGAACAACCATTCGCTCGTCCGGCAGCATCATGACCTCTACTCCCGCCATTTCCTCCCTGTACAGCTGTTGGTATAGTCTTCGGATCATGGCTAGTAAATGATCGTGGGTTTAATAAAAACTACTGAAACAACCTTATTTGTAGATCTCGTCCTGCTGCTAAACAGCCACTTCAGGACCGGGATCCGGGACAGAAAAGGCACTCCGCTGCCATTCTCGCTTTTCTCGGTTCGTTCTAACCCGCCCAACACGATCATCTCTTCGTTGCGGACTCTTAGCATGGATTTGAACTGGCTGGTTGACGTGGGCGGTGGTGCGTTCGGCGGCGGATCACCAATGAAATCCGAAATGTTGACGTCAACGTACAACGTGACCTGATCGTCTCCGGAAACCACAGGCCTCAGGCTGATGACCAGATTAGCCTGCACAGCATTGAACTGTTCCGTAATGACCGTTTGCGGGTTCAGAGAGCCCAATACATTCTGCGTTTTCTGACTATAGTAGCGCGTACTGCCTATACTGAGTTTTGCATCATGCCCATTGAGCGTGGATAACTTCGGAATCGAACGGATTTCTACATTATTGTTTTGTTCCAATGCACTCAGGCTCACATAAAAATTGGGTGCTACTTTCCCGATGTTCAGTAAGTTGTTGGCACCGATACTGACCAGGAAGTCGTTGATTGACTTGCTTCCGAAAGTAAAATCTAATCCCGGGAATAACACTCCACCCGCTTTCGCAGAGTCGGCGATGCCTGCTTTGATGCCGGTGCTGACCGACTTCCCCTTCCTGACGTCCATCATCGTTACCTCGATCATCACCACGGGAACAACGCGGTCGAGCTGAATCAGGAAAGCTTCGATCTCGTTGATCTGCGGCAATGAGCCCGTCAGCAATATGCTGTTCAGTTCCTGGAATTCTTTTATCTCAACCCCTTTTTTGATATCAGCGGGAATAACAGCCATCATTGTATCCAGCGATCTGAACTGGAATTGGAAGACCTTACTGATACGCAAACCTTCCAACTGCCGGTCACCGATCAGGTAAATCTCCTTTTCTGTCCTGAAAGTGTAAGTGGTTCCCCTGAGCAACAATGTAAGCATCTCATCCAGGGCTATATGACGAACCTGGCTTGTAATCATTCCCTTTACTTCTGAAAAAAGAAAGTAATTCATCCCTGTTTCCGCTGAAATGGCTTGAATTACCTCGGCGATAGGTGCATTGTCGGCGTCCAGGCTAACGAGCATTCTGCCCAGCGAATCCTTGCTCTCTACCTGAATATTACCCGAATTTTCCTGGGTGGTGACCTGGGAAGCCGGATTGTTTCCCGCTACCCTCCTCGTGTTCCGGCCAGCTTTCGGATATCCGTCCAAAAGCGCATTAACGCTGTCGGCAGCCTTTTGGATCAGATAGACATGATCCGATGTCTTTTTCACGCTCAACTCATTGGCAAAAGTCATCTTCTCCAGCGCACTTTCGACAGGTAACCCTTCCAGATATACGCTGACGATCCGATCCGACAATCCGGGTGCAAGCACCACATTCTTTCCGGTAATCCGTGTCAATTTTCTCGCAACGGCCTGTAACGAATCCTGGTGAAGATCCATTGATATCAAACCACTGCCGGCATCCATACGCACACTGACATCCTTTGCCTCGTAGTGTGTCGTCACCAACGGAGGAACGTACTTATAAAACGACATGATCGACCCTACAAAGCGAATATCCAGCTCGTACTCCCGCACCAGGAATAGTAGAATGTTTGCAACCCGTTCATTCGTAAAATTGTTGTAAACTTTTGCACTAATCTGGGGATCAATGCTGATATTAAGCCGGTTGGCTGTCGCCAATCCTCGCAAAAACTCCTGCAACGAGGCGCCTGAAACTGCAAACTCTACGGTCTCATTCAATCCCGGTACTGTCCGCGAAAGCTCGTTCAGACGTTCTTCTATTACTGCAAACCGGTCTGATGGTCGCTCCGTGGACAGAACCTGCTTCGTAAAGCCCCGATGGAATACGAAAAGGCTCAATATGATGAGGGAAAAAATCCGCTTTCTCAATATCTGTTACAGGTTGAATAACAATGGATAAATTTCCTCCAGCGATGTCTCGCCCTGTGCGAAGAGATCAAATGCATTTTCCGCGAGGGTACGGACACCTCGTTCATTCAAATACGCCTTGACATCGTAAAGCCCTTTCTTGATACATTCGGACAGCTCCATATCAAGCGGAATCACTTCATACACTGCCTGCCGCCCCCTATATCCTGTAAAAAAACATAGGTCACATCCCCTGGCCACATAGTGAAAATACACATCACGAAATGGCCTGAACTGCCGTGGGTACAAACCCAGATTAAACTCCTCTCTGGCCTTGCAGTGCGGACAGAGCTTTCGTAGAAGCCGTTGCGCAACCGATGTGTTCAATGTACTGGCGACGAGAAACGCAGGTACACCCATATCGGTCAGCCTCGCTATGGCACCCCAGGCCGAGTTGGTATGGATCGTAGATAGAACCAAATGCCCGGTAAGCGCGGCCCGAATGGCCATATTAGCCGTATCCGGGTCACGAATTTCCCCCACCATGATCACATCGGGATCCTGACGCAGGAACGTTCTCAGCGCACTGCCAAAATGGAGCCCTATACTTTCTTTCAGCTGTACCTGATTCACTCCCTCCAGCGTGTATTCGATAGGGTCTTCAATCGTAAGAACGTTGCGGGTCTTTTGATTGAGCAATTTCAATGTAGCGTACAGGGTCGTTGTCTTACCGGACCCTGTGGGTCCACTGATCAGCATGATTCCATTCGGCCGTTTTACACCTTCCAGATAGTTCGCCAGGTCGAATACGGAAAAGCCGAGGTTGTTCAGGTCCAAATGACCGGTGTCGTTACTCAGGAGACGAAGCACTACTTTTTCCCCATGCAGGGTGGGTAATATGGACACTCGGATATCGAGCTTGCCTGAGGCAGTTCCACTCAAAAAAATGCGCCCGTCCTGCGGCAAACGCTTTTCGGCAATGTCAAGATTGGCCATGATCTTGATCTTATTGATCAGCGAAGGATAGTCGGCCTTCCCTATTACAAATCGCTCGACCATCAGTCCGTCAATGCGGAGACGTATACGACAACGCTCTTCATAAGTTTCGATATGAATATCACTGCTTCCCAAACCTTTGGCTTCTCTGATCATCGCAATCAAAAAATCGTCGGCCTGGTTTATAGACAGAAACTCCTCCGTCTTTCCCGTTTGCTCACGTCGGTAATGGCTGTTGAGTTCCCGCCCGATAGTCTCCGAAGGTATCAGATCCAGAATGACTTTTTGCCCCAGCAACATTTCCAGCTCCGTCGTCAGGACTGTTTGATCAACCGTTTCTTCGGCATAAAATTCGATGGAATCAGCTGACCGGCTTTTAGGCACAATGCGGTAATGCCAAGCCTGATGAGGCGTTAAGATCTGAAAAATAGGCCCTTCCATCATTCCGACAGCGTTACCAGGTACCCAGCTAACCAACTATCGTCCGTTAAATCGACCACCGAATGAACGACTGAGAATATAAGCAAGACCGCCAGGGCCGTCGCCTGAATACCTGCGAGGGGAACTCCGCGATGTATGCTGGCGGAAATCAGACCGCACAACACTGCCAAAGTGAGACTGCCGACATAGAAAATACAATAATTGACAGGAGCAAACAGTAACCCCGTTGCAAGAAAAAAGAAAATGTCGCCCCAGCCGATCAAATGCCTGCTGACATTGACCAGCTTAGCGTCCTTAACAGAAAAATAGATTGTGAGGAATGCCATCTGAGCCGCCACAAAGAAAAGATTGAAGCCCGCATAAGAGAGCCATTGCTGCCAATTAACGTGTTGCAGACTATACCCCGCCGAAGCAAATGCGAGCAATGGATATAAAAACCAGGAAACGGCCCGAAAGGTGTAGTCCTCTACGCTGATCCACGTCAGTAACAAGATCAGGATCAACTCAATGGTAATCCGTACAGTGTCCATTGCTAATCAGGAGTAATTTCTTTGAGGTTTTTTTCCTGATCAATTTCCCAGACATTAAAAATACCATCGGCATCAAAATCGACCACTGCGGTCGCCCTCGCCAGGTAGACTGAAGGACTCGCATCCACTACTTCTACCCGATAATTGGCTTGCCCGCTCTCTCCGTCCGTGACCAGTTTTTCCTGAATAAAACCGAGGCCCTGCAGGTCCTGGCTATATTTTGAATGTTCATAGAAGTAGTTCTTTTCAAGTGTGTGCAGATGCTCCAGCTGCACCTTCGCTTCGGTGCTTTTAGCCTTGGTAATCAATGGCATCAGGTTAGGAAGTGCTAAAAGCACAAGTATCCCAATGATGACCAGCACCACCAGGACCTCGGTAAGCGTGAATGCCGGCAGGCGCCGGGGAGGTTTTTGGAAATTAGATAACCAGTGCATGATAAATTCAAGTTAGAAGAAGGTGAATCCAAAGTTAAAGTCTCTGCAATGAGTATCAGGAAACAATAAACCAAAGGCTGGAATGAGCCAATAAAAGGAAAACTTTTAAGGACAAGATGAGCCGAACACCTTCCCTTCGGTGTCCGGCCCCGGGACTTAATCTTTGTATTTAGGGTTGGGATCATTTAAGACCGAACCAGCAGAATGATCCATTACCCCTCCCACGCCTTCGTGCAGCGACATAGACTGCATCTGATTGGACGATCGGCCTGGCCGAGTTATCCTGGTAGTCCCCTTTCTGACAACCGGTTTTGGGCCTGTTCTTTTGGGAGTTCCCAACATATTGTCACCGATGCTAATGCTTACCGGAACATCCTGAGCCTGAACGGGTAACGAGGATGGTGATATTTTGTCCGACTTCGTCAAACCCTGGTAACCGCTTTCCAACAATGTCGAACCAATAGACGCCCCTACTTCCGTACCAATGCTGACGGATCCTTCAAGGCCAACGTCCGCGGCACCTTTTAGCGCAGTACCACCCGTAATCACACCGGATACAATATCAAATACAAATGATTCCCCTGGTTTGACATCTGCAATGGTTTGTGTTTGTTCGATAGAGACGTCTACAGACGCTTTCAGTAAAATATCTGCGGCTTCTTTGGCGATGTCCTTTCCCACGCTTCCGCCAGGTAAGCTTCCCATTACAGCTGACACTCCGACATCAAACCAGTCGACCTTGTCGATATCTCCTTTCGCCGCTTGCCCAGCCAATGCAACTCCACCACTTACCAACCCTTTCGCCACATCTCCCTGGCCCATTGTCGCCACTGTCAGGGCCAGAGTCCCCATGCCTTTGGCTGTTCCTGCTGCAACCTCTTGCTGCATATCCTTGTAATCCTGAACATCCTTTTTGCTTGCACCTCCCACTTCCATCATCCGTATTTCAGCCAGCCTTACCATCCCCTCCTTGTGTTCAAACCCACCATCTTTATCAATGTAGAGAACCGGGTTATTGGCGGCATACAAATACGGGCTTCGCTCCGGGAACGATCTGATATGCGGATCCAGACTCAGGAATCTTCCCACCCTCGGATCATAAAACCGCGAACCATAGTCATAGCTACTACCTCCTCCTTTGAGCTCGTCATCCTTTTCTTTTCCATTGTAACCGTAGCGATAGCTTGTAGGCGAATAGCTCCGGCCGGGTTGCTCCGCTCCGAAGGGATCATAGTTACTGTACGAAATGATGTGGGTTTTATAGTCCGAGCCGCTTTCCTGCGCCGTTTTAGGCCGCTTCACATCAGAAATAACAGCACGCACATTTCCTAAGTGATCCTGTAACTCGTAGTGTTTCTGATCGATCCTCCTGCTCACGGTCAGCGTATCGCCCGTTACCGGCAGATTATTTGAATTAGGGACGATGATAAGTTCCGGCTTGTACATCCCCAACCGCTTGTTACCCATGAGAGGAACCTCCGTTAGTTTGAACTCCGTTACCGCCCCTTTTTTCTTCTTTTCATACATGCTTTGAAGGGTCCCTCCGGCATCATAAACATAGAAGTAACTGTTCGTTTCGACTCCATTGGCCAATACCGTTTTCCTTACCCTGTTACCGTTACCGTCATAAACAAAACGAATGCTCTGCCCGTTGTTCTTCAGGACTTCCCTGACTTCCCTGTTCAATCCCCAGGCTATTTTTAGGATGCCCTCCTGCCGATCGGCGACAAGATTTCCATTCTCGTCATAAGCATAGTTATTAGCCTCTGCCTGACTGTCCAGGTCGGTCCCGTAAGCACCGGCTGGCGCTGCATCCACAATCTGCCGGAGGCGATTTGTCCCAGGTAAATAATGATAGGTGAGCTCGTCCATGGACAGTGAATGCGCCTGGTATCCCTTGCGGGTAAGCTGTGCGAAATTACCGTTTGCATCGTAACGCGCTTTAAAAGCGTAATCAGGTTTTTTAACAAAAGAATTGATATCCAGACTTGCAAACTCCGCAGCTTTCAACCTGCCCAACTCGTCGTAACGGTAATGCTGGCTCACTGGCTTTTCAAACTGTAATCCACGGTTAAGCGCCTCTATGTTGCTGCTCACACTTGCAATATTGCCGTCGTACAACGGATGACTGAGGGTATAGTAAGGGTTGCCCGGCATCCCACGCAAGGGTGAGCCGGCCCGCTGAAAGTCTCCCTTGTGATATGCAAGCAGAGTTCCAAAAATATCCTGCGGGATTTTACTTCCGGCAATGCCATCCTTCGAAGGATCGTTAGCGGGAGCCAGGCTAGGGTGGTTAATGGCTTTCAGCCACCCCTGCAAAGTATAAGCAAAATCCACTCCCTGAACTTTATCCTCACCCAGCACCAGTCTTTCCAATGGTCCGTGCGCAGCATAGTTGTAGCTCGCGTCCCGATCCCATATCAGGTTGTCCTTCGATGTAAACAATGCTGTGATCCGGTTGTCGCCGTCGTAACTGTACTTGTGGTAAAATGCATCGGTCCTTCCCGGATTGTAGGTCACCTTTAGTACCAAGTTAGTCAGGATATCATACTCATAGCCCATATAGTTGACACCTAACTCGCTCATTTGCTGAGCGGTCCATTCCACATTGCCATGCGGATCATAGCTATAATAATTATGCACCTGGTCACCCGGCGTATTCAGCGATCCGTCTTCGTCTGTAAAACGGTGAGAAATTCTGTTGAGCAGATACCGCTGCCTGTGGCCCTGAAAAGCAATGGTAGCCGTTGGAACGCCGTATTCTGAGAATACACGCTGCGCACCCTGAGACGGAAACGCCACGGACTCCAGCTGCCCCAAAACTCCGCTCATCGAGCCATTGTAAGATTGGTTACTTTCTCCGCTCTCTATAATCCGATCCAGCGCGTCGTACTTCACGTAAGAGTATCTGCCTGATTTTTTCTGATTTGAATCCTGTGAAAAACGCGGCAATCCTTTTCTGTTATAATAAATGGTATTTTCTCCTCCGTCCGCATTGTTGGTATGGACCATTTGTCCCAATGCATTGTACTCGTATTCCGTGATCAGCGTATGATCCGGATGTACTTTCCGTTGCTTTACATCGGGATCGGCGTTCGGATTCAAAAGATGCACTCCTTTTGGGGGAACCGTTTTCACCAAATGCCCCGCACGGTCATAGTAATACAGCGTGTAATGGTAATAGCCCAGCTTATATCCGATGGAATAACTATCTACATTGGCATCCAGACAGGTGCTGGCGTATTTCTGTTTGAACGCAGCAACCGCTTTATCGATAATGGTCGCGCCCTGGTTCATCACATATTCCTGCATATAGTCGATTGACTGCTCTTCGCACGAAACAGGTTTGATCACATCGGGATTCTTGAATGCCGGGAACGGTTTCCATTTCAGGCATACTGCCGGACACTGCTGATCGGCACAGATCCAGTTACAGATTTTGACTTTGCCGGTGACAGGTGCGCCGGATACGCCCGTCGCGTGGGTGACATAAAACAGGTCGCAGCCCACTGCCTCGAATACTCCATTGTCCCCGTATTTTACGGTGATCTGCGTCGCACCGTCGCGGCATTTGTCGCGGCCGGTCGGAGTAACCGTCGGGTCAAAGGCCGCGATAGCCACGTAGGTATTAAAAGCCGCACTCCCGCCAGGTTTCAAGCCCTTCCTTAGACCATTGATCAGGTTGTTGAGATGACCTGCCAACGAGTTGGTGGCACTCACGGAACCACCTACGTAAACCCAATTTTTATCCGGACAACTACCTCCGACCGGTGTGGGTTTCAGCTCATACGAGAAGGTCATTACGATACCCATCTGCTTGACTTCCGCCGGTGTCCCTACCTGTGTAATGAGATTCGGATTGTTGGGCGCCGTTGAAATGGTCAGCTGGCATCCCTTCTGGCATTCTGCCACGAGCTTTTCAACCGCGCATTGCACATCCGCTGCAGTAACAACCACCTGGCTTGCATTCGTCGCCTTTTCCAAGGGCGCATAGACATAATGGTCATCTGCCAGATACTCATTGATCAACACCTGCCTGAATGATTCGGCCCTGTTCTCGCAAACCGTCTTGCAGGAATCCATGACGCTTTGCGCCATTGTCAGAATCTTCTCCTTATCCGACATTTTGGACAAATCGGGCAAATCCGGCGGCAACGGCACTTCGGGTGCATTATAGCAATTATACAGCACGACCCAGGCACTATCCCCGGCCGGGAAGTTGGGGTACACGGGTGGATTTACCAGTTTTTTACTCGCAGCAAAAGCATTGGCTGCCTGAACGCAATTCGCAGTAACCGCATTCCCGTTGATAAAAGCATACCCATGGGAATAGTATCCTGGCTGACCATATCCAGGAAACGCCTGCCCCTGGAATTGCCTCCCGGCAAGGTCCACGAAATTCTTTACAAAGTCGTACTTTTTACCATTTTTCTTATAGTTTTGATAATTAACCTTCCATCCTTCTACCGTCGCGAACCAGGCATCCCATAGCTGTTCGCAAGTGTATTTCTTTCCTTTTGTGATAAACTTGCCGTCCAGCATATCCAGTACCATCTGGTTAAATTTCTGCTTGGTGTAGTTTGGGTAGGGAGAAAACATCTCAAATTTGATATTGGGAATAGCGCCCCATATCACATCATTTTCCCAGCGGTCGACTAGCATCTGCGCGAAGTCGGCATTGGGTGGGCACTTCTTTTCAGGACATTGTTCAAAAGGGACCAGGATAGGGTCACAGCTGGTAGGGACAATGAAATTTTCACCTTTTGCATCCAGTTTATAATGGGCGGCCAGATATGTATTCAGCCCTTTGAGATTATTCTGCGCTATATAACCCATCACAGGAGAAGGGTCAAATATCGTTTTCAGCTCCTCTTCGAGTTGCGTTCTGTACTTGGCGGCAGCTTCTTCCAGATAGCTTTGTCCGGTGGCGGGGTTTACATTATTGATCGTTATCTTTTTCTCAGCCACATATGATCCTGCCGGCAATACACCGTAGTTGATCATGAATGGAATACTCTGCCCCTGTCCACACGACCCCGGTGGGATGATCAGTGAATCCTTTTTAGGGAAGTTGCCCAGCCCGTCTGCGCTTTTCAGATAAAAATATACCTTGTACTCGCAGCTCACACAGTAGGAACCGCAGTCCGCGGCAATGGTTTTCGGCGTGATCTGATAAGTCGCCTGCACCGCTGTTGGTTCGGTTAGCGGGAATGATTTGGAACTCACGAGCCCATCCGGAACAGGCACTGACTTCGTAAATTTTTCCTGTATGTCGACTGGCTGAAAATCAAGGCTATCCACGAGGTCTTCACCGCTATTGTTGTATGATAAACAAGTCGCCAGCAGCTGCCCCTCATTGTTCACATATTCTACGGTTTTGGTCTTGTTCCCGTTCGAACTGATTTTCTTCATGACCGAGTTGCCCGAAGGTGCCTCATCTCCAAAAATAGCTGTAAGTTCGTCATCGGCAACGCTTCCGTAGAAGAACTGGTTTGTTCGTGAAGAATCCGTCCGGATCCGATGGACGGGCCCCGGCAGTGAATACTCCGTCACTTTGTCTTTCCCATCCCGGCTAAGGAGCGTGCGGGTATAGGGGTAACCTATTGCGGCCGGAACCGTCTGGTCGGGATTGCTATCGGAATAATATTGCGCCAGCGGTCCCTGCGTAATTGGGTTCGGGTTATTAAAATTCAAATCCGTATCGAAGTCCTTGGCGCTGTACAATTCCCCCTGCGTATTTTTGGCAAATCCCGGAATATATTGCAGAAAGGCCTGTGTAACCGGAGCCGTCATGGTCGTGAGGCTCGGCCGGCCGCTAAAATCGTGTACAGTTGCATTAACGAGCACATTGTCCTGGCTGGGTAAATAGGTTTGACGCTGCTCAACCTGACCCAATCCATTCGCAAACATGATATTTTCCCTCGTTTGAATGCCTTTACCCTCAGCATACCCCAGAAAACTGCGCGAATAAATCCAGTTCAGGTTATCGTTGAACTGGTTATAAAAAAAACAGAACGGACCGGGTGAACCGCTACTGATACTAACCGCCTGATTATGAAGAAACGACATGGACCACTGCCCCCAGTTCTTATGATTCGCAATTCCTCCGGGATAGTAATCGCCAATGGGCCGTACCCGCCAGCCATAGTAGCCGGAACCTTCCACGACCGTCAGTGTAAGGCTTTTCGCTGCCGACTGTGTTTCCATGGTCAGTGCTTTCGACCAGTCTATCACAGCATCGATGTCTTTGGCGTTAACTATTTTCTTTCCGTTTTCATTGTAAAGACGTACGAGCTGAAATTCGTAGTTTGGATAACTGGCACATCCGGGCGTCTGCCAGCTGAATGCGACCTTATTGGTTCCCTGCTGCCCGATATTGACAGGCATGAGTGTTACAATAGGTGCTGCCTGCACATCCGTTTTGTAACGCTGTTCCACGCTGGCACGTAACCGGATCCTGCTCGTTAATGCAGGGAATGCCGATGCGCCGTATGAAAGTACCTTTACCTCATATCTATATACGTCCGCATAAGACTTGCTGAAGTCCAAGCTGAATACCTGCTCCGGTGCCTGAGGCGATATCGTTAGTTTTTTTACGTAACTCGTCGCAGCAACCGGAATATTTCCATTGACTGAACCATAGGCCGTAATCCCTACGGTTACTGATACGCCGAAAGCATTTTTACCTATCTCATAGTCGTCTCCGGCATCCAACCTGATCATCACCCTTGCCTGCTCAATCTCCTGCTTTACGCAATTGGCAAAATTACCCGGACAGTGATCGAACAAAATGCTTTTTTTAATATTGGTGTTCCCCATTTCACTGTGATTGAGAACCACTTCATTCACGGGGTCGGTCAACTGGACGTTCAACTTGTTTGATACAAATGAAAATGAAGGCATTCCGGTTATACTGTGCTCCGCCGCGCTTCCTCCACATTCCCATAATACCTTTACCGGACTCCCGTAGGGCAATGTAATCGTTTCAACCAAGGCTTGCCCCGAAACAATGCGGCCTCCTTTTACCGTCCATTGCACATTATTCAAGTTAGCCGGGGGAGCCGGGTTGGATATTGCGGTATATTCGGCAACACTCCCACGCACCACGCTGGTTGGGCCTGATACCGTTGTAGTTGCAGCAAGCAAGGATGCCCCGGTCGATATCGAATAAAAAAAGCAAATCCATAGGAGCAAGGGATGCCAGTTCAGCCGACGGGTCATCCAAAAAAAATTCGTCTGATTCATTGTCTTTTCTTGCGGTTATCAATGAGTTTAAAATCCTTAAAACGAGGTAGCAACGTTTGCTCACGGGTCAGTACCGACTCCAGTGCTGGTTTGCTCATTTTCCTCCCGGAATAGCTGTAATCAATATTCTTGAATACACATTCCAATGTCTTCAAACGATGTCGGGGCTCATACGCAATGGTGAAGCCCTTCATCTTCCCAGCCTTTTCATCCATTACAAAATCGATCGACCTGATTTTGAAATGCTTTACCCCATCTTTAGTCAAATCTATCCTGACATGCTGGTCTTTATTACCGTCAGCAGATATGCGTAATGCACAGTCCGTCGCCTGGGCATATTCGAAAAGGCTGTCCTGAAGAATACCGATCTGCCGCAGCCGGTCCGTCTGCCATTTGCGCCGGTCCGCGGGCGGTTGCTGGATGAAAATCATTTTGCGTCCTGGCAAGACAGAAACTAATGCTTTTTCGTCCTGGTACAATTCGAGGTCCTTACTCTCAAGGTACGTTCCGTGCTTGCTTACATACACTTTCACTTCGCTCTG
Organism: Dyadobacter ginsengisoli DSM 21015; assembly: GCF_059568735.1. Classification (NCBI taxonomy): domain Bacteria; kingdom Pseudomonadati; phylum Bacteroidota; class Cytophagia; order Cytophagales; family Spirosomataceae; genus Dyadobacter; species Dyadobacter ginsengisoli. The sequence continues at coordinate 1,059,200 of NZ_JCANTY010000003.1, forward strand.
ATAGGTCCTGGCCGTCGCCGCCCCTGTCGTCGCGTGGATCGAGTAATGCACAAACCGGGTGTCGTTGCCGAGCGCCATGGTCAGTTTGACTTGCTGGTCAAAAAGTGCTTTCAGTTGTTTGAAACACGGCTTGTTAGCTAATTGCTTAATTTTAATATTCGGTGTTGCCTTAGACAAACCGGATACCAGGCAGCAACAAAAAAGTAATTTGGTAATGCTTTTCATAGTGGATGTATGGATGTTTCACGAAGAGCGCCATAGTCCAAAGGCAGACAATATGGCGCCCCTCCGGGCATACCTGAAGTTAGTTACGGTTCTGAGGAATGACGTGATACTGCGTTTCGGAGATCGTCTTTTTGCCTTTCTCTGTTTCAACGAACTTGCGCATTAGTTTTCCCTCAGGAGTATACTGGTAGTACAATCCAAAATGCTGATCATCGAAACTGGCCAGCAGACGCAACGTCGAAGGATCATAAACGTATGTCGTCATAGCACTGCTCCTGGGCTGCAACCGCACATCATCAATCAGAACACCTGCCGCCCCGGCACCCGATTTATATAGAATTGCAGGCGTAAAATTGCCGATAGCTGTGATTTCAGCCTCATACAACGACCATTCCCCGGTTTGTGCCACTTTTCGGCAATCAAAGGTTGCATTCCCCGTAGTAACTTTGAGAGCCGGGTGCTCCACTCCTGGAGTAATATCGTCCGGCAATACCTTGTTCTCCTTCACCCACACCTTCAATATCGACGGTTCCTGTGCCGCAATGATTGGATTAAGGGTCAAACTCTGATTGTTCAAAAGTGTCAGGGCGAACTTACCGGAATGTGCAAATGTGGTGGTGCGTTGATTATTACCCAATGGCAGCCCGTCTTCCAGTTGCTTTCCGGCATACAACCGTTCGAAACTCTCAAACTGGACTTGTCCGTAGCTTGCGTTATGTGCGAGCAGTGTCGGGAGTACATGATCATAGCCGAATTTCGCTACACTATGTTTCTCCGCGATATCAATTTCCTCCTGTGTTTCCCCATTGGGAGTATAAGCGGCAATCCTGCTTTGAGGCAACCACTTAGCGGGGTTATTGCCTGCCGGATCCTTGAAATTAAACAGCTGAAATTCTTTGAATATCCCAGCGTCTTTATAGATCCTGGCAGCACTTTTTCCCTGACTTCCCGGTATCAGCTCCGACTGATAACGGTGCGAGGAGGCCGGTCTCCACTTTCCTCTTTCACCACGCTCGTATTTGTCGGGCTTGGGCGGAGCGGGATAACCGTAGAGATCCCCGTCAAAATCCCATTGATCCGAATACAAGGTAGCGCTCGCAGCAATGACACCTCCCAGATTAACCGGCTTGCCCAAGAACTCAGGCCAGAGCTGGATACATTCCTGGACCAAAAGCGGCTGACAAATCTGGTTCGATCTGAAATAGACCAATTGCCCTTTGTCGTTTACATCAAAATAGGCTCCCTTGCCTGGTCCATCGTACGGCAATATGATCCGGCATCCATCCAGTGCCGACGGAGTATCCTTCACCTTCAACTGAATAGTACCCGGCAAAGGCCCCATCGACTCAATGCATGTCGTTGCCGGGATTGGACTATGATCCGGCTTCTTCACAAATGGGTACGCACTACCTACATTTAGGAGCTGGGCACCCTTGGTTTCAAATTTACCGGTCAATGCAGTTGCAAACTGCTTACGCTTGGCCAGTTCAGCAGCATCAGGATTCCCCAGATTTGGTACCTGCGGCTGCCCGTAGGTGACCACCTCGCCTGCAATAGTGCTTAGCTGATTGGTTTTCCCGCTTCTCAGTATCTCCACCGTTGGATTGTTGAGATTATCAGCACCTGATGCATAATAGGTTGTCGGGTACAACGGAATCCCGTTATAGTCGGCTTCACCCGAATGGTATATCCCTTTATCGGCGCCTTGCTGTACAAGCACGAGATCACCGGCAGCTATCGGCAACACGTTGGAGCAAACAGCCGCACCATTGGACGGACTACTCAGCTTCAGGTAATGGGTTCCGCTGATCTTCACTTTTTCTATCTTGACAGTAGAAGTGCTGGTCATCACCGCCCTTTCGTTCAATGCTTTCTGACCCATCGCGGAATATTCCGATGAAGCAGGTATCGAAGTGTTACGGTACATACCCGACTGCATTGCCTGAAGTTGCCCCAACTGCAATTTGTCAAAACCATCATAGGTCTGGGTTACAACAGGCCTTCCGGTTGCTTCATCAAATGCGACAAAGTCTGTCTGACTGTACAAGCCATCGGTGAAGGTCAGCACACTTTTCCGGATCGCGGGATAACGGGTAACTTTAGTATTGGCATGGGTTTCAAGAATACTCTCACTATATGTGTAAGAAGGGAATGCAGTTACAAACGGCACCACAAACAGGATATAAATACCGACATCGAGATCAATCTCCAGATTGCCGTCCTCATAAATATCCCGAACTGACCGCATTTCAGATGTAACGTCCATCTCCTTTCCTGCGTCACCCATTGCCACTGGCTGATTCACCCCGCGATAGAACGGAATCTTCTCCCCAGGTTCAAAATAGGTGAAAGATTGCTGAGCACTCAGAATCGTTTTATCGACGTTGTGCAGGTCGGTGTAGTCGCCGGAGTAGGTAGAAACGCACTTCACCTGGCCATGCATATTGTTGACAATGAAGTTAAAGCCCTGTGAAAGCCATACATTGCTCACATTCACATTAAAGAGTCCTGTCGGCAGAATCAGCCAGTCGTCTTCTTTATCCATGGGTGAGAAGCCCGCCCCATTTGCATCCAGGTTGGGATAATACTTATCATAAGGATAGTCGCGGGCCGTAAAATAGTCGGTCACAACAAAACCTTTATTGGTTTTCCCCGAGTGGATATTTTTTTGGATCACTTTAGAATATCCGATCGACGCCGTCGGCAATATCGATTCGCCGATGGGCCCCTCAGCCACTTTTTTATCGCGTCCGGCGATGATTTTATTAGCAAAGGATTGTTTGAAACGCGGCAGGAAACCTACCAGCGCATTTTCCTCCCGAATAGTGGCCGACTCATTAACTGCCACTCCACTACTGATCACTTTCCCCTTTTCATCGGTAGTCTGGTAAATATATTCCGAACCATATAAAACCTTGTCGCTGGTTTCCAGGCCCGCGTCATACATCAGCAGTCGCTTCACTCTAACGCCTCCGCCTTTTTTATCCCTGGTCAAAGGAATCCGGAGGTAGGAATCGACAGGGCTTATGCGGGTGCAGGTGGCATCGATATTGGGAACCAGATCCTCCGTCAGTGATCCTGCAAATCCCAAAAAGCCCATGATCACCTCAGCAGCGGAACCGCTGTCCTCAAAACCGCCCTGTGCATTACAATCACCGAGCGGATTAAGCTTACCGGCCCGGTTCGCTTTCAAAAATTCACGGCAAATCTGCTTGGGTACCGGCGTCCCACTGTCATCCTTCAATTTCAGGTATACCTTTCCACTCTCAATTCCCACTTCCGAAACCTTTGCATAACCATCGACGAACTCCCCATTGCATTTGCCCCCAGCCACTGTAGCCGTTTGACCGATTTCCAATAGCGTGTAGAAAAACTTAAAATGAATCCGGTCATCCGTCTTCAGATACTGATGCTCGATCAGATCTACCAGTTCCTCCTTTTCCTCCCCGGAGGTAATGCCGAGGTCGGCCAGGTTCAGATAGTACTTATTGTTCTGACTTTGGTCATCGCCGGGTAACAGACTGACCATTCCCGTTGCCAACCGGTCCTGAACATAATGATAATCTTTTTGCTCATACTGAACATGGATCTGTCCGCCCGATGGCAGGCCTATTTGCTTCAATTGCCATGCCGCAGGATCAAATACCGCATTGTTGGGCTGCTGATTTACCCAAGGTCTTAATTGCGCATACCGGTTTTCTCCATTAGCCTGATAATTTCCCCAGGCATCAATGTTAAATGGGCTGTAATCCGGATTCTGAGCCGTTGCGGAAATCTGATTGTATCCTCCCGGCAGGTTTTGATAGGGAGTTGGATAGGGAGTGACAGGATACTGATAAGTAAAGGTGTAGGGACTGATCTGGGCGTTCGTAATAGAACCGTATTCTGTCCACATCTTTTTCAGGGTCAACTTACCTGCTCCCGCATCTGCATTAGGCAGGCCTTTGCACAGGGAATAATCATATTGAAAATGGACCGTTTTGATTTTCTCTTTCGCATTCCCGTTTTCATCCTTTGCGTAGAGCTCGATCCGTTCGAGCTTTTGAAGCCTTTTTAAATTGCCATTCTTGTCACCCTTTGTCGCCGACACGTGATCCGACGCCGCCATTGCGTCTTTCCTCGCCTCACCTGACCCCTTAATAACAAGACCATTGGGCAGTGACAAACTGGTATTCCCAAGGACGAAGTAGGCAATGTGTGTCTTGGTTTCAATCGACTTCATGTAATAAATTTCCTTCTCTCCCGTCATCACCGAGCCGAGGTCATCTTTTCTATCTGAGAGCTCATTCCGGTGGTACAGCAATCCCTTGTATGGCGTACGCCAGGTAAACCATTGGCTTGCCGGTGATCCTGATTTGTCTGTAACCTCGCCGTTCGGTGCATTCCCTGGTCCGAATTGTCTCACATAATTAAACTTGGTATAGCCTCCGAAATCATCTCTCGATGGGCCGTCCATAGTCCGGTCAACATAGTCGGGTGTCGTGATCTCGGTCAGTAAATGAGAGGTGGTGTAAGGAGCTGCACTTTCCTCTCCGAGGATCACCTCAGGCTCATTCGACCCGGCTATGTCGCGGGTCGCCCAATAATTACCATGTACCTGTGTATTTCCTCCTTCCAGGCTATACTGCAGGTTCAGTTCGTTACGGGCATACACGGGAAGCCCGTAGACATAGCGGTTTCCATCTTCATTGGTCACGGCCAGTTCTCCAATGCCTTTGCCCAGTCCTGCTTCGCCCCGGTTCACAAAACCATTGGTCCCCGCATCCTGCGTGTATCGTTTATAAAACTTATTGTTAAGAGACTGGTTCATCTCTTCGTTTGTGTGGTAAGCAATGTAGGACGACCGTCCCGCACGCTTTCCTTCATTGGCGCTTTTGAATAATTCTCCCCCGGAAAGATCCAACGAAGCAGTTTCCGCGCCCGGCACTCCAGGGGTTTGTTTCACATCCGCAGAAAAAAAACCATCATGTTTTCCGAACAGTACATTACCCCCGAGGTCGTTATTGAACCGTGCAAAGACAAATTCGTCCTGACCTTCCGGCGCAAAACTATATTGTCCTGTATTGCCCGGTTGCTGCCAGGTGTCCGTTTCGAGAGAATGCCAACCCACACCAATGTCCAATCCTGCACCGACGTCCATTCCGGCTTCGATTTCCACTCCGAGTTGAATAATTTCCTCCTCATTTTTCTCATGATTGGGACGAAAATGTCCTGCATTGCGATTGTAAAACCGGAATCCTCCCCCGACACCTTCTCCGGATACAGTGAAATTATCTGCATTGTTGAAGGGAATACCCAGGAACAAGTCTCTCTTTTGATAGGGTGTTGACTTTTCAATATAATAATCCATCATGTCCTTGCCCTGGGCGTGAGCGGAGTACATATAGCCGAATGAATTCAGGTTCCTGTCCAGGCTTTGTTGCCAGGTGTAACTCCCCCAAACTCCGAAGTTCGGCCCCACCTGTACCGGTGCCGGAGTAGGCATCACACTGACGCCAAGCCGGTACGAAGCACCCTCGTAATGAACGCTATTCGTAGCCCTCACAGCATCGGAATAGGAAAAAAGCCCGTAACTGCTTCCCAGAAGAGTGATCCCCGACTGGGAAATCAGCTTATCCGCATACTTACGCCCCGTGGCTGAACTCTTGGTTGTAGGACTGTCTTCCGACTTTTTCTGCCCTTCCGCCACCTTGCTATTGATGTAGGCAGCAGGGTTCACACTAACCGAAAAACTCCCCTCGCCATCGGAAACATTATAGCCAAGACTGATAGCACCCGCAGCGAGATTTACTCCGGCTCCTACTGTATAGCCCAGCCCTTTGTAGTTATTATAACGCAGTTCGGCATTGACGGACAATGGAATGTCAAAGCTGAAAGCTTCCAGATTCCCTATCGAACCTCCGAGCCCCACTGTCCAGTTCTTGGGCATTTTATTGCGGTAGGTTACCTTTTTACTGTAAAAATCGTCGGGTAGCCCCCGCTTCTGACGATTGATAGCTCCGGGATTGAGATTCCATCCGTAACCTACCCAGGAAGCCTCCTCCTCCGGAGACGCACCACTGTTGTAAGCCAGCGATAACGCATATCCACCCCCACTCGCTCCGGGTACTTCCAGGACAGGTAGATTGTAGGTAAAATCTCCTGTGAACGGATTGATCATGTTGCTGGTGCTTACCGGTTCAAAACTGGCAAATTCCGGCTGACCCGGCCCACTGGTGAGCGCCCAACCCGAAGGGGGAAATACAGATTCCAACAAGATAAGACCCGACATGGCTAAGGCTATCTTCCTGCGACAATAATGTTTAAATAGAGTTGTCATTACATAGTGATTAAATTCGGGAGGATTTAAAACGGTAGGGTGCCTCGCGTTGCGGGAGGCAATTTCAGGTCTTGCAGCTAAGTATTAACCACACAGCTAATTCATCTGCCGTCCCCTATTATTTTCCCCGTAAACGGGAAGTAACTCGTACCGGTACCGAACAAGTCGTCCCGGAAAACGAACGCAAGCGCGTCGGATTTACTGATTGCCGTACCAGTATTTTCAAACACGAGATAGATGTTCCGGTGGCTTGTCAGCCCTCCCGTGTTTTCCATGGAGGCCAGCACGGGTTTAATGTCGGTACTCCCTATACGCAAGCTTATCATTTCATCCATATGAAAGTTCAGGCGGGTCAGGCGCTCTGTAAATTCGGGTGGAGAAACAATTCCCTGTGTAACGATATCCCGGGAAGCGTGCTCAGCATTGTCAGGAGCCAGCGTCATCACGAAAGTCAATGTACTTTGATTCATCCTCATCAGACTGTCTCGCTCACCCGCTTTCAGTTGTCGGCCCATTTTCGCTTCCGCGAGATTCGTCAAATGGCGCGGCGAAAGAAATCTGACTGTTATTTCAATCCCGTTGATATGCCTGGTATACGACAACCCGTCACGTGAATGAAAATTTACCGCAGAATCATCTGAATTCATCCTGCGCAGTTGGCAGCCCGCCATCACGGCCACTCCTATCACCGCGAGCAAAAACACGATTTGGCGCACGCTACTCAGCATTCCGCATCGCTTTTTGAGATCCAGAAACCCGACTTGCTACACCGGAAGGGCTATATGCTTTATTGAGCTCCCTCAATACCTCCTCCGTAATGTCCAGTTGCTCCTCTCCGTACAGCAGACTTCCCGATAATGTAGTACCCAGGACAATGTCAAAGCCGTTACGCTTTCCGTATTCCTGGACAAAGCTATTGATCTGGTTGAGCACGCCTTGTGTCATCTTCTCATCTTCCATTATCGCATTTTCGCGTACAGAGGATGTATATTGGAACAGGTTCTCCCGCATTCGTTTCAATGTGATCTCTTTCTGGTGTCGGTCTGTTGGAGATAAGCCATCCATCTCGAACTGGAAGCGATGCATGGATTTTTTGAAATCCTGTTCAAGCGTATCAACGTTTGCCTGCCATTGCTGCGATTTGTTCTGATATTGATTCCGGGCCTCTCTCATACCGAGATAGCCGTCCACCAATTCGCTGGAACGTACATAGCCAATTTTTTGCTGACTTGAATAAAAGATCGAAATAACGATTGCGCTGATGACCATCACCGTTACAGTGAAAGCCAATGCCCATCGCAGATGGATGGTTACGGATGTATCCGGGCGGGTTTTCATGAGCGTGTGTAAAATCGGGTTCTTTAAAAGAGTTCCTAATTATTCCCTAAAATTAAATGCGGTAAAATGAATTTCCACGGGTAATGTATATCCGGCGGTTCTGAGGCAATAACTCACACGCTGGCATACATCCTGAACAAAATGTTCTATATCCTTTCCAGGCAGAGCAAAAAATCCTGCTTTTTACTCCGGGATACCGGGATGGCCTTTTCATCAATCATAATCACTTCTCCCCCATCTCCTCGATAGTACTTTTTTACATATCGAAGATTGATGAGATAGCTATGGTGAACCCGGCAGAATCCTTTTTTTTCCAGCACTTCTTCAACCTCCTTGAGTGTCTTGGAGATCATAATCATCTGGGAATTCATGAGAAAAAAACGTGTATATCCTCCGTCTGATTCGCAATAACAAATATGTCCGCAATCAATCACTTCAAAACCCTCCATGGTTGGCAAGGCTACACGGTCATCCCGTTTCAAACGAAGGACAGTAACATTTTCTGTACCCCACGACCGCTCCGCTTTTGCAACAGCCTGCATCAGCTCAATTCTATCGACCGGCTTGACGATATAATCCAGGGCGTCACGCCGAAAGGCTTTGATTGCATATTCACAATGTCCGGACGAGAAAATGACTTTCATTTTTCTGTCTCCACAGGCGTCAAGAAATTCGAAACCACTCATATCCGGCATTTCTATGTCCAGGAAAATGAGCTCTGGATCATACGTTCTGATCGCGCGAAGCCCTTCCCGAGCGTTCGCGCACGATGCCAGAATCTGAATTTGAGGGCAATATTTTTGCAGGAGTAAGGCGAGAAAATCCCTGCAATACTTTTCGTCATCTATGAGGATCGCGGTCATGAGATTGCTTGCTAGTGTGTGTGATCAATCGCAATTGAAGCGTAGTTCCAAATCTACATGGGGTATCTCACGAAGTCACTTTAAATGAATGAACGGGTAAATTCAGTTATCATTCGGATAAAAGCGCTTCTAATCAACTCTGCTTGTAGTCAATAGCAATCCCGGGCGCCTCCGCTGGAAGAACCCGGGACCGTCTCATGATCGCCAGCACTTACATTGTGTCAATGCGATACATTATGGAAATTCCATTTTCAATTCTTTTGCAACGCCCAAACATCCCCTTTCCAAACCGGATTGCCGCCGGTGTGCTTACCGCTGTACAGCCAGATCCGATCTTTGAAAACCACGCTATAACCGCCACTCCGAACGGTCCAGGGGGCATGTTCCGCCTGTCGTGTCCAGTTGATACCATTCGTTGAAAACCACATATCGTTCTGCGCGGCCAGGTTATGGTTGGGATTCGTGTCGCGCCCTGCGATGACCCACAGCTTATCATCAAATACTAGCGCCCCTTTGTCATACCGTTTTTTCCAGGCGGCTTCTGAGCTTAACGCTGTCCAGTTTTTCCCGTCCGTCGAGCGCCACACGTCAGCCAACCCCTGACCGCCAAGCAGGTACAACGTGTCGTGTAGTACCATCACCTGCGGCGAGTCCCGGGATGACCAGCCGGCCCGGGCCACCTCTTTGACCCAATGAAAGCCGTCTGTGGAAGACCAAACGTCGTTTTTCATTTCGAGCGACTCAAAGTCACTGGACACCTTTGTAACTCCACCAAAGAGCCAAAGCTTGTTTTTGAAAGCTACCACTGCATGACCTTTACGAGGTTCCCAAGCGGCATTGGGAGCCTGTCGCCATTCTGTACCGTTTGCAGAGTACCATACCTCATTCACAAGTTGCCTGTCCTGATAACGCATTCCGCCGTAAATCCACAACTTGTTGTCAAAATAAACGCTCGTCATGGTGATCCGCTCTCCCCAATCGAACTTTGGATGTTGAGTCCAGGCAATTCCGTCCGGAGAAGACCAGGAAGCCTTCTGCCCGGTCATCCAGAGCTTTCCCTCAAAGGCTACCAAGGGTACAATACCCATGGGGAACGTACCGGGTTTCCATTCGTTCTGATGTGATCCGTTGCCAAATGGCAGTATTTGCTTCCATTCGTACATATTCGGGTTGGCCATCAGTACGGACTTTCTGGCAGACGGAATTTCTCCATAGTGTGACACATAAGCGAACACCGATGCCGCAAAGGCGATAATGAGTAAGTTATTTGAAATTTTCATAGCCGGAAGTTTAACATTGAACTGTCTTTCAGCTATCTGATCATTTTACCAACGCGATGAACACCCTAGCGGGAAGACTCTGTAAATGACGGAAAATGTGGGTTGCCGGAAAAATTAAATCGACCAATTGCATGAAAAGTAGATCAAATCACTTTCGGAATACCATCGCATAGCGAGGATTCATTTTTCGGAAGCCAAATGGATCTGCTCAGTTATCGGCAAGGGATGGCGTTAGCTCAAAATCTGATACCGTCACCTGGAAGTTGAACACGGTAAAGAATGGGCGTGTCCAGGATATTTTAATTACCTAACATATTAGTTATACAACTTATTAATTAGTTAAATTTGGAAAATATTGATCCCTTAATGTTCCAAACTATTTCTTGTGTTGGTTATGCTACTGAACTACCTCAAAACGGCCCGGCGGGTTTTAAGAAAACAGCGCCTGTACAGTATCCTCAATATCTCCGGCCTGGCTGTGGGATTAGCCACCACCATGCTGCTGCTGCTATGGATCAACAATGAACTTGGCTATGACCGGTTTCATACCCGTCATGAAAGGATCGTGAAAGTAATGCTCAATATTTCGTCGGAATCACAGGAAACCCAAACTTACGGCTGGGTGGCTGCCCCTGTGGCTGATGCTATGAAACAGGAGATACCCGGTGTTTTGCAGACCAGTTGTTCCTGGGATCAAAAAGCTGCATTTCGTTATCAAGAGATAACAAGCGAGGAAAGCGGCATGGTAGCTGATCCTTCTTTTTTACAAATTTTTGATTTTCCGCTGCTGAAAGGGGATCGAATTACAGCACTTAATCAACCTAACTCCCTGATCATTGCAAGAAAATTGGCCGAAAAATATTTTGGTGCAGCCGATCCGATCGGGAAAATCATTCGGCTCGATCAAGCCACCGACTGCAAAATAGTAGGTGTTCTTGCCGACATTCCCGACAATTCATCCCTTAAGTTCGACTATCTCCGTCCCCTGCCCAGGCCGTCCGGCAGCGAATCCTGGCTGGAAGTTAAAGCCAATGTATTTGCGGTTGTTGAACCTAACCTGGATAATGAAAAGCTCGGCGCCCAACTGCAGGCACTAACCAAACGCCATATGCCAGACTGGTTAACAGGCTGGGCTTATTTCCCTCACAAGCTGGATGACTGGTATTTGCGCAGCAACTTCAAAAACGGTCAGAACTCAGGGGGCGGCCGGATTATGTATGTTCAATTATTCGCAATTGTTGCGGCATTTGTGTTACTGATTGCTGCTGTTAACTTCATTAATCTTTCCACAGCGAGGGCCACCGAACGAGCCAGGGAAGTGGGTGTGCGAAAGGCAGTCGGGGCCGGAAAATGGGCATTGGTCGGTCAGTTTCTGGGCGAATCATTGCTACTGACCGGATTGGCCGGCTTGATAGCGTTGGTCTTACTGGTCGTATTCCTGCCTGTTTTTAATGAATTGCTTCAAAAACAGATTACAATTGAGTGGACGAATCCCCATTATTGGGCAATTTATGTCGCCATGCTCCTGGTGGCCGGCTTACTTGCAGGCCTTTATCCCGCCTTTGTTTTGTCGGCTTTTAAGCCCGTCCGGGTACTGAATGGCTTAAAGGATAACTCGGCAGGTGGGGCAGCCTGGCTGCGTAAAATTCTGGTTATTACCCAATTTACTGCGGCGAGCACGCTGTTGGTCGGGACAGGCATTGTATACCAGCAGATTGAATTTATCCGGAACCGGGATCCGGGCTATCAACAGCACAATCTGATCCGCTTCGAAGCTAAGGGACTAACCGAACCCGCGGCTTATCAACATGCCAAGACCGTTCTGAGCAGTGTTCCGGGGATTGAAGCCGTCTCCGGTGCGAGTTCCAGCATTCAGGGTACCTTCGGCCGGAATTATGTGGAATGGCCGGGCCCGGGAAGGCCGGAAAGAGTCATGTTTACTGTCATCAGCGGCGATCATGATTTATTGACCGCATTGAAAATTCCGCTGCTGCACGGGAGAAATTTTTCAACACAGTTTGGCAGGGATAGTTCCGGTGTAATCCTCAATGAAGCAGCTGCCCGCCGGATGAAGTTGAAGGAGCCGCTAGGCAAGCAGATTCGCGTCAACAATAAGGAATATCAGATAATTGGTGTTGCAAAAGATTTTCACGTTGCCTCTGTGCACCAGCCCATCGAGCCCACTGTCGTGCTATTCAATACACCTCAAATTAAGTTTTTCTTCGCGCGATTGAACACTCAGGATCGGGCTAATACCTTAAAAAAATTAAATAGTGCTTACCAAAGCCTCCGGCCGGGCATTCCTTTCAATTTTCAGTTTCTCGACCAGGAACACGACCGGATTTACCACAGTGAGTTGCAGATAGGGGCGCTGGCCAACTGGTTTTCGGTGATCGCGATCCTGATATCCTGCCTGGGCTTGTTTGGCCTGTCTTCATTTTCGGTGGAAAGAAGGACCAAAGAGATTGCTATCCGAAAAGTACTGGGCGCGTCACTAAGCAGCGTTTTTTCACTCATCACCAAAGATTTCGTGGGCCTGGTTTTTATTGCGCTGATGGCAGCCGCTTTTCCGTCCTGGTACATAATGAATAAGTGGCTGAACACTTTCGCCTATCGTGTGCAAATCGGAGCAGGGATATTTGTGCTGGTGGGCACTTTAAGTATTGGCCTTGCCTTGCTTACGGTGAGCTGGCAAAGCATCCGGGCGGCATTAATGAACCCTGTCGACAACCTGCGGACCGAATAGCTGCTGCAATTTCACCTAAATCATTGATTAACATGAATTGCTTACAAACCGTATTTACCCTGATACTAGTCTCTTCCGCTTCACTGCTGGCACAAACAGGAATGCCGCCAATCTTCGAAATATTTAAATCAGGCACCGTCTGGCTTTTACCCCTACCGATGCTTCTCGTAAAATCCTGCCTTTCCCGAACCTTGTAACCAGCATGGCCTTAAAACAAAAAATCCTCCTTGTTCAGGAGGATTTTTTGCCGCTTGTGTATGATTGATCAGATAATGGTTACATTAACTGCATTCAGTCCTTTTTTGCCGTTTTCAACTTCGTAAGACACACTGTCGTTTTCACGGATATCATCATTGAGCCCCGACACGTGTACAAATATATCGTCTCCACCATTTTCGGGAGCAATGAAACCAAATCCTTTGGTACCATTAAAAAACTTAACCGTTCCTTTATTCATAACATTATTTTAAATATTCTGCAAATATTAAAATAAAATTCTGAATCTAAAAATTTACGAGAAAATATTTAGAATATTATTTTATTTTCCCGTACTTTACTTACTTTCATCAGGTCGTGTCCTGGTGACGGTTTGATACCGCAAACGCTTCCCTCATACCCAGCATTTTATTTGAAAAATAGCGAATTTCGCAGCAAAGCCAATCTACCGGTCCAGAATCTGCTCGATATCAATCTAAGTACGGGCGTGTTCCGATTGAGGAAAATTTGTCTGCAAAAGCTTAGACCATCACAGTTAGAACGTCTGAACTCGCTTGTTACACGGTTTAGCCGGTTTTTTTGCACGACCTATATTTCAAATCCCATGGACAATTCCGTCTCATGGATTGGTTGTTATGATGGAAGTCTAGTCCCAGCGGAAAGATCTTATTATCTATTTCATTTTTAAATATTACATGGCAGAAAATCAAGCAAAAAAGGAACAAAAAAAGAAAAAGACACAAGCCAAACAGGACAAAGCGGCGCGCGCCCAGCAACGCCGTCAGAACAATGACAAAGGCAAAAACCTGGAAGATTTGTTTGTCTATGTAGACGAATACGGAAATTTGTCATCCTCTCCACCCGATCTTTCCAAAAAACCAAAGATCAATGCGGCAGACATTGTCTTCCGGTCAGTGCCTAAACCAGGAGCAGCTGATGAAACAGAAACGGCCAGAAAAGGTCAGGTTACCTATTACAGCGACGCCAAAGGGTTCGGGTTCATAACAGATTCAGAAACAGGCGATCGGATATTTACACACGTCAGTGAACTGTTACAGCCCGTCAAGGAGGGAGACACCGTCAGTTTTTTCAGCCAAAAGAACGAAAAAGGCTTTTTCGCCACGAGGGTTAGCATTATTGGCTCCTGATATGAAATACGGTAAGGATTAGAAGTTATTAGGAGCTGCGCACTTTGTCCAATAGTCCATCATCACCTTGATCGTGTCCCTGATTTCGTCAAATGCACCGGGCTTTACAAAAAAGCCTTGCGCCGAAGTGCTGTATGCATCAATGACGGCTTGCTGATTGATCGCCGTGGTAAAGTATACATATGGAATGCATCTGAGACTGAGTTCGGCGTCGGTCTGAACTTTTTTTCTAAGTTCCAGCCCATTCAATTTAGGCAGGTTTATATCTGAAATAATGATGAATGGGCGGTCTGGGGTGGTATAAAGGTAATCAAGAGCCGATAATCCGTCAGGGAAATACATCCTCTTGTTCGGATACCCCAGATCATTAAAAACCTCTTCCAATACAAACTGATCATCTTCGTCATCCTCAATAATGATTATTGTGCCGCTTTTATCCATGGAATTGTAAGATCGGTGACTCAGAATACTAAATAAAGAATTATGCCATCCAATCCCAAACCGTTTCCTACAATACAATCTCAAGGAAGACCGGGCTCGAGCATGAGCGCGTAACATCGCGTACAAACCTGAAATCGACTATCGTTGTTTTATGAAAACGCAAAAATGCCTGCTGATAATTGATATGCAAAAAGGCTCATTTACCCCGGAAACACCCCGGTATGAAACGGATTCGGTTGTGGAAAAGATCAATGCACTGGCCGCCATGTTCCGGAGAAATTCCTGGCCGGTTGTGTTTGTACAGCACAATGGAAGTGCAATGGGCGAGTTCATTCCAAACACCTGCGACTGGGAATTATTGGACGATCTCGTCGTTGGCGAAGATGACATAATGGTTGAGAAATTCGCAAATGATGTGTTTTACAACACCGGTTTCGACGCAAAGCTGAAAGGGCTGAACGTGAATGAACTCGTGGTGACCGGTTGTGCAACGGACTTCTGCGTGGAATCCACGATTCAGTCCGCCCTTGTCAAAGATTATGATATTCTGGTAGTCGAGGATGGGCACACGACAGGAAACCGCCCGTTTATGGACGCTGAAAAAGTCATCAACCATCATAACTGGGTTTGGAAAAACATGACTCCAACGCATGGAAAAATCGAAGTAAGGCCCTACGAAAGTGTTATGGAATTGGATAAGTCTGGAAGACAAGTGTCATAAGCTTTGCAAGAAGAGTGTTCAACTTGAGGTCACACGCTTTCTATGTTTGTCAAAAGCATTAACATATATTTAAGACCGCATTGCAGTCGGCAAGTGCTTCCCACAACACTGTATCCATTGAAAACTTCACACCAGCAAAACAAACCTCGGCCAGTCAGGTTTTTGTAGATAGACACACTGATTTAAAAATGAAATCGAGTATGTTTGTCACTCTTTGAATGCACTACTTTAACTATCGCGACTGATGAATGAGTTATTATGAAAAGAATGAGGTCATTTCTAACCATTTTAGCTATTGTAATACTAGCAGCCTGTTCGGATAATGTTGATCCCGTGGTGGATACCTTGTATTTCAGTTCCGGCCAACCAGACATATTAAGGAGCCAGGCCCTCTCGAAACTTTACGAGCATTATTCCAATTCGGATAAAAATAAAGAATATTATGAGGTGGTTTCAAGAAAAAGCGGTGATTACATTTTGAACTACTATCCCGCAGGTAAATTGTTAACAACATGTCTTGATCCTGGAAGCGGATGGGCTGGCCAATATAAAAATGTGGACGAATCCGTTTTGCGCAAACTTGCCGATTTAAAAATAAAACTGGACGATTTACAGCTATATGTAGCAAAGGATAGTACAGTAGATGACAACAGGCCTTTTATCGAAGTAAAAACCAACGGAGATCCTTTGTAATAGTTGCATAATAAATACCGCCTTTACCTATCACATCGTAGGCTATCCTGTGGTCAGATTAAGCCTTTCCACCGGATTTGAGCTAAGTCTAAATAGAGCAAGATATAGGCACGCCGGGTACATGTGATGCATTAACCGATCCAACGAAGCACCCAGGTGCCAATTCAGGTCGTTTGGTGTGGTAAGATAGATGACAAAATAGCCTAAAAGTATCAGAGCAACTACGATAAACGGCAAACTCCTTACAAACGAAGTTCTTTGTATTAACAGCCCTGCAAACAAAACAAGCAAGATCCAGTAGTAAATGACAGATGTTAAGAAAACATGTTTTGCAATCAGCATATAACGTGTCGGATTTACAATCATTGCCAATATGTCCGAGCCTCTGTCTGAATTAATCAGGTCGTTTTCAGGAGCAAATGCCACTTTGAAATGCATCAAAATCAACACTGGCACCAAGCTTCCAGCAAAATAACGAAGAGCTATTTCCGGCTTCCGATAGTGAAAGCAAATGAATGTACACGAAAAAACAAGGAAAAATAAAAGCCCTTCGTTTTTTATCCAGGTGGTACTCCCTGCCATGAAGCCAAGCAAAAAAACAACTGTCGAGCCACTTCCATTTTTGAATTCTCTGTAAAGAACAAAAGTTACAAGAATGAAAAATGCAACCAGCGTATCCGCATATTGCGAACCAGCAATATTGATAAACTTGGTATCCAATGTCAGGACAAACAACGCAAATATCGCCGAAAAAAGACGGTCGAATCTATTCAATGCCAGAAACAGTGTCGCCGGGACTGCAATAAAGACTAAGTTTGCAATAATCATCGGCACTATCGGAGTTATGAAACCAAGGCCTCTCCATATGAATGCTATGAGGGAAGGTAGCATCAGGGGATAATCAGGATGAGTCGCAGCTAACTTGCTGGTAAACATATTAGTCCAATATTCCGGATAGAAAAGAAATTTGGCGTGAAGAGTCCAAATCGCCCAAGCATCCCAATCTCCCCACCTATGCAGATGCTTGTTGAAACGAAGAGTAAGGATCAAAATACCAATAACCAAAATCAACATGGTGACTGCACTCTGACACTTCGGCAACGAAACCGGTTTGGCATTTCTACGTAATAAAGAAAGAACAGGAAATAAGGCTGGGATTACAATGAAGCCGATCAACAGAAAATCATAGCTAACCGCAAATACCAAACTCAAATAATATAAATAACCTGCCAGGGACACTGTTAAAGCAAAAGCAATTGGGTAATTCAAACAACTGACCGCTGGATATTTTCTATTTAAATAAAAACTAAGCCCGAAGAACAAAGTCAAAATGGCGGCTATCAAAGCAAAATTTAACATATTATTGTTTAATGCGAACCAAGCTATAATTCAAATATTTGTTTCCTCCATTGAAGATACATTCATATCGATCAGCGGGTAAGGCCGGAAGTCGAGGATCTTGAATCAGGAGCATCGTATCTTGTTCTCCCAGCGCAACAACTACTGGCGCTAAGACAAGCGCTGATTTGAAATACAGCACACCTTGCGTGCCAACCGAGGTGTTTGCCCTGAATCCGATTGTCGAATTAGCTGGAAGTCGCGTTTTGGCATCCGAAAGCATAATACCCAGACTATCTACCTCGGTGTACGACTTAGGCAAGCTCAACTTCCTGTATTTTCTTAACACACTGAAACAGAGAATCAATAGCAATACTACAACTGCGACATTTAGCAATTTCATTACAATATTTTTTGTCTATCCGCACAACGCAGCTGTAATTATAGCAGCAAATGGTAACTAATAATAATAATACTTTCAAAAAAACATTCAAGTTCTTGAATAGTATGTCAAGCCCTACCATCAGCAATAACCGGATGGCAGAAGTTGGCAACGGATATTGGAATAGCCAGGGACAAAAGTCCTCATCTCCTCAATGATATTCCCGGCCCACTATCCTCGCACTTTAACTTCTTCCATCTCACAAATTCTGCCGCTTCAACTCCCCCGCCGCATAGTCAGCGGCCCGTGCCGTCACGGCCATGTAGGTAATGGACAGGTTCACGCAGGAGGAAGATACCATTAGCGGCTCCATCCGTCACAAACACATTCTTACAGTCGTGCGCCTGATTGAATTTATTCAGTACCGAATTTTTCGGGTCCTTGCCCATACGCGCCGTGCCCATGTCGTGGATGCCAGGCCGGGGCACGTGTCCTGGCAATTTAAAAATAAAACTGCACGATTTGCAGCTGTATGCAGCAAAGGATAGTACAGTAGATGACAACAGGCCTTTTATCGAAGTAAAAACCAACGGAGATCCTTTGTAATAGTTTTATAATAAACATCGCTTTTCCCTATCACATCGTAGGCTATCCTGTGTGTCCTATTAAGTCATTTTGCTGGATTTAAGCTAAGTCTAAATAGAGCAAGGATAGGAACGCCGGGTATAGGTGATACATTAACCGATCCAACGAAGCACCCAGGTGCCAATTCAGGTCGTTTTCAGGCGCAAATACCACTTTGAAATGCATCAAAATCAACACTGGCACCAAGCTTCCTGCAAAATAACGGAGAGTTATTTCCGGCTTCCGATAGTGAATGAAAATGAATGTACACGGAAAAATAAGGAAAGATAAAAGCCCTTCGATTTTTTATCCGGGTGGTACTCCCTGCCATAAAGCCAAGCAAAAAAAACCTGTCTAGCCACTTCCATTTTTGAATTCTCTGTAAAGAACAAAAGTTACAAGAATGAAAAATACAACCAGCGTAACGCATTATTGCGGCACCTGTAAAGGAAGACATATTCAAAATCTTAGCCTCATTTCGCGCGACCGGTTCTTTTAAGAAACATTTGGCAAATGCCCCACCACTATTCACCTGAATAATAATAACTCGCGGTGATACTGTATTGATTATTATTATCTTGGGCAGAATTTTAATGTGGTATAAACTTCAAAACCAATATGAAGAATATCTATCTATTACCATTTGCAATCCTTTTCGCATGTAAAGTCTTTGCGCAGTGCCCCAATACGGACATAACTCTTGCTACACAGGCACAGGTGGACAACTTCAAAGTGACTTATCCCAACTGCAAAGAGCCAAGCCAGTTTATTTCGGTCACAGGGACCGGGATCATTGACCTGAATGGGTTGAGTAATTTAACCAAAATCAACCTGCTGAATATTACTAACACGAGTATTATTAACCTCTCAGGTCTCTCCAACCTCACCGAAGCTAATTATGTCTATATCTTTTCAAACTTCTTACTTGCCGACATCAATGGACTTAGTTCATTAACAAAAGTCAACAAACAGCTCTTACTCTACGATTCGTTTCGGGTAAGTAGTCTGGCGCCTTTAACCGGACTAACTACTCTGGAAGAATTGGGCATTGGTGGGCTAGGGATTTCGAATCTTAATGGTTTGGAAAATATCACGACTCTGTCATCCATAGGGCTAACTAATTGTGAGTTTTTAACCAGCTTGGACGCTCTGAATAACGTTAAATTCGTGTACAGCCCAGTATCTTCCTTAGCTCTTTTCGGAAATCCGCTGCTGACCGATTGCGTTGAAGCGGTAATATGCAGGGCATCGTATTTGCCCGCGGACGAAGTGCCTGTTTGGGTCGACAATAACGGCTCAGGGAAAAAGTTCGCAGGTAACGCTGTATTCCTATGATGACAAAACACCTTATGTTGGCAACAGCGTTTACAGATTGAAAATGCTTGATCAAGACGGCTCATTTACATATTCCAAAATCAAAAATGTGGAAATGGGCGACATTGCTGCTAAACCGCAAATTTATCCGAATCCGGCATCTGAATTAATTACTATCGATGCTCGTGATCTCATGAGCGCCAAGCTTGTAGAGTTGATAGATGGATCTGGTAAGACAATTTATTCACAGGAAGCCAATTTTGGAAACAAGTTGAATATTAAACATTTGCCTGCCGGTCTGCATTTCATTCGCATCACAAAATCGAACGGGGAAATAGTAAGCAGGAAGTTTGTAAAGAGATAAAGACCGCCGAGAACTGCAATTTCTCACCTTAAAGATTCTGCCGCTTCAACTCCCCCACCGCGTAATCCGCAGCTCTCGCCGTCATAGCCATATAGGTAATGGACGGGTTCACGCAGGAGGAAGAAACCATAGCGGCTCCGTCCGTCACAAACACGTTTTTGCAGTCGTGCACCTGATTGAATTTGTTCAGTACTGAATTTTTCGGGTCTTTTCCCATGCGCGCCGTGCCCATGTCATGGATGCCCAGGCCCGGATGTGTGTCCTGGCGGTTGAATCCGTTAACGTCTTTAAAACCTGCGGCTTCCAGCATTTCCACGGCCGAGGCCATCATGTCTTTTCGCATGGCCAGTTCATTTTCACCGAAGGCGGCATCGAAAACGATCATGGGAATGCCCCATTTGTCTTTCTTTTCCTTGTCCACAAGCATGCGGTTGGAGGGATCGGGCAGGATTTCGCCGAAGCCGCCGAAACCCATTGTCCAGGTGCCGGGGCGCGTCATATCTTCTTTAAAACTAGCGCCGAAGCCATTCATCGTGATGCCCCGCTTCCAATCCGATTTACTCGCACCTCCCTGATAGCCGTATCCGCGCAGAAAGTCCTTTTTGTCGGTTCCCCAGTTTCTGAAACGCGGTATGTACAATGCATTCGGCCGTTGACCGAAAATGTAGTCGTTTTCAAAACCTTGGACTGTCGCATTCGCACCCACGCCGAGATGATGGTCCATAATATTCCTGCCGACCTGGTCACTGTCATTGCCCAACCCGTTAGGAAAACGGTCGGATTTCGAGTTCAGTAAAAGCGCTGCCGAATTCATCGAACCGGCATTGAGGAATACGATTTTTGCAAAAAACTCCTCCACGGCCATCGTATGCTGGTTAATCACCCGAACTCCTTTGGCCTTCTTCGTTTTTTCGTCGTAAATGATCTCACTGGCGATGGTATCGTGCAGGACGGTCAGCTTGTTGGTTTTCCTTGCTGCCGGGATGGAGCCTGATAACGAGCTGTAATAACCGCCGTAGGGACATCCCCGGGCGCATTTGCTGCGGTACTGGCACGATGCCCGCCCGAGATCCGTATGCCAGGGTTGTGGTTTGGTCAAATTGGCAATACGTCCGATCGTCACGGGCCGGTTCATCTTTTTCATCATCGTCTCCCTGAAATAAAGCTCGGGAGCGCTCATAGGCATCGCAGGCAGATAATGACCATCGGGTAAAACCTCCCAGCCCTCTGCCTGACCACTGATACCGACAAATTTTTCGACATGCGTGTACCAAGGTTCAAGGTCTTCATACCGGATCGGCCAGTCTATCGCGATACCTTCTTTGGCATTCGCTTCGAAATCCTTTTTATTCATCCGGTACGACTGCCGCCCCCAATGCATGGACTTCCCGCCAGTATGATACGCCCTGATCCAGTCGAAAGGACGTTTTTCTATATAAGGATTCTCTTTATCATCGGTAAAAAACGGGCCGGTCTCTTCATTGGCCAATGTCCCGAAGCGGCTGTTTGCCCAATATTCCTCCGCCGAATGGATCGAAACCTTTCCCCGGTGCTCAAATTCCCAGGGGCCTTTCATGGCGGTGTCGTAATCTTCGATATGTTTCACTTCCCGCCCGCGCTCGATCATGAGCACCTGCAAGCCTCTTTCAGTAAGTTCCTTTGCCGCCATGCCGCCCGTCATGCCCGAGCCGACCACGATCGCATCGAAAGTATGTGCTTTATCTGCTTTTAAATTCAAGTTCATGGTGAAAATGGCGACTAGTATGCGAAAGATTTCTGGCTGGGCTTCATTTTGATCATTTCCAGCTTTCCAGGAATGGGCACGTATTCAAAAGAGGATTTGATCCCTTCCTCGGACGTAAAGTATCCAAGCATGGTGAGCTCCTTCATCAGGCGCCAATAAGGCAACCCTTTTACCTGCGCCGCCATTTGTTCCCGGTCCTCGTTGTCACCCATTTTGGTCTGTTGCACCTGATATGCCTTCATCTCTTCGGCGGAATCAATTTCGACCTGTGCCAACAATGCGGTTCTTTGCTCCGCATTCATGTTCAGAAACTGCTTCTTTTCCAGCTTATTCAGCCCTTCCGTAAAACTCTTGTGCTCCGGGGTTTTGTAACAATCCTGCAACATCATCACGATAAACGCCGGAACACCCACATCCTTCGCCCCGGGCGTCGTCGTCTTCGGAATGATCATTTCCGCGACCTCCGCGACAATCAGTTTTTGGTTTTCGGTGAGGACAAACTCAGCAGGGAGAATTTCCGAAGGCACACGGTCTTCCCACCGACTCATGGCCAGAAAAGTCGGAGCAGAAAACGCCCCTCCGAGCATGGCCGCAACCTGTGTAATAGCAGTTCTTCTGTTCATGGATGCATTCCGGCTGATATGACGAGATGATTGAGCATGAACTAAAAGCCTCGTCCTGCTCAGGTTTACCCAAAGTCAGCGGTTACGAGGAATTGTAAAACTTCCCGACGGATTTACTTTACCACCTCACTTACCAAAATAACAGGAGTTATATTGGTATAATTTGGAAAATCCGCGCGAATGGCGTCCCTATTCGGTGCGATGGCTGCCTGATATTCGCTCAGGTTTTTTACATAGAATGTGCCGATCGCCATGAAAGGCAGTGGCTGGTTTGGAATGCCGCTGGCAAGCCCTTTCTCGATGGTGTATTTAACGAGGTTCGATCCTAAAAACTTCGCTACCATTGGCATGTGTGTACTTTCATAATACTCCATATTAAAGGTTTTACCTTCGGCATACGGGTACATGACAGACACTTTTGTCAGGCCTTTTTCGGCAACAGACGAGCTTTGTTTTTCCTGGCCAAACACGGCAAAACAAGTCATCAGTAGAACAAGTGACAGAATTAGATTTACTTTCATAAGGATTTCAATTAAAGGATAAAATGTTCATTTTGAGTTATTTGAGCAAATATTAAAATATTGCCTATATTCGCAAAACGTTATTTTTCGATGAAATCGATCGAAAAAACCGATTTAGAAATATGGAATTACGTCAGCTCAGATATTTTCTGAAGGCCAAAGAGTTGTTAAATTTTACGGAAGCCGCGACGGCATTGAACATCAGCCAAAGCACGCTATCACAGCAAATCAAGCAATTGGAAGATGAATTGAGTGTTCCGCTGTTCAATCGTATTGGAAAAAGAATTACGCTGACCGAAGCGGGTGACCTGTTTAGCGAATATGCATTGCAGAGTATAAACAGGGCAAATGAAGGGCTATTACTTTTAAAAGATCTAAAAAATTTAAATACCGGGAAAATTACGATTGGTGTAATCTATTCCATGCGAATTCTATTTGCTAAAATATTAATACAGTTTGCAAGTCAGTATCCGAATATCAAAATTCAAATTGTATTCGGCACCACTAAGGATCTTCTTGAAAGGCTCAATCTGCATCATTTCGACTTTATTCTGACATTTCACGAAGAAATGAAAGAGTCGCATTTGAAATATCAGACGCTTTTGAAAGCGAATATGGTGCTGGTAACGGCCAAAAATTCTACGCTGGCTCAAAAGGTTAATATATCGCTTCAAGAGGTGGCCGGGCTGCCATTGGCTTTGCCTTTTAGCGGGAACAATTCCATACAGTTTTTTGAAGAGTCGTTCGGCCAGAAAAATCTGGTCCCGAATATTTGTATGGAAATAAATGACATACCTACGCTATTTGAAATTGTAAAAACAGGCCATTGGCACACCATACTCAGCGAAACCAGCGTCAACGACCCCGATGTAGTGGGAATCCCCATCGATGGAAAAAACATGCGGCGGACCATTATGATTATTTCCCTCAGAGAGGCCTATGAAAAGAAAGCCGTGACGAAATTTTATGAGATGCTCGCCGGGATTTAGATAGGTGCCGGTGTTTGCTGGGTACAAAAGCCATTCGGCCGCATGCTCGCGTTGATCCCAGTCTTTGTAGTCGCTTATATGGTCTTTATACTGCTGTTGAAGCTGCTTGCCGTCGAGATGAAAGTATTTGCCTAACTGAGAACAACTAACAGGATTATTATCAATACATTGTTTTTAAAAAATCAGCGAACTCTTTGGTCATCCGAGACTGGGCGTCCCCGTCCCCTTGTTGCACAATATTCCAATCTCTGCTGATAATCTCACCCGTATCCTTGACTTCCCAGCGCCGACGCTTAATGCAAAGCGTAACCTTCTGATT